>JAIVLN010000022.1 GCA_020524245.1 Rossellomorea aquimaris | reverse complement strand
ACGTGTGCTCTTCCGATCTCCGAAACCGTGTGATCTAGCCGGCGCCAGGCTGCAATCCCCTTAAGCCGGGATGAAGGGCCGCACCCGTGTCCGTTGAAAAGGGCTGGGACGAGCGGCGGCTAGGGGTGAAATGCCAATCGAACACGGAGATAGCTGGTTCTCCCCGAAATCGCTTGAGGGCGAGCCTCCCCGACCAATACCGACGGGGTAGCGCTCTGTGAATGGAAGGGGTCCGTGAAGGATTACTGCCTGTTCGCAAACGACAAAGTCGTCGGTAGGCGGGAGAGAGTCAGACGTTGGGGGATAAGCTCCAAGGTCAAAAGGGTAAGAGCCCAGATCGTCCGCTAAGGTCCCCAAATGACCACTGAGTGGCAAAGGTCGTCGCGTGATCGAGACAGCCAGGAGGTTGGCTTAGAAGCAGCCATCCTTGAAAGAGTGCGTAATAGCTCACTGGTCGCAGTCGCGCGGCGCCGAGAATGTGCGGGGCTAAGTGGTCTACCGAAGCGGCGA
>JAIVLN010000021.1 GCA_020524245.1 Rossellomorea aquimaris | reverse complement strand
CACGTGTCACCACGCTTCCACACCAGACCTATCAACCTCATCATCTCTGAGGGATCTTACTCGCTTGACGCGATGGGAAATCTCATCTTGAGGGGGGCTTCATGCTTAGATGCTTTCAGCACTTATCCCGTCCACACGTAGCTACCCAGCTATGCTCCTGGCGGAACAACTGGTACACCAGCGGTGTGTCCATCCCGGTCCTCTCGTACTAAGGACAGCTCCTCTCAAATTTCCTGCGCCCGCGACGGATAGGGACCGAACTGTCTCACGACGTTCTGAACCCAGCTCGCGTACCGCTTTAATGGGCGAACAGCCCAACCCTTGGGACCTACTTCAGCCCCAGGATGCGATGAGCCGACATCGAGGTGCCAAACCTCCCCGTCGATGTGGACTCTTGGGGGAGATAAGCCTGTTATCCCCAGGGTAGCTTTTATCCGTTGAGCGATGGCCCTTCCATGCGGAACCACCGGATCACTAAGCCCGACTTTCGTCCCTGCTCGACTTGTAGGTCTCGCAGTCAAGCTCCCTTGTGCCTTTACACTCTGCGAATGATTTCCAACCATTCTGAGGGAACCTTTGGGCGCCTCCGTTAC
>JAIVLN010000020.1 GCA_020524245.1 Rossellomorea aquimaris | reverse complement strand
TAACCTTTTGGAACCAGCCGCCGAAGGTGGGACAGATGATTGGGGTGAAGTCGTAACAAGGTAGCCGTATCGGAAGGTGCGGCTGGATCACCTCCTTTCTAAGGAGTCCTTTTAGGACAATAGCCCTTCGGGGCAACACGCTTTGGCTTTTGTTTAGTTTTGAATGAACTTGTTTTACATCATTAGATATAACAAGATTATTCGGGCCTATAGCTCAGCTGGTTAGAGCGCACGCCTGATAAGCGTGAGGTCGGTGGTTCGAGTCCACTTAGGCCCACCATTTATTTGAATACCAACTTTTTTGGGGCCTTAGCTCAGCTGGGAGAGCGCCTGCCTTGCACGCAGGAGGTCAGCGGTTCGATCCCGCTAGGCTCCACCAAAAACCTATTGACATTCAGTTTTTAGGTCTGTATAATGAATATCCGTTGCCTTAAGAAGCAACGAGGATTTTGTTCCTTGAAAACTAGATAACGAAAATTCTTGAAAACAAGACATCGAAACGTCATTTAATGACAAGTAAGTAAAGTGTAAGTTCATTCATAACGTGGTTAAGTTATGAAGGGCGCACGGTGGATGCCTTGGCACTAGGAGCCGACGAAGGACGGGACGAACACCGATATGCTTCGGGGAGCT
>JAIVLN010000019.1 GCA_020524245.1 Rossellomorea aquimaris | reverse complement strand
TCAACTTCATAGTCTGGTGGCGATAGCGAAGAGGTCACACCCGTTCCCATGCCGAACACGGAAGTTAAGCTCTTCAGCGCCAATGGTAATTGGGGGCTTCCCCCTGTGAGAGTAGGACGTCGCCGGACATATATATATATATGGAGGATTAGCTCAGCTGGGAGAGCACCTGCCTTACAAGCAGGGGGTCGGCGGTTCGATCCCGTCATCCTCCACCATTTGATTTTTGCTGGCCTAGCTCAATTGGTAGAGCACGTTCGATTAAGCTGCGAAGCAAAACAACAGCGTACCGATTGAACCACTCTCAGATCAACGATCTGAAATCGGGACGACAAAATGGAATACTTCTTTATAACTACGCTGGCCTAGCTCAATTGGTAGAGCAACTGACTTGTAATCAGTAGGTTGGGGGTTCAAGTCCTCTGGCCAGCACCATTTCAAGAGCCATTAGCTCAGTCGGTAGAGCATCTGACTTTTAATCAGAGGGTCGAAGGTTCGAGTCCTTCATGGCTCACCATCTTTACGAAACATTATAGTATTTGCGGGTGTGGCGGAATTGGCAGACGCGCTAGACTTAGGATCTAGTGTCCTTGCGACGTGGGGGTTCAAGTCCCTCCACCCGCACCATATGCGGAAGTAGTTCAGTGGTAGAACACCACCTTGCCAAGGTGGGGGTCGCGGGTTCGAATCCCGTCTTCCGCTCCATGCTGCCGGGGTGGTGGAATTGGCAGACACACAGGACTTAAAATCCTGCGGTAAGTGATTACCGTGCCGGTTCAAGTCCGGCCCTCGGCACCATTATCGACAACTTTAAAAGTAATATGCGCCCGTAGCTCAATTGGATAGAGCGTCTGACTACGGATCAGAAGGTTAGGGGTTCGACTCCTCTCGGGCGCGCCATTTTTACGGGAAGTGGCTCAGCTTGGTAGAGCACCTGGTTTGGGACCAGGGGGTCGCAGGTTCAAATCCTGTCTTCCCGACCATTTCAAAACATTTGGGGCCTTAGCTCAGCTGGGAGAGCGCCTGCCTTGCACGCAGGAGGTCAGCGGTTCGATCCCGCTAGGCTCCACCATTTAGCTCTTTGAAAACTGAACAAAAGCCAAGCGTGAAACGGGTCTTTTTTAAAAAGAACCCTGAATCAATTTCGATTTACATTTAATGAGCAATCAAACACTTTATTGGAGAGTTTGATCC
>JAIVLN010000018.1 GCA_020524245.1 Rossellomorea aquimaris | reverse complement strand
TGATATGCTCCCCTAAAGGTAGACAGATTAAAAAATAAAATCTGTGCCTTGGGGGAGTTTTTTTATGGCTAGACAATATTTCTCTGCAGAATTTAAACTTAAGGTTTTACGAGCGTATGAACAAGGCGATTTAACCATTAAGGAAATCTGTACTAAATATACAATTACAGAGACCTCTTTATATAAATGGAGATATCGCTATACTGAACTTGGTGTACAAGGGTTGGAAACCTCAAAAGGATGGAAACCTTATTCAAAAGAAGATAAGGAAGCAGCCGTGAGAGATTATTTGTCAGGTAACTACTCTCAGGATGAAATTGTTAAAAAGCATTTCATATCAAGTAGAAGTGTGCTCATGCGATGGGTAAACCATTATAATAGTCATAAGAGATTAGAGGATACGGGGAAAGGAATGTCACACTCTATGACTAAAAGAAGAAAGACCACCTGGGAAGAGCGAAAACAAATTGTGTTCAATTGTTTAGAGAATGGTAAAGACTACAATAAAACTTCAGAAGCATATGAAGTCTCCTATCAACAAGTTTATCAATGGGTTAAGAAGTATGAAAATGGCGGAGAAGATGCACTCATAGACAAACGTGGAAAGCAGAAAACAGAAGATGAGCTTTCTCCGGAAGACAAAACCAAGCTTGAGATGAAAAGATTGGAACGTGAGAACGAACGCTTAAAAGCAGAAAACAAATTTCTAAAAAAGTTAGAAGAGATCGAAAGGAGGCGAACTTAAGCCAATTAAGAGGAGAAGATACATACCTTGCCATCCAACAGCTTCATGAAGAAGAGGGATATACGATTTCGCTACTTTGTGAGATCGCAAGGATCGCACGATCCTCTTACTATAAATGGCTGAATCGTGAACCATCCGAAAGGGAAAAGCTCAATCAAAAAATCATCCAAGAGATGATCATCCTGCATGAGAAAGTAAACGGTATCTATGGTTATCGTCGAATGACATTAAATATGAATCGTAAGTTCAATCAGAAGTTGAATCACAAGCGCATTTATCGATTAATGAAGGTTTCTAGGATACAGTCTGTGATACGCAAGAAAAGAAAACGATATAAATCCTCTACACCACAACATATATGTGAAAATCTTCTGAACCGAGAATTTACGTCAGAAAAGCCAAATGAAAAATGGGTGACGGATGTCACCGAATTTAAATACGGCCGAGCAAAGAAAGCATACTTAAGTGCAATACTCGATTTATGTGACGGCTCTATAGTGAGTTATGTGTTTGGTCATTCCAATAACAATAAACTTGTATTTAAGACACTGGATCAAGCTACGAAACAGTTAATTGAGGAACAGCACCCTTTAATTCATAGTGATCGAGGATATCAGTATACTTCAAAAGGATTTAAAAGACGAATTCAGAAGGCTGAAATGACACACAGTATGTCACGTGTAGGGAAATGTATCGATAATGGACCAATGGAATCTTTTTGGGGTGCTCTAAAGTCTGAAAAATATTATTTATCCAAGTATGATACCTTCGAAGCACTTTCTTCAGCAATTGATGAGTACATATACTTTTACAATTATGAACGATTACAAAAAGGACGAAACGGCCTTAGTCCTATGGAATATAGGGCTAAAGCCGCTTAATTGTTTTTATTATTTCACTTGTCTACTTTACAGGGGGCTGTTCAA
>JAIVLN010000017.1:0-2500 GCA_020524245.1 Rossellomorea aquimaris | reverse complement strand
AAAATTCTTGAAAACAAGACATCGAAACGTCATTTAATGACAAAGTAAGTAAAGTGTAAGTTCATTCATAACGTGGTTAAGTTATGAAGGGCGCACGGTGGATGCCTTGGCACTAGGAGCCGACGAAGGACGGGACGAACACCGATATGCTTCGGGGAGCTGTAAGTAAGCTTTGATCCGGAGATTTCCGAATGGGGGAACCCACTGTCCGTAATGGGACAGTATCCATACCTGAATACATAGGGTATGAGAAGGCAGACCTGGGGAACTGAAACATCTTAGTACCCAGAGGAAGAGAAAGCAATCGCGATTTCCTGAGTAGCGGCGAGCGAAACGGAATCAGCCCAAACCAAGAGGCTTGCCTCTTGGGGTTGTAGGACACTCTATACGGAGTAAGAAAGGAACGGCGTAGGCGAAGCGGTCTGGAAAGGCCCGCTAGAAGAGGTAACAGCCCTGTAGCCAAAACGTCGTTCCCTCCAGAGTGGATCCTGAGTACGGCGGGACACGTGAAACCCCGTCGGAATCTGGGAGGACCATCTCCCAAGGCTAAATACTCCCTAGTGACCGATAGTGAACCAGTACCGTGAGGGAAAGGTGAAAAGCACCCCGGAAGGGGAGTGAAAGAGATCCTGAAACCGTGTGCCTACAAGTAGTCGGAGCCCATTAACGGGTGACGGCGTGCCTTTTGTAGAATGAACCGGCGAGTTACGATAACGTGCAAGGTTAAGTTGAGAAGACGGAGCCGCAGCGAAAGCGAGTCTGAATAGGGCGAAGGAGTACGTTGTCGTAGACCCGAAACCGAGTGATCTACCCATGTCCAGGGTGAAGTTCAGGTAACACTGAATGGAGGCCCGAACCCACGCACGTTGAAAAGTGCGGGGATGAGGTGTGGGTAGGGGTGAAATGCCAATCGAACTCGGAGATAGCTGGTTCTCCCCGAAATAGCTTTAGGGCTAGCCTCGTGGTGAGAGTTCTGGAGGTAGAGCACTGATTGGACTAGGGGTCCCCACAGGATTACCGAATTCAGTCAAACTCCGAATGCCAGGAACTTGTCCACGGGAGTCAGACTGCGAGTGATAAGATCCGTAGTCGAGAGGGAAACAGCCCAGACCATCAGCTAAGGTCCCCAAGTATACGTTAAGTGGAAAAGGATGTGGAGTTGCCCAGACAACCAGGATGTTGGCTTAGAAGCAGCCACCATTTAAAGAGTGCGTAATAGCTCACTGGTCGAGTGACTCTGCGCCGAAAATGTACCGGGGCTAAACGTATCACCGAAGCTATGGATTGTACCTTTGGTACAGTGGTAGGGGAGCGTTCGAAGGGCTGAGAAGCGAGACCGGAAGGACTCGTGGAGCGCTTTGAAGTGAGAATGCCGGTATGAGTAGCGAAAAGAGAAGTGAGAATCTTCTCCATCGAAAGCCCAAGGTTTCCTGAGGAAGGCTCGTCCGCTCAGGGTTAGTCGGGACCTAAGCCGAGGCCGAAAGGCGTAGGCGATGGACAACAGGTTGATATTCCTGTACCACCTCCTTTCCGTTTGAGCAACGGGGGGACGCAGGAAGGTAGGGAGAGCGCGCTGATGGATATGCGCGTCCAAGCAGTCAAGGCCGGTGGATAGGCAAATCCGTCCACCATACGGCAGAGCTGTGATGGCGAGGGAACTAAAGTACCGAAGTCCCTGATCCTACACTGCCAAGAAAAGCCTCTAGCGAGGAAAGAGGTGCCCGTACCGTAAACCGACACAGGTAGGCGAGGAGAGAATCCTAAGATGCTCGGGAGAACTCTCGTTAAGGAACTCGGCAAAATGACCCCGTAACTTCGGGAGAAGGGGTGCTCTGATAGGGTGTATGCCCGAGAGAGCCGCAGTGAAAAGATCCAAGCGACTGTTTAGCAAAAACACAGGTCTCTGCGAAGCCGTAAGGCGAAGTATAGGGGCTGACACCTGCCCGGTGCTGGAAGGTTAAGAGGAGGGGTTATCCCTTACGGGAGAAGCTCTGAATCGAAGCCCCAGTAAACGGCGGCCGTAACTATAACGGTCCTAAGGTAGCGAAATTCCTTGTCGGGTAAGTTCCGACCCGCACGAAAGGTGCAACGACTTGGATACTGTCTCAACGAGAGACCCGGTGAAATTATAGTACCTGTGAAGATGCAGGTTACCCGCGACAGGACGGAAAGACCCCATGGAGCTTTACTGTAGCCTGATATTGGATTTTGGTATCGTTTGTACAGGATAGGTAGGAGCCTTAGAAGCCGGACCGCCAGGTTCGGTGGAGGCGTCGGTGGGATACTACCCTGACGGTATTGAAATTCTAACCCAGGACCGTGATCCGGTTCGGAGACAGTGTCAGGTGGGCAGTTTGACTGGGGCGGTCGCCTCCTAAAGTGTAACGGAGGCGCCCAAAGGTTCCCTCAGAATGGTTGGAAATCATTCGCAGAGTGTAAAGGCACAAGGGAGCTTGACTGCGAGACCTACAAGTCGAGCAGGGACGAAAGTCGGGCTTAG
>JAIVLN010000016.1 GCA_020524245.1 Rossellomorea aquimaris | reverse complement strand
CGGGTCGGTTCTTTCGCTTGTATCATTTCCGCTACAAGCGCATTGATTGTGGCAATATACGTGGTGCTCGAGCGACTCATTAAATCACTTTGATTTTGATTAGGCAACAGTTTCACTTGGACCGTGACCGTCTGTGACATGTTTACCCCCTCGTTTTTTGTTCTTCGACATTCTTGTTTTGGTTCTTTTTGTGTGCCTATATCCACCATTATACCAAACGTGCGTTCGTATGAAAAGAAGAAAAGAATGAGTTATTTGCTTTCATCCCACCCCTAAAGGAGTGGGCTTTCCCGCTTATTAAAGCTGTAATACGATCAGCTGATTTACGGACACGAGACTGACCTCCTAACATCACTAGGATAACTATCGAATCGTAACTCTATCCTTCCAATACAAAACAATTCAACTGATTCCATTTCATAGTGATAATTGTCACAGGCGCATTACTCTTTTTCTACTAAAATCAGGATATGTACAAGCCAACTAGGAGGAATGATGACAATGTGTAGTACTATGAAAGCCGCTGTTGTTCATAAATTTAAAGAAAATTTAAACGTAGAGCAAGTTCCTAAACCAAAAACCGGCAATGGGCAGGTATTAGTGGAAATAAAAGCATGTGGAGTATGCCACACAGACCTACATGCTGCTCATGGGGATTGGCCAGTAAAGCCCAAGCTACCACTTATCCCAGGTCATGAAGGGGTTGGTGAAATTGTTGAAGTAGGACCAGATGTGACACATCTCGAAATCGGTGACCGTGTTGGGATCCCTTGGTTATATACTGCATGTGGACACTGTGAATACTGCTTGACTGGTAGAGAAACACTTTGTAAGGATCAGCTCAACGCTGGTTACTCTGTAGACGGCAGTTACGCCGAGTATTGTTTAGCAGACGCGAATTATGTTGTACACATTCCTGATTCACTGAGCTATGTGGAGTCCGCGCCGTTATTCTGTGCAGGTGTGACAACGTATAAAGCGTTGAAAGTTGGTGAAGCAAAACCTGGTGACTGGGTAGCGATTTATGGAGTCGGCGGACTTGGTCATGTGGCTGTTCAATATGCGAAAGCGATGGGATTCAATGTCGTTGCAGTAGACACGTTTGATGAAAAACTAGCGTTAGCAAAAGAACTTGGCGCAGATCGAGTAGTCAATCCATTACAAAATGATTCTGCAGAATTCATTCAGCGTGAATTAGGAGGCGTGCAGGCTTCCATTTGCACTGCTGTATCAAAGAAAGCCTTCGGAGAAGCTTATCGTGCTGTTAAACGTGGTGGAAAATGTGTAGCAGTCGGCTTACCACCTGAGACGATGGAAGTGCCGATATTTGACACCGTACTGAATGGCGTCAGTATCGTAGGCTCTATTGTGGGTACAAGAAAAGACCTACAAGAAACTTTGCAGCTGGCTGCTGAAGGAAAAATCAGAACGATGGTGGAAACGAGACCTTTTGAAGACATTAACGACGTTTTTGAAGACTTAGAGGATGGAAAAGTGAACGGAAGAGTTGTATTGATCAACGAATAAACGGAGGTATATGGATTACTGAATTATTCCTCGCCAGGCTTTAATTCAGGGCGACGACCATCTTAACACATTAAAAAAAGGTGACTTAAGACCTTTACACTTAAGTCACCTCAACACTTTTCTTCAAGAAGCGATCATCAACTGATCCTTACTTAGTAGAAAGGACCTTGTCCAATTCTTTAATAAGTTGATCGATGTCCTTCTTGGTTATCGTTTTTCTGTTTATCCCCATAACGCTCTTTCCATTACACTTTAAATCGGTTCAGTTGCTGTTCGAGGTTTCGAACCAATCCATCTAATCGCACCGCTTTGTCTTGTACGGCCTGGAAAGAGAGCTGTTGTTGATCGGTAGAAGCATAGATTTCCTCTGTACTCGCAGCTGTTTCCTCAATGACCGCACTGATGTTCTGTTGAGTAGCAGCCATCTGTTCAGCCATTTGATTGGATTGCTCTACACCTTCGACAAGTTTTTTCAATTGATTATGAATGACCAGTACCTGTTCGTTGATGTTCGAGAAGGCACCTTCTGTTTGCTCCATGGACACTTGCTGTTCTTTCGTCAGGTCCATGGATTGCACCGTTACTTTTTGAATATCATGAACACCTGCCTGGATTCCCTGTACCATTTTCGAAATCTGGACGGTCGCGCGACCTGATTCATCAGCCAATTTACGTACCTCTTCTGCTACGACTGCAAAGCCTTTCCCATGCTCTCCTGCACGAGCCGCTTCAATTGCCGCATTCAAAGCAAGAAGGTTCGTCTGTTCTGCGATTTCTTTCACAAATTGGACCGTGTTTTCGATTTGGTCTGCATACTGTACGAAGGACTGAACGGATTCTTCCACTTTTTTGGTAGCCTGCACACTGTCATCGACATGCTTTCGTTGACTCGTAAGAGAGGCTTGTCCTTTATGAACAGACTCCAAGGCTGCGTCACTTTGCTCTTGAGATTGTTTAGTCGACTCGACATTCGCCTGGAAATCACTCGCCATTTTTTCAATTAAAGTGGTGGATTCCTGAATGTCATGCGAAATCGACTCACTGCCCTGGGCGAGCTCTTCTGTCGTAGAAGCAACCTGCTTCGATCCTTCTGTTAAAATGCCCACTTCCTCAGCGAGATCCTTACTAAACTGGTTGACCTCGACATTCATTTTTTCAATCGATTGAATGGTATCCTTTAAGCTCGTCACCATGTATTGAAAAGCATTTTCCAGTTGACCAATTTCGTCTTTTCGGCCCTCTTTAGCATCAAGTTGCACTGTCAAATCACCTTCAGCAACCTGGTTGGCATTCTGAGCAAGCTTCTGAAGTGGAGATGCCGTACGTTTCGTTAACATGTAAGAAGCCACGGCAGACAAGATGACTAACACGATGCTCGCAATGATTGTGAAAATGATCAACTGCTGGATGTTGGATTTCCTTTGTGCCATTTCTGCTTCATACCACTCGGTGGCTGAACGGTTCAACATGAAGACATCGTTCAATATACCACTCGTCCGAGCAGCTTGACGCTTCACTTCATTGACCTCATTTGTTTTTAACGATTCCTCTATTGTTGAAGATAAGGTTTCAAATTTCATACTCATTCGGTTGAACCACTGTTTTTGGTCATCCGTTTTCAAATGTGGTTTCAGTTCATCAATGTCTTTTTGAATCGTTTGTAAGGATGCCAGAGCGATTTCCTGGTTAGCTTCGGATGCATTGGTTGAGTAATGACTTAATGCTTGTTCAGCCGAGATGAAATCACCATTCAGACGTTCTGATGTCAGGAGCAACTGCATTTCATTGCTTGATGACTTTTGGATCCCCACCATTTGAAAGATGATGAAACCAATCAAGACGAGGCTTAATACGAGTGGAATGGACGAATAGATGAGAATTCTTTTTCCGATGGACATAACCTATTCACCCTTCCCTTCTGCTTGTTTTAAAATGGACTGTTCTTTCTCATTCAGTTGGATGACACGGATTGGAGCAAGTCCGACTCCACCTTGGTCAAGACCGAGTTCCTTGTGCTCACCCGTGAATGCCTTCTCTTCTTTCAATTGTTTTGCCATTTCAAATAAAGCAATGTCTACTCGTTTCAGCATCGACGTGACAATTGCGTCTTCCGCAAGGTAATATTGATCGCTGTCTACTCCGAATGCATAAATGCCTTGTGCCTGCGCTTCCTTAAGCGCGCCGATCCCTGTGAAACCAGCTGCAGGGAAAACGAAATCAGCCCCCGCCTCAATTTGCTTCTTCGCGACTTGAGCTCCCTTTTTGTCATCTCCAAATGTACCTGTATAGTCAACTAGGACTTCCGCATCGGGGTTCACTTCTTTAACCCCTCTTGTGAAGCCATGTTCAAATTTCTCAACTACATTGATCTTTTCCCCACCTATGAAGCCGACCGTATCTGATTGCGTACGCATCCCAGCAATCAATCCGATCAGATAACTTCCTTCATCTTCTTTAAACGTGATGGAAGTAATATTTTCATAGTCTGATACTGCATCAATCAGTACAAATTGCTGTTGCGGATATTTCTGTGCCAACGTCTCCATCGCTCCCTGAACACGGAAGCTCAAGCCGATGATGAGATCATGACCATTTTTGATGAGCTCTT
Organism: Rossellomorea aquimaris; assembly: GCA_020524245.1. GTDB lineage: Bacteria > Bacillota > Bacilli > Bacillales > Fictibacillaceae > Pseudalkalibacillus. The sequence goes on along the minus strand of JAIVLN010000016.1, from coordinate 3,889 downwards.
CCATTTGTTTCTCATGATCGCCTTCTAACGGCTCACGATAATCAAAGAGTACAACTTCTTCATCACGTGCTTTCTCTAACCCTATCAATGCCGAATCACTGAAAGATTCGTCACCGAGACCATTTTCTGTTACGACAAGTCCAATGCTTTTCTCTTCTATCGCTTTGTCTGCTTCATTGTTACATGCGCTTAGTAGAAGTAATAAGCATCCTACGATCAACCAATACTGCTTTTTCATATGTATCTCCTTTGCTCTATGTTGTAAGATGTCCGACGTCTTATTTATCGACATAGGAACCCTATAGTTTTAGATTTAATTTCAGTGCTTCAAAAAATCAGGATTCCGATTATTTTCCGTTGAAATCTTCTTTCCTCGTAGCCACTTATTCTTCCATGTACCTACAACTCTCGAACCTATCCAACCTTTAACAAATCCAGGTAATGTGACGATAAATAATATGATAGAATCTGTTTATCTAGAAAACGAAAGAGAAAGGAATTCAACGGTGCAAAAAATCGGTCTAAGTATTCTCGTCAGTGTTGGGTTATTAACCGCCTGTAATACGCAATCTCATAATGATTTTGAAGTCGTGGAAGAAGGCACTTCCTCCAATCAAGAAAAGAAACCAAGTCTCCATGCTGAATTAAAAAAACAAGACGGAAAAGTATTTTTGTATGTTGAAACCGACCTTGTCGTTTCCAAAGAGAATTATGGTGCGAAGAAAATCAACGGACAGGGACATATTCATGTCTATGTGAATAATGGAGAAAAACAAGGGGTTACGATCTTCCCCCATGAATTGAAGAACTTGGAAGAAGGAACAAATCATATAAAAGTATCCTTACATAATAACGACCATACCCCGTATGGCGTTTCCGAGACGTTAGAAATTGAAATGAATAAATAAAGGGTAGGAAGTATTGGTGTCCAAAAAATTGAGTCTACAAACAAAGATCATTTTACTGTTTTCAACCGTTATCGTGGCAACCATGTCTGTAGCCATCATCTTCAATTCTTACACCTTCAATGATGCAATGAAGAAGACTTATGTGAGCCAGCTGAAGGGAATTACGACAACAATCAACGGTGGTTATGAAGAATCTCGTTCGATTGATAATGTTCAAACGATTTTTGATTACATAAAACATCGCGAAGAAAACGTCATTAAATTGAATTTACACACCATGAATGAAAATGAACATGCCATCATAGCTTCAACTGATCGAAGTTTAATCGGAAGTTCATCCCCAGATGTGTTAACACCGACTTTAAATTCTGGAAAAACATTGATATCACACACTAAAAACCAGGATATACATATTGTCCGAATGGTTGCCCCTTTGCTAGAAGATGGTATGTCTGTTGGGGCAATTGAGTTGTATTTGGACAATTCAAATGAAATGGCCATCATTCAGGATCGAATTAAATGGATGACCATCGTCGGAATCCTGATCAGTCTGATTTTGATGATTTTGTTGTGGGTAATCATTCGCAGACTTCTGGTGCTGCCTCTCATGACATTACGTGAAGCGGCCGTCTCCATCCAACGTGGAAAGGATTACGAGGATGTAGAATTGAATGCGAGCCAGGAAATTAACGAAGTGGCCGTTGCATTTAACGAAATGGTCTACAATCTTGAGGATCGTTATCAGAAGAGTGTCACTGATCCACTTACAGGCATCTATAATAGTGCTTATTTCAAAAACCACTTGTCCGATGTGATCGCATCGTCGAAACGTCTGGAACAACCTATGGCTCTTCTCTTCTGTGATATTGATAATTTCAAACGATTGAATGACCATGAAGGGCATATATATGGCGACAAGGTACTGAAGAGTATATCGGAGGTCATCTTGAAGCATATCCGACCTCAGGATACGGTTTGCCGTTATGGTGGTGAAGAGTTTGTCATCATCATGCCAAATACGGATGAAATGACCGCTAAATCCGTAGCTGAGAGAGTCCGGCATATGGTGGCTTTAAATGGTCATGAAAGCATACTGACTCCGATCACAATCAGTATTGGTATTGCTATTTTTCCAGATGATACAGATGAGGAAAATCTCGTTCATATGGCAGACAAGGCCATGTATACAGCAAAAAGCCTTGGGAAAAACCGAGTTGTAACCGCTCGAGATCTTGCGACTTATAGAAGTCAAGACTACACACGGAAGACAGACGATCAGAAATGGATTCTGGATACCATCATTTCATTAACCAAAACGGTTGAATTGAAGGATTCTTATACCCATAGTCATTCTGAAATGGTGTCTAAATACGCTGGCACCTTAGCAAGCAGTATGGGGCTGACAGATGAGGAAGTGAAAAAAATTTCTATCGCAGGCCTCCTGCACGATGTAGGAAAAATCGGAGTACCGGACCATATTTTAAATAAAGAAGACCGTTTGACGGATGAAGAATATGAAATGATGAAGTCTCACCCTGTACTCGGTTATAACATACTTGCTTGTGTAGACGAATTAGAAGAAACATTGCCCTATGTGCTCTATCATCACGAACGACCGGATGGCAAAGGCTATCCGGAAGGGTTGAAGAAAGATGAGATTCCGTTAGGAGCGCGTATTCTATCTGTGGCAGATGCCTTTCATTCGATGACATCAGAGCGTCCTTATCGAAAGGCGCCGTTATCAATTGAGACTGCGATTAAGGAATTGAAAAAAGGGAAGGGAACTCAATTCGATTCTGAGATCGTCGACCAATTTATAAAAGTCATAGAAGAAATCAGACTACAATCGCCAGAAGACGTCGTCGATCGTTTCAACAGAAGTTGTCCAGTGACGAACTGGGACTTAACAAACTCTCAAAAATAATACAGCATGAGTCCTGAATACGGCAGGCTTATGCTGTTTTTATTTTGTTAAGGTTATGAAATGGTTCATATACTTTATACTTCCAAATTTATTTTAGTTGTGGTAAAATATTTTGCATAAGGTAAACATTAGCTGGTGATAAAGCCCTCTTAGGAAGGTTATTTTTTTATCTCAATGTTTCCCGAGGGAAACATTTTTGTTTATGTCTAATTCTTATTAAGGAGGTAACTGTATATGAGACACATGAGTTTATTCTCAATACTTGTGGTTACAATGAGGATTTTATTTGGAATAGGGTGGTTATTAGCGGGGGTCACGAAAATTACCGAAAAGCTATGGTATACAGAACCTGGTACGTATTTAAAAGAGTACTTGCTAACCTCTTTGGATCAGACAAATGTGCCAGACTTTTATAAAGTCTTTATTGAAAATGTAGCTTTAGATTATGTTGTTAGTTTAAGCTATCTTATTCCGCTTACTCAAATAGCATTGGGTATTCTGTTAATACTCGGGCTGTTCACACTGCCATCCATACTGATTTGTCTATTCATGCATGTGAATTTTCTTTTGTCCGGGAACATTAATTTAATTAGTATCGTGCTATATACGAGTGCATTTTTACTCATTATTTTTAATAAAGAGGCGTATCAATTAAGTTTAGATGGATATTTTAAAATTGATCAAAAGTTTAGATCTCGTATGATTAAAAAGACTAAAAAACACGTCTCTCCTTATATTCATGAAAATGAAATACCACGTCATTTTAGTTGAATAAATTCTTTGCCATTAATGTGATCCAATAAAGTAGACCTAAAATGTTTAGGACAATAACAATATTTGACACTCCCACGGCTAAAGCCGCAAGCTGAACCTTCGGTCCCGTGGGATTCTCGAATGATTTTCCGTCCTCAGGCCATTTCTGTTTTGGACAACCTTCGAGATCAGGGTGTGCCATCACCCCTCCTAAGACAGGGCTTATAGCCTCTTAGGCTGATCGACTTTGACCATCAATCACAGGTGCATGACGAATATTCATCGCCCCCACCCGATCCCGGTG
>JAIVLN010000015.1 GCA_020524245.1 Rossellomorea aquimaris | reverse complement strand
AATCGATCGAGGACTTAACCATAAAAATGAACGCGGACTAAGAGCGTCACGTCCTGTGACAACGTCCGCACTAGCACATCCTGTGCGTCGTGTTTTCAAGAACCGTTATCTAGTTTTGAAGGAATAGTTCCTTCAACTTCATAGTCTGGTGGCGATAGCGAAGAGGTCACACCCGTTCTCATGCCGAACACGGAAGTTAAGCTCTTCAGCGCCAATGGTAATTGGGGGCTTCCCCCTGTGAGAGTAGGACGCCGCCGGGCAACAACGAAAGGACAGCTGCGAAGCTGTTCTTTTTTGTGTATTTCAAAGAGAAGACCGGAAGGTCTAAACATCGAAGTAAAAGGCTTGAGAGGAACGAAGAGGTCGAGGAAACAAGGGAGCCACGACCGGAGCGTATGATATACGCGAGGACGGAGGCGAGTGCAGGTGACAAAGAGATCTGAAGTTCATCGCAAGCCGGCAACCGAACACGGAAGTTAAGCTCGAGCGCTAATGGCCTAATAAAAAGGAACTTCGATTAAATACCAGCGCGTCCTGTGCTGAACGTCGAAGTCAGTACATCCTGTACAAGTCCTGTGAGAGTAGGACGCCGCCGGGCAACAACGAAAGGACAGCTGCAAAGCTGTTCTTTTTTTGTGTTTCAGAGAAATTTTAAAAGGAAACTCTTGAGAGAAACTAAGGAGATCAGGAAGAAGGTAGTAATATTTTACTAAATTCCCCAAGTGAGCATGAAAGTTCCCCAAGCAAACGCTAAAGTTCCACAAGCCAGTGGTAAAGTTCCCCAAGTAAGCGCTAAAGTTCCACAAGTGAGACACAAAATCTTCTCACGAAGGGGATAAGGGAGAAAATGCTACAACATTTTCTCTTCAAAAGAGGTGATTTATACTTCTCCACACAAAAAACAATCCCAAAGAGCCATATATCGCTTTTAAATCACTTCATTTTGGTTTAAAATCAGAATTTTATTTAGCTCGCGGGCTGAAAAGACTTATAAAACAGAAACTGAAGTGACTTCTATGAAGAAATCACTTCACTGCTTTTTCCCATCCAAATACTCCAATAGCATATACGGTACTTTTACACGAGAAATTGCAAGGAATCTAGATATGTAAGGATAATCGTTGCTTGAGAACGTGTAGAACAAATCACCCCACCATTCCGTTTCGTAACGACATATCATGCTCAGATTATACAGCAGTAAATAGTGGACCATCACCTCATGCATCGGTTTGAATCCATCTCGAGTATCTGGTACAAACCATTGATTATCGATTGTTTTTCTAAAAAACGTTGTGTGTGGATTCAAAGTCTTGAGAAACTCTACGGTAAACTGAGCATTGTCATAAGACACTTCTACGTGATTCGGTAGAGCTTGTTGCTGGAGAAACTGGGCAAATCGAGACCCCGTCATATGTAGAGAATCCAGTATTCGATCATCGATCAGCACCCTTCCCTCATTAAGCGATCCTTCTACAGGTACGAGGGGAGATTTACCACTGACTTGACGAAATAGATCGTCCATCTCAGGAACATAACTGAACAAATCTTTCATTTGGAACTTATCTCCTTCTAGTTGCTCTATACCAAAGAGTTGTTCAGAAAAATAAGGGAATAGGCCGTTTCGTTGCACTTTGATTTCATCTTGTAAAAAGAGATAGTTTTGCTTTTTCCGTTTCCTTGTCGTCACACCATGAGCCAATAGGGCAGTCGACTCTGGGTAAAGCGGATCCACGGTTAAAAGGCAGCATTTCAAAAGCTGAACCATTCCATAGTAAAGAAGCATCGGTTGCAGTTCTAGCGGGGAATGGCGACAAAGGTCGAAATGACGTTTCCCATGCGTCAAATAATAAATGAAGCTGTAACTGTTCCGATAGCTTAATTCCTCAATCGACAAGTCGGTTTTTAATTGTTCATAGCATCTTTTTAAATATCGCTGAGTGGACTGTGCACTTAAAAACTGATCGAAGCTTTTCCATTCGTTGAATAGGGGTTCCATAACGTCACATCCATAGCGCAAATTTTATGAATAATCGGACTTATTCCTGCTTTCTTGACAGTAGTTTACCCCATTGTTAATCTACAAATAATATTTTAACGATTAAAAGGAGAGTGGGACGAATGTGGGAAGACAAATTTGCAAGAGAAGGACTTACGTTTGATGACGTTTTACTTGTTCCAGCAAAATCATCGGTATTACCAAGGGATGTTTCGGTAAAAACAAGGCTATCGGAAAATGTAAAGCTTAACATCCCGATTATCAGTGCTGGAATGGATACGGTAACAGAATCGAAAATGGCGATTGCGATGGCTCGTCAAGGCGGTTTAGGGATCATTCACAAAAATATGTCGATTGAGGAACAAGCGGAACATGTCGATCGTGTCAAACGCTCTGAGTCCGGCGTTATTACAAATCCTTTTTATCTCACTCCCGAGCATCAAGTCTTTGATGCTGAGCATTTAATGGGAAAATACCGCATTTCCGGTGTCCCGATTGTGGATGAAAATCGTAAACTTGTCGGAATTATTACGAACCGTGACATGCGTTTCATTCAAGATTTTTCCATTAAAATCAAAGAAGTTATGACACATGAGAACTTAGTTACGGCATCTGTAGGAACAACATTAAAAGAAGCTGAAGAAATTCTTCAACAGCATCGAATCGAAAAGCTTCCACTCGTCGATGAAGAAGGGATCTTAAAAGGACTTATCACGATCAAGGACATTGAAAAAGTCATTGAATTTCCGAACTCGGCAAAGGATGCACATGGAAGATTACTAGCAGGTGCTGCAGTCGGCGTTACTGCAGATGCAATGATGAGAGTGAAAAAGCTTGTTGAAGCTGGTGTGGATGCACTTGTCATTGATACGGCACACGGTCATTCTGAAGGCGTTCTCGCAAAAGTGAAAGAAATCAAATCAGCTTACCCTGATGTCACGATCATTGCAGGAAATGTAGCGACTGCAGAGGGGACACGCGACTTGATTGAAGCAGGTGTCGATGTAGTGAAGGTCGGAATTGGACCTGGATCGATCTGTACGACTCGTGTCGTTGCAGGCGTTGGTGTACCTCAAGTCACAGCTGTTTATGAATGCGCGACAGAAGCACGGAAATACAACATTCCGATTATTGCAGATGGCGGAATCAAATACTCTGGTGATGTCGTTAAAGCAATTGCGGCGGGCGGACATGCAGTCATGCTCGGAAGCCTTCTTGCGGGGGTAGACGAAAGCCCAGGTGAGCGAGAAATATATCAAGGGCGTCAATTCAAAGTATATCGTGGTATGGGATCAATTGGAGCAATGGAACGCGGAAGCCGCGACCGTTATTTCCAAGAAAATAACCAGAAACTCGTTCCAGAAGGAATTGAAGGCCGTGTCCCTTACAAAGGACCACTAGCAGACACCGTACATCAATTGGTTGGCGGCTTACGATCTGGAATGGGGTATTGCGGCACGCCAAATGTTGATGACTTAAGGGAAAATGCAAGGTTTACCCGCATCACGAACGCTGGATTACGAGAAAGTCATCCACACGATGTACAGATTACGAAAGAAGCACCAAACTACTCTGTATAGTACGATTTTATGCCGGTTGTCACACAATCGTAAAAAAAGATGCGATGTTTGTACCATTTTTATTTTTTTTCAGACAGTGGGGTTTCCACTGTCTATTTTTTTCATATTTATTATGGTACAATAACCGGTGTTGTATATGGGTTGGAGGTGCAAAGGTTGATTAACCGAATGAAACAAACAGTCATCTTAGTTTTAACGATGGCACTCGTCATCACAGGATTTATCACATCTACTGCAAATAAAGGATATGCTGCTCCTGAACTGCAGATGCAGGCAGAAGCTGCTATTTTAGTAGATGCAGAAACAGGTAAGATTCTATTTGAGAAAAATGCAGATCTATTATTGCCGCCGGCAAGTATGACGAAGATGATGACCGAGTATTTGATTCTAGAAGCAATTGACAAAGGTAAAATTCAATGGGATACACCCGTTAAAATAAGCGATCGTGTACATAAAGTAGCACAAGATTCAAGCTTGTCTAACGTATGGCTGAGAAAGGATGCAAATCCGGATTATACGATCAAAGAACTATTTGAAGCTGCTGCGATCTATTCCGCAAATGGAGCAACGATGGCCATTGCAGAGACGATTGCTGGTTCTGAAGCAAATTTCGTCAAAATGATGAATGATAAAGCAAAAGAACTAGGTATGAAGAAATATGAATTCGTCAACAGCACCGGTTTAAATAACCGTGACTTAAAAGGCAACCACCCAGCAGGTGGTGCTGAAGCAATGAATATGATGTCCGCTCGTGATACGGCAAAACTTGCGTATCATCTAATCACGGATTATCCAGAAGTACTTGAAACCGCTAAGATTCCTGAGAAGATGTTCAGAAAAGGCACAGACGATGAAAACCGTATGATCAACTGGAACTGGATGATTCCAGGAAACCCTCAAGGATATGGTCTTGCATATGAAGGCATTGATGGGTTGAAAACTGGTTCCACTGATCTTGCAGGATATTCTTTTACAGGTACTGCATTACGAAATGGAACACGTTTAATTTCAGTCGTTATGAAGGCTGATTCCTATACGGCACGTTTTGAAGAAACGACGAAACTATTAAACTATGGCTTCAACAACTTCTCTAAAAAAGAAATCGTAAAATCTGGGTATGAAGTGAAAGACAAGGCTTCATTACCGGTTATCAAAGGGAAAGAAAAAAGTGTAGATGTCCAGTCTACAGACGCACTTTCCGTTATGATTGCAAATGGTGAAGAAGATCAATATAAGCCAAAAGTAACTTGGAACAATAAAGTTCTAAATGATAAAGGTCAATTGACTGCTCCTGTCAAAAAAGGTGATCAAGTTGGTACGTTAAGTCTTGAGTACGCAGGAGAAGATTTAGGCTACATTACGGAAGAAGCGAGCAAGAAAGCGAGCTCCCCGATTGTCGCTCAAGCAGACGTTGAAAAAGCGAACTGGTTCGTACTCATGATGCGAGGCATCGGTGGATTCTTCGGAGATATATGGTCCAACGTCGTCGATTCGATCAAAGGTCTATTCTAATACAAATCCATATACAAGGAACTGAGCATGAAATGCTTCAGTTCCTTTTTTGAAACAATGAAGAAATTCCCAGTGGTATTTCAAGTGGAATCACGTGTCTGGATAGGCATGAAAACAGAAAAGTGATACAATAGGATAGGATTTAAGAATTAACCGAATCATACTTAAAAAACACCTACTGATAGGGGGAATTATACATGGTACAAACAGGTACTGATCGCGTAAAACGCGGAATGGCAGAAATGCAAAAAGGTGGGGTCATCATGGACGTTGTCAACGCTGAACAAGCAAAGATTGCTGAAGAGGCAGGCGCAGTTGCTGTAATGGCACTTGAGCGTGTCCCAGCAGATATTCGTGCAGCAGGCGGAGTTGCTCGTATGGCAGATCCGACAATTGTTGAAGAAGTCATCAACGCCGTTTCAATTCCAGTCATGGCTAAGGCACGTATCGGTCATATCGTTGAAGCGCGTGTTCTAGAAGCACTAGGTGCAGATTACATTGACGAAAGTGAAGTTTTGACACCAGCAGACGAAGTGTATCACTTGAACAAGCGTGACTTCACGGTACCATTCGTATGTGGTGCGCGTGACCTTGGTGAAGCGACTCGTCGTATCGGAGAAGGAGCTTCCATGCTTCGTACGAAAGGTGAGCCTGGAACAGGTAACATCGTAGAAGCGGTCCGTCACATGCGTCTCATCCAAGCTCAAGTGAAGAAAGTTGTCGGTATGAGTGAAGACGAGCTCATGACTGAAGCGAAGAACCTTGGTGCTCCATATGAAATCCTTCTTCAAATCAAACGTGAAGGACGTTTACCTGTCGTCAACTTTGCAGCAGGTGGTGTAGCTTCACCAGCAGATGCAGCATTGATGATGGAACTTGGTGCAGACGGAGTATTCGTCGGATCAGGTATCTTCAAATCCGATAACCCTGAGAAGTTCGCTCGTGCAATTGTTGAAGCGACAACACACTATCAAGATTATGATTTGATCGCTAAATTGTCTAAAGGTCTTGGAACTGCTATGAAAGGTGTCGAGATTTCTTCTCTTCAACCATCAGAGCGTATGCAAGATCGCGGATGGTAAGAGACGACAAAGGAGACATCAAGATGGTCACAGTTGGGATTCTTGCCCTTCAAGGTGCCGTTCGTGAACATGCTTGTTCACTAGAGGCATCAGGTGCAGAAGTGAAATTGATCAAACGAGTTGAAGAATTAGAAGACATTGATGCACTCGTCGTTCCTGGTGGGGAAAGCACGACGATGCGCCGTCTGATTGATAAATATGAAATGTTCGGACCTTTGCAGGAATTTGCCAAGTCCGGAAAACCAATGTTTGGAACTTGTGCAGGTTTGATTTTAATGGCGAAAGAGATCATTGGACAAGAACATGGCCATCTTGAGGTCATGGACATCAAAGTTCATCGTAACGGCTTCGGACGCCAAAGAGAGAGTTTTGAAATTCCTCTAAATGTGGATGGTATGGAAGGTGACGAAGATTATATCGGTGTATTTATCCGTGCACCATATATCGAATCAGTCGGTCCAGATGTCAAAGTATTAGCGACATTCCAGGACAAAATCGTTGCTGCACAACAAGGACGTTTCCTATGTTGCGCGTTCCATCCAGAACTGACAGATGACCACAGAATGCACGGTTATTTCGTCAAGATGGCTGAGGAATTCAAAAACGAGTTGCATAACGTATCGAAATAGTGTAAATTACTACTAACACAATATCGAAGCGAATGTTGACAGGAACTAGTAGCAAGTCCTCTTTCAAATAGAGAGCCGATGGTTGGTGGAAATCGGTGATAGAGCCTTGTGAATCCATCCTTGAGTAAAATACAGAACGAGCCCGTGCTCCAGTAAGTATTTTCGGTTAGTAACCGTTACATTACCAGAGTGGTACCGTCTATTTGTGATGGTACAACCAGGGTGGCAACGCGGGTGAACTCTCGTCCCTTTTGTGTGATATATATACACACATAGGGGCGGGAGTTTTTTTAATTCCCAAGACGAATGACAAACTTCGTATTTCGGTGTTACTTGTTTTATTAAGCTCCTCACGTATTGCTTATACGCTCCGGGCTTAATAAAACTGCGTGCCTTGAACTACTCGTTTCTAATTCGTCTAGATGTGTGATTCATACATGAAATTGCTCAACTAAGAATTACTGCGATACTGTGATGTGTGTGTAAGATGACTGTTCTTTCAATAAAAAAGCTTGATTAAGTGAAGGAGGAGAAGAAAATGTTAGATTTAAAATTTGTGCGTGACAATTTTGATGAGGTGAAGGAGAAGCTTGCTACGAGAGGAGAAGATATCTCCGGATTGGATCAGTTTCAAGAGCTTGATGAAAAGCGTCGGGAATTGATCAACCAGGTAGAAGAGTTAAAAAGCCGTCGTAACACTGTGTCTAAGCAAGTAGCAGAGTTTAAACGAGAGAAGAAGGATGCGGATCACCTGATTACAGAAATGCGTGAAGTCGGTGAGAAGATCAAGTCTTATGATGAAGAACTTCGCCAAGTAGAAGAAAAGCTTCAGAACGTCATGCTTACCTTGCCGAACATCCCTCATGAATCTACACCAATAGGTGGGGATGAAGAAGATAATGTGGTCGCAAGAGAATGGGGCGATACTCGTCAGTTCAATTTTGAACCAAAACCTCACTGGGATGTTGCAACAGATTTAGACATTGTTGACTTTGAACGCGCGGCCAAAGTAACAGGAAGCCGTTTCGCTTTCTACAAAGGTTTAGGTGCTCGTCTCGAACGTGCATTGATCAACTTCATGATGGATCTGCATGAAGACCAGCACGGTTACACGGAAGTACTACCTCCATATCTCGTCAACCGTGAAAGCATGACTGGAACTGGTCAGCTTCCGAAATTCGAAGAGGATGCTTTCAAAATCCGTGAAGAGGATTATTTCTTGATTCCGACGGCTGAAGTTCCAGTAACGAACCTACACCGTGATGAAATTTTGAAGCCTGAAGAACTTCCGAAAGCTTATGTCGCATTCAGTGCATGTTTCCGTTCTGAAGCTGGATCTGCGGGTCGAGATACTCGTGGATTGATCCGTCACCATCAATTCAACAAAGTAGAGCTCGTTCACTTTGTAAAACCTGAAGAGTCTTATGATCAGTTGGAAACATTGACTGGGCATGCGGAAAAAGTGTTGCAGCTCTTGAAGCTTCCATATCGAGTCATGAGCATGTGTACGGGTGATCTTGGTTTTACCGCTGCGAAGAAGTATGATATTGAAGTTTGGATCCCGAGCTATGAGACTTATCGTGAGATCTCTTCTTGCAGTAACTTTGAGGATTTCCAGGCGCGTCGTGCAAATATCCGTTTCCGTCGTGAGCCTAAAGCAAAGCCTGAACATGTACACACGTTGAACGGTTCTGGACTTGCGATTGGACGTACGGTTGCCGCAATATTGGAGAACTATCAGCAGGAAGACGGTTCTGTCGAAATTCCTGAAGTATTACGTCCATACATGGGGAACAAGAGCGTCATTACAAAGTAATAAGAATGTGAAAAGGGCGGGGTTAAACCGCCCTTCAAAATATGTTTGATGCAAGGAAGAGATGTCTAGCTCAGTGCCCAGTCACTTGGATCACTTCAAACTTCCTGCGGCGGCAACACATTGTGGGACTTCATAGAATGACCCACGCAGAACCGAACTCTGTTTGGTTCGAGCCTCCTCGTCAGTTTTCCAGTGACCTTCGTGACTGAACGGGGCACTTACGCTTTTCCTTTCAAAAAAAATGTCGATTTAGTGTTGACTTTTCCTTTTCGTCGATGCTATAATGATTTTTGTCGGTACGGAGGTATACCCAAGTCTGGCTGAAGGGAGCGGTCTTGAAAACCGCCAGGGGTGTAACAGCCCGCGGGGGTTCGAATCCCTCTACCTCCTCCATTTTTATTAAATCACAGCGCATATTACAACGGAGATTGTATGTGAATAAAATTCGTTACTTTAAGTAGCGAATTTTTTTTATGGTCTAAAAACTTTCAATTTAAAATGAAACAAAAGAAAGCCAGCGCTTATGCGCTGGTTTTCTTTTTCGCAATGATCGGTTGCGGTCTTACTTCTTCCATAAACGATCTGAATTCTTTGAGATTCATCTGCTGAGCGGAGTCGGATAACGCAACAGCAGGGTCGGGATGTACTTCGGCCATGATCCCGTCTGTGCCGATGGCAAGTGCGGCTTTTGCAGTTGGAACGAGCAAATCCTTTCTACCGGTTGAATGGGTCACATCGACAATGACTGGCAGATGCGTCTCCTTCTTCAAAATAGGTACGGCAGATATATCGAGTGTGTTCCGGGTCGCTCGTTCATACGTTCGGATTCCCCGTTCACATAAGATCACTTGTTCATTACCGCTTGAGATGATGTATTCAGCAGCGTACATGAATTCTTCAATTGTTGCTGACATGCCTCGCTTCAACAGAACCGGTTTGTTCACCGAACCTGCAGCTTTCAGCAGATCGAAGTTTTGCATGTTTCGAGCGCCGATCTGAATGACATCGACATAATCCAATGCTTTCTCTAAATCATTCGGATTGAGGATTTCAGTCACGACAGCGAGATTGAGTTCATCTGCTACCTTGCGTAAAATCTCCAACCCTTCAAAGCCCAGCCCCTGGAAGTCATACGGAGATGTTCTCGGTTTGAATGCCCCGCCACGAAGCAGCTTCAATCCTTGAGCTTTCATTTCCTTAGCTACCTGATAGACTTGATCGTAGCTTTCTACAGCGCAAGGACCCATGATGAATCGGGCATTTCCATCCCCGACCAATTCTCCATTCACATCGATGACCGTATTCTCGGGTTTCCGTTTCCGTGATACAAGAAGAGCTTTTCGGTTATCCTCTTTCTGAAGTTCAAGACTCGCTTTGAAAATCGTCTTGAATATGTGCTGAAGCGTGGAGGTCTCAAAAGGCCCATTGTTGTTTTCTGCAACTTGGTCCAAAAGACGGCGTTCACGAACAGGATCAAAACGCTTCACGCCTTGCATTTCTTTGATTTTTCCAATCTGTTGTACAACCGTACCGCGTTGGTTCAACAAGTCTAAAATTTGCATGTTCAAATTTTCAATCTGGTCACGCAAGACTTCCAATTCCTTCGACATGATAGATCACTCCACTCCTTCACAATTTCAAATTTATTAAAATATTGTTTAAGACTTTAAAGCACGTCATATAACAATGTCAATACCAGAATGATCAGAAAATTTTACACTTTAAACCGCAAAAGCAATAGTCTCAACCATGTAAGCGCAACCAAAAAAATTTTTAAAAAAATATAGGCTTTACAATTCCTATTTTCCGTGTTAAAAATTGATATTAATAAAATACACACATGCAATGATAGGACAAAGTAGTGTTGAACTCCCTGAATACCAGAGAACTGATGGTTGGTGCGAATCAGTACAAAGTTCTGCATGAAGTTCACCCTTGAGCTTCTTTTTCACACGGCTGAAAAAGACGGCAATGCCGTTAACCAAATGAAGTGACGGAGAAAGTCCGTAATGAGGGTGGTACCGCGATTAAATCGTCCCTGCTGATCAAGAGCAGGGGCGTTTTTTATTTGGAAAAAGAGGAGAGACGTCTGGACATGGTTAGGCAACATTCAATAAGAGCGTGATGGAGGAGATGAAATGAACGTGAAAAAGCAACTCTTGTCTCTTAAAGCTTATGACCCTGGTAAGTCTATCGACAATGTAAAAAAAGAGCTCGGACTTACAAAAATCGTGAATCTAGCATCCAATGAGAATCCTTATGGTTGCTCAGATAGTGTGTCCGAAGCTATACAGTCCATCGCCCACTATGCTCATTATCCAGACAGTCGTGCGGAGGATTTAAGAAAAACATTGGCTGATCGGTTGAATGTAAAGGAAAGTCAGCTCCTTTTCAGCAGTGGTTTGGATGAAATGATCCAAATGATCAGCAGGTGTCTCTTAACGCCTGAAACGAACGTCGTGATGGCTGATTTCACATTCCCTCAGTTCAGACACCATGCGGTCATCGAAAACACGGAAATCAGAGCTGTTCCGTTAAAGGAAGGGCGTCATGATTTAGAACACATGCAACAAGCCGTCGATGAAAACACAAGTCTTGTATGGATCTGTAATCCGAATAACCCGACAGGTACGTATAACAGTGAAAGAGAGCTTCGTGTTTTTTTAGAAAGGGTGCCAAACGAGACACTCATCGTACTCGATGAAGCGTATTATGAATATGTAATCGCTGAAGATTTTCCAAATGCGATGGAGCTTATGCAAGAGTATGACAATCTGCTTGTATTACGTACCTTTTCAAAAGGGTATGGTCTCGCCGCTTTCAGGATTGGTTATGCAATCGGTCAGGAAAAACGATTAGAGAAGCTTGATATCGGCAGACTACCTTTCAACACATCGAAATTTGCTCAGATTGCTGCACAAGCTGCTATAGATGATCAATCGTTTGTCGAAGAATGCGCAGTAAGGAACAAGGAAGCGTTACAGCAATTTTATCTGTTTTTCAACAAATATCGTATTCCGTACTACTCGTCTCAAGGTAATTTCGTCTATATCGAACCAGAAGTCGATAACGATCAAGTTTTCCAATTCTTATTGCAAAGAGGCTACATCGTGCGACCGATCAAAAACGGTATACGGATTACCGTGGGAAAAAAAGAAGAAAATGCTGAAGTCATCTCATTGATGAAAGAGATTCTTGTAGATGGAGCAGCCATCAAACGAACATCATAAGGGGAACGAGCGAGTGGATAAACGTGTCTTATTGATCGGGGTCGGACTTATAGGTGGATCCCTGGCATTAGCGATAAAAAAAGAACACAAAGAAGCTCAAATCATCGGATATGATTTGAACGAGGAACAATGCAAGCTAGCGAAATCAATGTACGTCATTGATGCTTACAGTAATGACCTGAAAGGAGAAGTAAAACAAGCCGATCTGATCATACTTGGAACACCAGTCGAAGAAACGTTGCGCTTGTTAGAGGAGTTTCAGGATTTCGAATTCAAAACTGGTGCGATCGTTACCGATGTCGGAAGTACGAAAGTGAACATTATGAGTAGAGCACAATCCATGCTGCCAGATGGGGTGGTGTTCATCGGAGGTCATCCGATGGCAGGGTCGCATAAGTCCGGCGTGGGAAGTGCGAAGCCTCACTTATTTGAAAATGCGTTCTATGTACTGACTTTACTGCGGAGAACCCCTGAAGATAAGGTAGATGAACTGAAGAACTGGTTAGCTGGGACAAAAGGAAACATTCAAGTGATGGATGCAGAAGAACACGACCTTGTCACCGGAGTGGTCAGTCACTTCCCACATGTCATAGCTGCGAGCCTTGTCCGTCAGGTAAAAGATCAGGCAGACCAGAATGAGCGGATAAGTAGCTTAGCGGCGGGAGGTTTCCGGGATATCACGAGAATTGCTTCTAGCAGCCCTTCCATGTGGCGGGATATCATACAGCATAACCGGAAGAACATACTTGGTCTTTTAGA
Organism: Rossellomorea aquimaris; assembly: GCA_020524245.1. Lineage (GTDB taxonomy): Bacteria > Bacillota > Bacilli > Bacillales > Fictibacillaceae > Pseudalkalibacillus. The sequence goes on along the minus strand of JAIVLN010000015.1, from coordinate 17,989 downwards.
TGGTTGGATTGAGGAGATGAAAGAGGTTCGGACATTAGTTGAGCGTAATGAGCGGGATGAACTGTATGATTATTTCGCTGAAGCGAAGGCATTTCGTGATGACATGCCGGCAGGAAGAAAAGGAGCCATCCGATCGTTTTATGACCTGTATGTCGATGTTGTCGACCAAGCGGGTGTCATTTCAAAAGTGACGACGATTCTCGCAGATGAAGCCATCAGTATTACGAATATACGAATCATTGAAGCACGAGAAGATGTGTACGGTGTTTTGAGACTTAGTTTCCGAACGGATGATGATTGTTCCAACGCTAAGGAATGTCTTGAAAGACATCGCTACGAAACGTATACCGTGTAATCATATACAAAGTCATTAGGAGGGGAAGAAATGAAAAGAGCTCATTCGGAAGCATATGAAATGAAGAAAGATCATCCTGAAGGAAGTGGAGCCTTTTTCAGAAGCCCCATTCTGATGACTTCACATCGTCTCCACTATCCGTCTCGCCTGGATCAAATTATAGAAGCGGGGATGATCCGGGTTGGAACTTCAGGGGACTACAAGCCTTTCACTTATTACAATCCAGATACGAAGAGATATGAAGGATATGATATAGACGTCGCCTACCATCTAGGTGAACAACTCGGTGTAGAAGTTTATTTTGTACAGACAACTTGGGGAACGATGATGAGTGATTTGCATGCGGATCGATTCGACATTGCGATGGGAGGAGTGAGTAGGAATCTTGAACGACAGAAAATGGCGCACTTGACTCAGCCTTATTTCAGAGATTCAAAAGCTCCGTTAATTCGAAATGAAGACAAGCATCGATATCTCGCTCTTCAAGATATCGACCATCCTGATGTTCGTATAGGTTTGAACCCAGGTGGGACCAACGAACGTTTTGTACGCCAGAACATTAGACAAGCCGAGGTCGTTGTCATTGAAAACAACTTGTCTATCCCACATATGGTTGCGAACGGTGAAGTAGACGTCATGATAACCGATCATATAGAAGCTGTTTATTATTCACAGCTCGATCAACGACTATACCCTGCAGGTGGTAGCGATTCATTTTCAAAAAGTGAGAAAGTCTACATGATCCATCGAGGAGATCTCGATTATCAGAATTGGATTTCCTTATGGCTTGAGGAACTTCAAATACAAGGTGAAATGGAACGGTTGAAGAAAAAATGGGGACTGACTGAAAAACAGACACAAGGTACAGTTTGATGCAGCTCATAGAAAAAAGGACTGACATCGACGTCAGTCCTTTTGCGCTTAAGCTTTTCTATACGTGTTGCAATTTATTGTTTCCGTTGATCGTTTCACCAATTTTCTTCAAGATTGGATCTACCGATTCAGGATTCTGAATCAGATCATAATCATTGATGTTCACTTTCAACACTGGGCATGTAGTAAAGTTGTTGATCCAGTTCTCATACCGGCTGTGCATTTCTTCCCAATAGGCAATAGGGGTTTGTTGTTCCATCGGCCGGCCGCGTGATTGGATGCGATCGATGATATCTTGAAGGCTTCCTTCAATGTAGATCAACACATCCGGGTGAGGGAAGAACGGAGTCATCACCATCGCTTCAAACAAGCTTGTGTATGTTTCATAATCAATGTTCGTCATCGTTCCTTTATCATAATGCATTTTTGCAAAAATGCCAGTATCTTCATAGATAGAACGATCTTGGACGAACCCGCCACCTTGTTCGAACATTCTCTTCTGTTCCTTGAAGCGTTCTGCAAGGAAATAAATTTGCAAATGGAAACTCCAGCGTTCGAAATCATGATAGAACTTGTCCAGATACGGATTCGTATCGACCTTTTCCATAGATGTATCGAAGCCCAGTTTTTCCGCGATCGCTTTCGTCATGGTCGATTTACCGACACCGACTGTTCCGGCAACCGTGATGACCGCATTTTTGGGAATTTTGTATTTCTCGTGGATGCTCATTGTTTCACTTCCTTTTTCCGAAAAGTATCTTGGACAGTTCTGAGTATTTCTTCGAGCTGCTCTGGGTTTTGGACGAAATCGACCTGGTCACCATCAATCGTCAACACAGGGATTTCTGGGTGGAGCTTCTGGAATTGATACATGAAGATATCATAATCCGAAGACAGCTGTTTCAAGTAATCCGGATCGATATTTTTTTCAATGTCTCTTCCACGAAGAGAAATGCGTTTCAGCAATGTTTCAAGACTGGCCTTCAAATAGATCACCATATTTGGTGAAGGCATGTCCTTTGTTAGAATCTCGAAAATTTGCATATACTTTTGAAAGTGCACATCTTTTAGTGTACGCATGGCAAATATACGGTTCTTGAAAATATGGTAGTCAGAAACGACAGGTAATGTATGTTGTAAATATAATCGATCGATATCCTCAAGCTGCTTGAATCGATTGCAGAGGAAAAACATTTCTGTTTGAAAGCTCCATTCTTCGATATCATCGTAGAACTTACCGAGAAATGGATTCTCTTCAACGATTTCTTTCAATAGATGATAATTGTATCGATCGCTGATCGCTTTGGCTAAAGATGTTTTTCCGACACCGATAGGACCTTCCACCGCGATGAAGGGAGTATTATCCATAAAAGTGCCTCCTATGTACGAAATAGACAAATATCATTGTACCACACGGTGACATAAATCGACAGGTTCATTTGGAAAAAACGGACGCAAAAAAGTGCCCGATATCTTCTTGTAAATCACATCTTCATGTGGCTTATATGATAAGGGGATGAACCCTTCCATTGAAGGATATCAGGCACTTAGAGCGCTCTCGCAAACTAGAGGTGACGAGCCGCTTTTTCCGCAAGGTTCGATCGTTCTGTCCGGGATAAGCGAATGATGCCAATTTCTTCTTCTGACTTCAAGCGCTCGATCGTATAGGTAAGTCCATTGTTGACCGAATCGAGATATGGATGGTCGATTTGATCAGGATCGCCGACAAGTACGATTTTCGTCCCTTTCCCTGCGCGACTTACGATTGTCTTCACTTCATGCTTGGTAAGATTCTGTGCTTCATCGATGATGATGAACTGGTTCGGAATGCTTCTTCCTCGAATATAGGTGAGTGCTTCAATTTCCATATTCAACAATTCAATTTCTTTTTCAATTCTTGGCACGGAGCCGTTTTTATCATTCTTTTTATTGGATTCCGGGTCGATATTGAATAATTGTTCCAGGTTATCAAAGATCGGCTGCATCCATGGACGGAGTTTCTCGTCCTTCTCTCCAGGCAAATATCCAATATCTTTTCCCATCGGAACAATCGGTCGAGCGACGGTTATCTTCGTATAGTGCTTCATGTCCTGGGTCTCGTGCAATGCCGCTGCAAGGGCTAGCAACGTTTTACCAGTACCGGCTTTACCGATTGCACACACCATTTCCACCTTAGGATCCAGGAGTAACTCCAGAAACATCCGTTGTTCAACGTTCTTCGGCCGTAAACCCCATACGAATGAATCATCATCGGTATGGAATAAGGGTTTGCAAACGAGTTCATTTCTTTTTTTGACAACCCGTCCTAAAGCGGATTGGTTCGTTCCTGTATTGCTTTTCATTAATAGGAAATCTTGTGGAAATACATCCGTCTGAAGATATTCGGTAAGTTTGGAAAGAGGAAGTTCATGATCCGCATGATATGCATCAATGAATTCAGGGGATACATGAAGCTCGTGGTAACCCTTATGAATCGTGAGGGAGCTCTCAACGAGACGATCATTTTCATACAATTGCGCTGTGAAATTCGGTGTACTCAACGATTTTTTGAGTGCATCCGCTTTGGCAATCAGTAAGATATCATTTGAAACGAGAATGATATCCTTTTGGGTTTGTTCGAGGGCAATATTAATCGCAACAGCCAAAATTCGATTATCATTTGAATCTTGATTGAAGATGCTCTTAATGTTTTCAAAAGAGCGATGATTCAGTTCGATGACCAAAGTACCTCCGTGATCCAACTGGAAAGGTTCTTGTAAGCGGTCTTTGTACTTTTCGCGTAACGTCTTATACTGACGGCCGAACTCCCGAGCATTTCGACCAACCTCATCCTGCAACCTTTTCTTTGAGTCAATTTCTTCTACGACGACAGCTGGGATGACAACATCGTTCCCTGCATATTTAAAAATGGAAGCAGGGTCATGTAAAATAACATTTGTGTCCAAGATATAGATCTTGTTCAAGGATCCAACCCCTCTCGAGAATGACTAGTATACGCATAATTACATATTCGATTTTATACCTATCTTTACCTTTAATATCGGCTAATTACTCATGGAAATGTATTGAATATGTTGAATTTGTACCAAAGGAATGATGATAAAATCATATTCCGTCTGCGGATACCAGCTTTCCTTATATCATATGAGACAAATGGTATTTCGGTATTGATTCATTTGAACATTTATCAAGTAATTTATTCCAAATCAATAAGAACCGAATTAAAGGTATCGCATGGTATATCACATATATATGTGCTTTTTGTCCTTTTCATTAGTAGCTGTGAGGATTTTGTGTGATATATTTACGGAAACAGCTCAAATCATTATAATAGAAAATGTCTTCAAAAACGGCCCCGTAGCTCAGAGGATAGAGCGTCGGTTTCCTAAACCGTGCGTCGCAGGTTCGATTCCTGCCGGGGCCGCCATCATTATCTACTCAATGCCTCTCGTTTCATCCTAATTTTTCCTATCCCATTATCATTTTTTATCCCACAAATAAAAAGGCTCCCTCTAGTTAAGAGGAAACCTTTTTGCCAAGAAGAGGCCTAGTAAGTACCCTTACGATTAGTAACGGCCACCACCAAGTTGTGCTTGAGCTTGTTGTACAAGACGCTTAGTGATCTCTCCACCAACAGATCCGTTTTGGCGAGAGCTAGTGTCTGGTCCAAGTTGTACTCCGAACTCAGAAGCGATTTCAGTCTTCATAGCGTTGATTGCTGCTTGAGCACCTGGTACAGCTAGTTGTTGATTGTTTTGAGCCATGTCACTCACCTCTATTCCTTTAAAATCAGTGGAGGTATTTACCACTTGAGGTTAGTATGAATAGCCCGAATATTTTTATACTAATATTAAAATAGGTAAATTAAGGGAATTATTCAAATGTAGGTATAAAGACCTTTCGAAGAACCTAAAATGGCCTTATAATATTATGTTAAAAAAAGTACATGTGGCTATAAGCCACATGTACTTTTGCGCTTTATTGCTACAATTGTTTTATACTACATCTTTCTGGGTGTAGTCATACAATGATTATCAAAAAGAAACATAGTTTACAAAGGCTCGGAAATGCTAATTAATGCTCCAGGCACAAATTACATTCATCATTTAAGTAATGCCTTAGACCATCCAGGTCGATATACCAATCATTCTGACAAAACTGCATATTGAATTGTAAGATCAGTTCACCGTTTGTCATCAAGATTTCAATATGATTATGTTCCTGGAAAATAATTTCCGTCCTATACACTTCCAACATATTGTTAGGGTCGACAACATTTTTCAAGTATTTATAAATACAAGGGTGGCATTTCTGCCACAAAGTCAGGGAATGCTTCGTAAGCAGGTATGTGCTCATGGAGTTTCCTTCTAAGACCAATTGTAACCAGGCAAAAGGCAAGAACATTGGTTTCATCATAAAAGGTTTGATTGGCACCATTATTCACACATCCCTTCACATTTATTTGGATTTGTAGCTTTCTTACTATACATTGATAGTCTATTACTTCAGAAAAATATAAAAGTGGCTGTTTGCAACAAATCGGGGGGATTTGGATGAGAGAATGGCTCATACAAGCCAGAAAACAAAAAGGTTATACACAAGAACAAGTGGCAATGCAATGTTTCATCGATCGATCATACTATGCACAAATTGAAAAAGGGACACGTAATCCAAGTATGGAAGTCGCTAAGAAAATATCGACTGCCCTTGGAGTCAATCCTTCTACGTTCTTCAACGATCAATATGAGGAACCATCCTTTTTACTTATGTTGCGCAATTCCCTAATGGTAATTGCCTATTGTAATTTAAACCTAGAATACGTATGGATCTTCAACCCTCATGAAGATTTCGAATCCATGAATATACTTGGAAAACGTGATGATGAAATTGCCAATAATAAAGGGACAAAAGAATTGATGGCTTTCAAACAGGAAATTATTGATACCGGTATGAAAATGAGGAAGAAAATCCATTTTCCATTATCGGGAGGGGAAAACACTTATGATGTTTACGGAGAACCCATCCGTGATAAAAACGGTGAGGTCATCGGAGTCATTACGATATCTCTGGACGTAACAAAGAGAAACAAGGCAAAAAAGCCGCTGATACAAAAAACGAAGAAAAAAACGTCAAATCCCTTTTAGGGAAGTTGACGTTTCTTTTGTTTCACATGAAACATTTGCTGGATATTACTCGACTTTGATTTTGAATGCTATGGCGAGATCTCCCTTTTCACGCCACTTTGCAAAAACATCGTATACATAAATTCCAGGCTCAGCAGGTGTCTGGAATTCGGATTGATCTTTCAAATTTGCATGTACATTGCCATCTTTCAGTATACGTACATGTAGTTGGCTTGGTTCTTCTTCATATGAGATCCTGATGGTTTCGTTACCTTGGACAATCATTGGTTCGATATCTTTCGTAAGGTCTTCTGCACCACTTTTGTCCACACACACACCTTGGCCGGAGCTGCTCCAGCAATAAGAACCTTGTTGGAAGGAAACGTCTTTATCCTGAACGGTTATGGAAGCTTCAGGTGGTTCATTTTGTTCAGACTTTCCACTTCCAGTCGCATTGGAATTGGAGCCACAACCTGTCATTAGGATTAAAATGATGGATAGAATTCCGATGATTCGGTACATGGATTCTCCCTCCTTCTTTCGAGTCTAAAGACGTAGGAAGATACCCTTTCGTTTCATAATTTTGAAAAAATAAAAAAATTTACATGTTTCAAAAGCTTGGTTACACTAACATTTGCATAGGACTTTCAACAAAGAGGGGGAGACACTTATGAAAAAAATCCTAGCATTCATCCTGATGTTTGTATTCGTCTTTACGATGGCTGCATGCGGTAGTGACGAGTCAACTTCTGGATCTGACAAAGAGAAAGAACCAGCAATGGATGAAACAGAAGTTAAATCACAATTACTCGTTTTTCAAGAGGAGATTGTTGACGTACTGAAAGAACACCATAAACCATTCGCAGAATTTGAAGCGATGAAAGCAAAAAAGTATGATACTGAAACAGCAGAAGAGGACAAGCCTGCACAGGAAGAGTTAGAAGCTAAGCTTGAAGAAGCGAAGTCAGCAGGTCCTAAAGCAGCGGAAACCATCCGTGCTATGGGAGTTCCAAGTGAGCTGTCACAATATGAAGAAGACTTCCAATCAGCCTTGGAAGATCTTGCGAAATCTTATGAAGAACGTTCTGAAGAACTTACAATCCAAAACACCGAAAATGCAGAAAGCAAGGCAGATGAGCTTTTTGCAAGCTTCGAGGAGACATTCGGAAAAGTCTTTGAAGATGCAGATCTGTTAGCACCAAACATCAAGAAAGAAATTGAATAATCTTTTTAGTTAGGAGGCTCTCATTCTTTGGGAGCCTTTTAAAATTTTCAAAAAAATTTTTAGAAAGATTAAACCGAATCATCTGATGCTCGTCTTAATATATGGGCAATAAAATCGGTTAGAAAACATACATAGTGAAATCGGTTGGTATGCCCAAATTTTCCATTTAAAAGGGGAGCTTTAACCATGAAGAAACTCATGATGTTTGCAATGCTGTTCTTACTCGTTTTTGCAGCAGCTTGCAGCCAAGATTCAGAGGGTACTGAAGACAACAACAACGAAGAAAATAACACAGAAGAAAATGCATCTGAAGGTTCAGACAGTGAAGAATCAAGTGAAGAAGAAGTGAAGGTTGCTCTATTGGATTTCCAAGATGAAGTTGTAACGGTTCTTCAAGAGAACAACGCTCCATTTGCAGAGTTCCAAGCAGCAAAAGACAAGTTCAATGATGAAGCAGCTGAAGAAAAGCCGACAGAAGAAGAACTTGAAGAGTTGAAAGCAAAAGCTTCAGAAGCAGGTCCAAAAGTTGCTGAAGCACTTCGTGGAATTTCAATTCCAAGTGAACTTTCAGAGTATGAAGAAGAGATCAAAACAGCATTGGAAGATGCAGCAATGTCTTATGAGAAGCGTGCTGAAAACCTGACAATCGAAAACGTTGAAGATGGCCAGAAGGAAGCGGATGAATTGTTCGCAAGCTTTGAAGAGAAGATGGGTAAAGTCTTTGAAGGTCTAGGACTGACAACTCCAAGTTTCTCTGCTGAACTTTCCTAATATGTAAGCTGTCTATCCAATTATGGATAGATGGCTTTTTTTATAGGCTTTAAGCTTACTGTTTAAGATTAGCTGTAATAAGGAATTTACAGGTAATAGACAGGAGGTGAATGAACATGAACCGAAAATTCTGGTCCATTCTGATGAGTATCGTTATATGTAGTGCACTTATCTTATCGGGTTGTTCAGAGCAATCACCCAATGATGCAAACGGGGATCAAAACCAAGATACCCAAACAGATGAATCGGCTCAAATGAATGAAGGGGAGGTCCAAACCTCTCTGTTGGAGTTCCAGGAGAAAATCACATCAACAATTAACCAATACGACGATGATTTCAAACAATTTGCCCAATATGTAGAATCCGAAACTGAAAATCTAAGTGAAGAAGAATTGAAATCGTTGAAAAATGAAGCCGCTCAATCGAGTGAGCAATTAGCGAATGAACTGCGTAACCTTGAAATTCCAAAGGAACTTGAAGCCTACAGTGAAGAGTTGAATCAATCGTTAAATGGGCTTGCAGAAAAGTTTGAGCAGCGCAGTGATGATTTGAACACAGATGACGTCCAACAGGCCTTGAAGAAAGCGGAAAGTGCAACAGAGGAATTCTATCAAAACTTTGAATCCGGACTGGCTTTCATCTATGAAAAACTAGGTTTGGAAACCCCTAGTTTTCTCAATGAAACAGAATAACCTGTGAAAAAACAGAACAAAAGACTCGCGAATTGAGGAGTCTTTTGTTTTTACTGGTGTAGCTTGTTTTGAGCGCTTTGGAGATTTCACCTACCAGAAAGCCACTCTGGTTAGGTATATTGAGAGATTTGGTGATTACACCCTATTAGAAAGCCACTCTGGTTAGGTGTATTGAGCGATATGGCGATTACACCCTATCAGAAAGCCACTTTGGTTAGGTGTATTTAGCGATTTAGCGATTACACCCTATCAGAAAGCCACTCTGGTTAGGTGTATTGAGCGATTTGGTGATTACGCCCTATCAGAAAGCCTCTCTGATTCAAACGATTTAGTGTTTTATCATTCCTTTTAATTTTTCAACCGACTCTACTAGTGGAAAAATGAAAACGAACTTAAATCTTAATACGACCGCAAAATGTCCTGTGTCAATTCACAGGACATTTCTAATGTCACAATAAGCTTTGCATCTCAAAAACACGCCGTAGCAGTCAACAGTGGATTTTCTGTTTTTTTACACTATTTGACTTTTCTTTGATACAGGTTGATAATTTTCTTGCACTTTTCTTTATTTGAAATATGGAAATTGTTCGAAAAATAAACAACCAAACACCAGATCAGTCGTCTATAGTAATGAAAGGTCGTATAGGGGGTTGGAACACATGGAGAACTTCAGGGAAGTTCTACAAGAGAAAAAGACGTTCAGTCTGGAAAGTTTACGTCTCTATAAAGAAGAGATCATGGAAGAAGTCGTCGATTATTTCGGGGAACGATTGACTCGATTAGCTTATACATATGTCAAAGATTGGGGCAAAGCGGAAGACATCGTCCAAGACGTCTTCATTACCTGCTATTCTAAGCTGGAGACATTTCGCGGAGAAGGTTCATTGAAAAACTGGCTCTATAAAATAACGGTCAATCGATGCAAAGATCATCTGAAGAGTTGGTCGTACCGGAATTTATGGTTTGCTAATCCAATGACTCTATTCAAGGAAGAGAGCAATGATCAAACACCTGAACTTCGTTTAATTGTAGAGGATGATTACAACGAATTGGCACAATCTATACTCTCCCTACCGGTCAAGTATCGAGAGCTCATCATCCTTTACTATCAAGAGGAGATGAGTTTGTCAGAGATTAGTGAACTGTTCAATATGAAACAATCGACCTTGAAATCCAGGTTGTTTCAAGCTAGAAAGCTCTTACGCTCACAATTGGAGAAAGGGGAAGAGTCGAGTGGAGGATAAGCTTAAGAATCTGGATCGTATCATGGACAAAGCGGTATATCAGAAGAAACGCTTCTCTGATGAGAAGAAGCGTGAAGTAATGGATCGAATCCGTGAACAAGAACAATCGATCTCCTTTTTTGAAAAATACCTTTGGATGTTAAAGCCGGTTTTGAGCATGACCGTCTGTGTATTCTTGCTCGTCTTTTCCGTGACGTATATTTTGGAACCACCACAAAGATCAGGGGAGTTTTCGGACGGATTGGAATTGAATACAGGACGGGAGGTTACCAGTTTACCGTTGTTGAACAGAATATCGAACCTGGCCATGCAAGAGAATGAATTTATTGAATATGTCACTATTTCGAAGCGGGATCGTTACGTATCTTTGAATGTAGAAGTAGTGGCACATTCCAGTAAAAGTGACGTCCGCTCCACAATTGAACAGATGTTCTATAAAGGAACGGAACTTTATACAGGGAAAGAAGGGATTCATGAAATCGGAGCTCCTTGGAACGATTACACCGTCGATATAACCATAGTGAAAGCATATGACCAAAAAGGTATATGGCGGGATGAGAAAAATAACGCATTTATCAGAGGTGTAAAACCGACGGATCATAAACAGATTACCTGGATGGATAAAGAGAACAAATCACACTAGGCGCTGTCTGTTAAGAGGGGGATTGTATGAGATTCATCACCAATCAATTATTGAGGTTCGTCTGTATCATCTTCGGCATCATCTTGATGGCTGGGTTGCCGCGATTATTGCCAAGCGATGGTTCACTTACGTTGAACTGGGAGGGATATGCTTCTAGTTTAATAGAAGTTTTACAAGGGCTGATTCATTTTCAAGAAATCACTTATAGTACGGAAGGGGCTACGAGAGAACTATTGCCGCAATTATCCGGAATTGTCTCCTACTCCCTGATTGTTTTAATCGGATCTATTCTGATTGCATTGCTCGTTGCAGGTGTGTTGACATTCGGTACGATGCTTATACCTTTGAAGTGGCGAAAAGTATCGAAAGTGCTCAGTTTCGTACTAGAATCCATTCCGGACATCTTGATCATCATCATCTGTCAGCTTGTCATCGTATGGATCTATAAGAGTACGGGTTTATTATTTTTTGAGATCGCCTCAATGCCTGGAGAACCGATCTATTTACTACCGATGCTTTGCTTATCCATTTTACCAATGATCCAATACTACAAAGTGATGGTGTCAATCACAGAATATGAATTGGATCGCCAGTATGTTGAACTTGCGAGAAGTAAAGGAGTTTTCCAGGGAAGGATTTTAATGATCCATGTCCTTCGGAATTCACTTGCGAGCATCTTGAACTATTCTAAAACGGTCATTTGGTTCATGCTGTCTAATTTGTTGATCTTAGAATACATCTTCAACATCAATGGCATCATGAGTTTCTTACTGGAATACTTGAATCCTCAAGTATTTGCGTTGAGCTTGATTTCCATTTTCATCCCCATCTTTTTGTTGTTTGCTATCGGCCAATGGCTATTGGAACGCGTCACAAATGAAAAGGTCGTGATGTAAATGGTGATAAGGCTATTTAAGAACAAATACTTTCTGATCGGGTTCATTTTCATTTTTTCCTTGTTGTCGATCAGCATTTTGCATACTCTCTTATGGGATAATCAGGTCGCACAGACGAAGATCCTATATGAGGATGGACGTGCTGTAGAAGCAGCTCCAATATCACCTAGATGGGACGTTCCTTTAGGGACTGATCCTTTAGGATTTCACTTCACTCATATGATTTCAATCGGAGCCAAGTTTACAATCGGATTTGCGATTTTGATTGCCTTCATCCGGTTGTCTGTCTCCATGATCTTCGGCATTCTTTATGGTGCCTATTTATATAAGTTCAGACGCTATATTACATGGCTTGTTGATGTATTTAATTACGTTCCGGTCACCTTATTAGCCATTTTTATTTTGACGCCGTTTCTCATGGAAAATCCGAGTGGGTTTGCGTATACCTTTTGGGAGCGGGTCGGGATTGAAGTGATCATTTTAGCGTTCCTGGCTGTACCAACTACATCGATTCTCATCGGTAATGAGATGGGAAGGATTTTTAAACTAGAATTTATAGAAGGGGCAAGAGTCGTTGGTGGAAGCAGGCTCCATATTTTGTGGAAACACGTACGTCCCCACATCCAACCTCAGCTTTGGATCATTTTCATGCAGCAGCTTGTCCAGACTATGCTTGTATTGGCCCATCTTGGATTTTTCAAGATATTTTTCGGAGGGACGAATTTAAGTTTCGACCCGTTTTTTGCGGATCCACCTCAATCGATTTCATATGAGTGGTCCGGTCTCATTGGAAACGGGGTACGGTATTTGACGATCAATCCATGGATTATCCTCGTTCCGATTTTGTTCTTTGCTCTGACAATCTTATCCATGAATTTTATGCTTGAAGGCATCAAGTCGGTTACCGAAAACTGGCGGGTGAAATACAAACCAGCCGAAAAGACTTCTGAAGCCACCGCGCATAACTCGAAAGAAAAAGAGTTCACTCCTTTAAGACAACGTGCGGCAATCCAGAGAAGAGAGCTTCGACTGGAACATAAAGAATAGAAATAGAAATGCTGCCTCACAAGGAAATTAGGAGGTAGCATTTTTTATTGGAATGCCTGAAATGTTCATCCAATCTTTGAAGGTGGATGGTGAAGGCGTCGTCTCTACCACTTGTTTTGAGCCATCCGTTTTGTGACTACCTGTATTTTTCCCGTTCAATAAGGTAAAGTTGAGGATATACCTTAGTTTGTAGGAGAACTCTTATGTATCATAGTACGGATGAAACATTTATGAAAAAAGCGATTGAAGTGGCCGGGCAAGCAGCTGCTATTGGGGAAGTTCCTATAGGTGCGGTCATCGTTAAAGATGGTGAGATCATTGCATCTGCCTATAACCTTCGTGAAACGGAACAACGATCAGTAGCGCACGCGGAATTGTTGGCAATTGACGAAGCATGCAAAGCGCTTGGGACTTGGCGGCTTTCAGGTTGCACATTATATGTCACTCTTGAACCTTGTCCAATGTGTTCAGGTGCCATCGTTCTTTCGAGAATCGACCGGGTGGTTTATGGTGCAAGCGATCCGAAAGGTGGATGCGCAGGTACATTGATGAATTTGCTCGATGAACCTCGATTCAACCATCAGGCCGTCGTCACTTCAAGTGTATTAGAGGAAGAATGCAGTCTGATGCTCAAACAATTTTTTCAGGATCTTCGTAAAAGAAAAAAGATGGAGAAAGCGGAAAACGATTCTTGAACAATCCGTTTGACCATGTTATAGTGTGATTTGCTGTTAAATAAGGGCAGCTTTCCATAGACTGTAGTTGATGGAAGGCATAGGGCGCTCACATGCCACGGGAGTTCACTCTCCCATTCAAATATTTTACAGTTGATTTTATGGACAAGTGAGCGTATACTAGAGATTGCGCATTTCTCATGCGCCTAACAATGTTATAAACTTTGCCGTGCTAGGTGGGAAGGTAGCGGTGTCCTGTACTCGCAATCCGCTGTAGCGAGACTGAATCCCTTTCCGAGGTTAGCTGACGTAAGGTCTGCCGTTCGTAAGTGGTGTTGACGTCCGGGTCCTGCGCAACGGAGCCCCATGAACCCTGTCAGGTCCGGAAGGAAGCAGCAGTAAGTGGGTTACTCCGTGTGCCGCGGGGTTGCCTGGGCCGAGCTAACTGCGGGCGTAACGCTTATGAAGGCTTTATCGACGAAAGGTGCACGGCGTTAATACATACTATACAAGAGGTCGACCATATGATGGTCGGCTTTTTTTATGTCTTCATCCTGTATCAGACAGTTGGATGTTTTGTATTTAGCGAAATCCAAAACATCCAACTGTATGTAAGACGGATTCCTCTTTGAAAATGAGACTGGGAATCGGTATAATAAAAAGGATGAAAATGTTCTATTAAAGGAGGGTGTGCGGATGGCATATCAAGCATTATATCGGTTATACCGGCCACAACAGTTTCAGGACATGGTCGGACAAGAGCATATAACGAAGACACTACAAAATGCATTATTACAACAAAAGCTATCCCATGCCTACCTGTTCAGCGGTCCAAGAGGAACCGGCAAAACAAGTGCAGCAAAGATCATTGCAAAGGCAGTCAACTGTGCGAAAGCACCAGTCGCAGAACCTTGTAATGAATGTGAAGCTTGTGTCGGTATTACAAAAGGTTCCATCTCTGATGTCATTGAAATTGACGCCGCTTCAAATAATGGCGTTGATGAGATCCGTGATATCCGGGACAAAGTAAAGTATGCACCAAGTGCTGTCCAGTACAAAGTGTATATCATTGATGAAGTACATATGCTGTCCATCGGTGCATTCAATGCTCTACTGAAGACATTAGAGGAACCGCCAGCACATGTCATATTCATTTTAGCGACGACGGAACCGCATAAAATTCCTTTGACGATCATATCAAGATGTCAGCGATTCGATTTCCGACGGATAACGAGTCATTCCATTGTAAAACGGATGCAAACCGTCATTGAATCTCAAAATGTGCAAGTGGATGAAGAAGCTCTCCATCTTGTTGCAAGAGCAGCAGAAGGTGGAATGCGGGATGCGTTGAGTATCCTCGATCAAGCTGTTTCCTATAGTGAAGATTCAGTAACGGTCGACGATGTCCTCGCAGTCACCGGCTCTGTATCCCAAACTTTCCTGTCGGATATGACGATTGCATTCCAAGATAACAATGTGATTGAGGCGTTGAAGCAAATTGATGAGTTGATGGACAAAGGGAAAGATCCGATTCGGTTCATCAATGACTTGATTTTCTATTACAGAGACATGTTGTTGTACCAAGCTGCTCCTAACCTGGAAGAAGTGCTCGATCGCGCTCAAGTCGATCAGGAATTCGAAAACCTTGCGAAGAAGATACCAGGCGATTGGATTTATCAGGTCATAGACGTCCTGAATAAAGCCCAGCAAGAGATGAAGTGGACGAACCACCCTAGGATCCATCTAGAGCTCGCGATCGTAAAGTTATGCCAGGAGGAATCTGCTTCCGTTCAAACAGGAAGCGCAGACGTTCAGCCGCTCATGAATCGAATTCAACAACTTGAACAGGAAATCAAGTTGTTGAAAGAACGCGGAGTCTCAGCGAACTCAACCAGTAGTTCTGAGCCAGAAAAGCCAAAACGGACATTCCAATCAAAAACGCCGAAGTCGAAAGCTTCTACTGGCCGAATCAAGGAAATGCTCAAAACAGCGTCCAAAAAAGATCTCCAGTTGTTACGAAGCAAGTGGGGCGACATCATGGAACAAATCAAGTCCAGAATGGTCAATGCACATGCGTGGATGATCAACGCAACACCGGTTGCAAGTTCAGAAGATGCTTTCTTATTAGCCTTCCAACACGAACTTCATAGTCAGATGGCTGTGAAGGATAACATCAAAGAATGTGTCGAGTCCGTCGTATTCGAAACGCTTGGACGTCAGATGACGATGATGACGATTCTTGAGGATGATTGGGAAGAGGTTAAGAAATCGTTTATAAAAGAACATAAACAATCCGATCAGAATGAAGACGATGATGAACCGTCCGGATCCAATGAAACCGGAACAAATGCAAACGAATCAACTGAATCGGGAAGTGAAGATCCGCTAGTAGACGAAGCCGTTAAGCTTGTTGGATCTGAGTATGTAGAGATAGAAGATTAACTATAACAAGGAGGAAGTAAAATGAAAGGCAATATGAATAACATGATGAAACAAATGCAAAAAATGCAGAAGCAGATGATGAAAGCGCAAGAAGAGTTGAAAGAAAAATCAGTTGAAGGAACAGCTGGCGGCGGAATGGTAACCGTTACAGCAAACGGACATAAAGAAATCATCGATATCGTCATTAAAGAAGAAGCAGTCGACCCAGATGATATCGAAATGCTACAAGACCTAGTACTTGCAGCTACAAACGACGCATTGAAGAATGTAGATGAGCTTGTTAACAAGGACATGGGACAATTCACCAAAGGCATGAACTTGCCAGGTATGTTTTAAGGGGCAACCCCCATATTGGAATAAAGATAAGCCGGAATGGAGGCTTATCTTGCATGAAGAAACAGATCGCGTACTTGAGACGCCAGATCTGTTTCTTCTATAGGAGGAATTACGTTGCATTATCCTGAACCGATCTCGAAATTGATCGACAGCTTCATGAAGTTACCAGGAATCGGTCCGAAAACAGCAGTCCGCCTGGCATTCTTCGTGTTAGAAATGAAAGAAGATGACGTATTTGAATTCGGTAAAGCTTTGGTCAATGCGAAAAGGGATCTCACTTACTGCTCAAATTGTCACCACATCACTGATCGAGACCCTTGTATGATCTGTGATGATTCTAGCCGAGACCGATCGATGATTTGTGTGGTCCATGATTCGAAAGACGTCATCGCTATGGAAAAAATGAAAGAATACAGAGGACTCTATCATGTCCTCCACGGAGCAATATCGCCTGTGGAAGGAATAGGTCCCGAAGATATTAAAGTGGCGGAGCTTATCAAACGTCTTCAAGATGAAACGGTTCAAGAGCTGATCATGGCGACAGACCCCAACATTGAAGGTGAAGCGACCGCGATGTACATCAGTCGTCTCGTGAAGCCGACTGGCATCAAGATTACTCGTATCGCCCACGGTCTACCAGTCGGAGGAGATCTGGAATATGCGGACGAGGTCACATTATCTCGTGCTCTAGAAGGGCGTCGAGAAATATAGCTCCACGGAGGCGAGTAAAGTCGTGTTTTTTCGTCGTACAGGTCGGCTTCGTAAGGAAGCAAATGAACGATTGCTAAAAGCCATAGAATCGGTCCGATCCGAATGGCTGACTAAAAAAGAACTAATCGAAAACAGTGTCGAGCCCTCTGAACAGGTACTATATGAAGTGAAGCTTGCCAAAGCCAAATACTTCTTCCTGTTGAAAGAGGCGAAGGTCCGTAAGATCAGAATGAGAAGTTTCTAGACTTCTCGTTCTTTTTTTATGTCATTGTACATACGTATAGTGGTGAGACAAACTGTTAGGGGGATATTGCTATGGATCCATTCTGGGTATTTGCGATCGTCTGCGGATTGATCGTACTCCTCTTAGTGATCGGCGCTCCACTTAAACCACTGCGCTGGGTCGGACAAGCAGCTGTTAAACTTGTAATAGGAGCTCTGCTATTGTTTTTCCTCAACGCATTCGGAACCGCAATTAATCTTCATATACCAATCAACCTTGCCACAGCATCCGTATCCGGCTTCCTCGGCATACCCGGATTACTCGCCTTGGTCGCCATCCAAAAGTTCATCCTATAATATGACTTAAAGAGCTCAATTAAAAAGCTCTTTTTTTCTTTGTAAAAAAGTCTTGCGTCATTAAAATCCACATGGTATAGTATTCTCTGTTGCGCTTTTGAGGCGATCAACGAAAGCCAAATACTTCATCACAAATTGCTGAAAAAAGTCTTTGACAGATTAGGCAAACGATGATATTATATTAAAAGTCGCAACAAGACATCACAACAAAACATTCTTCGAAAAAAGTCAGCAACAAACGACTTACAGACGAAGAAACCAGCTCTTTGAAAACTGAACAAAAGCCAAGCGTGAAACGGGTCTTTTTTAAAAAGAACCCTGAATCAATTTCGATTTACATTTAATGAGCAATCAAACACTTTATTGGAGAGTTTGATC
>JAIVLN010000014.1 GCA_020524245.1 Rossellomorea aquimaris | reverse complement strand
ACTTGCATGTATTAGGCACGCCGCCAGCGTTCGTCCTGAGCCAGGATCAAACTCTCCAATAAAGTGTTTGATTGCTCATTAAATGTAAATCGAAATTGATTCAGGGTTCTTTTTAAAAAGACCCGTTTCACGCTTGGCTTTTGTTCAGTTTTCAAAGAGCTGTTTTCGCCTCTCTCCCGAAGCGACTTTTCTAATATACCATCCATGTTATAGACGGTCAACCATAAATCCAAAAAAATTTAAAAAGGATTTCAAACAGTATTAGTGAATGTATTCTATATAGTAAGAAAGTGCTGTAAAGGATGGTGGTTAAACGTGTACAGAATACTATATTCAATGATCTTCTTACTTTCCTTCTACGGGTTTTTGCAATTGATGAAATTGGTTTTCCGATACATAGTCCCTTACAGTTCTATGGCCGATATCGTACATATTTGTTTAGCCATTGTGATGGGGGTACCTTTTGCTTCACTCATTGCAGGGTGGTTGACTCCTTTTAGAAGGAAAGAAGTGTATAAACGAAACAGACGTGGCGTTCATTAATAAATAGCCCCTTAAAATATGAAAAGACCGACCAAAAGTGACCGGTCTAATAAAGGTCGTTTGAAGTTACGCAAGAAATGCAAAATATAAGATAAAGATAAAGAACATCGCATACATGATCGGATGAACCTTTTTCGCCTCACCCTTAACGATCATCGTGATCGGATACAGAATAAACCCGAGCGCAATTCCAGTTGCGATACTGTAGGTCAATGGCATAGCAATGATGGTAAGAAATGCTGGAACTGCAATTTCGAAACGATGCCATTCGATTTTACCAAGGACTCCTACCATTAACACACCCACAATGATCAACACAGGCGCAGTGACAGATGGTGTAATCACACCTAATAAAGGTGAAAAAAGTAATGCCAGTAAGAAGAATCCAGCTGTTACGACGGAACTAAAGCCCGTTCTTCCGCCTGCTGCAACACCTGATGAAGACTCGATGTACGCAGTCGTTGTAGATGTACCAAGGACAGATCCAATCACTGTCGCTGAGGAGTCCGCAAGTAGTGCGCGTCCCGCTCTAGGTAATTTGTTCTCTTTCATCAGTCCTGCTTGTGTTGCAACTGCCATCAACGTTCCTGCTGTATCAAAGAAATCGACGAACAAGAACGTCAGCACGACTACAAGCATATCGATGGTCGTAATTTGATCTAAATACGAAATCGCAACTCCGAATGTTGGTTCCAAGCTTGGTACCGCTCCAACGATGCCAGACGGAAGTGGAACCAGCTTGAAGATCATCCCAACGATTGCCGTAATGACCATCCCGTAAAAAATTCCGCCTTTTACCCCACGGACCATGAAAAGGACGATAATGATAAGTCCGAAAATCGCTAATAATGTGGATCCGTTTGTCAGATTTCCGAGCTGCACGAGCGTTGAATCGTTGTTCTCTACGATTCCAGCGTTTTGCAATCCGATGAATGCGATGAAAAGCCCAATCCCGCTTGCTGCTGCATATTTTAATTCTTGCGGAATGGCGTTAATGATCGTTTCACGGATCTTCAATAACGTGATGACGATGAATACGAGTCCAGAAACGAGCACACCTGCTAGTGCTGTTTGCCAAGGAATCCCCATGACCATGACGACAGAATAGGTGAAAAAGGCATTCAAGCCCATACCTGGTGCTAGCGCGATCGGGTAGTTTGCGAGGACACCCATGATGAGTGTACCGATTGCTGCCGCAAGAGCAGTAGCGACAAAGACCGCACCCTTGTCCATGCCCGCATCCCCTAAAATAGCCGGGTTGACGAATAAGATATAAGCCATAGATAAAAACGTAGTTAAACCTGCGATGAATTCTTTGCGATACGATGTACCGTGTTCTTTAAAGCCGAAAAATCGTTCCATTCCCCACACTCCTATTTTTCTATGAATCTAAAAAACCGCTTAACGTAATGCTAAAAGAATAGAAAAAGCTCCAGGCAGGTTACCTGGAGTTTTGAACGACAAGGGAAAAGAACGGAATTATAAGGAATCTATGGAATATAGACGGACCTATGTTCTTCTATCTATCCCCTCGTAGTCAAGCCATTTACGGTAGCCTGGTAGAAACTTTCGAGCCCTATTCTCGATATTATACGATGGTTCTTTAATGTAATTTTCAACTAAAGTGTACAGTTTTTGACGAATATTGTCAACATAAAATCCGAACATTAATCCGATTAATCGACAGATCGTTCGTTTATTCCCACTCGATTGTTGAAGGCGGCTTAGAAGTTACGTCGTACACAATACGATTGACATGATCGACCTCATTTACGATACGAGTCGAAATGCGCTCGAGCACATCCCATGGAATACGAGCCCAATCCGAAGTCATTCCGTCAATTGAGGTAACCGCACGAATTCCAACCGTATAGTCGTACGTACGTGCATCTCCCATGACACCAACACTTCTCATGTTTGGAAGCGCCGTGAAGTATTGCCAGATGTCACGGTCGAGACCCGCATTCTTAATCTCTTCGCGTAAAATCGCATCCGAATCACGGACGATTTTCAACTTCTCTTCCGTCACTTCTCCAAGTACACGGATTCCTAGACCTGGTCCAGGAAACGGTTGACGCCAAACGATTTCATCCGGCAATCCAAGTTCCGTACCGACTTTACGCACTTCATCCTTGAAGAGTGTGTTCAACGGCTCGATCAATTGGAACTGCATGTCCTCTGGAAGTCCACCGACATTGTGGTGTGACTTGATCGTTTGTGCTGTGTCTGTTCCACTTTCAATGATATCTGTGTAAAGCGTTCCTTGCGCAAGGTATTTAATGCCTTCAAGCTTAGCAGCTTCTTCATCAAATACGTAGATGAACTCATTCCCGATGATTTTACGTTTCTGTTCTGGATCCGTAACACCATCAAGCTTGCTGAGGAAACGATCTTTCGCATCGATTTTGACCACATTCATATTGAAGGAATCTCGGAACGTATCCATGACGCTGTCCGCTTCACCTTTACGCAGGAGACCGTGATCGACGAACATACAAATAAGCTGGTCACCAATGGCCTTGTGGATCAATGCTGCAACGACGGAAGAATCAACACCACCGCTCAAAGCACATAGAACTTTTTGATCACCGACGGTATCGCGCACTTTCTGAATTTCGTCTTCAATAAAGTTTTCCATAGACCAAACTGCTTCACACTTACAGATGTTCTTGACGAAGTTCTTCAGCAGTTCGTCCCCGTGCTCACTGTGTCTTACTTCTGGGTGGAATTGCACGCCATATAAATTACGAGAAGGGTCACTCATTCCTGCAACTGGACAAGACGGGCTTGTCACATCAGTCTGGAATCCTTCTGGAGGAGCGACAACCAGGTCCCCGTGACTCATCCATACCGTTTGTTCTTCCGGTAAATCTTTATATAGGTCATTCATGTTACGGATGGCGACAGTCGCTTTTCCATATTCACGGTGGTTCGCTTTTTCAACCTTTCCACCGAAGTGGTGCGTCATCAATTGCATCCCGTAACAGATTCCTAAAATCGGAATTCCAAGATCAAAGATACGCTCATCACACTTAGGAGAATCCGGTGCATAAGCACTGTTCGGTCCTCCAGAGAAAATGATTCCTGTCGGATTGAGTTCTTTGATCTTTTCAGCCGTAATCTTATGGGAATGCAGTTCACTGTACACCCCTAAGTCACGGATCCGTCGTGTAATCAATTGATTGTATTGCCCGCCAAAATCTAGAACGATAATCATTTCTTCAGTTACTTGCATGAAAGTCAGCCACCTCTCTATCGAATTGTGTAATTGCTTCTTTTTTCCATTAGATATAAAGAAAAAGAACCCAAACCATTGAAGGCAGGGTCCTGTAATGTGCGCATAACAGTGCCTGCCTTCATAGTCAGACCATTTACGGTGATCTGGTAGAGACATTCGGGCCATATCCCCGAACATATATGAAGGAAGTCATTAATCCGTAATTCTATTACATGTGACAAGTTAGAAACAAGAAGTTCAAGGCACGATGGTTTTGAGGACCGGAGTGTATTCAAACATACATGAGGACCGGAAAAACCAAGTAACGCTGAAATTCGACGTTTATAGCTTGTCACACCTTAAAATATGGATTAATTCTAACAGTCACTATTATGACGGTCAAGGTCGTATCCTTTTAATTAAATTTTCCCACAATTCTTTCGTATCCATCCAATCGACGGGTTGATCATGTTGACCATATCGCGCTTTCTCATACTTTCTCGTCAGGATCTTCATATCGCCTGTATCGAGTAAGCGATCGACTTCAATCGCATATTCACGCAACGTTTGTTGTGGGCGTTTCTTCACATCGTATTGCTCCAATAACCATAACAATCTATGGTACGCGTCCTGGAACACTTGTTCATCCTTCCGTTTCCTGAAACGCCATAGGAAGAATTTGCTCAACCACTTTTTACGCGTTATATAACCAAACCCTACTCCTAAGACGAGAATACTGAGGAGAGCGAGTCCAATCCACTTCAGCCAGTTGAGTGCTTTATCCAAGTTAAATGGAAGTTCGAACCCGCCGGATTTAGAACCTTCATCAAGATTCTGGTTCTGTTGACTTTGCTGATCCTGCTCGACAGGAACATCCAGGTTCGTATCATCTTCTTGATAGTCATCCACGAAGTTCCCAAGGTCTCGGAATCCTCGTGTCGGCTCGAAAGGAACCCAACCTACTCCTTCAAAATACACTTCTACCCATGAGTGTGCGTTTGAATTTGTAACCTCGTATTCCCTAACTCCATCACCGATGGTTTCTTCATATTCTCCAGCTGTAAAGCCTTTTACCCAACGTGTCGGAATTCCGATCGATCGTAGCATAACAGCCATTGATGTAGAAAAGTTATCACAATACCCGAGTTTCGTATCAAACAAGAATTGCTCAACATAATCTTCGTTCCGACCTGGAACAGCGACATCCTGAGTATTGTAACCGAAACCGTTGTCCGCGAAGTATTGCTCGATCGCTTTTGCCTTTCCGTACGGATCATTGATTCCAGCCGTAATGTCTTCGGATAAAGTTCTGACTCTCTCAGGCAAATCTTCCGGGAGCTGCAAGTACCGCTCTTGAATGAACGAAGGATACTGCGTGCTGGAATTTCTGAGCATCGCTTCCGAGAACTCAGGATACTTATAGTTCACCGTATAGGTTTCAAGTCCTGCCTCTCCAGCTTCTTCAAAAGTCATCAACTTACCCGTAACCGAGTTCATTTGGTAATCACGATTTTCTTCACTATCCACAGAAGTCAATTGACCTGGATAGATGATGAACGGATAAAGTCCATTCTTCACTACTTCTACTTTCGCAGTTAAATCTTCTGTTCGGACGTCTTCCCCGTACGTTAATCTGTGAGGGGAATTCGTCGTGATGTTCTGAGGGTTCACTTGTTCACTTGGCGGTTCGGCTGGTTTCGTATCCCAACCAAGACCGGTATAGACTTCCTTCGATTCCACTCTCCAATAGTGCACTTCCGTGATTTGGGTGCGGAAAACAGGTGTATCATCAAATACGAAAGGGCCTCCCAAACGGCTGTCATTCGTACCGTAACCGATCTTCTGGATACCCCCACCTCTGCCCGTTCCTTCTCCTTCGCCAGCCTGACTTCCGACCGCCGTGATGAACGGAACCGGATCCGGCCACTGAGGCGCCGCTTTCGGTGCAAGATAACCGAGTACAGAAGAGAACGAAATCAATAGTGCAAGTGGAATGACCCACATGAGTGGGAACTGGTTTTGATAAACCCGAAACCCTTTTTGCTCGATGATGCGAATGAAACGTAAGATCCCTAACAGTACAAATCCGATGATCACCGTACGGACGATTGCACCGGATGCATCGTAAGCGGTGAAAGTATCCACCACAGTGACGTAAAGGACTGTAATGATGAAGAATAGGAAGATTCTCCTTGCCTGGATCAGCCAGTAATGCATGAGATAGCTGATGAGCCATAAGAGTACAAGGAATAAGAAAGTCCTGCTCAAGTTACTCATGCTATCCCAATCTCGCGCCAATGCATGTTGTGATGCGTTCATCAAGTCATTGGCCAGATAGGTCACCCATTGCACGTCAAAAAACGAGACAGGGAAATAGATGGTATGCAGGGCATAGGCCAATGCCAACAATTTAATCGGGAACGAGACCCATATGGAAAGCTCGAAATACGAAATTGTAAATAGAAATGCTGAGAACAGCACGAAAATCGAGAGATAACTCGTATCGGTAAAAGTTGATAGCGGACGCAACCATTCCCAGAAGAGCAGGAAACCGAGCATATAAAGAAGGAACGAGCCCATTGTAAACTTCTGACGTTCATCAACTCGTGGCATTTTGAACACCTGCCTTCACAACTTCACTGAAGTCATCAATATTAACTGTATACACTACAATGTTGCGGGCTCTCAGCCTCGTTAACACGTGTTGTTCTTCTTTGGAAATCACTTTTTGTTTCGCAATATAGAAAAAGATCGTCTGGACCTGATTTCCAGACATTCGTTCAAGCATATGAATGAAGCTATCAGACAGATCTGGTGAAATAATCATCACGGATAATCCCTTCGACATCTCGTGAGCTTCATGCTTCAATACACCAGTCAACGATGACTTCGTATCGGGTTGGATCCTGGCGAGGTGCCCCATCCATTTGGATTCGAAGTTTTGACCAGATTGGAAAGACAACTGCGTATGCTCCCTTGAGACCGTGTGGAATTCCACCGATGTCCCACTGCTGATGGCATGCTTCAGCACTGACGCGGCAAGCGACACAGCCCTTTCAAACAAATGCTGTCCGTTTCGTTGATAAGTAGGATTACTCCCATCTAAAAACACAACAAAATCATCATTCCGTTGCGTCTCGAATACCTTCGTGACGAGCTTGTTGGAACGAGCACTCGCCTTCCAGTGAAGCCAGGACAACTTATCACCAGGCGTGTAATCCCGGATGCTGACAGCAGAAGTGAAATCTTGCTGCGCTTGCTTCCCTGTCCGTTTCATACCGGATGGATTCGTTTCGAATATATTCCAACCTGCTAGAGGCTGCGTCTTCGGATACACTTGTATCGATTTTTTCTGAGGTATCGATACAGTTTTGGTAATGAAACCAAACAGATCTCCTGTGTCTAAAGAAATCGACTCAAACAAATGAATTCCACGTGGTGCAGGTTTGATGAGATAAGTGTAAGACGCTTTCCGTTTGAACAACGGAAACATCAGCGCTTTCGATTGAGATTGATACACGTAATGTTTCTCATTCGCATGATTGACGAGTAGCTTTGGTAATTCATCATTTACAACAAGATAGAACAGCGGGATCGGAAAGCGACTACGTATGTTGATCGTCACTTCAACCGTTTCACCCGCTATGAAATTCGACTTCTCAATTACGCGCTCAACCGAAATCTTATTAAGTGGAAACAGTAGTACGAACACGGTGTACATGACGAGCGGTAGCACAGAATAAAACAAGAACCAGCTGACGAAACCACCTTGAAACATGGCATAGGAAAATGAGCTTGCGATCAGCAGGATGATGCCCAAAACCCCTAATGCTGTACGATAACGCGCAAGCTGTTTCTGGATCATACTTTTTCTTTCCTAAGGACCGGAACCGGCGTCCGTTCCAGGATTTCCTCGACGATTTTTTCAGGTGTATATCCATCGAAACGAGCTTCCGGCTTTAAGATGATGCGGTGGCAAAGGACAGAATTCGCCAAGTATTTGATGTCATCCGGTACAACGTAATCCCTGTTCAACAAGAGTGCATAAGCTTGAGCGGTTTTCATGAGCGCTAATGATCCACGAGGGCTTACGCCAAGATGGATTCCGCTGTGCTTTCTCGTACGGATGACGAGGTCGATGATGTATTGTTTTACTGATTCTTCGACAAAGACGGATTTGACTTGTTCTTGCAGCTTCAACAGGTCGTCTAAGTTCAGGACAGCCGTCAACTCATGAATCGGTTGTACTTTTTCATTACGGGAAAGGACTTGCAACTCCTCGCTTGCAGTTGGGTACCCCATCTTGATTTTCAATAAGAAACGGTCCAACTGAGCTTCTGGTAATGGATACGTCCCCTCATACTCAATCGGATTTTGTGTTGCCATGACAAAGAAAGGTTCAGGTAATTTGTGTGTGAACCCATCGACAGTGATGCTTTGTTCTTCCATCGCTTCTAGTAGAGCCGATTGTGTCTTTGGAGAAGTACGGTTGATTTCATCCGCCAGTACGATATTCCCCATTAATGGACCTGCTCTGAATTCGAACTCCATACTTTTTTGGTTGTATATCGAAACCCCCGTCAAATCCGAAGGTAATAGATCCGGTGTAAACTGTATACGGTTGAATTTCGCACCGACGGATTGCGCGATGGACCGTACCATCATCGTTTTCCCTACACCCGGTACGTCTTCTAGCAAGATGTGTCCGCCGGTCAAAAGTGCGACGATGCTCAGTTCGGTCGCCTGACGCTTTCCGACCATGACGTTTTCTACATTATCCACCACTTGTTTGAGTTGTGGATGATATGACTCATACCTTATGTTATTGGCTGCCATTATTATTTTCCCCCTTAATGTGTGCCTACCGCTAAATCCCTGACGGAAACCCTATATATTATGATCTATCCTTAACTAATTCGAAGTATATTGACAAATTCCTTGTTAATTTGAAATATTCACTCACATTGTAACAAAATGGCAAGAGGATTGGTACAAGCAAATCGGTTATTCGAATTTGTCGATACACACTCATAATTTGTAGATATTTCTCAGGAAATTGTTATGATTTGTAGTTTGTTGCATCGTGTTTCTCAACTTTTCTGTTTGTATCGCCTGGCGATATGGACATAAAAAAGAACTGACCAAATGTTTTGACCAGCTCATAAAAACTAGATTCACTTCTTGAATATGGAGAGCAAACCGCTCCATTTCCCTTTAGGTCTATGTTGTATCGCTTCTTCCAATCTTTTATTAAAATCATTCTGTACGCGCCATTCTTTGATCTGTTCTTCTCTCATGCTCTTCATTTCATTTTGTAATTGCTCACTTCTTTGCAGTTCTTGCTGTAGCAATTCTTCATAATGGTCTTTCTCTTGTTGCATTAATGTTTCGTACTGCGCCTTTTGTTGCTTGGTCAAATTCTCGATCTTCACATTCGTTTTCTGAGCAGCATTTCCGATGCTGGAACTGATTGCATGATGATCCTGCTGAAGGCGGGATACCGTTGTTTTCAGCTGGGCCATATCGCTTTTCAGTTGCACATTCATTTCACGTGTAGCAGCGAGTTCATTCACAACTACTCTTAAGACCTCTTTTAATTGATTCGGGTCGTACGGTAAGCTTTCAACATTTTCATATGTATCGGGTAGCGATATATCGGTTTCATCGGGGACTTTCAATCTTTCTCTTTGTAGTTCCACAAGGTCTTTTGCTGTATCGTCAAGGGGCTTTTCCGTATCGCGTAACGCTACAAGCGCTCCAACGTCACTTTGTACAAAGATTCGTCGATCGCCATCTTTCAAAAATTCATAACCGTTCCGCTCCAGGATCTGCCCATATTTACGTACAGTAGGAGTGGCAATTCCCACTTCTTCTGCTACTTCTTTGGTAGAAAATGCTCGTTCATTCGGTTGTATATCGCGTCGCATATCGGGCCTCCTTTACTATTAAATATGATGGTTTTCGACATGAATTGCAACATATATCGGCAAGCGATACACAATTGTAATATCCAAATAAAAAAAGACTACTTCCTGTTGAGGAAGTAGCCTTTTAAGGGTGGGACGCATGAATTACATCATGCCGCCCATTCCACCCATTCCGCCCATGCCGCCCATGTCAGGCATGCCACCGCCGCCGTTGTTTTCTTCCGGCTTATCTGCGATGACTGCTTCAGTTGTTAGAAGCATTGCAGATACGGATGCAGCGTTTTGTAGTGCAGAACGCGTTACTTTCGTTGGGTCAACGATACCGGCGTCGATCATGTTTACCCATTCTCCAGTAAGTGCGTTGAATCCAATTCCAAGGTCTTCACCTTTCAAGCGCTCAACAACAACAGATCCTTCAAGACCAGCGTTGTGTGCGATTTGACGGATTGGCTCTTCTAGTGCACGAAGAACGATTTTGACACCTGTTTCTTCGTCTCCTGCAGTTTCAATCGCTTGAACAGCTTTCAGGACGTTTACAAGTGCAGTTCCACCACCAGAAACGATTCCTTCTTCAACTGCTGCACGCGTTGAGTTCAATGCGTCTTCGATACGTAGCTTACGTTCTTTCAATTCAGTTTCAGTAGCCGCACCGACTTTGATGACTGCTACTCCACCAGCAAGCTTCGCAAGACGCTCTT
Organism: Rossellomorea aquimaris; assembly: GCA_020524245.1. Classification (GTDB taxonomy): domain Bacteria; phylum Bacillota; class Bacilli; order Bacillales; family Fictibacillaceae; genus Pseudalkalibacillus. Next base: position 27,017 of record JAIVLN010000014.1, on the reverse strand, counting down.
GTAATTTTTCTTTATCGAATTCAGAAGTTGTTTCTTCTAATTGTGCACGTAGTGTGTTTACACGAGAAGCGATTTTCTCAGTGTCTCCAGCACCTTCTACGATTGTTGTGTTTTCTTTCGTCACGACAACTTTAGAAGCTGTACCTAGTTGACCGATGTTTGCAGATTTAAGATCAAGACCGAGGTCTTCTGTGATTACTTCTGCACCAGTCAATGTTGCGATGTCTTCAAGCATTGCTTTACGACGGTCACCGAATCCAGGAGCTTTTACAGCAACTGCATTGAATGTTCCGCGAAGTTTGTTCACAACTAGTGTTGCGAGAGCTTCACCTTCAACATCTTCAGCAATGATAAGGATCGGCTTACCTTGTTGTACCACTTGCTCAAGGACAGGAAGAACTTCTTGGATGTTGGAGATCTTCTTGTCTGTTACAAGGATATAAGGGTTCTCAAGGACTGCTTCCATTTTGTCAGAGTCAGAAACCATGTAAGGAGAAGCATATCCGCGGTCGAATTGCATACCTTCAACAACTTCTAGCTCTGTAGCGAATCCTTTAGATTCTTCGATTGTGATAACGCCGTCGTTTCCAACGCGCTCCATCGCTTCAGCAATCAATTGACCGACTTCATTGTCTCCAGAAGAGATTGCAGCAACTTGGGCAATTGAGTCGCGTCCTTCGATTGGCTTAGAAATCTTCTTAAGCTCTTCAACTGCAGCAGCAGTTGCTTTTTCGATACCTTTACGGATGACCATCGGGTTTGCACCAGATGTTACGTTCTTCAAACCTTCACGGATCATCGCTTGTGCAAGAACTGTTGCTGTAGTTGTACCGTCACCAGCAACGTCATTCGTCTTGCTTGCAACTTCGGATACAAGCTTTGCACCCATGTTTTCGAATGCATCTTCAAGTTCGATTTCTTTTGCAATGGTAACACCGTCATTTGTGATGAGAGGTGAACCGAATTTCTTCTCAAGAACCACGTTACGTCCTTTTGGTCCAAGAGTTACTTTTACAGCATCTGCAAGAGCGTCCACACCACGAAGCATGGAGCGACGTGCGTTTTCACTAAACTTGATATCTTTAGCCATTGTTTAAAGAACCTCCTTGATTGGTTGTATGTAGGGAAAGACTTCCCTTTCAATTTTTAAGTGTAAAAAGAGAACCTCAGATGGCTTAGCCTACGATTGCTAGTACATCAGATTCGCGTAGAATTAAGAATTCTTTACCTTGATATTTCACTTCAGTACCAGCGTATTTTGAGTAGATAACTGTGTCGCCTTCAGATACTTCAAGTGCAACTTTTTCTCCGTTATCCGTTACTCGGCCTGTACCTACTGCAACGATTTTTCCTTCTTGCGGCTTTTCCTTCGCAGAGTCTGGAAGTACGATTCCGCTAGCGGTTTTTTCTTCGCTTTCTACAAGCTCAATGACAATACGATCACCTAACGGCTTTAACAAGTGAAACACCCTCCTCAAGGATTTTGATTTTAATTATTAGCACTCTAAATGGGTGAGTGCTAATTCCATTTATAATATTAATCAACTTTCATTTTTTTTGCAAGAGATAACCATAAAAATTTTTGTTAGGTTTCTGTAAAGAAAAGTACGAAGTCATAAGAAAGGTATTATTGGCAATAGTATGTTAAAATGGGGCATTGAATCTGTCACGAAAGAGGAGAACAGTTTGAATAAACGATATGGATGGGTACTCATCACTTATATATTGATCTTACTTTCCGGGGTCATTGGCGGACCTATTCTAATTGGTCTCGATGTTCCTCGTGAAAAGATTCCTGGACTATGGAACGTCATCAGTTTTTCAATCGGAATCGTAATCATCTTTCTAATCTTACTGCCGGAATGGCGTAACCGGGAAGATCGTGAGGAACGTGCCAGTGTTCCGGCAACTATCGGCTGGTCGATCCTAGGTATTCCAATTGTGTTCACAGCACAGATCGTTGCCGCTACGATTGAGATGCAATTTTTAGGCGTTGAACCGGGTTCAAAAAATACAGAAATGATCGTCGAGCTGACGTTGTCAGTGCCGCTACTGATTCTAGTGGTTTCTGTCTTCGGTCCTATATTGGAAGAAATCGTGTTTCGTAAGGTAATCTTTGGTACACTCTATAAGCGAACGAACTTTGTCATTGCTGCACTGATCAGTTCACTTGTGTTCGCTGTCGTCCACCGTGACTTCAGCCACATTCTGGTGTATGCGGCGATGGGCTTCACACTCAGCTTCCTGTATGTGAAAACAAAACGATTGATTGTACCGATTATCGCTCACGTGGCTGTCAATACGACGGTCATGCTCGTCCAAGTCGTCTTTCGAGACGAGATCATGAAACTTGAAAAACAACTAGAGAACATGCAACTCATTATTGGAGGCTGATTATGAGATTTTCACCAACCTTCTGGATATTTGCCTACTTGATTCTAGGCGTAATCTTTACGTACTTGGCCATCTTTTATGCACGAGAAGACGGTGTCTGGTCGTTCTGGCCGATCCTGAACATGGCACTCGCTGCCTACGACTTCTTCAACGCATACCGAATGTTCGAGTTACGTAAAAAAATAAAGCAGATGAAGAAAAAGGATTGATCCTCGAGGGTCAATCCTTTTGTTATGGTTAATAAAATAATACATAATGGAACTCTTCTTCACCTGTTTCGGCATTGATGTATCTTCTATCTTCGTTCTCAATCATTCTGCCTAATGCCTCTGTATTTGCTAAATCATAGGCATGCACAAGTTCATAATCTCCCGACTTTCGGCTTGGCACAATAAACGTGCCAATCGCCTTATATTTTCGTTTCAAAGTATACATTGCATCTTCTTGTGCGACTTTTTCATGTAGAATTTCAAGTCCTTCGGCAGAACTGGTTTCTTCAATGAAATCCTTCTGAAAAAAGCTCTTATTTAAGTAGGTACCATTAATAAAGAATCTGTCCACATTTCCGGTTTGAATATTTACTTCAATGACAAAATAATCTGAATGAGGGATCTGTCCAAGGAGTGTGTACCCATTGTTAACTGGCTGAAACTTGAAAGAATGATAATCCTCCCTATCTGAATGGGTGTATTGGTTCTTTCCTTCGTACTGAACCTTAAAATCAGCATTGTCACCATACACTCTGTTCAGAAATGCTACTGCCTTCTTTTTTGCATCCTCTTCACTCAACGGCTCCTGCTTAGTACTTTGTGGTAAACCGTGGGATAATCGAATTAGATTTCCTGAAAACTCATCAACGATACCGTTGTATTGATCTTGTATTGAGAAACCCCGTTTTCCAATTTCATTTGAACGGGAGTAGAACTTCACATCTGAAGCATCTACCTCTAAAATTTCACTTAATTGTTTCCTTAACTCATCCTCATTTAAGCGTTCAACATCTTCGGGTAATTGATGAAATCGATTGTAATGGTAGCTAAGTTCATTCATTGCTGTTATCGGCTGATCGAGCCCCTTAAAGTCAATTAATTCAAGATACGAACTATACCCATGGTGGAACTTCTTTGCCTCTTCTTCCACTTCCATCATATATTGATCTGCGCTTTCTATTATCCTTTTATAAGTTTTGCGATCTACATCATCCCACTCACCAGACTGATGTTTGTGTTGCAACATCTCAAGTGTTGTTAACAATTCTGTCTCTTCTATGATTAAAAAGGATTTGGTGTCACTCCACCGGGCTTGTTCTAACCAGTTAACAGAATCTATATCTACTCTTCTGCGCTCAGTGTATACCTTTTTATTAAATTTGAAGGAATTGAGATCTTTTTGTTTTACAGATTCCACAAGGTATTTCAAATCCCGAGCTTCCGCATATTTTGAATCGGTCCAATCGAAAACCTCTTGTCTACTATTCTCATATTTGTTTAGTATCATCCCTGATATGATGACCGCTAAGATAATTGCGATGAACTTCATTCTCCGGAATTTGAGTTTCAGTTTAACTCTGTCATCAAGTGATTTCGGTACATCCTGTGTCTCCTCAATCCTTGCCTCTGTAAAACCTTCTCCACTTTCATAAACGAGCGAGCAATCTGCACAGCTGCGTAAATGTTCTTCCACCATTTCTTTTACTGTTGGACTTAATTCATCCTCGACATATAGCGGATATAAATCTTGTATCAGGTCGCATGAGTCTTTCATAAATGAATTCCCCCATATTCCTTACTATAATGCTCTTTGAATTTTTTTCTCGCACGAAAGAGCCCGACTTTGACAGTACCTACTTTTTCACCCAACACTTCACCAATTTCTTGATAAGACATACCTTGCTGGTCCCTCAGTAAAATGTAGGTTCTTTCTTTTTCTGAGAGGGAGGAGAGGACGGAAAGGATACCGTCTTGCTCCACCATCGCTTCCAATTCTTTTGATTCACTCCTCCATTGTTCATCATTTTCAGTGCTGAACTCATAAGTGGTAGAATTTTTCTTCTGATAGGATAAGTATGTGTGGCGAGCAATTGTGAAAAGCCATGTTTTCAGCGTGCTTTCATACCGAAATGACTGGATGCTCTTGAACGCTTTCATGAAAGTGTCGTGCGTTAATTCTTCGGCAATATGTGAATTGTATGTATTCCGATATAGATATGTATAAATAGCTTTCTTATATGTATCGTAAATTTCTTCAAACGGTTCGGGCATTCTCTTTCCATCCCTCCTCCCTACACTTATAGACACTTCGATTCCCAAAAAGTTACACGCAATGTTCGATTTATGCAAAAAGTGTACCTGCAATGGTGAAATTATAGAAGCTTTGAGATAAACCTTGCATCGCTTGTGGAAGTTTGCTCCTCACTTGTGGAACTTTGCTCCTCACTTGTGGAACTTTGCTCCTCACTTGTGGAACTTTTCTCTTCACTTGGGGAACTTTTCTCCTCACTTGTGGAACTTCGCCTCTCACTTGGGGAACTCGGTACCTTTTTACTACAACATATAAAGCTTAAGAATTCATCCCTTTACACTTCCATAAAAAAAGCGGCCTGTCCGGCCGCTTTCACATAATATTACTCTTCGTCTGTCTGTTCTGCTTCTTCCGCTGCTTGTTGTGATTTCTTGTATGCAAATCCTGCTATGAAGATGCTGACCTCATAAAGAATGATCAGTGGAACTGTCACCATCAAGTGGGAAATCAGTTCAGGCGGTGTGATCAGCCCTGCCAGGACGAGCAATACGAAATAGGAATACTTTCGAATTTTACGCAAAAAGGCAGGTGTCACAAGTCCGAGTCGCGTCAAAAACATAATGACGACCGGGAACTGGAACAGAATACCGAATGGCAACGTCAGACGGAAAAGGAAATGGAAATACTCATTGATTCCATACTCTTCTTCTACTCCTAGCAGATCGGAAAGTCCGTTCATAAAGTCAATGACGAATGGAAATAGAATGAAGTAAGAAAACGAAAGTCCGCCTACGAACAAGATGAAGGTAAGCGGGATGTACATCAACGTCACCTTACGCTCTTTCTCATAAAGACCTGGACTGATGAACGCCCATAGCTGGTAGAGCGCGACGGGAGAAGTTATCAAAATTCCTATCAGAAAAGCAAAATCCAGAAACACACGCAAAGGATCGGTCAAATTGAATACATTCAATTCTAATCCGGCAGCCTCAGGTGTCTGCTTTAAATACTGAATCAGTGGCATTGCTAGGAAGAATCCGGCTATAAACGCCGCTATGAATACAAGTATGACGATGAATATCCTTTTTCGCAGTTCTTCAATATGTTTCTGAAGTGTCATTTGTTGATTCGTCATACAAAACTACCTTCCTAACTAGTCTTCATCTCTGTTCTTCTTGTCGTCTTTTTTCTTATCTGAATCGTCGTCATCCACAAGTCCTCTCGTTGCGGTCTTGAATTCACGCAATGTCTTTCCTGCTGCTTTACCAAGCTCAGGCAATTTTTTCGGACCGAAGATCAATAGGGCAACGACTCCGATGATAATCCAACTTCCTGGACCAAGCATATTGGTCACCTCCTCAAGTATTTTTCCTCAGATCATTTATCCAAAGGGTAATTTTTCAAAAAGTAGATCAATGATTGGAGTTCTACAGCTAAATCAATATGATGAATTCGGACATTGTCCGGTACATTCAAGCGGGCAGGTGTGAAATTCAAAATTCCGTTCACACCGATTTCGACCAGTTCATCTGCTACCGTCTGTGCGGTTTGAGCAGGTACGGTCAGAATCGCAACCGACAAGTCCTTCGTAACGTGTTTCTTCAAGTCGTTCAAATGATGGATCGGCACTCCACTGATCGTGGTCCCGACTTTACTTTCATCCACATCGAATGCTAACTCGATTCGAGTGTTGTCGTTCTTCAAAAAGTTATAATTCAGAAGGGCTGTCCCCAAATTCCCTACACCGATCAGCATCACTTTCGTCACTTCATCCTGATCGAGTGTTTTTCGGAAAAAGGTGAGCAAATAATTGACATTGTAGCCATACCCCTTCTTCCCTAGTGCACCAAAATAGGAGAAGTCTCTGCGGATCGTCGCAGAATCAACCTTGACCGCTTCACTTAGCTCGGAAGAAGAAACACGCAGCTTCCCTGATGAGGATAAGTTTTTTAGAAACCGGTAATACAACGGCAACCGTTTTGCGGTCGCTTGAGGTATTTTTTGATCATCAACGCTCATAAGGTTCCTCCAATCAGTAGAGCACTACTCGTTTTCGTACAGGTAATCTCCGCTTTTTCCACCCGTCTTTTCCAATAGGTAAGTCGGACCGATCACCATTCCTTTATCAATCGCTTTACACATATCGTATACGGTTAAGCCGACGGCAGAAGCAGCTGTTAATGCTTCCATTTCAACTCCGGTATTCCCCTTCGTTTTCACAGTCACATCAATCAACAGTTCATAATCTCCACTTGTTATCCATTCAAAAGAGATATCTACCGATTTCAGTGGCAATGGATGACACATGGGTACGATATCGGGTGTCTTTTTTGCAGCCATGATCCCAGCGACCTGGGCAACTGATAAGACATCACCCTTTTTCACATGGTTTCCTTGAATCGCTTCATAAATCTCTTTGGAAACCTTGACGCTGCTTCGCACGCGAGCCGTTCGTATCGTTTCCTCTTTGTCAGAGATGTCCACCATTCTGGCGCGACCTTGTTCGTTAAAATGCGTGAAATCACCCATTTAATCACCACCTAAAAGAGACTATACACCATTTTTATCAAAAAGTAAGGCATGATTGCAGTAAAAATATCACAAATCGTTGAAAATTGCAGAGTTGCCTGCGCTTTCCATCATAAGCTACACTAATAGTAACTGTGTTTTTCATGGTGTTAAGAGGGTTTCGGCAGAACACTCAATGTCAGAACTCTGTAACCACCATGTATGAAAGAGGTGTAACAACATGATCGTCATGCAAGCCCAAGACATAACCAAATATTATGGTGCTGACCTTATTTTATCGAATATTAAACTTGAAGTACAATCCCGAGACAGAATCGCCCTTGTTGGTCGGAACGGAGCCGGAAAATCGACGTTGTTGAAGATCATCAGCGGACAGCTTTCCTACGATTCCGGTGCCATCATGAAACCGAATGAAATCGAGATCGGTTACCTTGCGCAAGATGCAGGGTTAGAATCCGACAATACGATTTGGGAAGAGATGATTAAGGTATTCGACCATCTCCACGAAATGGAGGACCAAATCCGAGTGCTTGAAACGAAAATGGGACAAGAGCACGTATTGAATGATGAGACCGTATATGCGAAAGTGCTTTCCGAATATGATGCGCTTCAGCAGAAATTCCAGCAAAAAGGTGGATACCAATACGAGAATGACATCCGATCAATCCTTCATGGGTTCCGTTTTTACGAAGAGGATTATGGGAAGCCGATTTCTTCCCTCAGTGGTGGTCAGAAGACTCGACTTGCTCTCGTGAAACTTCTATTGACGAAGCCGGACCTATTAATCTTGGACGAGCCGACGAACCACCTGGACATTGAGACGCTCGATTGGCTGGAAAGTTACTTGCAGTCTTATCCCGGTGCACTATTGATCGTCTCCCATGACCGGTATTTCTTAGACAAAGTGGCGACACAAGTTTATGAGATTTCGAGGACGAAGAGTAAGAAGTATCTCGGAAACTACAGCAAGTATCTAGAGGTGAAGGCGGAGCAATACGAGCAAGATTTGAAAGAATTCGAGAAACAGCAATCGGAAATTGCGAAGCTCCAAGATTTCGTCCAGCGGAACATTGCCCGGGCTTCAACTACGAAACGGGCACAAAGTAAACGAAAGCAGCTTCAGAAGATGGAGGTCCTCGACCGGCCGGATGGCAGCGAGAAGTCAGCTCAGTTCGGATTTAATATCGAGCGTCAAACCGGGAACGATGTCCTGAAATTGAACCGGCTCGCGATCGGCTATGAAGGAGAAACGTTGATCGACGACATCGACCTTCACATTCAGCGAGAAGAAAGCATCGCGCTCGTCGGACCAAACGGTGTCGGAAAGTCGACATTGATTAAAACAATCATGCATCCTGATCGGAAGCTAGGTGGAGCGATCCAATTCGGCTCCAACGTCAAAATCGGCTACTATGATCAGGAACAAGCAGATCTAAATAGTACAAAAACAGTCTTACATGAGCTTTGGGATGAGTTTCCGACCCATCAGGAAAAAGATATCCGTACGGTATTGGGGAACTTCCTGTTCAGTGGTGACGATGTCCTGAAAGGCGTCAATGAATTGAGCGGTGGTCAGAAGGCACGTCTCGCGCTTGCGAAACTGATGCTTCAGAAAGCGAATGTGCTCATTTTAGACGAGCCGACGAACCATTTGGACCTGGATAGTAAAGAGGTTCTGGAGAATGCATTGATTGATTTTCCAGGTACGATCCTCTTTATTTCCCACGACCGTTATTTCATTAACCGAATCGCTTCAAGAGTCGTCGAGTTATCCACAACAGGACTGGAGAACTTCCTTGGGGACTATGATTATTATTTGGAAAAGAAAGCAGAACAAGCTGAATTTGAACGTCTAGAACGGGAAGAACAGAACGTAAAGCAAAATGTGACTGTCAGTGATCAGAAAGAACAGTTCCAAAACGATAAACAAGCGAAAAAAGAAGAGCGGAAACGACTCCGTCGCATTGAAGAAATTGAAGGCCAAATTGAGGCTTATGAGCAACAGATTGAGGAAATCGAACATGAACTGAGCCAACCGGACGTCTTCCAGGATTATGAGAAGAGCCAAGAGTTGAACCAAAAGCTTGAGGAAGCAAATGAAGGACTCGAGTCATTGATGGAAGAATGGGAAGGATTACAATCTGTTTAATTAGGGAAATGAGAGAATGATTTTGCATGTTGATAGAACATGTTGAAATCTTCTCTCATTTTTGTTTATAAGTAGATACACATATACACAGAATCCACAGGGTTATACACAGGTTAAATAGCACTTTTTCGGTTTTAATGTCGTTTTTTCCACATTATCCACAGATTTTGTTCCAATTATCCACAAATAGTTATTCACACTACCGGGTGTTTATTTCCCAAGTGTTCCGGAGGTTTTCCACAATGTTCACAACTTGTGGATAAGCTTTTTCCACATCACATTCCGACTTTATTCGACATCAACATACAACGCATTTGTATAAATATGCTTTTGGATATGCACCGTTTATGCACTCATATTCATGAATAACCCCACACGTCATTCCTCTGCTTAATGAAATTGAAAAAGGACTGGATCCAACCCAGTCCTTTTATCGTGTTCGTCCTTATTTCAATACTTTTTCCACCGTATAAGTGCCGGTATACTGTTCGACTGTATTCAGCCACCCAATGACATCAACAGTGTACGTGCCTTCTATTACATTCGGTATTGTCGTTTCTTCACTTGTGGACACAGCATTTCCAGACGATCCCGCAAGTTCTCCGGCAGGATCCCGAACCTCTAAGTCAAGGTCATTTGCTGCAGAAGTCCAGTCGATACGGACTGTAAGACTCACCGCATCCTTACCAAGAACAATTTCATGGTAGTCATGGGATGCTGCTCCTGCTTCAGAAGCACCTACTCCGATACTTCCTTCCCAAGTCTCTTCAACGAAATAAGTCTCATATGTTTTACCTGTTTTTTTATCTTTGTACTTGCCTATATTCGGCTTCGTACGCTCTGCTAGTTTCACTGCTTCATAAGCGTTCACATAACCGGATCCAACTTCATGGTATTCATAACCTTCCATCGGGTCAGCCGTTTTTTGTAAAATATCCAAGACCAAGTCAGGATGTAGATCTGGTTGCGCTTCTCTCATGAGTGCAGCAATTCCTGAAATATGTGGTGTTGCCATGCTCGTACCACTCGATGTCGTGTAATACACTTGATGTTCAGGTGCAATATACGTAGCATCTTGTGCTGCACCTAGTGAATTCATGACAAGTCCAGTTGAAGATTTCGCGGCGATGATGTCCACACCTGGTGCCGTGATATCCGGGTGAAGAAATTCATCTCCTGCTACTCCACGAGAAGAGAAATCTGCAAGTTTGTAATCTTTCGTACCGGCAGCAACTGAGATGACCCATGGTGCTGCTGAATATGGATTCAAAGTATTATCATCCGGTCCTTCATTACCAGCTGCAAATGTAACGATCATACCTGCATCGTGTGCTTTTTTACTCGCTACGTTTACCGGATTGTTCGGAGAGTACTCCCCACTTGTTCCCCAGCTGTTGCTGATGATATCGATTCCGTACTTCTCATGGTTTTCAAGTACATAATCGAACGCTTCAAGTGACCAGAGGATGTTGATACCTTCTCCTGTACCGAGACCAACTAGTTTCGCATCTGGAGCAACCCCTTTATATAGACCGTCACTCGCTGTTCCATTCCCTGCAATCGTTCCAGCTACATGGGTACCATGACCTGAAGATGTATCTGTGTTTGCAACATCTTCTAAGTAAAGTGGTTCCTCAGTAAATAAGTTCCCCACCAAGAATTTCACGTTTTGAACGACTTTCTCCCCTAATGGAAGGTCTGGATGGGTTGCATCGATTCCGCTATCTATGACAGCTACTGTAGTGCCTTTACCAGTATAGCCTAGGTCGTTCCAGACTTTTTCAGCACCTACAAGATTTCGGCTGTCTCGCAAAAAGTACTCTACTTCCTTGTTGTAATAAACAGAAAGTGCATTTAGTCCTGAGTCCAGCAAATTCTGTAACTCTGCGTTCGTACCTTTCACCGCAATCATTGGTAAGTGTTTGAAGGTTTTCGTTTTAAGCCCAAAGCTTTCAACACGCTGAACTTCCTCTTGTGTCGGCATGTTCTCGTATGTGATGACCGCTTCAAGTACATTAGCGTCCCCTGTAGTAGAAAGAATGTTTTGTAATTGTGGATCTACTTCAAGCGTACTGGCTTGCACTTGGTTCGTATGTCCTGATAAAGCATAAGCAAGTACCATGACCAAAGCCAATAACGATAAACAGACTTTTTTCATACCTTTCTCCTCCAAGTTGTTAGAATTTTGTTTATTTTTATACTTCTTATTTTCCTTGAAGGTTCAAAGAAACTCAATTCAACATACGATATAAATTGGGTTATCCAAAGGGATTACTACCATAACCCATTTGGTTTATGACCTACTGAAACTACTAGTACTAACAATGATACTTATCTGTGTACCATCTGTGTACCATCTGTGTACCATCTGTGTACCTGGCACCGATTGAGACCCCTTGGTACCATTGACTTCCTGATCAGTGCCTGGCACTGATTGAAACACCTTGGTACTATTGACTTCTATTTCGGTGCCTGGCACTTAAACGTATTTGATTGTGCGACGCAGTTTTTCTATTTTCCCAACTTTACTTCTCCAAACGGCTTCATCTATCACAAGTCTCCATCCACTAACCGACATCAAACGGGCGGAGAAAGACTATAGTCCGCTTTCTTTTTCCGACAAATTCTCTCCCCACTACCAAAAAAAAGAACCCTGAGTAATCCTCACTCAGAGTTCTTCTTCAACCTTTAAAACGCTTCTAAATCCAATCCTGGATTTCCGTTCAACTTCATGTCTGCTCGTTTACCTTTGTTGTACTCGATCGAGCCTGCTGCTGCAATCATCGCGGCGTTATCGGTACATAACCATAATGGCGGAATCGATAACTCAATTCCCGACCCATCAAACCGTTCAGTCAGCCGCTCTCGCAAGCCTTTATTCGCTGCAACTCCACCTGCGACGACCACTTGTTTCACATCGTAAGCTTCGGCTGCTCGATACGTCTTCTCGACCAACACATCGATGACACTTTCCTGGAAGCTCGCCGCCAAATCATTCGGCGCAATCTCTTCTCCTCTTTGCGTAGCATTATGAATCGTATTGATGACTGCCGACTTCAAACCACTGAAGCTGAAGTCATAAGAGTCCGGCTCCAACCAGGCCCGCGGCAAATCAATCGAAGGCTCTCCATCCTGTGCCATCTTATCGATATGAGGACCTCCTGGATAAGGAAGCTTCAACGTACGCGCGACTTTATCATATGCCTCACCAGCCGCGTCGTCTCTCGTCTCTCCGATAATTTCAAACGAGCCATGCTCCGCCATATAGATGAGCTCGGTGTGTCCGCCTGATACGACGAGCGCCAGCAACGGAAACTCCATCGGCTCCATTAGTCGGTTCGCATAAATATGGCCCGCGATATGGTGGACAGCAACAAGTGGAATCCCATGCGCAAGTGCCAACGCTTTCGCTGAATTCACACCAATCAACAACGCGCCTACTAGTCCAGGACCTTCCGTCACAGCAATCGCCGTTAAATCTTCAAACCCTACGCCCGCTTCCTTCATCGCTTCTTCAATTACAATCGTGATCTGCTCGACATGGTGACGGGATGCGATCTCTGGTACGACACCGCCGAATCGTTTATGACTTTCGATCTGTGAGGCGACGACATTGGAGAGCAATTCCGTCCCGTTTTTCACGATGGCTGCTGCCGTCTCATCACAACTCGTTTCAATTCCAAGTATAATTTCATCTTTATCCATTATAAATTCACCCACATTACTAATGCGTCTTCTCCGTTGTCCGTATAATAGTTCCTACGGATCCCGCCATTTTCAAAACCGTATTTTCGGTACAGTTTTTGAGCGACATCATTGCTCACACGGACTTCTAAAGTCATCGTCTTCGCTCCCATGATTCGCGCCTGTTCCATCGCCTCTTTCATTAGAGCATCGCCATACTTCTTCCCTCTGAACCTCGGAATGATCGCAATATTGGTCACGTGCGCTTCGTCTATGATCACCCAAATGCCACAATACCCGACCGGTTCGCCTTCTGCTTCTAAAATGAGATACGTCGCAAACTGGTTATTCACGATTTCATTATAAAAGGCCGTCTTACTCCACGGGTTCGGGAAAGAGGCTTCTTCAATATTCATTACATCCTCAATGTCATCCAACGTCATGACTCGAAACGTCAAATTTTCCACCATGTATGGCACCTACTTTTTTTGGTTCGCAATCCACTTCGCTTCCGCTTCCGCGAGTTGATGATAACTCGGTGTAAAAGCATGTGGATCTTCCTCTTCACCGCGGATCCCCAGTGCGGCAAGTTCTGCTGCACGCGGACTATGATCTGCGATTTGACCGAAAACGGCTCGGTCTCCCATCAGTTCCTCAATCTTCTCTTTATGAAGGTTAAGGTCATTCCCTAAAAACAATACCTTTTTGGAATCTTCCTTCAGCATTTCAATCCAATCCGTCAACAGGATGATACGTTCCTCCTGGACAAGCTGGAACTGACCATCTACATTCCCGTAAAGGCCGGTATAGATCTGACCACGCCTGCCGTCAAACAACGGACAAACGAGACCGTCGAAATACTTCCCATTCTGTGCGACGACTTCAAGGCTCGAGACACCTGTAATCGGAATATTCAACGCCCATGCCATCGTTTTAGCGACTGAAACACCGATCCTTACACCTGTGTAGGATCCAGGACCTTTTGCCACGATGATCTTATCCAGTTCGCTCGGTTTCACATCCACCTCTTGCAAAAGGCTTTCAATCGCCGGCATAAGCCGTACGGAATGATTCTTTTTCATATTCGTCGTCAGTTCACCAACGATCTTGTCGTCGATAATCACGGAAATCCCCATAACAAGGTTGGATGTATCAATCGCTAAAGCTTTCATTCATAAACTCCTCACATAACCTGTAAAATCGTTCGCCTTTCGGTTCCAGGGTCAGTTCCCGCTTCTCGTCATCCGATCGTCGGATCACAATATCCAGACGGTCTTCGGGCAAAAATTCATCAATGATGTGTGCCCACTCGACGACCGAAACCCCTTCTCCTTCAAAATACTCATCGAAACCAAGATCCTCATCACTATCCTCTAACCGATAAACGTCCATATGGTAGAGAGGCAGTCGTCCCTGGTACTCTCGGATGATCGTGAAGGTCGGACTTTTCACGACCCTTTTGATATGTAAACCTTTCGCAAGTCCTTTCGTGAACGTGGTCTTCCCTGCTCCCAAGTCACCTTCCAACGTGATGACATCACCGGCTTGAAGGAGCTCTCCAAGTCGGGCAGCTGTTTCCATCGTTTCTTCAGGACTGTTCAGTTTCATTTCATACAACTTCATATGGTATCACCTATTCACATTTCATCTGAAATGGTTGTATCCTCTTTTTCCAATCGGTAGGAGTTCCTCGCCCTTCTTCAACATCACCTGGGCAGGACCTTCACACACCGTACCAATTTTGTATAACGGCTGATCATGCTCTTCAAACCGCTTTTGCAACGAATGCCAATCTACCTCAGAGACGGTCCCGATCAATTGGAAGTCTTCTCCGCCGTAAAGCATCCATTCAAGGACTTGTTCCTTGTCATAAGAAGCAAATGCTTCAATGGATGGGAGGCATTCTTCATCTAAAATGAGCTGGACATTGCTCGCTTCTGCAATTTCGTTCGCTTCACTTGCCAGCCCGTCACTTATATCATTTAACGCAATTCTATACCCACTTCCCCCAAGAAGCAACCCGGCGTTTACTTGCGGTTGAGGTAATTGATGCGCTTCAATCAAACGTTTGATTGACACCTCGTCTTGTAAAAGCAAATGCAATCCAGCTGCCGATAAACCGACTGGACCTGTCAGGAAAACGACATCGCCTGACCGGGCATTTTTCCGTAAAAGTTTCCGGTCTTGTTGTACGCGACCGAGAACGGTGACCGAAACAACGAGCGGTCCTTCGGTTGACACCGTATCTCCGCCAATCAGGTCTATGTGAAAGTCCTCTGCAAGGTCCGCCATCCCTTGATAGATGTCATGGAGTTCTTCCTCTGTCCAACCTTTTGGAATCGCAATCGATACGAGGTAGAACTTCGGCGCTCCTCCCATCGCTGCGATATCACTTACATTAACGGCGAGTGCTTTGTGTCCAATCTGATAAGGAGACATCGTTTTTCGGCTGAAATGAACGGATTCCACCATCGTATCGACACAGAGGATATCATCATATCCCGCTTCTGGTCGCACGAGAGCCGCATCATCCCCAATCCCTTCAATCAAGGTCGGTTGATGGCGCTTTTCTGGCGTAATCGTTTTAATCCATTCAAATTCATCTTTCACCTTTAACGCCCCCTTTAATCACGGCTTCACATACAAAAACCTTAGGCTTTATTCCTAAGGTTTTCTTCTTCATATTTTATCCTATTTTCATGAAAAATCCTACTCCGCTCAACCTGCTTGTACTTTTTCACGTGTATAGACTTGATGACCGTCTTCTGTCACGGTTTTTCGGAATGCTTCAAGGAGTTGGTTTGTCACTTCTCCTGGTTTACCTTCTCCAATAAGTCTCCCGTCGACCTTCACGACTCCGATGACTTCAGCTGCTGTACCGGTTAAGAACACCTCATCTGCTGTATAGACATCGTGTCTCGTGAACACTTCTTCACGCATTTCAAATCCTAACAGCTGAGCAATTTCCATGATGGCATTTCGGGTAACCCCTTCTAGAGCACCGACATAGCCAGGTGGTGTTTTAATGACATTGCCTTTGATAATGAACACGTTGTCTGCCGATCCTTCAGCGACATAACCTTGATCATTCAGCATCAGTGCCTCACTGACACCAGCGAGGTTTGCCTCGATTTTGACGAGGATGTTATTTAAGTAATTCAATGATTTCACCTTAGGGGATAAAACATCTGCGCGATTCCTTCTGCTTGCAACCGTTGCGATCTCGATTCCTGTTTCATACAGCTTTTCCGGAAAGAGCGCAAGCTGTTCTGCGATGACGATCACTTGCGGCTCCCTGCAGCGACTTGGATCCAGACCTAAATTTCCAACACCCCTTGATACGACTACACGAACGTAGGCGTTCTGTAAATCATTTCGTCTAAGCGTCTCTGCAATGATCTCCGTCAATTCTGCCTTGGTGTATGGGATCTCAAGCATGATGGATTTCGCTGAATCGTATAAGCGATCAACATGCTCTTTCAGTCGGAACACATTACCGTCATACATTCGAATGCCTTCGAACACCCCATCTCCGTATAGAAATCCATGATCATACACAGACACAACCGCATCCTGCTTGTTTACATAGCGGCCATTCAGGTAAATCCATTGTTCGCTCATATCGATCGCTCCCTTCTTGTTAATTTTTATTGGTTAGCACTATAAAGCTAGAGCGCGTCACTGCACTATTTTTTCTTGGTTGCCGACAATATTACTCCCGTTTTTTGAGAAGGTCAACCTTATTTTTTGATAATTTCGACTAATCAGTTTTTAAGGAAACGCTTACATCATATTTGGAACAATGTTATTTGTGGGTAAAAAAAATTTTCGAGAGGGGAATTTGCAAGGAAGTTTGAAAAGGGTGTATAGGTCCAATGAATCAACTTAAAGACAATTAAAAAGACCCGAAACGAATCGGGTCTCTCAGCTTATGTTATTGGACACGTATGATTATCTATTGAACCGCTTTTAGGCATAAAAAAACACGAAACCTTTGTTTCATGTAAGTAATGGCGGACCCGACCGGATTCGAACCGGCGATCTCCTGCGTGACAGGCAGGCATGTTAACCCCTACACCACGGGTCCTGGTTATGTATCAATTATGTAGTGCAATAAACTTTAATTGTTTAATCGACGTAGTAAGTTTTAAATTGGTTGCACCCTTCGGGTACTCCATATGTTCATTGAGCAAGATGTAATCTCGACGTCGTACAATGAACTTAATTTGGTTGCGGGGATAGGATTTGAACCTACGACCTTCGGGTTATGAGCCCGACGAGCTACCAGACTGCTCCACCCCGCGCCGATATTAAGTATATGGACGATGTTTGTCCATTGATGTGATGATGTTCTGAACGTCTTCCGTCCAGATTTCAGAATGAGTAACCAATTGGCTTCTCAATCTGTACGCTGAAGTTTATGCTCCGTAGCTTATTCCTACGTGCTCCACCCCGCGCCGATACTATTATGTCACCGATTAATTCGGCTTGTCCTGTTTCAATCGGACAATTACTAATATACCATGTGTGATTATGAGATGCAACCTTTTTCTGA
Source organism: Rossellomorea aquimaris (assembly GCA_020524245.1). Lineage (GTDB taxonomy): Bacteria > Bacillota > Bacilli > Bacillales > Fictibacillaceae > Pseudalkalibacillus. The sequence goes on along the minus strand of JAIVLN010000014.1, from coordinate 9,465 downwards.
TCTTTTTTCTAATATAGGAAAGTGCTGCCAAATGACAGGCAGCACCACTCTTAATTTAACGCCTTATCAAAAGCTTCTAATATGTCTTCGTAGTCTTCAATTCCTACCGAAATTCGAATCAGATTCTTCTTGATCCCAAGTCGTTCTTGTTCTTGTGCCGGTAATGCCCTGTGGGAGGTTCCCATCGGATAAGACACCGTTGTTTCGACTCCAGCGAGTGTAGGGACAACGCCAATCCAGTCTAATTTTTCACAGAAAGCGTTCGGATCGACTTCTTCACTCAGGAGAATCGACACAATCGCACCATTCCCTTTTTCCGATACGAATTCTGGGTAGTATACCTTCTCAATGGAAGAATGCTCCGCCAAAAAGTTTGCTAATTTCTGCGCATTATTCGTGTGCCTCTCCATCCGCACACTTAGTGTTTTCAAACCTCTACAAGTGAGCCAAGCTTCAAACGGACTGAGGTTGCTCCCGAAGTTCATCACCTTGCTCTTCGCTTTTTCAATTAACGGCAGATCTCCGACAACGACACCTGCGGTGATGTCTGAATGTCCACCAATATACTTCGTTGCACTATGAGCCACGATATTAATACCCTTTAAATACGGTTGGACAAGATATGGGGTGGCAAACGTATTATCAATCATCGTCTTCAAATTGAACTCTCTACCAATTGCTACGACTCTTTCAATGTCTTCTACTCGTAAAAAAGGATTCGTAACCGATTCCGAATAGAGCAGAACAGTGTTGGATTGAATTGCTTCTCGAATCGTCTCTTCTGATGCGAAAGAAACGAATGAAACTTCAATCCCCAGAGATGGCAACTCTTTTGCGAGTAACTGATATGTACCACCATACAGGTCTTCACAAGCGACAATATGTGAACCTTGCTCGGCAACTGCTAGGATTCCTGCTAGGATTGCGGAGATTCCAGATGAAGTCGCTATTCCTTTTGGAGCCCCTTCTAATTGAGCGACACCTCTACCAAGATCGTCTGTATTGGGGTTACTGGTCCTAGAATAGATGTAAGGGGACTTGCCTTCAAAAAAACCTTCCAGCTCCTCCAAGTTCTTGAACTTGAAAGCAGAAGTCTGATAAATCGGCTGTGCTTTACTCGTTGATTCTGATTTTAGCCTATTATGAAAATGTACTGCCTTCGAATCGAAACGGAAATTTTCCACACTCATCGCCTCCATTAACTGTTAATATACCATGAATAAATCATCAGATAAATTAACGGAAACTTAGCATACGAAAAATAAAGGCATACTTAAAGCTATAGTGAAGTGCAACGCATGTTCGTACTGTGATTACTCTCCCACAAGCAAAGTCGAAATGGAATGCGCCGGCATTTCAATCGTTGTTTTTTGTCCACCGACATCAGATTGGACGGATAAATGCTCTTCTCCTTCATTCATCAACACGATTACGACTTCGCCTGATGGATTGCGGAATGCTGAACACTGAATTTCATCGCTTGCAGCCGAACAAGCAATTCTAACTGCACCGGGTTTGATATATTTACTGAAATGTCCGATGTAATAATAGGAGCTATTATAGTAGATCTCGTCCTTTTTCGTATCTACTATGACCGGGGCGTCACAGTAATTTCCGACATGGTTCGGTCCGCCTTTTTCATTCAGTACGAGATTCCAGTCGATCCACGCCTCCAAGTAATTGTTCAAGTCTCCTAAGATGTTACGGGCATACCTTTCTCCTGTATGCCAGGCACCGAGCTGTACACCACCTTCAATACATCCTTCTGTGAAAATCAGATGCTTGTCAGGAAACTCATTGTGCACTTTTGAGAGATTTTCAAATTCCTCAGACACATACCAATGCAAGCCTGTTCCCCAAACATATTTATTCGCTTCCGGGTCAGACAATACTGTCTTCGCACGCTCATATACCACGTCTCGATTATGATCCCATATGATGACCTTCAGGTCGCTTTTTCCTCTTGTATGTAACAATGGTCCGAGATGGTTCTTAATGAAATCTCGTTCTTCTTCTGCTGTATAAAGACAGGAATCCCAAACCTGCTTTGCTTCAGGTTCATTCTGAATCGTGATTCCCCAAATCGGAATCCCTTCCGCTTCCATCGCATCAATATACTTCATGTAATACTCAGCCCAGACAGGTTGGTACTCGTCCAACAGTTTACCCCCATGATTCATTTCCTGATTGCTTTTCATCCAGTGAGGTGGACTCCAAGGGGAAGAAACGATCTTCAGACTTTGCCCTGCGACCTTTTCTGCATCTTTAATCAGCGGTATGACAAGCTCTTTCTCCCGATCAATCGAAAAACTCTTCAACTCTGTATCTCCATCTTCTACATACGAATAGTTTCCTAATGAAAAATCACAGCTGTTGATATGGGTTCTTCCGAAAAGGTAACCGAGCCCCTCTTCAGGATGAAAATAGCGATGGATGATTTCTTTTCGCTTTTCTTTACTGATTAAGGAAAGGGAATAAGCAGTTGCTTCTGTAAAAGCACCGCCAAATCCTAAGATTGTTTGAAAGGTCTGATACGGGTTTATTTGGACCTCTATTGTCCTTGAACCAGATTCAACAGGAGACGGGCTCTTCACTTGCAGCCTGTCCCCAGTTTCTTTTGCTGTCTGGATATGCGTAACCGCTTTCGTTATCACCGAATTGCTCCTTTCTGATTATGCATCTAGTGGCAGGACGGTTCCTCTATTCTTGACGACTTCCGAATACCACAACGCACTATCTTTCCAGATTCGTTCTTGTGTTTCGTAATTGACATAAATGATTCCAAACCTTTTATCATAACCAAAGCTCCACTCGAAATTATCAAGAAGAGACCATAGGAAGTAACCCTGGATGTTCATGCCTTCTTCATTCAACTCATAAACCGCTTGAAGGTGCTTTTCGACATACTCGATTCTCTTTTGGTCATGCACTTTGCCATCTACGAGTTGATCATCATATGCCGCTCCATTTTCAGTGATGTAAATAGGGAGATTCGTATACTCATCCCTTAACCTTCTAATCAGATCCTTGAACTCATCAGGCGCGATATCCCAACCCATTCCAGTCTTTTCATAATCCGAATGAGCCCCTTTCGTCAGGAAGTCATTTGCCGCACTGAATTCGACGATTCCCCTGCTGTAATAATTGATGCCAAAAAAGTCACAAGGAGTCGAAATGATTTCAAGGTCACCTTTTTCGATAAAATCATACGAGTGCACATACTTAGAAAAGAGATTCATCATATCGACAGGATAGCTACCCTTGAACACCGGATCTAAGAACCAGCGATTTGAATACCCATCGGAGTTGTTTGCTGCAAGTTGATCATTCACAGAATCCGTTTTCGGATAGACAGGGGATAAATTCAAGGTAATCCCGACCGGTGTTTTCGAACCGAATGCTTGTTTCAGCATATTCACTGCTCGCCCATGAGAAAGAAGCATATGGTGGACTGCACGGACTGCTTCATCAAGATTCGTGTGTCCTGGTGCGTGCACGCCCATGTGGTATCCCAAGAATCCAGCACACCACGGCTCGTTATGGGTGATCCACGATTCCACCAATCCATCAAGTTCACGGAAACAAGCTTCTGCATACTCAAGGAACCAATCAACGGAATCTCTGTTCACCCAGCCCCCTTCCTCATGCGCCCACATCGGAAGGTCCCAGTGATATAAGGTGACAGCTGGTTTGATTCCTTCTTCCCTCAACCGTCTCGCCAACGTTTTGTAAAATGCCATGCCTTCCGGGTTATACTCGCCTTTTGCCGGGAAAATACGTGGCCAGGCGATTGAAAAACGGTAAGAATCAACGCCGAGATTCTTGATGATCTCTATGTCTTCTTCGTAGCGATTGTAGTGATCACACGCCACATTTCCGTTATGTTGTTCATACACTTTTCCTGGTTCATCACAAAATACGTCCCAGATAGAAGGCGTTCTTCCACCTTCCTGGTGAGCTCCTTCAATTTGATAGGAGGACGTTGCTGTACCAAATGTAAAATGCTGATCAAACTTCATAAACTTCCACTCCTCTATTCTTTGACTGCTCCAGCAGAGATGCTATTAACGATGTATTTAGAAAAGAACAAAAAGGCGATCATAATCGGTACAACCGAGATAGCAATTCCTAAATACATGGACCCTAGATTCTGAGCGACCTGAGACCCTTTCAAAAAGCCCATCAACACAGGCAACGTGTACTTCTCAGGCGAGAATAGGATAACAAGCGGCATGATGTAATTGTTCCACGAACCGATAAACGTAAAAATTGACATTGTTGCGACTGCAGGCATCATGATTGGGATGGCGATCGTATGGAAGATCTTCCATTCACTTGCCCCATCAATCCTCGCCGCTTCAATCAAACTTGGATGCAAGGTCGATTTAATATATTGGCGCAAGAAGAAAACGACAAACGGACTAGCTGCCGCAGGTACAATAAGCGGAATGAACGTATCCAATATTCCGAGCACCTTGCTCAACTCATAGAATCCGATCAAACCAAGCTGACCTGGAACCATCATCATGACAAGCATGAATACAAAGAGAAAATTCTTTCCCTTGAATGTATAAAAAGCGAAACCATAAGCAGTCAGAGCTGATATGTAGCCCGACAATACGGTGACAAGGACGGATATGATCAAACTGTTCTTGAATCCGTTCCAGATATTCACATATTCCATCATCGTATTGTAGTTTTCAAGCAGTGCACTGCCTGGAATCAGTGTAAACCCTGTTAAGATGGCATCGTTAGAGCGAGTCGCATTCACAAGCATCATCAAGAAAGGGATGAAACAAACAATAGCCAACAGAATGAGAAGGGCGTATATGACTCCCTTGATGATGGATCTACGCTTGTTGGTTTTCGATTTTTCAGGAGCTGCCTTTTTGGGACCCGTGTTCTTTTGGACAAGCCGCTCTTCTGGGACACCTTTTTCAATTTCTGTTCTGTCCAACATAAACTACACCTGCCTCGCTTGTTTACGCTCGTTGCGATACATGGATTTGAATACGATTGCTGAGAAAATGATGGTGATTACGAATAGACCATAAGCCACAGCAGACGCATATCCATAGTTGCTATACTTGAATGCTTGATTGTATAAGTACAAGACCATCGTATTAAGCGACCCTTCAGGGGATCCGATTCCATCTGTCAATAACATAGGTAGGTCAAACAGTTGTAGACCACCAATTAACGATGTGATCATAATGTATAAAAGAATCGGCTTCAACAATGGAAGTGTAATATGGAAAAATGTCTGTACTCTACTTGCTCCATCAATCAGAGCCGCTTCGTAATAATCTCTGGATATGCCGGATACCCCTGCCATGACCACGATGAATGAGTGTCCGAACCACATCCATGTAAGGATTAAAGAGACGGATAGCTGAGCAGTCGTCGGTTCGTTCAACCAGTTGATCGGTTCAGAGATAAGCCCGATTTTTATCAGAACCATATTGAGAGATCCATGCTGCCAATCCAGCAAAATACCGAACAATAGGGCCACAGAACTGACAGTTATCAGATTGGGAAGGTAAAAAATCGATCGAAAGAAGGCAAGACCCTTCATTTTCACCCTCATATCAGAGAATACCGCTGCCAATATCAAAGCTATTGTGATTTGAAGCGCAAAGTTGATGCCCCAAATCTTCCAAGTATTGAAGAATGCTTCTACAAAATACGTATCTGTAATCAACCGTTTGTAGTTTGCCAGTCCTACGACTTCCGCAGTTCCACTACCACTGTAATTTGTAAAACTGTAATAGAAAGTGAGCACTACAGGGTAAATACTAAATACGAGAAAGATAATCCAAAACGGGGCTACGAAAATATAGCCATAACGATTCAGCTTATTCATTTCCTCGCTCCTTTCAAAAGAGTAAGCGGTATAAACATATACCGCTTACGTTTTTATTACTTATTAGGGACTTTCAAATCCGGGTAAGCATTTTGTACTTTTTTGTAAAATTCTTTGATTGCTTCTTCTTTCGATTTCTTTCCATCCACATATTCTTGAACCGCGTTTCCGTAGAATGTATCAAGCTGTTGGTCGTACTTCGTTACAATACCAGGCTCAATGCTTTTCGCTTGTTCAAGGAAGAATTGATAGTTGTTCTGACCACCGAGGAACTCATCACTGAAGTCATCTTTGATTTCATTTGTAACTGGAAGGTAAGAAAGAACATCTCCTGTCTCTTTCGCCCAATCTGTTAAGAATTCATCATCTTGAGTCATCATTTTAACGAAATCATAAGCTAACTCTTTATTCTTCGATTTGTTGTATACACCTAACCAAGTACCACCCCAGAAGTATGGGCTTGGACCATTTGTTACAGCCCAGTCACCTTCAGATTCTTCTACATTAGTCTTAAGTACGCTGTGAAGACCCCATGTTGGAAGGACATATGAAAATACTTGTGTTTCAGTTTCTTTTCCACCTTCTTTTACCTTGATCGGCTTGTCCATCGCTTCAAACCATGAAGGAGACCATTCAGGTGCGAGTGCTGTATAATTGTTTTCACGTAATTTCTTAGCAGTATCTAAAAATGCAATTTTCTGTTCTGTTAATTGGATTTCATTGTTTTCATTCACCCATGGCTTCGGATTATCTCCTTGGGAGAACCATCTGATCGATCCCTCATCCGGGAACATACGGTATCCTTTTTCTTTCATCTTTTCAGCAACTTCAAATACTTTATCCATTGAAGAGAGCATTTCACCTACTGTATCAGGATCATCCGTACCTAGTACTTCCTTCGCTATGCTTCTCTTGTAATAAAGCCCACCAGGAGTCGTTTGCCAGGACAATGCTCTTACATTGCCATCCTGGTCTTTTCCTAAATCAAAGACATAAGGTACATAGTTATCGGATAATTCATCTACGTTATAAGGTTTTTCTGAAAGGTTTTCCCAGTATCCCGCGTCAACCCACTGTTTCAAAAACGCGATTTCACCTGTAAATACATCCGGTGCACCTACACCACTTTCAAGCACAGGCTTTAATTTTGTTGGATAATCGGCAATCGGCACAATCGTCAGTTCAACTTTCACACCGTTTTTCTCTTCAAATTTCTTAATGGGCTCTTTCAATTCATCTGTAAAGGACCAGATTTTCAGATCGACTTTTTTGCCATTTTTTGATTCTCCAGATGTTTCTTTGTTCGAACAACCTGCAATCACCCCAATGACTAAAACGAGCGACATCATTACTCCTACGATTTTCTTCATGTTTTTCCCCTTTCAAAATTTAAATTTATAAGTTTCGAAACCGGTTTCGAACAACTTTAAAAAAATTATTCGAAACCGGTTTCGTTTTTACCAAAAGTTAAAGCTTTCGTTACCGAAAGCGGTTTCATTTTTGTTAAGTAGTTGTGCTTTGCCTTATATGTTTGTACATGATTCTCTCTCAATCAATTTAACTGGAATGACTTCCTCGGTGATGATTTTCTTATCTTGAACCATCTGCTTGATTAACAGTTGTGCTGCACGTACTCCAAGGACATCGGTATCTTGTCTGACGGTTGTAAGTTTAGGGGTTACATAGCTCGCCATTTCAATATCGTCGTATCCGACAATTGAAATATCATCAGGAATTCTGATCCCTCTGGACTTTGCCACTTCCATCGCTCCTATAGCCATATGATCACCTGCGATGAAAACCGCTGTTGGTGGTTCTTTTAAGTCAAGTAGCTTCTCCATCGCTTTGGCGCCTTCCTGAATGGAGAATAATCCTCCATTTACAAGATACTTCTCATGAATAGTCAATCCAAGCTTGTTCATTGCCTTTTGGAAGCCTTCAATACGGACTTTTCCAGCATGGATGGACGAATCACCAGCAATGTGAGCAATTTTGGAGTGCCCAAGTGAGTGCAAATATGTAATGGCTTGTTCCACACCAGATAAGTTGTCGGACAATACAACGCTACAGTTCTGATTGCTCATGTCAATGACAACGATTGGCAGGTTACTCTTAATCATTTCTTGTACTTGTGGATCATTTGGATCTGAGCAGATGACAACAATCCCATCGACCCCGCGATAAAGAAAGTGTTCAAGGTAACTCGTATCCCTGTTTCGCAGGTTCCTTGAGGCGAGAATCAGATCATAGCCCTCTTTCTCCACATGCTTACGAAAACTTTCGATAATGGCGTTGAAGAATGGGTGTTTCATTCCGACTTCATTGGCTTCAGAGAACATGACACCAATTGTCCACGATTTTTTAGTGGAAAGCGATTGAGCATGCGCGTTTGGCAAGTATCCCATCTCTGCCGCAGTCTGAAGTATAGCCTTTTTCGTCTTCTGACTTACATCGGGATAATTGTTCAGGGCTTTAGAGACAGTCGTACTTGAAAATCCGGTTTTTTTTGCAAGGTCATAGATTGTAATCATTGCTTATCCCCTCTATATCGAAAGCGCTTTCGTTGATGCTAATTATAAATGACCAATATACAATTCGCAACACTTTTTTGGATAAATTGATTTCTTCGAAAGTAGCTTTCTTTTCGCGGGAGAACCGCGAGCTTCCTCACTCAATGATCAGCTCCACAAGTAAATGTTCGTTGTGGGGTCTCGCCTAGCTCGCTATTTCCGCAGGAGTGTCGAATTTGCGTGCGAAATCAATTCTCCATCATAGAAGTCACTTCATTGCTGTTTTATAAGTCTTTTCAGTTACCATTGGTCCGCGAGCTTAATAAAAATTCTGGTTTTAAACCAAAATGAAGTGATTTATAAGCGATTTATGGCTCTTTGGGATTGTTTTTTGTGTGGAGAAGTAAAAATCACCTCTTTTGAAGAGAAAATGCTGCAGCATTTTCTCCCTTATTTCCTTCGTGAGAAGATTTTGTGTCTCACTTGGGGGAACTTTAGCGCTTACTTGTGGAACTTTCCTCTTCACTTGTGGAACTTTACCTCTGGCTTGTGGAACTTAGCCGCTGACTTGGGGAACTTTCATGCTCACTTGGGGAAATTAGTAAAATCTTACTACCTTCTTCCTGCAATGAATGACGGATCTCATCGCCTGGTCCACTCCCCATCTCCTTTGAAAACTTCTCTGAAACACAAAAAAAGAGCAGCCTTATAAGGCTGCTCTCTTAATTTGCCCTGCGGCGTCCCACTCTCAGGACTTGTACAGGATGTACTGACTTCGACGTTCAGCACAGGACATGCTAGTAATTAGTCGAAGATCCTTTTTAATTGACCATTGGCGCTCGAGCTTAACTTCCGTGTCCGGTTGTTGGCTTGCGATGAACTTCAGATCTCTTTGTCACCTGCACTCGCCTCCGTCCTCGCGTATATCATACGCTCCGATCTTCTCTTGAAACACAAAAAAGAACAGCTCTGTAGCTGCTCTCTTAGTTTGCCCGGCGGCGTCCTACTCTCACAGGGGGAAGCCCCCAATTACCATTGGCGCTGAAGAGCTTAACTTCCGTGTTCGGCATGGGAACGGGTGTGACCTCTTCG
>JAIVLN010000013.1 GCA_020524245.1 Rossellomorea aquimaris | reverse complement strand
CTAGTTTTGAAGGAATAGTTCCTTCAACTTCATAGTCTGGTGGCGATAGCGAAGAGGTCACACCCGTTCCCATGCCGAACACGGAAGTTAAGCTCTTCAGCGCCAATGGTAATTGGGGGCTTCCCCCTGTGAGAGTAGGACGCCGCCGGGCAAACTAAGAGAGCAGCTGCAGAGCTGTTCTTTTTTGTGTTTCAGAGAGATTTTCAAAAGAGACTCTTGAGAGAAACTAAGGAGATCAGGAAGAAGGTAGTAAGATTTTACTAAATTCCCCAAGTGAGCATGAAAGTTCCCCAAGTCAGCGGCTAAGTTCCACAAGCCAGAGATAAAGTTCCCCAAGTAAGCGCTAAAGTTCCACAAGTGAGACACAAAATCTTTTCACGAAGGGGATAAGGGAGAAAATGCTACAGCATTTCTCTTCAAAAGAGGTGATTTATACTTCTCAACACAAAAAACAATCCCAAAGAGGCATAAATCCCCTAAAAATCACTTCATTTTAGCTTAAAACCAGATTTTATTAAGCTCGCGGGTCAATTGGTAACTGAAAAGACTTATAAAACAGCAATGAAGTGACTTTTGTGATGGAGAATTGATTACGAAGAAATCAAATATCAATATTCCACCTTTACTTTAAGGGAGACATACACAATTCTATATGACCCATCATACATTTACGTTAGCAGATGATTTTTCTAAAAATTGAATCGGTTCGGTATATTTATAATTGTTTCTGGCAACAATGGTGATGGAGGTGGGAGAAATGGAAACGACAAAGCGATCCACGGATACATGTATGGTTTGTGAAGAGCAATCCGATAAAGGGATCTATATTTTCCAACACTTTTTATGCACCAAATGTGAACAGAGAATGGTTGTAACGGATACGGACGATGAAGAATATCAATATTTTATAGAGAAATTAAGGAAGATCAATCGAGTTTCTTGTTAAAGCAGGTGAACATACACCTGTTTTTTTATTTGCCCAATTCATCCAATCCTCGAATCTACAAGTCATTCAGAATATTTTTTGATAGAATGAGGGGAGGATTATTTCACAGAATCGGAATGATGGTATTGAAAAAGCTACATACACCTTTACTGGATCGGCTGAAAGAACATTATGATCGACAAGTGTTTTCTTTTCATGTGCCAGGACATAAATACGGTGAACTTTGGTCAGACAAAATGCTTAAAAAAGATCTTCTACATCTGGATGCAACCGAATTGTCAGGGCTTGATGATTTGCATGATCCTTCTGGTGTCATAAAGGAGGCGCAGGATCAAACTGCTCGATTTTACCAGGCAGACCGTAGTTATTTTCTTGTGAACGGTACGACAGTGGGTAATCTGGCGATGATTCTGGCGACGTGTCGAAAAGGTTCGATCGTGCTTGTCCAAAGGAATTGCCACAAATCAATCATGAATGCAATCCGTCTTGCGGAGGCACGACCTGTTTTCCTCACTCCTGAAGTGGATGCATCGACAGGAGTGACAACAGGGGTCACGTTAGAAAGCGTTGAGGAAGCTTTTAAACTATATGATGCCATTGATGCCGTCGTCCTGACGAATCCGAACTATTACGGGATGACACAGGATTTGACAAGTATTATAGCGTACGCACATGAACAGGAATGTCCTGTCGTGGTGGATGAGGCGCATGGTGCTCATTTTGGAATTGGATCACCTTTTCCACCTTCTTCATTATCGATGGGGGCTGACGTGGTCGTTCAATCTGCACACAAAACATTGCCCGCTATGACGATGGCATCATTTTTACATTTTAAATCCAGTCTGGTCGATCCACTTGATCTGGAAGACAAGCTCCAGCTTTTACAATCGAGCAGTCCGTCCTATGTATTGATGGCGTCGCTTGATTATGCACGTGGGTATCTTGAAAGCCTGGAACCACGTGATATTGAGCAAATCATTTCCAGTATCAACGAGTTAAAAGACCGCCTTAAGATTGTTCCGCAAATTGAAGTCGTACAGGCGTCTAACGGTTGCGCTTACCATGATCCGCTGAAATTGGTTATGCAGTCGAGAACGAAGCTGTCAGGCTATGAATTACAGAAGGTACTTGAACAAATCGGTATCTATACAGAACTTGCGGACCCGTTCAATGTGTTGTTCGTGTTACCATTAAGTCGGTTAGAAAAGATCGATCACCTTGTTAAGTTGATTAAGGAAACCCTGGCATCCTATGAAGTCGTGAACGATCGATTGCCGATGCATGTAAACTACAAATTACCAGCTGTCGCTGAAATTGATCTGAAAAAAAGCTCACAGCAAGAACAAAAGAAAGTTCTGCTTACTGACGCCGTCGGCAAGGTTAGTGCGGAAACCATCATCCCTTATCCACCGGGAATCCCGATCCTTTTAAAAGGGGAGCGTATTACAAAGGACCATATTGAATATTGTTCTTTCCTGATTGAACAAAAGGCAAGGTTTCAAGGAAATCAACCTGATCAAGAAATCGCAATATTCCTCTAATATAAACATCAAGATTTCGGAGGTAGCTATACATGAGTCAACCGTTATTCATCACATTTGAAGGACCCGAAGGCGCTGGAAAAACGACTATCATTAAACGGGTCGAAGAAGAATTCAAAAGTCGGGGAATCCCGTTCATATGTACAAGAGAACCGGGTGGCATTGAGATCTCAGAACAGATTCGTTCGGTAATCCTTAACCCTGAAAATACGAAGATGGATGGGCGAACAGAAGCGCTTCTATACGCTGCGGCAAGGCGTCAGCATCTGGTGGAGAGAGTCCTTCCGGCATTACAGGAAGGTAAGGTCGTAATATGTGACCGGTTCATCGACAGCAGCCTCGCCTATCAGGGATATGCTCGTGAACTGGGTATTGATGAAGTGTACACAATCAACCGTTTCGCTACAGAGGACCATATGCCGGATTTGACGATCTATTTCGATCTTTCACCGGAAGTAGGCTTGAGTCGAATTGATGATAATGCCAAACGAGAAAAAAACAGACTTGATCTTGAAAAGCTCGATTTTCATAAAAAAGTTCAAGAAGGTTATCGTATCGTAAATGATCGGTTTTCTGAGAGGATCGTCAAAGTCGATGCAGAACAATCCATAGAGGCTGTATATGAAGACATCATTAGCATAATCAACCAAAAACTTGCAAAGATAAAATAGAATGAAAAATGTGCACCTGTTATAATAGATATATAAAGGTATGAAAGGAGCTCTCGCTTATGAAGCTTGTGGTTGCGGTGGTTCAAGATAAAGATAGCAATCGATTGTCAGATGCCCTCGTTAAAAGTAATTTTCGTGCGACGAAGTTGGCGACTACGGGTGGTTTCCTGAAGTCGGGCAATACGACATTCATGATTGGTACGGAAGATCAGCATGTCCAGCGTGTATTGGAGATCATTAAAGAAAACTGCCAAAGCAGAGATCAACTTGTAGCACCGGTATCTCCAATGGGTGGGAATGCGGACTCATATGTTCCATACCCTGTGGAAGTCGAAGTTGGCGGCGCAACTGTGTTCGTCCTTCCGATCGAACAGTTCATGCAATTTTAGGAGGCATCGTGATGAAAATCGGGCAAGACCTTCGGACGAACGTCGAACAAAGATTACAGGAGGGTGTGAAACCACCTGTCAGGCAAGGAAAGTTCGATTCAGTGGTCCAAGCACAACAGCAAAAACTCCAAAATGAGCATCTGTCCACGCTGTTGAATAAAATCGATCAACAAGGACAACGTTTGCTGAAATCACAAACATTAAGCGACCTCAGAGAATATAAACGCCTTGTGAAACGATTCATGAAAGAAACAGTAGAGTTCGGCATGAATCTGAAGAAATCTAGAAGTTGGAGCGGACATGGTCATCTTGAAACGATGCATCTTGTCGAGCGCGTAGATGAAGAATTGATTACCTTGACGGAGGAATTGATGAATCGTGAAGTCAAGAGTATTGATATATTAGGCAGGATTGGTGAGATCAAAGGATTACTCGTCAATTTGTATACGTAGAAAAGAGTCGATTGGTATGAGTTGGAACACACTACAGGACAAACAACCCTATGTTGTAAAGTTATTGACGAACAGCATAAAGAAAGACCGTTTGGCCCATGCTTACTTATTCAAAGGAAACAAGGGGACTGGGAAGAAGCAGGTAGCTCTCCAACTGACAAAAGCCTATTTCTGTCGTGTAAGAGAATCAAGTGAGCCATGTGGCGAATGTCCAGATTGCAAACGGATCGATTCAGGCAATCATCCAGATGTGCATTTGGTCGAGCCAGATGGGCAGTCAATCAAGATAGAACAGGTAAGAAAGCTGCAAAAGGAATTCTCCTATCTGGGGCTTGAGTCCAAATCCAAAGCATATATCATAGAACATGCGGAAAGGATGACAACCCAGGCAGCAAACAGCCTTTTAAAATTTTTAGAAGAGCCCGGACAGAAGACGGTCGCAGTCCTATTAACGGAGAACCCACATCAACTTCTGGACACGATCCGGTCAAGATGCCAAATTTTAACGTTCGCCCCACAATCTCAAAACGAACTAATTCAAGCGCTTACAAATGAAGGTAATCCAGAACAATTGGCAAAAACCGCCGCAGCGTTGACCAATGATCAGAAGGAAGCGCAATTGTTACTAGAGGATGAGTGGTTTGTACAAGCCCGAAAGAACGTGTTAAAATTAGGAGAAGAGCTTCATGAAAGACCACACCGAGTCCTTCTCGCTCTTAATGAATATTGGCACCCACATTTCAAAGATAAACAACAAGTCGAGATCGGTTTGGATTTGTTGTTGATTTGGTATAAAGACGTTTTTCTCACTCAATTAGAAGAAGAACAATCCATCGTATTCAACGATGCTACAAATATATTATCCGTCCAAGCGCTACATAGCTCCCAGAGCAGAGTACGTCATCAAATGATGCAAATACTTGAAGCGAAAAGACGTCTGAACGCAAATATGAATCTTCAATTGTTAATGGAGCAATTGGTGCTTAGATTGCAGGAGGGATAACCCTAGTGTATGAAGTAATTGGTGTCCGCTTCAAGAAAGCGGGAAAAATTTATTATTTTGATCCTGGTGATCTAGATATAGATAACAACACATTTGTCATTGTCGAAACAGCAAGAGGCATTGAATATGGCAAGACGGTCCTTGCAAAGAAACAAGTCGATGAGAACGATGTCGTCCTTCCTTTGAAGAAGGTCGTCCGTATCGCAAACAAAAAGGACCACATTTCTGTCCAAGAAAATAAAGAAGCAGCGAAGGAAGCATTCGACATCTGTGTAAAGAAGATTGATGAACATGACCTCGATATGAAGCTGGTCGATGTTGAGTATACATTTGATCGTAACAAAGTCATCTTTTACTTTACAGCAGATGGCCGTGTCGATTTCCGTGAACTCGTGAAAGACCTGGCATCCATCTTCCGTACACGTATTGAACTTCGTCAAATTGGTGTGCGTGACGAAGCGAAGATGCTCGGCGGAATAGGCCCTTGTGGTCGTTTGCTATGCTGTTCCACATTCCTTGGAGATTTCGAGCCTGTCTCCATCAAGATGGCGAAAGACCAAAATCTTTCATTGAATCCAGCGAAAATTTCTGGTTTATGCGGTCGACTGATGTGTTGTCTGAAATATGAAAACGATGATTATGAAACCGCTAAAAAGGAGCTTCCAGACATAGGAGAAGAAATTCACACAGCACATGGTAACGGTAAGGTCGTTGGTCTGAACATTCTTGAACGTCTCGTGCAGGTTGACCTTTATGAACGTGAACGTGTGATTGAATACACCCTTGATGAGCTTATTAAGGAAGGCTCCGTTTCACAAGCGACAGAGTAACGGGGTGAAGCCGTGGACAAGAAAGAAATCTTCTCAAGAGTAAGTGAAATGGAAGAGCAGATCGGAAGTTTATACAAGCAATTGGGAGATTTAAAAAACCAGTTGGCTGCTCTTCTAGAGGAAAATCACCATCTAGAAGTGGAAAACCGTAATTTGAGGAGCCGTTTGGAGCGAGAAAAACAACCGCCTCAAGGGAATCGTTCCTCAAAGCAGGAAGATGCACAGAAAAATGCTCCAGACATCGGCGAAGGATTCGATACGTTGGCTCGGTTGTATCAGGAAGGCTTTCATATATGTAATTTACATTATGGAAGTATCCGTACCGAAGGAGATTGTTTGTTCTGCCTGTCCTTCTTGAACAAAAAGTAGCTTTCCACTTGGATTCAGACCTTATCAAATGCTCAGTTTGATAAGGTTTTTTCGTTAGGACATGATAAATTTACATATTCATTGTGAAAGGATACAGCATGATGTCAGTAGAAATATTTGAAGGAGAACGAGTCGATTACATCATACCTGATCAATTGAAAATCATCCAAAGCCCTTCTGTTTTCACATTTTCATTAGATGCCGTCTTATTGGCGGATTTCGTCTATGTACCTATTCAGAAAGGTAAACTGTTGGATATGTGTACGGGTACAGGAGCAATCCCTCTCCTTTTGTCTAGAAGGACAAAAGGAACAATTACAGGGATAGAAATACAGAATAAACTCGTGAGCATGGCTGAGCGTAGTGTTGCGCTTAATGAGCTAAAGGACCAGATTTCCATTCAGCATAAGGATATACTGGAACTTGAAGATGAATTGAATGAAGAATATGATGTCGTTACATGCAACCCTCCTTATTTTGAATCGAAAAACCCGAAGGATCATCATCATAATGAACACTATGCAATCGCGAGGCATGAAATCTATTGTTCGTTGGATGATGTCGTAAGAATCGCTGCAAAAAGTTTAAGAAACGGAGGAAAAGCAGCCTTTGTCCATCGTCCAGAACGATTGATGGATTTGTTATCCCTTATGAGAATGTATCATTTAGAACCTAAGCGTTTACAGTTCGTCTATCCGAAACAGGGAAAAGAGGCGAACATGATTCTAGTTGAAGGATCTAAAGGTGGAAAGCCTGATTTGAAGCTCCTCCCTCCGATTATCGTTTATAACGAATCGAATGAATATACAGAGGAGGTCCTCCGTGCATATGGGCGATGATGGGTATTGTGTATATATTTTAGAATGTAAAGATGGAAGTTTATATACAGGCTATACAAATGATATCAATCGTCGTCTGCTTGCTCATCAACAAGGCAAAGGGGCAAAATATACTCGTGGACGGACGCCGGTGAAGCTCGTTTATAAGGAAGAGCATGTTACGAAATCCGAAGCTTTGAGAGCAGAATACCGAATTAAACAGTTGAAAAGAAGTGAGAAAGAACGTCTGATTGATACGAAGGAGTCAGTGAATCATGTGGAGTCAAAAGAGTTATCAGACTGAAACGGATAAAGGCCGATTGTTCATTATACCTACCCCGATCGGGAATCTGGAAGACATGACATTCCGGGCGATTCAATATATGAAGGATGCGGACTTGATTGCATGTGAGGATACGAGACAAACGAAGAAACTATGCAATCATTTCGACATTTCGACACCTCTTGTCAGCTATCATGAGCATAACAAGATGAAGAGTGGTGAAAAGCTGCTCCAACAACTGATGGAGGGTCATACGATTGCACTCGTCAGTGATGCGGGCATGCCAGGCGTTTCCGATCCTGGCCATGATCTGATCAAGGATTGTGTAAAAGCGGAAATTTCAGTCATACCTTTGCCCGGTGCCAATGCAGCTTTACCCGCACTTGTGGCTTCAGGACTTTCGACAGACCATTTCTATTTCTATGGATTTCTACCGCGCGACAAAAAATTGCGTAAAACAGAAATAGAATTCCTATCCAAACTTAGAGACAGTATCATCCTATATGAGTCTCCCCATCGATTGAAAGATACATTGAAAGAGGTATCAGATGCCTTTGGTGTCGAGAGGAAGGCCGCTATGAATCGGGAACTCACGAAAAGATTCGAAGAAATCATTCGTGGGAACCTTGGTGACTTACTGAACTGGAGTGAGGAAGAGCAGGTAAGAGGAGAATTCTGTATCATCATTGAAGGAACCGGAGTGATTGATGATCAAGATGATAAATGGTGGATGACATTATCGGTCATTGAACACGTTGAGCATTATATGAAGGAAGAAGACATGTCGAATAAAGCGGCGATCAAACAAGTCGCACTCGACCGTGACTTGCCAAAGCGAGAAGTCTACCAAATCTATCATGTCGAATCGTGATTAACAAAATTGGTTGAGAGTCGTTAATTTGCTTCTGAATCAACTGCTTTCAGAGCAACAAAGTTTGCGAAAACAGCCATCAAAAAAAAGAGACTGACAGAAGTCAGCCTCTTTTTTAACCTTTTATTTTGTCTTAGAAACGTAGTCGTTTAGCTCTTGAAGGATTTGTTCTGCACCTTCACGGCTAAGGATGATCTTACCGTCACCGATAGAAAGATTATCATCGGAAACCTCTCCTGTAACTTGGCAAGTCATGTTAGGCTTGTATTTCTTAAGTACGATGCGATCGTCATCAACATAGATTTCAAGAGCATCCTTTTCTGCAATTCCAAGAGTACGACGAAGCTCGATCGGAATAACCACACGACCTAGTTCATCAACTTTACGTACGATACCTGTAGATTTCATAATGTAAAATCTCCTCTCTTTAATCCTACTTTTATTTTGAATACACTCTATGTTTATCGCCATTATTCGACAAAAACTGTTATGTCCTAATAATACCAGCGATTCCCAAACTCGTCAATCATTTTCTCTCGAGAAAGTTTTTGCAATTTTTGTAAACACCCTTTCGTTGTTGAGTTGACGCAATTCCAGATTACCGGACTGATAATACCTTCCATTTCTATCAGGAATATACAGGTAAAATCTACTATTTAGATCTGGGTTATTCATAATCTAAAAGTATTATAACCATTCATTGTATCGACAAATTTCGACAAAATAATGTCGAAAAATGAAACGGATGGTATATAGTTTCGAATGTACCAGGTATATTTTTGTCCCAGTACAGTAATCCTGTAGGTATTTACATATATTGTTTTTCGTACTTGCGTGTCATTTTATGTCTAGGGAAAGAAAAAGTCTTCAATTAATGGTAGAATGAAACGGGAAAAATACTTTTAAGAAGTTGTATTATCGACTAACTTACCCCTAATCAATTCTCATGAAACAATTTTTGGAAATTAGAGGAGGTAGCAAGAATGCCAGGGGAAAACAAAACATTTTACATCTCAACACCAATCTATTACCCAAGCGGGAAGCTTCATATCGGACATGCATATACGACTGTAGCTGGAGATGCTATGGCAAGGTATAAAAGACTCCGTGGTTATGACGTCATGTACTTGACAGGTACAGACGAACACGGAAAGAAGATTCAAGAGAAAGCGGAAGAGAGTGGTAAAACTCCAATCCGATATGTCGATGAAATCGTGGAAAGCATCCAAGAGCTTTGGGATAAGTTAGACATCTCATATGATGATTTCATCCGAACGACACAAGACCGCCATAAAAATATTGTCGAAAAGATTTTCCAACAACTCATGGATCAAGGTGACATTTATTTGGACGAGTACGAGGGTTGGTATTGTACTCCTTGTGAATCGTTCTTTACGGATCTTCAATTAGAGGATGGAAAATGCCCTGATTGTGGTAGACCTGTTCAACGGGTAAAAGAGGAATCTTACTTTTTTAAAATGAGCAAATACGCTGATCGACTTCTACAATACTATGAGGAGAATCCACACTTCATTCTCCCGGAAACCCGAAAGAATGAAATGGTCAACAACTTCATCAAACCTGGCTTGGAAGATCTCGCTGTATCTCGAACTTCTTTCGATTGGGGAGTTAAAGTACCAGGGAATCCGAAGCACGTCATTTATGTATGGATCGATGCGTTATCCAATTATATCACCGCGCTTGGATATGGTTCTGAAGACGACAGCAAATACAAGAAATATTGGCCGGCCGATGTCCATCTAGTTGGAAAAGAGATTACCCGTTTCCATACGATTTACTGGCCGATCATCCTTATGGCACTAGACTTACCGCTGCCTAAGCAAGTATTTGCTCATGGATGGCTATTGATGAAAGACGGTAAAATGTCGAAATCAAAAGGGAATGTCGTCGATCCTGTCACATTGATCGATCGATATGGCTTGGATGCGCTTCGATATTACCTATTACGCGAGGTTCCATTTGGATCAGACGGTGTCTTTACACCCGAAAGCTTCGTTGATCGTGTAAACCATGACTTGGCGAATGATCTAGGTAACTTATTGAACCGAACAGTAGCGATGATCAGCAAATACTTTGACGGAGAAATTCCTGCGCATGAAGGAATGATTACCTCCTACGACGATTCACTCGAAGAATTAGTGAATGCGACACTTGAAAAGGTTGAAAATGCGATGGACCATATGGAATTTTCAGTAGCATTATCGTCCATCTGGCAATTGGTCAGCCGTACGAATAAATATATTGATGAAACACAACCATGGATTCTTGCGAAAAATGAAGACCAACGTGATCAGTTGGCTTCTGTCATGTCCCATCTGGCAGAATCGTTACGTTATGTTTCTGTGATGGTTCAACCATTCATGACGAAGGCTCCATATAAGATTTGGGAGCAGCTTGGTATTAAAGATGATAAGCACCTCACAAGCTGGGAGAGTTTGAAAGAGTTCGGTCAAATTCCTGGAGGAACGAAAGTCCAAAAAGGACAACCGATTTTCCCACGACTGGAAAGTGAAGACGAAATCACTTATATCAAATCTTCTATGAGAGGTTCTGAACCGAAAGAAGAAGAAACGGCTAGCGACAATACGAATGAACAAAAAGATGAAGCATCAAACAATGAAATCAGTTTTGATGAGTTTTCAAAGATTGAGTTGAAAGTAGCTGAAATCATAGAGGCAGATAAAGTGAAGAAAGCCGATAAACTCTTGAAGCTTCAACTGGACCTTGGTGATGAGAAGCGTCAAGTCGTTTCAGGCATAGCACAGTATTACCAACCGGAAGAACTTGTAGGTATGAAGGTCATTTGCGTGACGAACCTGAAGCCGGTCAAATTACGTGGAGAACGATCTGAAGGAATGGTCCTTGCTGGAAGTCAGGACGGAAAGCTGAAACTCGCAACCATCGATCAATCATTACCAAATGGCTCGATTGTAAAATAGCTTAATATTAATCAGGATCGACCCGATAAAAGGGTCGATCTTTTTTTGGTGATTTATAGAAATTGAATAAATCCCTTTTCTTCTATATAATAATGACTTTCCTTTGTAATGGATTTGTAATCGGAATGACAAGCAATTGACTTAGCAATTCCTATAATAAATGTGATAAACTAGGAAAGTGATTTTGAAACTAGGAGTTCTGTATTATAAAAATCATGATTTAGTAGGTGTTTTTGACTATGTTATTTGATACTCACGCTCATTTGAATGCCGATCAATTTGAAGACGATCGCGAAGAAGTCATCCAGAGAGCGCTGGACGAAGGTGTTTCTCATATCGTTGTCGTCGGTTTTGACCGAAAGACGATTCATGGTGCACTAGAGCTTGCCGAACAATATGACTTCATCTATGCAGCGGTCGGCTGGCATCCGGTTGATGCAATTGACATGACGGAAGAGGATCTGAAGTGGCTTGAAGAACTATCTGACCATCCAAAGGTCGTAGCGCTTGGGGAGATGGGACTCGATTATCATTGGGACAAATCTCCGAAAGAGGTTCAGAAGGAAGTCTTCCGAAAACAAATCAACCTCGCAAAGAAAGTGAAGCTTCCTATAGTCATCCATAATCGTGAAGCAACTGAAGACGTGGTATCGATTTTAGAGGAAGAAAATGCAGGAGAAGTCGGTGGCATAATGCACTGCTATAGTGGCAGTCTGGAAATTGCCAAGCGGTGCATGGATATGAATTTCTACATATCTTTCGGTGGACCTGTCACATTCAAAAATGCAAAACGCCCAAAAGAAGTAGCTGCTGAAATTCCAATGGATCGCTTGCTGATTGAAACAGATTGTCCGTTTCTAAGCCCGCATCCATTAAGGGGAAAACGTAACGAATCTTCTTATGTAAAATATATCGCAGAACAAATCGCTGATTTGAAAGGCATATCAGTAGAAGAACTCGCCCAAAAAACTTCCGACAACGCATTTCGTTTATTCGGCATCAATCGCTGATGATATATGTCGAAGGAAGAAGAGAAAGATGAGATAACGCGAGATTCTACAAAGTTCTCTAAAATAGAACACAAATCATGTCGAGCAATTTTCCTTTATTTTTCAAAAAATCCCTTGCATAATGGGGACCAAAAGTGAAAGGGAGGTCTTGTTTGACGGAGGTACAACAGGTGTTGTAAATAACAGAATTTGAAAAGGAGGGGTCGGAACATGATCCACCTAAAAACTGTCGTGTCCAGAATGTTAACGGGAAAGTGGCTTCTGGTATCCATTGCAGGCCTACTCGTATTGGGAGCAGCCGTAAGCGTCGGAGCTTATGAGATGACGAAAAACTCGGTTACCCTCTCAATCAACGGGCAGGAAAAGCAGGTGCAAACTCATGCCGATACCGTTGAGGGGATTTTACAAGAAAATGGGATTGTTGTCGGTTCACATGACAAAGTAAGCCCTGGATTAGATACAAAAGTCGAAAATCAGATGAAGATCTCTTGGGTCCAGTCCCATCAAGTGACAATTAATGTCGGAGGGAAAGAACAAAAGATCTGGACGACTGCAAATACTGTGAAAGAGATGTTAGAACAAGAAAAGATCAAGGTTGAAGAGCACGATCAATTAAGTCCAGCTCTCGATACTGACATCATAGATGGATTAACTGTCAATCTTGAAAAAGCATTTCAAGTCAAGTTGAATGACGGTGGAAAAGAAAAACAAGTGTGGACCACTTCGATTACGGTCGCTGACCTTTTAAAACAAAATAAGATCCAGCTTTCTGAATTGGATCGCGTAGAACCTGGGAAAGATGCCCTCGTCGAAAAGGGATCTCAGGTCAAAGTCATTCGGGTAGAAAAGGTCACCGATGTAGTGGAAGAAACAGTGGATTACGCAGTCGTTAAGCGTAAAGATAGCAGCCTTGAAAAAGGTAAGGAAAAAGTCGTTTCCAATGGTCAAGAAGGAAAAGTGAAAAAGCACTATGAAGTTGTCATGGAGAATGGAAAAGAAGTCTCCAGAGAACTGGTCAAAACGGAAAAGGTATCAGACAGTAAAGATAAAATTGTAGCAGTCGGTACGAAGGTACGAACTCAAACGGTTTCACGTAGCAAATCATCGGCTGAACCAGCTGGTCGTGAATTTTATGTTACAAGTACTGCCTATACAGCAAATTGTACTGGATGTTCGGGAATTACGGCTACTGGCTACAACTTGAAAGCAAATCCGAATGCGAAAGTCATTGCTGTTGACCCGAGTGTCATTCCATTAGGAAGCAGAGTCTGGGTTGAAGGATATGGATATGCTACCGCTCTGGATACTGGTGGCGCAATCCGTGGTAATAAAATCGATGTATTCTTCAGCAGTTTATCTACAGCAAGAAGTTGGGGTAGGAAGACTGTTCGTATCAAAGTACTAAACTAACGTGAGGATGTTTGGCAGAACATCATACACATTTCATCTTTTAGCGCAGGGATTACCATCCCTGTGCTTTTTAACACTTAAAGAAAGTATAAATACTTTCTTCATTATAAGTGCAACTTTGGCTCAACCTGCGCCACGGCTTGGCTTTGCCAAGTTTTCTTTATCTTCCACCCCAAAAAATGAACGCTTTATCTAAAAGTTTGGGATAGGGTATACTGAGTAAAAGCTGTTCTACTTATATAGACGCATTCATTACAAAAAGGTTTCAAATATTTCGGAGGTTTTTCATGAAAATTAAAGAAATTATCGTGGTCGAAGGAAAAAGCGATACGATTGCGATAAAAAGGGCAATAGATGCTGATACAATCGAGACAAACGGTTCGGAAATCAGCGATATAACATTGGAGAGGATCAAGCTTGCTCAAGAACGGAGAGGCGTAATCGTATTCACAGATCCGGACTTTCCGGGTGAACGGATCAGAAAGATTATTCGTGAGCATGTGCCGGGTTGTAAGCACGCATTTCTCCCTAAACAAGAAGCGATCGCGGTTAATAACAAAGGTGTCGGAATTGAGCATGCATCTGATGATTCAATTCGAAATGCACTGCTTGAAGCCCGTCAAGACTTTGTGAATGAAGAGTTTGAAACAATCAGTTGGCAAGACCTCATTGATGGAGGTTTGATTGGTGGCAGTCATGCCCGTGAACGGCGTGAAAAGCTCGGAACTTATTTGAAACTAGGGTATAGTAATGGAAAGCAACTACATAAAAGGCTGAAGATGTTCCAGATTAGTCGTGAGGAATTTCGAGAGGCGCTTCAACAAGTGTTAAAGGAGGAGGAGGCATGAGAAAAGATATCTCAACCCCTCAATATACGAGATCAATAATTGATAAACATAAATTCACATTTAAGAAGAGTCTGGGCCAGAATTTCTTGATTGATCGTAACATTCTCGATAAGATCGTCGATACTGCTGGTGTGACTTCTGAAACAGGTGTCATCGAGATCGGACCTGGAATCGGATCGTTGACGGAACAATTGGCGAAACGCGCCAAAAAGGTTACGGCATTCGAGATTGATCAGCGCTTGATTCCAATATTGAAAGATACGCTGTCTGACTATCCTCATGTCAAAGTCATCCATCAAGATGTGTTGGAAGCGGATCTTCCTGCTATGATTGAAGAGGAATTCAATGGAATGGATGATTTGATGGTCGTAGCCAATTTACCTTATTATGTGACGACACCGATCATTTTGAAGCTGTTGATGGAACGACTGCCAATCAAAGGCATAGTCGTAATGATTCAAAAAGAAGTAGCCGATCGGATGGCTGCAGAACCTGGGACGAAAAATTATGGCTCTCTTTCAATAGCCGTCCAATATTATGCGGTTGCCAAATCAGAAGTGAAGGTTCCGAAAACGGTTTTCGTACCTCAACCGAATGTAGATTCATCTGTCATATCGTTGATGTTACGAGATGAACCACCAGTTGAAGTGGAGGATGAAGAGTTCTTCTTCGAGGTTGTACGTGCAAGTTTCGCTCAGCGACGGAAGACCTTGTTGAATAATCTACAGAACAATCTATTGTCTAAAGATCAAAAAGCTGAAATCGAGCAAGTGTTTCAAGAAGTTGATATTGATGGAAAGCGTCGTGGAGAAACATTAACGATTGCCGAATTCGCCAAACTTTCGAATGCCTTGCTACCAATAAAAAAATAATTATTATACACACCCTTATCGATTACAAGTCGCTAAGGGTTTCTTTATGCATTTTGATAATTAATCATTTTTTCAATTTACTTAACATAGGTTTAAAGAGTAACTGGAAATCGAAAAAAAGTATGCAGATACTCGTTTTCTAAACAGATAACGCATTCAGGATCACTCTCGTCGAGGGGGAATAGAGTTTATGCCTATTCAAGTAGGGGACATCGTCGGAAGACGTTCATACCAATGTGATCTCTTATTTCGTATTACCCATATAACAGACGATCAGGTGGCTGAATTAGCCGGGGAAGATATGAGGTTGATCGCAGATGCCCCTGTAGATGATCTGGTCGTGATGAATGGCGATGAGCAGCAAGAACGGAGAAAGAAGATTAAAGAAAAAGAGAAATCCTCCTATCGTTTATTCCGACAGGATTATCAATTGTTAAGACATAAAATGGAATATTCCGCGACAGGCGGTTATGACAAAAACCACTCTTACTTCAGGCTCCCTGGGAAAGTCCTGCATGTAGATGGTGATCCATATTATCTGAACAAATGTCTAGAATTATATAAAAAGTTGAATGTGCCTGTATTCGGAATTCATATGAAGGAAACCGAAATGCCGGAAAAAGTACCAGCCCTCATGGATGAAGTCGCACCGGACATACTTGTGATTACAGGTCATGATGCTTATATCCGTTCCAAAGGGGACGTTTCAGACCTGCAAGCATATAGGCATTCCAAATATTTCGTGCGTACGGTGAAAGATGCTCGTAAAAAAAATCCGAACCTCGATCAATTGATGATCTTTGCTGGAGCTTGTCAATCGCATTTCGAATCATTGATCAGAGCTGGTGCCAATTTTGCAAGTTCACCTTCGAGAGTCAATATACATGCGCTGGATCCTGTTTATATCGTATCTAAGGTAAGCTTCACCTCCTTTTATGACCGAATTAATGTGTGGGAGGTTTTGCGGAACACGATTACAGGTGACGATGGTTTAGGTGGGGTGGAAACGACAGGATTCTTAAGAACAGGCATGCCGATTAAAGACCCTGATAAAAACAATCAAACGGCTGCTGCCAATGCAAATGCATAAAACCATAGGCTGTCTCTGTCGAATGGATGTAAAGAGTCAGCCTGATTCAACTGATCTAATTTTTTCTTCATCTTTTTTGTACAAGTCTACATAATCTGCTTAATTTTATGACAAAATAATTTTAAATTAAAAAAATAGAGTCAACACCGTTGACAACTGCAAGAGAGCATTGCTATAATTTTAGATTTATTTTGACAAAATGCATCAAATGATGTTATAATTTGTCTAAGTGAGGTGTAGTAGAATGGGTAAAACAATTCCTGACATAAAACGCGTGTTAGAAGGGCAAGTTGGTAAGCGTCTAACGTTGAAAGCGAACGGCGGACGACGAAAAACCATTGAACGAAGTGGCACCTTAGAAGAAACTTATCCAGCAGTCTTCATTGTGAAGTTGGATCAAGATACAAATGCATTTGAACGCGTATCATACAGCTATGCTGACGTTTTGACTGAAACAGTCGAAATTACATTTGCTGAAGATACTACGAACGGAATGATGGTAAGCGGGCAGTAAGGCATAATGTCTAACTGCTTTTTTACTTTTTTAGAGCCTTTTTAGAGGGTATATATTTGATTTCACAGAAATTCACGACACTCCAGCGGGAACGGCGAGCCAGGCAAGACCCCGCAGCGAACACGCGGGTCAACAATCACAAAGGATCTTTGACTAAGTGCCACCACGTCCTGTGGTGAACGTCGAAGCCACCACATCCTGTGGAAGTGAGGCTTACGGTTCGCCCGCGGAAAGGGAGTGAATTCGAAGAAATCAAACTTGGTTTACAGGATACATAAGGAAATCATAATTCCCCCTCAACTCCTTATACTAATCATACGTAGTAGTGAAAAAGGATTTGAAAGGGGCTTTTCGCAATTATGGCAAGACGACGCGGCATTATGTCCGACCGTTTTAAAGAGGAAATTGCAAAAGAGTTAGGCTTCTATGAGACCGTGCAAAAAGAAGGTTGGGGAGCGATTCGTTCCAGAGATGCCGGAAACATGGTCAAACGTGCGATTGAAAAAGCACAACAACAAATGTCTGAATAAACTACTGCTCGATACAGGGTGGACCTTACTGACAATCCTCCAGTTGCCAAACAGACCCCTCAACACAAATGTTGCAGGAAATGTTAGGACCGTGTTGATTGAACAAGTATGGCCATCCTTTTTAATTGAATGTTTTCCGCCATTTTGGCAGAATGTATGATAAACTATTGAGCGGTATATGGACTTATGAAGTAGGTGAAGAATAGTGAAACTTTCCGTTAAAGCTCCGGCAAAAATAAACCTTTCATTAGATGTCTTACATAAACGTGAGGATGGATTTCATGAAGTCGAAATGGTCATGACTACCATTGATTTGGCTGATCGTGTCGAATTGAACACACTTGATGAAGACATCATCAAAATTGAATCTTCAGGCGGATACGTGCCTTCTGACTTTCGAAACCTTGCTTATCAGGCTGCAGACTTACTAAAAAAAGAGTGTAACCGAAAAGATGGTGTACATATCACGATTGATAAGCATATCCCCGTATCCGCTGGTCTTGCAGGAGGAAGTAGTGATGCTGCGGCAACCCTAAAAGGTTTGAACGAATTATGGGATCTTGGTCTATCGATGGATGAATTGGCTGTTTTAGGTGCGAAAATCGGATCCGATGTTTCTTTTTGTGTTTATGGTGGTACTGCCCTTGCAACTGGAAGAGGGGAAATCATCAAGTCGATTCCATCACCACCACCTTGCTGGGTCGTTTTAGCGAAGCCAGCCATTGGCGTATCCACTGCGGATGTGTATCGGAATTTGAAATTAGCAGAGGTCGAACATCCTGATATCCGAGCGATGGTTGATGCAATTGAAAGAAAAGATTTCCACCAAATCTGTGATTTATTAGGGAACGTATTGGAGTCTGTCACATTAGAGGATTATCCGGATGTTTCACACATTAAGAGTCAGATGGCACGTTTGGGAGCAGAAGGGGTTTTAATGAGCGGAAGCGGTCCGACGGTATTTGGACTGACAGTTCATGAAACACGTGCTCAACGAATCTACAATGGTCTCAGAGGGTTTTGTAATGAAGTGTACATGGTCAGGATGTTAGGCGAAACGGATTAACAGGTTGAATAAACCCGTACAAAAGTGGTATATTAACCTTAAAATATTCGGTTTTGGAGGAATCAAGCATGAAATTAAAACGAAGCAGTAGGCTCGTTGATTTGACTCGGTATCTCCTCCAGCATCCACATGAACTCATTTCTCTTTCTTTTTTCAGTGATCGTTACGGAGCTGCAAAGTCCTCCATAAGCGAAGATTTGTTGATTATTAAAGAAAATTTTGAGGGACAAGGTGTAGGCTGGTTGGTAACTGTACCTGGTGCAGCAGGAGGCGTCCGGTATATTCCGCGCGTTTCAGAGGATGAAGCACGTGAAGTAATTGAAGAATTGAAGGGTCTATTAAGTTCTTCAGAACGTGTTCTTCCTGGTGGATATCTTTATATGACGGACATCATCGGAAATCCATCGATCATCAACAAGGTAGGCCGTATGTTTGCATCAATGTTTGCAGATCGTTCGATTGATGTTGTGATGACTGTTGCAACAAAAGGGATCCCACTGGCATACGCTGTTGCGTCCTATTTGAATGTTCCGGTTGTGATTGTCCGCAGTAATAGTCGTGTCACTGAAGGTTCAACGATGAGTATCAATTACGTTTCCGGTTCGACAAAAAGGATACAAACGATGGCGTTGGCGAAAAGAAGCCTGCCATCAGGCTCCAACGTCTTGATCATCGATGACTTCATGAAGGCCGGCGGCACAATCAAAGGTATGACGGATCTACTTCAAGAATTCGAGGCGACAATGGTAGGGATCGGCGTACTTGTCGAATCAGAGGAAGTCCAAGAAAGACTTGTTGATGACTACATATCTGTAGCGCGTCTCTCGCATGTTGACACGAGAGAGAAGAAGATCCAAGTTGAAGCTGGTAATTACTTAGATCAGATGGAGGTTGGAAGCGAATGAAGAAGATTCATACGACAAACGCACCTGAAGCAATAGGACCATACTCCCAAGGCATCGTTGTAAACAACATGTTTTATAGTTCTGGTCAGATTGCCCTTACTCCGGATGGGGCATTAGCTGGGGAAGATGTCGAAACACAAACGCATCAGATCTTTTCTAACTTGAAGGCTGTGTTGGAAGAGGCAGGAGCATCCCTCGAAACAGTCGTCAAAACTACGGTCTTCTTAAAGAACATGGATGATTTTCCGACCGTTAATGAAATATACGGGAGTTATTTCGAGAATCATCAACCTGCACGTTCTTGTGTAGAAGTCTCCAAACTTCCGAAAGACGTACGAATTGAAATCGAAGTTATTGCCCTAGTGAAATAAGAATAAAAGCCAACGACAGCAACTTATGCTGTGGTTGGCTTTTTTACTTTCTTTTTAAGTTGATTTAATTTTTTAATTATTTTTTATATTCCGAGCAGGAAAAAGTTACAAGTGTGTAGAAACCTCTTAGTACGCTGGTATTTATAAAAAAGGTGGTGTGTTTTACAAAATGGAAGTAACTGACGTAAGACTTCGACGAGTGAACACAGATGGGCGTATGAAGGCAATTGCTTCAATTACCATCGATCATGAATTCGTAGTTCATGATATCCGTGTAATCGACGGAAACAATGGAATGTTTGTTGCAATGCCGAGCAAGCGGACGCCAGATGGTGAATTCCGTGATATCGCACATCCGATCACATCAAACACTCGTGAGAAGATCCAGACAGCTGTGTTAACCGAATACCATCGTGTAGGGGAATTGGAGTCCGCACTTGAAGAAGCCGGTGCATCCTAATAATCTACGCAACTAAGAACCTGATCACCTTCGATTAGGTTCTTTTTATTGTGTCATGAACAGTATGGATATCAGTCCTTAGGATATCGATTGAACGCGTTCTACATAGAATGTTTCAAAATAGCGACAAATGGCGCCTTTCCTTGAATCATACAGGATTATAAGATATATTCATAATGGATAAAGGTCAACAACGAGCATTGGAGGATATATATGTCGAAACGATATGCAGTTGTGTTAGCAGCTGGAAAAGGTACCCGAATGAAATCTCGTTTATATAAAGTGTTGCACCCTGTAGGTGGTAAACCGATGGTTCAACATGTTGTCGACCAGATTAAAGAAGTTCAGGTCGATCAAATCGTCACGGTCATTGGTCATGGAGCTGAAAAGGTGAAAGATCAGCTCGGTGCTGAAGTGAATTATGTGTTGCAAGAGGAGCAGCTTGGTACAGGTCATGCCGTCATGCAAACAGAGGATTTGTTAGGAGACCTGGAAGGTACTACACTCGTCGTCTGTGGTGATACGCCATTGATTTCCGCTGAAACGATGGAAGCACTCTTGAAACATCATGAAAAAGAAAACGCAAAAGTCACTTTATTGACAGCACATGCAGAAGACCCGTTTGGATATGGAAGAGTCATTCGTAAAGAAGACGGGACTGTATCGAAAATCGTCGAGCATAAAGACGCGACCATTCATGAACAAGCTGTTCAAGAGATCAACACAGGAACGTACTGTTTTGACAATAAGACGTTGTTTGAAGCATTGAAACAAGTGACTAATGATAACGTACAAGGTGAATACTATTTGCCAGATGTCATTGAAATCGTGAAAGAGCAAAATGAAACAGTGGCTGCTTACCAGACCCCTGCATTTGAAGAAACAATTGGAGTAAATGACAGAGTTGCATTATCGGAAGCGGAGCGTTTGATGAAGAAGAGGATCAACACCAAACATATGAAGAATGGTGTAACGATCATTGATCCACAACAGACGTATATCACTTCCGATGTGAAAATCGGACCAGATACGGTCATCTACCCTGGAACCGTACTATCCGGTACTACGGTTATCGGTGAAGAGTGTATCATCGGACCGAATACTGAAATTAAAGACAGTCAGATCGGCAACGAAACGACGATCAAACAATCTGTCGTACACGATAGCGAAGTCGGGGACAAAGTTTCGATCGGACCATTCGCTCATATCCGTCCACAATCACAGTTGGGGAATGAGATAAAGATCGGGAATTTTGTGGAAGTGAAGAAGTCCAAGATGGACCACGGTAGCAAGGCTTCCCACTTGAGTTACATCGGTGATGCTGAAATCGGTAAAGAGGTCAATCTCGGCTGTGGATCGATCACTGTCAACTACGACGGTCAAAACAAGCATCTGACGAAAGTGGAAGATGGCGCATTCATCGGCTGTAATTCCAATTTGATTGCACCCGTCACAGTTGGAGAAAATGCTTATGTTGCAGCAGGATCGACGATCACTGAAGACGTACCCGGTGAAGCTTTGTCCATCGCTAGAGCTCGCCAAACGAACAAAGAAGGTTACGTTTCTAAAATACAGGAAAAGCAAAACAATCACAGGGGGTAATAAGCGTGTCCAAGTATGAGAACTCAAAGTTAAAAGTATTCACCTTAAATTCCAACGAAGGCCTGGCTGAAGAGATTACTGAACACATTGGTGTTCACATGGGGAAATGTTCTGTTCAACGTTTCAGTGACGGAGAAATCCAAATCAATATCGAAGAAAGCATTCGTGGTGGCGAAGTGTATGTCATCCAATCGACTTCTTCTCCAGTAAATGAAAACTTGATGGAACTATTGATCATGATTGATGCATTGAAGCGTGCATCAGCTAAAACAGTCAACGTTGTGATTCCTTACTATGGATACGCAAGACAAGATCGTAAAGCTCGTTCAAGAGAGCCGATTACGGCAAAGCTTGTTGCAAACCTTTTGGAAACAGCAGGGGCAACACGCGTCATTTCCATGGACCTTCACGCACCACAAATCCAAGGATTTTTCGATATTCCAGTGGATCAACTGCTCGGTGTACCGACATTGGCGAATTACTTCGAAAGTAAGAACTTAGAAGATGTCGTCATTGTCTCCCCTGATCATGGCGGGGTTACTCGCGCTAGAAAAATGGCGGACCGCTTGAAAGCACCGATTGCGATTATTGATAAGCGTCGCCCACGCCCGAACGTTTCCGAAGTCATGAATATCGTTGGTAATATCGAAGGGAAAACGGCGATCTTGATTGATGATATCATCGATACAGCAGGAACGATCACTTTGGCAGCGAATGCTTTGATTGAAAATGGTGCGACAGATGTGTATGCTTGCTGTACACACCCGGTATTATCTGGTCCTGCAATTGAACGTATCCAAAATTCAAAAATTAAAGAGCTCGTAGTAACGAACACGATCGCACTTCCTGAAGAGAAATTCATTGATAAATTGACACAGCTTTCAGTAGCACCTCTTCTTGGGGAAGCGATTATCCGAGTACACGAGCAACAGTCTGTAAGTAAGCTGTTCGATTAATCTTTTTGTCTGATTGATGTTTGAACCTATCTGTTTTCGGGTATAGTTTTAAAATAGTAACTGACACAGGAAGGTGATTTCGTTATGGCTATCGATTTAGATGTGAAAGTAAGAGATGATTTCAGTCGTTCTACTACAAGGAAGTTACGTGAAGAAGGCAATGTACCAGCTGTCTTCTATGGAAACGGTGATAGTAAACCGATCTATCTTAACAGAGTCAACTTCGTAAAATCGATCCGTGAAAACGGAATTAATGCAGTCATCAATTTGAAAATCGACAACAAAAAACATTCTGCTATGGTGCAAGATCTGCAGATTGATCATTTGAAAGATCTTCTGATTCATGTCGACTTCAGAGAAATTGATTTGAATGAAGAAACAGATGCAGATGTACCTGTTCGTCTTGTCGGCGAGCCTGCTGGAGCGAAAGAAGGCGGCGTCGTGCAGCACTTCTTACATGACATTACGGTTAGAGCATTGCCAGCTGATATTCCAAGTGAGCTCGAAGTAAATATCGAGGAATTGAATATTAGTGACGCATTTACAGTTGCAGATGTCATCGAGAACTCTTCGTACAACATCATCACGGATCCGGAAGAGGTGGTCGTATCAATCGCACCTCCGACTGAAGAACCAGAAGAAGAAATGGTTGATGAAGAAGATCAAGAACCAGAAGTCATCAATGACAAAGAAGATACTGATGATGGTGAAGACGAAGCAGAAGAGAAAAAAGAAGATTAACATCGACGAAATATTCATATTCATACAAAGGCGTAGCCGCTTTGGTTGCGCCTTTTTCTACGTCTTATAGAAAAGATCTGATAGACAGTTGGTTTGAGGAAAGCGAGTGAATTTTGAAGAAATCAACGCTAGAGGTGCTTTAGCTTTTCCAATTTGTAATAAAGTTGAAACCATCCTTCGGGAGGATGGTTTCAACTTAATCTGGAATAGAATAAGAAAGTTCATATGAGGAGTTATATTCAATATGTTGAATAAGATTAAGCAATTGTTTGAAAAGGAAGGTCATGAAGACATGAAGGTAATCGCTGGTCTAGGTAATCCAGGAAACAAATACGAAGAAACACGTCATAACGTCGGATTCAAAGTGATTGACCAATTGTCTGAATCACTGTCTATTCCATTGAATAAGCAAAAGTTCAACGGGTTGTATGGCATAGGGGAAGTGAATGGGCATAAAATATGTTTATTAAAACCTCTCACCTATATGAATCGTTCTGGAGACTCCATCATTCCGCTGATGAAGTATTATAAAGTAGATCAAGAAGATCTTCTTGTCATCTATGATGATCTCGACACAGTACCGGGAAAGCTGCGTCTTCGTGAAAAAGGAAGCGCTGGCGGTCATAATGGGATGAAGTCCATCATCCAGCATTTAGGGAATCAGGATTTTAAGAGGATTCGGATCGGAATCGGAAGACCTGAGCCAGGGGAAGCAGTACCCGATTATGTTTTGAAAACATTCCGTCCAGATCAAAGAGATGCAATCACAGAAGCTCTGGATCGTTCTGCCAAGGCGTGTGAAAGTTGGATCCAAAAGCCATTTTCTCAAGTGATGAACCGATACAACGGGTGAATAGAATCGCCTCTTAGCGACCATAATGAGAGTATATCAGGTCACTGAGGAGGCGGAAGATGGCAGTCTATTATTCATGTAAGCATTGTAATGTCCAGATCGGTAAGCTGGATCTGCATTCTGTCGGTTCAACGGATTTAGGATTGAATCAACTGACCGATCAAGAGAGGGAAGAATACTTATCCTACGATGATCAGGGACATATGTATGTAAAATCCATTTGTGAGGACTGTTATGAAATGCTTAGAAGGAACCCAGATTTTCATGCACTGGATTCATTTATACAGTAAACAGCTTTGGTTCACACACCAAGGCGTTTTTTGCTGTGTAAGAAGGAACCTGGCTGTTCATAAAAGTCTTTATTATTTTTATTGGACTAAAAAATTTATAGACAACAAGAAGATACAGTTTGGGGAATTTGGACTCCCATCCTACTCGGAAGGAGATAAAAGTAATGCAAGGTTTATTGAAATATTTTTGTGATAATGATGATTTCCAATCCCTCATTACCGGTATTTCGGAAGGTCTGCGGGAGCAATTGGTTTCTGGCTTATCGAACTCTGCCCGAACGTTGTTGATGGCAGGCTTATATCAATCGAATCATCGTGCACAGCTCGTCGTTACCCATAACCTTTTTCAAGCTCAAAAGCTTTATGAGGATTTAGTGGCGATTCTTGGAGAGGAAACCGTGCATCTGTATCCTGTAAACGAGCTGACTTCTGCGGAAATCGCCATTGCCAGTCCAGAATTGAAATCTCAACGGATTGATGTCCTGAACCGATTGACAGACAGGTCTGGTGGTGGAGTGATCATCACTCCAATTGCAGGTTTGAGAAGGATGATTCCTCCGAAAAATGTTTGGAACGCAAGTCGTGTAACGTTCAAGCGAGGTACGGATATCGAACTGGATGAAGTGAAAAACCAGTTGATCGCCATGGGTTATGAACGTTCCGATATGATTACCGGTCCTGGAGAATTCAGTATTCGTGGGGGGATTCTCGACATCTTTCCATTGACCGAAGAACAGCCTCTTCGCATCGAGTTGTTTGATACTGAAGTGGATTCCATCCGTTATTTTGACGTCGAAACCCAAAGATCTGAAAATCAACTTCAAGAGATCCGGGTTGGACCAGCAGAAGAAATCATTCTTTTTCCGGAATACTACGAAAGAGCTGTTTCGAAAGTTGACCTTGAGTTATCAAGATCACTCCAAAAAATAAAAGACGCGGGTGTAAAGGAGAAGCTCAACGAACACATCGGGTACGAAATGGAACAGTTGAAACACCAACAAACCTTCCAAGGAATGTACAAATACATTTCCTGCTACTATGAGCAGCCTGCTAGTTTGCTAGACTATCTCCCTGATGAAGCGTTGGTCATTATGGATGAAATCAGTCGTGTCCAAGAGACTTCTTCAAATTTGGAGAAGGAAGAGGCTGAATGGCACACGACTTTATTGAATCAGGGAGAGATTTTGTCAGGATTACGCCTTTCCCATCAATATGAGGATCTGGTCAATCGTCCGAAGCTCATGTTTTTATATCTTTCTTTATTCTTAAGACATGTTCCGCATACCAATCCTCAAAACATCATTAATATGAGCTGTAAAGCGATGCAAAACTTCCATGGACAATTGAATGTCCTACTTTCTGAAGTGCAGAGATGGCATAAGAGTAAAGATGCTGTCGTCTTTTTGGCTGCTAACAAAGAGCGAGCGAAACGTCTTGAACGTGTCATGGAAGATTACGATATTGAAGCGGCACTCGTAGACGGCAATACGCCACTAACACCGGGTAAAAATCATATCATCATCGGTGACTTGAATGGTGGATTTGAGCTGCCGATGCGTAAATTGGTCGTTCTGACAGAAGATGAAGTATTCACGAAGAAATCAACGAGAAAACCGAGAAGACCACAGAAAGTTTCAAATGCAGAACGAATCAAAAGTTATTCTGAACTGAAAGTCGGCGATTACGTCGTCCATATCAACCATGGAATCGGTAAATATCTTGGTATTGAAACGCTTGAAATCAATGGTGTTCATAAAGATTACCTCAACCTTAAATATTCCGGAGATGACAAGCTGTATGTCCCGGTTGAACAGATTGACCAGGTACAGAAATTTGTCGGATCGGAAGGGAAAGAGCCAAAGGTCTATAAACTTGGCGGCAGCGAATGGAAGAAAGTCAAAAGCAAAGTCCAATCGTCTGTCCAGGATATTGCCGATGATCTTATCAAGCTTTATGCAGAACGTGAAGCGTCGAAAGGCTATGCCTTCTCAGAAGATGGTGGTCTGCAACAAGATTTCGAAAGTGCCTTTCCATATCAAGAAACCGAAGATCAGTTAAGAGCCATAGATGAAATTAAAAATGACATGGAAAAAGAACGTCCGATGGACCGCTTACTCTGTGGAGATGTCGGTTATGGAAAAACAGAAGTCGCGATCCGTGCTGCTTTCAAAGCGATTAACGATGGAAAGCAAGTAGCGTTTCTCGTGCCGACGACGATCCTTGCACAACAGCATTATGAAACGTTCCAGGAGCGTTTTGCAGAGTTTCCGATTACGATCCGCTCTTTAAGCCGTTTCCGGACACGGAAGGAACAAACAGAAACATTAAAAGGATTGAAAGCAGGAACCGTCGATATCGTCGTTGGAACACATCGTATTCTGTCTAAAGATATCCAATTCAAAGATCTTGGCTTACTGATCATTGATGAGGAGCAACGATTCGGTGTAACCCATAAAGAGAAAATCAAACAGATGAAAACGAACGTAGATGTACTCACGTTGACGGCGACACCGATTCCACGTACTTTGCATATGTCGATGCTTGGCGTTCGTGATTTATCTGTTATCGAAACACCTCCTGAAAACCGCTTCCCGGTCCAGACGTATGTGGTTGAATATAGTGGAGGCATCATTCGAGAGGCGATCGAGCGTGAACTTTCGAGAGGCGGTCAAGTGTACTTTTTATATAACAAGGTGGAATCGATTGAACGGATGGCTGACCAGATTTCCCAGCTTGTTCCAGATGCCCGCGTTGCTTACGCACACGGTCAGATGCGTGAAAATGAACTGGAATCCGTAATGATTGACTTCTTGGATGGAAATTATGATGTGCTCGTCAGTACGACGATCATTGAAACAGGGGTCGACATTCCGAACGTGAACACGTTGATTGTCAATGATGCTGACAAGATGGGCTTATCGCAGTTGTATCAGCTACGCGGACGAGTTGGACGCTCCAATCGAGTGGCTTATTCCTATTTCATGTATCAGCGGGATAAGGTACTTACTGAAGTAGCGGAGAAACGTCTACAAGCGATTAAAGAGTTCACGGAATTAGGTTCTGGCTTCAAAATCGCGATGCGCGATCTTTCGATACGTGGTGCGGGTAACCTTTTAGGCGCACAACAACATGGATTCATTGATTCTGTCGGGTTCGACCTTTACTCTCAAATGTTGAAAGAAGCGATTGAAGAACGAAAAGGCGAGAAACCGAAGAAGAAAGAATTCGAATATGAGCTGGATCTTAATGTTGATGCGTACATCCCATCATCCTACGTTTCGGATGAAAAACAGAAAATCGACATGTATAAACGCTTCAAGGGAATCGAGAACTTTGAGGATGTCTTAGATCTTCACGATGAAATGATCGATCGTTTCGGTGATTATCCGGAGCAAGTGGAGAACCTGTTTGCGGTATCAAGAATCAAACTCTACGCACAACAAGAGAAAGTCGAAAAGATCGAACAGTTGAAGAACAACCAGGTACAGCTTCTATTGTCGAAAGAAACGACGCTGCAGCTTGATGGGAGTAAGCTTTTTGATATCGTCAATAAAATAGGTCGTCACGTGAATCTTGGGATGGAGAAAGAACAGATCAAGGTCGTCGTGAACCATAAGAGAATGACGGATGAGAAGCTGTTGAAGACGATTGAAGAGGTACTCGAAAAAGTACCGGATGCAAAAAAAGAAACCGTCCAAGCATGATTATGATAGGAGGCTTCCACTTTTTGAAGAATTTTCTGTTTAAGTGAATAGATTAAGCGAACGTACGGATACTAAAGGAAAATCAATGGTATATTTATTCATTTGTACCATGAATGCTATTGTATCTCCATTATCTTGCAACGATAGAAAGTGAGGGCAACAAAGAATGAAAGCCACAGGTATCGTACGTCGTATTGATGATCTTGGACGGGTCGTCATTCCTAAGGAAATTCGAAGAACCCTGCGCATTCGTGAGGGAGATCCTCTTGAAATTTTCGTTGACCGTGAAGGGGAAGTCATCCTTAAGAAATACTCACCGATTAGTGAGCTTGGAGATTTTGCTCAGGAGTACGCGGAATCATTGTACGAGCACACACAACACATCGCATTGATTTCGGACAG
Organism: Rossellomorea aquimaris; assembly: GCA_020524245.1. GTDB lineage: Bacteria > Bacillota > Bacilli > Bacillales > Fictibacillaceae > Pseudalkalibacillus. The sequence goes on along the minus strand of JAIVLN010000013.1, from coordinate 27,064 downwards.
AGATGCATTTATCGCGGTAGCTGGTGGAGGCAAGAAGGATTACCTGAATAAGAATATCGGCAAAATGATCGAATCCTCAATGAATGATCGAAAATCACTCGTGTCTGCACAAGCTACGACAGTAGAAATTTCAGATGGTAATAGTGAATCTGTTTCACACGTCATTGCACCGATTGTAGCGAACGGGGATCCGATTGGGGCAGTCGTATTGCTCTGCAAGACGGACAAGCAGATCGGAGAAGTGGAACAGAAATTAGCGGAAACAGCAGCTGGATTTCTAGCCAAACAAATGGAGCAATAAGAAGAGAAGCAGGCGATTCTGCTTCTTTTTATTTTGTTTTTGAAAGCTATATAAGAGTTCACCCCTTATCAGATTCTCCATTTCTCATGATATAATGGGGCTGTTATTGTACTTTTTAAGGCGGCCATCCTTGGCTTGCCAAGTTTTCTTTATCGATTTAGGCGGTGGCTTGATGTTCAACCAAACGGAATTGCAAAAGTCGTTCTGGAAAGGGACGCTCGTTGTATCTGGTGCGGCACTACTTGTGAAGATACTGAGCGCATTTTACCGTATTCCATACCAGAACATCGCCGGAGATCTAGGACTTTACGTGTACCAACAAGTATATCCGTTCTACGCTATTGCGTTTGCGTTAAGCCTTTATGGATTTCCGCTCATCATCTCAAAGGTGTTATCAGAAAATGAATTACAACATACAAAAGAAACGCTGACTACAATCTTAATTGGATTGAGCAGCTTCTTCGGTCTGATTTTCTTACTGTTATATATAGCGGCTCCTGCTATCGCGGATGCCATGAACGATCCGTTACTCGTGAAACCACTTCGAGTTGCCTCTTATTCCTTTTTATTCGTTCCGGTTCTATCGGTGATAAGAGGGTTTTTCCAGGGGGAGAAGGAGATGACCCCTACAGCGATTTCACAGGTTGTGGAACAATTTTTTCGAGTGAGTCTCATTTTGATTCTTACGATTTGGCTCGTCTCCCGAGGAGTGGATCACTACACAGTCGGGAGTGCTGCTGTATTCGGCGGCTTGATCGGAAGTATGGCTTCTATTGTCGTTTTGCTCCTATATGTGAAAAAGAAAGCAACTGCAATCGGTCCATTGAGCCTACTCTCTCTTAAACGAACGGCTCCTTTGATGGTATCCGTTATCAGAGGGGGCTTTGCGATCTGCATAACGACGGTCATGTTTGCCTTGTTCCAATTGGTAGATGCCCTTCAAGTTGTTCCGGGTCTGGAAAAAATGGGTGTCGATCTCCTCGAAGCAAAAGTGAGTAAAGGGGTGTTCGACCGTGGACAACCACTTCTACAATTAGGGACGGTTTTAGCGACTTCCATGGCATTACCGCTCATTCCGTACATTGCAAAATCAACCCGAGAACGAGATCATGAAAAGATCATCAACTTGACAGGCCAAACTTTGAAGTTCAGCTTCATCATAGGGGGAGCAGCAGCGGTGGGGCTTGCCATCATCATCTCTCCGACAAACGACTTTTTGTATGAGGACACAAACGGTTCGATTGCGCTAGGTATTCTGGCTGCTGCAATTTTGTTCGGATCTATTGCGATTACCTCATCTGCCATTTTACAAGGACTCGGAAAAATCGGATATCCTGTTTTGTTCATCATGATTGCCTTGGTGATCAAAGCCATCTTGAACCTTTGGCTGATTCCGATCTGGGGTATTTCCGGTGCGGCAATCACAACAGTGATAAGTACAGCATTTGTAGCTTGTTGCAATCTCATTATGGTCCAACGATTGACGAACGTCTTCCAGATGCAACGCTTTTACAGTCTGAAGGTTGTCTTTTCGCTTGTCTTGATGGCTGTCGGTACGTTTTTATGGAAAGAACTGTGGCTGATCTTCCAGCCTGTTGAAGATCGGGTTGTCGCAGGTTTGGTCGCATTGACAAGCGCAGTTTTCGGAGCACTCATTTATTTGATCGCCCTTATGAATCAAAAGGTTTGGAATGATGAAGAGCTGGAAATGCTGCCGAAAGGAAAGTATTTAATCAAATGGTTTTACAGAGAAAGGAGCGGTTAACATGGGTAATATCATTACGGTCATAGGATTAGGATCGGGCGATTTGGATCAGATCCCTTATGGCGTCTATAAACGGATCAAACAATCGGAGCATCTTTTTTTACGGACGAAAGAGCATCCCGTCGTGAAAGAGCTTGAAGCAGAGGGAGTTGAATTCGAGAGCTTCGACCAACTCTATGTACAGGAAAGTGCGTTCGAAAGTGTGTACCATGAAATCGTGGAGCGGTTATGGGAGGAAGCGGAAGATAAGTCTATCGTATACGTCGTTCCAGGTCACCCTTTTGTAGCAGAACAGACGGTCCAGCTCTTGATTGAAGGACAGGAAAAGCACAACACGGAAGTAGAATTCGAAGGCGGTCAAAGCTTCCTGGATGCCATGTTTCAGGCGCTACGAATCGATCCGATCGATGGATTTCAGTTACTGGATGGTACAAACCTTACTGGAGACCAGATGAATGTACAACAACATATCATCATTGGACAAGTATATGATTCATTCATTGCTTCCCATGTAAAATTGATTCTGATGGAGCGGTATCCAGATGACCATCCTGTACATGTCGTCACAGCTGCAGGTTCAAGTGAAGAAACGATCGTATCCATTCCACTCTTCGAACTGGATCGTCATGTCGAGCTGCATAACCTCACTGCCCTTTATGTAGAACCCATTCGGGATAAAAGTAAGCTTAGTCGGGAATTCACACAATTACGTCATGTAATTCGGACCCTCAGAGGACCAGACGGATGTCCGTGGGATAAAAAACAAACACATGAAAGTTTACGCCGATATTTACTTGAAGAGGCTTACGAAGTCATTGAAGCCATTGATGAACAGGATGATGATCATTTGACCGATGAGCTGGGGGATGTGCTCCTTCAAGTCATGCTCCATGCACAAATCGGCGAGGATGATGGTTATTTTACGATTGAGGATGTCATTCAGGCTTTGACAGAAAAAATGATCCGTCGTCATCCGCACGTATTTGGCGAGGACTCACTTGAGACAGCTGAGGAAGTTAAAGAAACGTGGGATGAAATTAAGAAGAGGGAAAAAGGTGGAGAGGATCCGACTTCCATTTTGGATGGGACAGATCAATATCCTGCATTAATCCGTGCAGAGAAATTACAGAAAAAAGCCGCCAAGGTCGGATTTGACTGGGACGAAGTCGAACCGATCATCGATAAGATCAAAGAAGAATTGAATGAATTCCAAGAAGCGGTTGAAACAGAAGATCAGCAGGAGATGGAAAGCGAACTTGGAGACTGCCTATTTGCACTTGTGAACCTTTGCCGTTATTATGGGATAGACCCTGAACTCGCTCTCAATAGGACCAATCGGAAGTTTTATAATCGGTTCCGTTATATCGAAGAAGAGCTCAAGAAGAAGGGTGTCTCTTTTGAGGAAGTCACACTGGAAGATATGGACATTTTGTGGGAACAAGCAAAAAATATGTCTAAAAAGAAGGAATCTATTGAAGAATAGAGAACTTTATTCTTTGGAATGGACAGAGAAGCGTGGTTTGACGCGAATTTGTCTATCAAACAAGGAAGAATACTAGGAGGTACATACAATGAACAAAAATGATCTAGTCAACAATATTTCTGAAAAAGCAGGTATGACAAAGAAAGACGTTGAAACAGTAGTGAACAGCCTACTTACTGAAATTACAGATGCTCTAAAGGATGGCGACAAAGTACAATTCGTCGGATTTGGTACATTCGAAACTCGTGAACGCTCTAGCCGTACAGGACGTAACCCACAAACTGGTGAAACGATCGACATTCCGGCATCTACAGTCCCTGCTTTCCGTGCAGGTAACAAGTTGAAAGACGCAGTAAAATAAGACATGCGTCTTGATAAGTTTTTGAAAGTTTCTCGCTTGATCAAGCGACGTACAGTCGCAAAAGAAATTTCGGATCAAGGGAGAATCTTGATTAACGGGAACGCTGGGAAGGCGTCCTCTACAATCCAACCCGGAGATGAACTTCAAATCCGGTTCGGACAGAAGATCGTTACGGTAAAAGTGGAAGACCTAAAAGAGACAACGAAAAAGGAAGACGCAGCGTCCATGTATTCAATTGTTAGCGAGGAACGTGTAAACGACGACGCATAATGATCGAATCAGCTGCGCTTTCATCATAGAGAATTTATTAAACCGGGGTTAGTAACATACAGAAAGATTGACTGACAGAAATGTTACCTGTCTACGCTTCATTCTACTAGAATGGAGCAGAACGATAGGAGGGACAGCTGTCGGTCAATCTTTTTTAGTTTGGTTACCGGCTGTATATGATAGCTTGTTCTATTCACACGCTTGCCTTCATACATTGGTACAAACTATGTTTGGGGGGAGCTACCATGGATCAATATTACGATTACAATGGTTCCAATTACAATAAACCCACAACGGCACCGGATCATGATGTGAAGATGAGAGGACGTAAAGCGCTTGATATCACGGGTGTTAAACAAGTGGAGAGTTTTGATAATGAAGAATTCTTGCTCGAAACCTCGATGGGCTTTCTGGCCATCCGCGGCTATAATCTGAAAATGAAAAACTTGAATTTGGAACAAGGACTCGTCTCAATTGAAGGGAAAGTGTATGATCTTGTCTATCTCGATCAGCAACAAGGGGATAAAGCTAAAGGATTTTTTAGCAAGCTGTTCAAATGAGTCTGAATGTGCAACTGTACACGATTTTAGCGATGGTCGGGAGCGGTATCTGGATTGGAGCTGCTCTCGATACGTACCATCGGTTTCAACCTAGGGATCGAAAATGGCATTGGTTGAGGTTCATCAATGATATTGTTTTTTGGATTTTACAAGCTCTCCTCATATTCTATGTATTACTACAAGTCAATCATGGAGAAGTGAGGGTCATCATATTCCTGGCCTTATTATGCGGATTCGCTGGATACCAAAGTTTATTGCAAAAAGCCTACAGAAAGTTATTGGAGTTTATTATTAAAGTAGTGATCGGCATTGCGAGAATGATCCGTAACATCATTTCAGCACTTCTTATACAACCTGTAAAAGTCATATTGAAACTCCTTCTTACCTTGAGTAAAATGATAGGTAGACTTCTATTATCAATCCTTCTTTTCATTTCAGGCATACTTCTCTTTCCTTTTAGAAAAATCGGTCTATTCATCTACAATCGATGGTTGAAACCGATCCAAGTAAAAATGTTAACAAAACTAAAAGAGAAAGCAGGATTTTTGAAGAAGCCCACGAATAAAGTGAAAGACTGGATTGGAAAACTTAGAAGGTAAAGGGGGTTCAGGATGGTTCAACGAAATGACAAAATAACAGCCTTAAACGAAAACATCATGGATCAAGAAAGAAAAAAGCAAGATCGTGCCCGGCGTAGGAAGAAGGGACTTTATCGACGTCTTGTCGTTTTCGGTGTACTGGTTGTTATCATGTTTGCCGTCATGATTTCCACACTTACCTCTCAAGCAACAGTCATTGCTGAGAAGAAAGAAGAGCAACAAAAAGTAGAACAAAACTTGGAAGATGTGAAAAAAGAAAAGGCACAATTAAGCGAAGAAGTGAATAAACTACAAGACCCTGATTATATTGGTGAGGTCGCTCGAAGAGATTATAATATGTCCAAACCAGGTGAGACGATCTTCAAACTTCCTAAGAACAAAGAGGAGTCGCGTTGACCTTGATTTTTCGGGCATGTATAATAAAGTGAATTTAATTTTTTCAAACTTTAAGGAGGAGCAATTTTTACAATGACAATTGAAGTAGGCAGCAAATTGAAGGGAAAAGTATCAGGTATTACCCATTTTGGAGCATTTGTCGAGCTGCCAGATGGTGTCACCGGTTTAGTCCACATTAGTGAGGTTGCCGATAACTACGTCAAGGACATTAACGAACACCTTTCTGTCGGGGATGAAGTAGAGGTAAAAGTCATTAACGTTGATAATGACGGCAAGATTGGGCTTTCGATCAAGAAAGCGAAAGATCAGCCACCAAAACCGAATCGCAGACCAGACCGCCCTCGTGGTAAGGGAGGAAAACCTAGAAGGCAGAATAATGAATTCGTGTCATTCGAAGACAAGTTGAATCGTTTCTTGAAAGATAGTGATGAACGTTTATCTACCTTGAAGAGGCAAACCGAATCGAAACGTGGAGGACGCGGTGCACGTCGAGGGTAATGGAATCTGCTGCTTACCGATTGTAGTAAAAATAAGCTCATAAATCGGAATATGCAAGCAATCATTCAAAGACTGACAAATTTGTCAGTCTTTTTTTATTGTGATAACTGGAAATGGTGCTTCAATACGAACACATTCTCCAGTAGAAATGAAAAGATTATTTAATCATAAAAAAACTATTGACGAGATCTCGATTATCTTGTATTATTCTTGTTGTGTCTTTAAAACATAACTTTTTGGCGGTGTAGCTCAGCTGGCTAGAGCGTACGGTTCATACCCGTGAGGTCGGGGGTTCGATCCCCTCCGCCGCTACCATTTCTATCGGATGTTAAAAATAAATAACTAATAGATTAGGCCCCTTGGTCAAGTGGTTAAGACACCGCCCTTTCACGGCGGTAACACGGGTTCGAATCCCGTAGGGGTCACCATTTGCACATAAAAGACAACTGTCCTGACGAAGGGCAGTTTTTTTGTGCCAAAAACACAAATGGATCTATTATCGTGTGACGAAGCCCAAATCTCCCTCGATAGATATCACAAATACAGTCGACACGCACATCCATCCATGTAGAATGGTAAAACCTTTCTCCTTACATATCCTTCCTTCGCCAATATTTTCGATTTAATAAAATCATGTCCCGAAACTGTAATCCCTTAGAAACATATGAGAAAAAAGAGAAAAAACCACACTTTAGAAAATTCTGAAAATTGAATCATAATGGCGTCGAGCCTCGTAACCCGTCGAGAAGTTTTTTTTCACTCGACTGACCATTTGACAAAATGTGAAAGTAGACTGTGTTTTAATAGACAACACAAATCTATTAACAGGTGGTGCGGGGAATGATGCAAAAGGTAGGATCGGAAAGCAACCAGGTGTTGCGGAAGTTCGTACTGGTAGAAAGGTTGAAGAGTAATGTATCCTCTCATATGAAAGAAACGAGCTTACGGGTGAAGCGTATTCTCCTCCACTGGAGTCTGTTATTGTTTTGTACAGGCTTTTTGCTCGGGCGTGCACTCATTCTTTCTGAATTGTCCCCATTTGCGATTCCGTTCTTCGGAACTGTTTTATTTTTGAAAAAGGAAAGAGCTGGTGTGGCCGCCATTGCACTCCTGGCTGGAGCACTGACGACATTTGAACAAACGGGACTATACGTAGCGGTCGGTCTGGCTGTCTTCTTTGTCCTATATTCCATCCTTACGAATCTAGTAAAACAAAACTTGAAAATTTTACCGTTCACAGTTCTGGCTGCCAGTTTCATTACGAGGATGAGCTTGCACACCTTCGCTTCCGAACCGATTACGACCGGTACGATGTTGATGGTGACGATTGAAGCGGGACTGAGCAGCATCCTGACATTGATTTTTTTACAAAGCATTCCGCTGCTTTCCCTTAAAAAAATCCAACATTCTCTAAAGAATGAAGAAATCGTCTGTTTCATCATCTTGCTTGCCTCGGTTATGACCGGAACGATCGGCTGGCATGTGTATGATCTGTCGCTTGAGCATATCCTGTCCCGCTATTTAGTCCTGATCTTTGCCTTCGTCGGAGGTACAGCCATCGGCGCTACGGTTGGTGTCGTCACAGGACTGATTTTGGGACTTGCAAACATAGCGAGCCTCTACCAAATGAGTTTGCTCGCATTTTCAGGCTTATTAGGAGGTTTATTAAAAGAGGGGAAAAAACTGGGTGTGAGTGTCGGTTTGTTCATCGGAACCTTATTGATTGGTCTATATGGAAACGAGTCGAGTCTACTGGTTAATAGCCTACTTGAATCGTGCGCCGCTGTCGGCCTTTTCTTACTCACGCCGAACAAAGCCATTTCGAAACTATCCCGCTACATACCGGGGACGAAAGAATATACACAAGAACAGCAGCAATATTTACGCAAGGTCCGGGACGTAACCGCCAACCGTGTCGAGCAATTTTCTCACCTTTTCCAGGCTTTATCGAACAGCTTTTCCAATACAAGTGCGACCACCATGATGGAAGAAGAGGGGAAACGGGAGCTCGATATGTTCCTTAGTAATATAACGGAGAAAACTTGTCAGAACTGCTTCAAGAAAAGGCATTGCTGGGTGAATAACTTCGATGAGACCTATGATTACATGGCGAAGATCATGACCGAGACATCTCCGAACGGATCCTTGAAAGATCGGGCGCTGCAAAAGGATTGGGAACGGCATTGTGTACGTTCGAAGAAAGTGATCGATACGATCCAATATGAACTCGGTCAATATCATGCCAACATTAAGCTAAAGCAACAAGTGAAAGAAAGCAGGAGGCTGGTTGCGGAACAGCTTCAAGGCGTATCTCAGGTGATGGATAATTTTGCGAAAGAAATCCAACGGGAAAGGGAAAATCATCAGATCCAAGAAGAGCAAGTGAAGCAAGCGTTGGATGACATCGGTCTTGAAATAGGTAACATTGAAATCTATAGTCTTGAAAAAGGCAGCATCGATATTGAAATGAGCATTCCGTATTGCAATGGACGGGGGGAAGCGGAAAAAGTAATCGCACCATTACTGTCCGATATTTTGGATGAAACGATTGCTGTCAAACAGGAGGAATGCGCCGCTTATCCGAATGGATTTTGTCATGTCGTCTTCCGATCCTCCCAAAGTTACGTCATTGAAACAGGTGTGGCCAGTGCAGCTAAGGGTGGTGCCTGGGTCTCGGGAGACAGTCATTCGACGATTGAACTCGGTGCGGGTAAGCATGCCGTGGCCATCAGTGATGGTATGGGGAATGGTGAGCGGGCTCATCTGGAAAGCAATGAAACACTGAAGCTTCTCCAACAGATTCTCCAATCAGGAATCGACGAGACGACTGCGATCAAATCAGTGAACTCCATCCTCTCGCTACGAACGACAGACGAGATCTTTTCGACACTGGACCTTGCCATGATTGATTTGCAGGATGCGACCGTAAGGTTTTTGAAGATCGGATCCAGTCCTAGTTTTGTAAAAAGAGCGGACCACGTGAGGATGATTGAGGCAAGTAATCTACCAATGGGAATTATAGAAGAATTTGATGTCGAAGTTGTGAGTGATCAACTGAAAGCAGGAGATTTCCTCATCATGATGAGTGACGGGATCTTCGAAGGACCGAAGAATGTTGAAAACAAGGAAGCTTGGATAAAGCGGAAAATTCGGGAGATCCACTCGGACGACCCGCAAATTCTCGCCGATCTTTTACTTGAAGAAGTGATCCGAACCGATCGGGGGCAAATTGAAGATGATATGACTGTGGTTGTAACGAAGATCAATCGGAACATCCCGAAGTGGTCGACAATCCCGTATCAAAATAAAAACGAAAGGAAGCGAGCTTGAAGATAAAGGCTTTTCGAAAAATAAATAGGTATATACTAGAGTCCTTGATTCTAGTATAAATCCCCTCTGGCTTGACCATCATGGTAATAACAATTTGAGAGAGGGGATTTTTGCATGAGTAAAGGCACATTAAAACAAATCCTGTTGATTACGGATGGATGCTCCAATCATGGTGAAGACCCGGTTGCCATCGCTGCACTGGCGAGGGAAAAAGGGATTGCCATCAACGTAATCGGAATCTTATCCCAAAACGAAGCGTATGGTGAACATGGTCTTAAAGAAGTGGAAGATATTGCGATGAGTGGTAGGGGTGTCAGTCAAATCGTTTACGCGAACCAGCTTGCCCAAACCGTCAAGATGGTCACCCAAAAGGCGATGACTCAAACCATTCACGGGATGATCAACAAAGAATTGACCCACATTTTAGGTGATGAAAAACAAATGGAAGATCTACCACCGGATAAACGCGGTCAAGTGATGGAAGTCGTGGATGAAATCGGTGAAACGGTCAATCTTGAAGTATTGATCCTCGTTGATATTTCAGCAAGTATGGATGACAAGCTCCCGACTGTCCAAGAATCATTGCTGGATCTTTCTATCTCACTCAATTCGAGAACCGGGGACAATCAATTCGCAATCTATGCATTCCCTGGTAAAAAGCAGTCCATTGAACGGTTGATGGACTGGACACCACAATTGGACACGATCGGAAAAGTATTCAAAAAGATATCTACTGGCGGCATTACGCCGACAGGTCCTGCCTTACAGGAAGCGCTTGATCTGTTTCCGGAAAGACGTTCGAAGCGTAAGCTCCTAGGTGAATATGATGAATACATCGAAGAATCCGGAAGTTAAACTGACCCCTGGGGATATCATTGTTGGAAAATGGAACAGAAACCAATATACGATCCTTCGCGAACTGGGCGCAGGTGCTACGGGCACGGTTTATCTGGCCAGAGGTAATCGCTCCAAAGTAGCTGTAAAGGTCAGTCATGACACGCTGTCGATTACCTCGGAGGTCAATGTCCTCAAACATCTATCGAAGGTCCAGGGGAAAACACTTGGGCCTTCTTTTATCGAAATGGATGATTGGGTAAGCGTAAAGGGAGCGCTCCCGTTCTATGTAATGGAATATGTGCAAGGGGAGTCGTTATTCGAATTCATGCGCAAGCGAAAGGAAGAATGGTTCGGGATTCTCATGATGCAGTTGCTCAGGGATCTGACCGACCTTCATAAGTCAGGATGGGTATTCGGGGATCTGAAACCGGACAACTTGCTCATTTCTGGACCGCCTCCGAAAATACGCTGGCTGGATGTCGGTGGTACGACCATGATCGGGAGAGCCATCAAAGAATATACGGAGTTTTTCGACCGGGGATATTGGGGTATGGGTTCAAGGAAGGCTGAGTCTACCTATGATTTGTTTGCGGTCGGGATGATCATCATAAACTATGCGTATCCGAAGCGTTTTGATAAAAAAGAAGGTGGATGGAACCAACTGCAAAAGGCGATTGACCAAAACCGGTGGCTAAAGAAATATCGAGCGATCCTTTACAAAGCCTTGCATGGTCATTATTCATCAGCAGAACAGATGAGAGAGGATTTATTGAAACATTATTCTGCTAAATCATCTGTAAAAACCACCACTGCGTGTCGTCCTACCCGAAAGAGCAGTCCTTCCGTCAGCCCGCCAGTGAGCCAAAATGGCAGGTATAAAGGAAAGAAAATGAAAAAACGCCGTCATATGACCGAAACGGTGCTGATCTTCTTGTTTCTATTGGTTTTTTATGTCGTCTATTTGATGGGCCAGACGATGTGAATCGGATGGGCATGTTATAATTTCATCAATAGACTGAAGTGATGGTGAGGATTTTCATGCAGCATGCAATCGACGAATTTATCCAACGAAATAGACTATTGGAAGAAGATAGCGTAGTGGTCGTAGGTGTCTCTGGTGGACCGGATTCTATGGCACTGCTTCATTATTTAAAGGAGAAACGCGACAAACTGAACTTGACGCTCATCGTTGCACATATGGATCATATGTTCAGGGGGGAAGAATCTGCTGAAGATGCCCGCTTTGTCATTCAATATTGCAACGAGCATGCCATTGAGATTGAACATTCTGAAAAAAACCTTCCATTATATATAGAAGAAACAGGAGAGTCTCCTCAACAAGCTGCTCGAAAGGTAAGGTACCAGTTTTTTACCAATGTGATGGTCAAACGTAATGCCGATTGCCTTGCTTTAGCCCACCACGGAGATGATCAAGTTGAAACAATGTTGATGAACATGGTTAGAGGTACAAGTCTCTCTGGGCTCTCGGGAATTCCCTTCATGAGACCTTTCTCCACAGGTCATATCATCCGACCTTTACTCAATGTAACGAAAGAAGAAATCCTTCTTTATTGTGAAAAGAAAAACATACCTTACCGTGTAGATCCCAGCAACACGGATTCGAAATATACAAGAAACAGATTCAGGAAGCACGTGTTACCATTTTTGAAAGAAGAAAACCGGAATGTCCATGAGAAATTTCAATTCTTAAGTGAGTCCGTATTGGAAGATGAGGCTTATTTAGAACAACAAGCAGAGGAAGCGCTCGAGAATGTTATTGTGGAAAAGTGTGACAATCAATTGACATTGTCAATCGAACCCTTTCTGAAGGTGGCAATTCCTTTACAAAGGAGAGGGATTCATCTAATATTAAACTATCTTTACCCAACAAGCCAAGAGAATATTATGTCCAATCATATCAAGGATTGTCTGCAGCTGATCATGTCTGATTATCCTTCAGGGACTCTCCATCTCCCAGATGGATTGATTGTCCGACGTTCCTATGAGAAGTGTACCTTCACCTTCGAAACCGATGAGACAGGCTCCCCTTATCGTTATCCAATACATTCTGGCGAAACTTATCCATTACCAGTGGGAAACTTGAGTTACCATCGTTTAACCGGAATGAAATCTGATAAAAGAGGGAAAGATTATCTCGTGTTTGCATCCACGCAAGTGCAATTGCCGCTCATTGTCCGGACGAGGGAAGATGGAGATCGAATCCGTCCTGTTGGGGTCAATGGCTCAAGAAAAGTGAAGGATATCTTCATTGATGAGAAAGTTCCGAAACACTTGCGGGACGTTTGGCCCGTCGTCACCGATTCGACAGGAAAAATCCTTTGGATTCCAGGGCTGAAGCATGCGGAACTCCCACCTGGTTCAGAAGATGATATGGATTGGATGTTTTTATCTTTTGAAAATACAAGGCATGAGGTCTAGGAGGAATACATACTTATGAGAAACGATATGGAAGAGATCTTGATCTCTGAAGAAGAGATTCAAGAAAAGGTCCACGAGCTTGCTGAACAACTATCCGAAGAGTACAAAGATCGTTTTCCGCTAGTCATCGGTGTTTTGAAAGGTGCACTACCTTTCATGGCTGATCTTGTAAAACGGATGGACATACATGTTGAATTGGATTTCATGGATGTATCGAGTTATGGAAATTCAACAGTATCATCTGGCGAAGTGAAAATCGTGAAAGACTTGAACACTTCATTAGAGGGTCGTGACGTGTTGATTGTAGAAGACATCATCGACAGCGGTCTGACTTTGAACTACTTGATCGAGATCTTCAAGCATCGAAAAGCGAAATCTATCAAGATCGTCACACTACTTGATAAGCCATCAGGCCGTAAGGTTGATTTGAAGCCTGACACAGCTGGGTTCATCGTACCGGATGCATTCGTAGTCGGGTATGGACTGGATTTTGCAGAGCGCTATCGTAACCTTCCATTCATCGGTGTTTTGAAGCCAGAGATTTACCAAAACCAGTAAAGTCAAATTGTTGTGAATAAATGAACACATGTGATACTATAATTAATGATTTGTTTGTATGCGAGAGGAGGTAAGGGATGAATCGCATCTTTAGAAATACAATATTCTATCTATTAATATTCCTTGTCGTTGTAGGGATTGTCAGCTTTTTCAACGGCAATAACAACGACGTTACACAATTTCGATATGATGAATTCAAAACAAAACTTCAAAATGGTGAAGTAGAGTCCCTTTCAATGCAACCTAAGAACCAGGTGTTTGTAATTCAAGGACAACTTGAATCTTATGAGGACGAACAGTACTTTACCACGAACATTCCTCCAGCAATGACTGAAGAGGTTGTTGCGTTAACAGAAGAGGCAAAAGTTCAAGTAGAAGTGAAAGAAGCAGAAGGTACGAGCGGCTGGGTAACATTCTTTACCTCAATCATTCCGTTTGTCATCATCTTTATCTTATTCTTCTTCTTACTTAACCAGGCACAAGGCGGCGGAAGCCGTGTCATGAACTTCGGTAAGAGTAAAGCCAAGCTTTATAGCGAAGAAAAGAAAAAAGTAACCTTTAAAGACGTTGCGGGTGCTGATGAAGAAAAGCAAGAACTTGTTGAGGTTGTCGAATTCTTGAAAGATCCTCGTAAGTTCGCTTCCCTCGGAGCGCGTATTCCGAAAGGTGTCCTGCTTGTAGGACCTCCAGGTACAGGTAAAACCTTGCTTGCAAGAGCAGTTGCCGGAGAAGCGGGTGTACCATTCTTCTCAATCAGTGGTTCCGACTTCGTTGAAATGTTTGTCGGTGTCGGTGCATCACGTGTGCGTGACTTATTCGAAAACGCGAAGAAAAACGCACCATGTATCATCTTCATTGATGAGATTGATGCTGTAGGTCGTCAACGTGGCGCCGGACTAGGTGGCGGTCACGATGAGCGTGAACAAACATTGAACCAATTACTTGTTGAAATGGACGGATTCAGTGCGAACGAAGGAATCATCATCGTTGCAGCAACGAACCGACCGGATATCTTGGACCCAGCATTGTTGCGTCCTGGTCGTTTTGACCGTCAAATTCCTGTCGGACGTCCAGATGTCAAAGGTCGTGAAGCAGTCCTTAAAGTACATGCTCGAAACAAGCCTCTTGCTGAAGAGGTCGACCTGAAGACCATTGCCATGAGAACACCAGGTTTCTCAGGTGCCGATTTAGAGAACTTATTGAACGAAGCAGCGCTTGTTGCTGCCCGTCAAAACAAGAAAAAAGTAGACATGGAAGACATCGACGAGGCAACAGACCGTGTCATTGCAGGTCCTGCTAAGAAGAGCCGTGTCATCTCTGATAAAGAAAAGAACATCGTTGCATATCACGAAGCTGGGCATACGATTATCGGTCTTGCTCTGGATAATGCAGAAATTGTTCATAAGGTTACGATCGTACCACGCGGTCAAGCCGGTGGATATGCGGTCACATTGCCTAAGGAAGACCGATACTTCATGACGAAGCCTGAATTGATTGATAAGATCACAGGATTGCTCGGTGGTCGGGTTGCCGAAGAGATCACATTCGGTGAATCCAGTACTGGAGCGAGTAACGACTTCCAACGTGCGACTGGTATTGCCCGTCGCATGGTGACTGAATTCGGTATGAGTGAAAAACTCGGACCGATGCAGTTCGGTCAAGGCCAGGGAGGAAACGTCTTCCTCGGTAGAGACATTCAGAACGAACAGAATTACAGTGATGCCATTGCGCATGAAATCGATCTTGAAGTCCAGAAGATCATCATGGAAGCATACAACCACTGTAAAGAAGTACTTGTTCAGAACCAGGAGAAGCTGAACTTGATTGCTGAGACGCTGAAAGAAGTCGAAACTCTGGATAGCGAGCAAATCAAATCCCTTTATGAAACAGGTAAAATGCCTGAGGGGTATAAAGCTCCTGAAAAGAAAAAGGAAACTTCTGAAGATGATGTGAAAGTGAACATCAATAAGAAGGAAGAAAATACTTCTGAAGAATCGAATGAAACGAGCGATTCAGACGACAATAAAAACGAATAAAGCTTAAATGATAAAGGATGTCCATCACGGGCATCCTTTTCTTACACGTGTTTTCATGGGTTGTTTGTGTTATAACTAAAGAAAATGGTATAGATAGTGGGGAATAAAATGATTTTAGTAATGGATGTTGGAAATACGAATATCGTCCTCGGTGTATATGAAGGGGATGAATTGAAATATCATTGGAGAGTTGGAACAAGCAAAAAGAAATCAGAAGATGAATACGGAATGTTCATTTCTAATTTATTGACACATGTCGGACTGGCGTTTAAGGATATTGATGGTATCATCCTTTCATCGGTAGTTCCGCCACTCATGTTTCCGCTTGAGAAAATGTGTGAGAAATACTTCGATCTGAAACCACTCGTCATCGGACCTGGAATCAAGACGGGTTTGAACATCAAAACAGAGAATCCACGAGAAGTGGGTGCCGACAGGATTGTCAATGCAGTAGCAGCTTTACATGAGTACAAAAGTCCGTTGATCATTGTCGATTTCGGAACCGCAACGACATATTGTTATATAGATGATCAAAACAATTATCTCGGGGGTGCAATATCCCCGGGGATTGGCATTTCGACAGAAGCGCTTTATACGAATGCAGCCAAGCTACCTCGAATCGAGATCATGAGGCCGGATCATGTCGTCGGGAAGAATACCGTAAGTGCGATGCAAGCAGGAATCTTTTACGGATATGTCGGTCAGGTGGAAGGGATCGTCCAACGTATGAAGGACCAATCTGGTCAAAACCCGACGGTCATCGCCACTGGTGGGTTAGCTCACCTCATCGGGGACGAATCTGCCATCATCGATGTCGTGGATCCGTTCCTCACGTTGAAAGGTCTCCAGCTCATCTATCATAAAAACACAGAATTACATTAAGAAAGGGAGTTTCACCATGTCTGATTACTTAGTCAAAGCATTAGCATTCAATGGAAACATCCGAGCTTTTGCTGTCGATACAACTGAAATGATCCGAGAAGCACAGCGTCGTCAAGGAACATTACCGACTGCTTCAGCGGCATTAGGTCGAGCAATGACGGCTTCAACTATGATGGCGTCCATGCTGAAAGGTGAAAGCAATAAATTAACCGTTAAGATTGAAGGGGACGGACCACTCGGACCGATCATCGTCGATGCGAACGTCCAAGGGGAAACCCGTGGATATGTATCCAATCCACTTGTCCATTTCGACTTGAACGCGAAAGGAAAGCTTGATGTTGCTCGAGCTGTCGGAAGAAATGGGCATCTATCTGTCGTCAAAGATCTCGGTATGCGAGACAAATTCACTGGACAAGTTCCTCTCGTTTCAGGGGAATTAGGAGAAGACTTTACGTACTATTTCGTATCATCTGAACAAATTCCATCGGCTGTTGCGGTCGGTGTGCTCGTCAACCCTGATAATACTATCCTTGCATCGGGCGGTTTCGTCATTCAGGTCATGCCTGGAGCTCAAGATGAGATGATTACGTTCATTGAGAAGCGTCTAGAGAATTTGGACCCTGTCTCCAAAATGATTGAAGCAGGCCATACGCCAGAACAACTTCTCTACAATGTATTAGGAGAAGAAAATGTGAAAATCTTATCGTCTTCTCCGGTCGCGTTCAAATGCACCTGCTCTAGAGAGCGATTTGCCGATGCGATCATCAGTCTCGGGGAAGATGAGATTAAGGATATGATTGAGGAAGATGGAAAAGCAGATGCAAAATGTCATTTCTGTAACGAGGAGTATCATTACACGAAAGAGGATCTCGAATCCTTCTTAGATGAAGCGCGTAAGGAGAAAAGTGAATGAAGTCAAGGTGGCTCATCATCATTGCGGCATTTCTGTTGGTGACGAATATCGGTACAGTCGTATATTTTATGTCAGCAAATGAAGAAACATCGGGTGGAGACAAAGGCTCTGTCCTTTCTTCAATCTCAGGGAATGTGGCGCAAGTCGGGGAACAATCCATTTCTGAGAGTGATTGGGTTGGACGTTTGAAAGAGCGATATGGAAAAGAAGTGCTAACGCAAATGATCAATAAGGAAGTTGTATCACAGCTTGCAACGGAGCATGACATTACTGTGTCGGATGAAGAACTGAATAGAGAGATTGAATTGTATCACCGAATGGTGGGCACAAGTGCAGATGGTCATGAACACCCGGACGTTGAACAAATGGGTGATAAAGAACTGAAAGAGGAAATCAAGCACGCGATATTACTTGAAGAATTAATTACGAAAGATGTCGTCATCAACGAGGATGAATTGCGTAAATATTATAAAGAGAATGAGCACCTTTACGACTTGAAGCCTCTCTATCAAATTTCACAAATTCTTGTCCCGACGAAAGAGGAAGCGGAACAAGTCATCCAGGAACTCGAGAACGGTTCATCCTTCTCGACGCTTGCAAGAGAACGTTCCATCGATGAATTTTCAGCTCCTAGCGGAGGTGCCATGGGATGGGTGGACACAACAAGTAATTATGTCGACCCTGCTTACCTTGAGATCATAGAGAATATGGAAACCGATCAATGGAGAGGACCGATCAAAACAGAAGCAGGATATGGAATCGTCTACCTCCATGATGTGAAAAAGGGAAGCAAGTATGAATTTAAAGAAGTGAAAGGTCAGATTCGTCGTCAACTCGCTATCCAGCAACTTGATGCAAACTTCGACCCGAAACAACTTTGGGATGAATTGAAGGTAGAGTGGGAATACGGTTCTCATTAATTGAATAAAGATTCTGAAAATGCTATGATTGGGTACAGTATTCCTATGAAAATACTAAGAATTGGGGAGTGAATGGTGTGAGAGTGGGAAATTCAATTGTAGATTTGATCGGACAGACGCCAATTGTAAAATTGAATCGTTTGACGGGCAATGAAGATGCAGACGTTTATTTGAAGCTTGAATTCATGAACCCAGGAAGTAGTGTCAAAGACCGTATCGCTTTTGCAATGGTGGAAGCAGCTGAAAAAGAAGGAAAGTTGAAAGAAGGCGACACCATCATCGAGCCGACGAGTGGAAACACTGGAATTGGACTTGCGATGGTAGCTGCAGCGAAAGGCTATAGAACCATCCTCGTCATGCCTGATACGATGAGTATGGAACGTCGCAACCTACTTCGTGCATATGGTGCAGAACTCGTCCTGACTCCGGGACCGGAAGGAATGAAGGGAGCGATAGCGAAGGCGGAAGAACTGGCTGAGGAACACGGTTACTTCATGCCTCAGCAATTCAGAAACGAAGCAAACCCTACCATCCATAGAGATACGACCGGTAAAGAAATCGTCGAGCAGATGGGAGATCAGTTGGATGCCTTCATTTCCGGGATTGGAACTGGCGGGACAATTACCGGTGCAGGTGAAGTGTTGAAAAAACACTACCCTTCCATCCAACTGTATGCAGTGGAACCACAGGATTCACCAGTTTTATCAGGCGGAAAGCCAGGACCGCATAAGATTCAAGGGATCGGTGCAGGATTCGTGCCGTCGATATTGAATACGTCGATTTACGATGAAGTCCTTACGATTACGACAGATGAATCGTTTGAATACGCTCGCCGAGCAGCCAGAGAAGAAGGTCTATTAGGTGGAATCTCCTCAGGTGCAGCCATAGCGGCAGCATTGAAGGTTGCAAAAAAGCTTGGTAAAGGAAAGAAAGTCCTCGCAATCATACCAAGTAACGGCGAACGCTACTTAAGTACACCACTCTATCAATTCGAACAAGAATAGAATCATAGCAGATCATAAAGAGCTGACCACTAGGTCGGCTCTTTTTCATGAATATCTTAAAGCTTTGTTGCTTTTTTAGAAAAATGACCAAGAAGCAATAATCCTTAAGAAAAGAGCCAAAAAAATGAATACCTTCATACATGACGGATGTAAATAAATGGAGGCTGTTTTTACGTGTCATCCCTGTACTGTTCATGTACAATGAAAGAGGAAAATGAACGTCAGGAGAGGACTTCGATGCAACAGTTCAAAAGATTCCGGTTTTCAAAAACCGTTAATGATAACCTACAAAATTGGTTTGAACGATATACAGCTTTTAAAGAGGGACATCCTCATCACGTCCTGCTTGAAAGTGGGAGAGGTGGCCGATTCCACATCATCGGTGTATCGCCAAGCGCTACGTTGATTGGGAAAGACGATCATCTTGAAATTCATGCTCCAGCCTCAGGTCATGTTGAGACCAGACAAGGAGATTTACTTGCATTGACAGAGCAATATCTTCAATCCTACACCATTGAAGAAGGATTTGATGAAGGTACGGAACTACCTGATTTTAAAGGTGGTGCAATCGGCTACATCAGTTATGATATTGCCCGACAAATCGAACGGCTTCCGGTGCAAGCGATCGACGATATGGACATGCCGGACGTATACTTCATGATTTTCGAAGACTTTATCGTGTTGGATAAAAAGACGGAGAAATTGACCTTTGTAACGCACGTTGGGGAAGCCGCTCAGGATCATGCGGCTCAGAAGTTAGATGAGATGCAGCAACAATGGTTCAAGGAATGCGGAAATCAAAGTGACATTAACCAAGCTGGAACTACGCAGCCTGAAACGATGGAATATTCCATCGATGAAGAAGCATTCAAATCTGCAGTGCAGCAAGTGCAGGACTATATCCGCAGTGGCGATGTGTTCCAGGTGAACCTATCTGTACGCCAAACTCAGCAGTTGAATTCTGAACCGTTCAGCATCTATGAACAATTGAGACAGTTCAATCCATCACCTTATATGGGATTCTTAGAAACTCCTGAATTTCAACTCGTCAATGGATCACCTGAACTTCTTGTGAAGAAACAAGGAAGTCACGTAAGTACACGACCGATCGCAGGGACAAGATCACGCGGCAAGACCCCTGCAGAGGATGAGGCGCTGGCGAAAACGCTCATAGAAAACGAAAAAGAACGTGCAGAACATGTGATGTTGGTTGACCTGGAGCGAAACGATTTAGGTCGTGTTTGTCAGTATGGAACAGTCGAAGTGAATGAGTTCATGGTCATCGAGAAATATTCGCACGTCATGCACATCGTATCCAATGTACAAGGTAAACTCGCACCAGAGAGAAGTACGATGGATTTGATCCGTGCCACCTTCCCAGGTGGAACGATTACCGGTGCACCAAAAATCCGGACGATGGAAATCATTGAAGAACTTGAACCGGTTCGTCGTGGCATCTATACAGGATCGATTGGATGGATTGGATTTGATGGTGATACGGAGTTGAATATTGCCATTCGGACGATGATTTGCAAGGATGGGAAAGCGCATGTGCAAGCGGGAGCAGGAATTGTCATTGATTCTGACCCGAAGGCTGAATTCAAGGAAAGCTTGAAGAAAGCGAAAGCGCTCTGGCATGCAAAAGAACTAAGTGAACAAGCAACAACGAAGAGGGTGTAGAAAATGATTGTGATGATCGATAATTACGATTCTTTCACATACAATTTGGTTCAATACCTTGGTGAGCTAGGTGAGGAACTGATCGTCAAACGGAATGACGAAATCACCATTGAAGAGATCGAGCAGCTTGATCCAAGTTATTTGATGATATCGCCGGGACCGTGCAGTCCTGATGAAGCGGGGATCAGCCTTGAAGCGATACGCTATTTTGCTGGGAAAATCCCGATATTCGGTGTTTGCTTAGGGCATCAATCTATTGCACAAGTGTTTGGTGGAAAGGTAGTGCGTGCTGAGCGATTGATGCACGGTAAAACATCACCGATTCTACACGACGGCAGAACGATTTTTCAGGGGATGGCTCCAGAAATGCTAGCGACTCGCTATCACTCGCTCATTGTCGATCGTGCGACACTACCAGACTGTTTCGACATATCCGCTGAAACCGATGAGGGAGAAATCATGGCAATCCGACACAAAACCCTGCCAATAGAAGGTGTACAATTCCACCCTGAATCAATTATGACAGAGAATGGCAAACAGCTCCTACGCAATTTTATTGCAGAATATGGACGTGAATTGGTATGTACATCTACCTGAATGGCGAAATTGTAAAAGATAGCGAGGCAAGGATTTCGCCATTTGATTATGGGTACTTGTACGGTATAGGCTTTTTTGAAACACTCCGTATCTATAATGGCCATCCCTTTTTATTGGACGATCACTTAGATCGAATCAACAAGGCTCTGCAGGATCTCAACATTGACTATACGTTCGAGAAAAACGATGTGTTGGACATCATCCATCAGTTGCTTGAAATGAATCAATGGAAAAATGCGAGTATCCGTATCAACCTTTCAGCGGGTGAAGGAGAACCTGCATTAAGGACGCTTCGTTTTACAAAACCGACTATTCTGATTTATGGGAGTCCTTTATCACCAGCAGGAGTAGAGCTACAGGAGAAAAAAGCGCGTATTTTATCTGTTAAAAGAAGCAGCCCTGAAGGTCATGAACGTTGGAAGTCCCATCATTTCATGAATAACTTGATTGCAAAACAGGAAATCAACGATCCGAGTACGGAAGGCGTTTTTTTGACAACAGATGGATCTGTAGCGGAGGGGATCACTTCGAACCTTTTTTGGGTAAAAGAAAAGGTCGTTCATACACCCTCACTTGATACTGGTATATTAAATGGGATTACACGGCAATATGTGATGTCGCTTTGTGAAAAGCTAGATGTACCGGTGAAAGAAGGACGGTATACACAAAATGATCTTCTTGACGCAGACGAATGCTTCTTGACGAACTCTGTTCAAGAAATTACCGCCATTCGAACGATAGATGATACATTATTTCCTGGCGCTACAGGGGAAGTGACGACAGAACTGTTCCGCTTCTATCAGCAAGATCGAGAAAGACGCTGGTCGAGTAGACCGTAGAAAGGATTTTTCAAAATGAAATACAACCCTATCTTTATCCACCCACGCACTGAAACGGATGCTATGAATGAGCTTATGTCTGTTGGAGCAAGGATTGATCGGAATCGCAGAAATCGTTTGGTTGAAAGTAAAACGGTCATACGCTTAGAGGATCTTTCGTTGAAAGTCGCCTGGTTGGTGAAACAGACGATGCTTAAGAAAGGTCTGGATTCCATCCTATCCGAAGAGGCTGAGGAAATGGATGCGGACACGACAAATGCTTTGTTACTCGGTCACCCATACGGGATGCAGTTAGCTGTAGAAGAGCTGCTCCAACATGAATCGGATGAAGTTACTCTTGTCGGCAGCGAACTTAAAGAGCTGCTGGATGGAGTAGAACGGATTCAACAGCCATGGCTGATTCACCTGCGGGACCAAACATTCGACTTAAACGACCGTACATGGATCATGGGGATCCTCAATGTCACACCCGATTCTTTCTCAGATGGAGGCAACTTCAACACTATTGATCGTGCGGTCCAGCATGCTGAAGAAATGGTAGCAGCCGGAGCGGACATTATTGATATCGGTGGAGAATCGACGCGCCCAGGAGCGGAAAAAGTCTCCCTTGAAGAAGAAATCGAAAGAGTCGTTCCCATCATCAAGGCCGTTCGGGCCGCAGTAGATGTACCTATCTCAATCGATACGTATAAAGCGGAAGTGGCCAAACATGCCATAGAAGCAGGTGCAGACATCATCAATGACGTGTGGGGAGCAAAGGCGGATACGAAAATGGCCGAAGTTGCAGCAGAGTATCAAATACCGATCATCTTGATGCATAACCAGGACGAAAATCGTTATGATCATCTCATGTCGGACATTGCAAAGGGCCTTAGGGAGAGTGTAGAGCTTGTAAAAGAAGCGGGTGTGAAAGACGAGAACATCATTCTTGACCCGGGAATCGGATTTGCAAAAACATACGAAGATAACCTCGAAGTGATGGCGAACCTGGAGGTGCTGACGAAACTCGGCTATCCAGTCATACTCGGCACTTCCCGCAAATCCTTTATCGGAAAAGTTCTCCAGACCGAGGCGGATGAACGGATGGAAGGGACAGGCGCAACGACTTGTCTTGGCATACAAAAAGGATGTCAGCTCGTTCGTGTACACGATGTTCTTGAAAACAAACGGATGGCAATGATGATGGATGCCATGTTAATGAAGAAGGGAGCGGTACAGCATGGATAAAATTTATATCGATAATATGAAATTTTATGGCTATCACGGGGTTTACCCTGAAGAGAATAAATTGGGTCAACGCTTCAATGTCGACTTGATTTTAGAATGTGACTTGACGGAGGCGTCAAAATCGGATGACATCGAGAGCACGGTCCACTATGGTCAAGCCTATGATCTCACAAAAGAAATCGTCGAGGGGAAACCGAAGAAGCTCGTCGAGACGATTGCTGAAGACATCGCCCAAGCTCTACTCAAAAAATTCCCGATCGTCGAGGCATGTACAGTAAAGGTTATCAAACCGGATCCACCAATCCCGGGACACTATGATGCAGTAGCCATTGAAATCAAGAGGTCTCGTACATGAAGGATGTTTTCATCGCATTAGGATCCAACATCGGAGACCGTTCCGGTTTTCTGCGAAGTGCTTTGAAGGAAATCGAATCTCTCGATCAGACGAATGTCGTGAAAGCATCCTCCATCTATGAAACTGAACCGGTCGGTTTTACAGATCAAGATGTTTTTTTGAACATGGTGGCGAAGATCGAGACGGAAATTCCGCCTCATGAGTTGCTGGCCCTTTTATTAAAAATTGAAAAAAAGCTCGACCGTACACGTGAGGTACACTGGGGTCCACGCACGATAGACCTTGACATTTTGTTGTATAATCAAGAGAATATACTATCAGAAGACCTAAAAATACCACATCCTAGAATGCTCGAAAGAGGATTTGTCATGATTCCCCTTTATGAGCTTCAACCTGATTTGCAATTTCCACATACGGATGAAAACTTTGAGAAGGTCATCGAAGAAAGATTGGACAAAAAAGGAGTATACGTATGGAAGCGGAACAATGGGGAAGGCGAATTCGGGCTTTTCGAAAACTGAAAGGTTTTACCCAAGAAGGGCTCGCAGGGGAAATGAATATATCCGTATCGATTCTCGGTGAGATTGAACGAGGGAATCGAATGCCAGATGAAGATATGATCCAAAAAGTCAGTCAGACTTTGAATATATCATTAGAAGAACTTACTCCCAAGAAAGTACAACAGTCGTAAAAAAGTTGAACAACATGTTCCAAATCGGTGATATTAAGTTGAACAACTCTGGAACTTGAAGCGAAACAAAATGAAGTTAAAGTAGGATAACAGTGTACTCTTAGAGAATACTGTTTACATACCTCTTGGTGTCAACACAAGCAACCTATTAATAGGAGGATGAGTATGAGTGAACAAGTAACCCAGCTCACGTGTGAAGGCATCAAGAAGTTAGCTACGGATTTGATTGAAGTTTATGAAAGTAGAAAGACTACACCGGAAGTTGAGACTCAGCAGTATGACTCAGAAAAAAGGTTCTATGATCAACGGATACAGGACCTCGAACGACTGTTGTATACTGCACAGCCTATACAAGAAGGAAGCCGAAAGGGAGTCATTACGATCGGATCGACCGTCACGTTGCTCGATACCTTTTTAGAGGAAGCCGAAACCTACATGCTGGTCCATCCAGTTGAAGCCTCCCCGGCAATGAGATATCTTTCTATCGATTCTCTGTTAGGCAAAGAGTTATTATTACGAAAAAAAGGCGAGCAAGTATCTGTCTCGCTTTATGGAGATACAATTAAGTACAATATTCTGGACGTGAATTGATTGACTAGGAGTGATACAAATGAGCCAGGAAGTAGAATTAAATGACCAATTACTCGTTCGACGAGAAAAATTGAACACATTGAGAGATTTAGGGATCGATCCTTTCGGACATCGATTCGACCGTACCCATACGGCTGAATCCATGGTGAAAAACTTCGATGAAATCTCGAAGGAAGACTTATCAGAACAAAACAACGAAGTTTCCCTTGCAGGACGAATCATGACAAAGCGTGGCAAAGGAAAAGCTGGATTTGCTCACATGCAGGATCTGACTGGTCAGATTCAATTGTATGTACGTAAGGATTCAGTAGGGGACGAGCAATACGAATTGTTCAACACGATTGATATCGGAGACATAGTCGGAGTGAAAGGGGTTGCTTTCAAGACGAAAGTCGGAGAACTATCCGTAAAAGTGACGGACTTCACCCTGCTTTCAAAGGCACTCCGTCCTCTTCCAGACAAGTTCCACGGTTTGAAGGACATTGAGCAACGCTACCGTCAACGTTATGTTGACTTGATCATGAACCCTGAAGTGAAAGATACATTCATTACACGTAGCCGTATTTTACAATCTATGCGCCGTTACTTGGACAACAACGGCTACCTAGAAGTAGAAACACCTACGATGCACTCTATCCCTGGTGGAGCTTCTGCTCGTCCGTTCATTACACACCATAACTCACTCGACATGGAGCTTTACATGCGAATTGCAATCGAATTGCACTTGAAGCGATTGATTGTCGGTGGCATGGAAAAGGTATATGAAATCGGCCGTGTATTCCGTAACGAAGGTGTCTCTACTCGACATAACCCTGAGTTCACGATGATGGAGCTCTATGAAGCATACGCTGATTATCAAGATGTCATGACTTTGACAGAAAGCTTAATCGCCCATGTGGCTGAAGATGTTCTCGGATCGACAACAGTGAAATACGGCGATTACGAAGTAGATCTGAAGCCGCAATGGACTCGACTTCATATGGTTGATGCCGTAAAAGAACATACAGGTGTAGACTTCTGGCAAGAGATGAGTGACGAAGAAGCTCGTGCACTTGCGAAAGAACACAACGTCCCTGTCCAAGAAACGATGTCTTTCGGACATGTGGTCAATGAATTCTTTGAACACTTCGTTGAAGAGAAACTGATTCAACCGACATTCGTGTACGGACATCCGGTTGCTATTTCTCCATTAGCAAAGAAAAATGCTGATGACCCACGTTTCACAGATCGTTTCGAACTCTTCATCGTCGGCCGTGAGCATGCTAATGCCTTCACCGAGTTGAACGATCCAATCGACCAACGTGAACGATTCGAAGGACAATTGAAAGAACGTGAGGAAGGAAACGACGAAGCACATATGATGGACAATGACTTCATCGAAGCATTGGAATATGGTCTTCCCCCAACTGGAGGACTTGGTATCGGAATCGATCGTCTCGTTATGTTGTTAACAGACTCTCCATCGATCCGAGACGTGCTGCTCTTCCCGCAAATGAGACAGCGAAGCGAGTAAACGAAACCAAAGGGCTGATCCTTCACGGGTCGGCTCTTTTTATTTTAGTTCGAGAATTTCTTAATCTATTTTTGTAAAATGTATTGATTCAACACGAGAAAGATGGTATATTATTTTTCGTCGTTGGAAAAACTGATTTCGCGACAACACACGATAAAATTCTTTGTTGACATCGACAAAGCCGTGTGGTAAATTAATAAAGTCGCCAATAAGCGACAAACACAAAAACGGTTCGCTTTTAGCGAGTCGAAAGCTCTTTGAAAACTGAACAAAAGCCAAGCGTGAAACGGGTCTTTTTTAAAAAAGAACCCTGAATCAATTTCGATTTACATTTAATGAGCAATCAAACACTTTATTGGAGAGTTTGATCCTGGCTCAGGACGAACGCTGGCGGCGTGCCTAATACATGCAAGTCGAGC
>JAIVLN010000012.1 GCA_020524245.1 Rossellomorea aquimaris | reverse complement strand
GATCAAACTCTCCAATAAAGTGTTTGATTGCTCATTAAATGTAAATCGAAATTGATTCAGGGTTCTTTTTAAAAAAGACCCGTTTCACGCTTGGCTTTTGTTCAGTTTTCAAAGAACTTTGTCGTTTTGAAGCGACTTAACTAATATAACATTTCGCTGATCGCTCGTCAACAACTTTTTATAATTTGTTTTTCTTTGTTGAGTGCCTCTTTCGAAAATGTCTCTCAAAAGCGACAAGTAATAATATAGCACGATTAATAAAACGTATCAACCCCTAAAAGCAAAAAAAATGAAAGGGATTTTCCCTTTCAGTATTAAGACAGGATATTTTCTATGTATAAATCGTTTCGTTGCTTCAAGGCGATGATGTCTCCGCCCTCAATTTTCACCATCGGGCGTGTGTGGGATTGCGGATCCATGAAGACGATCTCACCTATTTGTGTATTTGAAAGCTCTACTTTTGTGCCTACAGAGAAGTTCGAGAGTTCACTCACTAAAACATTCAATATTTTCGGATCGAATTTTCCGAATTGGTCCATTAACATCTGTTCTAATACTTTAAAAGGGGATTGCTTCATTCGATAATATCTTTCTGAAGTCATAGCATGGAATACATCTGCAATTGCTACGACTCTGCTGAAGGACCTTAAGTTGTTGCCTTTCGTGCCAATTGGATACCCGCTGCCGTCTTCGCGTTCATGGTGCTGAAGAATGGACAGAAGAACATCTTCTTTAATACCTGGGGTCCCTTTAAGCATTTTGTAACCTAAAATCGGATGTTGTTTGATTTCTTCAAATTCTTCTTTATTCAATGTATCTCTTTTCGTCAGTATGCGAGGTTGTACTTTCGACATTCCACAGTCTATCAATGCTCCGGCTAGACCGATTTGGATGATGTCCCCTTTTGAATAAGAGAGTTTCTTTGCCAGGAATGATGATATGAGTGCAACTGAT
This sequence comes from Rossellomorea aquimaris, assembly GCA_020524245.1. Lineage (GTDB taxonomy): Bacteria > Bacillota > Bacilli > Bacillales > Fictibacillaceae > Pseudalkalibacillus. Next base: position 55,614 of record JAIVLN010000012.1, on the reverse strand, counting down.
ATTGCATGATGATAAACGTAATCCTTCTCATTTGAGAAATGATGTAAGGATAAAATCATTTTTGGTTTACTGATAGCGAGCTCAAGGAGAGGTACAATCTCTTGGCGGACCTTAAAGAGTTCGACTGGACTTCCAGCTTGCCAATTGGAGAACATTTTTTTGTACTGGGTCACTGCATTCATATATTTTGGATAGAAATCGTCGTTTAGTGATGGGGTTTCTGTAGTTGTAGTTGATTCTGTCTGGTCTTGTTGAGGATCTGTTGTCACCTGGGATGGCTTTACATCTACTTCTCTAATATTGAAAGCTTTCAGCACTTCTATATGTACCCGCGTCAATTCCGTTCCTTGCCCGACAATTGGACGACTCGATAGTGAAAAAACGTCCTGATTGAGCATGTCACCTGTTTTTAAATTTTGGACATGAACTTTCAACCTAACCGCCCCTTTTATGCGTTGGTATTTAAATTATATATAAAATGATTCGTTCAAAGATATGTAAAGGAAAGAAAAATAAGTTATAAGAAACGGAGGAAATATCATTTCCTCCGTCCCAACTACTTCTTATTCTTCTGTTTGGTCTTCATCCGTTGTTTCTTCTTCATTGTTAGTATCGGATGTTTCAGTTTCTTCTTGAACGTCTTCTGAAGAATTTTCATTGTTTTCTTCGTCTGTTTCTTCGTCTAGAAGTTCTTCGTCATCTACTCGATCAACGACTGCAATTGTCGCAACGTCGACACCTTCGTTCAATCGGATCAAACGAACACCTTGAGTGTTACGTCCGTATTGAGAAATATCCGATACAGCCATACGAATGACGATTCCTGTTGTCGTGATGATCATGATTTCCTGATCTTCCAACACAGTCTTCAACGCGATGACCTTACCGTTTTTATCTGTAATGTTACATGTTCTTAGACCGATTCCGCCTCGACTTTGGACGCGATACTCTTCCATTGGCGTTCGTTTACCGAATCCTTTTTCCGTGACGATGAGGATATCCCGCTCTTCATCAGAAGAGAGGAGCTCCATTCCGATGACGGAGTCACCTTCGCGTAAGGAAATGCCTTTCACGCCTGTTGCGGTTCTTCCCATGGATCGGACATCTGTTTCAGGGAATCGGACAGCCATACCGCTGTTCGTTCCAATGATGATGTCTTTGTTACCATCTGTCAGCCTTACGCCTATTAGTTCGTCCTCATCGCGTAAGTTCAATGCAATAAGTCCGCTCTGACGAATGTTCGCAAATGCAGATAGAGGAGATCGTTTACAAATCCCGTCTTTTGTAGTGAAGAACAAGAACCAATCGTCAACGAATTCCTCGACTGGAATAATCGCTGAAATGGATTCACCTTTTTCAATTTGCAACAGGTTAATGATCGGAATTCCTTTTGCTGTTCGTCCAAGCTCAGGAATCTGATATCCTTTCAAACGATATACCTTCCCAAGGTTCGTAAAGAACAGGATCGTGTTATGCGTATTCGTCGAGAGTAGATGTTCGACGAAATCGTCATCGTTGGTTCCCATACCTTGGACACCTCGACCACCACGTTTTTGTGCGCGATAGGTCGACATTGGGAGTCGTTTGACGTATCCGTTATGCGTCACGGTGATCGCGATTTGTTGACGAGGAATCAAGTCTTCGTCTTCAATTGCATTTTCACCGATTGTAATTTCTGTTCGACGGCTATCATTGAATTTCTCTTTGATTTCCATCAATTCTGTACGGATGATCTCGAGAACCTTCTCTTCATCAGCTAAGATCGCTTTCAGTTCTGCAATCAATTTTACAAGCTCGTTATATTCGTCTTCGATCTTGTCACGCTCTAAACCAGTCAAGCGTTGTAGACGCATGTCAAGAATCGCTTGTGCTTGTTCATAGGATAGAGAGAACTTCTCCATTAAGCCGTCCCGTGCAACATCGGTTGTACGAGAACCACGAATCAAAGCGATGATTTCATCAATATGATCGAGCGCGATTCGTAAACCTTCAAGAATATGAGCACGAGCTTCAGCTTTCTTCAATTCGAAGATTGTACGACGACGAATCACTTCTTGTTGGTGCTTCAGGTAGTAATGAAGACATTCCTTCAAGTTCAACACTTTCGGTTGACCGTCTACGAGGGCAAGAAGATTGATTCCGAAGCTCGTTTGAAGAGCTGTTTGTTTGTATAAATTATTTAATAGGACGTTTGCATTTGCATCTTTTCGAACTTCGATGACAATTCGCATACCGTTACGGTCGGATTCATCACGAAGGTCGGAAATACCCTCGATCCGCTTATCGCGAACCAACTCAGCGATTTTTTCAATGAGCTTCGCTTTATTGACCTGGTATGGGATTTCCGTTACGATGATGGCTTTTCGTCCATTATCCTTCTCATCGATATGGGCTTTTGCACGCGTCATGATAGAACCGCGGCCGGTCATATAGGCACGGCGGATCCCTTCACGTCCTAAAATTTCTCCTCCAGTAGGGAAATCCGGTCCAGGAATGTATTCCATCAGATCTGCAATATCCAAATCAGGATCTTTACTTAGTGCGAGAATTCCATCAATGACCTCTCCGAGCTGGTGAGGCGGGATGTTCGTTGCCATACCAACTGCGATTCCAGCAGCACCGTTTACGAGCAGGTTCGGGAATCGGGCAGGTAAAACGACCGGTTCATGTTCACTGCCATCATAGTTCTCTTTATAATCGATCGTATCTTTCTGGATGTCTCGGACCATTTCCATGGCAATCTTCGACATACGTGCTTCTGTATAACGCATCGCAGCCGCTGCATCTCCATCCACAGAACCGAAGTTTCCGTGACCATCAATCAACATGTTTCGATAGTTGAAGTCCTGTGCCATACGGACCATGGCATCGTATACAGCTGAATCACCGTGAGGATGGTACTTACCGATGACCTCCCCGACGATTCGGGCAGACTTTTTGTAGGCTTTGTCTGCAGTCATGCCGAGGTCATTCATCGCATAGAGGATCCGTCGATGAACGGGTTTCAGTCCGTCCCTGACATCAGGCAGGGCACGGCTGACGATAACGCTCATTGCGTAATCCATGAACGAGGTTCTGATTTCCTCGCTAATGTTTATTTCTTTCTTTCGAGATTGTTCGATATCGGCCATTCCCGATTACCTCCAATTACACTTCATTGTCTTACAAATATCTATACATCAAGGTTTTTCACGTATTGGGCGTTCTCTTGAATGAAATCACGTCGTGGTTCTACTTTATCACCCATAAGGATTTCAAAGATTTCATCCGCTTCAATTGCATCTTGAAGCTCGACTTGCAAGGTTGTCCGTTCTTCAGGGTTCATCGTTGTTTCCCATAGCTGGTTCGGGTTCATCTCACCAAGACCCTTATAACGCTGCAAGGATGGCTTAGGTGATTTAGAAATTTCATTCAAGATTCGATCTTTCTCTTTATCGTTGTATGCATACATCACTTTTTTACCTTGCTGGATCTTATACAACGGTGGTTGTGCGATGTAGATATATCCTTGTTCAATCAACGGTCTCATATATCGATAGAGGAACGTCAACAACAACGTACGGATATGTGCGCCGTCCGTATCAGCATCCGTCATGATGATGATCTTGTGATAACGGGCTTTTGAAAGATCGAACTCTTCGCCGATACCAGTGCCGAGTGCCGTGATGATTGCACGAATTTCATTGTTGGATAGAATCTTATCCAAACGTGCTTTTTCAACGTTAATGATCTTACCACGTAACGGAAGGATCGCTTGGAAATGACGATCTCGTCCTTGTTTGGCAGATCCACCTGCAGAGTCACCCTCAACGATGTACAGTTCAGAAATCGAAGCGTCTTTGGAAGAACAATCAGCAAGTTTTCCTGGTAAGGAAGAAACCTCTAATGCACTCTTACGTCTCGTCAACTCACGTGCTTTCTTCGCTGCCAGACGTGCACGAAGCGCCATGCTTCCTTTTTCTACAATCTGTTTCGCTACAGTCGGGTTTTCATATAAGAATTGGGAAAACTTTTCTCCGAAGACGGACTCTGTTGCCGTACGTGCTTCTGCATTCCCTAATTTAGTTTTCGTTTGTCCTTCGAATTGGGGATCCGGATGCTTGATGGAAATGATGGCTGTCAAACCTTCACGTACATCATCACCAGAAAGGTTCCCTTCTTCTTTCAACAAGTTGTTTTTCTTCGCATAATCATTAATGACACGTGTCAATGATGTTTTAAATCCGTATTCGTGAGTACCACCTTCGTGGGTATTGATGTTGTTCGCAAAGGAATAAAGGTTGCTAGCGAAGCTGTCATTATATTGAACAGCGATTTCAACAGAAATCTCATCGCGTACACCTTCTACGAAAATCGGTTCATGAAGGGACTCTTTAGTACGGTTGATATGTTCGACGTATGACTTGATACCGCCCTCATAATGATAAACATGTTCTGAATGTTCGCCACGCTTGTCCTCAGCAATGATCTTCAGACCACGGTTCAAGAACGCAAGCTCACGCAAACGGTGTGCAAGGATTTCAAAATCATACTCTTGTGTTTCAGTGAAAATTTCAGGGTCTGGAATGAAGTGGGTCACTGTTCCAGTTATGTCCGTCTCTCCAATGACTTTAAGGTCTGCAGCAGGAATACCGCGGTTGAATTTCTGGTAATGAATCTTTCCATCGCGGTGTACTTTCACTTCAAGTTCAGAAGAAAGGGCATTAACGACAGATGCACCAACACCGTGCAGTCCTCCTGAAACCTTATAGCCTCCACCACCGAACTTACCACCGGCATGCAGGACAGTCATGATAACCTCTACCGCAGGTCTGCCCATTTTTTCATGTGTACCTACAGGGATCCCACGTCCATTATCCGTGACTGTGATACTGTTGTCTTCTTCCACTGTGACACGGATTTCATCACAGTATCCCGCTAATGCTTCATCAATACTGTTATCGACGATTTCCCATACAAGATGGTGTAATCCTCGCTTACTCGTCGAGCCGATATACATTCCAGGGCGTTTTCGTACAGCTTCTAATCCTTCGAGTACCTGTATCTGACTCTCGTCGTATGATTGCTTTTGTGTTTCTTGATCAATACTCATATTATTCACCTGCTTCTTTTTTCGAACATCCTTAGATCCCATATATCAAATTCCGATCCTAGCTGTTTAACAGCTTTTCGAAATTGTTGTTGATTTTCGCTCTTCGCTTCAAAGTGATAGAGGATAGAGGCGACAAGTATATGCCTTCTGTTGTGAGAACGATCGATTTGATTAATTCCTCACTGATCGTTTCGAGATTCTGGTTCTCTTTATGATGCATCAAGAACGCCATTGTCTCCTCAGATTCTTTCGCAATCTCATAGTCGAATATGGCAACGACATCCCGTGTTTGCACGACTACATTTTCACCTAGATGGATAAACAAGGATTGCTCACCTCACTTTATTAACGCTGCTGTTCCGTTTTCCACGTTGAACAGGCTAGCGTTTTTCAGCGTTTCGTGTTCAATACCATCCACACTTGTCGTGGTGACGAAGGTTTGGACCTTCCCTTGAATCGTATTCAACAAGTGGGATTGGCGGCTGTCATCAAGTTCCGATAAAACATCATCCAATAACAATAGTGGATATTCACCAACCTCCGATTTGATCAGTTCGATTTCAGCTAGTTTCAAAGAAAGTGCTGTCGTCCGTTGCTGACCTTGAGAACCGTAGGTCTGAACATCCTTACCGTTCACGTAAAGTGCGAGATCGTCACGGTGCGGACCTGCTAGGGTCGTACCACGTTCCATCTCTTTTTCTTTTATTTTATCAAATTTCAATTGATATTCTTCTATTATTTTCGTCATATCAAGCGAATCTGATACCTGTACAGAAGATTTGTATTGAATCTCAAGCGTTTCATGATTCCGAGTGATACCAGAATGGATCGGCTCTGCCCATTCCTGCAACAATTGGAGGAATTCATGTCGCTTGTGAAATATTTTAAAGGCGTGCTCAATCAACTGTTCCGTAAGAATATCGAGCATGATTTCTTGCTCTTGCTTCCGACGTCGTTGGAGATCGCGGAGCAAATGGTTCCGTTGTTGTAAAATCTTCTGATATTGACTGAGATGATGTAAATAAACAGGACTGATCTGGCCGATTTCCATATCGATAAAACGACGTCGCACCTGAGGGCTTCCTTTTACAAGATTCAAATCCTCAGGTGCAAACATGACGATATTCAGAGCTCCGATATAATCGGTCAACCGTCGTTGTTCGATATGATTATATTTTGCCTTTTTGCCTTTTTGGCTGATAACGATTTGTAAAGATAATGGTCCGTTCCGTTTTTGGACCCTACCTTCTATTTTACCATATTCACAGTCCCAACGTATTAATTCTTTATCACGCGGTGTACGGTGGGATTTGGCAAATCCTAAAACATAGATCGCTTCCATTACGTTCGTTTTTCCCTGGGCGTTCTCGCCTATGAAAACATTCACATTATCCTGGAAGCTGAGTTCTTCGGTTTCATAGTTTCGATAGTTTTTCAGTAGTAATTCCTTCAAATGCAAAGGGAATCCCCCATTCAACGTGTGACGACAAAGGATCCTGTCCCCGGTATCGTAACCGTATCACCTTCGTACAGCTTTCTTCCTCTACGCTGTTCAGGTTCGTCGTTCACCAACACTTCATGTTCTGCTAAATACCATTTTACCATTCCACCGGACTGAATCACATCCGCTTGTTTAAGTAGTTGTTGCAATGTAATGTATTCCGTCGTGATATGGATTTCCATTTTCTCATGCACCTCCTTGATTTAAGAAAAATGAATAGTACTTTTTAGGTTTTTATTTAAATCAAATTATTGAATCTTAACCTGTAAAAAAGCTACTAGGACGTCCATCAATGTCACTAGTAGCTTTTCACATATGAATTAATAAGTTCTTACTGGAAGGATCAATTGTTTAATCGATTGTTCTTCAATTGGAGTCAAGACGAATGGTCTCATCGCTCCTGTAAATTGGATTTGCACCTCTGAACAATCCATCGCTTTCAGAGCATCCATCATATATTTTGCACTGAATGAAATCTTTAATTCATCACCTTCAAGAGATTCAGTGACTACCTGTTCGAATACCTTCCCGATTTCTGGAGAATTGGATGAAATTTCGACTTCATTGTTCTCAAGTGTAGAAAGTTTGACGACATTGTTTCTTCCCTCTTTCGCCAGCAAGGAAGCACGGTCGATCGCCTGCAAGAATTCCTTCGTAGAAACGATCATTTCAGTCTTACTTTCATTCGGGATAAGTTTAGATGTATCTGGATAATTTCCGTCTAGAAGTCTTGAAAAGAACAAAATGTTTTTCGCTTTGAACAACACCTGACTCTCGGTTAAAACGATATCAATCAAGTCGCTGTTATCATCCAAAATTTTAGAGAGCTCTGTCAAACTCTTGCCCGGGATCACTACATTGGAAAAGTCGATTTCTTCCGAAGTCGTTTCTACTGCAGCTGATCTCGATGCCAGTCTGTGACTGTCCGTTGCAACACACTTTAATTCACCATCTTCAATATGCCAGTTTACACCTGTCAAGATGGGGCGTGTTTCTGAGGTGGACACCGCGAAAACGGTTTGACGAATCAATGTTTTCAATAGATCTGCTTGAATACTGAAACGATTATTTTCCTGAACTTCCGGTAATCTAGGGTATTCCTGAGGATCGAGTCCATTCAAGTTGAATTCAGACGAGCCAGAGCGAATTCGTGTCGCGAAACGTTCATATACTTCGATTTCAATCTTCGAATCCGGCAACTTTTTTACGATTTCTGAGAAAAAGCGAGCTTGAAGGACAATGCTGCCAGGTTTCTCAACCGTTACATGCTCATAACCCTCTTCTTCAGCTGGTACAAAACGTTCGATTGAGATATCGGAATCGCTTCCTGTCAACGTTACACCATCTTCATGTGCTTCAATCTTAATTCCCGTGAGAATCGGAATCGTTGTTCGTGTTGAGACAGCTTTCATCACGTCTTGTACACTGTCGACAAGCTGATCTCGGTTCATTACGAATTTCATGTATTTATTTCCTCCTCAGAAAGGTGATCCCTGAAACAATAGGGCAACCTTTTTTATACGTTCAGTCCTATCTAATTTCGGAGACATATTATTCTTTATTAATAAATAAAAATTAGCAGTAATAATAGTAGGGGCTGTGATTTTGTGGATAAGTCCATAAGAGCGTTTTGCTGATGGTTATCCACATGTGGACAGTCTGTGTATAAAACATAGGATTTTCAGATGAATTATTCACAGTTGTTCACAGCCTTAACTTTTCAAAGCATCGCGGATTTCTTTGATTTTGTTTTGTAACTGTTGATCGGATCCTATTAACTTTGAAATTTTTTCGTGAGCATGGATGACCGTCGTGTGATCACGCCCGCCGAACTCTTCACCGATTTTCGGCAAAGAGAAATCAGTCATTTCTCTGGATAGGTACATCGCAATTTGTCTAGGGAATGCGACAGTTTTCGTTCTTTTCTTTGCTTTGAAATCTTCAAGACGTACATTGAACTTTTCTCCAACCATCTCTTGTATATCATGGATTGTCAATGTCCGTGGTTTGGATGACGGAATGATATCCTTCAATGCTTCAGCTGCCAGATCCGCATTCATATCTTGATTGATGAGTGAAGAATAAGCAACAACCCGAATCAACGCACCTTCTAATTCACGAATGTTCGTATCAATTTGATTAGCGATATATAACATCACTTCATTCGGGATGTCGAGCCCTTCTGCTTTCGCTTTCTTTCTTAAGATGGCGATTCGTGTCTCAAGGTCCGGTGGAGTAATATCCGTAATCAAACCCCATTCAAATCGAGATCGTAATCGGTCCTCAAGTGTCGGGATTTCCTTTGGCGGCCGGTCACTTGAAATGACAATCTGCTTACTTTCTTCGTGCAAGGCATTAAATGTATGGAAAAATTCTTCTTGGGTTTGTTCTTTTCCAGCTAAAAATTGAATATCATCAATTAGCAAAACATCGACATTCCTGAATTTGTTACGAAAATCGACTGTTTTATTGTCACGGATCGAGTTAATGAACTCATTCGTGAACTTTTCAGATGATAGATAGACAACTTTCGCACTCGGCTTATGATCAATGACATAATGGCCAATTGCATGCATTAAGTGGGTCTTTCCGAGTCCAACCCCCCCGTAAATGAATAATGGGTTATAAGCTTTAGCCGGTGCTTCAGCAACTGCTAAGGATGCAGCATGTGCAAACCGGTTTCCTGAACCAATGACGAACGTATCAAATGTATATTTCGGATTTAACATGCTTTGAGTCAAGTTTTCATCCGATTGCTCTGCTTCCACTTTTGCTTTCTTCTTAGATGCTTGATCGAGGTCAATCTCATCCTGTGTCTGATTTTGCGGAATGATGAACTTTACAGCCAACTTTGTCCCGGTAATGCTATCTAACGTTTCTGAGATTAAATTGGAATAACGAGATTCTAGCCAATCACGTGCGAATTCGTTCGGAGCTGTAATCACTAATGTATCGTTTTGAAGCGAATGAGCGGTCGTTGATTTCAACCAGGTTTCAAAGCTTGGTTTACTCAATTTTTTCTCGATTTCACCTAGAGCTTTGTTCCATAAATCAGTGATATTTTCCATCATCACCCTCCTTATCATTTTTTGTCGTAATTTAAATAAAGGTTATGTACATGGCAGACGTACAAACCATCAACTTCATCTCTATACGTTCACAGAAATTGTGAATAACTATTAATATAGTAGAAACTGGAGTTATTTTCTGTATACACAAATTTGTGGACAAGCTTATACACAGACGTGCACGAGTGTCCACATTTTTATCCACAGCGTGTGGATAAGAGATCTATTTGAGGAAGTTTTGAACGGATTAAAACACACTAATCATATCAAAAGGATACTGTAGTTGCAACGAGTTTTTTATGGTTATCCACATTCGCAACACATTGTGGAAAGAGGTTGTCCACAGCACTAGATTTTGTGTGTAATTTGTCGATAAAGGATGTGGATATTGAAAATGCTGTCGAAATTTTATCCACAAGACAATAAACAGACATGTATTTGCAATTCTTGAAAGTGAATTGTTGATAACTTTTAATCAGGTCATTTAAATGTAATTTTTGCAGGAAGATCAGAAGGTGGATGAATCGAACAAAAAGGAGAAAACGAACTTATTTGAAGAAATGTGGTTATAAGCAATTTATAAGAGGAAGAAAATGATCAACCGAATGTAAAAGAGTGGTGGATCATTGCGGAAGCTTCCAATCATCTTTCGATTTGGCTCATTTTTTTAACGAAACAAGTGGTACAATTTGATTGGAGAGCAAGGTGCTAGACTCCTGCGGGCTACCGCACGCCACGCGGAAAACGAGCACCAGAAGCGGAATTCAAATTCAAATCAGTCTTGGATCTTTCTTTCGAGGAAATCAATCTCCTACGAGTACTTTTATCGATCAATTTCATAATGAAACTTGACAGAAAGTGCAGATGTTCTTATAATTACAAAGACTGTCTAAAAGCATTATGCAATTATTTAGTTGTACTTGAAATCCTCGAGGAGGTGTAAATAAATGAAACCTACATTCCAACCAAATAATCGTAAGCGTAAGAAAGTACACGGTTTCCGTGCGCGTATGAGTACAAAGAACGGACGTAAAGTTCTAGCTCGTCGCCGTCAAAAAGGAAGAAAAGTATTATCTGCGTAGGCCACTGAATAAACAGTGGTCTTTTTTCACTTGCACAATTTTTTTTGCAGTGAAAAGAGAGATCCAAAGTAAAGTGTTGTACGGAGTGAATCCGGATGGAAAAGAAGTATCGAATAAAGAAAAACGAGGAATTCCAAGCGGTTTTCCGAAATGGTGAATCCTTCGCAAACCGACAATTCGTCGTTTATTTTTTGAAGAAACCGAACCAGGATTACTTCCGGTTGGGTTTGTCGGTGAGTAAAAAAATCGGCAATGCTGTTACCCGAAACCGGGTAAAAAGGTATGTCCGAGAAGTTTTTCATGAGCTGGAAGAAGAGATTCGAAATTCCTATGATTATGTCATAATCGCAAGAAAACCAACCTCTAATATGGATTTCCATGAAGTGAAGAGCAGTTTGATTCATGTCATGAAACGCTCTAAGCTGTTGAAAACATCGAGGGGATAATGGTATGAAATATATATTGATGTTCATCATCCAAATCTATCGAAAAGGCATCTCTCCATTTACTCCGCCTTCGTGCCGATTTTATCCTACCTGTTCATCTTATGGATTAGAGGCAATACAGAAGCATGGTGCGTTTGCTGGGGGATGGCTGACATTGAAGCGGATTTTGAAGTGTCATCCTTTTCACCCAGGAGGAGTTGATCCTGTACCTGAAAGGGACAAGATGGATCGGGAATAACCTTTTTTTTATAGAAAGGTACCGTTGTAAGGAGGATTTAGCAAGTGAGAAAGAGAATAGGCTTAATAATCTCAACCATTTTCATGGTTATGGTTTTAGCAGGGTGTTCACTTGACAAACCAATTACAGATGAGAGTACTGGATTTTGGGACGAGTACTTCGTCTATCCACTATCCTGGTTGATTACTGAGGTAGCTGAGTTCTTTAATGAAAACTATGGCCTCGGAATCGTCATCGTAACCCTGTTGATCCGTTTAGTGTTATTACCATTAATGATTAAACAGACAAAAAGTTCAATGGCAATGCAACAGATTCAACCTGAAATCAAAGCATTGCGAGAAAAATACAGCTCAAAAGACCAGAAGACTCAACAGAAATTACAGCAAGAAACGATGCAGTTGTTCCAAAAACACGGCGTCAATCCTTTAGCTGGTTGTATGCCGCTGATTATCCAAATGCCAATCTTATTAGGATTCTATCATGCAATCATGCGTACAGAAGCGATTGCGGAACATAACTTCCTATGGTTCGACCTTGGAAGTCCCGATCCTTACTATATATTACCGTTGGTTGCAGGTTTGACGACTTATTTACAACAAAAAATTATGATGGGTGGATCAGATGCAATGTCTGCCAACCCGCAAATGAAGATGATGCTATACATCATGCCGATCATGATCATCGTCTTTGCAATTTCATTCCCAGCTGCACTTTCCCTTTATTGGGTAGTCGGAAACCTGTTCATGATTGCACAAACCTACTTTATTACTCTTCCTATGAAAAATAAGGAAAGTAATGTTACGGGGGGCGCGAAAAAGTGAAGCAATTAACGATAACGAGCAAGTCAGTTGAAGAAGCGGTACAAGAAGCATTAGCTCAATTACAGACATCAGAAGAAAAAGTTGAAATTTCCATCTTAGAAGATGCTAAGAAAGGGTTTCTGGGACTTGGTTCCAAACCTGCGGTCGTTCAAGTCACTTTAAAGGCAGATCCGATTGAAGATTCTATTGAATTTTTGAAAAAGGTCGCTGCGAAAATGGGTGTTGAACTGTCCGTTGAAGTGAAGGAAGACGAAGATGGTACAGTATTGGACCTATCAAGTGAGAAAATTGCGATCTTGATTGGAAAAAGAGGCCAGACGTTGAATGCACTTCAGTATTTGACGAACCTTGTAGCCAATAAATCTTCTGATGAATACCAACGAGTGATCTTAGATGCTGAAAACTATCGTGAGCGAAGAAAAGAAACGCTCGAAAGACTTGCCCATCGTTTAGCTTCCAAAGCGTTGAAAATCAACAAGAAAGTTTCGTTGGAACCGATGCCGTCCATGGAACGGAAGATCATCCATATGACATTGAAATCCAACAATAAAGTGCAAACTTCATCGGAAGGTAGCGAGCCACATCGTAGAGTGGTCATCAAACCTTCGTCGATTTAATTGAAACTGTAACTTATAGAAGTGCTGATTCTTAGCTACCCTTAAAGGGGAAGGAGGATCAGCACTTTTTTAGCGAGATTTACCGTGAAAATTGTGCTGTTTTAGAAATATACGCGCTTGTTTTGTAAAAATAGGTGGTCATTTTAGAAAACGGAAGCTGTATTTTAGAAAAACAGTGTTCGGTTTTAGAAAATCACCCAGAAGTTTTAGATTGATTCTTGGACCGGAAAGAACTAAACTAGTAAGTTGTGGATAAGTACGAAACTGATCAAAAAAGACCGTTAGAAGTTATCCACAGTGGATAAAATGCTGGTAATGCAATCAAATTCTACCAATAGATGATTTATAGATATCCGAAAGTGTGCTATTCTATTGTGTTAGGAAGCATGATTCGGGAAAACATAGAGAAAAGAGGTGAGAATCGATGGAAGGAGATACGATTACAGCGGTATCGACTCCTATGGGAGAAGCTGCGATTGCGATCGTTCGTTTGAGTGGGAATGATGCGCTTGATATTGCAGATCGGATGTTCCGTGGCAAGCAATCGTTGAAAGAGGTAGAAAGCCATACGATCCATTATGGCTATATCATCGATCCCGATACAGGGGAGAAAGCGGAAGAAGTCATGGTAACCGTCATGAAAGCTCCGAAAACCTTCACTCGAGAAGATGTGGTGGAAATCAACTGTCACGGGGGTCTTGTGTCTGTGAACCGGGTCCTTGAACTTGCCTTAAGCGGTGGAGCGCGACTCGCTGAACCTGGTGAATTCACGAAACGAGCTTTCTTGAATGGTCGGATTGACCTATCTCAAGCAGAAGCGGTCATGGATCTGATCCGCGCCAAAACCGATCGGGCGATGAACGTCGCTTTGAATCAAATGGAAGGTCGACTGTCCAAATTGATTCACACGCTTCGTCAAACATTGCTTGAAACGGTAGCCCATGTAGAAGTGAACATCGATTACCCTGAATATGATGCAGAAGAAATGACACATCAGCTCTTAACCGAAAAATTGGGTTATGTCCAAAGTGAAATTGAATCGCTGCTTCAAACAGCAGAACAGGGTAAGATTCTTCGAGAAGGGTTATCAACGGTCATCATTGGTCGTCCGAACGTAGGGAAATCATCCCTACTTAACAGTCTCGTTCACGAAAATAAAGCAATCGTTACGGATATACCCGGTACGACACGTGATGTCATCGAAGAATATGTCAATGTTCGCGGAGTTCCGCTTCGTCTTGTCGATACGGCAGGAATTCGGGAGACAGAAGATATTGTCGAACGAATCGGAGTTGAGCGATCTCGACAAGTATTGAAAGAGGCAGACTTGATTTTATTACTGTTGAACAATGGGGAACCATTAACAGATGAAGATCGGAAATTGTTCGAAGCAGCTCGTGGGATGGATGTTATCGTCATTGTAAATAAAACAGATCTGGATTCCAAAATCGACATGGATGAAGTTCGGCGGTTAGCAGAAGACCATCCAGTCGTAAGTACGTCGATTAAGGAAGAAAAGGGAATCGATGAGCTTGAGGAGAGTATCAAAGAACTCTTTTTCTCAGGCAGTGTCGAATTAGGAGATATGACATATGTGTCGAACTCCAGACATATTTCGTTACTGAAACAGGCTAAGCGTTCTTTACAAGAAGCCTTTAATGGCATCGAAGCTGGCCTTCCTGTCGATATGGTTCAGATCGATATCACAAGAACGTGGGAAATTTTAGGAGAAATTGTCGGAGATACTGTATCAGAAAGCTTGATTGATCAGCTATTCTCACAATTTTGCCTCGGGAAATAAATTAGGAACGATTAGGAGGTTCCGATATGAAACGATATGATGCGGGTAACTTTGATGTCATTGTCGTTGGAGCAGGTCACGCTGGGGTAGAAGCAGCGCTGGCCTCAGCAAGAATGGGGGCGAAAACCCTCGTATTGACATTGAATTTGGATACGATCGCTTATATGCCATGTAACCCTTCCGTCGGTGGACCGGCAAAAGGGATTGTCGTCCGTGAAATAGATGCCCTCGGTGGGGAAATGGCAAGGAATATTGATAAGACCCACATTCAGATGAAAATGTTGAACACAGGAAAAGGACCTGCCGTTCGTGCACTACGCGCACAAGCAGATAAGTTCTTGTACCAGAATGAAATGAAGAAGACAATGGAACAAGAAGAAAACCTTACACTCCGCCAAGGTATGGTTGAAGAATTGATCATTGAAGACGGAGTGTGTAAAGGTGTCGTGACTAAAACAGGCTCTGCTTACTATGCGAACTCTGTTGTCGTAACGACTGGTACGTACTTAAGAGGGAAGATCATCATCGGTGAATTGACTTATGAAAGCGGACCGAACAACATGCAGCCGTCGATTAACCTATCTCATGACTTGAAGAAACTTGGCTTTAATATGGTCCGTTTCAAAACAGGTACACCACCTCGTGTCAATTCTCACACGATTGATTACAGTAAGACGGAAATCCAGCCAGGAGATGATAAACCGCGCGCGTTCTCATATGAGACGACGGAATACATCACCGATCAAATCCCTTGCTGGTTAACGTACACAGGTGAAGTGACCCATCAATTGATCAATTCCAACCTGGAACGTTCACCAATGTATTCTGGTATGATTGAAGGGACAGGACCTCGCTATTGCCCTTCTATTGAAGATAAAATCGTGCGTTTCAATGATAAGCCACGCCATCAGATCTTCTTAGAGCCGGAAGGACGTAATACGGAAGAAGTCTATGTACAAGGCTTGTCGACAAGTCTACCGGAGGATATCCAACGTAAAATCCTGGCAACGATTCCGGGGCTTGAAAAGGCAGAAATGATGCGTGCTGGATATGCGATTGAATATGATGCGATTGTACCGACGCAGCTGTGGCCATCACTTGAGACCAAGTTGGTGAAAAACCTGTTCACTGCTGGGCAGTTGAACGGAACCAGTGGTTATGAAGAAGCCGCAGGTCAAGGGATCATGGCCGGGATTAACGCTGCACGAAAATCAAAAGGTGAAGATCCAGTTATCTTGGATCGTTCCGAAGCGTATATCGGTGTTCTCATTGATGATCTCGTGACAAAAGGGACGAATGAACCTTACCGTCTGCTTACATCGAGAGCAGAATACCGTCTCTTACTCCGCCATGACAATGCCGACCTTCGTTTGACAGAGCTTGGTTACAAGATCGGACTTGTACCAGAAGACCGTTACCAACGCTTTGTTTATAAAAAAGAACAAATTGCTGAGGAAATCAACCGTTTGGAGCATACGTCTGTCAAACCGGATGACCAAACGCAAGCGATTCTTGAAAAAGCAGGGAGCAGCGCATTGAAAGAACCGATGAGTGCCGCTGCATTATTGAGACGACCTGAAATCACTTATGATGTGATTGCTCAAATTGCACCAGCGGATCAGGAAGTCCCTGAAGTTGTAGGAGAACAGGTTGAAATCCAAACCAAATATGCTGGTTATATCGATAAGCAATTGGCACAGGTTGAAAAAGTGAAGAAAATGGATGAAAAGAAGATCCCTGAAGATATTGACTATGATGCGATCAATGGTCTTGCAACGGAAGCGAAACAGAAGCTCGCTGAAGTCCGTCCGCTTTCAGTCGGCCAAGCATCCAGAGTTTCAGGTGTGAACCCAGCCGACATTTCCATTTTGCTCGTCTACCTTGAACAAGGAAAGATTGCGAAACTTGCCAAGTAATGAGGTGCACCTATGAACATTGAACAATTCCATCAAAAGCTGGAGGAGAAAGGCATCATCCTTTCTCCTGAACAGCTTCATCAATTTGATACATATTACGAAACATTAGTGGAATGGAACGAAAAGATGAATTTGACAGCGATTACAGACCGGGAAGAGGTGTACTTGAAACACTTCTACGACTCGATCAGTGCCGCATTCCATTTCGACTTCAACCAGATTAACAAAATGTGTGACGTTGGGGCAGGAGCCGGTTTCCCGAGCATACCGATTAAAATTTGTTTCCCGCATCTCGACATTACGATCGTTGATTCTTTGAAAAAGCGCATGACGTTTTTAGAACATCTATCTGAAAAGCTGAATCTCACGAAGACGCATTTTTTCCATGATCGAGCCGAAACGTTTGGAAAAAACAAATCCCATCGAGAACAATATGATTTGGTTACAGCGCGTGCCGTTGCACGTCTTTCTGTTCTAGCAGAATTATGTTTACCGCTTGTGAAGGAAAACGGTACGTTTTTAGCGATGAAAGCTGCCAATGCATCTGAAGAATTGGAAGCTGCCAAAAATGCAATCAAGCAATTAGGCGGCCGATTTGAAAATTTAGAGCAGTTCCAGCTTCCGTTTGAAGAGAGCGAACGAAATTTAATTTTCATCCATAAGCAAAAATCGACACCTAAAAAATACCCGAGAAAGCCCGGTACGCCAAACAAATCCCCACTATAGTTTCACGTGAAACATCCTAATTTGTCGGAAGAAAGATGCCTCTTCATGAAAGGATATAAGAAACATCCTGTAGAAAGTTATGTATGGAGTTTGATAAAGGTGGTGTAAGAGATGAAACATCCGTTTTCACGATTGTTTGGTCTGGGAGAAAAGACTTCTGAGGCTGAAGAGGGTATTGTCGAGAACGAATCGATTGAAGAAGAGTTCAGTGGAAACGAAGAAGTGCTTCAAATACCAATCAAAGAAATCGTCCCGAACCGATACCAACCACGTACGGTCTTTATTGATGAACGAATAGAAGAATTGTCTCAAACGATTAAAACACACGGAATCATACAGCCGATTGTTGTCCGCCGTAGAGAAGATGTATATGAGATCATTGCTGGGGAGCGCCGCTTCCGTGCAGTCCAAAAGCTCGGATGGTTGACGATTCCTGCAATCGTCAAAGAATTCAACGAGTCACAGACGGCATCCATTGCTCTTATTGAGAACTTGCAACGGGAAGAACTCTCTGCCATTGAAGAAGCGACAGCGTATGCAAAATTGATCGAGATTCATGGCTTAACGCAAGAAAGTCTTGCTCAACGTTTAGGAAAAGGGCAATCGACCATTGCGAATAAGCTTCGTTTATTAAAGCTGCCTGAAGCGGTTCAAAATGCTCTGTTGAATAAAGAAATAACAGAACGTCATGCAAGAGCGCTTATTTCATTGAAAGTACCTGAAAAACAAGAAAAGGTACTGAAGGAAATTAAAGAACGCAATCTGAACGTGAAGCAAACGGAAGAACGGATCAAGCAGATTTTAGAGGCTGAAGATCCAAACAAGAAAGCGAAACCGAAGCCAAAGCGTAAATCAGTGAGTAAAGATATGCGCCTTGCGATGAATACGATTCGCCAATCGATCGACATGGTCCATCAAACAGGTCTTTCTATCGATACGACAGAAGAGGATCTTGATGATTGCTATCAGATCACCATTCGTATACCGAAAAAGTAATCACAATCGACAATAGATTCATAGAGAGGGCTGGCTACACATCGTAGCTAGTCTTCTTTGTATGAAAATTATCATTCCTTTTTCCGTATTCATGATAGAATAAGAAAAAGTAGTTGTAGGGTAAGGGTAGGTGACATCGTGGCGAAAGTCATTGCAATTGCCAATCAAAAGGGCGGAGTTGGCAAAACGACCACATCTGTGAATTTAGGAGCATGCCTGGCATATTTGGGTAAAAAAGTATTAATGATTGATATCGATCCTCAAGGAAACGCCACAAGTGGTGTAGGTATAGATAAAGGGGACATTGCTCAATGCATTTATGACGTCTTGGTGGATGATGTAGACGCTCAAAAAGTCATCCAACAAACGAACGTGGAAGGGTTGTCTATTATTCCTTCTTCCATCCAGCTTGCTGGTGCTGAAATTGAACTCGTACCGACGATTTCTCGTGAAGTACGACTGAAGCGTGCGCTGGAACAAGTGAATCATCAATTTGATTATATTATCATTGATTGCCCGCCTTCCTTAGGGCTTTTGACAATCAATTCTTTGACAGCATCGGATGCAGTTCTCATTCCTGTGCAGTGTGAATACTACGCGCTGGAAGGATTAAGTCAGCTATTGAACACAGTCCGTCTCGTGCAGAAGCATTTGAACACGGATTTGCGGATTGAAGGTGTTTTGCTCACTATGTTCGATGCCAGAACCAATTTGGGCATTCAGGTTATTGAAGAAGTAAAAAAATATTTCCAGGAAAAAGTGTATGGCACTGTCATTCCAAGGAATGTCCGGTTGAGTGAAGCACCGAGCCATGGCAAACCGATCATTATCTATGACCCGAAATCTCGGGGAGCCGAAGTGTATCTAGACCTCGCAAAGGAAGTGATGTCGAATGGCTAGAGGATTAGGGAAAGGAATCAATGCTTTCTTTCCGACGAATGAATCTGAAACCGAACAAGAAATTCAAGAAATCAAGCTCAGTGAAATTCGTCCTAACCCATATCAACCACGAAAAACGTTTGACCAGAATGCTATCAATGAGCTGAAAGAATCCATTGAAATGCATGGTATTCTGCAACCCATCGTCGTTCGAAAAAGCATCAAAGGGTATGAAATTGTAGTCGGCGAACGCAGATATCGTGCAGCCAAGGAATGTGGCCTAAAAAAAATCCCTGTTCTCGTAAAAGATCTGAATGAACAGAAAATGATGGAGCTAGCACTGATTGAAAACTTACAAAGGGAAGACTTGAATCCGATTGAGGAAGGACAAGCTTATGCCAGCCTCATGCAAGAGTTGGAATTAACGCAAGAACAGTTGGCAAGCCGCTTAGGAAAAAGCCGACCGCATATCGCAAACCATTTGAGACTTTTGCAGCTGCCTGCTCTCGTACAACAATTGCTAGCAGAGAAAAAGCTGTCGATGGGGCACGGACGAGCGCTCTTATCTCTTAAAAATAAAACGCACGTTTCTTCTGTCGTCCAGAAAATCATGAAGGATAACATGAGTGTGCGGCAAGTGGAACTTCACGTGCAACAATTGAACCAAAATGTTTCACGTGAAACAAAGAAAAAGAAACCTGAAAAGAATGTATTCGTTAAGGAAAAAGAATCCAGTTTAAGAGAACGTTTTGGAACACCTGTTACCATCAAGCAAACGAAGCAAAAAGGGAAAATCGAAATCGACTTCTTTTCGAAGGAAGATTTGAATCGTATATTAGAGTTATTAGAAGGTAGAGATTAGAACACAACCATCGGCTTCGATGGTTTTTCTTTTCGAATAATGAATAAAAATGCTATTGCTCTTAGTCATTTAAATGGAAAGTAGGGGAATCATGGTACTGCTAGGGACAATTGTCAATGGATTAGCCATTGCTGTAGGGACGTTGTTCGGCTTGATCTTCACGAAAATCCCGGAAAGTACGAAAACGACCGTACTACAGGCAATGGGATTAGCTGTCGTGTTATTGGGAATCAAAATGGGACTGCAAAGCAATCATATTCTCATCGTCATTATCAGTCTCGCACTTGGAGGGGTGATTGGAGAAAGCTTGAAGCTGGATGATCATCTCAATAATCTCGGTGCATGGATTGAAAAGAGGGCGGGTGCTAAGCGGGAAGGAAGTGTCGCAAAAGCATTCGTCACAGCTACACTTGTATTCGTGATCGGTGCACTATCGGTTGTCGGGGCTTTGGATAGCGGACTTCGTCTTGACCATGAAGTGCTTTATACAAAGGCTTTAATCGATGCGTTCATTTCAATGATTTTTACGACTACGATGGGTTTTGGGGTCATCTTCTCGGCTATACCGGTCGTATTATATCAGGGGACGATTGCATTGCTTGCAACGCAAATCCAGAGCCTGTTCAGCCCCGATCAGCTTCAAGTATTAATTACAGAGCTGACAGCAACGGGGGGAATCCTCATCTGCGCAATCGGGCTCAACCTGTTGAAGATCATCCATGTGAAGGTATTGAATCTACTTCCAAGCTTAGTGGTAGCAGGCGTGTTCATTTATCTTTTACCGTATAAAGACACCATCTTAGATTTTTTCTCATTCATTCCTCTATAAAAAATAAAAGGCGGACCATGACGGTCTGCCTTTTTTAATGCAATTCTGCAATATCTTTCGTGATGGTATTTTCAGGTGGTCGTTTCTGGAAGCTTTTCCTCAAACTCGACAAGTAAATGCCTTCTGCAATCAGATCAGCCATCTTCATGACGAGATTCAATCGGGTATTTTGTAAGACGAAGTACTCCATGAACCCACTTACGTTGACGATTCCCGTCATGTGGATTTCACCGACTGGGGGCAGCTGCTTTTTGACCGCAGCCCCTGGTTTTACAGGACCGTCTCCTATAGACACCATCCCGACACTGCTTAATTTACCAAGGCATGCGTCAATACCGATAATGAACGGATTAATGTGATCTTTTTTGATTTGGTCGAGTTTCTCCTCGAGATTGACAGCATGAACAGGGTCTTCGAGGGTCCCATAAACTTCATAATAGGCAGAGTGTTTCGCTTTCAACTTCGTTCCGACCAGTGGTCCTAAAGAGTCACCTGTCGAACGATCAGTGCCAATGCAAACAATGACAATCGGTCTTGAATTTGGAAGGAGTTTGACCAGGTTACGGGTAATTTCTTGAATCGCATCCGCATCTTCATGATGAACTTTATATTGAAACGGTTTTTTTGGAAGTATTCTCCGTTTTAGATTCATAGGACCCTCTCCTTTGTAATAGTAGTATCAGTATACGGATAAAATTTGGACGTTATACATAAATCCGATAAATACTAAACGTTAGGGAGGATAACGAGTTGGTGAGAGCAGGATTTCAATGGATGTTTCTGATATTAGGTACTGTTATTGGAGCAGGTTATGCCTCAGGCCGGGAGCTGTGGCAATTTTTTGGTCAAGAAAGTGTACTTGCTATCATTCTATTTTCCCTATTGTTCAGTTTTTGCTGTTATGTGATCATGTCGATGAGTTTTCAAGAGAAAACCATTCATTATCGACCGATTTTGGAAAAGCTCATCGGTTCACGTCTTACAACAGTGTTCGATCTATTGATCATATTGTATTTATTCTCTACAACGGTCGTCATGTTAGCAGGGGGTGGAGCGACATTACACACGTTCCGCATCCCTTATTGGTTCGGGGTCGTATTTATTATGGCGTTGCTCATTTTACTATTTTTCTGGGATGTTGAAGGAATGATCTCCATGAATGCATTTGTCATTCCGATCCTCGTCATCTTACTCGTATTCGTATTGTTTGTATTCACTAAACATCATATGGACGAACTTCCCTTTGATTTTCGTCATCATGCAAATTGGCCATCTGCATTCACTTTTACGGCATTGAACATTCTACCGCTTGTTGCTGTATTATCCGCTGTTGGGAACCAGATTCAGAGGAAAGGGGAAATTCTCATTGCAAGTATCGGAAGTGGTGTCATACTCGGAGGCATCTCGTTATTGTACAATCAATCGTTGTTGTCCATTGCAAATGAGATCGTTTTATATGAAATACCGCTGTTCGCAATCTTGAAACATTATCCTTACTTCTGGGTACTGATCATGTCAGTACTGTTATGGATTGCCATCTATACGACAGCAGCATCTGGTGTTTTCGGGATAATATCGAGATTCCGAAAGACGGTTAACCTACCACTCTGGTTAATGAGCACAATTTTATTATTGATCATGATGCCGATGACAAGCTTTGGATTTTCAACGCTTATAGCGATTTTATACCCGATTTATGGGATCCTTAACCTTTACATTCTCGCTGCTATTCTTTTGTATCCTTTCATGAACAAAAAGAAGTACCAAGGAACCTTGTGAGGTAAAAATTGGATAAAAATCGGGTGAACTATAACAAAAGATGTATTGCGGAGAGCGTTATTCCTTTGTAATATAAGGTTAACAATTCGTGATGAATGGAGGGGAAGGACGCTATGAGCCAAACAAAAGAATTTGAGCTAAACGACGTAGTTGAAATGAAGAAACCTCATCCGTGTGGTGAAAATCGGTGGAAAATCATACGGTTGGGAGCAGATATCCGGATTAAATGTATGGGATGCGAACATAGTGTCATGCTTCCTAGAAAAGAGTTCGTAAGAAAGATGAAGAAAGTGTTGACTGAAAAAGAGTAAGTCGTTCGAATCGACTTGCTTTTTTTAATGCACTAGTAATGTGTTCCACGTGAAACAAACGTAAGGGGCAGGGGAATGGAATAGTGTTTCGTTGCTTGTCTTTTTCAACACTTCTCTCTATAATTGGAAAAGATGTAGAACTCGTGTTCAAACCTAAAAGGAGTGTATATAGATGGCGTTAACAACTGGAATTGTGGGGTTGCCGAACGTAGGTAAATCCACACTATTCAATGCAATAACACAAGCAGGAGCAGAAAGTGCAAACTATCCGTTCTGTACAATCGACCCGAACGTAGGGATTGTAGATGTGCCAGATTCTCGACTACAGAAGCTAACAGAGCTCGTCAACCCTAAGAAAACGGTCCCGACTCACTTTGAGTTCACGGACATCGCCGGTATTGTAAAAGGAGCAAGTAAAGGGGAAGGTCTCGGAAACCAGTTCCTTTCACATATCCGTCAAGTAGATGCGATCTCTCATGTGGTCCGTTGCTTTGATGATGAGAATATCACACACGTTTCTGGGAAGGTCGATCCGATTGATGATATTGAGACGATCAATTTAGAATTGATCTTTGCTGATATGGATACCATTGAAAAACGAATTGCACGTGTTGAAAAATTGGCACGCCAAAAAGATAAAGAAGCATCCTATGAATTCGAAATCCTTTCTAAACTGAAGGCAGCTTTTGAAGCAGAGCAGCCAGCACGTAGTGTGGAATTGACGAAAGAGGAAAAGAAAATCGTTCAAGGACTTCACTTGTTAACGATGAAACCTGTCCTTTATGTAGCGAACGTAGCGGAAGAAGATCTACTCGAAGGCGGTAACGAACTGGTTGAACGTGTTCGTGACTATGCTGCGAACGAAAATGCGGAAGTCATCGTGATCAGTGCAAAAGTAGAATCTGAAATTGCTGAGCTTGAGGGTGAAGAGAAGCAGGCGTTCCTTGAAGAGCTCGGGATCGAAGAAAGCGGACTGGATCAATTGATCCGTGCAGCTTACAATCTATTAGGCCTGGCAACGTATTTTACAGCTGGAGAACAGGAAGTGCGTGCTTGGACTTTCCGTCAGGGAACGAAAGCACCTCAAGCAGCAGGTATCATCCATACAGATTTCGAACGTGGATTCATCCGAGCAGAAGTTGTCTCATATGAGGATCTTGTAGAGGCGGGCTCAATGGGAGTCGCTCGTGAAAATGGAAAAGTACGACTTGAAGGAAAAGAATACGTCGTCGTTGACGGAGACGTCATCCACTTCCGCTTCAACGTATAAAGATTAAATTTAAGACTATGTAACGACCATCGATTACGGTGGTCGTTTCTTATTTCATAAGAATCAAAAGAACAACTCAACAATTAGATGATCCTGTTTGCGTTCACCCCCTTGTCTACATATGGGCTTTTTGCTATAATAGTTCGGTGTGAGTTATTATTGTTTAAATAATTGACTCTCCTTGCTTTTACGAAACAGTAAAAGCCGCTAAGACCAAAAGGAGGTGACCGGAATGCGTAGATATGAAATCATGTACATTCTGCGCCCGAATCTAGAAGAGGAAGCTCAAAAAGCTACTGCTGAAAAAGCTGAAAGCATCCTTAAAGAGAACGGTGCAGAAATTGAAAAAGTTGATGACATGGGTAAGCGTCGTCTTGCTTACGAAATCAATGATTTCCGTGATGGCTACTACAAAGTTATGTATGTAAATGCAGAAACTGAAGCTATCAACGAATTTGACCGTCTAATGAAGATCGACGACAGCGTTCTTCGTTTTATGACTATCGTAAACGAACAGCAGTAATTTAAGGAGTGGTTCTGGTGATCAACCGCATTATTCTTGTCGGCCGACTAACGAAAGATCCAGAGCTACGATATACTCCGAACGGAGTTGCCGTAGCGAATTTCACACTTGCCGTGAACCGTCCATTCACGAACCAACAAGGTGACCGTGAAGCGGACTTCATCAATGTCGTAGTGTGGCGCAGACAAGCTGAAAACGCAGCGAATTTCTTGAAAAAAGGAAGTCTAGCAGGTGTAGACGGCCGTTTGCAGACTCGATCTTATGATAACAACGAAGGTCGCCGAGTATACGTAACCGAAGTGATGGCAGAAAGTGTCCAATTCCTTGAGCCTAAAGGGTCCAACCAGGGTGGCGGTGGATATGGAAACAATGACAACAACAATCCATTCGCTGGTTCAGGTTCAGGACAAGGCGGTCAAGGCGGCTACGGAAATTCTGGTAATAAGAATTTCGGCGGTGGCAATCAGAACCGTAATAACGACTTTAATGATGATCCTTTCGCAAACGACGGTAAGCCGATCGACATCTCTGATGACGACCTGCCGTTCTAAGGACATCGACTGACGATATATTCTACAAAAAATGAGAAGGAGGGGTAATAATGGCTCGACCTAGAGGCAGAAAGCGTAAAAAGGTTTGTTTCTTCACAGTAAACCAAATTACCTACATCGACTATAAAGACATTGATCTTCTAAAGCGTTTCGTTTCTGAGCGTGGAAAGATTCTTCCACGTCGTGTAACCGGAACTTCTGCGAAGTATCAACGACAATTGACAAGAGCAATCAAGCGTGCCCGTCAAATGGCATTGCTTCCATACTCAGCTGAGTAGTATGAATGACAGCAGGGATTTGTTCCCTGCTGTTTTTGATTACATAAAAAGGTTTGAATCACGGTGTGGTGTCTAGCTTCAGCGGCTAACTCCTTGGACTACTTCAGTCCCCTTGCGGCGGCCACAGCCTCCTCAGTGGACTTCCAGTAGCCATCGGAGTTAATCGAGCCGCTGCAGCTTTTCTAAAAAATGTGCAGGAGACGTCAACACTTGTCCAAACAGACTTGTCCACCAAGAATAGTATGTATTGTAGCTAGCTAATCGAACTTGAAGTGCGATGCCACCCCATTCTCCTTTATTGTTAAAATCCTCATCTCGATTTCCAGTGTAGAGATGTCCTCCATCGCTTGACACACGATGTAAAATAAATAGGCACGCATAACAACGTATCCTTTAGCTGGCTCATAAATATGAACGAATGAAAAGAGCTTCAACAAGCTCTTTTTTATTTTTTGAAGGAGATTCACAAGATCCATGGAAAGTATCCTCTTATAACAATTTTTACCCAGGAGGAAATGCTGATGAAATCACACATCATCGCAATGGGCGGTGGCGGTTTTTCGATGGAACCCGATAACCTCCTATTAGATCGATACATACTCCAACAAGCTGACAAGAAAAAACCGAAGATATGTTTTATCCCAACAGCGAGCGGGGATGCAGAGGGATATATCGATCGCTTCATGACAGCCTTCAACACTCTGGAGTGCGAGCCAAGCTATCTATCTCTTTACAATCCTCCGGAATCCTTAGAAGCGTTTGTGATGAGTCAGGATATTTTATACATTGGTGGGGGCAATACGAAGAATCTGCTTGCTTTATGGAAAGATTGGGGACTGGACACGATTCTGTACCGTGCCTGGAAAAGCGGAAGGATCTTAGCCGGATTAAGTGCAGGATCGATTTGTTGGTTTGAGCAAGGTCTTACAGATTCTTATCCTGGTAAGATCTCTCCGATTACTTGTCTTGGTTTTTTGAAAGGAAGCAACTGTCCCCACTTTGACGGAGAAGAGCCCCGTAGACCTGCCTATCATCGTTTTTTATCAGTAGGTAAAGTGAAGGAAGGTATTGCAGCGGATGATGGTGTTGCTCTCCATTATGTAGATGGTGACCTAATGGGGATTGTCTCATCCCGACAAGAAGCGTATGCTTATCATATGCGTGTAAAAGAAGGTACCGTTACCGAAGAAAGGTTAAATCCTCGTTATCTCGGCTAACATGAAGAAGAAACCCTTTTTATGACTGAGGGTACTGTAAACATTGAATACGTCTACAAGAACCCATACAATGAAAAAGGTGTTTCGAAACAGAAGACAGATGAGGTGACACTGTGAATCAAACGAGAGCGCTGACAGAAGGTGCTATACTGGCATCTGTTTATGCAGTACTATTGCTAATAACCTTATATATACCGGTTTTATCCATCGTTACGTTGTTTCTATTATCCTTTATACAGTAAGGCACGGTTTCAAGAAGAGCTTATTGTTTTTTGGAACGACCCTTGTCTTATCCGTGATTGTTGGTAGTCTTGCAGCAATCAATGTACCGATCTTGTTTGGATCAGTGGGAATCGTTCTAGGACATTTATATCGTAAGAAGAGTGGTATGTTTGCGGTACTGTTAGGTGCGACGCTCACTTATCTCGTGAACTTCGTATTGATCTATGTAATGAGCATCATTCTATTGGATATCAATCTAGCAACCCAACTCAAGGAATCTCTTGAAGAATCCATCCGATTGACAGAAGAGGTCGGTGGCATGTTGGGCGGAGATGTTGAAAAGACGGTAGAACAGCTACGAGAGCTCTTATCCATTGTTCCTTACATTCTACCGGCTTTGATTGTGATTTTATCCGTCTTTTTTGCATTCATTACGATGGTTGTTTCCAACCTGTTTCTAAAAAGGTTTAAAATAGAAATACCAGACTGGAAGCCATTCCGCTATTGGTCTTTCCCGAAGAGCATCATCTGGTATTATCTTGCCGTGATTCTCTTATTTTTCACCGACCCAGAGCAAGGATCGGCACTCTATATCATTACGATGAATCTTTATCTTGTCCTTGAAATCGTCCTGGTCATTCAAGGTTTAGCATTCATTTATTTTTATTTTTGGAAAAAGAACAAAGGAAAAACGATTCCTGTACTCATAACAATCTCGTTATTTATCATACCAGTAGGATTTTATGTCATTCGAATCTTAGGTATAATTGATTTAGGATTTGATTTAAGGAATCGGATTAAAGCCTGAAGCATGGGAGCTGACCTTCATGCCAAAGTTTTTTGAGAAAAGGTGGCAGGAGCTGCATATCGTTTTGCTGCTTGTCATTTTGGCTATATTTATTGGCGTCATAACCTATTATAATTGGATATTCGGAATCGTTGCCTTTCTCCTGTTAGGAGCGACGATTTATTTTGCATTAATGAAAGAATTAGAATTCCGCACAAAGATCGAGGATTACATATCGACGCTTTCCCATCGTGTAAAAAAAGTTGGGGAAGAAGCGTTGATGGAAATGCCGATCGGGATCATCCTCTATGATGAACAATATAAGATTGAGTGGACGAACCCGTATTTGACGACGATCATTGAACAGGAATCATTCATCGGGAACTCCTTGAACCTGATTTCTGAAGAACTGATCCCTTTCATCAAAGGGGAAGAGAAAGAAGATATCATCAAAGTCAATAAAAGGAAGTACCGAGTCTATTTAAAAAGGGAAGAACGTCTGTTATATTTTTCAGATGTAACCGAACAAGTCGAAGTAGAACGCCTGTATGATGAAGAACAAACCGTCATGGGGCTCATCTTTCTAGATAACTATGATGAAGTGACGCAAGGGATGAACGATCAGGTTCGTAGTAACATCAACAGTAAGGTCACTTCCATCCTGAACCAATGGGCGAACGATTATGGCATTTTCCTGAAGAGGACATCTTCTGAACGTTTTGTAGCGGTCTTGAATCAGCGCATTTTGTCGGAATTGGAGAAGACGAAATTCGCGGTGTTGGATGAAGTGCGTGAATTGACGTCCAAACAGAACATTCCATTAACGTTGAGTATCGGTTTAGGAAGCGGCTCTGCAAACTTACCGGATCTCGGTCAGCTTGCGCAATCCAGCTTGGATCTCGCCCTCGGCCGAGGTGGAGACCAGGTCGCGATTAAACAGACGAATGGAAAAGTCCGTTTCTATGGCGGTAAGACGAATCCGATGGAGAAACGAACACGCGTCCGAGCGCGGGTTATTTCTCATGCTTTGACGGAATTGGTATCTGATAGTGATCAAGTCATTGTTATGGGACATAAAAACCCGGACATGGATGCGATTGGGGCAAGCATCGGAATTCTGAAGGTCGCAAGTATCAACGAAAAGCCTGGAAGTATTGTGCTGGATCCGAACGATATTGATATCGGGATTCAGAGGCTGTTGGAAGAAGTCCGAGAGAAAGAAGAGTTGTGGGAGCATTTCATCACACCTGAAGAAGCGTTGGAACGTGCGACACCGAATACATTACTCGTTGTCGTTGATACCCACAAACCGTCTCTTGTGATTGAAGAGAAGCTGCTGAATAAGCTGGAAAAGGTGATTGTCATCGATCATCACCGCCGTGGTGAAGATTTCATTGATGATCCTGTCCTTGTCTATATGGAACCTTATGCCTCCTCAACAGCCGAGCTCGTCACTGAGTTATTGGAGTATCAACCGAAGCTGCGTAAGATGGATATTTTAGAAGCGACGGCTTTACTTGCTGGTATCATTGTGGATACCAAGAGCTTTACGCTTAGAACCGGTTCAAGGACATTCGATGCCGCTTCTTACTTAAGGTCACATGGAGCGGATACGATACTAGTCCAGAAATTCTTGAAAGAGGACCTCGATCGATACGTGAAGCGTTCCCGGTTGATTGAGAATGCCGCCATCTATAAAGGCGGAATCGCCATTGCCCTTGGTGAAGAGGATGAGGAATATGGCCAGGTGTTAATCGCCCAAGCGGCAGACACACTTCTCTCAATGTCGGGCGTTCTTGCATCATTTGTCATTTCCAAGCGAATTGATGATAAAATAAGTATTAGTGCACGTTCATTAGGGGACGTGAACGTTCAAATGATCATGGAAAAATTGAACGGTGGAGGGCATTTGACAAATGCGGCCGCTCAATTGGAAGACGTTACGATAGAAGAAGCGGAACTACGCTTAAAAGAGATATTAGATGAATATTTTGAAGGGGGAGACGAGGAATGAAAGTCATTTTCTTAAAAGATGTAAAAGGAAAAGGAAAACAAGGTGAAGTGAAGAACGTTTCTGAAGGATACGCTCGGAACTACTTATTCCCGAACAACCTTGCTGCAGAAGCGAATAAAGGCAACCTGAAATCCTTAGAAAAGAAGAAGGAAAATGAAGCTAAGAAAGCGGAAGAAGAGCGTCTTGAAGCCGTTGCAATGAAAGACGAACTTGAAAAGCTAACCGTCGAACTTTCTACGAAAGCAGGAGAAGGCGGCCGTTTATTCGGTTCGGTCACAAGTAAGCAGATCGCAGATGAATTGAAGAAGAAAAAATATAAAGTCGATAAGAGGAAAATCGAACTTTCAGAGCCAATCCGTACACTTGGTTATACGAACGTCCCGGTCAAACTTCACCCAGAAGTGACGGCTACGTTAAAAGTACATGTCTCAGAACAGAAGTAATAAGGAGGAAATGCAATGAGTGATCTATTTTCAGATCGAATCCCTCCTCACAATATAGAAGCAGAGCAGGCAGTCCTCGGGGCTGTCTTTCTCGAGCCAGAAGCATTGACGACAGCAACTGAGCTGTTAATGCCAGAAGATTTCTACCGAGCTGCCCATCAACGGATTTTCTCTGTGATGGTCGATTTATCGGAAAAAGGTGAGCCGATTGACCTGGTTACCGTTACGTCAGAGCTACAGGATCGGAAGCTTCTAGAGGAAATAGGCGGCGTGTCGTACCTGAGTGACCTGGCGAACTCGGTCCCGACAGCTGCAAATATTGAATATTACGGACATATCGTCGAGGAAAAATCGTTATTGCGACGTTTGATCCGTACGGCAACTGATATTGCTGCAAATGGATACGCTCGCGAGGACGAAGTCGAAGAGATTTTGAACGAAGCCGAGAAAAATATCCTGGAAGTCGCACAACGGAAGAATACAGGTGCTTTCGTTTCGATTAAAGATGTTCTTGTGGACGCATACGATAACATTGAACAGCTTCAGAACAAAAAAGGGGACATCACAGGGATCCCGACTGGTTTCGTAGAACTCGATCGAATGACCGCAGGATTCCAGCGAAACGACCTGATTATCGTCGCCGCACGTCCTTCCGTAGGTAAGACAGCATTCGCGTTGAACATCGCTCAAAACGTGGCGACGAAGACCGATGAAAACGTCGCGATCTTCAGTTTGGAGATGGGTGCTGAGCAGCTCGTTATGCGTATGCTTTGTGCAGAAGGTAACATTGACGCTCAACGTCTACGTACAGGTGACCTGCAAAGCGAAGACTGGCAGAAGCTGACGATGGCGATGGGGAGTCTTTCCAACGCCGGAATCTATATCGATGATACGCCGGGAGTCCGTGTCAGCGATATCCGTGCGAAGTGCCGTCGTCTGAAACAGGAAAAAGGCCTCGGCATGATCTTGATCGACTATATGCAGTTGATCCGAGGGAACGGAAAATCCGGAGAGAACCGTCAGCAGGAAGTCTCTGAAATTTCCCGTTCATTGAAAGGGTTAGCCCGTGAACTTGAAGTTCCGGTCATTTCCTTGTCCCAGCTATCCCGTGGGGTTGAGTCCCGTCAGGATAAGCGTCCGATGATGTCCGATATCCGTGAATCCGGAAGTATCGAGCAGGATGCCGATATCGTCGCCTTCTTGTATCGTGACGATTACTACGATAAGGAAAGTGAAAGCAAGAACATCATCGAAATCATTATCGCGAAGCAACGTAACGGTCCAGTTGGAACCGTAGAGCTCGCTTTTGTAAAAGAATACAATAAATTCGTTAACCTCGAACGGCGTCACGATGAAAGTGGAATGCCGCCCGGGGCTTAGATGAAGCCAGGATGGAGCGTACCATCCTGGCTTTCTTGTGTGATGATGAAGATGTCCATTTTGGGCTATAAATTCCGAATTTGGGCTATAATTCCGGATTTTGGGCTATATTTTTCGAATCTGGGCTATAATTTCGAAAACTGAGCTATAATTTCTAATTTTGGTCTATAATTCTCAAATCTAGTCTATAAATCTTAAACTTTATGGTAAATACCGATATTTTTATGGGTATTATCAATGAATAGTCGTAAAAAACGGTTTTTCACCTCACTTCATAAGCCTTTTTCTACAAATGGGCTGCCACGAACATACCTACATAATAATCATTCATTCTCCTAATTAAACGAACGTATAAAATAAATAACCAATTAATGTTCGGATTTAATTGACATTAGACGTGTGAGTTGGTACACTTAGCATGGTTTTTAAAGCAATAAACGAACTGTTCTAATACCTTGGAGGTGCACATTATGAGTTCTGTAGTCGTTGTTGGTACCCAGTGGGGAGACGAAGGAAAAGGAAAAATCACAGATTATCTTTCACAAGAAGCGGAAGTGATTGCTCGTTATCAAGGTGGAAATAACGCTGGTCATACAATTGTTTTCAATGATAAGAAATATAAATTACATTTGATTCCATCCGGTATTTTCTTTGATGACAAGATTTGTGTCATCGGAAACGGTATGGTCATCGATCCGAAAGCGCTCGTAGAAGAGCTTGCTTACCTTCATGATAAAGGTGTAAGTACGGAAAATCTGCGCATCAGCAACCGTGCGCATGTCATCCTACCTTATCATTTGAAGCTTGATATTTTAGAAGAAGAAAGTAAAGGCGCAAACAAAATCGGTACGACGAAAAAAGGAATCGGTCCAGCATACATGGATAAAGCTGCAAGGACTGGTATCCGTATTGCAGACCTTCTTGATAAGGAAGAGTTTGCGGAAAAGCTCGAGCGCAACTTGAATGAAAAGAATCGCCTATTTGAAAAGGTGTATGAAGTCGAAGGCATGAAGCTGGAAGACATCTTAGAAGAGTACTATGAGTATGGACAGCAAATCGAAAAATATGTAACGGATACTTCTGTCACATTGAACGATGCGCTTGATAATGGACGTCGTGTGCTCTTTGAAGGTGCGCAAGGTGTTATGCTCGATATTGACCAGGGGACGTATCCATTCGTAACTTCTTCCAATCCAATTGCTGGTGGCGTAACAATCGGATCTGGTGTCGGTCCATCTAAAATCCATCATGTCGTAGGTGTATCTAAGGCTTATACAACACGTGTAGGTGATGGTCCATTCCCGACTGAGCTTCATGATGAAGTCGGCGATCAAATCCGTGAAGTCGGAAACGAGTATGGTACGACGACAGGCCGTCCACGACGTGTCGGTTGGTTTGACAGTGTCGTTGTCCGCCATGCACAGCGTGTCAGCGGGATTACCGACTTATCTTTGAACTCGATTGATGTACTGACAGGGATTGAAACGTTGAAAATATGTACGGCTTACCTGTACAAGGGTGAAAAGATTGAAGAATTCCCTGCAAGTTTAAAGGTTCTTGCTCAATGTGAGCCTGTTTACGAAGAAATGCCAGGCTGGACAGAAGATATTACGGGTGTACGCTCGCTGGATGAGTTGCCTGAAAATGCCCGCCACTATGTGGAGCGTATTTCACAGCTTACAGGTATTCCGCTATCCATCTTCTCTGTAGGACCGGATCGTAAACAAACAAACCGTGTGAGAGGCGTATTCTCTTAATAGCAAAAATATAGTGACCTTGCGATACAGCAAGGTCACTTTTTTAACAGTGCTTTGGACCCCAAAAAGATAGATGCTCACATAGATTGCACCTGTATAGGTCTAAACTCACCTGTTAAAAGAATTGTAAACAATTATTTTTTGTCGATTTCTCGTTGTATTTTCGTAGATTCCATGGTACTATTTATTTTGTCGGTCAAAACGATATGCATAATAAGAGCCATTAGCTCAGTCGGTAGAGCATCTGACTTTTAATCAGAGGGTCGAAGGTTCGAGTCCTTCATGGCTCACCACTTATTTTGTAAGGGACTCTCACCTACGGTTCCCCTGCAGAAGTTTTATAACGTGAGCTTAGTCAGCAGGACTAGCTGACGCGTCGGAGTCTTTCATGGCTCACCATTCTTTCCTTATTAAAACATTAAAAACAATGAACATGGACCCGTGGTGTAGGGGTTAACATGCCTGCCTGTCACGCAGGAGATCGCCGGTTCGAATCCGGTCGGGTCCGCCATTAAAACCTTTAAAGTAGCAACTTCATATGGCTCGATAGCTCAGTCGGTAGAGCAGAGGACTGAAAATCCTCGTGTCGGCGGTTCGATTCCGTCTCGAGCCACCATTTCAAACATTCAGCATGAGAAATCATGCTTTTTTTATTGTCTTTTTCCACTAATTCCCTTAAAAGAGAATTTGCTGGAAACGATTTTACAGCAATACTACAGTTACATTACAAAAAGATGTAATATATTGTCGAAGAAATACATCCTATGATAATGTTGAAAACGGTAATCTAAACTAGATAAAAAGTCATGAGATAAAGAGACTAGATATATAGAGACTACATAGTAGGAGGAGAAGTAAGGTTTTGGGTATGGGGATCTGTAAATCAAAAGGGTATAAAATCACATTTCTGAGTTTACTTGTTCTGGCATTGGGAATGTTCGGCTTCAGTTCCAACACATATGCATCAGATGATCGCTTTGAACTGATTAAGACTGTATTTCATGTGTATGTAGATGGAGAAGAAATCGGAATAGTGAACGAAAAAAGTGTCGTAGAGGACACAAAGAAACAGATTATCAGTAAGAGTGAAGATCGTTTCAAGGATATACAATTGACTGTAAACGAAGACATCCAGTACGTCCCTGAAAGAATCTTCAATCCAGAAGTAGATCACGAAGCTGTAAAGAAAAAACTGAACGAACGTTTAACCGTAGGGGTCATGGGAGCAAAAGTAACCTTTGGCGAGAAAACACTTGGTTATTTCAAAACTCCAGAAGAAGCGGAAAAGTTTTTACGTGAGTTAAAATTGAAGCATGCGGATGCTGATACGCTTGACCGGTTGGAAAAAGAAGCAGCTGCGAAAGAAAATGGTACAGAAGGCATAGAAACGGTTTCCTTAGACAACACAAGTAAAGATGCTGATAAAGAAAAACAAGACAAAATCACTAACGTCGATTTTGATACATCCGTTCAAATTACGCCTTCCAAAGTTTCAATTGATGAAGTGACCAATCAAGAAAAAGCACTTTCTCTATTTGAAAAAGGGATACACGTAAAGAAAGTACACGAAGTAAAGAAGAATGACACACTAGAATCGATTGCGAAGGAATATGACCTGAATTTCGAAAAAATGTATGATATGAATCCAGGTCTCAAAAAAGAAGGCAAGCTCAAGGTCGGACAAAAATTATATGTAATGGCATATGAGCCATATGCTCAAGTTATTGTTAAAGAACACATTACAAAAGAAGAAACGATACGTCATGAGTCTGAAGTAAAAGAAGATGACGACATGCCAAAAGGTGAAAGCAAGATCAAGCAAGATGGTAAGGACGGAAAGAAAAAAGTCCAATATGCAGTCACCAAAATTAATGGGAAAGTATCTAAAGAAGAAGTTCTTTCTGAAGAAATTCTTTCAGAACCTGTAACAGAAATTGAAATCAAAGGAACGAAGATCATTCCTTCCCGTGGCACTGGTTCTTTCCAATGGCCGACAGTCGGAGGTTATATCTCCAGTAAAAAAGGTCAACGTTGGGGCAGAGCACATAAAGGTATCGACATCGCAAGACCAAGTAATCGCTCCATACTATCAGTTGATAACGGAACAGTCGTTTCTGCTGGATTCAACAGTGGTGGTTACGGGAACCGTATCATCATCAATCACAATAACGGGTTCAAATCTGTATATGCCCATCTCGCGTCAATCAATGTGAAAGTCGGACAAACCGTCAAGAAAGGGCAGAAAATTGGCGTAATGGGATCAACAGGACACTCCACAGGTGTTCACCTACACTTTGAACTATATAAAAACGGAGCGCTACTGAATCCGTTACAATATATTAGCCGATAACGCTGTTACCTCTGGTAGGTCTCACCTACTAGAGGTTTTTCTTATAAATAAATAAGAACGGGCAAATTTCCTCATAACGGGTTAGTGTGGTAAAATAAGTGAAAACTATGAAAAATAATTATAATGTTATATATGCGCTTGAATTGGTTTTAACTTTTCTGAAAAGGAGACCATCAACATGGATAAAAAAATCTTAGTAGTAGACGATGAAAAACCGATTGCAGATATTCTGCAGTTCAACCTAGAAAAAGAAGGATTCAATGTCGTTTGTGCTTATGATGGTGCAACAGCTTTAGAAAAAGTAGAAGAAGAAATGCCGGATATGATTTTATTGGACATCATGCTTCCTCAAAAGGACGGTATGGAAGTTTGCCGTGAAATCCGTAAGAAATATGACATGCCGATCATTATGTTGACGGCTAAAGATTCCGAGATCGACAAAGTTTTAGGATTGGAACTTGGTGCTGATGATTATGTGACAAAGCCTTTCAGTACACGTGAACTGATTGCACGAGTGAAAGCGAACATGAGACGTCACCAGCAAGAAGGGGACAAAGAAGGCATCGATTCAACAAGCGAAATTAAAATCGGTGCGCTTACGATTCATCCGGAAGCTTATTTAGTGACGAAACGCGGTGACACGATTGAACTGACTCACCGTGAATTTGAGCTGCTTCACTATATGGCGAAGCATACAGGCCAAGTCATGACACGTGAACATTTACTGCAAACCGTTTGGGGATATGATTACTTTGGAGACGTACGTACAGTTGACGTAACCGTCCGTCGTTTAAGAGAAAAAGTGGAGGACAACCCAAGTCATCCAATGTGGATCATCACACGTCGCGGAGTAGGGTATTACCTTAGAAATCCAGACCAGGAGTAGTTTACATGAAAAAGGTTGGCTTCTTTAAATCTATACATTTTAAGTTTGTTGTGGTTTATATTCTTCTTATCTTGATCGCCATGCAAGTCATTGGCGTTCTTTTTATGGATCGGCAAGAACAGAAATTACGAGAAAACTTTACGAAGAACATCGACGAAAATGCAGACATGATTGAAGTTAACGTTGAGGAAGAACTCGAAAATATTCTTACACAATCTGATAAAGAAGCTCCTCAACAAAGGCTATCCTCATTATTGCAGGAGTTTCCATATTCAGATATCGATACGATGATGGTCGTCAATATTGACCAGCAAATCATCGCTGCGAATAATGAGGACCTGGTTGGGAAGAAAACGACTCGTCCTGTTGTCTCACAAGCACTCTTAGGGATTAATACAAATGATATCTTTCAAAATCAAGAGGGAGATAAACGTACCTATGTAGTGGCGAAACCTGTCCGTTCTGGCCAGAATGGACAACTACTAGGTGCCTTATTAATTGAAGCTTCTATTGAGGATATCTACGAATTATCGCGAACACTCAACGAAATTCTTGCGAATGCGACAATTATTGCCCTGGCAATTACCGCATTATTAGGGATTATTCTTGCGAGTACGATTACGAGACCTCTGGCTGACATGCAAAAACAAGCACAGGTCATGGCAAGAGGAGATTTCACCCGTAAGGTTAAAGTGTATGATAAAGACGAAATTGGACAACTCGCTGCTTCATTTAATGATTTGACGAAGAAGCTTCAAGAGGCGAATGAAATTACAGAGAGTGAACGAACAAAATTACGATCCGTCCTTTCTTACATGACAGATGGTGTCATTGCTACTGACCGCGATGGTTATATCATCCTAATGAATGATCGTTCTGAAGAAATGCTGTCTATGTCCAGACATGAAGCGATGGGCAGGTTTTTACCTGAAGTATTAGGGCTCGAGAAAGAATTTTCAATCGAGAAATTAGAGGAATCTTCAAATTCATTAATTTTAGATTATAGTTCTCATGAGGTCCCGTTCATCCTTCGGGCAAGTTTTTCTGTCATTCAAAAGGACGATGGACCTGTTAATGGGATCATTACGGTTTTACATGATGTTACGGAACAAGAACAGATCGAGAGAGAACGTCGTGAGTTCGTTTCAAACGTTTCCCATGAGCTCCGTACACCATTGACGACGATGAGAAGTTACCTAGAAGCATTAGAAGAAGGTGCGATGCAGGATGAAAATCTGGCACCTAAATTTTTGAATGTTACCCAGCAAGAAACAGAGCGTATGATTCGATTGGTAACGGATCTGCTTCAACTTTCCAAGATGGACAATAAAGATTATCGACCTAATTTTCAAAAGGTCAACTTACGTGAACTTATGCTGCTAGTCATCGATCGTTTTGAGATGTCGAAAAGTGAACACATTACTTTTGAGAAACATATATCGGATAAACCTTTACCTGTAAGAATCGATCGCGACAAGATTACACAGGTGCTCGATAACATCATCTCAAATGCACTAAAATATTCACCAGATGGCGGTAAGGTAACTTTCCATTTGAATCGAGATGGTAATAGTGTCCACATCAGCATTAAGGATGAAGGTGTTGGGATACCGAAACAAAACCTCTCCAAAATCTTTGATCGTTTTTATCGGGTAGATAAGGCAAGGTCGAGGGAGATTGGTGGTACCGGTCTTGGTCTAGCCATTGCGAAAGAAGTCGTTCTTGCGCACAATGGTCAAATCTGGGCTGAAAGTGAGTATGGGAAAGGAACCACTATTCATGTGAAACTCCCGACTCATCAAACCAGGGAGGCAAGTGCATGATGAATTGGAAAACGTTTCTAAGAAAGATGCATAAGCTTTACTCTTCCATATGGGATAATATTGAGAGGATTAAATCTGTATTCCTGTCTGTACTCATATTGTTAAGTATTTTCCTGACTTGGAATCTATGGACTTTTACTCCTCAGACGAATGTGCTTGAGGATCAAGAGCCATTTAAATCAGCAATTGAAGAAGGCCAGAAAAAGAAATTAACGGATATTATAAGACCTAAGCAAATTATTGTTCATCAGAATGGAACAAACTATTGGGCTTATGCACAAAGCCAGAAAAAGTTATATAACGCACTTCAATCAGAACTGCTGAATATATCAGACAATGCCAACCATAGACATAAAACACCTGATTATGGACTTAGTATCATATACCCAACACCTATACCAATTGAAGTTTTGAAGGAAACATTTAATTTCAGTGGAGAATCTTCACGTGCGCAATTATCAGGAGATAAGGTTGTAGAGAAGGTCCTTGTTTTCTTAGAGGATGATCGTTGGAAGCTTCAAATCGAATTACAGAATGCAATAGATAAAGATCAGGGGCAAACTGAACCTCCTTCCGATGGGGAACCGGAAAAGAGTAAGACGACGGTTGAATTCCAACTACCCAAAAACACTGATCTCGGCAAAACAATTGATGATCTTATGAATGACGAGATGAGCACCATACATGAGGTCAAAAGAGTAGATGATATTCAGGATAAGACGTATTATTGGCCAGTGAACGATATGAAAGTTCAGTCTTATATCGTCCCTACCAACACGCTTGATATTGATCTATTTGTGAAGGCATTACTTCCGCCTGATGTCGTTTCTAAAACTTCGAATGATACAGGTACTACTCTCTTTTTAAGGCAAAGGAGTCAAATCAAATACTTTGAAACGAGAGAAGAATTCACTTATATCAATAACCAATACACTCAAGGCGAAGTCATTAGACAAAATACAATTATTCAAAGTCTGGATTTCATCAACAATCATGCAGGGTGGACGTTTGACTATTATATGGAGCATTACTATGATGCGGAAGTGGACAAAGATACCAATACGAAACAGAAAGACCTTACCTATCGGATGCTTATGGATGGCTTCCCGGTAATTGATGAATTACCCGGCAGTAATTCGATGGGGAATATGCTATTAGAAGTGACAAATAATCAGGTAACGAAATATAGTCGTTCATTAAAATACCCTGAGGAATACCAACTGCCTTCCGATATGATCAGCATTCCAGATGCTGCTTCCGTTGAGAAAGCATTACAAAGATTAGAAGAGACATATCCCAATATACGGATTAATGATGTCATGTTGGGTTACAAAGCCTTACAATCTGATGAAGGATATCGGCTCATTCCAACCTGGTATTATAAAGGCACATCTTCGTGGGTAGAAATTGATTTCAAAAAAGATGAATCACCAACAAACAAAGGAGGATAATGTATGGATTGGAAAAACATCAAAACCATCTTCATCTTTACATTCCTCCTATTGAATTTGTATCTTGGTACTGAATTCTATAATAAGGTAAATCCGGATTTAGATATTTTAAATGAAGAAATACAGCGGGAAGTCAATGATCTGATCGACTATAGCAAATCACTTCCGAAAATTAACAAAGAATTATACTTTACCACCGCAACGGTAAAAGAATTTACGAGCGAAGATATACAGAAATTTATCGAAACGAACTCAAATCAAGATATTACTCTGGGACCTGCAGGGGATGATGAAAAAAAGCAATTCATCAATGCCACATTAAAGGATCCATATAAAATTACCCCAGATAGTGCAGAAATCAAAGGGCAATTAGAGAATTTTGTGGAAAACCATATTCCAGATGCAGGACAATATGAATATTGGAAGTTTGATGAGGATCGAAACATTTATATTTTCACACAACAACAGGACGGCATTCCATTTTATTTCGAAGATAACGTTGGCGATGATAACCTTACCGGTATGATTGAAATTAATGTGGATGGCCAAAACGGTGAGGAATCCAATTCGTCCATACATCAGATTACGAGTTATCGAATGACTCAGATGGAATTAAATAAAGAAAAAGATGTGAAAAAACCTCTGACTGCAGAAGAGGCATTATTAGTCCCGGATATTAAGCCTAGAACCACTCTTAAAGACATTAAGCTTGTTTATTTTACATCCATTAATAATGAGAGTATTAAAGTTTTTGTACC
This sequence comes from Rossellomorea aquimaris, assembly GCA_020524245.1. Lineage (GTDB taxonomy): Bacteria > Bacillota > Bacilli > Bacillales > Fictibacillaceae > Pseudalkalibacillus. The sequence continues at coordinate 14,940 of JAIVLN010000012.1, read as the reverse complement.
GAACTGGTATATTGTAACGGAGTCGGATGAATGGATGGTTGATGTTACGGATTCCAATGACATCAAGCTGGATCAAGAGAATGAAGAAGAAAGCGAAGTGGAGTAACTTGAGATTTAGTGTATTGGCAAGTGGAAGCACAGGGAACGCCTGTTATATAGAGACAGACCAAAGTCGCTTGCTGGTCGATGTCGGTTTAAGTGGTAAGAAAATCGAAGGATTGTTCAAAAAGATCCAACGTGACCCTAAACACTTGGATGGGATTCTAGTGACCCACGAGCATAGCGATCACATCAAAGGGCTCGGTATATTGTCTCGACGTTTCAAGTTACCAATCTATGCGAATGAAAAGACGTGGCTAGCCATGGAAAGTCAGATCGGAGCGATTCCGACCGATTTGAAGTTCCAATTTGATTGTGAACGGGTGAAAACCTTCGGTGATTTAGATGTCGAATCATTTGGCGTGTCACATGATGCTGCGAGCCCTCAGTTCTATGTCTTTCATCATGAAGGAAAGAAACTGACCCTGGCTACTGATATGGGGTACGTGAGCGACCGGATTAAAGGGACTGTGAAGAATTCGGACATGCTGATTTTTGAATCGAACCATGATATCGACATGTTGATGATGGGACGTTACCCGTGGAACATTAAACGACGTATCCTTGGCGATCAAGGGCACGTATCGAACGAAGATGCGGGTGAAGCACTCGCTGAGATCATCGGAGATCGTACGCGTCGCGTTTATCTTGCGCATTTGAGTAAAGATAACAATATGAAAGATTTAGCTAGAATGTCTGTGCAACAAACTCTTGAAAAGCACGGCTATCAGATCGGTGAAGAGCTCGGTCTATACGACACGGATGCCGAACATCCTACTGAGCTAATCACTGTTTAACGTACTCAATTGAGGTAGGTCAAATTACAAGATTGATTTCAAGAGAAATTCACTACCATAATAGGACAATCAAATGGTCGTTTATATACCGTCAGTAACGGAAATATAGTAAGTGATAGACAAATGTCAAAAATCACCCAAATTCCGGTACTAGGCGGTTTTTTTTTCTTATAATGGGTATACCAAAAGTAGTGAAAGGGCTGATGAGAGAAATGGGTTACTATGATGATGGATATCGTAATCCTCAGAAACCGACGGGGAATCGATCAAGAAGCTTTTTAATGGGTCTAACCGGGGTGCTGCTTGGTGCTCTTTTAGTTATTTTTGCGACCGATTTCGGGTTGTTTTCTGGTGATGTGAAACCGAATCCGAATACGGAAGCAAACGGTGACACGACTGAGACTTCACCTGATCAAACGATTAACGTGGATGTGAACACAGCAATCACGGAGGCCGTTGAAAAAGCCCAGGGAGCCGTCGTTGAGGTCGAAAACATCCAAGGATCAAGCCTGTTCGAACAAGAAAACAAAGCCGGAGTTGGATCGGGTGTCATATATAAAAAAGAAGGCGGAAATGCCTACGTCGTGACCAATCATCACGTGGTCGCAAATGCCGGACAAATTGAGATCGCGTTAGTAGACGGCACAAAGCTGGATGCTGAATTACTAGGTTCTGATGAGATTATGGACCTTGCTGTATTAAGAGTAGATGGAAGTAAAGTTAAAGATGTCGCAGAATTCGGCAGCTCAAGCACTTTAAAACCTGGGGAACCAGCAATCGCAATCGGTAATCCCTTAGGGAATTTTCCAGGGACAGTGACACAAGGAATTATCAGTGCGGCGGACCGTACGATTCCAGTCGACCCGAACGGGGACGGTCAACCCGATTGGCAAGCTGAGGTTATCCAGACTGATGCAGCAATCAACCCAGGTAACAGCGGAGGCGCTTTGATCAATATTAAAGGTCAAGTAATCGGAATCAACTCGATGAAAATTGCACAACAAGCGGTAGAAGGGATTGGGTTTGCGATACCGTCTGATATCGCACGACCAATCATTGCAGATCTTGAGGAACATGGACAAGTGAAGCGTCCATATATGGGAGTCGCAATCGTTCCCCTCACTCAAGTGTCTAACTACCACCGTCAACAAACATTGAAAATTCCGAGTGATGTCAATCAGGGTGTCGTCGTGACACAAGTGGAAGCTACTTCACCAGCAGGTAAAGCCGGATTGAAAGAATTCGATGTCATCGTCTCACTAGATGGTGAAAAAGTGGAATCACCTGCAGAGCTGAGAAAGCACCTTTATTCTAAGAAAGAAATCGGCGACGAGATGGAAGTGGAATTCTATCGAGAAGGTGAAAAGCAGTCGACAACAATTACATTGGGAGAAACACAAGGACAAGGAGAGTAATCCACACTCTCCTTTTTCTTTCGCATATGTAAATGTTTACTGAATCTCTGTGCTACACTATTAACATGTGTATAACTAATAAAGGAGTGTGATGGACGTGATTGCTTGTTGTAAAGAGCACGTCGAACTGGCCATTGATATCATCGTTGACGAGCATGAAGTCGCTCCGGAAATGCGAATATTAACGGAGGAAGAACAATTATCCACAACCTGTGAATATTGCGAAAAACATGCCATATATATGGTATCAAACTAATGTTCCTATACTGAATGTGGATAGAAAATGTGTATATGTGGATAAGTTTTGTGGATAACGTGTTTATAGAGGTGGACAACCTGTGAATATACAAATTATTAGTGTCGGAAAGTTAAAAGAAAAGTATCTGAAACAAGGGATAGCAGAGTATGTGAAGCGGCTAGGACCTTATGCAAAAGTGGAAATCATTGAAGTTCCGGATGAAAAAGCGCCGGAACAATTAAGCGAAACGGAAATGCAACAGGTGAAAGAAGCGGAAGGCAACCGAATCCTTTCTAAAATCGGACAAGACGTACATGTAGTAGCCCTTGCGATTCAAGGGAAACAGCAAACCTCTGAACAACTGGCGAAGAACTTGGACCAACTCGCAACGTACGGTAAATCGAAAGTCGCGTTTGTCATTGGAGGTTCATTAGGCCTAAGTGATGAGGTTTTGAAGCGATCCAATGAACAGCTCTCTTTTTCCAAGATGACATTTCCTCACCAGCTGATGAGACTAGTGCTTGTAGAACAGATCTATCGAGCATTTAAGATTAATCGGGGGGAACCGTACCATAAGTAAATAAGGTTTCTATTTTTAAAGGAAACTACCAAATTTAAGAAGTTAGGCTACTAGTTATTGTATATAATTGTATTTATACAAAATAAAGATTTGGTAGGTGATTGAGTTGAGTACTGTCAATACTGAAGATTACCCTAAACATAGGGACTGGAATGCTAAAGTGTTTTCACTCCCTAAGATTCCTAGAGGTGAAGCAGGTCAACCTACGATTTTAAGGGAAATTTTAAAAGCAATTGACAATAAAGTTCCTTATGGAACAAAAATGGATTTTCCGGGTAGTACCAGTGAAGCAAAACTTGAACATCTATGTAGGTGGCTGAGGCCTATTGGTTTGATATATAAAGAAGATAGTATATGGAAGATATCAGAAGAAGGTAAACGGTGTTTAGAATCTGAGGACGATTTATACTTAACGGCGGTATTCTGTGCTAATGTTAGATTTATTGGTGAGCTGCTTATAAAGCTTGATACACCAAAAACAATTATGGAATTACTAGATATAGCTAATAATGAATATAAACTAAATTGGGATACAAAGTCAGAGGTTGGAAATAGATTGACATGGTTTAGACAATTAGACTTAGTCAATTTTAATGACTTTAAAAATACTTATTGTTTATCTGATAAAGGAAAAGAGTTTATTCAAAATATTAGTTATGTACATCCAGAAGACATAGAAGTTATTTGTGATACAACAATGAATGAGGTTGAAATACCTGTTTCTTTATGGGCAGAAGAGTTAATTCAAATGAATCAGGATGATTTAAAATCTAGAAAGCCTTCAATAGGCTATATCCCAGGTAACATTTCTGAAATTTGTGATACATTAGATGGGTATATACAGTTAATGTATTTAACTATCGATAAAGAATCTTTTCTAAATTATTCAAAGAAGACATATAATATCTCTGCTTCTTCAGCAAATTCTTTTGTTACAACTTTAACAAACATAAACTTTTTAGAACGAAAGTCAAGAAGTTCATTTGAAGCTACAGAGTTGGCCAAAAAATGGATAACTTCTAAATCAGCTTTAGATTTAGTTTATTGCCTACATGCGAAAGTATTATTTATATTTGAAATGCTAAAAGAATTAGAAAAAGGGAGTTTATCTGTTAAAGAACTTGCTGTAATTGCTAAGGTATCTTATGGATTTGAATCCGAAAGAAAAGAGGAAATAAGAAAACGACTAAATATCATGCAAAGTGCGTTACTAATTCAAGAGGAAAGTCCAGGAAAATATTGTTTGACGCAAAGAGCAATTAATATTTTAGAAAAAGTTTCATTACAACAAAAACTAGATTCTGAAAACCCAAATGAACCTGGGCCTAATACTAATGAAGTTGAAAGTTCATTAGTAAAAGAGTACTTAACAGAACTTCGATTGGCTTCAAAAGATTCGTCAAATCCGGCAAGGTTTGAAAAAGCTATTACATCGGCTTTTTCAAATTTAGGTTTTAATACATCTTGGCTTGGAGGAGCAGGTAAAACTGATGTTTTAATACATTCACCTAGTATTCCAAAATTTTCGTATATTGTAACAGTTGATGCCAAATCAACCCACACAGGTGTAGTTACTGAGGGGCAAATAAATTTTGATACTCTAAAAGAACATAAAAAGCTACACTCAGCTGATTATATTGCAGTTATAGGCTTCTCATTTCAAGGAGAACGTTTAATTAAAAGAGCAAAAGAGCATAAAGTAGTGCTAATAGACATCGATTCACTTGAAAAAATAATAAAATTTCACCAACAAATACCATTGCAAGCTAATACATATAAAAAAGTCTTTTCCCAAGCAGGAAAGGTTGAGATTGATTGTTTAGAAATTGAAAGACAAGAAATTAAAAGGTCAGGTAAACTATTACAAGCAGTTATGGATTGTTTAGTGGTTGAAAGTAACGATCCTGTAACTGAGGGCCTATTACAAGAAAAAGATATATATAGGACACTGAGACATAATGATGAGTTTAAAACCCCACCAACACTTGATGAAATAGCAGAAATGTTGCACTTTTTATCTTCTCCATTAGTTGGTTGTGTTGGCCGTTCTAAAGAAGGTTTTTATGCTTTAGGGACATTATCTGATGCAATGAATAAATTTAATTTTTATGCTCAGTCATGCATAGCTAAGTAATTTCCAATAGGTTAAGCCTTATTGAAGGATCCTTATAATATTGATAATGACCTGCCCCCTTATGAGCTAGCGATTTGACAAAAAAAGGAGAGAAAAGCCCGAAAGGCTCTCCTCTCCTGATATTTCTAAGAAATTATTCAGTTCATATGTTACCTAAGAAACAGAAAACCCTTTCTCTTCCTGAACGCCTCCATCTTTCTCTGTAAACTCATCAAGTAGAGCACGCACTTCATCAGTGGATTCTGTTTCCATCAGCTGATTCCTTAATTGACTTGCTCCTCGGAATCCTTTGACGTATATCTTAAAGAAGCGGCGGAGTGGTTTAAAGAGTCGTGGCTCTAGTTCTTCGGAATATTTATCATGAAGATCGAGCTGCAGACGTAGAAGATCGAGCAGTTCTTCGCTCGTATGCTCCTTCTTTTCTTTCTCGAAGCAGAACGGGTTATGGAATACGCCTCTTCCGATCATCACGCCATCGATGCCATATTTTTCAGCAAGTTCTAGTCCCTTTTGACGGTCAGGTATATCCCCGTTGATGGTCAGTAGCGTATGAGGTGCTACTTCGTCACGAAGCTTCTTGATTTCCGGGATGAGCTCCCAGTGAGCATCGACATTACTCATCTCCTTTTTCGTTCGGAGATGGATGGAAAGGTTGACTATATCTTGTTCCAGGAGATGCTTCAGCCAGTGGCGCCATTCATCCACTTTCGTATAACCGAGGCGAGTTTTCACACTTACGGGGAGTCCCCCTGCTTTAGCTGCCTGGATCAGTTCTGCAGCAACCTCCGGACGGCGGATCAGCCCGCATCCTTTTCCATTCCCTGCAACATTCTGCACAGGACATCCCATATTGATATCGATTCCGCGAAAGCCCATTTCGGCCATGCCGATACTCATTTGGCGGAAGTATTCAGGCTTGTCACCCCAAATATGGGCGACGATCGGTTGTTCATCTTCCGTAAACGTAAGACGCCCTTTAACGCTGTCTTTTCCTTTCGGGTGACAGTAACTTTCCGTATTCGTAAACTCTGTAAAAAACACGTCAGGTCTCGCTGCTTCACTCACGACATGACGAAAAACGACATCCGTCACAGCTTCCATCGGTGCGAGAACAAAAAACGGTCGCGGTAACTCATGCCAAAAATTATCTTTCATAGTATATCTGAACCCTTTCCTTAATGGAAAATTTATTTCCAAAATTAAAAAGCGAATATATCTCAATCTTATATCTATTAACATTTAGGTTAGATTTCAACCATTATATACTTTAATAGTATTACACGAAAAGTGCAAGGGAATGAGTCATGTTACCTTAACCCAGATTATCCCAAATGATTCTTGCTATACGAATATTGCATACATAGGAGTTATGACAGCATCGCCTGCAATGATAGAATAGAAAAAAATAAAAGAATAGGCGGTATACAATGGATTTAATAAAACAGATTGAAGAACTAAACTTTGCACTTTTACAGTCCTTTTCAAATAAACAAGATCAAAGGTGGGGTGCATTGTTTTGGAACGAGCAACAGCCAAACTTATATGATGCAAACCATGCACATGTAAGTGAACCACCTGACCACCCTGAAAAAGTGATTGATGAGGTCATTTCATTTTATGAAGCGTTGAATATTACTCCTAGATTTTATTTATATAACGTTGAGTCTTTGACGAATTTTATTGCTTTATTAAAAGAGAATGACTTTCAGTATGAAGACTTTTCGCAGCCAATTCAGCTATGGAATAAAGAATTAACACGGTTACCCTTAAATCATGATGTCACGATAGAGAAAGTAACCAGTAAGAATTATCACGATGCCTTATGGGTGGAGTGCCAGATAAAAGAATTTGGAGGGAAAGCCGTTCGCGAAAAGGCATTTGAAACTGAATTCAACGATGATCGGTACACGCATTATTTATTAAAATATAACGGAAAACCTTGTTCCACAGCATGCTTGTTTGTTCATGGCGATCAAGGGAGAGTAGAAAGTGTCGCCACAATTAAAGAGTATAGAGGAAAAGGATTAATCGGCTTGATACTCCAACACATACAAAAAGAAGCTCAAAACCAACAGCTAGAAAAATTATGGGTTCACCCGATCAATGAACGAGTTGAAAAGGTGTATAGTCGCTATGGATTTAATACGATACTTACCTTACAGACCGGTCATGCTTTTTTAGATGGGAAAAGTATTAAGGGGTTACAAGGACGGTAAAATACTTTACCCCTACAATTATCACGGGAGCGTTACTATAAGTAAATACATTAACACTAAAGCCTATTGCAGTTTGACTTGCAATAGGCTTTATATGGTTACTCTAGTTTCATTTAAGTGCAAAACTACAGTATATTCTACTATTTGAAAATAATATAGTATTGTTTTTCCTTTTTTTTCGACATAAAATAGAAAGCGCTCTCATTTTTTACTATTTTCATAGTAAATACATACTAAATTAAACTCTTGGAGGGAAAGATATCATGTTATATCAAAATCCAAACACACCGGATTCCATTGTTCAGTTTAAAGCGAAGTACGATAACTTTATCAATGGTGAATTTGTTGCTCCGGTAAAAGGTCAATACTTTGAAAATAAGACACCTGTAACAGGTGAAGTTTTCTGTGAAGTAGCTCGTTCAAATGAAGAAGATGTTGAATTAGCTTTAGATGCAGCGCACGGTGCGAAAGCTGCTTGGGGTAAAACCTCTCCGGCAGAAAGAGCGATCATTCTTAATAAGATTGCGGATCGCATGGAAGAAAACTTAGAATTGCTCGCTGTAGCAGAAACATGGGATAACGGAAAGCCTGTTCGTGAAACATTAGCGGCGGACATTCCACTAGCGCTTGACCACTTCCGTTATTTTGCAGGTTGTATTCGTGGAGAAGAAGGTTCACTTGCAGAGCTAGACGAAGATACAGTATCTTACCACTTCAATGAGCCGATTGGTGTAGTCGCACAAATCATCCCTTGGAACTTCCCAATTTTGATGGCAGCTTGGAAGATTGCGCCTGCACTTGCAGCGGGGAACTGTATCGTGTTAAAACCAGCGGAACAAACACCTGCTTCCATCATGGTTCTTATGGAATTAATCCAAGATATCCTTCCTAAAGGTGTATTAAATATTGTCCATGGCTTTGGTGCAGAAGCTGGAAAGCCTCTTGCTTCAAGCAAGCGTGTTGGAAAAGTAGCGTTCACAGGAGAAACAACTACAGGACGACTAATCATGCAATACGCTTCACAAAATATTGTGCCGGTAACATTAGAACTTGGTGGAAAATCACCGAATATTTTCTTTGAGGATGTTATGGCTCAAGATGATGATTATTTAGATAAAGCAGTAGAAGGATTCGTTATGTTTGCTTTGAACCAAGGAGAAGTTTGTACTTGTCCTTCTAGAGCATTAGTGCAGGAGTCGATCTATGATCGATTCATGGAAAAAGCGATTGAGCGTGTAAAACAAATTAAACAAGGAAATCCTCTGGACACAGATACAATGATCGGTGCACAAGCGTCTGCAGAACAACTAGACAAAATTCTCTCTTACATCAACATCGGTAAAGAGGAAGGCGCTGAATTATTAGTTGGTGGCGGTCAAAAAGTGCTTGATGGCGATCAAGAAGGTGGATACTACGTACAACCAACTGTATTTAAAGGCGATAACAGTATGCGCATTTTCCAAGAAGAAATTTTCGGACCAGTTCTAGCGGTTACGACATTCAAAACTAAAGAAGAGGCATTATCTATTGCGAACGATACGTTATTCGGTTTGGGTGCTGGTGTGTGGACCCGTGATATGAATACGGCGTACCGTTTTGGAAGAGCAATTGAAGCAGGACGTGTTTGGACGAACTGTTATCACCAATATCCTGCACATGCTGCATTTGGTGGATATAAAATGTCTGGTATTGGAAGAGAAAACCACAAGATGATGCTTTCTCATTATCAACAAACAAAGAACCTACTCGTTAGTTACAGCCCAAAGGCATTAGGATTCTTTTAAAATGGAAGAACAAATGATTGTAGCCACGTCTAAAGCGTTGGAATATATTCAATACTTAAAGACGAAATATGGTCAAATCATTTTTCATCAATCTATGGGATGTTGCAATGGAACGGCTCCAATCTGTTTGCAAGAAGGGGACCTCATCTTAGGTGAAGATGATATACAAATCGGTACAATTGGAGGTTGTCCGTATTACATGGACAAACGACAACTAGACTATCTTCAGCATACCAAGATGATTGTCGATATCGTCAAAGGCAAAAGCGGTGTGTTCTCCTTAGAGGCTACAGATGAAATGATGTTTATCATTAAATAGGTAATAGCTAGACAAAAACCAACCATACATTGTGGTTGGTTTTTGCTGTTATGATCGTTACATATATACACCATGTTACGCAGTTATAAAATGATGTGAATAATTTTATTGATCACTCATAAAAATGGTTAAAAGCACTTCATGTTGTTTGTAGTGATGGAGCTTGTTCGGTGGTTACAGTTCAAGATTTTTTGGAGGTGGACGGATGCCGAAAATAAGAGTCAGCAAGAATGTGCCAAAGAAGCCGTTAAATTATGAGTTAGATTTCGAGGAGATGTTTCGAGAAGACGGACATTTTCTTGATCACATCCCGCTTGATGAGCTGCAAAAGCATATGAGGAAGACTAAATCCTATCATAAAATAAAAAAAAGACATAGATGAGAATAGAAACGTATGGCAATCCCAAATGATATACATATAAGGGGTTGCCTTGTTTTTATACGAAACCAAGGTCATGCTCTCCCATTTGTATGAGACCTTGGTTTTTGTTTGTTTCTAGGACAATATCCATAGTCTTACCTTTTTTGCCAGCCCAAAATAGTGTATAATTATCAGATAATAGTACTTTTTTGAATAATAATGAATTTTAATAGATTGAAGATCGAAAAGGTGTGTTCCTAAGTTTCGACCTACATTCAACATCTAATCAGGAGCGCCTATTCTTTTTATGCAAAAAAAGATAAGGATGATGAGCATGAGCAACTTGCAGAAAAAAACAGACGTTATCTTAATTGGTGCTGGAGTCATGAGCGCGACTTTAGGATCTTTATTAAAAGAGTTAGTACCTGAATGGGAAATTAAAGTGTTTGAAAAACTCTCTAGTTCAGGCGAAGAAAGCTCGAACGAATGGAATAACGCGGGTACAGGACATGCTGCCCTTTGCGAGCTTAACTATACGAATGAAAAGCCGGATGGCTCAATTGATATTAGCAAAGCGATTAAAGTGAATGAACAATTCCAGGTATCTAGGCAATTTTGGTCTTATCTTGTTAATAGAGGACTGATTGAGAATCCACAGGATTTCATTATGCCACTGCCTCATATGAGTCTGGTTCACGGTGAGCAAAACGTCGATTTTTTGAAAAGGCGATATAAAGCGCTTTCAGCTAACCCGCTTTTTAAAGGGATGGAATTTTCCGATGACCCTGAAAAGTTGATGGAGTGGCTACCACTGATTATGGAAGGTCGTAAAATGGATGAACCGATGGCTGCTACTAAAATCGACTCAGGAACCGATGTCAATTTTGGAGCGTTAACTCGATTGTTGTTTGACCATTTGGAAAATGAAAACGTAGACATCCACTATAAACATAGTGTAGAAGACCTCAAGCAGACGAGCGATGGCACTTGGGAAGTGAAAGTGAAAGATATCGATGGTGGTAAGATCGAATATCACACAGCGAATTTCGTCTTTATCGGCGGTGGAGGTGGAAGTCTCCCTCTACTTCAAAAGACGGGTATTCCTGAATCGAAACAAATTGGAGGCTTCCCGGTAAGCGGGCTGTTCATGGTCTGCAATAATCCTGAAGTCGTCGAGCAACACGAGGCGAAAGTGTACGGCAAAGCAAAAGTTGGCGCTCCACCAATGTCTGTACCGCATCTCGATACGAGATACATCGACAACAAGAAGTCGTTGCTGTTCGGACCGTTTGCCGGTTTCTCACCGAAGTTTTTGAAATCAGGATCCAACTTTGATCTGTTCGGTTCTGTAAAACCGAGCAATCTCTTAACGATGATTTCAGCTGGGGTCAAAGAGCTGGGGCTGACAAAATATTTGATAGAGCAAGTAACTTTATCAAAGGAAAAGCGCATGGAAGAGTTGCGTGAGTTTATCCCGAATGCAAAGAGCGAAGATTGGGATATCGTAGTTGCTGGTCAACGTGTACAAATCATTAAAGATACAGAAAGCGGTAAAGGAACGCTACAATTCGGAACAGAAGTCGTCAGTGCAGCTGACGGATCAATCGCAGCATTGCTCGGCGCTTCACCAGGAGCTTCCACTGCCGTTCAAGTCATGCTTGAAGTATTAGAAAGATGCTTCCCAGAACAATTATCTGAGTGGGAGCCGAAAATAAAAGAAATGATTCCATCTTATGGTGTCTCATTAGTGGGCAACCCTGAACTGATCAAGGAGATTCATTCTACAACAGCACAGACGCTTGGCCTGATTGAAAAAGAAGAAGCGGTTTACAGCTAAAAGTACATGGGAACAGAGAAAGAACCTTCGACTAGTGGAAGGTTCTTTTTCATAGATATTGATTGAATCCAAAGTCGAAAGGAGCTGTTCAACATCCACCTTGATAAAGTAGAAATATACACGAACCAGCTTCAAAAGCTAAAAGAATTTTACGTAGGGAAATTAGGATTTCCCTTGGAATATGAAAGCTCAGATGAAATCGTCCTCCAGATTGGGAGCAGTCAACTCTCATTTAAAGACGGTTTCCATAACTCGAAGCCGATTTATCATTTTGCGTTCACCATTGCTGGTAATCATTTTATAGAAGCGAAAAATTGGTTTCGTTCCAAGGTGGAGCTAAATAAAGAGGGAAATGACGATGAAGTTTATTTCAAGTTTCTCGATGCACATTCATTTTATTTCCATGACCCTGCAGGTAATGTTGTGGAAATCATCGCACGGAACGCCTACAGAACCGAGAATGAACCTTTTACCATTAATAAGGTCATTACCATTAGTGAGATCAATCTTACAGTAGACGATGTTTTAACAGATGGGGAGAAACTATTGTCTCATGGATTCGACTTTCTAGGAGAAGGTCCTCTGGAAGAAGACACATTGAACTTTATTGGAGATCCAAAAGCTTACTTTTTACTAGGTCCAAAAGGGAGAACGTGGTTCTTTTCCCATCATGTATCGGACACATACCCGGTAACGGTTGAATTGAGAGGTGGAAAGACGGTCTGTGTAGATGAAAAGGGAGTCCTGAACCTTTCTGAAAACCTGTAAACATAAATGTGAGATGAGGATTTGTTATACTAATAGAAAATCACACAAGAGGTACGTGTATGAATACAAAAGATTTGATAGAAAAAGCGAAAAACCATACACCATCCATACTGGGGAACAGCAAACAGTTGCAGTATTCTATCCTGATTCCGATTCTTGAAAAAGAAGATGGCTTACACGTTCTGTTTGAAGTCAGATCACAAAAACTCAGGAGGCAGCCTGGAGAAATTTGTTTCCCAGGAGGAAGAGTGGATCCTGAAGATGAGAACGTTCAATTTACAGCCGTAAGGGAAGCGATGGAAGAGTTGAGAATAGCGAGAAGATCCATTACGCATGTGTATCCTTTCGATTACATGATTTCACCTTTCGGCATGGTATTGAATACGTTCGTAGGATTGTTGGAGTGCGATGACACCAAATTGGATCCTAATCCAGAAGAGGTGGCTGAAGTCTTTACTGTACCCCTTTCCTTCTTTATGAACCATCAACCTGAGGTACATCGTGTCCACTTCGAGGTTAAGCCTAGCGAGGATTTCCCTTTTGATCTTATTCCTGGTGGTGAGGACTACGATTGGTCAACGAGAGCATTCGAAGAGTACTTTTACTTATACGAAGGAAAGGTCATATGGGGTTTGACCGCGAGAGTAATCTATCATTTTGTGCAAATGCTGAAAGGATAAGAACGTTCGAGGTGAATGAATGATGCAGCAGATCATTAAGATTGCACTTGTCATAGTCGGGACCATTTCATTATTTCTAGGGATTGTAGGAATTGTATTGCCTCTCATTCCTACCACCCCTTTTCTGTTGTTAACAGCTGCCTGTTATGTAAGAAGTTCGGAGCGGCTGTACAAATGGTTGATGACAAATAAGTGGTTCGGTTCCTATATCCAAAATTATAAAGCGGGGAATGGTATCCCGGTAAAAGCAAAATTGATGATGCTCGTCATGATCTGGTTTTCTATGCTGTACTCCGCGATTTTTATAGCACCAAATCTGTTCTTAAGGATTGGATTCATATTCGGTGCATGCTTTTTCACGGTCCTCATCCTTATGGCTAAAACGTTGAAAACAGATCAGCATAATAAATACCAGCAAAAGCAGTACTGATTTTACGTTTCAAACAGCTCAATGGTGTACGTTCCACGTTCCGTGACAAGAGAAAATCGATCCTGATCATATTGATATTGAGTCGAATCCTCTAAAGGAATTTCATAATACGATGATGGTAATAGCTGTACTTGTTGTACATCTGTCTCAGTAGTGCCTGTACCATTGAAATGAATGGAGTGCATCGGTACATAATCGTCAATTCTGCTCGTGTCCTTTGAGTAAGAGATCTCGTCCAGTTTCATAATGATTGTATCTAGATCCCCAAGTTCTTGTTTCGTAATCCTGATGGTCTTTCCATTCCACTGTTGGATTAATTGATTAAATTGTTCAACCGATAAATTTTGCGAATTCATCTATATCCCTCCTGTGTTTTTATAGTAGCCTATATAACAGAATCCATGCTTCCGCATCAAAATCAATCACATATAAACCGATAATAGATTAGGTATGAAAAAACAACCATCACTTAAGGTGAATGGTTGTTTTGGAAGACCCTATTATCAGATTGAAAAGGGGATCACACAGTTGTTGCAATCGAAAATATTACAGCTTTAATAAGCGGGAAAGCCCACTCCTTTAGGGGTGGGATGAAAGCGAATAACTCATTCTTTTCTTCTTTTCATACGAACGAATGTTTGGTATAATGTGGATATAGGCACACAAAAAGAACCAAAACAACGGGATGTCGAAGAACAAAAAAAGAGGGGGTAAACATGTCACAGACGATCACGGTTCAAGTGAAACTGTTGCCTAATCAAAATCAAAGTGATTTAATGAGTCGCTCGAGCACCACGTATATTGCCACAATCAATGCGCTTGTAGCGGAAATGATACAAGCGAAAGAACCGACCCGAAAAACCTCCAAACATGTAAATGCTCCTCTCCCCAGTGCTGTCAAAAACCAGGCGATCCGGGATGCAAAAAGTGTCTTTCGGAAAGCAAAGAAATCCCACTATCGAATCATCCCCATCTTAAAGAAACCCTGCATCCTTTGGAACAATCAGAACTACACGTTTGATGATGGATCCGTTTCAGTACCATTAATGGTAGACGGAAAATCCAAGCGTATTCGCATCAACGCTACCTTCACGCAAGACATCCTCACGAAACTTGCTTCTCACAAACGTGGAACCCTCCGCATCACGAAAAAAGCTCACAATTGGATCGCTCAGTTTTCGATAGAGATCCCGACCCAACAAAATACGGGCACCAACATCATGGGTGTCGACCTCGGTCTGAAAGTCCCTGCTGTTGCGGTCACCGAAGACGAGAAGACCCG
>JAIVLN010000011.1:57500-59630 GCA_020524245.1 Rossellomorea aquimaris | reverse complement strand
CTAAGCCCGACTTTCGTCCCTGCTCGACTTGTAGGTCTCGCAGTCAAGCTCCCTTGTGCCTTTACACTCTGCGAATGATTTCCAACCATTCTGAGGGAACCTTTGGGCGCCTCCGTTACTCTTTAGGAGGCGACCGCCCCAGTCAAACTGCCCACCTGACACTGTCTCCCACCCCGATAAGGGGCGCGGGTTAGAATTTCAATACAGCCAGGGTAGTATCCCACCAACGCCTCCACCGAAGCTGGCGCTCCGGTTTCCAAGGCTCCTACCTATCCTGTACAAGCTGTACCAAAATTCAATATCAGGCTACAGTAAAGCTCCACGGGGTCTTTCCGTCCTGTCGCGGGTAACCTGCATCTTCACAGGTACTATAATTTCACCGAGTCTCTCGTTGAGACAGTGCCCAGATCGTTACGCCTTTCGTGCGGGTCGGAACTTACCCGACAAGGAATTTCGCTACCTTAGGACCGTTATAGTTACGGCCGCCGTTTACTGGGGCTTCGATTCGCACCTTCGCTTGCGCTAAGCACTCCTCTTAACCTTCCAGCACCGGGCAGGCGTCAGCCCCTATACTTCGCCTTACGGCTTCGCAGAGACCTGTGTTTTTGCTAAACAGTCGCCTGGGCCTATTCACTGCGGCTCTTCGAGGCTATTCACCCCAAAGAGCACCCCTTCTCCCGAAGTTACGGGGTCATTTTGCCGAGTTCCTTAACGAGAGTTCTCTCGCTCACCTTAGGATTCTCTCCTCGCCTACCTGTGTCGGTTTGCGGTACGGGCACCTTTTTCCTCGCTAGAGGCTTTTCTTGGCAGTGTGGAATCAGGAACTTCGCTACTATAATTCGCTCGCTATCACAGCTCAGCCTTCACGATGACGGGATTTGCCTCATCATCAGCCTAACTGCTTAGACGCACATATCCAGCAGTGCGCTTACCCTATCCTCCTGCGTCCCCCCATTGCTCAAACGGAAAAGAGGTGGTACAGGAATATCAACCTGTTGTCCATCGTCTACGCCTATCGGCCTCGACTTAGGTCCCGACTAACCCTGAGCGGACGAGCCTTCCTCAGGAAACCTTAGGCATTCGGTGGATGGGATTCTCACCCATCTTTCGCTACTCATACCGGCATTCTCACTTCTAAGCACTCCACCAGTCCTTACGGTCTGACTTCACTGTCCTTAGAACGCTCTCCTACCACTGACACCAGAGGTGTCAATCCACAGCTTCGGTGATACGTTTAGCCCCGGTACATTTTCGGCGCAGAGTCACTCGACCAGTGAGCTATTACGCACTCTTTAAATGGTGGCTGCTTCTAAGCCAACATCCTGGTTGTCTAAGCAACTCCACATCCTTTTCCACTTAACGTATACTTTGGGACCTTAGCTGGTGGTCTGGGCTGTTTCCCTTTCGACTACGGATCTTATCACTCGCAGTCTGACTCCCATGGATAAGTCTTTGGCATTCGGAGTTTGTCTGAATTCGGTAACCCGATGAGGGCCCCTAGTCCAAACAGTGCTCTACCTCCAAGACTCTAACACATGAGGCTAGCCCTAAAGCTATTTCGGAGAGAACCAGCTATCTCCAAGTTCGATTGGAATTTCTCCGCTACCCACACCTCATCCCCGCACTTTTCAACGTGCGTGGGTTCGGACCTCCATCCAGTGTTACCTGGACTTCATCCTGGACATGGGTAGATCACCTGGTTTCGGGTCTACGACCACATACTCATTCGCCCTATTCAGACTCGCTTTCGCTGCGGCTCCGTCTTATCAACTTAACCTTGCATGGGATCGTAACTCGCCGGTTCATTCTACAAAAGGCACGCCATCACCCGTTAACGGGCTCTGACTACTTGTAGGCACACGGTTTCAGGTTCTATTTCACTCCCCTCCCGGGGTGCTTTTCACCTTTCCCTCACGGTACTGGTTCACTATCGGTCACTAGGTAGTATTTAGCCTTGGGAGATGGTCCTCCCAGCTTCCGACGGGATTTCACGTGTCCCGCCGTACTCAGGATCCACTCAAGAGGGAACGAAGTTTCAACTACAGGGTTGTTACCTTCTTTGACGAGCCTTTCCAGACTTCTTCGTCTACTCCGTTCCTTTGTAACTCCGTATAGAGTGTCCTACAACCC
>JAIVLN010000011.1:0-55000 GCA_020524245.1 Rossellomorea aquimaris | reverse complement strand
GGTTGCCCCCACTAGGCCCTCAACCTAGCGCGTCTGCCATTCCGCCACGACCGCGTCTTTTTAAGCGACAAACACTATTATAACTAGGATAAACCATTGTGTCAATACTTTTTTCAAAAAGTAAAGTGCGGGTGAAGGGACTTGAACCCCCACGCCTTGCGGCGCCAGATCCTAAGTCTGGTGCGTCTGCCAATTCCGCCACACCCGCATGAATGAATAATTGATATTTGCCTTTTGCAAAAATCAATGGTGAGCCATGAAGGACTCGAACCTTCGACCCTCTGATTAAAAGTCAGATGCTCTACCAACTGAGCTAATGGCTCAAAATGGCTGGGCTAGCTGGATTCGAACCAACGCATGTCGCAGTCAAAGTGCGATGCCTTACCGCTTGGCTATAGCCCAACGCCTCGAAAAGTGACGAGGTTTTTATAATAACATGTCCACCTCTTGGATGTCAACCACTTTTCTTAAGTTTTTTTCTGGCGGTCCGGACGGGACTCGAACCCGCGACCTCCTGCGTGACAGGCAGGCATTCTAACCAACTGAACTACCGGACCAGAATGTGTTAAACAATATTCTTTTGCAAAGACAATGTTGCTCCGCATTATGAATAATGACCCGTACGGGATTCGAACCCGTGTTACCGCCGTGAAAGGGCGGTGTCTTAACCGCTTGACCAACGGGCCAGGATGAAAATGTTGATGGCGGAGAAGGAGGGATTTGAACCCTCGCGCCAGTTGCCCGACCTACACCCTTAGCAGGGGCGCCTCTTCAGCCACTTGAGTACTTCTCCATAAAAATGGCTCCGCAGGCAGGATTCGAACCTGCGACCGATCGGTTAACAGCCGATAGCTCTACCACTGAGCTACTGCGGAACGTGAAGTATTCCAACGCTTATTGAATGTCTTATCGACTCTTTCGATTATAATGACTGTGATACTACTTGTCAACACTTTTTCATATAGTTTTTTAAATCTTGGCCTCCACCCGGCTAAGCCGTCCAGTTCCTATCGTTCTTGCTTTACTTCTTCCCGAAAGACCAATTTCCCCTTGCAGCGGCCACACACATATTTATTGGTGTCGATTCTCCTTCTTCTCTTGAATACGAGCCCGCATTCCGAGCAGGAATAAACTACGATCCGAACACTTTTACGATTGCTCGATAACGCTTGGCAGTGTCTTGGTGCCCCGACTTCTTGTAACAGCTTTTTAAAATCGGCATCTCCGTGTTTGTACCCTTTTCCTTCTATATGTAGATGGTAGTGGCAAAGTTCGTGTTTAATGATTCCGATGAGTTCGGATTCCCCATGCTCTTCATAATATTTCGCGTTTACATCGATATTATGGCTCCGAAGCAAGTATCTCCCTCCGGTCGTCCTGAGTCTTGGATTGAAGTAGGCTTTATGACGGAAAGGCTTGTGAAAATAACGCAGGGAAATCCCTTCGACCATCCGTTGAAGTTCTTCGTCTGTCATGCTATCACTCCTTCACACACGTGCTACAGCACGGGACAATCTTTGTTGACATACATATACATTATACAACTTCCTAAAGGAACAGACATCGGCCATCGTTTCAAGAATGTTTTCTAATAGATTGGAATAAGGGGGGTACCTTTATGCCAAACTGGCTCGTAAATCAGTTGAGGAAGGCATATCTTGAGAAGAATCGCTATCAGATAAAACTTCTTAATCAATGCTGGAATTTCTACAGAAAGAAAAACTTCCCTCAATAGTAGACCGAAATGAAAAGCTGACTTGCATCAAGTCAGCTTTTCGTCTTCTATTATTGAATCATGGTCAGGGCGACCCTGCCTTTTTTCACATCAACGCTATCTACCCATACAGTCACGACGTCACCGACCGATACGACATCGAGCGGGTGCTTGACGAACCCCTGTTTAAGCTTGGAGATGTGGACAAGCCCGTCCTGTTTCACTCCCACATCGATGAATGCACCGAAATCAACCACATTTCGGACGGTTCCCTGAAGCTCCATCCCCTCTTTAAGATCTTCCAACTTCAGAACATCTTTTTTCAGGAGCGGTTTAGGGAATTCATCTCGAGGGTCTCTTCCTGGCCGAACGAGTGCATCGATGATATCTTTGAGCGTCAACTTACCGATGCCAAGGTCTTGAGCCAATTCATCCATATTAAATGTAGCAAAGGCTTGCTTTAAATCATCGGTACCGATCGCTTCTTCAGAAAGGCCCGTTTTTGCGAGGAGCTTTTTTACATCCCCATAGTTGTCCGGATGGATCGGCGTGCGGTCCAGTAGTTCTTTTCCGTCCATGATCCGAAGGAAACCAATACTTTGTTCATATGTTTTGGCACCGAGTCTTGGGATCTTCTTCAATTGAGACCTGGACTTGAATTTCCCTTCCTCTTCCCTTTTCTTCACAATGTTGTTGGCAACCGTTTTCGATAAACCTGCTACATACTGAAGTAATGAAGAGGATGCTGTATTGACGTTCACTCCCACCTGGTTAACGGCGGTCTCTACCACGAAAGTAAGGGAATCGTTTAATTTCTTCTGCGATACATCATGTTGGTATTGACCCACCCCTACGGATTTCGGGTCGATTTTCACCAGTTCCGCCAGAGGGTCCTGCAGTCTCCTGGCAATTGATACAGCACTTCTTTCTTCTACCTGAAGATTGGGGAATTCCTCCCTGGCCACGTCAGAAGCGGAATATACACTGGCTCCGGCTTCATTTACGATTAAATAGAAGATTTCTTTTTCAATTATTTTCAGGATATCCGCTACAAATTGTTCCGTTTCCCTCGAAGCCGTCCCGTTACCGATCGCGACAACCTCGATTGAATAGCGATCGATCACCTTCTTCACGGTTTCCTCGGCAGCTGCCTTTTTTGATTGAGGCGGATGGGGATAGATGACGCTCACATCAAGCATTTTCCCGGTTTCATCTATGACAGCAAGCTTACAGCCTGTTCTGTATGCAGGATCGACACCAAGGACCATTTTCCCTTTCATCGGTGGCTGCAATAGGAGCTTCCTTAAGTTTTCCGAAAAGATGTGAATCGCCTGGTTTTCCGCCTTTTCAGTGAGATCATTCCGGATTTCACGTTCAACGGATGGCTGAATCAATCGTTTATAGCTATCTTCAATCGCTTCCTTCACTGCAGGGAGTACGGGCGAGTGGACATTCTTGATCACTTGTTTCTGCAGGTAGTGAAGGATCCCGTCTGCATCCGGTTGGATATTGACTTTGATGATGTCCTCTTTTTCTCCCCTATTCATGGCGAGAACGCGATGCGGTACTACTTTGCTTACCGGTTCGCTGTACTCATAGTACATTTCGAATACATTCTTCTCATCTTTTTCTTCATTTTTGACCTTGGTCTCGATGATTCCCTTCCTGAACGTTTGAGTTCTTATGTATTCACGGAAAGCCGCTTCATCCGACACGTACTCTGCGATAATGTCCTTCGCTCCGGCAATCGCTTCTTCTGCCGTTGACACTTCTTTCTCATTATCGATATATAGGACGGCTTCCTTTTCCAAGTTCCCGTTCACCGGGAAAGTGAGCATCCATTGTGCAAGCGGTTCAAGACCTTTTTCTTTGGCTACAGTCGCTTTAGTTCGCCTTTTCTGCTTATAAGGACGATATAGGTCCTCTACTTTTTGTAATTTATCTGCTTTCTTGATTGCTTGCGCTAATTCTTCCGTCAGCTTGCCTTGTTCATCAATCAGACGAAGAACTTCTTCTTTTCTTTGTTCTAGATTTTGCAGGTAATTCCACTGCTCCATGATTTCTTTAATCTGAACTTCATCCAATGCCCCTGTTTGCTCTTTACGATAGCGGGCAATGAACGGCACCGTATTTCCATCTTCCAATAAATCGATGACGTTTTTCACATTTTTCAATGATACATTTACATTCTTAGAAACAATTTGCAGTAAATATTCTTGATTGGTTATGGTTACTGTCAATGATAGGACCTCCATCCAAAAGGTTTCCTTCTCAGTTTACCATATGCTCATCTAAAAAATCTTTGTTGGCCCGGTCATGCTGTGAGCAACACTATATACAGCCAGGTTCTATTCATAAGGAGAAATAAAAAAGCTTACTCTCCATTAGAGTAAGCTTCCCACTATATATGTGGTATCGTCGGCGGTCTCATCGACTCTCGATTGAATATCATGCATCGTACTGTGTAAGGTAGGATATTTCTGAAGGACTGTCTTCACACCCGATATGATTAAACCATCTGAATGTAATAGGAATCTCGAATTTGATTCATATGAGTATCGCTTTGTTTGATACTTTTGGGGTCTACCGGATAGATAGCCCGTTACTGGAAGGGGATAGGTGATTTTCCCTTCTGGAGAATACAAGTAAAAGCGAATATTCCCCACACAGCTATACACAAACTCCTTGGAATGGTAATACGCCTTTATGATGGCAACTGCTGCCCCTCGTTTCTTCTGGAGTGCACTGTTGCACAAATCCATCAGCGTCTCTACATCTTCATGATGATTCCGTTCCACGATTTCTACTACTTCGTGTGATGATTCATATGCAAACTTCCCGCTTCCCAAGCCATCAGCCAACACACAGACAAAATAGTCATCTGTTGAGACGTAATAATAACTGTCCCCACAATAGGGATTTCCGTTTTTGGATACCTGCTCTGCGTAAAGCTCGATTTCATTTTGTTGGAAATAACCCATTAATAATGATTCCCCGTATCAACTGCTTCTTCCTGGATGGCTTCCCGCAGTTTCTTTATTGCCCTGCGCTGCAAACGGGATACGTGCATTTGCGAAATGCCCAGCTTTTCACCGGCTTCTTTCTGGCTCAGGTTCTCTAGATACGTAAACTGTATGATTGCTTTCTCACGGTCAGACAAGACATGCAGTACTTTATCGAGCACCATTTTCTGATTCACTTTCTCATAGCCTTCATCCTGGTTCCCTACGATATCCAGTATCGTCACAGTGCTCCCTTCGGAGTCCGCTTCAATGGAATGATCAACCGATAACGCCTGGTAACTCCGGCCCATTTCCATCGCTTCCAATACTTCTTCTTCACTAACTTCAAGGTATTCAGCGATTTCATGGACTTGTGGAGAACGTTCTAATTTATTCGTTAACTCTTCAACGGTAGATTTGATCTTAGGACCTAGCTCCTTGATCCTTCTAGGGACATGTACACTCCAAGTTTTATCACGGAGGAAACGCTTGATCTCACCTATGATGGTCGGGATTGCAAACGCCTCGAATGATCGTCCGAACGATTCATCGTAGCGTCGGATCGCCCCAAGCAATCCAATCATCCCCACTTGAATGATGTCCTCATGAAATGATCGGCCCTTGGAATACTTCCTCGCGATGGACTCAACAAGGTTCTGGTAATGAAGGATCAGTTGATTTTGTGCTTCATCGTCCTGATGTTCCTGATAATCCTTGATCCATCGAAGGACTTTCTCTTTTTGTTCCTGCTGGTTAGGTTGAGATAGTTTTTTCATCCCTCTCCACCTGCTCCCCTGATAGGAATTTGGTCATAAAGACTGTTACTCCCTCTTTATGATGAACCTTCACATCATCCATGAGGCTTTCTATTAGGTAAAGTCCTAACCCACCTTCTCTTAGGAATTCAACAGAATGATCGGCATGGTAAGGTCCGACCGCACTGCGGATTGCTTTGAAGTCAAAGCTCTCCCCACGATCCGCTACCATAACCTCCAATCGATCTTCGTAAAGGGCGAAACCGACCACTACTTCTCCGTCCTCCCCCTTGTACGCATGCTGTACGGCATTCGTGATCGCCTCGCTTGTGGCAATCTTCAGGTCTTCTATCGCATCATAATCAAAGCCCATACGACTGGCTATCCCTGACAAAGTCAGACGAATAACCCCAACGTACTCGGGCTTTGCAGGAATCTTCATCTCGATGTAATCAAAAGCTTGCATCATTCAACTCCACCCTCTACCTTGGAATTTATGTTCATAATGTCCCCTAACCCTGTGATATCAAACAATCTCTGCAGCCTATTGGATAGACCAACCAACTTGAGTTGACCACCGCGTGCATTTATAGCTTTGAATAGGCCTACAAATACGCCTAATCCGGTACTATCCATATAGGAAACATCCGATAGGTCCACTACGATATCTTTATCACTTTCGGTTTCGGCAGAAGGTTGAAGGGTCTCTTTTAGTTTAGGTGCTGTATATGCATCAATTTCACCGGCTACTTTGACAAAAAATTCGCTCTCTTTTTCTTGAATATCTATTGATAAGTTCATCATAAACGACCACCTTTTTTATAAAGCATTATAATAAAGTCTCTATTCTTTTACCCTATTGCCTCGCAGGATAAACGAATTTCAAGAAATTCTTTTTATAATAATAAGGGTGAAGTCATCTCTAAGTTCGAAATGCTGGAGCTTCTCCAGTTCTTTGTAAACATTGGTGACAATTTCATCAGAAGTCATATGCTTATACTTGCCGATCATGTCCACAAGGTCTTCCCGCTCGATGAAACCTTCCTCAGTCCGACATTCCGTCACTCCATCAGACAGCAGGATGATCATGTCGCCAAGCTCTACTCGCCTTTCGTATTGTCTGTATTTCGCTTTCTTATCGACCCCTAATAAGAGCCCTTTTGCATCCAGGTCCTCGAAGTGGTCTTCTTCCGCTTTATAGAAGAATCCCGGTTCATGGCCTGCGGACGAATAAGAAAAGATATGTTTGTGAGAATCATAGACACCGTAAAACATCGTAATGAACATACTTTCATCCACATTCTGCTCAACCACCCGGTTCAAGCTTTCCAATACGGCGTTGGGTTCATTGCGATACTCAGGCAGGCTGTCCATCGCATATTTAATCATGGACATGCACAACGCTGCCGGTATCCCTTTGCCGATGACATCGGCGATCGCGACACTGACGCTGTCGTTTTCATCTTGTACAAAGTGGTAATAGTCCCCGTTCATCTTCTTGGCGGGGACACTCACAGCCGCAATATCGAGGCCTTCAATCACAGGTATCTTCGTTCCAAGCAGTGTCTGCTGCATATTGGAGGCAATATCGATTTCATTGTTCAGTTCCTGCTGTTTGCTTCTGAGGCTTTGATGTTCGCGGTAAGCGAATCCATATCCGATCATGACCTCCAATAAAATATCGAATGCATGGAGGACTTGATGCGGGATATCAGGTTCCATTTCGAGCATGATACTCTTATGGAGGCTGATGATTTCTTCCGGCGATACATGATGCTCGATCGATTTACGGCTGAATTTCTGACCAAGATACAAAGCCTTCTCATCTTGTTCGTTCAAATAGTGCTCGATAATCTCTTTATATTTTGAATCCATCAGTTCTCTAAAATTCATCTAACTCCCCCTAGCGGAGCCATTTAGTCGCCCGGATATCCGTCCCTTCACCAGGGGCAGATTCTACGTTGAACTCATCCATCAAACGCTTGACTCCAGGCAAGCCGGCTCCCAATCCACCTGATGTGGAATATCCATCTTCCATTACTTTTCTAATATCATTGATTCCAGGTCCATCATCCAGTGCGATGATGCGGAGGCCTTTCTTTCCGCCATCGAACAGTTTCTCTATACAAACCTGACCATGACCAGCATAAAGATATATATTCCGTGCTAATTCACTGATGGCGGTTGTGATACGTGCTTGATCCACCGTACCGAACCCCAGTTCTTTTGCCACGTTTCTTCCTAACTGGCGGGCAGCGACGATGTCCCATTCATTCGTGATCTTCACGCAGGATTGGCTATCCATTCACTAGTCCCCCAGTTCCATTTGTAATTTCTCCAGACCTTTTTCGAGGTCCAGAGCGGTCAGAACATCGTCCAACCTTATGCCGAGCTCGATCAGCGTAATGGCAACAGCGGGCTGTATGCCCGTAATGACCACTTTCGCCCCCATCAATCTCGACATATTGATTACATCACCTAGTACCTTGGCGATGAATGAATCGATAAAGTCTATGGAGGTGATATCGATGACCACGCCCCTTGCACTCGTTTCATGTATTCTATTCAAAAGGTCCTCTTGAAATTGAAGGGCTGTCTGATCATCGAGTTCCCATTGAATTGATATTAATAAGCAATCATGTAATTTTAAGATTGGTATTCTCACTCTGATCCCTCCGCTGAAACAATTTTTCTATCAGTCATTTCAAGAGCCTTTTCAATTCCTTTTTTCAGTGTGCTGTTCGTGCTGAATTGATTCAAGTTGATTCCAAGGTTCACGATCGTCTGTGCGATTTCAGGCCTGATTCCGACCAGCATGCACTTCGCCCCCACAAGCCTGACCGCATCCGCAGCCTGGATGATATGATGGGCCACCATTGTATCGACGACCGGCACACCCGTAATGTCTATCAAAACGACTTCCGCACGGTGCTTCACCACACCGTTCAGGAGATTCTCCATGATCAGTCGTGCTCTTTCTGTATCGATTGTACCGACGAGAGGCATGACTGAGATCTTTTCGAACACTGGAATAAGCGGGGCAGAGAGTTCCTGCAACGCAATCTTCTGAAGGGATACCGTTCTTTCCCACGATTCTGTATATGCACTGATCACTTTGTTATACATCGGGGTCACCCATTTATCGAATAACTCAACCTGTTTGGCATGATTCTGTTCGGTGATCAAACCATCTTCCTTCATGGCTTCATAGACGACTTTTGCAAACTTGCTGAGTGCGGAAGTCACGAATGTCAATGGCCAGCCGAAGCGCACCACTTTTTCAGCAAAGCCCTCCAGCCTTGATGTGAACTCTTTCGAATCCCTTAAGTTCGATGCGATCATTTCTACGAACTCATGGCTTGTCTTCGTGAAGATTTGATCAGAAACGACCTGAATGAATTTCTCATCGGCCTCTTCCTTCATGCGCTCCATCCAAATCTGTGTTAATTCAGACTTATTATTCTGGATATAATCTGTGATTTCAGTGAACATTAAACTCTCCCCATTCTACCATAAGAAATTTACATTACCTGTCATATACGTAAGGATGTAACGTATATTTAATCTGATCCGCACTTATTTTACAGTTTGACGCATTTACTAATATAGTAACAAAAAAATACAATTTTGAACAAATCAATGCCTTTCAGGGTATGCTTCCCCATGTTTAATTTTATTATAATTTGTCACAAGCCATTTGTCATACTATTGTCTGTATTTACCACGCGTCGATTGCGACAGGCTGTTTCCTAATAAAAATAGAAGGCTTGCCGGTCCTCTTTCAAGGTTAGGCAAGCCTTCTATTCAATATTTATCAGTTGTACCTGAATGAACCATCACGGGGATGAACGTCAAAATTGGATTAAGCCGACACTGATTTGAAGGGCGTCATCCACTTTTTCCATCATTTCATCATCCAGGTGAGTTATTTTATCTGTCAGACGTTGTTTATCGATCGTTCGGATTTGTTCAAGCAAGATAACAGAATCACGTTCAAAGCCATAACGCTTTGCATCAATTTCTACATGTGTAGGCAGTTTAGCTTTTTGGATTTGTGCGGTAATGGCAGCAACGATCACTGTGGGACTGAATCGGTTCCCTATATCGTTTTGTATGACAAGCACCGGCCGGACCCCGCCTTGTTCTGACCCTACCACAGGAGAAAGATCTGCAAAATATACGTCACCACGCTTTACAATCAAAGGATTAACCTCCGCTTACTAAGCGCTCGACTGTATGTTCCGCCTCATATTCAGCTTGGATCGCTTCTGAAGCGATTGCAAGATTAATCTTAGCCATCTCCATATAGCCGCGTCTCATAGATTCACGTAGTTGTCGCTTTTTTCGTTCCCTTAAATACATTTTGGTTGCACGATAAATAAACTCATTGCGATTCACATTCTCTTGATCTGCAAAGCCGTCTAGTTCTGTAACGAGCTGTTGCGGCAGACGAATTAAGATTTCTGTTGTTGCGCTGGATTCAGACACAAACTACACCTCCACCAATCACTACATACCGTTTCTGTTCATTAACATATCAATCATACCATCAAATAACGCGAATGAAAAGACAATTTATCAATCTCTTCTATTATCCGCCATATAAAATATGAATTATTCATGAAAATGAAAATGATTTCATTTTTTCCTGCCTAGCTATTCGACACTGTCCATCTGCGGTCAACGGGTATGGGTCAGTCCCCGCACCTGTACCGGAAGAGTCATCATCAAGACAATAGTCTATTGGAAACCCCGATAGTCTTGCCATTTTTGATATAGATTCTAGGCACCCTCGGAGAGATGATGCACGGAATCTCATAATTGATTGTTTCAAGCTTCTCTGCTATTTCATCTATTGAAACTTTTTCATGTCCATCCTTTCCGATCAAGGTCACCCTTTCGCCGGATTTCATGGGTCCAGGCAACGAAATCATGCATTGATCCATACAGATCCTGCCGACGATCGGTACCCTTTCTCCAGCGACAATGACTTCTTGGCCCTGAAGCTTCCGGAGCCAGCCATCTGCATATCCGATCGGTACGGTCCCGATCCACTCTTTTTCCTTGGTTTCGTAGGTCGAGCCGTAACTGATTTTGTCACCCGCCTGCTGTTCTTTCGTATGGACCAGTCGAGAATAAAGGGAAAATACTTCTTTTAACTGGAACGGCAATACCGACTTCATCTCTTCAGATGGTGTAAGACCATACATCGCAATGCCTACCCGGACCGCCGTGAAATGGGTTTTCGACTTCCTCAATGTTGCCGCGCTGTTGGACGAGTGTATATAGGGAGGGCGCTCATTCAACACACTCACCATCTCTTCGAATCTCCCCAGCTGCGCTTCAAGATACGTGTCGTCCAATTCATCAGCCGTGGCAAAATGAGTGTATATACCGTCCAATTGGAACTTGCGGCCGGAGCGGATGAATGTTTCCATCTCCTTCAACTCTTCGACCGACCGGACGCCTAACCTTCCCATTCCGGTATCGCATTTGATATGCACCTTCAAGCCAGCCTCTTCGTCCAGCTCTTCAGCCGCTTCTTCAAGCCATTCCAAACTGAAGTTGGTCAAAGCGATATCAAAATCAGAAGCAAGCTTCACATCCTCGGCACGTGATGCCCCGAGTACAAGGATCGGTGCTTCGATCCCCCCTTTTCGTAACGAAATGGCCTCATCCAGGAAAGCCACGGCCAGCCCGTGCACTCCCGCTTCCAACGCAGCGCGCGCGACAGGCACATCCCCATGTCCATATGCGTTCGCTTTCACGACAGCAAACATCTTCACTTCATCGGAAGCGATATGCCGCTTAATATTCTGAATATTTTCCGTTAAACAATCGAGATCGATTTCCACCCAAGTATCACGATAGAATTGCGTCTGTGCTTCCACTCTGGTCACTTCCTCATATCAACAAAACATTGTCAGTCTATTCAAGATTATCTCTGATTATTCATCTATTCTCTTATTGTGTCAAATTAATTTTTGTGAGGCAAGAATCTTTCACGAAGGGTTTGGATGGTGATTGTGGAGTGTTTGTTTGTAAGGGGCATCTGCGCGGTCGGGATATCGGAGGGGGGATTACGGATGGTGTGGTTGGAGTCTGTTGATTTTGAATGGGGATGCTTTGATGTTATTGAGATTTAGGTTCAATTCGCGAAATTTTGGTGCAATTATGTGGATTCCAGTGCAATTACGGAGTTTTCGGTGCAATTATGTAGGTTCCGGTGCAATCGTGAAGATACCCGTGCAATTATGCAAATCCCGGTGAAAATCACCCCACCACCAAAATAAGCTATCCCCCACCCCCGTCTCCAGGTTATCCCCCAGCAAACGATCTAACGTACCTTCCAACGCGACGTAATCGACACCCCGACATCATTCAAAAAGAAAAGGAGCAAACCCTCAAGGGCCGCCCCATTTTATCTCTTTCCTATTTCACCATCGATCCTTGAACGGACTGTGCAAGCATGACCATTTCAGAAGGAGTCAGGTCGTTTGAAGCGAGCATGTAATCGACGCCGTTATTGGTCCATCGGATGGAATTATCCGTCATGGCGGCAACGGTGAATCCTAAGTCCACCAGTTCACCCTTTAGTGAGGTCGACACTGTCATGGTTGGTACCACGGTTGTCTTCTCCTGGATGATCGTGAAGGATTTTTCCCCACCGTAGGTCAAGACGACACGTTTTCCATTCGCAGTCGCAACTTCTTTCTCTTCTATCAACTCTGTTCCTGTAACTTCTGACATAGGGTAGAGGACCGTGAATTCCTTGTCTTCCACACTAGCCGTAACCGGAACTTCAAGTTGTGCACCCGTCATGTTTTTCTTCATGTCGAAGTCTTTCTTATCAAAGGCAGCTTTCATATCCATCTTGGAAAATTCGACTTTTACAAGGGAATTATGATCCGCATCCATCACTTTCACTGTTGCAGGCGATAGATCTTTCTTGTTAAAGGCAATTTCCTGGGTTGGAAGCATCTGCTTGTTCTGATAACGGGTCTTCGTCGTGAATACATAGTGACTCTTCGTTTCCTTGAATGTCGCTTCCTTGTCTTCTAGTACATCCTGCACCAATGACTCGTACAGATATGCCTGGCTGCTGTTATTCGGCCATTCACTCTGGAAGCGGAAGCTCTTGTTCAGCGCAGGGGTCAGGACAAATACTCCTTCATCGTTACGGAGAATCATCTGACTTTGGTCCTTCGCGGCATTCTTGAGGGCAACACGGTAATAATTAGGATTATTATGCCACACTTCCACATCATACGTCTGTGGCTCATCGCCAACCTGAAGCGTCATTTTGGCATCCGCTTTATACCCCTTCATGTCCTCTACCTTTGCCTTCAGATCCTTTGTCACATCTTCTTTCGATTTCTCCCCGCAAGCAGCCAACATCAACACCGCAAGCATGGCCATCACTAGTACAACTAGCCTTTTCTTCATCATTTCAACCCCTTTTGTCTCAAGATAAACGTAATTGAGAGAGGGGAAAGCTAGAAGGTCTTTGTCTCTTTTACAATCGGGATCCCGATTGTACATACCTAGCCTTGTCTCTCCTATTGCACTACTGAATATATGAGACAACCTAAGGGAATATGCTAGCGAAGATGACAAGCCCGGATTTTTTTACTCTTCAATGATGACCTGTGCCGCGGCAAACTCCTTGCTGTGAGTGATTGACAGATGCGCATGGATCCCTGCTGGTTTTGAAAAGAATGGCTTGCCGTACTCATCTTTGCTTATTTCGATATCCTGAAATGAAAGGGAACGCCCGATTCCCGTCCCATTCGCTTTTGCAAATGCTTCTTTGGCCGCAAATCGACCTGCAAGAAACTCGATCGCCCGCGCTTCTGTCAACGAAGCCAGATGATCCTGTTCCCTCGGAGTCAGAACCCGTTTGATCAATTTTGGCTGCCGCCCGACGATCGTGCGGATCCGGTGAAGCTCAACGATATCAAGTCCTATTCCTTTAATCATCCGTTGTCCTCCTTCTACTCTTGTCTTTTTTCTCATATACTTATGTAACGGCCTCAACCTGCACTGGTGGAGGCGCACGCAACCAGGTGTAAGTTCTTGTTTAAAGAAGCCGGGAGCTTTATCATGAGTTATACGATATAATTAACGATCCCATTAGGAGGATACACTATGTTTGTCCGAACAGAAAGCTTTTCACAATTTTTACGACGCTATCCGATCATATCATTGATCGTTCTCATCCATATTATGCTCTATTTAGTGAGCAGCCTGCCGTTCTTCCCTCAAATGTGGGTATATGAAAAGCTGGCAGGGGTGAATCTGTATATCAGGGATGGTGATTGGTGGAGGCTCATCACACCGATCTTCGTCCACCTCGGGTTTGCCCATTTGTTGTTTAACTCTTTTTCATTGGTTTTATTTGGGCCACCATTAGAGAAGTATCTCGGAAAGATCCGGTTCCTCCTTCTTTATATGGCAAGTGGCGTTTTCGCCAATGTGATGACTTATTTAATCAAGCCACTGACCTACAGTCATATCGGGGCATCCGGTGCTATATTCGGTCTATTCGGTTTCTATATCGCTATGATTCTTTTAAAGAATTCATTCATCACGAGTGAGAGCCGCCAGGTCATCCTTCCGATTGTCGTCATCGGGGTTGCAATGACGTTCATGCAATCCGGCATCAACATCACTGCCCATATATTCGGATTGCTTGGGGGGTTTTTAATCGGATGGATCGTAGGGAAAAAACGAAGGTGACCCGCGCGTCATGAAGCGGATCACCTTTTTTCATCGATTGTCGTTATGCGTCCCATGGGAAAACCAGTCATAAATACGGGATGCATCCCTTTCCTCCAGATCGGCCACTTCACTTGAATAGCCGGCCTGACCAGACTTCAGGGTCGTGGTGATGGTCGTCAGATCCTTCCTAGCTTGGAACCTGCTTTGCTTGGCATCAAGCGATTGAATCCGATTCTTCTTCATATATGCAGTATGCTTCAAGATCCCCCGGTAACGCAGGGCCAATTGGTTGCCCGAAAGATTCCATCCCCCTGTACGGTGCTGTAAGTAGCCAATCATGCCGAAAGGAAGCACCAGCAAGATGGCTAGGAGACCAAATGGCCAAAACAGGATGGCTGCGATGACGGCCGGGATGAGTACCCAGACCGCTGCCCGTATGATGTATCTCCTGAGTGCACGCCGAGGGAGCTTATCGAAGCTCTCACTCAGCTCATAATCCGGAAAAATTTCCTTTAGCAACCCTTCGACTCTTTTCTTCCTGACAACAGGCATCAGCTTGATGGTCGAGCTGTCCTTCTCAAGCACGGATCCTCCCGCATTCTCAATCACAACCGTACAAAATCCCAACAGCTGGCGCAGCGGATTCTCTACAATCCGGATTCCCTGGACACGATTCAACGGCACGGTGACTTGCTTTTTCTCAAGTAGTCCTCTAGTTATCACCAGATTGTCATCGTTCAACCGAATCGTGAAATCACCGTAAACAACGAACGTCCACCCTACCGAAACCACCCATGCCACTACTAGCACGATAAACGACAGGACCGCTATGATGGCGAGCCCGCTCTTCACAAACATCATCATTTCATCATAGACCGATTCATACGGGATGAACTCCGAGAATTGAGAAAGAAACACACCGACACCGGACAGGATCACGCCGATTCCCCCGGATGTCGCCGCGAGCACCCAGATATCCTTGGCATTCATCCTGAAGACCGCTTTCTCTTCGTTCCCGGTTTTCTCACTTTCAACCTCTTCAGACATTTCGGCGGAAGACGCTTTCCTCTTCTCTCGATAAATGATCCTCTCGAGCTCCAACGCTTCCTCTTTCAAAATTGCCGTCAGTTCCGCCTCAGATTCCCTCGAATTCGATGAACCGGCTGTCTCCACTTTCACCTTTACCAAGCCAAACGGACGATGGATGATGCCCTCCGAAAAGTTCAAGCTCTGGATCCGGTCAAACGGGATATACCGCTTCTTTTTCACAAATAATCCATATTCGATCCGAAGCTCCCCTTCTGCCAATCGATACGTGAAACGCAGCCACTTGATGAATCCTGCCACAAGGACGACCACCAGCACCACCGCCATTGAAATGAGCGGCATATAGTCCCAGAAGCCCCCCTTATCGCCACCGCCATTAAGGACGAAAAGCAGTACGAAGGGAATGATCAACTCCTTCAATTGCTTCAAAAAGCTTGCCACGGCAGAAATCGGATGCAGGCGTTTCGATTCAGACATCATCTTCCGCCACCCTTGCCAGTAAGGAAATCCTATTCCTCAGCTCATCCGCTTCCTCCGTATCCAATGCGGGGATTTCATGAACGGTGGCGGCCGTCGAGATTGTAATCGTCGATAAACGATACCGTTTCAATAGCGGACCCTGCACCGTATCCACATGCTGCACCCTCACCATCGGGACGAGGGTGCGCTTAATGAAAATAAAGCCTCTCTGAAGCTCAATCTCCTGTTCCCGCACTTCATACCTCCACCTTTTCCAGCGAATCGAAGGCAAAAAGAATATCATCGTATATGTAAATAACAGCAGCACACCGATTGCCACTACCATGACCCAGACCGACCATTCAAAGATGGTCGTCAATATGACCGTCCCAATCACGAAAAGTCCCAACACCAATGACTGAATCGCACCATGCAAGCGCCATACCTTCAACGCCTTCGGTGAAATCCGTTTCTGAGGCTCCCCTCTCATAGCCATCCTCCTTTTTGTCTAAACCCTTATGTATAAATCTTACAGTATGTTTACGTTTGAGGATAGGTTTGGTTTCAAAGGGCTCTAATGGAACTTTGATCGGGGGTCCTTTTTTAGATAAGTTCTGCTTCTTAGCAACCTCTGATTTTAGGAAAAAAAGAAGCGGGACCCAACAGAAAAAGGCCTAAAGAGGCCTACTTCAAAATGAAGGAAGACTGATCCACCCACTCAATCCCTTCGACATCCTTCAAATCCTTGGCAAGCTTGAACAGGGCATCATCCTTTTTCTTTGCCTCGATCATGCAGTCCACCTGCTCCACGGATCCTTTGATTCCGCTCAGAAAATCAAGGAACATCCCCTTGTCTATGTAATCCGCGTGTGCCTTGAAATCCTTCTCAGACCGAGGACTGGATATATGCATTTTCACGGGAAGCGGAGACTGAGTCCACGTGGAGACGACCCGCTCCCAATCATACAGCCAATCCCTTTCATGGTTGGCAAGATGATGGTGATAGTCAAACACTTGAGGGATTCCCAATTTTTCACAAAGGTAAAGCGCATCGGCGGCAGTAAAGACGGTGTCGTCATTCTCCAGGATGATCATGTCCTGAAGCGAGGCAGGCGTTAACCCCCAATTATGAATGAACTGTTCAAGCGCCTTCTCCTTATCATCGTACGCTCCTCCCACATGCAGGACACAGCGATGTAGAGGCTCCACCCCCATGCCAAGGAGGAGATCCCTGTGCATCTTCAACGTATGAAAAGTATTCTTGAGGACATCAACATCACTCGTATTCAGAAGCACAAAGTGATCGGGATGAAAGTCGACACGCATCGGATGAGCATTGATGTACTCCCTTAAATCGCTGAGTTCCCCCTCTAAAGGCGCAATGAAATCCCACCCCTTCAAATCCGGATGGTTGGCAAGCGGGATCAGCTTTGAGCTGAAACGAAAAAAATGAATGTCATGAAGAACATTATGCTTCAAGAGACGGAGGCAATTCTGAAGATTGGAGCGGGCAATGCGCTCAAGCTTCCTGATGGCCGCTTCCCGATCTTTTATCGATGAAAACTGCTTGTATGTCATCGTCTGTGAAGGCGAGGCATTTTGAAGATTCATACTCATGGCCACGTAGCCAAGTCGGATGAGAGTCATGGTGGGTTAGGCTCCTTTTTCGGGTTGGAATTTTATGATTCTTGTGATTGGTTGGTGTTGTTATGGGTTAGTATGTGCGGTGGGGGGAGAGACATTCGGATTACTTGAAATAGTAGAAGCCTCTACCGGTGCCGGCGGAGTTTAGGTTTAGGGAGGAGAGTATGTTCCTTGCGACATTGCGTGATGGTAGATGGAGGTATTCTCTCAACTTTTGATTGGTGATTACATCATCCAATAGCAAAAAGTAATCTTCGACAGCAGGGAGATGGGCGTTTTTTGATCGAATTCCACACTTCGAGCAAATCCAGTAATTACTGACTCTTGGCAAAGGCGCTGCAAAGCATTTCTCACATTGCACCCCCGTCATGATTTCATCTTTTTCAATACGATAATAATCCAGAACATCGGTTTCGGGGACAGAATGGTGTTTGATGATCAGTCTTTTCATTTTATTTATTTCTTTGATCGTCCGTACTTCTTTCTTGTATTTTCCGTTTAGGGTGTTTATGAAATGTAGGATATTCTGAGCGTGGATGACTCTTGTATATGGAGAGTGTAAAGGTGGGCGGGCGGTGAATTCAATTGTGGTTTGAGGATTACTGATTACGACCAGAAACTCTATGTGCTGCGGAACCATCATCCCTTGTTTTAAAAGCCATTTCTTGAATAAAAGGGTAAGTTTCTCAACTTGCGAGATGGGGTCGATGAATCCTTCCTGTGTATCCCCTAGAA
The DNA here is from genome assembly GCA_020524245.1 of Rossellomorea aquimaris. Classification (GTDB taxonomy): domain Bacteria; phylum Bacillota; class Bacilli; order Bacillales; family Fictibacillaceae; genus Pseudalkalibacillus. The sequence goes on along the minus strand of JAIVLN010000011.1, from coordinate 36,923 downwards.
TCCGAGTGCACTGCCTTATACTGGGATCGATGCGGATGATACCAGCCAAATTCTTGACTTCAATAATGACAATGTAACGTGTATTGATGATGAGAGTATCAATTTGAAAATATTGAGTACCGATCTTGAGCCTGACGTTGTGAAAAATCGAATAGTTTTTCTCTTCCAGAAACCCCAACTGATAATCAACTGCCTTTTCTCCCTTGTAACCAGCCGTTATTTTCTTCAAATCGGACTCGATTCGGGGGATCGCTGTATGATTTTTTCTAATCCTTTTTAACAATGCTTTGTTTTGGTGAATCCTGATTGGAAATTCTCGTTCTTTTACGACCAAACTACCACTCCTTTTGTTTTGATTCCTAATATATATTCTCTTCATTGATGTGAAGTCCTTTATTTTTTCTTGGATTTTCCATTTGCGCGTGATTTTTTCGTTTTATGCGCCATTTTTGAGATTTGCGCGTGAAAATTTCAATTCGCGCGCGATTTTTTGGTTTTGCGCGCAATTATTTCATTTTGTGCGTATTTTAGCATTTTTTACCACAAAACCATCTAATAATGCACCCCCCCACAAAAAAACAAACAAAAAACACGACAACCCAAAAAGGTCATCGTGTTCTCATCAAACATATTAGTTATTATTATAAGACTTGCGTCGTCCGCCGGAAGATTGTGGTCTGCCACCGCCGCGTCGGTCTCCACCGCCACGGTTTGATCCACCGCGTGAACCGCCGCCACGAGGGCCGTTGCCTCCGCGTCCGCCGCCTTTACCGCTGCGGGATCCGCCTTTTTTATAGCCGCCGCCGCCGCGATTGCCGCCTCTTGATGGCAATGGACGTTCTTCTGTGATTTCAACAGGAGTTGTGTCCGGCTCTTTTGTCAGGACTTTGATCGCTGCTGCCACGGCTTGGATTGGATCGTGGTCATTCAGGAATTCTTCTGCGAATTGAGAGTAATCCTTCAGATCGTTTTCTTTTGCCGCTTCGATCAGCTTATCCAAAGCCAGGCGCTGTTGTCCTTCAAGCGCTTCGTTCAGGCTTGGTGGCTTAAGGCCCATCATTTTCTTCTTCGTTGTTTGTTCAACAACGCGAAGGTAACCCATCTCCCTTGGTGTTACGAATGTGATGGACATACCTTTTTTACCTGCACGTCCTGTACGTCCGATACGGTGAACGTAGCTTTCAGGATCTTGAGGGATATCGAAGTTGTAAACGTGCGTTACGCCTGAGATGTCAAGACCACGGGCTGCAACGTCCGTTGCGATCAGGATATCGATGCGGCCTTCCTTGAACTTTTTAAGAACCGTCATACGGCGCGCTTGAGAAAGGTCGCCGTGGATTCCTTCTGCAAGGTAACCGCGGATGCTTAGCGCACGGGATAGTTCATCTACGCGACGCTTCGTACGACCGAATACAATCGCAAGTTCAGGTGATTGTACGTCGATCAGACGTGATAGTACATCGAATTTTTCTTTTTCAGTTACTTTTGTGAAGTATTGTTCGATATTTGATACCGTCACTTCTTTGGACTTCACTTTGATGAGCTCAGGCTCTGTCATGAAGCGCTCTGCGATACGGCGGATCGGATCCGGCATTGTAGCAGAGAATAGAAGTGTTTGTCTTGTGCTTGGTACGGTTTCAAGGATGCTCTCGATGTCTTCGATGAAGCCCATGTTAAGCATTTCATCCGCTTCGTCCAGTACCAATGTCTCAACGTTATCAAGCTTAAGCGTACGACGCTTGATGTGGTCTAGTAGACGTCCTGGTGTTCCGACGATGATATGCGGATTCTTTTTCATTGCACGGATTTGGCGTTGGATGTCCTGTCCGCCATATACGGATAAGACGCGTGCACGCTTATCTGCTCCGATGCGGTATAGTTCTTCAGAAACCTGGATGGCAAGTTCACGTGTAGGCGCGATAACCAGTGCTTGGACGTTCGGGTTCTTCATGTCGATCTTCTCGATCATTGGAATTCCGAATGCCGTTGTTTTACCAGTTCCTGTCTGTGCCTGACCGATGATATCCTTACCTTCCAGACCTGCTGGAATTGTACTTGCTTGAATTGGGGTTGCTTCTTCAAAGCCCATACGTTTAATTGACTTTAACGTAGATGCGCTTAAGTTTAAATCTGCAAACTTTGTCAATGCTATTCATTCTCCTTTTGATTTACATCTTTTATAACTAATCAAATGTGCTGATTATATTTTTAAATCGGAACGAAATCTTACACACCGAAAGACTTCGGTATCTAATCTAAAATCGTCTATATGAGATGTTTATCCATAAATATTGATTGCAATATCCATTGGAATGCTTGCCGCTTAGGACACTTCGTCGCTGCGGATTTTCGCAAGGTTCATTGCAAAAAAATACACTCTTCTAAATCGAAGAGCTGGCACGTCAACAAATAGTACAATGTTGTAGTAATGTTACCACTTATAGAGATGAATTTCAATCTATTGTAAAATAGTCGCTCTATTCACTCTCCAAGAAATGGTAGATCTCTCCAAATAATTCGTGCTTATCTTCACTGTGGCAAATCAGGTGCTTTGATTTTGTGGAATAATATAGGTTTTTTTCTTCAGATGAGATGGTTTCATAGATATATTTCGCACTTTTTGGCGGGACTATCCCATCATTTTCTCCCTGCGCGATAAAGGTCGGGACGTCGACTTTATGAAGGAGTGGCCGTGCTCTTTGCACAACCTTTTTAAACTCGTAAGTAGAAAGGATCGGAGTATTGGTCACTTTAAATTTATAGCGGTTGTACAGTTCATTTTCAAGTATTTTCCCTTGAAGGCCTTCCTTGATCATCCCGCCGATGTCCTTCATGAGCTGCTTGATGTTCACATAATAGGCAGCTGCGCTCAAAAGGACGAGTTTGTCGACGTTATAGTTGACTGTCAGGTAGGAGGCGATCAAGCCCCCCATTGAAAAGCCGATCACATACACTTTCTCGCACTGCTCCAATAGGTTCTTCAATTGGTCTTCTGCATGCTCGATCCATTCGACATGCTTGACACCTCTTAAAGCCAATGTTTCACCATGGCCAGGCAGAGTGGGAACCACTATCTTCCAATCAGTTCTTTCTTTCAAATAGTCAGCCAGGGGTTCGACTTCATACGGTCCCCCCGTAAATCCATGAATAAGTAAACATCCAATCATCTTTATCCCCGCTTACTGCTAAAAAGATAGAGGGAGTATGCACTCCCTCCCATTTTGTTCAAATTCTCCGCATTCTAATCCTAAGGTTTATGTCAAAGAGTCGATGATGTCTTCTAGCTTCATTCCCCTTGACGCTTTGAAGAGGATCAATTCGCTGCCTTTGATTTGTTTTTTGAGCTCTTCAGAAAGCTCCTGTTTGTCCTGATAGGAATGGACACGGCTTTCCGGGAATCGTTCGAGGGCCCCTTTGGCAATGAATCCCGCAAGCTTTCCATACGTATACACGTGCTGGATCTTATCAGGGTCGATCGTCCTGCCGATTTCCAAATGGAACTCTTCTTCCTGGTCTCCGAGTTCGAGCATGTCTCCAAGCACGAGGACTTTATGTTCGAAGCCGTCAAGCTCGGATACAAGCTCGACCGCTGCTTTCATGGATGTCGGGCTTGCGTTGTACGCATCATTGATGATCTTCTCGCCTTTTTTCCCCTCTGACATCTCCATCCTCATCTTTGTGAGCTCTAGCGACTCCAGACCCTTCTTCATCCCTTCGATTCCGACACCGAATTCCTTGGCGATCAAGATCGCTGCCAGTGCATTATGGATATTGTGCTGACCGAGGACAGGTAGGAAGAATGTCTCTCCACTATATAGGGACGTCTCGAAATGGCTACCGTCGTTGCTCATGCTGATATTCAATGGATAGATGGTATTGCCTTCACTTCTACCGAACGTTTCGATCCGATTCAGGGATATATTCTTTACCCCTTCCTTGAGAAGAGGCTCGTCTCCGAAGTAAGCAAAGAGACCGTCTTTCTTCAGGCCTTTGACGATTTCCAGCTTTGCTTTTGCGATTCCTTCACGTGAACCGAGGTCCTGAAGATGTGATTCACCGATATTGGTGATGATCGCTGCGTCAGGCTGAGAGATTTCCGATAACAGTTCGATTTCCCCGAAGCCGCTCATTCCCATTTCAAGCACAGCCACTTCGGCGTCCTCAGGCAGCGCAAGGATGGTCAACGGCAATCCGATGTGATTATTATAGTTGCCCTGCGTTTTATGCACCTTGTATTTGGTAGAGAGCAGGCTTGCCACCATGTCCTTCGTCGTTGTCTTTCCGTTACTGCCCGTGATGCCGACGACTTTAAGGTCGAGCTGATGGCGGTATTGGTTCGCCAGTGACTGGAGCGCAAGCAGCGGATCGTCCACGACGAGGACAGGGATATCCGTTGGCGGATCCGGTACATTCTTATCCCAAAGGGCAGCCGTCGCACCATTTTCAATCGCCTGTCTGACAAATCGGTGGCCGTCCACATTTTCACCCTTGAACGGGACAAATAAGTTACCTTGTTCGATCTTCCTCGTATCGATGCACACCCCACTTATGACTTTGTCATGGAATGGGGTCAGATCGTTATGCACATGAAGCATTTCAACCGTTTCTTTTATTGTTTTTTCAAACATGTTCGTTCTCCTTTACAAGTTACTGATAAGAAAAAAGGTGCCAGCTGGCGACACGAATAAGGCCGATAAGCGTTTTTGGGCACGTTCTTTTTACACCTGATAGTCGATTGTCAGCTAGCTAAAATAGAGGCGGGACTGCTTTTAGATCCTCATCCTCCAGTCAGTCCCTCCTTGTTCACGTGTTACATTGTATGTTTGATTGTCTGTTTATCTTGATGGCGCTCCATACCGAGCTCGACTAATTTTCCGATCAATGCAGGGTATTCGACGCCTGTGTGCTTCCAAAGAAGCGGGAACATGCTGAATGGCGTGAAACCAGGCATCGTATTGACTTCGTTCATATAGATCTGTCCGTCTTCTGTCAGGAAGAAGTCTGCGCGGACCAAGCCTGAGCAATCGAGGGCCTTGAAGGATTGGATCGCGATCTCTTCCATCTTTGCGTATGTTTCCTGGTCGATTTCTGCAGGGATGATCAGTGCCGTATCCCCATCTTCATATTTAGCTTTGTAATCATAGAAATCCTTCTTCGGTACGATTTCACCCGCAACAGAGCATTCAGGCTGATCATTGCCAAGTACCCCAAGCTCGATCTCACGTGCCTTCACGCCTTCTTCGATGATGATCTTGCGGTCGAATTGGAACGCTTCCTCGAATGCAACCGCCAGCTCTTCCCTATTCGTACATTTGCTGATACCGACGGAAGAACCGAGGTTGGCAGGTTTTACGAAACAAGGATAACCGATTTCGCTTTCCACTAGTTGATACGCATTGTCAGGATTGGCCTTCCATGTGCTGCGGATGAACCATGTGTAGCCCACTTGAGGAATCCCCGCTTGGGCAAAAAGGTTTTTCATGATCACCTTATCCATGCCCGCAGAGGATGCAAGGACGCCGTTCCCCACATAAGGAAGGTTCAGTAATTCGAGCATTCCCTGAACAGTACCATCTTCACCGTTGGGACCATGAAGCAGCGGGAAGATCATATCGTATCCTTCGCTGCCTTCAGAACCTGCCGGAGTGATGGCTGTGCTCAATGCATTCGGGGAGATCACTTCTCCCTCGTTGAATTGCAAAGCCTTGACATCGTCTACAGGCGCATCCAATTGAGGGCCTTTGATCCACTGTCCTTCCGTCGAGATGAAGACAGGGTGAATTTCATATTTATTTAAGTCCAGGGCGCCGATGACCGCCTTGGCTGTTTGTAGAGAGACATTATGTTCGGCCGATTTACCGCCGTACAATAAACAAAGCTTGGTTTTCATGTATGAGTTACCTCCAATATTAACAATAGATGTTTCTATTTTATCACTTTCATCCTAAAGGGAAAGATTGATTGGAACGAAAATAAAAATTACCACCTTGGTCCTTGTTCAGACAGGGTTCCCCCCGCTGAAATTCATCTCTATATATGTATGTTTACCCAGCCTAGTCCCGATACAGTGATAAGGTCTTTATTTTATCTGAATAAACTTAAGATTCCGCCTATTCATTCACCTATTAAAATATAGTCCGATCGGGTGTATAATCCTCCTATCAAACACATTTGTATTTTTAAGGAGGACAACAAGATGAGAAAGTTTGGATTGTTGCCTAGGATCCTTGCGGGGATTGCGCTAGGTATTGTCATTGGTTCAGTTGCACCAGAATGGATCGTGAAATTATTTGCTACGTTTAATGGCCTTTTCGGTAATTTCCTAGGGTTCGCGATTCCATTGATCATCATCGGCTTCATCGCTCCCGGTATCGGTTCGATGGGTAAAGGTGCCGGTAAGATGCTGGGGTTGACGACAGGGCTCGCATACGGCTCAACCGTCCTTGCAGGACTGCTTGCCTTTGTGGTCGCTAAGAGTATTTACCCATCTCTTCTTGCAAATCAAACTTCTCAATCATTCGAAAATCCGGAAGAAGCTTTATTGAAAGGGTTCTTCTCGGTGGACATGCCTCCGATCATGGGCGTGATGACAGCTCTTTTGATTGCTTTTACAATCGGACTCGGAATGGCTGCCATTAAAGGCGATGCCCTCTTAAAAGGAATGAATGAGTTCAAGAATATTGTGGAATTGGTGATTGAAAAGATCATCATCCCTCTTCTGCCTCTTCATATTCTCGGGATTTTCGCCAATATGACACAAGGTGGACAAGTAAGTGCGATCATGTCTGTATTTGCAAAGGTATTTGTCATGATCATTTTATTACATGTTTTCTTTTTGGTCGTGCAATACACAACGGCCGGTACGTTACGGAAACAAAATCCTTTTGCAATGATGAAGGAAATGATGCCTGCCTATTTCACGGCGCTCGGGACACAGTCATCGGCTTCGACAATCCCGGTTACGCTTGAACGCACAAAGAAGCTTGGTGTCAGGGAGCGAATCTCTGATTTCTCTGTTCCACTCCTTGCTACCATCCACTTATCGGGTAGTACCATCACCCTCGTAAGCTGTGCGATGGCGGTCATGTTCATCCAAGGGGAGGCATTGCAATTCTCTCAATTATTCCCGTTCATCCTCATGCTTGGCGTGACGATGATCGCAGCACCCGGGGTCCCTGGCGGTGCCGTCATGGCCGCTCTTGGGTTACTTGAATCAATGCTCGGATTTGGTCCAACGATGACAGCGCTCATGATTGCCCTTTACCTGGCACAGGATAGCTTCGGAACAGCCTGCAATGTTACAGGCGACGGGGCCATCACCTCCATCGTCGACAAACTGACAAACAAGAAAAAAGCTTCCCTTTCAAACGTAAAAGCAAGCTGACTATGAAGGTACGTCCCTCATCGCTTTAAAGCGATGAGGGACGTACCTTCTTTTTTGCTGAACATTCTGTATAATGGAAGGAACAGGAAAGTTTAACCTGAAAACTAGAATCAGATGACTATAAAGGAGTGCATGGTTTGAATACAACACGTAATCGGGTCATAGTAAGAAAAATAACAGAAGACGACCTTGAAGTCCTTTGGGGTTACATATATAAAGACGAATCCCCGCAATGGAAACAGTGGGACGCGCCCTACTTCCAACATGTCAGAAAATCCTACGATGAGTATAGACAGTCTTTCTTGAACAATGTCGAAAGAAACGACGAACACCAACGGATCATCGAGGTAGATAACAAAATCATCGGGACGACAAGCTATTATTGGGAATACGAACCAACCAAATGGCTGGAAGCCGGCATCGTGATCTATGATCCCGCCTACTGGAACGGGGGATATGGAACGGAAGCATTGACGAAGTGGGTCGATCACCTTTTTGAAACGAAGGACATCGGCCGTGTAGGCATCACGACCTGGTCCGGAAACGAACGCATGATGAGGGCTGCCGAAAAGGTCGGCATGACGCTTGAAGGCAGGATGAGGAAGTGCAGATATTACAATGGCGTTTATTATGATTCGATACGGATGGGCATGATCCGGGAGGAATGGGAGCAACTCAAGGCCAACGGATGAACCGTTATAATAAAAATCACGACATAATCGGAAGCCGATACTTGATAAGTATCGGCTTCCATTCATTTATTCACTGACCCCACCAGCAACTTATTCCTCCCTCGAGTCACCGATCCAGTGCCTCAGCTTCTTCCTCGTCAAAAATAACAGCACAAGCAAGAGCAGGAACATGACGATGGCGACGTAAAGGTACATCCTGTCTTCACCACTCAGCCCCGAACCGAAGAAAACAAAACCGATTGTACCAGGGATGATCCCGATGGCCGTTGCAGCCATATAAGGCAAATACCGTACATTCCCCGCACCGGCTAAATAACTGACCAGATCAAAATTCAAAAACGGAACCAAACGGAGCAATAAAATATATAAGAATCCGTTGTCACTCATCTTTTTACGGATGCCGATCATTCTAGAAGATGGGTTCTTCCACCACTTCATCCCCAAAAACCTGGCGGCAGCGTAAGCGACCGTCGCACCTCCAAGAGCACCGATCAGAATGACTGCAATCCCATAAAAAGGACCGAATGCCAAGCCCGCTGCAATTGAAAAAATGGAGGTCGGAAACAAGACCAGCGGACGAAGAGTAAGGATGATGATGAATACGAGCGGTGCCCACCATCCGAACGATATGATCCAATCCCTAATATCATGCGGCCTCACTTCCCAAAAACTGTAGCTCCCCCAAAACACGAACAGGAGAAGGACAAAGAAGCCGAGCATCTTCATGATCTCTTTTCTCTTCAATTCCTTCCCCCCCATCCTCATTTAAGGCATTATATGCAATCTGCCCTCTGTTGTTTTCATTGTACTGCCACAAGGTCACAAAACCAACTTTACTGTTTGCATCACCCTTCCCTTTCTGGGTGTTTTGTCTTACTTTTATAATAAAGAATAAAGTGGTGAAACTTTTTCGTGCTTATTAAGTCTAATCGAATAGAGGTGATTGAACATGAAGAAACGGGTCATCGCATTGACCGGGGCCGTACTCATTGGTTTATCCGGGTGTGGAACAGCGGATGAAGAAGAAACGGAAGAAGTGACCGTCTCCACATCTGAATCAAGTCCAGCAGAGAAAGGAATTGTTGCAGGAAGCATGGAGCCGACCTTAGTAGAAATGGACATGCAAGAAGGTCAGATGATGTATCTCTACAAAATAAAAAACCAAACAGAACGGGAAAAACCATTCGTCTTTCCATCGGGCCAGAAAATCGATTTTGAGGTCACAAACAATAAAGGCGAAGTTGTCTATCGCGACTCGGAAAACAAGATGTATACGCAAGCCATCGAGGAACTCACACTGAAGCAAGGCGAGGAATTCACGCAGAAAGTCGCCTTGCCAAAGCTCGACAGCGGCTCCTACACGTTGAGTGTCTGGCTGACAGCCAAAGGGGAAAGCAACTATAAGGTAAAGAAAGACATTACCATCAAGTAATACCCGAGACCCGGGACAGGCCCTTCCTGATTGAAACAAACAGTCCCGATAAAAAAGGATCAGTCCCTGGAAAGGTGTTCATCAACTAAGCGTGAGCAGTCGATGAAGTCCCCTACACGGATTGATCCTTCTTTTCTTTTAAAATTGTAGTGACCGACAGGATGCCCCGGACTTCATCGTTGGCTTTTCATCACTTCGGCACTTTTATCGGATCGACGAACTCCAACTCTTTGTCTTCCGATCATAGATGAGCAGGCCATTAGCGGGGGATTTACTGAATTGCTGATAATCTTCCATCATTTCATCCATATTGAAATAGTCACCGATGACCCAGATCGGGATTTCGATCTTCCCTCTGCTCACGATGGCCTTCTCGATGGAGATGATTATGCCCTCTTTTATCTTTTCCTTGAAGGCAGTGATGATATGGGAACCAATATCCGGATACTGTTTTTCTTTCTTCTTCCCGAACAGTCCTTTACTGCCCTTCGTTGTTCCCAACCTAGAGGCCACGGTCGCCCCCAAAATATGATAGAAATCCGAGAAGTCACGGAAATATGTCTTATTGAACCACCCATCATCGTGGGAAAGGTATGCAAAGCGGTTATTCAGCTTGGAATAGAACGGTGCATTCAGAGGCTGCTTCAGGTGCCCCATATAGAGTAGCTCTGCGATTTCCTGCCCGTTCAGCTCGTTGACACCTGCTTCCTCATCAAAATCAATCCAGCAGAAATCCCCGTAGTTTTCGACATGATCATTTATGATTTTGTTCATCTCTTCTTGTTCAACATACTCAAGATGGGTGTGAATGTTAAACGCCCCGTGTTCGTACTGATGCTTGATCAACAGCAGGTTCTTCAGGGGCTTGGGCGTATTCAAAGCAAATTCTTGAAAATTGATGCCATACGAAACGACATATTGCCGGTCCATATTCTTATGTACATAGATGATGTCTTTTGCTTGCTTATTTGTTTTCAAAACATTCCCTCCATCTGATTTACACGATGCATATCTATTACTTATTATTTTAGCAAAGAAAGGTGGAAATCGTTCTTTTCTATTTCATTTCAAAATGATGACAAAAGTCGTAGGTAATTGTCGAAAAAAGTCATAAAGCGGGTAGAGGAACCCGATGGAACGCTCAAAACCTCCTAGGACGGAGGGCTGCTCGAAATCAACGCTTATCTTTTAAGTGTCAAATGACTTGTTTTTCATAAATATGGTGGTTCTGGCTTATTCGCTTTTGAAATGTTACATTTGATTGCGGTACGTAACATTTGATTTTTTTCTTCAAAGAAGGTTATGTAATATATGGAAAAGCTTAAACACCACTCGTTCATAAAGCCTCTTTTTACGACTTATTTCCTTAAGGCATCTCCACATGGTGGATAAAATGCCTGTCTCCCGCAGGACAGCCAGTAGAAATTTTCCTTCGTTTCTATTAGACTAGGAATGTGAAATCTTACGAAATTCAGGTGAATCAATTATGGAAACTCGCCAGCGTTTTGCTGATAAAATTGACTGGGGCCTTGTGTTTTTATTGATGATGTTTTTCATCGTCAGTGCGCTTGGCATAAGCAGCGCCCAAACGTCAGGACAATATGAGACAAACTTTGTGATCCGGCAGGCATTTTGGTATGTGGTCGGGGGAATCATCATAGGGGGAGCCCTATTCTTTGATTCAGAACAGTATAAACGGCTTGCCTGGTACATATATGGAGCAGGGATCTTCCTGCTTCTTATACTGCTTGCATCCCCTGAAAGCATCGCCCCTTATCGAAATGGGGCAAAGAGTTGGTTCATGCTCGGTCCACTCGGGTCGATCCAACCTTCCGAGTTCATGAAGACCTTTCTGATTCTTGCACTGGCCAGGGTCATTACGAATCATAACGAAATCACCCACAGGAAGACACTGCAGTCCGACTTTAAACTATTGGTAAAAATCGGACTGACCACCCTGCTTCCATTGGCCTTCATTATGAAACAGCCAGATTTAGGGACAAGCCTTGTTATCCTCGCAATCATGACGGGGATCATCCTCGTGTCAGGGATTACGTGGAAGCTGATTGTTCCAATCTATGCCTTTCTTGGTGTTGTCGGGGGCGCCTTGTTATCACTCGTCATCTGGGCCCCGGAATTCTTGGAAAAATACACAGGGTTCGAACCTTACCAATTCGGGCGGATCTACGCATGGCTCGATCCTTATAACTATGCCAAACTGGAAGGGTTTCACTTGATCAACTCCTTGAACGCCATCGGATCCGGACAGATATTCGGAAAAGGCTATAGCGATGGTGAAGTATATATCCCCGAAAACCATACCGATTTCATCTTCAGTGTCATCGGTGAGGAATACGGATTCATCGGCGCAAGCGTCGTGATCAGTCTGTACTTCCTATTGATCTACCACTTGACCAAGACGGCCCTGGATACGAAAGAACCATTCAATGCCTATGTGTGCGCAGGGATCATCTCGATGATTACCTTCCACGTCTTCCAGAACATTGGCATGACGATTCAATTATTGCCAATCACAGGGATACCGCTTCCTTTCATCAGTTATGGAGGAAGCTCACTGATGGGGAATATGCTGGCGCTTGGGATCGTATTCAGCATGAGGTATCATCATAAAACGTATATGTTCTCGTCCGAAGAATCTTAACGTTGCATTCATCTCCAAAATGTGTAAAATAAGAACTAACCAAATATAGGATATTCTTTGATGAAGAGAGTAATTCCGATGTGGATCTTATGAAGCGAGCCAGGGACGGTGCAAGCCTGGTGTGAAGCCCGGGGTGAAACGCACTTCTGAGAAGTCTTACCCGAAATATAGTAGGGAAAGACCGGATCAAACCGTTAACAAGTTGAGCGCCCTTCGGGAAAAAGAGTGGTACCGCGAGCAATGACTCGTCTCTATATAAATATAGAGGCGAGTTTTTTTATTGGTCGGGTTCTCTTTATAACAGGGAGAACGTGAGAAATGGGCCATACCTTCCCGGTTTGACTCCCCTTTCTCACTGCAGCGTCACTCACGGTTTCATTCGATGAGCAAGAAACAGCTTTTTATATCAATCGGAGGTGGATTGGATGGATTTAGTATCAGCTTTAGCCAAGGAATTGAAGTCTCAGGTCCTTACATCCTGGACGGAAGAGGAAGTAAGCATGTTGATTGAAACACCGAAACATACCCATATGGGGGACCTCGCGTTTCCATGCTTTCGATTAGCCAAGGAATGGAGAAAGGCACCCGCCGCGATTGCCGAAGAAATAGCGGAATCTCTCCATTCGTCATTATTGACCCATGTAGAAGCTGCCGGTCCCTATGTGAATGTACGGTTCAATCCCGTCGTCGCTGGAAGAGAAATCATTAAAAATATCATTACAGAGGGTTCCCGTTACGGCGATCATACCTTCGGTGAAGGAAAGACCATTGTACTGGATATGTCTTCTCCCAATATCGCAAAGCCCTTCTCAATGGGTCACCTCCGTTCAACCGTCATCGGGAACGCCATTGCCAATCTTGCAGGGAACTGTGGCTATGAGACGGTTAAGATCAATTATATCGGGGACTGGGGAACACAGTTCGGGAAGTTGATCGTTGCCTTCAAGAAGTGGGGAGACGAAGAAAAAGTAAGAGAGAATCCGATCGCCGAACTCTTCACCTTATACAAGAAGTTCCATGAGGAAGCAGCGACCGATCCTTCCTTGGAAGATGAAGGACGGAAAGCGTTCAAGCTTCTCGAAGAAGGTGATGAAGAAATCACCACACTGTGGAAATGGTTCAAAAGCGAATCCCTCGAAGCATTCAAGACGATCTATTCCCTACTGGGAGTGGAGTTTGATTCGTATAACGGGGAAGCCTTCTTTAACGACAAAATGGAAGCAGTAGTGGACCTCTTGGAAGAGCATAAGCTTCTTGAAATTTCACAGGGCGCAAAAGTGGTTCGCCTGAAGGATGAAACACTCCCTCCTTGTTTGATCAAGAAAACGGACGGTGCGACCCTATATGCCACAAGGGACTTGGCAGCGGCCCTTTATCGTCAGCGAGAATATTCTTTTGATGAAGCATTATATGTTGTAGGACAGGAGCAAACGGTCCACTTCAAACAAGTAAAAGAAGTGCTTGAGCAACTCGGATATGAATGGGCCCATAACATGAAGCATATCCCATTCGGCCTCTATCTGAAGGACGGGAAGAAAATGTCGACGCGTAAGGGCCGCGTCATCCTGCTAGAAGAGGTGCTTCAGGAAGCCATCGCGATGGCCGAGAAGAATATCAAACAAAAAAATCCGGATCTCAAAGATGGGGCAAAGGTTGCGCGTGATGTCGGGGTTGGCGCAGTCATTTTCCACGATGTTAAAAATGACCGCATGAACGATATCGAATTCTCCTTGGAGCATATGCTCACCTTTGAAGGCGAAACAGGACCGTATCTGCAATATACCCATGCGAGAGCACGGTCCATCCTGAGAAAAGCCGGGCTTTCCTCTTCCCTTTCCAACTATGATGGACTAGATGATCCGGCGAGCTGGGAAGTGATCAAGAAGCTGAGATTATTTCCTGAAACCGTGGAACGCGCGTGGAAAAACTATGCGCCCTCCATTGTGGCTAAATACCTTTTGGAGCTCGCAAAGTCATTCAATAGCTATTACGGGAACACGAAAATCATCAACGGTGATCAGCAGCAGGAAACCCGCTTGACCCTTGTATACGCTGTAGCAATGGTTTTATCAAAGGGATTGTCCATTCTTGGCATCGAATCACCTGATGAAATGTAGAAACCTTGAGTATCTTGTCATTATTTCCCGAGAAATGACTTTCACTGCGCCTTTACAAAAGGGTGGTTAGGAGCTATGTTGTTTTTTAAGGAACGAGTAGTGGTTGATTTGCTCTACAGGTACTACTTGAAGACTCCTTACTGAAATGGATATGTCATGACGCTCTCGACAAAAGATGATATACTTTTTTAGTATTCAAAAATGAAAGCACGTTTTACTATATTTTTTCAACCATAAAGGAGATATCTTATGTCTGAACTTCTTCACACGTTTGAAGCTTGGCTGATGGACTATGGGGTGTGGGGACTGATCCTCGTATCGTTCGCCGATTCATCCTTCTTCCCAATCCCGCCGGACGTCTTGCTGATTCCCTTGGCTATCGCCAAACCGGAAAGCGCCCTGCTTTATGCCTTTTACACGACAGCCGCTTCCGTGGTCGGTGCTTTATTCGGCTGGTGGATCGGAAAAAAACTGGGTCGGCCGATATTGGTTTACCTTTTCTCTGAAGAAAGGATTCAGAAGGTAGAGGGGTACTTCAAGAAATACGGTCCTATGGCTCTGCTCATTGCGGGTCTGACACCCGTTCCTTATAAAATCTTTACGATCTTTGCCGGGGTTTCAGGAGTCAGAATAAGAGTCCTTGTCATTTGGTCCATCATCGGGCGGGGTATCCGATTCTTCCTTGAAGGAATCATCATCCTGACCCTCGGTGCAAAGGCCAAACCTTTCATCGAAGAAAACTTCACCTTGTTGACACTTGCTGCCGGCGGGGTATTGATACTTGCCTACATCATTTATCTGGTCATCAAAAAGAAAAAGCAACCTGCATAAGGGTTTCGCCCATTTGCACAATAAAGGAGTATCGGACAGTGTCCGATACTCCTTTATTTCTTTTCCCCGACAATCAAGCGCATGTGATGCTTCAATACCACTAACGTTTGATCTCCTTGATCATATAGCTCCCCGTCCATATCGACCCGCTCATTATCTTCGAATCGGATACTGACTTCCGGTGCCTTGATGTGAATGATATCATTGGTGGGATCACTGACTTCGCCCGTACTCCTAAGCATGATGAATTCCTTCATGAGAGGAAATCCCGTCTTCTTCACGAGATACACATCAAGTAGTCCGTCCTCAAGGTCAATATCTACAGGAAGCGGATTTGCACCGATTGAACGGCCGTTCGCCGCAAGTACCATCACGACTTCTTCGTGAATGGTGTCCCCATTTGCAGTGACCGTCACGTTCAGGAGCTGGGGATCCTGTATTGATTGAAACGCACTGATATAGTAACTTAATTTCCCAAGCACACTCTTTGATCCCACATCGATGTTGTCACTTGTCTTGGATACGAGGCCCGCTCCCCAGAAATTGCTGAAATAGCGGTCCCCTGCCTTGACGATATCAATGTCCTTCTCCCGTTCGGATGAAGTGATGATTTCGACTGCCTGTCTCATATTCATCGGGACATTCAACGAGCGCGCAAAATCATTGCAGGTCCCCCCTGGGAGGATTGCGACTTTAGGTCTGGAGTTCAGGGAGGCTAGTCCATTCACTGCTTCATGGACCGTTCCGTCCCCTCCCATGATGATGACGAGGTCATATTCATGGCCCGTATCCCGGCAGATCCTTTCCGCATCTCCTTTGTCCTTTGTTTTGTGCACGGTCATGGTGTCACACTTGTCCAATAGAGGAGGGATGACGTCCTTCAACTGGACTTCAAGCTCCCCTTTACCTGCTTTCCCATTGCAAACCAACAAGATCCTTGAATAAAGCATCGTCATCACGTCACCAACTCTTATTAATAATAGGTGCTAATCCACACCATTTCCGCCAGTAAAACGGCTTTCTTCCCGATCGCATTCTTTCAAAAAAAAGAGGCTGACCCAAAAAGATGAAATGATCACCCTTAAAGGATCAGTCCTTTATGAGCCACTGCATTCGATTACATGAGTACAGACTTTCGCATTCTTGGGTCAACCTCTTTATTATGCTGTATTGGAGTCTTCTTGAGGCAGTGTCGATCGATGGGCAATCTTCAATCGCCCTTTGATATAGCTTTGGCCGTCACAAGCGATATGCGTATTCTGCATCCGATGTATCTCCATTTCCGCAAACATGGCCAATGCCCTTGAAACCTGGTCCAGCGCCATATTGACGCTACGCGGGTCAGGAGGCTGGTTCCCGCTCATACAGCGGTATGAAATATCATTGGCCCACTTTCTTATTTCCATTAAGGTCTGGACATCAAACATCACTCTTTCCATACCATCCCCTCCTTTTCATTACTAGTAGTATATCGTGAAATATAGGGGATTATGTCTGTCCAGCCTTTTATGAATCCTGTGTTAACGTCTTTGGCAATGGTTGATACTGCCGCAGGGAATGGAGGATCTCCCGTCTTGATTTCGTTTTAGAGACATTGACGCCGACTTTCGATAATTTGGTTATCACTCTTTTAAAGCGATCGTTCTCCTTTACCACGTTCGTCACCTCTTCAAATTATTTCTACACCTATTTGTACGTATGGAATAAAAAAAGGTTTCACTTTATTCTAGTTGGTTTACCTATTCCCGATAAATGAAACATTAATCCTATTTTTTGATTTTTTATTAGAATATTTCCGACTGAACTACACAATTTAAAGGTATGAAAACACTATTAGCGATTATCTTAGTCACTATGTCCCTAGCCTTTGGCCTTACAGGAAATGCTCACGCACAAGCTGAACGATCTTATATGGTAAAGAAAGGAGATACTCTTTGGAAAATATCAAAGAGATTCAGGGTCGGTTTGTCTGAAATCATTGATGCGAACCCACAGATCCCGAATCCCGACTTGATTTATCCAGGTCAGAGCATCCACATCCCAACCATCCAATCCATAAAATCGGTTGAGAGACAAGTGATCGACCTGACCAATCAGGAGAGGCAAAAAGCAGGACTCTCCCCGCTTCAGTTGGATTGGCAGCTTTCCAGGGTTGCACGATATAAATCCAGGGATATGAGGGATACAGGATACTTTGCTCACAGGAGCCCTCAGTATGGTTCTCCTTTCGACATGATGAAAAGCTTCAATATCCAATACTCATCGGCGGGTGAGAACATCGCTGTCGGTCAAACAAGTCCGGAGCAAGTGGTGCGGGAATGGATGAACAGCCCAGGACACCGCAAAAATATTCTTAACGGCACGTACACCCGGATCGGAGTCGGTTATGCCAAAGGAGGTTCGTACGGTACTTATTGGACTCAGATGTTCATTTCGAAATAATAATGTCCCCCGGCAGATTCCGGGGGATTTTTTTATGCCGTGTCCCTTTTCCCTCCCTGAGCATCCATGAGCGGTTACATCCCTCCCTTACAAGTAACTTCCTGCCGGAAAATGAATATCAAAATTGATTCTCCCCATACTAAAGATTGTACTGCCATAACAACCGAGGGGGAATTGAAATGAACGTACGCGATATTATGTCCACGAATGTAGAAGCAGCTTCCAACCAGGACTCTCTACAAAATGTAGCTTCCAAGATGCAATCAAGGAATGTCGGTTCTGTTCCAGTAGTGGAGAACGGACAGGTTGTCGGTATGATTACCGACCGCGACATCGCTACCCGTGGATTGACGAATGGTACGCAAGATCAAGTATCTTCCGTTATGTCACAGAACGTTGTGACCATTTCACCAGACGCATCAGCTGAAGAAGCTGCTGCATTAATGTCACAGCATCAAATCCGCAGGCTCCCGGTCGTCGAAAACGGTAATCTTGTCGGAATGCTGGCACTCGGGGATTTAGCAGTACAACAGAAAGCTGATCAAAGTGCAGGAGGCGCACTGAGTCAGATTTCAGAAAACCATTTGCGATAACGCTATGCAGAGGAGAAAGGGGCTGACATTCAGCCCCTTTCTCCTTTACTCTTTCTATTCCGACATTTTTTTCACTTTCAGGAAGGGATTTCTTGTTCTGCCCGAGAATAACTTTATAACGGAAATCTCAACTGAATCTAATGGGAGGTTTTAGAATGAGTCGTTCTGCTTATTATCGCAAAGAGGTCAGACACTTCAAACGTCAAAGCCGTAAGAAACTATTTGTCGACGGGATTCTTGATTTCTTGTTTATGCTTTTCGGTATTTCCATGATCACAGGTGTATTATTGTTTGTATTGACCTACTGGAACTATTACTGAACCTGATCCATTCACATAATGTTTAACGCTGCCATGGAGAATTCCTATGGCTTTTTATTTGGTTATCTGCTTGGAAAGTTCCTCCCACCTACACGAATAATATTATTCCTTCCACTTTCACTTATTATTTCAAAATAATTTCCTTTGACTCGCTTTGTGTCTCCATTGGTGTTGAACCTCAATAGATTCAAGTATTTACTATGACAGAATATTTCTAGCTCTCCGGAATTATTTGTTAAATTCAAATATTCAGATAACAACTTGACAATCGGTTTAAATTTTCAGATAATAATACACGTGACCGATACAAATTTTCGAGGGGGTTATCATGGAGATTCTAAACAATTTAGTCAACGAAGCAAATTCATATTTGTGGGGTTATATTTTAATCGGACTACTCATTATTTTAGGTATTTATTTCACAATCGGATCAAAGTTTGTTCAACTCCGTCACTTTGGCGAAATGGTCCGACTACTGGGCGATAAGGATGTTCAGCAGGCAGAGGGAGAGAAGCAAATCTCCTCATTGCAGGCATTCTTCATAGGAGCAGGAACTCGAATTGGTACAGGTAATTTAGCCGGTGTTGCAATTGCCTTAGCACTTGGAGGTCCTGGAGCGGTATTCTGGATGTGGCTTGTCGCCATTCTCGGCGGAGCGAGTGCATTCGTGGAAAGTACACTTGCCCAAATTTATAAAGTAAAAGACAAAGTAGGCTTCAAAGGCGGACCGGGCTACTACATGGAGAAGCAGCTCGGGAAACGCTGGATGAGTTCGATCTTTGCGGTCACAATCATTCTTTCCTTCGGTACTACATTCAATGCGGTACAAAGTAACACCATTTCCACTGCATTCAATAATTCATTCGGGATCAGCCCGCTTGTAATCGGACTTGTCTTGGCAGGTCTGACAGCTCTCATCATCTTTGGTGGCGTCAAGCGGATTGCGAGCTTCTCTTCTGCCATCGTCCCTGTCATGGCTGGCTTTTATATCATTTTGGCACTATTCGTTGTCATTACCAACATCACTGAGATGCCTTCTGTCATCGCCTTGATTTTCAAGAGTGCGTTTGGATTTGAGCAGGTGCTCGGCGGAGGAATCGGTGCTGCGATCATGAACGGTGTAAAACGCGGACTGTTCTCAAATGAAGCAGGTATGGGTAGTGCACCCAACGCTGCTGCGACCGCATCCGTTTCCCACCCTGTAAAGCAGGGGTTCATCCAAGCGCTTGGCGTATTCTTTGACACATTGCTTGTTTGTTCGGCAACTGCCTTCATCATCCTGACATCGGATGCATATGGGACTGGATTGACAGGCATCGAGCTTTCCCAGGCTGCCATGTCAGAGCATTTCCATTCATGGGCGGGGATTTTCCTCGCGATTGCAATCTTCACATTCGCTTTCAGTTCAATCATCGGAAGCTATTATTACGGAGAAGCCAACCTACCATTCATCAATAAGAGTAAAACGGGCCTTCTCATCTATCGCTTCATCGCGTTAGGTATGGTCATTTTCGGTTCCATGGCAAGTCTTGACATCGTGTGGGCGCTGGCAGATTTATCAATGGCACTGATGGCCATCACGAATCTGGTCGCGATCGGTATTCTTGCACCGATTGCATTCAAGGCGTTGAACAACTATATGGATCAGCGCCGTCAAGGCTTAGATCCGGTATTCTATGCAGATGACATCCCAGGTTTGAAGGGAGTCGAAAGCTGGCCGAAGCGTGAAACCGTGCGGAAGAAGGCTGTTAATGAATAATTAGATACTGGAACTAAACTTAGGTAATAAGCTTTACCAAAGTAAAACCCGAACTAATTTCCCCACGGAAAATTAGTTCGGGTTTTTTTAGTATTGTTTTCATGTACATCTGGATATTACACATGACGCCTTTCCATGAAATTGATGCCGATTCCCATCATGAGGACGCCCATCAGGATCAAGACGGATACCGGGAGCATCAATTGCTCCGTTCCCCAACCGTTGATGGTGGCTCCTTTCAATGCTTCCATCCCATAGGTGATTGGCACGACCTTTGATATGCCTAATAATATTGGCGATTTAACGATTTCAAGCGGCCAGAAAGCACCCCCGATCATTGCCATGCTTACGGCGACAATCGGGATGACAGCGCTGAAATGCTGGACCTTTTTAACAATTCCGGTGATTAGCATCGAAAGCGACACAATGGTGAATACATATGGTACTAGCAGCAACAACACGGTCGTGAAGTTTCCGTAGAAATTGACATCGGTAATGTACCGGAAGACAAAGAAAATCAGGGCAAGCTGGACGTATCCAAGGATGAAACTATGAACAAGGTTTCCTGCATACATCTCCCATTTCCTGGTCGGCGAGAGGATGATGCGGTCCCAGACTCCTTCATTCTTTTCGTTAAGGATCGTCGATACATTAAATGCAATCGTATAGATTACAAAGAAGAGAGAGAATCCGAAAAGCGATTGCAGCTTAGGGTCATATACGAATGTATCATCTCCTTTGAATGATGCCTCCTTGATGGAGAAGACCGGCGCAGTTTCCGCTTCATGGAACCATCCTGAAACTTCCGCTGACGGAATCCCTTCACTAAGGGCTGCTTCCTCAACTGCCTTTTTATACTTCATATCACTGTAAGCTTTGCCCACTACTTGCTGCAATAACGATGTTGTTCCGGTATTCGAGGAGATCATGATGCGAAAATCATCAGGCATCAGGATCAGTCCGCTTTGTCTCTCCCCTTCACTTACGTATTCCTTCAATTGCTCCTCAGTCATTTCTTGGAATTGGAAAGCCTCGGCTCCCTTCAGCTCATCCACAATTCGATCCATCTCCTCAGAGTCGCCCACTACGCTATATGGAATCGGGATTTTATTCACTTCTCCCTGGCTTGTAAAAAAAGCAAACATCACACAAACACCTGTCATGATGACAAAGAGCCATGGCTTACGCAGAAATAGTTTCAATTTCGCAAAGAGGATCCCTTTCATATCGCACCCCCACCTTTCTTAGGAAATAACACGGCCGCGATGACAAGGGCGATTACGCTGAATATGGCCAGACTCCATAGTTCAGTGGTGATACTGGATAAGGGATAGCCCTGGAAGATTTTAAAGTACGCCTGCATCCCCGCCCCGTTCGGCGTCAGACTCCCGATTTCCTGAATAAAATCGGAGGAGAACATCCCCCCGAAGCTGCCTCCGATAAAGGCAAAGACCGTGATGATGACAGTCGAAAAAATGTTCGAGAATGCTTCCGAGTGTGCCCGGTAGTTCAAGGACGTGAGCAGGGCACCGATGCTTCCGACCGCCAAGCAAAGGGCAAGCGTCACAATGAGGAAGGACGTCAGATCCGGCCAGGTGACACCGTAGAAGAGCGCACAGATCCCGAACAGAATGCCAAGCTGAAGCAAGGCAAGTATGATCGTCGTCAATAGGATCGCGATGAAATATTTCCAGATGGACACATCCGCCAGAACCATGCGGTCAAATACATGATCCTCTTTTTCCCGATACGCAAAAGATCCCATATTGGAGGCGATGTATAAAACGAACATGACACTCATCCCCACTGCATAATAGGTAGTCGACGTAAGGGGTGTCCGTTCTTCTACATGAGAAATACCACCCTTCACCTCCTGGCTGATGGCACTGATGGGGAAATTCGCCCCATTGGAACGGCCCATGACCGAACCAAGCGAATATTGCTCTTGAAAGCCTGTGAGAAGGTCCCGTACAAGATTGGAGGCAAGCTCTTCCCCTTCATTGCGATAAAGCCTCAGCTCCGTCCTTTTCCCTTCATCTAAAAAAATGGAAGATAGTACCTGTTCGGTGAAACCTTCCGGAATTTCAATGATGGCCGAATACGAGTCGTCTTTCTTCACTTTTTCAAGGGAACCTGGCTCGATTTCTTGGACGGAAAGGTACTTCTTCAGTTCCTGATTCTCCAGTACCTGATCCCTTAACAATTCGCTCGGAAGTAGTCTTTCAGCTGCTTCTGCGATGGCGGCCTTCGACTCTTTGGGAAGTCCGGAGGCCTCAAGCTCCTTTAAAAAAAGGCTCAGTTCCTCCCCGCTGTCCCCCTTTTCCACGATGGCGATTTTCGCCTTTAAACGAACTTCCTCCCCGTTCATCACCCCACCAAGGGCAAAGCCCAGAATGGTGATCAATATGAGCGGCATCCCGAGTAAAATCAAGAGAATCTGAGGGTTCCTGATCATCAAGAGGAGCTGTTTCTTTATGAATTGTATAATCATTGTGACTCCCTCCTAATCTCTCAGCGCTCTTCCTGTCAGATGAAGGAACACATCTTCAAGGGTTGCTGTTTTGCGATCGATCGTCACGATGGTGGCTCCCGTTTCATCTGCAATCTGGAAGATTTGATTGAATGGGTGTACTTCTTTCGGTACGACGACCGTGACCTCTTTATCCTGCGACGTGACCGTCTTCAGATAGGCAATCTCTTTTAAACGATCAACAAAGGCGTCCGAACTTCTTTCAAGCTTGATCAGGATGGTGGATTCCGCTGAAAGGATACTCTTGATTTCATCTTTGGTCCCGGACGCGATGATATGGCCTTTATCCATGATGTAAATACGGTCGCAAAGAAATTCGACCTCTTCCATGTAGTGACTTGTATAGAGGATTGTCATGTTCTTCTCACGATTCAACCGTTTCACCTGCTCGAGTATATAATTCCGGGATTGGGGGTCGATTCCCACGGTAGGTTCATCCATGATGAGGATCTCGGGATCATGTAGCAGTGCCACGCCAATGTTCAGGCGTCGTTTCATACCGCCGGAGAACGTCTTCACGACATCATTCTGCCGCTCCTTGAGGCCGATTTGATCGAGGATATCCGCTATTTTATCCTTCAATGCTTTCCCTCTCAAACGGTGGATCTTCCCGAAGAACTCCAGATTCTCCCTCGCCGTCAAGTCATTGTATAAAGCGATTTCCTGGGGGACGACCCCAAGCACTTTCCTGAGCATCTGAGGGTGCTTCAGAATGCTGTCATTGTGAAGCCTGACATCCCCTTCAGAAGGTGAAATCAAGGAGGAAATCATCGATATGATCGTCGACTTCCCTGCGCCATTCGGTCCAAGCAGTCCGACGGTTTCCCCTTTCTCCAGGAAGATGTTCACCCCTTCCACTGCTTTATGTTTCTTAAAATCCTTCGACAAGCTGACCACTTCCAACATCGGCCCCAACTCCTTTATTTTCTATAATTCCATTCTACTGTCTGAACCCTTCTCCTTCACACTTACCTCTGTCACGACTTTAGTAGATTCCTGTATGACCTCCGTCACTAATTAAACCTATCACATAAAAAAGCTGACCTTACGGTGAAGGTCAGTCAGGCGATGCTATTCTTCACTGCGTAGATGGCCAACTGCGTCCGGTCGCGAAGCTCCAGTTTCTGCAGGATTTGCGTCAGATGGTTTTTGACCGTGCCCACCGATAAATGCAGTTCCCCTGCAATCTCCTTATTCGTCCTTCCCTTCCCGACCAATTGAGTGATCGATAATTCCCTGGGGGTCAGGGGAGGGATTTGCTGACGGTCCATTTGATGGGACAGCAGCTTGGGAACGACTTTCGCCGCTACTTCATCCTGAATGGTCATTCCACCATTTAAACAGCTATGTACAGAATGAATCAGCTTCTCCGCTTGTGATGTTTTCAGTAAAAAACCGTTCGCACCTTCCTTTAACGCCTGCAAAGCATATTCGTCATCATTGAATGTCGTCAGGATGAGGATCTTTACATCGGGCCATTGACCTTTAATGATCCTGGTCGCCTCCAGACCGTTCATCTCCGGCATCCGGATGTCCATGATGATAAGGTCGACTAGAAATCTCTCCATCTGTTTGATGGCATCATGGCCATTTTCGGCTTCTGCCACCACCTTCAATGTCTGATCTTGTTCAATCATCATCTTCAGTCCCTGACGGACGATCCCCTGATCCTCCACCAACAAGATTTTCTTCATGCGGTGATCCCCTCCTTCACTGGAAATGCGCCTCTCAGGATAAATTCTTTATCGGTCTGGTGGACCTCGAGTCTCCCACCAAGCTCTTCTATCCGTTCCTTCATATTTGTCAATCCGAATCCGAGCTGAAATTGCCGATCTTGATCGATTTTATTCGTAATGACAAATTGAAAATGACCGAGCGCCGTTTTACCCAGCATGACCTTCACTTCCCTTATGGAACTATGCTTCATGGCATTTGTGATGCCTTCCTGGATACTTCTATAAACAGCGATCGCCTGCTTATTCGACAGACGGGTGGACAGTACGCCATGCTGGGTCGTCAGTTCCACCATGATGCCGCTTTCGGACTCCAATTTCCTGATGAGCTGGATGACAGATTGGATCCCTTCAACCTCCCCTTCCTTCAGCGCCTTCACCGCTTCCCGTGTATCCTCCAGACTATCCGCAGCCAGTTCCTTCAGCTCTTCGAAAAGATGACGGCCGTGCTGGATGGATAGGATTTCGATTTTCATCATAAGGGCCGTCAGTTTATGTCCCACCGAATCGTGGATGTCCCGCGCAATCCTTGTCCGTTCCTCCGCTTTCGAATGCCGCTCTGTCACGTAAAGGACTCTCTTCAACTTCCGATATTCCCCTAGCAGCTGATCATAGAGATGTCTTTGTCCTTCCCTGTCTGCAATCAGCTCATTGAACTTTAACGTCAAAACCATCAGCATGAGCATGAAGGGCAGGGCCGCCATGACATCATAGCCCCAGTAAAGCAGTGCTTCTGCCACGAGGACCGTCATGACACTGTACAGAAAAAGCCTAAATCCAGAGGGATGTAGATGGATACTTGCATCGAAAAGAAAATACCCTATAATCATCCATGAAAGGGACGGAGCCGATACGAAGTACGTCGTCATGAAGAGGAGCAAAGGCTGACACATATAGATGAAAACCGGCTTTCCGGTGACGGGAGCGATAAAGAAGAGGGCAAACGAAATGGCACACAGGATGAAGAGGATGATGACTGCATGTGCATCAATCGAAGCTATGTAAATATATGTACCCCAAAGGATACTTAAGAAGAGTGTTCGTATGAATGCTTCATTCACCATGATCCGTCCTTTCCCTCACTTACTTTGAAACTACTAAAATCGTTGATGTAAGTCAATATCAATATTGGCATATTTTAGTATTATTCCCGAGGGGGAAGGAGATATACTTTCTTCATCGACTCAAGGAGTCTGCGAAAAGGAGCATTGCCATTTCAACGATAAAAAAGCATAATAAGGACAGAACATTACGGACTGAGAGGAATGAAGACATGAGTGTACATAAAGACATCACAAAGCATTCTGCTAAACAAAATCAGCTTGTGCAGGATTTCATGAGATTGGATCATGAACGCGAACGTGCAATCGAGGAAGCCGTGAAGCTGTGTCAGGAAGGCAAGCCGTTTACGACCGACCGGATCAATGAAGCCACAGAAAGAATCAACTCGCTTGCACGTCAAGGAGTTGTACCGCAAAGGAAGATCGTGACCAGGGAAATGGTCGAAGAGTATGTAGGGAAACTGAATCAACAATAATCATAAAGAAGGCTGACCTCTTTTGTGGAGGTCAGCCTTTTCTGTTTCATTATGCTTTCAGCGCACTGTTCCAGCCGTCATAGACGAATACCGGCTGCCCTTCGTTTTCTGCACGTTCGATGATGACATAATTCTTATGGGCCACGACTGTTTGATCATCTGGAAGATCGAGCAATTTGGCAACATCCTTATCCATCTTAACAATGACGGTGTTTTCCCTTAATGAAGTGACCACTCCGTTTATGATTTGCTTCTTCCGTTTGAATTCAATCGTATCACCGAGATTGGCATAGTCCTTTGAGTACAAGAAGTTGTTATTCATGAGTTAGGTCCCCTTTGTCAAATAGTGTTTTATGTAGGGTGTGTATTATTTCGGTCTACACCCCGTGAGATTTACAGAAGAAACACCTGATTCAATTTATAAATACGTTTAATCTATCGTTATTTCTCCTTGTACCACCTTTTGAAAATTTTGAAACCTACCAAAATTCTTTTTATAAAA
Organism: Rossellomorea aquimaris; assembly: GCA_020524245.1. Lineage (GTDB taxonomy): Bacteria > Bacillota > Bacilli > Bacillales > Fictibacillaceae > Pseudalkalibacillus. The sequence goes on along the minus strand of JAIVLN010000011.1, from coordinate 10,389 downwards.
CGAAACCATCTTTACTGCAAAAAAAAGACGCCCTCGGATTTTCCGAAAGCGTCTCTAAGTCTAATAGGCTAAAGCCTGCTTCTTCTCTTCTTTCATCAATACCAGACAGAGGAGGATCCCAATGAATGATAGAACGGAGAAGAATAGATAGACTGCGTATATTGAAAATGTCTCGAGGATGAAGCCGCCGACGAAGGTGCTGAACCAATTCCCGAGGCCATTTCCGATGGCTGAGTAGATGGTCACAGCCGTTGCCGTGATATGGGACGGAGTGATCTCCCTTATATAACGTAGTCCGGCCGGGACGAAGAGGCCGATTGCAAGTCCTTGCATGACAGCGGAGCTATACACAAGCCACAGGCTCGGTTCGGTAAAATAGAACAGCCAGCGTAGCATGGAAGCGGCTCCTGCCAAAGCAGCCACAGTCAACAATCCAAATCGGTCGATCCAGCTTCCCGCAACCCTCATGAAAGGAACCTCTGATAAAACCGCAATCAGGAAAGCAAGTCCGATTCCCGCGTATGTCCCTCCAGAGCCCTCCACAAATAATCCAAAGTACGTATTATTGGCGAGGTTCGGTCCGAATACCATGAACGTGACGGCTAAGAAGATCAAGAATTTCTTATGTGTGAAAAGTTCCTTCATTCCCGCTTTTATATCAAGCTTCGCCACTGCACGTTCCTTTGGAAAACGGAATGCAAGCAATGCCGACATTAACAGACAGATGAAGAATGCATAGAAGATGATCTTCGGTCCGATGAAGCCTTCAGACAGCTTACCCATGACATAGACGGCCACCCCGAAGCCCAGTGAACCAAACAAACGGATATTACCGTAATTGTAGCGGACCTTGCTTGTATATTTCAGGCTGATACTATCAGACACCGGTATGATGGCACTTTGGAAGACTGCCACCATGATGGCGATCAGCAGGATTCCATAATAAAAATCGGTCACCAGATAACCGAGCGCGAACAATCCTGCCACGAATGACGTAAAGGCCAGAACCTGGGTTGGACGATTGGTCGCATCACTCACCATCCCCCAGATCGGTTGAAAGAAGATCATCATGATCGGACCGACCGACATGATGGTCCCGATCTGATAGCCATTCAAACCGACGCTCTCACTCAAATAGACGCTCAATAGTGGATATAGGCTCCCCACCCCGAAGAAGGTAAGAAGATAAAATCCTTGTAAAGTAAAAATTTGATTGCGTATTGTTTTCTCCACTGCCGTATCCCCCAGATGTTTTTTTATCCCTATAATACTAGCTCGATTTAAATGGAATGTAAATGAATATTCCTTTTTATGGATAGCCTCCAACTGCAATAACCGATGAAAAAACGCATCACATCAGATATGTACACGCATTCATTTAACATTCATCATTTCTCACTGTTTACTGAATTTGAGAAAATGAACCCTTCACGGATTGACTTTTTTACATAAACGCCTTAAAGTATGTAAGTATAATTTCACAAATGAATAAAGATTCTTCTTATCCAGAGAGACGGAGGGACTGGCCCTATGATGTCTCGGCAGCGGACTCTTCCCGAGTGCTGTGCCACATCCAGCAAGCGTAAAGCTTGAAAGATAAGAAGAGTGTTTCTTTTATGGAAACCTCTTCTTATCCGGAAGAGGTTTTTATTTTTATCCAACGAGGCAGGACTCTTTTCTGAGGGTTCGAACAGCTCCATGGACGGATTGTTCTGCCTTGTCGGTCTTGTGATCCCATTCTACTTCATCATCAATACTCAATGTTCAAAGGAGTTGTTCAAATGCTTAACGAAAAAGGAAACCTACTGGCTTTATTGCCATTACTCATATTCGTTTCTCTCTTTCTCGGTGCGGGAATCATCTCAGGTGACTTTTACTCATTCCCTGTACTCGTTTCCATCATCATCGCAGCAGTCGTTGCACTGCTCATGAACCGTAAGGAATCGCTGAATGCCAAAGTGGAGCGTTTCGCCAAAGGGGCAGGACATCCCGACATTATGATCATGGTGTTCATCTTCCTGATGGCAGGGGCGTTCTCAGGCGTCGCTGAAAAAATGGGTGCCGTTGATTCGACTGTGAATCTCGCCCTTTCCGTACTGCCGGAAAACCTTATTATTGTCGGTTTGTTCATCATTGCAGCATTCGTTTCATTATCAATGGGGACGTCAATGGGGACAATCGCTGCACTTGCTCCAATCGGGGTCGGCATCAGTTCCGGAACGGACATCGGGATGCCGATTGCCATGGCCACCGTCATCGGCGGCGCAATGTTCGGTGACAATCTCTCATTCATTTCCGATACGACGATTGCAGCTGTCCGAACACAGAAAACCGAAATGAAAGATAAGTTTAAAGTGAATTTCTTCATTGTTCTACCGGCGGCCATTGTGACGATGGTGATCTTATACTTCATCACGGCGGGTAACCAATCAACCGTTGATGCGGAGGCATTCAATTGGGTGAAAATCCTCCCTTATCTCGGCGTCATCATCGGGGCACTTGCCGGATTGAATGTGTTCGTTGTGTTATTCGGGGGCATCGTGCTCTCAGGCATCATCGGGTTTGCCGATGGAAGCTTCACACCTTCCAGTTATTTCGGCAGCATTGCAGACGGAATGACCGGCATGGCCGAAATCGTGATCCTGACCGTCCTGATTGGGGGAGTCGTCGAACTGATCCGTTACAACGGCGGGATACAGGCACTGCTCCATCTCGCTACCCGCAAGATCCGCTCCCCTAAAGGAGCACAGCTTGCGACTGCCGGTCTTGTAGGGTCGACGAACCTATGCACGGCCAATAACACCATTTCGATTATCATAGCAGGTCCACTTGCGAAGGAAATCGGAGAAAACTACGGAGTGGATGCCCGTAAATCTGCCAGCATCCTGGATATCTTTTCTTGCTCCGTACAAGGGATCATCCCTTATGGAGCACAGGCATTGTTAGTGGCAGAAACGGCAGGGATTTCGCCACTGAGCATCATTCCATATGCGTTCTACCCGATTTTGACAGCCATTTGTGGATTACTTGCCATCCGCTTCGCATTGCCGAAATTCACTCGGTCAAACGCAGCCGAGCCTGGAACTATCCGTTCATAAATTTGAAAGAGCCAGACCAAGGTCTGGCTCTTTCTTTTTGTCTTTAAATGAGCGAGTCGCTCATTATCCGGTTAAAGGGACTCGTTCGTTTCCCCTATCATCACTGTTCTTGAACACTGACCGGAATGATATCCATTTCAACATCCGTAAATGAATAGTCATCTTTATTCCCATCCTTATATCCCCAGTATCCGTTCGTTTCATTTCCTTTCCTGAAGGTCAGCTCAAAGCCCTTCCCTTCATTGAAGCTGTAGCTCTTTACACTGTCTTCAAGTGCATTGTCGACCAGACTGTAAGAGATAAAGTGACCAAAAGAACCATGCGGCGTGAGGACTCCAGAATGAGGAAGGGCTTCATACTCGTAGTATTCAGCTCCGGTGGTCGGAACTTTATGGTCGCTTATATTGAATTCATTTGTTTCCAGGTTGAGAGAATCACCCGACGTGAGCCATGATAGTTTTATATCCCTATACTCACTTGGTGCATCTTCAACCTGCTCAGAATCTGAAAGATCCACAATCGATACCCCACCTTTCCCCTTGATGGTGAGGGAGTCCGTCGCATTATCGAAAATCAACGCGGTATCTTCATCGATCCCATATGAATATTCCCCTGCTTTACCATGGGCCGCTGCCGTAGTGATGAGCCTTCCGACCCTTGCCTTCTTATCGAAATGCTGGTCGATGATGCCATAAGGGAAGAACCCCAGCCCTTGTTGCAAGTATAGGGCTCCGCCCTCTTGCTGGGTCATGCTGTCATATTCTTCTGTAAATCCTTTAAGGAGTGCATCATGGCTGCCGCCACCTGCCAGCATGACGTCACTCATGATGGCCGCCCCGGCACTCGTACCGCCCAGTACAGCCCCTCTTTCGTAAATCTTCCATATACTTTCAAGTGCCTTGGACCTCGTTCCATCTTCATTGAGGAGGGTGTCCGTAATCCTCGTTTGGTCACCACCCACAAACCAAATCGCATCGTACTCCAATAGTTCATCCGCGAACCCATCATCATTCTTATTCTGCAACCATTGAGATTCGTCTTCATCGGAATCCTTATAGTCACGATTGGCCAGTGGGAGAATCGAAATATTCCCCTCGTTGACACCATAGGACATCAAATCCGATTTAAACGCATGGGAAGACTTCAGACTTGAACTGGCAGCAGGGATGATTCCGATCTTTCCTTCTTCCCCTGCCCTTTCAATGAAGGCATGATATACCTCTTCATTGCTGCTTCCCAAAGCTCCCCCGACGATGACAAGACTACCTTTTGTCTCTTTATTGAACGATTGCTTATGATAAGTGAATGCCGAATCCTTGTATTCACCGGATAAAGAACGGTCTTCTTCAAAGGAGAGATTGACGGGTGTTGCATCCATCTTTACATGAACAAATGAATAGGAATCCTTTTGTCCATCCTGATAGCCCCAATATCCGTTCGTATCTTGTGCTTTGTAGAATGATAGCCTGAACCCGCTTCCCTCATCATCATACAGATAACTTTGAACCCGGTCGGCCCTGCTGTTATCAACCAATGAATAGGATAGATAATGTTGCAGTGTTCCATAAGATGTCAGGACACCGGTTGCCGGTAAAGGATTGAAATCATAGTACTCATATCCTTTCGTTTCAAGCTTGTCTGTTGAGACCTTGATATCCTTTGTCAGGAAATTCAGCGTATCACCAGGCGTTAAATAGCTGACATCTACATTTTTCATTTCCCCCCCTGAAAGAGTTGCACCTTGAACATCCACGACTGCAACTCCGCTCCTGCCAAGGATCCTGACTTCCTGTTCCATATTATTCACGACCATGGCCGTATCTTCATCTATCCCGTATGCTAGCTCTCCTTCGACGCCATAGTTGAAAGCAGCAGCTGATAATCGTCCCAATCGCGAACGCTCATTGAAGTGCTGATCCACGATTCCTCCTTGAAAGAAACCAAGACCCTGTTCGATATAGACCGGTGCATATTCCATTGAAGGATCAGCATCGTCACGGTCCGTGAATTCCTGACGCAGGCCACCCAGACTATCCCCAACGGTAATCATGACTTCACTCATGATGGCTGCGCCGGCACTTGTCCCTCCGAGTACTGCGCCATTCTTGTAAATCTCCCAAATCGCTTCAAGAGCCCGAGTCCTCTCGCCATTTCCCTTCAACAAAGCATCTGTGATCCTGAGCTGGTCACCGCCGACAAACCAGATGCCTGTGAGACCCTTGATGTTCTCTGCGACGGATTTTTTGTTCACATTCCCTTTCCATTGATTCTCATTGAGTTCAGTCCCACTGAAATCATGTGATGAAATTGGTAGGATTTCAATCGCGGATTCGCTGACCCCATAACGGATCAAATCCTGCTTGAACTGGTTTGATGACTTCAAAGAACCCGATGCAGCCGGGATGATGCCGATTTTCGCTTGCTTCTTACCTCCCGCCAGTTTGATGAATTCTTTATAAACATCCCTATTACTGCTTCCCAGTGCCCCTCCGACAATGACAAGGTTCCCCTTGATTTGGTGATTTCCTTCTCCAGCATATGTATGGATCCCCCCCATACTCCCAACAGCCAGCATGAAACTAAATAGTACTAAAAGGACTCTCATCTTTTTTCTCCTCCCCATTCTGGATTCATCCTTTTACTAGCAATTTTCATGCCAACCCTAAATTCACTGAATAATCAATCTTATCAATCGTTGCTCTTGTTAATTGGTTTCTATTGGTGGGTAAGATAAAATCCAGTTCAACCATTAAAAAAGGCAGCCTCTAAAATGTAACGGATAGTGAAAACAGCAATAAGAGAAAATTTTATAAAATGATATACTTTTGAACAGGGGGAGATAAAATGATTTTAGAAGATAAAAGAAGACCAGATGTGGTTTTGGAGAAGGTTATAAAGAAGATCAATATTCAGGGTGAGTACAAGGCTTTTGTAGAGGAGTATACAGCTAGCTTGCTTTCAGAGTTCAATGGGAAGATTCACAGTATTTATATGTGTGGCTCAATTCCGAAAGGTACTGCTAAGCCATTTAAGTCTGATGCAGATTTTACAATCGTATGCGAAAGACCAGAAGATATCGATTATGATAGAGTATCATGTCTGAAGGACCAGATTTTACAAAAATATCGATTCGTAACTAAGATTGATACGGTTATTTGTTCTCTGGATGATGTAAGAAGTAAGCCCAATGAATGGGGATTTTCGATCAAGATAATCTGTGTTTGTATACATGGTACTGATATTGGCGAAGAAGTACCGCCTATTCTTATTTCACCAGAGTTCATATTAGACTTGAATTCAGACACTCAAGATGCAGTGGATCGCGTTCGCGGTTTTCTATCTAATGCCAATGATGACACTCTGAAATCTAGATATATAAAAGGTTACTCAAAGAGATTAATTCGTGCATTATACTCTTTGGTTTTAGAAGATACAGGGGTTTGGCAAGATGACATTACTAAGATGAAGAGTGCCATATCAGATTATTGCACGATTGATTCAGCTTTAGTTGACTATCTGCATGCGTGTTACTTGGATAGTAATGTAGATGTTGAAGAATTTCTGGGGATTGCAGAAGAAGTATATCGTTATATTGAGAAGGCTTTAACGGCATTGGCTGCTTCCAGAACTTCCTTCGACTACTAACAGGCTATTTGAAACAGGGATTATAATAAGTAAAATGTCCCCGTCTCAAACAGCCAAAACGTTATCCAATACCTTTACACAAGACAATTTAAACCAATACAAAAAGAAGCCTATGAAATAGTAACGGGTTTGGATGAAGAGTACAAACATTAAATAACGTACTATGCTCATTTTATAGTACATTTTCGCTTTTTGTACTCCAAAACCGAACAACTTACCAAAAAGAGGTCTGCCTTTCTCTTATGAATTATAACAAGTCATTCACATGATACAGTTTACCCGATTCAATATCCGTGTCGGTCACTAGGTCCACGAGTACGCCTGCTACGGTGTCCGTATCCCTTAACATGCCTTGCTCCTTGTAACGCTTAAAGTTTTCGACATCGGCAAATGCCTTTTCAGAAGAGGAACGGATTGTCCCTTGCATATCCGTATCCATGATCCCTGGACTGAATGCGATGACTTTATGCCGGCTTCCGTTTTTCGATAGCTCGAGATGAACCGTTTCCGTCAGCATATTGAGACCGGCCTTGGTTGAACAATACGCACTCCAGCCGTAAACTGGCCTGCTTCCTGCCCCGGAACTTACATTGACCATGATAAGCTCGCTATCAGACCCCTCTGACGCTTTCAGCATTTCATTCGTTGTTATCATGGGGGATAGGAGGTTGACATTCACACTCTTTTCAAGGTCACTGTTTTCAACTCCACCGGAAGGGTTGATCGGTGTGACCACACCGGCATTTTGAACAAGGAAAATGCGATCGGCACCGCTATTGAACACGCTGCTTCCTACTTTCTTCATGACTTCCCCGGTTTCTGAAGGGTTGGATAGATCGCATCCGACATACTCATATGAGAGTCCTGCTTCCTTACATAATGCCTCCAATCGTTCATTATCTGAACGGGAAATGTTAATGAGGGAAACACCTTTCCCGATAAAAAGTTTGGCGATCGACTCACCTAATCCTCGTGTTGCTCCAGTAACAATGGCATAATCCATGTGACACTCTCCTTTCTTATATGTTTGATTATATAAGGAATATGGTGAATCACAAAAAATTTTGACTATAAAAAGCTCCACGATTTGAAATCGTGGAGCTTTCCAACTTATCGTTCATTCATGATCATTGTTTTTTTGAAGAACCTTCAAGCCTGATCCCATATCAGAAGCCAGAATGTAGTTGCGATCCGCAAATACACCCCATACAAAAGAGTTTTCAGGGACGTAACGCCCGATTTCTGCCGGGTTTGCCGGGTCTGTGATGTCCACCGCTCTTACACCACCTGCATAGTGTGATAAATAAAGGCTATTCCCGACCACTTTAGGATCATGAACGGTATTCGCGAACGTCACCCCGTCTTCCACGTCATCAACGAGGTCCGTCTTGAAATTACTCAAAAGCTTCGGATTGGTTTTATCCTTGATATCGAAGATCCTCGTGTATCCATAGGATTCTTCAAATCCCGCCCGCTGCGGAGCATATACTTCCCTCGTCTCGATCAGGACCGTCCCTCCCTTGGCCACTTGGGCTGAATGTGCGGACCCTTGCTGATCGGATGCATATTCCGTTCTTCCTAAATAAGTAGGGTGATCCGGGTCGCTGATGTCCAGCATGATGGTACCGAGATCCCAATAAGACAGGAACGCTGTCTTGGCATTTTCATCCGTCATGACGCTATGATTGAAGACCGGGCGAGTCTTCCCATCCGGGGCATTCCAGTGGTAACCATTAAAGTCCGCCGGTACTTCTTCAAGCTGTCGGGGATCAAATTCATAGATTGTCTCAGGATTTGTCGGGTCACTTACATCAATCAGGGAGAAATCCTTCTTCTCTCCGTGTGTATAGTAATCCGCATAGTTGCTTGCCGCCAGCACAAATGCACGGTCCCCTTGTTTGGCCAAGTATAACTCATGTGTTCCCGGTGCCCGCTTATCCACTGCCCAGAACCCGAGCTTTTCAGGGTGGTAAGGATTGGTGACATCATAAAGGAGGACGCCTCCTACAGAGTCGGGGTTTTTTCGATCAAGCTGTTGGACGCTGACGGCGGCCAAGTCGCCATTGAAATCCTTCGTATTTACTTTCTGCACAATGACTTTTTCAGTCCATGTTCCTGGGATATCATCTGCAAAGACAGCCACTTCTTCAGGGCTTTCTGGATCCTTGAGGTCAAAAACGCGTACGCCCCCATTACCTCCGTTCTTCGTATGGGTACCGACGTATGCAAAGCCATTGTGTGCATAAACATCAGCCGTATTGTTTTGTACCCCGTCTTTCTCCTCCACCTGTACCGATGCCACCTCATGCCATCCATTCAGATTTTTGCTGCCTTCAAGCTGAGGGATGACGGCTTCCGCCCCTGCACCCTCTCCTTTTTCTATGGAAATATCATCTAGAACGTCATGGGCGATTGCACTTGGTGTCATCATGGCAAAAGCTAATGCTCCGGTTAAAACTGATTTTAGAAATAATTTTCTTTTCACTTAAACAGCCTCCCTGACTTTATTACCATTAATTTCAATTTATGGTTTTAACTGTTTTATCACATAAAACATGGCTTGTCAGTAGATTCAGGTAAAAACAGATTGAAAGCACTACTTATTTTCGTACTATTTAGATTATTTAGTTCGTAAGTCAGGTAGGGGTGTCTACTTATTTACCCATGAAAAAAACATGCCCACATTTTGAGCATGCTTTTGTCGTATATTCACCTATCCAGCGAATCCCACGCCGTTGTCGGACGGTCGGAGGGATAGCCGTGTTTGTTCCGGTAGGCCTTTCGTTCTGGTGTGAAGTCCCACCAATTCTTTTCACTGTCAGGATGCTTGGCATGATGGACAACGCACCTTAATGAATCTTCTACACAAGGGTCCATCCACACTCCATAGACTTTCTCCAGCTTGATGATCAGGTCTTCCCCTTTTTCTTCCTTGATCGCATCGAACGAATAAAACTGCAAATCTTCGACTACGTTATGGGCCATGTTTGGACCGATGGAGGGAATTTGTTGAAAGACCGACATTCCCACCAGGTACCTGGACCTTTCAAACGGGATTCCCACCCTCTCACTCAGTTCTTCAGGTGATAGTTGATTGACGTCACCCAGTTTGATTTTTGCTTTTCGAAGAGATTTTCTCTCTTCATCTGTCAAAGGAAGTTTCGGGCTTTTACGGGTCATGTTCCTTCACTCCTTCTATCCTTTATGGGTATGCTGGTTTGTTAGTCGGAAGTCGGCCACTGCTGGGCGATACGATTTCTTTTTCTCTGTTTTGTGTTTCTTTTTAATCGGGGTTTTATTGATCAGCACCCCGACTTTTTGCTGTTGGATTTCTTTTACTCCCTGAACGATGAGCTGCATCGCGATGATACTGATCATGAATGCGACGAGCGGGGCGAGAACAATCCAGTACTTACCGGTCATCAAGGAGTATCTGGCGGAACTGATGAGCCCTGACCATTCAAACGTACCTGATTTAGGCGGATCTGGTAAGTCCCCTCCCGAGATGATCGTCCCGCCGAGAAATAGGTGGAACAGTCCCAAATGCACCAGAATCAATAATGTCTGGATAAACTGCTGGCCGAAAATGATGAACAGCCTAGGGGCAAGACTATGGGGAGGGAGTAATAAGCATCTGTTGTGGACA
>JAIVLN010000010.1 GCA_020524245.1 Rossellomorea aquimaris | reverse complement strand
CCAGGATCAAACTCTCCAATAAAGTGTTTGATTGCTCATTAAATGTAAATCGAAATTGATTCAGGGTTCTTTTTAAAAAAGACCCGTTTCACGCTTGGCTTTTGTTCAGTTTTCAAAGAACTTGTCGTTTTGAAGCGACTTAACTAATATAACACCGACAAAACTATATGTCAATAACTTTTTTCTTGTCGTTTTTTGACTTGTTTTTGCGGCAACAGAAAATATAATATCAAGGCTTCTGGATTATGTCAATGACTTTCTTACTTATGATTTGAAATTCGATTTCTCATATATTTAACACAATCAGCAGGATTTGAAAATCGCTGAAAGATTTTAAAGACGAGTTGATATCTCTCCTCCATGGCACGCCTAATAATCCCTTCATTTCTATGATCCTCGATATCATGTAGCAGTTCTTCGAGTTCCTTTTTTAAAAGGTATTCCATTTCTTTTACTTCTTTTTCATTCAAGACAAATCCAAGCATGGAATCAAATCCTTTAAGTGGTTTTCTTAACATTATTCCTACTTTTTCCATTTTCTATTCTGCAATACGATTCGTATGCACCAGACAAGTTCTGGTCTATCTTGTCCATTTCAACATATACATGGAATTAGAGAAGTAATGCGACGGAGGAGGTATGATTGTGAACTTTTTTTGGGTGATAAACGGAAAAAAGATGAAGCAATTTCTCATTATCATCATTGCTTCATTTTTTGCAGCATTGATTGCTTTTGTCGAGGCACAAGATCTTGAAGTGTTCAAAACGAAGGAAGGAGAGCCGCGAGCCATCTATAAAGGTGAGAAGAAAGGTAAGAAAATTGCACTTACTTTTGATGTAAGCTGGGGCGAAAAACGCATCCATGAAATTCTTGATCTTTTGGCAAAAGAAAAAATCAAGGATACAACCTTCTTTTTATCAGGCGAGTGGGCAGAAAGACATCCAGACATCGTGGAGAAAATCGTGAAGAATGGACATGAAATCGGTAGCCTCGGGTATCGATATAGAAGCTATACCGAACTTGAAGACAGTGAGATCAGAAGAGATATTACAAGAGCTCAACAAGTCATAAAAGATGTATCCGGTCAATCGACGGATCTCTTGCGACCACCTAATGGAGAATTCAACAAAAATGTACTGGACGTTGCTGAAAAGATGAATCATACGATTGTACAGTGGAGCATCAATCCGAATGATTGGAAAAACCCGGGTACAGATCATATTACAGAATCTGTTCTATCCAAGGCAAAAGGCGGGGATATCGTTCTACTCCATGCATCCGATTCCGTTAAACAAACGCGGGATGCGCTCGAAAAGATCATTCAACAATTAAAGCAAGATGGATATACATTCACATCAGTCGGTGAGATGATCGCCAACACCGAAACGAAGAGAAATGAAATCAAATAAAAAGTTGAGCTTTGCGCTCAACTTTTTTTGTTGATCAATCGGTGTAGGATGAGAACTTGCCATGTGTTACATGCTAACAAGGGTACAATCGATAGCCATAGCCAAAGCGCATCTCCTTGCTTTAACACCGGAATCCATTCTATTGTCGTAACTGCTACCATGAAGAATAATGTCGGGATAAAGGCGCCTTTGTTCGTATCCTTCATTTTCAAATACGCGACGACCGCTCCAAAAGCAACCAATGCAATCGGCACAATAATGAAGTTCCATAAAGGTAAGCCGCTATCCTTAAATGCGATATAACGCAGATAAAATAAATCGAATACGACGAAAGCTAATACTAAAATTTGTACCCAGTTCCATAACTGGGCTGACTTGAAGATCCCAAGCCCGAACCTGTGAATCGTCAAGTAAGCGAAGTAACCCATTTGGCTAATGATACTGAAAATGAATCCGAATCCCATCAACCAGGCAAGCATGACGAAGAAGCTCGCCCCACTTTCAATATCTTGCCACCGAAGAAGCAGTCCGACAATGACGGAACTGACTCCTCCAATCAATAATGTTGTAAAAAACAAATAAACCCATTTCTTTATGTTCACGTTAGAAGATCCCCTTTAATTTTGCTCGTCTCGATTGTACCAATCCACCTAGAAAAAAGCTAGTTTCCTTTATTTAGTCCGCATATTTGTCACAACTTTCTCGAACGCTAAAGGTAAGATTGATACTGAAAGGGGCACTCTAGATGAAAAACTGGATGTTCGTCCTTATAATAGCGTTTGGCTTCATATATTTGCAGGGCTGTACCCCAGCTGCAGCGGAAGAGAAAGGTTCCTACGAGGAAACGAAGAAAATGCTTGTGGACCTTTTAAAAACGGATGATGGTAAAAAAGCGATCAAAGAAGTGTTAACTGATGAAAAAATAAAACAAGAAGTCGTCATGGATCAACCGTTTGTGAAAAAGGCAATTGAAGAAACCCTGACATCCAAAAAAGGTCAAGAATTCTGGAAAGAGTTGTTGAAGGATCCAAAAGCCGCAGAAGCTCTTGCAAAGAGTATGGAAAAGCAAAATGAAGAAATGCTGAAAAAATTAATGGACGACCCGGACTACCGTAAAAAGATGATTGAATTGATGAAGGACCCGGAACTCGAGAAAGATGTCATGGATATGCTTACCTCCCAAAAGTTCAGAGAACAGCAAAAGAAAGTTATGATGGAAACGTTTGAAAGTCCTCTGATGAAAGCGCAAATCGCTGAAATGGTTAAAAAGTCGGTACAAGAAGAAATTAAGAGTGGGGAATCGATGAAGAAGGATGAAAAGTCAGGTAAATCCGGTGAAGACGGCGGAGGATCACAGGAAAGCCAGGGCTAAGCATACAAAAAGAGGGCGACACTAGGTCCCCCTCTTTTTCGTTTATTGTTCCACTTTTTGAATGACTTTCTTCGCAATGTCTTGATAGATCTTACCGATTTTCGAATCCTCCAGATAAACGGAAGGCGCGAAATCGTCTTCACGCATTTCAGGTTGACCTAATGGAATTCGGCCAAGCACTTCTGTTTGCAACTCTTCTGTCAGCTTATCCGCTCCGCCTTGTCCGAACACATACTCTTTTTCTCCAGTTTTCTTACTTTCGAAATAAGCCATGTTTTCAACGACACCGAGAATATCGTGATCGGTTTTCAGCGCCATCGCTCCCGCACGTGCTGCTACGAAAGCTGCGGTCGGATGAGGAGTCGTCACGATGATCTCTTTACTTTGCGGTAACATCTTATGGACATCGAGCGCCACATCTCCTGTTCCCGGTGGCAGGTCGAGGATCATATAGTCGAGATCGCCCCACTCGATATCGTTGAAGAAATTGTTCAACATCTTACCTAACATTGGCCCACGCCAGATGACAGGAGCATTCTCCTCTACGAAGAAGGCCATCGAGATCACCTTTACACCGAAACGTTCAACGGGGAAGATCTGCTCACCAGCGACTTTCGGGCGTTCCGCGATCCCCATCATATCCGGTACGCTGAATCCATAAATATCCGCATCAATGAGTCCGACTTTCTTCCCTTCACGGGCAAGACTTGTCGCCAGGTTGACGGATACCGTTGACTTTCCGACTCCGCCTTTACCACTAGCAACGGAAATGAAAGTCGTTTCTTTCTTGGTACCTGTATTACTATTTCCTACTGGATTCTGCTGAGGTGAATCTTGTCGCTGCTCGAACCGCAAACCTACAGACTCCACTCCAGCACTCTTCAATGCATTCACAATTTCTTGTTGAAGTTGCATTTGTTCAGGTGAGTTCATTTGTGCAATTGCAATTTTTAAACTGACGTAATTTTCTTTTACTCGGATTTCCTTCACACTATCGGCATCGACAATGCTTTTATGTAAAAAAGGTTCTTGTATTGGCTTCAGTATTTCTAATACTTGTTCTTCTGACATCATAACAACGAACACCCTCCTTTTTAATCGCTTACATTCCTTATTATAACACACTGAATTCACGTATTTGAACGGTACTGCCTCATCTAAATACAAGTTACAGGACCTAGTCAAAAAAAAGAAAACCCGTCCTCATTCATTCGGAGCAGGTTCGTTCGTATAGTATCTCATGATTCCCTGGTAAATCGATGCGGCCAGCTTTGTTTGATAAAGCTGGGTTTTCAACAATTCGCGTTCGTTCGGATTAGACAGAAATCCAACCTCCACTAAAGCTCCTGGGATTTCCGCTTTACGAACCATGTAGATGTTACTGATCGGTTTCGCTTTACGAGTCGTATTTTCCAGGTTGGAACGAATTTGATCCTGGATGAACTTCGCCAAATTTTCATTTTCATCCATTGCCGGGTTGTAGAAAACTTGTGCACCGTACCACCTTGAGGATGGAATGGCATTCAAGTGTATGCTAATATACATATCTGCATCTGACGTATTGACGATTTCTGTCCTCTTTAGCAAGTCTTCCGTTTTACGATGTCGGATCCTTTGTGTCCCTTCACTGGCAAGGTCCTTATCGGTTTCACGTGTCATGATGACGAGTGCACCGGCTTGTTGTAAATAATCCCTTAACTTGAGTGAAATGTTCAAGGCGACATCCTTTTCCTGAACATTGCCTTCTCCGACTGCTCCTCCATCGACACCCCCGTGACCCGCATCTAGAACGATGATTTTACCTGTTAACGGAAGGTTCCATGTGGACCATGAATTGTTGGATAAAATTTGCTGATTGATGACATATAATAAGAGTGCAGCACAAAATCCAATTAAGCCCCATAACAGCCATTTTTTCCGCTTCACCATTTTCCCTCCTGCATCCCGATACTTGTATATATGTATGGGACAAGTGGAGGAAATATACCACTGTCAATTAATGAAGCCGCATACGGTAACGGCGTTGGCCATTCTCGAATCCTTCACGCCACCAACGCTGTACAAACGCGTCACAGCACATATGCAGAGATTCAAGGGTTTGATCGGGTGTGTAGCTCCAGAACTGCCAATACTCGAAAAGTGTGTCCGCTAAGCGCTTTTCGGTTTCTGCACTACGTTCCTTGATGCTCTCAACCGATTCTCCGTGGTAACCGAACTTACTGTATTCAGCCCCGAGGAGATACGCCTCAATCGCAATATCGATGCACGTATCTTGGATTTCATCCTGAAACAAAAGGCTATATTGAAAAAACGGAAAGAATAACCGTTGGAATTCTGTCTTGATCCCATTCAAAGAAAGTTCACGCAATACTTTTCGTTCGAATGTCACGCGCTTTTTGTATTGTCTATCTCTAAAAGTGGTGATTACATTCATCGGTTTCGCCTCCTTTACCATAGTGTTTGACCGCGGTATCGAAACATACCATGGCAACTTTGGTAAAAGGAAGTATGTATAGGTGCAACAACGTGAGCAAAGATAAAAGTAAAGAAAAATGGTGCCAGGTACCATTCATGACCCCTTGTTTGACAAGGGATCTGAATCAGTACCTGGCACCGATTTAGAACGCTTCAGCGGCAAGGCTTCTGAGAACGTACCTGGTACGCGTTTATTGCTTAACGCCTAAAATTGTTCTTAAATATTCTATAAACAATATGGACTGTTCTTTTATTTTAACGTCTTCTTTCGTTATGATGGCTTGATCTAGAGCAAGGCCGTCGGTAAATGAAATGATGGTACGCGCAATCATTTCGCTCTCAAACGAAGTAGTGAATTCTCCGCTTATCTTCCCTTGCTCAATGACATCCGTAAATAACTTTAACCCATTATAGTAGCGAGTCTTTGCATACTTTCTCCTTCTTGGATCATTCCTACCCGTGATGAAAAATTCGAGACTTGGTGAGGCGAGTGGATCCATCTTGTTATCTGGTTCCATATCGGGCCCATACAAACATCTTAAAAGGTACTCCCAATAAGACGGATCTTCACTCTTTAACACTTCTTCAGTTCGGTCCATTGAAGTACCCAACATTTCTTCCAGTATCGCCTCATACACGTCTTCTTTGTTGGAAAAGTATTGATACAAACCGCCTCTGCTTACATTAGCGGCATCCATGATATGTTTCATCGTTGTCTGCTCGTAACCATGCTCAATGAAAACGTCCTTTGCTGCTTCCAAAATATTAGCTCGACGCTGCTCCTTGTGTTCCTTGCTGACTTTCGGAGACATTGATCTTCCCCCGCTCTATCGTACTTTTGAATATGAAACCTAAAACAGAAATGATGATCAAGAGTGAACTTGTTATGATAAACGTCGGAATGACACCAATGACCGTCGAAAGCCACCCTCCTAGTAGTGGTCCGACAATCGTTGCTGTTGTCGTTACACTATTGATGACTCCAAACACTCTTCCCGTCATATGGACCGGGGTATCCGTTTGTACAGCTGCCTGGAATGGGATAAATACCAACCCGGCAGTTAATCCGGCAAACACTCCCAACATCGGTCCCCATATGATTGATAAGCTCAAGTCCACGCCAGTCAATAATGCCATCATACCAAAACTCAAACCAATCCCACAAACACCGACTAACATTAATATCAACGCATTATACTCTGTTTTTTTCGATAAAATAAACCCTGTTATGAACATGCCGACACCTGCAGAGGAGACAATCAATCCGAATAGATCAGGTGAGGCTACCGACAATTCTCTGATCAGTACGATGATTTGTGAATCCGACAGCTGTAAGATAAGCAGGCTGATCCCCAGAATCGTCATACCGGTCAATAAATAACGATTCCCTTTCATAAACGTCAGACCTTCTATCAGTTCATCTTTAAACGATGGACCTTTAGCATCGTTCGTCTCCTGTTTGTCTTCGAGAACATGCAAGGTCTTAGGTAAGGCGATAATGAGAATGGCAGAAATCAGGAACGTTGCTGAATCGATATAGAAGACCAGTTGTGTTCCAAACGCTGTAACCAATAAACCACTCAACAAAGGACCTAAAACTTTTGTTCCGGAATCAATCATGGACGTGATGGACATCGCACTCTTCATATTCGAATCTGGAACAAGTTCCTTCAGCTTTCCGTTCTTCGCTGGTATAAATACAGCTGATAAAAAACCGATTGCAAATAAGAATACGTAAACCATCCAGATCGCTGTTGCAAATGCCAACCCTAAAATCAAAAATGCTCTCACTAAGTCGGAGATGATCATCAGTGATTTCCGGCTGAATCGATCCGCAATCGTACCCGCGAATGGGCCTAACAGCGCCATCGGTACAGCTAGGCAAAGAATGATCAATGATACTTCCATCGGAGAAGCATTCCACTTCAATCCAACCAATGTAATAATCGCGACAATGCTTAACCAATCACCGATACTTGATACCAATTGAGCACACATCAGGGTGATGAAGCCTTTGTTATTTCTTAAGCCACCATCCATTATACAACCCTCCAATTTAAAACGACACGAGTGTCTTTTTATTTATTATATCGACATCGGTGTCGTTTTGCAACCCATAATTTCAAAAATGTGCCAATATGTAGTTTGATTGGAGAGTAAAGTGCGAGACTCCAGCGGGCTCACCGCACGCCCCGCGGAAAGCGAGCACCTGAAACGGAAATAAAATACTTTTAAAGAAAACTTGGCGAGACCAAGCCTTTTGTAGGTCGAGCCTTAGTTGCCCTTATACTGAAGAAAGTGTTTTATACTTTCTTCAAGTGCAAGAACAACAAAGTTTACGAAAACAGCCTTTAACAAACAAAAAAGACCCCCAACCAAAAAGGTTGAGAGTCTTGTATGCGATAAATGAAATTAACGCTTTGAGAATTGTGGTGCACGACGAGCGCCTTTAAGTCCGTACTTCTTACGCTCTTTCATACGTGCGTCACGAGTTAGGAATCCAGCACGCTTAAGTGTTAGACGGAATTCAGGATCTACTTCTAGAAGCGCACGAGCAACACCGTGACGGATTGCACCAGCTTGACCAGTGTATCCACCGCCATCAACGTTAACAAGTACATCGTACTTTCCTTCTGTTTCCGTTTCTACCAACGGCTGTTTTGAAATAACTTTCAATGTTTCAAGTCCGAAAAATTCGTCAAGTTCGCGACCGTTTACCATGAAACGTCCATCACCAGGTACAAGGCGTACACGAGCGACAGAATGCTTACGACGGCCGGTTCCGTAATATTGTACTTGAGCCAAGTTAAACCCTCCTTATATTTTATCCGCGTAGTTCGTAGTTTTCAGGATTTTGTGCTTGATGTGGATGTTCGTTACCAGCATACACATGAAGCTTCTTGCCCATCTTACGACCAAGGCTGTTCTTAGGAAGCATTCCTTTAATCGCGATTTCGAGCATTTGTTCAGGACGCGTGTCACGCATTTCCTGAGCTGTTCTTGAGCGAAGTCCGCCTGGGTGTCCTGTGTGACGGTGATACATCTTGTCAGACATTTTCTTCCCAGTCAATTCAATTTTGCTAGCGTTCAATAGGATTACATGATCACCAGTATCAACATGTGGTGTGTAAGTTGGCTTGTGCTTACCACGAAGGATAGAAGCAACTTCACTTGAAAGACGACCTAGAGTTTTACCAGCAGCGTCTACCACATACCATTTACGTTCTACTTCTTTAGGCTTTGCCATATAGGTACGCAATTTATTTCCCTCCTGTTTCGTTCACTTACAAATCAATCTATTTGATTACGATTCGTGATTTTCAAAATTCGACGATTTCCTTCATCCGGGGCTAGTGGATTTCAGAAATACCAAAGAATATCTTATAATAAATAGACAACGATGTCAAGTGTGTCCTGATCATTTTGTCTGATTTTATTCATCTTTACCATAAAGAACTTTCCAAAGGTACAATCCATGTCCGGGAGCGGTTTTCCCAGCTGCATCACGATCCTTAGCAGCAAGCATTTCAGGGACATCTTCCGTGCGCTTCTTACCTGATCCGATCTCGAGCAGGGTACCGACGATAATCCGCACCATATTGTACAGAAACCCATTCCCTTCTATCGAAACGACGAGCTCATCACCTGTTTCTTCGATTTCCAACCGGTGAACGGTCCGTACTTTATCAACGACCTCCGTTTTTGCCGAACAAAAGGACGTAAAGTCATGCTCTCCTATTAGAAACAGTGCTGCTTCACGCATCCGCTCCACATCCATCTCATAAGGAAAGTGATACGTATAATTGCGCTTGAACACATCTCCATTTTCCGACCTTAGGATCCGATATCGGTATTCCTTTGCCACTACATCAAAACGAGCGTGGAATTCCGGATCGGCTTCTTCCATCGCGACAAGTCGAATATCATCGGGCAATAAGGTATTCAATGCTCTCTTCCAAGCATCCGACGCAATCGATAAAGGCGTATCGAAATGGAAAACCTGACCGACTGCATGTACACCTGTATCCGTCCGGCCTGAAGCAGTCGTTTTGATCGCTTCTCCTTTATGCATCTGTTGAAGGACTTTTTCTAACGTACCTTGCACTGTCCGCTGATCCGGTTGGATTTGATAACCTGAAAACCCGGTGCCATCATAACTGAGTATGCCGCTCATCCGTTTCAATGTGCTCACCTTCTATGACCTTAATATGAATAATAGGACAATCAATAAACCGACGCTCACAAGTCCCATTGTATCAAGTCCTTGCCATTGTAAAAGTCGCAGCTTCGTTCTGCCTTCTCCACCTCGGTACCCTCTCGATTCCATCGCGAGCGCCAGGTCCTCCGCCCGTTTGAACGCACTGACGAACAAAGGAACAAGAAGCGGAACAAAGGCCTTGACCCTCTCTTTGATCGGACCACTTGAAAACTCAGCGCCTCTAGCCGTCTGGGCTTTCATGATCTTTTCCGTTTCCTGAAGAAGAGTTGGGATGAAGCGAAGTGAGATCGACATCATCAAAGCGAACTCATGGACAGGGAACTTCACCTTTTTCAATGGTGCCAAAACACTTTCGATTCCATCTGTAATATCGATCGGCGTAGTCGTCAACGTTAGTAAAGAAGTAAGAATGATCAAGAATAATAGCCTTAAAGCAATGAAAACTCCTTGTACGACGCCGCCTTCATGAATGGTCGTCCAACCCAGATCATATAAGACTGGCCCCTCTTTCGTCATGAACAAATGCAGGATCATCGTAAAGAGAATGATCCACAAGATCGGCTTCAAGCCTTTGATCATGTAAGAAATCGGCACACGGGATAATAACGCAGTCCCGATTGTAAAAATACCAAGTACACTATAGCTGATCCAATTGTTTGCAAGAAAGACGATGATGACGTAGAAAAAGACAGCAATAAGTTTAGCACGAGGATCCATCCGGTGAATAGGAGAGTTCCCAGGGATGTATTGCCCAATGATGATATTGTCCATCATGTTGATGACCTCACTTTCAACAGTTGGTCAACCAACTCAACTGCATCCTCCATGGTATAACCTGCCTCAAGTGTCGAGCCGAAGCGTTCCTGTACAGCTTTAATAAATCGGGTCGACTCTGGAATATCGAGACCGACTTCACTCAGCTTGTCTTCCTGACGAAAGATCTCAGCTGGAGTCCCCTCGAGAAACAACGTCCCATTTGCCATGACGAAAATGCGATCTGCGTATCGAGCCGCATCTTCCATACTGTGTGTAACCAGAATGATCGTAATGTCCTTCTCTTTCTGTAGGGAAATGAACAAATCCATCATCTCTCGCTGTCCACTTGGATCAAGTCCTGCTGTCGGCTCATCGAGTATCAACACCTCTGGATTCATGGCTAGAACACCGGCAATTGCGACGCGGCGCATTTGCCCTCCACTCAGCTCAAATGGAGATCGTTCAAGATAGTCTTCATCCAAACCGACAAGTCGGAGCGTTTCTTTCGCTCTTCTTTTCGCTTCTTTCTCACTTACCCCGAAATTTTGAGGACCGAAGCAAATGTCTTTTTCAATCGTTTCCTCGAAAAGTTGATGTTCCGGGTATTGGAACACCATACCGACTCGTTTACGAACTTCCTTCAATCTTTTCGATTTTTCATCCGCTTTAATGGTCGTATTTCCGATATGAACAGATCCAGATGTCGGCTTCAACAACCCATTCAGGTGCTGAATAAAGGTCGACTTACCGGATCCCGTATGTCCGATAATTGCATAAAAGCTGCCTGGTGGTACATCAATGGACACATCATGGATCGCTCGATGCTCTTTCGGTGTACCTTCGCTATACACATGTGCTAACTGCTTTGTCGATAGTTCCATAATGCATCCACCAATTCTGTTTGTGTTAAGGTCGCCGTTGGTAATTTGATACCCTTTTCTGCCAACAATTCGCGGATCTTCAACGAAAACGGAAGCTCAAGTCCAGCATCCAACAGCACCTCTGTTTTTTGGAAAACTTCTCTAGGGTCACCTTCAGCGACGATTTCCCCTTGCTTCATCACGATGATTCGGTCCGACTGGATGGCTTCTTCAAGATCATGTGTAATGGCGATAACGGTAATTCCATCTTCTTTGTTCAACTCTCGAATCGTGTCATGCACTTCTTTTCGACCTTTTGGATCAAGCATGCTCGTAGCTTCATCCAAAACGATGACCGATGGCTTCTGTGCCAATACACCAGCAATGGCAACGCGTTGTTTTTGCCCGCCAGACAACTGATGAGGCTCCTTCTGTTCATAGCCGGTCATTTGAACTCTTGATAGTGCTTCTTCGATTCGATTGACCATCTCTTCTCTAGGTACCCCGTTGTTTTCCAATCCGAAAGCTACGTCATCCTTAACTGTCGTCCCGACAAACTGGTTATCTGGATTTTGGAACACCATTCCGACTTGCGAACGGATCTCCCATAGGTTTTCTTCTTGGTCCGTTGTCTTGCCATTAACCGAAACTGTACCTTCCACGGGCGTTAATAGCCCGTTCAGATGCTTGGCTAATGTACTTTTGCCGGATCCGTTATGGCCTACTATGGACAACCATTCGCCTTTCTGAATCGTCAAGTCGATGTCTTTCAATCGATATGGACCGTCAGCATCATACCGAAAGGACACACCTTGAACCTGAATCAAATCCTTCATTGTCTAAAATCCTCCTCTGTGCCTGCCTCCAGACACATCTCTCCACTCATCTCTAACAAAAACATTGATTTCTTCGAAATTCACTCCCTTTCCGCGGGCGAACCGCGAGCCTCCTCGCTCACCGCGGAGCTCCGTTGTTCCATGTTCGCTGTGGGGTCTCGCCTGGCTCGCTATTCCCGCAGGAGTGTCGTGAATTTCGTTAGAAATCAACAAGCTTGTTATGCTTCAATTCCTAGTCGCTTTCGCTTTTCTTAAAGAAAATAAGGCATTCACCATTGCCTTCGCAAGGGAATGCCGACCGGAATGGAACTTTTGTCGCTTTTGAACCTTTACGTCCATTGTTTTAAAGGTACGAAAAAAAGGGCATAGAAGCAGTATCATAAGTAGATTCTGTCCCGCCCTTTTCGTCGATGTTATTGCACATGAATTTGTTGTTGATTAAACAAGTTCAATAATAACCATTGGTGCACCATCGCCGCGGCGAGGACCAATCTTCTGAATACGAGTATAACCACCTTGGCGCTCTTCATAACGAGAAGCGATGTCAGTGAACAACTTCTGGATAGCACCTTCACCAGACTCTTCGTTCGCTACTTCATTACGTACGAATGCAGCAGCTTGACGACGAGCGTGAAGATCACCACGTTTGCCAAGTGTAATCATCTTTTCAACGACTGAACGAAGCTCTTTCGCTTTAGCTTCAGTAGTTTCGATGCGTTCGTTGATGATAAGGTCTGTTGCTAGATCACGGAGTAAAGCTTTTCGTGCTGCTGAGACACGACCTAACTTTTGATAAGCCATGAGAGGTCCCTCCTTCTTTTGTTATTCTTATATCTCTACGTTCTATTCTTCGTTACGTAAACCAAGTCCAAGCTCTTCCAACTTCTCCTGGACTTCTTCTAATGACTTCTTACCGAGGTTACGAACTTTCATCATATCTTCTTCAGACTTTTGAGTAAGCTCTTGAACCGTATTGATGCCTGCGCGCTTCAGACAGTTGTAAGAGCGAACCGAAAGATCGAGTTCCTCAATTGTCATTTCGAGTACTTTCTCTTTTTGGTCTTCTTCTTTTTCAACCATGATTTCAGCTTTTTGAGCTTGATCTGTCAATCCTACGAAAATGTTCAAGTGTTCCGTAACGATTTTAGCTCCAAGCGAAACAGCCTCTTCAGGTCGAATGCTACCGTCTGTCCAGACATCGAGGGTTAGTTTGTCATAGTTTGTGACTTGGCCGATACGGGTGTTTTCAACCTGATAGTTTACGCGGGAAACTGGTGTGAAGATGGAGTCAATCGGAATGACACCGATTGCTTGCTCTTCTGTTTTGTTTCCTTCCGCAGGTACATATCCTCGACCGCGTACTGCCGTAATCTTCATTTGAAGATGTGCATCTTTCGACAACGTAGCGATATGAAGGTCAGGGTTCAACACTTCGACATCACTATCGTGTGTAATATCTGCAGCTGTTACGACACCATCACCTTGAACATCGATTTCAAGGGTCTTCTCTTCTTCAGAGTAAATCTTCAACGCAAGCTTTTTCAAGCTCAAGATGACTGTCGTTACATCCTCTACGACACCATCGATCGTCGAAAATTCATGCAACACTCCGTTGATTTGAACAGAGGTTACTGCCGCCCCTGGAAGGGAAGACAACAAAATACGACGTAAGGAGTTGCCTAACGTAATCCCGTATCCACGCTCTAGAGGTTCAACAACAAATTTCCCATAAGTTGCATCGTCACTGAGCTCTACCGTTTCAATTCTTGGCTTTTCGATTTCAATCATTCAACAAACCCTCCTTCAAAACGTCGAACCTCGGCTAGATCCCGTCGATCTAACCGATAGTCCCATAAATAGGTGTTTCTAATCAGTAACCTATTATTATGCAATGATCAAAATTGTTCATACATAACCATTATAGACAGGTTTCCAAATTGTAATACTTAAGGAAAGAAACCTCAAGTATTATACACGACGACGTTTTGGTGGACGGCATCCATTATGAGGAACTGGCGTTACGTCACGAATCGCTGTTACTTCAAGACCAACTGCTTGAAGTGCACGGATTGCCGCTTCACGTCCTGCACCAGGACCTTTAACAGTAACTTCGAGGGTTTTCATACCATGTTCCTGTGCAGTTTTCCCAGCTGTTTCGGCTGCCATTTGCGCTGCAAACGGAGTGGATTTACGAGAGCCTTTGAATCCAAGGTTGCCGGATGAAGCCCAAGAAACTGCATTCCCGTGAGTGTCAGTGATTGTAACGATCGTGTTATTGAAAGTGGAACGGATGTGCGCTACTCCACTCTCAATATTCTTTTTCACTTTTTTCTTACGAGTGTTCGTTTTACGTTGTTTAGCCATTGTGTGTTAACCTCCCTTACTATTTCTTCTTATTCGCTACTGTACGACGTGGACCTTTACGTGTACGAGAGTTGTTTTTAGTCTTTTGTCCGCGAACTGGAAGACCACGACGGTGACGAATACCTCTGTAGCTTCCGATCTCGATTAGACGCTTGATGTTAAGGGAAACTTCACGACGAAGATCACCTTCAACTTTGAAGCGGTCAACGATATCACGGATTTTAGTCAATTCTTCTTCTGTCAGGTCGCGTACGCGAGTCTCTTCAGAAACACCAGCTTCTGCAAGGATCTCCTGAGCAGTAGATTTACCGATTCCATAGATATACGTTAGTGAAATCACAACTCGTTTGTCACGAGGGATATCGATTCCTGCAATACGTGCCATTGATTAGTGCACCTCCTGTTCTTAACCTTGTTTTTGTTTATGCTTCGGGTTTTCGCAAATTACCATTACGGTTCCTTTACGACGAATAACTTTACATTTTTCGCAGATTGGTTTGACTGATGGTCTTACCTTCATCCTAAATACCTCCTTATGCCACGGACTTGCACAAAATTGTGCTGACTTCGACGACAATAATCGAAAATCCTATTGAGCGAGGCACTTCAATTCGCTTAACCGTTTCACTCACTACAGTTTGGGCTAATTCATACACCTTCAAACAAGCGCTAGGCTATTTTAACATGGAATTGTCTTACTTGTAACGATACGTGATACGACCACGTGATAGATCGTACGGAGACAATTCTACAGTTACTTTATCGCCTGGCAGAATGCGAATATAATGCATACGAATCTTACCAGAAACGTGAGCTAAGATTTTGTGACCATTCTCAAGCTCCACACGGAACATAGCGTTCGGCAGGGGCTCGATAACGGTACCTTCAACCTCGATTACATCTTCTTTAGCCATCGATTTGTTCTCCCTTCTCAAGCGTATTTGCTTGATCATTCAAGAATTTCGACACGGCGAAACGCAATTTACCGTTTGTTACACGTCCTGTTTCATCGATGCTTCGCTTTACTTCGGGCGAAATATATTGAAACAGCTCAAGATGATTGATGTTCTTCTTTTTAGCTCGGTCATATTTTCGTTTATCACCGTCAGCAATGAGGACAAATTTCTCGTCCACGATACCCACTATTACATTGATTTGACCAGCGTCCCGCCCCCGCAATATATGAACGAATTGTCCAATTTGCGGTACCGGTTCGGATTCACTCACCATTTATCACCTTCATTTTAGGCTTTCGTTAAGATTTCATAACCATCTTCAAGAATGGCAATGGTATGCTCGAAATGTGCACAATTCTTACCATCTTGCGTAACGACGGTCCAATTATCTGCTAGTGTTCGAACATATCGTGATCCTGCGTTTACCATCGGCTCGATGGCAAGAACCATACCTGGTTTAAGCCTCGGCCCTTTTCCCGGCGGTCCAAAGTGGGGGATTTGCGGATCCTCGTGCAAATTTTGTCCGACTCCGTGGCCGACGTATTCACGTACTACCGAAAAGCCCTCTGCTTCAACATACGATTGAATCGCATGGGAGATGTTCGTGAGTCTTTCTCCAGGTTTTGCCTCTGCAAGACCTTTATATAACGATTGTTCGGTTACCTCTAAAAGATGTTGGTTCTCATCGGAGATTTCTCCGACACCGTAAGTCCAAGCTGAGTCACCATGATATCCGTTATATTTCGCACCGATATCAATGGAAATGATGTCTCCATCTTTTAGCACTTTCTTTCCAGGAATGCCGTGAACGAGTTCTTCATTTACCGATGCACAAATACTTCCTGTAAAACCATTATAGCCTTTAAAAGAAGGAATTGCATCGTGACTGCGAATGAATTCTTCCGCAATCTTGTCGAGTTCTTTCGTCGTCACTCCCGGCTTGATGTGCTTCTGGAGTTCTTTATGAGTCAGAGCAACAATCCTTCCAGCCTCACGCATGATGTCGATCTCGCGCGGTGTCTTTGAAATGATCATTACTTCAACCCTCCAAGGAGTCGATCGATATCTACAAATACCTCATCGATATCCCGGTTTCCGTCGATGTTACGGAGATAGCCTTTCTGCTCATAAAACTTAAGCAGCGGCTTCGATTGTTCGATATTCACTTCAAGCCTTGTTTTGACTGTTTCTTCATTATCATCTTCGCGCTGATAAAGTTCCCCACCGCACTTATCACAAACATCTTCTTGTGAAGGTGGATTGAAGATCACATGATACGTCGCTCCACATTGTTTGCAGATTCTGCGGCCAGTCAATCGTTCCATCAACTGTTCTTTATCGACATCGATGTTCAGAACGTAATCGATTGAACGCTCGCTTTTGGAAAGGATATTCTCAAGCGCTTCAGCCTGTGCGACTGTCCGAGGAAACCCATCAAGCAGGAAACCGTCCTTACAGTCACTTTTGTTCAATCGCTCGTCGACGATCCCAATCGTGACCTCATCAGGTACAAGGTTACCAGCATCCATGTAGGATTTGGCTTTTATACCCAATTCGGTTCCCTCTTTAATTGCAGCTCGGAACATGTCACCTGTTGAGATATGGGGGATACCATATTTATCAACGATCTTGGCAGCCTGGGTTCCCTTTCCGGCACCTGGCAGACCCATGAGTACTAGATTCATCTAATCCCTCCATACGGTCACAAACGTACATTGTCAAGAGAAGGGGAATACGTTAGATTCCCATTTCTCTCTTTATTTGATGAAGCCTTTATAATGACGTTTAATTAATTGGCTTTCAATTTGTTTCATAGAATCAAGTGCTACACCGACCACAATCAATAGGCTCGTTCCGCCGATTTGAAGCGATTGTGGAAGACCCGCGAACTTGATGAAAAAGATCGGCAGGATCGAAACAAGTGCCAAGAACATCGCTCCAACGAATGTCAGACGATAAAGGATACGCACAATGTACGTTTCCGTGTTCTTTCCTGGACGGATTCCTGGAATGTATCCACCTTGTTTCTTTAAGTTCTCTGCCATTTGCTCAGGATTGACCTGAACGAATGTATAGAAATACGTGAATCCGATGATCAAGGCCGAATAAACGATCATTCCCACCGGCGTTGTATAATCAAAAGTCTGTGTGATAAATCGAGTCACTGCATTCTCATCAAAGAATCCCGCAATCGTTGGCGGTGCGATGATCAATGAGATTGCAAAGATGACTGGAATTACCCCTGCAGCGTTCACCTTGATTGGAAGGTGAGTTTGTTGTCCTCCAACCGGCTTGTTGTTCACAACACGCTTAGCGTATTGGATCGGTATCTTACGTAGACCTTGTTGGATGAAGATGACGAATACAGTCAATGCAATGACTGCAAGCGCAATGAGAAGGACTTTTACGATACCGATGAACAATGTCTGATCCGTACCCTCAAATTGTTGAGCGTAAAACTGGTTCACTGCACCTGGAACAGCTGCGACGATACCAGCAAAGATCAGAATTGAAATACCGTTTCCTACACCATGTGCTGTAATCTGTTCACCCAACCACATCAAGAACGCAGTACCTGCCGTAAGGATCAAAGCAATCATCAGGTAAGTCGCGACATTCGGGTTTGGAATAAGTCCTGGAAACAAGTTGTTGAATCCGATAGACATTCCGATTGCCTGGACGAATCCAAGAACAATCGTACCATATCGAGTGAATTGAGCAAGCTTACGACGCCCTACCTCACCTTGCTTCGACCATTCGGTGAACTTCGGCACAACATCCATCTGTAACAACTGAACGATGATTGATGCTGTGATGTATGGCATGATCCCCATTGCAAAAATGGAATAGTTTTGCAGGGCTCCGCCACCAAACGTATTCAAGAATCCGAATACGTTCATTTGATTTTGAAAATCAAGTACAGTCTTGTCTACATTCGGGACTGGAATGAATGTTCCGATCCGGAAGATGACAAGCATAGCTAGTGTGAATAACACTTTATTTCTTATATCACTTACGCGCATAATGTTGGAGATTGTACGGAACATTACATCACCTCAGTGTTTCCGCCCGCTGCTTCAATTGCTTCTTTCGCAGAAGCAGAAAACTTGTGAGCTTTGACAGTCAACTTCGTTTCTAGTTTCCCGTTTCCAAGAATCTTCACTCCGTCTTTCAACTTGCTGATTACGCCAGTTTCAAGAAGAAGTTCAGGGGTTACTTCTGTACCCTCTTCAAAACGGTTCAACGTTTCAAGGTTCACTACCGCATACTCGACGCGAGTTGGGTTTGTGAATCCACGTTTTGGCAAACGACGTGCAAGTGGGTTTTGTCCACCCTCGAATCCTGGGCGTACTCCGCCGCCAGAACGAGCGTTTTGCCCTTTGTGTCCACGTCCACTTGTCTTACCGTTACCTGATCCGATTCCACGTCCAACACGATTGCGTTCGCGACGAGAACCTTCAGATGGCTTTAGTTCATGAAGTTTCATTATCGGCACCTCCTCATGATTTATATCGTCTTATTAAGCGTTGATTTCTTTAACTGTTACAAGGTGAGACACTTTGTTCACCATACCACGAATCGCTTCGTTGTCTTCGTGTACGACTGTTTGGTGCATCTTACGTAATCCTAGTGTCTTCACTGTAACACGTTGATTTTCCGGACGACCAATTAAACTACGAGTGAGGGTGACTTCTAATTTCTTAGCCATTCAAAATCCCTCCTTAACCTAATAGATCTTCAACTGATTTGCCGCGTAGCTTCGCAACATCTTCAGCTTTTTTAAGATTTTTTAGTCCTTCGATTGTTGCACGGACCATGTTGATCGGGTTGTTTGATCCTAGTGATTTAGAAAGGATGTCACCAACTCCAGCCAACTCTAGTACCGCACGTACAGGTCCTCCAGCGATGACTCCTGTACCCTCAGATGCAGGTTTCAATAATACGTTTCCTGCTCCATATCGTCCATTGATTTGGTGAGGAAGTGTTGTACCTACGATCGGTACACTGATTAGATTTTTCTTCGCATCCTCAATTGCTTTGCGGATCGCTTCTGGTACTTCTTGAGCTTTACCAGTACCGAATCCAACATGACCGTTCTTATCACCTACTACCACTACCGCAGCAAAGCGAAAGCGACGTCCACCTTTAACAACCTTTGCAACACGGTTAACGGTAACAACACGTTCTTCAAGTTCTAGTTTGTTTGGATCGATTGCACGCATGATTGAGTTTCCCTCCTTCTATTAAAATTGTAGTCCTGCTTCGCGCGCTGCGTCAGCTAGTGCTTTGACACGTCCGTGATAGATATATCCACCGCGGTCGAATACTACGACTTTGTGTCCAGCTTCAACTGCACGCTTTGCGATTGCTTCGCCGACTTTCTTAGCAGCTTCAACATTTCCGCCATTCTCAACTTCTACATCGTTATCCATTGTAGAAGCAGACGCTAACGTTACTCCGTTTTCATCGTCAATCAACTGAGCGTAGATGTGCTTAGATGAACGGAATACGTTCAAGCGAGGACGTTCTGCTGTACCGAAGATATTACGACGCACACGAGCATGACGCTTCTTACGAGCAACATTCTTATCAGCTTTTGTAATCATCCTACGCCACTCCTTTCCGTAATCTTACGTTACTATTTACCAGTCTTACCTTCCTTACGACGAACATATTCTCCTTCGTAACGAATACCTTTCCCTTTATACGGTTCAGGAAGACGAACAGAGCGAATATTCGCTGCAACAGCACCAACACGTTCTTTATCGATACCTTTAACGATTACTTTCGTATTTGCAGGAACTTCGATATCGATTCCTTCTTCAGGAACGATTTCTACAGGGTGAGAATAACCAACATTCAAGACTAGTTTGTTACCAGACTTGTTTGCACGGTATCCGACACCAACAAGTTCAAGAGACTTTTCGTATCCGTTGGAAACACCGTGGATCATGTTGTCAATTAGACTTACTGTAGTTCCGTGAAGAGACTTGTGTACTTTGTGTTCACTTGGACGTTGAACAGTAATTTCATTCTCTTCAATGTTAATTTTCATATCTGGACTGAAAGAGCGAGTCAATTCACCTTTTGGTCCTTTAACAGTTACGACGTTGTCACCTTTGTTCTCGACAGTTACGCCGCTTGGAATTTGTAATCTTCTGTTACCAATACGAGACATTCAGCTGCACCTCCATTCTTTCTTTCTTTTATTACCAAACGTATGCTAAGACTTCTCCGCCAACTTGTTGGTTACGAGCGTCTTTGTCTGTCATAATTCCTTTTGATGTAGAAACTAGAGCAATTCCTAGTCCACCAAGTACACGTGGTACTTCATAAGCTTTCGCGTAGACACGCAAGCCAGGCTTACTGATTCTCTTAAGGCCCGTAATAACACGTTCGTTGTTTGGACCATACTTTAAGAAAATACGGATAACACCTTGCTTGTTATCTTCGATTAGCTCTACGTCACGTACGAAACCTTCGCTCTTAAGGATTTCTGCGATCTCTTTCTTTAGCTTGGATGCAGGAACCTCTAATTTATCGTGACCTACAGTGTTCGCATTACGAATGCGAGTTAACATATCTGCAATTGGATCTGTCATGACCATTACTAATTACCTCCTTCCCGTCAACGGGGTTTACCAACTAGCTTTTTTAACGCCAGGGATTTGACCTTTATATGCAAGTTCGCGGAAACAAATTCTGCAAAGCTTGAACTTACGGATTACGGAATGCGGACGTCCGCAGCGTTCACAACGAGTGTATTCTTGTACTTTGAACTTCTGCTTACGCTTTTGTTTAGCGATCATTGATTTTTTCGCCACAGTTTTCCCTCCTTTGGCTCATTATTTTTGGAATGGCATACCTACTTGAGTAAGTAGTTCACGAGCCTCTTCGTCTGAGTTTGCAGTAGTTACGATAACGATATCCATACCGCGCACTTTGTTGACCTTATCATAATCGATCTCTGGGAAAATAAGCTGTTCTTTCACACCAAGTGTGTAGTTTCCACGACCGTCGAATGATTTCTTAGAAATCCCACGGAAGTCACGTACACGTGGAAGAGAAACGCTGATTAGCTTGTCTAGGAAATCGTACATACGCTCACCGCGTAATGTTACTTTCGCACCGATTGGCATACCTTCACGAAGTTTGAATCCAGCGATGGATTTCTTCGCTTTCGTAACAACCGGCTTTTGACCAGCGATTTCAGTCAATTCTTCAACTGCAACGTCAAGTGCTTTCGCGTTGGAAACAGCATCTCCTAGTCCCATGTTGATTACGATCTTATCGATTTTTGGTACTTGCATTACTGAGCTATATTCGAACTTCTCTTGTAGAGAAGGAACGATTTCTTGCTTATATCTTTCTTGTAGACGATTCATTCTAGGTAACCTCCTTTCACCTTTGCTTATTTATCAAGAGCTTCCCCTGATTTTTTAGCAACTCGTACTTTCTTTCCGTCCTTTTCTTCATGACCTACGCGTGTAGGTTCTCCAGACTTAGGGTCGATCGGCATAACGTTAGAAGCGTGGATTGAAGCTTCAACATTAAGGATTCCACCTTGTGGATTATCTTGAGAAGGTTTAGCGTGTTTTTTAACGACGTTTACTCCTTCAACGATCACACGGTTTTCCTTTGGTAATGCTTGAAGGATCACACCTTGCTTCCCTTTATCCTTACCTGAGATAACTTGAACTTTATCGCCTTTTTTCACGTGCATTTTAGGCATAGCGGCTTGCGCACCTCCTTACAAGACAATGCTTGAAATTCAATTATTAGAGTACTTCTGGCGCTAGTGAAACGATTTTCATGAATTGGTTGTCACGTAGTTCACGTGCAACTGGTCCGAAAATACGTGTTCCTCTTGGGCTCTTGTCATCACGTACGATGACTGCTGCGTTCTCGTCAAAGC
Source organism: Rossellomorea aquimaris (assembly GCA_020524245.1). Taxonomy (GTDB): domain Bacteria; phylum Bacillota; class Bacilli; order Bacillales; family Fictibacillaceae; genus Pseudalkalibacillus. The sequence goes on along the minus strand of JAIVLN010000010.1, from coordinate 41,539 downwards.
GGATGTAAGAACCGTCTGGACGGCGCACACCGCGCTTAGTACGTACGACAACCGCGCGTACAACGTCACCCTTCTTAACAACGCCGCCTGGTGTTGCGGATTTAACAGAACACACAATCATATCACCGATGTTTGCATACTTACGTCCAGATCCACCGAGGACCTTGATCGCTAGTAGTTCACGAGCTCCAGAGTTGTCAGCAACTTTTAAACGGGATTCTTGTTGAATCATTTACGTGTACCTCCTTTCGGACTGAAAGTATCGATCCGAAACTTTTATTAGATAATGATGGATTCTTCTACCACTTCTACTAAACGGAAACGCTTGTCTTTAGACAATGGACGAGTTTCCATGATTCGAACGATGTCACCCATTTTAGCGGTGTTGTTCTCATCGTGCGCCTTGAACTTCTTAGAGTACTTAACGCGCTTTCCGTACAATTGGTCGTTTTTATAAGTTTCAACTAGTACTGTGATCGTCTTATCCATTTTGTCGGATACTACACGACCTACATATACTTTACGTTGGTTGCGTTCGCTCATTTTTTAAGTCCTCCCTTCAATTTAGGCGTTCGTAATTCCGAGCTCACGTTCGCGCAATACAGTCTTTGCACGTGCAATGGCTTTACGGACTTCACGAATGCGGGCAGGGTTTTCTAATTGGCCAGTTGCTAATTGAAAGCGAAGGTTGAATAGCTCTTCTTTAAGAGTTTTAACATTCTGTTCGATTTCTGCAGTGGTTAAATTACGGAAATCATTAGCTTTCATTTGTGTCACCACCCACTTCTTCGCGTTTTACAAATTTCGTTTTGATTGGAAGCTTGTGAGATGCAAGACGAAGAGCTTCACGAGCTACTTCTTCTGATACTCCAGCTACCTCAAACATGATTTTCCCAGGCTTTACAACTGCTACCCATCCTTCAGGAGCACCTTTACCAGAACCCATTCGGACTTCTAGAGGCTTCGCTGTGTAAGGCTTAGAAGGGAAAATTTTAATCCATACTTTACCGCCACGCTTCATGTAACGCGTCATCGCGATACGAGCTGCTTCGATCTGGCGGTTTGTGATCCATGACGCTTCTACTGCTTGTAGACCGTATTCACCGAAAGCGACTTCTTGGCCGCCTTTAGCGCGTCCGCGCATTTTTCCACGGTGTTCTCTACGATATTTAACACGTTTTGGCATCAACATAATTATTTTCCTCCTTCCTCTTGTTTCGTTCCTTTCGTTGGAAGGACTTCACCACGATAGATCCAGACTTTAACTCCCAATTTACCGTAAGTTGTGTCTGCTTCTGCAGTTCCATAGTCGATGTCTGCACGAAGCGTGTGAAGCGGAACAGTTCCTTCGCTATAAGATTCAGAACGAGCGATATCAGCGCCACCAAGACGTCCTGATACTTCCGTTTTAATACCTTTCGCACCTGCGCGCATTGCACGTTGGATTGTTTGTTTCATTGCACGACGGAAAGAAATACGATTCTCAAGTTGACGAGCAATGTTTTCAGCAACAAGCTTGGAATCAAGATCAGCTTGTTTAATTTCAAAGATATTGACATGAACTCGCTTACCAGTCAAATCGTTAAGGGATTTACGAAGTGCTTCGACTTCAGAACCACCTTTACCGATGACCATACCTGGCTTAGCAGTTTTAACTGTGATGTTCACACGGTTTGCTGCACGTTCGATTTCAACTGCAGATACAGCAGCGTCTTTCAAGCGAGTTTCAATGTATTCACGAATTTTGATGTCTTCATGTAATAGGTCTGCATAGTCTTTATCCGCGTACCATTTTGATTCCCAGTCACGGATGACGCCTACACGAAGACCCACTGGATTTACTTTTTGACCCACGATTTATCCCTCCTTCTTTTCTGATACCACGATTGTGATGTGGCTTGTGCGCTTGTTGATACGGCTTGCACGACCCATAGCACGTGGGCGGAATCGTTTCAATGTTACACCTTCATCAACATAAGCAGTTTTGATTACTAAGTTGTTTGGTTCCATTTCGTAGTTGTGTTCTGCATTTGCGATCGCAGAGTTCAACACCTTTTCTACAATTGGAGATGCACCTTTGTGCGTATGACGCAAGATCGCAATCGCTTCTCCAACTTCCTTTCCTCGAATGAGATCGACGACTAGGCGAGCTTTACGAGGAGCAATTCGAACCTGTTTTGCAACAGCTTTAGCTTCCATTCCGAGTACCTCCTCTCTTGTTAACGTCTTGTTTTCTTATCATCAGCAGCGTGGCCTTTGTACGTACGTGTTGGAGCGAATTCTCCCAACTTGTGTCCGACCATGTCTTCTGTCACGTACACTGGCACATGCTTACGTCCGTCATAAACGGCAATTGTGTGTCCGATGAACTGTGGAAAAATAGTAGATCGACGAGACCAAGTCTTGATGACTTTCTTGTCGTTGCTTTCACCTTGCGCTTCAACTTTTTTCATTAGATGGTCATCTACGAAAGGTCCCTTTTTTAAACTACGACCCATTCTAGTACCTCCCTTCGCGATTGCGCTACGGTTCGTTTGAACCGTAGTTCAATCCCGTTATTTTTTACGACGACGTACGATATACTTGTCACTTGGCTTGTTCTTCTGACGAGTCTTGTAACCAAGAGTCGGTTTGCCCCAAGGTGACATTGGTGATTTACGTCCGATTGGTGCGCGTCCTTCACCACCACCGTGTGGGTGATCACTAGGGTTCATAACAGAACCACGAACTGTAGGGCGCTTACCTAACCAGCGAGAACGTCCAGCTTTACCGATGTTGATCAATTCGTGCTCAAGGTTTCCTACTTGACCGATTGTCGCACGGCAAGTCAATAGGATACGACGAGTCTCTCCAGAACGAAGACGTACTAGTGCGTAACGTTCCTCTTTACCTAGAAGTTGTGCTTCAGCACCTGCAGAACGTACAAGCTGTCCTCCACGACCAGGCTTCATTTCGATATTGTGGATTGTTGTACCCACTGGGATATCTTTAAGAGCCATTGCGTTACCATTCTTGATGTCCGCATCTGGTCCTGACATTACTTCTTGTCCTACTGCCATACCTTTAGTTGCAAGGATATAACGTTTTTCTCCGTCAGCATAGTGGACTAGCGCGATGTTTGCAGAACGGTTTGGATCGTATTCGATCGTAGCAACGCGTCCTGGTATTCCATCTTTGTCACGTTTGAAATCGATGATACGATACTTACGCTTGTGGCCTCCACCTTGGTGACGTGTAGTAATACGCCCGTGGTTGTTACGTCCAGCTTTTTTGCTAAGTGGCGCTAACAACGACTTTTCGGGTTGGTCTGTTGTAATTTCACTAAAATCAGATGACGTCATATGACGACGACCATTTGTAGTTGGTTTATACTTTTTGATAGCCATTTTACGGTCCCTCCTTTACGAGTAGGTTTATACTCCTTCGAAGAAATCGAGTTCTTTACTATCAGATGTCAACTGAACAATCGCTTTTTTGCGCTTAGCAGTGAATCCGAAGTAACGACCTACACGTTTCTTCTTTCCTTTATAGTTTTGAGTGTTAACATTTTCGACTTTCACACCGAAAATCTCTTCAATTGCGTTTTTGATCTGGGTTTTGTTCGCGCGAGGGTCAACCTCGAACGTGTACTTTCTGTCACCCATGATTTCTGTAGTACGTTCAGTGATAACGGGGCGCTTGATAATTTCACGTGCGTCTGCCATTATGCGAGCACCTCCTCTACCTTTTCTACAGCATCTTTCGTCATGAATAGCTTATCGTGGTTAAGCACATCCAAGACGTTTACACCGTCAGCAGTGATCAGTGTTACTCCAGGGATGTTACGAGCAGATAAAGCTGCAAATTCGTTCACATCAGCTGTTACGAATAGTGCTTTAGTTGCTGTAGAGAAGTTTGCTAATACACTAGCCATTTCTTTTGTCTTTGGAGCATCAAATTTAAGATCTTCCAAGACAACCATGTTGTTCTCTTGCACTTTAGATGAAAGAGCAGATTTGATTGCTAAACGACGTACTTTTTTAGGAAGCTTGTAGCTGTAGCTTCGTGGTGTTGGACCAAATACAGTTCCACCGCCTACCCATTGTGGTGAACGGATTGATCCTTGACGAGCACGGCCAGTTCCTTTTTGACGCCAAGGTTTACGACCTCCGCCTCGTACCGCAGAACGGTTTTTGACAGCGTGAGTTCCTTGACGAGTTGAAGATTGTTGCATTACAACAGCTTCAAAAAGCACGTGGTTATTTGGCTCAATACCAAATACATTGTCATTCAATTCGATTTCTCCGATTTCAGAACCGGATTGGTTAAATAGCGTTACTTTTGGCACCGGTGTATCCTCCTTTCTTACTTAGCTTCTTTTGCCTTAACAGCAGATTCGACAGTAACGTAGCTCTTCTTCGCTCCAGGTACGTTACCTTTGATCAATAGTAGATTACGGTCTGTGTCGACCTTAACGATTTCAAGGTTTTGAACTGTAACTGTCTTACCGCCCATACGTCCAGGTAGCTTTTTACCTTTGAATACGCGCATTGGGTCAACAGCACCCATTGAACCAGGACGACGGTGATAACGGGAACCGTGAGTCATTGGTCCGCGAGATTGTCCGTGTCGCTTGATTGCACCTTGGAATCCTTTACCTTTTGATGTTCCAGTGACGTCTACACTGTCGCCTTCCTGGAAAATATCTACCTTGACTTCCTGACCAACTTCATAACTTCCGAGTTCCACTCCGCGAAGTTCTTTAACGTAGCGCTTAGGGTTTGTGTTTGCTTTTTCAGCATGGCCCTTTGCAGGTTTGTTGGTACGAGATTCTTTCTTGTCAGCATAACCGATTTGGATCGCTTCGTAGCCGTCGTTTTCAGTAGTCTTCACTTGTAGAACAACGTTAGAACTAGCTTCAACAACAGTTACTGGAATCACTTCACCGTTCTCTGCAAAGATTTGCGTCATACCGATCTTCTTACCTAAGATTCCTTTGGTCATTCGTCACACCTCCTAAAATATGAAAAATTTAATTTGTTTTATAGCTTGATTTCGATGTCAACGCCAGATGGTAGATCCAAACGCATTAGTGAATCAACAGTCTGAGGCGTTGGCTCGATGATATCGATCAAACGCTTGTGAGTACGCATTTCGAATTGCTCACGAGAGTCTTTGTACTTGTGTACAGCTCGCAAGATTGTGTATACAGACTTTTCAGTTGGTAGTGGGATTGGTCCCGATACCTTAGCACCAGATCGCTTTGCAGTTTCAACGATCTTTTCACCGGATTGGTCTAGAATGCGGTGATCATAAGCCTTTAAACGAATACGAATCTTTTGCTTTGCCATTATTTCCCCTCCTTCTCGTCCATTAGATATAGACAATTCTCAGTAGAAATTTACCGAACGTTCCCGCCATGGCAAAGGGGCCGGGTGTGTCCGCAACCTTCTACTTCATCGCTAGATGGCCAACATTACTGATTATACTAGAGTTGCAAGGGTTTTGCAACATCTCCAGAACAATAATGTTTCAGCCACACTTGAACAATTATAAAGGTTTCGCCTATGTTTTGCAAGGTTTTTTTGGGTTATGTGATAAATTTCGCGCTTGGAAAATTATTGTTGAGGGCAAGTGGGGATTTTACGTTGCGGCTGCTTTGTTGTGTGGCGATTTTCGTGGGTGGTGATCAGGTGTTTTAGAAAAATGAGGTGATATTTTAGAAAAACGGTGTGCTGTTTTAGAAAATCGGTGTGGGGTTTTAGAAAAAAACCACAGGTGTTTTGTAAAAAAAGAGGGTTTGTTTTAGAAAACGCCAAATTTCCACACTCTTTCTACCAATAGAAAAAGCACTCCTCGAAAGGAGTGCTTTTAAATCAATATCTATCGACTATTCGATGATAGTTGAAACGACACCAGCACCTACAGTACGTCCACCCTCACGGATAGAGAACTTAGTACCGTCTTCGATCGCGATTGGCGCGATTAGTTCAACAGTCATTTCGATGTTGTCGCCAGGCATTACCATTTCAGTTCCTTCTGGAAGCGCGATTGTTCCAGTTACGTCCGTAGTACGGAAGTAGAACTGAGGACGGTAGTTAGCGAAGAATGGAGTGTGACGTCCACCTTCTTCTTTAGATAGAACATAAACTTCAGCTTTGAACTTAGTGTGAGCTTTAACAGTTCCTGGTTGAACAAGAACTTGTCCACGCTCGATGTCGTCACGGGATACACCACGAAGTAGTGCACCGATGTTGTCTCCAGCTTCTGCATAGTCAAGAAGCTTACGGAACATTTCTACACCAGTTACTGTAGTTTTCTTAGGCTCTTCAGTAAGACCAAGGATTTCGATTTCGTCTCCAACTTTAACCTTACCACGCTCAACACGACCAGTAGCAACTGTTCCACGTCCAGTGATTGAGAATACGTCCTCAACTGGCATCATGAATGGCTTGTCGTGGTCACGTTCTGGAGTTGGGATGTACTCATCAACCGCATCCATAAGTTCAAAGATTTTAGCTTCCCAATCAGCGTCTCCTTCAAGAGCTTTAAGAGCAGAACCTTTGATTACTGGTACATCGTCACCAGGGAAGTCGTACTCAGAAAGAAGGTCACGTACTTCCATTTCTACTAGTTCAAGTAGTTCTTCGTCGTCTACCATGTCACACTTGTTCATGAATACAACAAGGTAAGGTACACCTACTTGACGAGATAGAAGGATGTGCTCACGAGTTTGTGGCATTGGGCCATCAGCAGCAGAAACAACAAGGATTCCGCCGTCCATTTGTGCAGCACCTGTGATCATGTTCTTAACGTAGTCAGCGTGTCCTGGGCAGTCAACGTGAGCATAGTGACGGTTGTCAGTTTCGTACTCAACGTGTGCTGTCGCGATTGTGATTCCACGCTCACGCTCTTCTGGTGCACCGTCGATTTGGTCGTATGCACGAGCTTCACCTTTACCAGACTTCTTGTGAAGTACTGTAGTGATCGCAGCAGTTAGTGTAGTTTTACCATGGTCAACGTGTCCAATTGTACCAATGTTAACGTGGTCTTTGGAACGATCGAATTTTTCTTTACCCATGAGTATGTTCCTCCTTTAAATATGAAAATGGTTTAGTTTTATTTGTAAGATAGGTGAAAGGCTATGTCTCACCTATCTTAGCTTACAATAAATGTACTTCATTGTACAAGTCGTAAACGATTACTGACCGCTTACTTTTTTGATGATTTCTTCAGAAATCGACTTCGGTACTTCTTCGTACTTTTCAAAGTGCATCGTGTACGTTCCACGACCTTGCGTTCTAGAACGTAGAGTCGTAGCGTAACCAAACATCTCAGAAAGAGGTACCATTGCGCGGATAACTTGAGCGTTACCACGTGCTTCCATACCTTCAACTCGTCCACGGCGAGATGTTACATCTCCCATGATGTCTCCCATGTACTCTTCAGGAACGACGACTTCAACTTTCATCATCGGCTCAAGAAGTACTGGGCTACAGTATTGCTTCGCGTTCTTAAGTGCCATGGAACCGGCAATCTTAAACGCCATTTCGTTCGAGTCAACATCGTGGTAAGAACCATCGAAGATTGTTGCTTTAACGTCGATTACTTGATAACCAGCAAGCATACCGTTTTGCAATGCTTCTTCAATACCGTTTTGTACCGCAGGAATGTATTCACGTGGTACAACCCCACCGACGATCTTGTTGACGAACTCGAATCCTGCACCTTCTTCGTTAGGTTCGAACTCGATCCAAACGTGTCCGTATTGTCCACGTCCACCGGATTGTCGTACGAATTTACCTTCAACCTTCGCAGCTTTGCGAATTGTTTCACGGTAAGCAACTTGTGGTGCACCAACGTTCGCTTCAACTTTAAACTCACGCTTCATACGGTCTACGATGATGTCAAGGTGAAGCTCACCCATACCAGAGATGATCGTTTGACCCGTTTCTTGGTTCGTTTCAGTTTTGAACGTTGGATCCTCTTCAGCCAACTTCGCAAGCGCGATAGCCATCTTGTCTTGGTCAGCCTTTGATTTAGGCTCAACAGACAGGGAGATAACTGGCTCAGGGAAGTCCATGGATTCAAGGATGACTGCGTCACCTTCATCACATAGTGTGTCCCCTGTTGAAGTATCTTTCAATCCAACTGCAGCAGCGATGTCCCCTGCGTATACAGTTGAGATCTCTTCACGGGAGTTAGCGTGCATTTGTAGGATACGTCCTACACGCTCACGCTTGTCCTTCGTAGAGTTTTTGATGTATGAACCTGAATCTAATGTTCCAGAGTACACACGGAAGAAAGTAAGCTTACCAACGTAAGGATCTGTCATTACCTTAAATGCTAAGGCAGAGAAAGGACCGTTATCGTCAGCTTCACGTGTTATTTCCTTTTGTTCTTCATCTCCAGCGATGAAACCTTTGATTGGAGGTACATCTAATGGAGAAGGCAAGTAGTCAAGTGCAGCGTCTAGTACAAGCTGAACACCTTTGTTTTTAAATGCTGAACCACATAGTACTGGGTAGAATTCAACGTTTACAGTACCTTTACGGATTCCAGCTTTCAGTTCGTCGACTGTTAGCTCTTCACCTTCTAGATACTTCATCATGAGTTCTTCATCTAGTTCAGCAACTGCTTCAACTAGTTTACCATGATACTCTTCAGCAAGCTCTTTGTACTCATCTGGGATTTCACCAGCTTTTGTACGTGTACCAAGGTCATCTTCATAGAAATATGCTTTCATTTCAACAAGATCGATGATTCCTTCGAAGTTATCTTCAGCACCGATTGGAAGCTGGATCGCATGTGCGTTAGCACCTAGGCGTTCACGTAGTGTTCCAAGGGAGTAGATGAAGTCTGCTCCGATTTTGTCCATTTTGTTGATGAATACAACACGTGGTACGTGGTATGTCGTCGCCTGACGCCATACAGTTTCTGTTTGAGGCTCAACACCAGATTGAGCATCAAGTACTGCTACCGCACCATCAAGTACACGCAATGAACGTTCAACTTCAACTGTGAAGTCTACGTGTCCAGGTGTGTCGATGATGTTGATACGGTGGTCTTTCCATTGAGCAGTTGTCGCAGCGGAAGTGATTGTGATTCCACGCTCCTGTTCCTGCTCCATCCAGTCCATTTGTGAAGCTCCTTCGTGAGTTTCACCAATTTTGTGGATACGACCAGTGTAAAATAGAATACGCTCAGTCGTAGTTGTCTTACCGGCATCGATGTGAGCCATGATTCCGATATTACGTGTATCTTTCAAGGAGAACTCTCTTGCCATTTGGGTCTTTCTCCTTCCTAAAATGGGATTGATAGTTTTTTATAAAGTAGATCTTACCAACGATAGTGAGCGAATGCTTTGTTCGCTTCAGCCATCTTATGCATGTCTTCACGCTTCTTCACAGATGCACCAGTGTTGTTTGCAGCATCCATGATTTCGTAAGCCAAGCGCTCTTCCATGGTCTTTTCACCACGAAGACGAGAGTAGTTTACCAACCAACGAAGTCCAAGTGTTGAACGACGCTCAGGGCGTACTTCAACTGGTACTTGATAGTTTGCACCACCGACACGGCGAGCTCTTACTTCAAGAACTGGCATGATGTTCTTAAGTGCTTGATCAAGTACTTCCATTGGATCTTGGTTCGTTTTCTCTTGAACGATGTTGAATGCATTATATAGAAGCTTTTGCGCTACACCTCTTTTTCCATCAACCATGATTTTGTTGATTAGGCGTGTCACAAGCTTAGATTTATAAATTGGATCTGGTAATACATCACGACGTTCTACAGGTCCTTTACGAGGCATGTGGTCCCCTCCTTCCTTAAATTGTTCCTATTGGATTAAGCTATCAGCTTATTTCTTTTCATCTTTAGGTTTCTTCGTTCCATACTTAGAACGACCTTGACGACGGTCATTGACTCCAGCAGTGTCAAGCGCACCACGAACGATGTGGTAACGTACCCCTGGTAAGTCCTTAACACGACCTCCGCGGATCAATACAACACTGTGTTCTTGTAGGTTGTGACCAATTCCAGGAATGTAAGCTGTAACTTCAATCTGGTTAGTCAAACGAACACGCGCGTATTTACGTAGTGCAGAGTTCGGTTTCTTAGGCGTCATTGTACCAACACGTGTACAAACACCACGTTTTTGTGGAGAAGAAAGGTCAGTGTTCGCTTTCTTGAAGCTGTTGTAACCTTTGTTCAATGCTGGTGAGTCAGACTTTTTACCTTTTGAGTGACGACCTTTACGTACTAATTGGTTAATAGTAGGCATTCTGTTTATCCTCCCTTCTTTCTTCGTATTCCTAGCCCACACATCCAGGTGGTTCATTTTTGGACAAAATAAAGTTTTTGCCCAGGGCGAAGACCGCCCCGGCAAAAACATTTTATCCTATTATCGCAACCGTTGCAGCCCCGACATCAATTCCACACGCTTTTCCAAGCTTTTTCATAGATTCGACGTTTGAGACAGGAACGCTTTTCTCTTTTGCGATGTGAACGACTTTATTCGTTACACGCTGATCTGCATCATCTGCAACGATTAGCTCTTTCACTTCCCCATTCTGAAGGGCTTTTATTGTTTGCTTTGTGCCAACAATAACATTTGTCGCCTGCATTACTTTTTCATAAGACATTTGGTTTTGATATCCTCCAAAGCTACAGGTTTTAGATGGAAGCACTACGTTATATTATCAAAATCGAAAAATGTTGTCAACAACACTTTATTAATCTTGTGTAACGAGTTCTTCCGTCACGACTGCTTCTTCATTCGCTTCCACTTCGGAACTTTCCCCGGATGGAACGATATTGCGATATCGTGACATACCCGTTCCTGCAGGTACTAGTTTACCGATGATGACATTCTCTTTCAAGCCGAGTAATTCATCACGCTTACCTTTGATGGCTGCGTCTGTAAGAACTCTTGTCGTCTCCTGGAAGGATGCAGCAGACAAGAATGATTCTGTCTCAAGAGATGCTTTCGTGATACCGAGCAAGATCGGTCGACCGGTAGCCGGTTGGCCGCCTTCCAATAGGACACCTGTGTTGACATCAGTGAAATTGTTAATGTCGACCAGTGATCCTGGAAGAACTTTCGTATCTCCAGCTTCGATGACACGGATCTTACGCATCATTTGACGAACCATTACCTCGACGTGCTTATCGCCGATTTCAACCCCTTGCATACGGTATACCTTTTGAACTTCACGCAACAGGTAGTTTTGAACAGCGTCTACGCCGGAAACTTTCATCAATTCTTTCGGATCGATGGAACCTTCTGTCAGTTCTTGACCAGCGACGATCTGATCGTCCACTTTTACCTTTATGCGGGCACCGTATGGGATTGTATAGTTACGTGATTCCGCTTCACCTTGGACGGTGATTTCGCGCTTTTCACGAACTTCATTGATTGCAGTAACCGTTCCGTCAAGTTCAGAAATGACCGCTTGACCTTTCGGGTTACGCGCTTCGAACAATTCTTGGATACGCGGAAGACCTTGTGTGATGTCGTCTCCAGCAACCCCACCTGTGTGGAATGTACGCATCGTAAGCTGTGTACCTGGCTCACCGATGGATTGTGCAGCGATGATTCCGACTGCTTCTCCAACTTCCACTTCAGAACCGGTTGCAAGGTTACGTCCGTAGCAAAGCTTACATACACCGTGGCGAGTGTTACATGTAAATGCTGAACGGATGACGACCTCTTCGATTCCAAGATCGATGATTTCTTTCGCGATATCTTCTGTAATCAGGTCATTACGACCTACGATGACAGAATCATTTTCCGGATGATGGATCGTCTTGAACGCAACACGTCCAACGAGACGCTCATCAAGCGGTTCAATGACTTCATTTCCTTCTTTGATCGCTTTGACTGTAAGTCCACGGTCTGTTCCACAATCTTTTTCACGGACGATGACATCCTGTGCCACGTCTACAAGACGACGAGTTAGATAACCTGAGTCAGCTGTCTTAAGTGCTGTATCGGCAAGACCTTTACGCGCACCGTGAGTGGAAATGAAGTATTCTAGTACCGTCAGACCTTCACGGAAGCTGGACTTGATCGGAAGTTCGATGATTCGACCAGCCGGGTTCGCCATGAGTCCACGCATACCTGCAAGCTGAGTGAAGTTAGATGCGTTACCACGGGCACCGGAGTCACTCATCATGAAGATCGGGTTATATGGATCCAAGGAAACCATCAGTTTCTCCTGAATGACATCTTTCGCATTACTCCAAATCGAAATGATGCGGTCATAACGTTCTTCTTCCGTAATCAAACCTCTGCGGAATTGTTGCATAACTTTCGTTACTTTCTCTTCCGCCTCTTCAAGGATTTCCTTCTTCTCAGCAAGGACAACGATATCAGATACACCAACAGTGATACCCGCTTTCGTCGCGTACTTGAATCCAAGGTCTTTCATACGGTCTAGCATCTTAGAGGTTTCAGTGATCTTGAATCGCTTGAATACCTCAGCGATGATTTTACCTAATATACCTTTTTTGAAAGGTGTGATGAGCTCGCGGCTCTTGATTTCTTCTTTCACATCAACTGTCGGATCGACGAAGTACTTCTCAGGAGTCGCAACTTCCAAGTTATACTCTGTCGGTTCATTGATGTATGGGAACGACGGAGGCAAGATTTCGTTGAAGATCAACTTACCAACCGTAGTGATCAATAATTTGCGATTTTGCTCTTCAGTAAACGATCCTTTACCGAGTGCTTTTGCTGGGATCGCAACACGCGTATGAAGGTGTACATAACCATTTTGGTATGCAGTGAGCGCTTCGTTCGTGTCGTTGACGACCATTCCTTCACCAATCGCTTCTTTTCTTTCAAGAGTCAGGTAGTAGTTACCTAATACCATATCCTGTGAAGGTGTAACGACCGGTTTACCATCTTTCGGGTTCAGGATGTTCTGTGCAGCAAGCATGAGCAAACGAGCTTCGGCTTGTGCCTCTGCTGATAATGGAACGTGGACAGCCATTTGGTCACCGTCAAAGTCCGCGTTGTACGCTGTACAAACAAGCGGGTGTAGACGGATTGCGCGTCCTTCGACCAATGTCGGTTCGAACGCTTGGATTCCCAAACGGTGAAGCGTTGGTGCACGGTTCAAGAGAACTGGATGTTCTTTGATGACTTCTTCAAGTACATCCCAAACTTCCGGTTGAACACGTTCAACTTTACGTTTCGCACTCTTGATGTTGTGTGCTAAGCCTTTGCTGACCAATTCTTTCATGACGAATGGCTTGAACAGCTCAAGCGCCATTTCTTTTGGTAGTCCACATTGGTACATTTTCAAGTTTGGACCTACGACGATAACGGAACGACCAGAGTAGTCGACACGTTTACCGAGAAGGTTTTGACGGAAACGACCTTGTTTACCTTTCAACATGTGAGAAAGGGACTTCAGTGGACGATTTCCTGGTCCAGTGACCGGACGACCACGACGACCGTTGTCAATCAAAGCATCGACTGCTTCTTGCAACATACGTTTTTCGTTTTGAACGATGATGTTCGGTGCACCAAGGTCCAATAGACGCTTCAAACGGTTGTTACGGTTGATCACACGGCGATATAGGTCATTCAAGTCAGAAGTAGCGAAACGTCCACCATCTAATTGGACCATTGGTCGCAATTCAGGCGGGATGACTGGAAGGACGTCCAAGATCATCCATGAAGTCAAGTTTCCAGAGTGACGGAAAGCTTCTAGAACTTCAAGACGTTTGATGGCACGTGTTCTTCTTTGTCCTTGTGCCGTCTTCAATTCTTCTTTCAGAACTTCGACTTCTTTATCAAGGTCGATGTCTGCAAGAAGTTTTTTGATGGATTCCGCTCCCATTTGAGCAGTGAATCCTTGACCATATTTTTCACGGTAAGAACGGTATTCTTTTTCAGATAACAATTGTTTCTTTTCGAGTGGTGTCTCACCTGGTTCGGTTACGACCCAAGAAGCGAAGTAGATGACTTCTTCCAACGCTCTTGGAGACATATCCAACACGAGACCCATACGGCTAGGAATACCTTTGAAATACCAAATGTGAGAAACAGGAGCAGCTAGTTCAATGTGCCCCATGCGCTCACGTCGAACTTTTGCTCGAGTCACTTCTACACCACAGCGGTCACAAACGACGCCCTTATAACGGACGCGTTTGTATTTACCACAGTGACATTCCCAGTCTTTTTGAGGACCGAAGATTCTTTCACAGAAAAGCCCATCTTTTTCAGGCTTCAATGTACGATAGTTGATCGTTTCCGGCTTCTTGACTTCACCGCGTGACCAGGAGCGGATCTTATCTGGTGAAGCAAGACCTATTTTCATATACTCAAAGTTATTTACATCGATCAAGGGGTCTACCTCCCTTATGATATGCTGCTATACCCTTATTCACCGACAGGTTGGGTTTCTACGTTCAAGTTCAATTTATCGTTAGGGTTTTCCTCATCTTCATCAATCTCACGCATTTCGATTTCTTGTTCGTCACTTGTGAGCATCTTGACATCCATACCGAGACTTTGAAGCTCTTTGATCAAGACTTTGAATGATTCAGGAACACCAGGCTCAGGAACGTTTTCACCTTTGACAATCGCTTCATATGTCTTCACACGGCCGACAACATCATCTGATTTGACAGTGAGGATCTCTTGGAGTGTGTAGGCTGCACCGTATGCTTCAAGTGCCCATACCTCCATCTCACCGAAACGTTGTCCACCGAACTGCGCTTTACCACCTAGTGGTTGTTGCGTGACAAGCGAGTAAGGTCCAGTAGAACGAGCATGTAGCTTATCGTCTACCATGTGAGCAAGCTTGATCATATACATGACTCCGACAGAGATACGGTTGTCGAACGGTTCACCTGTTCGACCATCGTAAAGCACTGTCTTACCATCTCTTGATAGGCCTGCTTCATCTAACGTTGCCCAAACATCTTCTTCACGCGCTCCATCGAATACCGGCGTAGCCATGTGAAGGTTCAATTCACGAGCAGCCATTCCGAGGTGAAGCTCCAATACCTGACCGATATTCATACGAGATGGAACCCCAAGAGGGTTCAACATGATATCGATCGGTGTTCCATCTGGAAGATACGGCATATCTTCTTCAGGTAGGATTCTAGAGATAACACCTTTGTTTCCGTGACGGCCGGCCATCTTATCTCCTTCATGGATTTTACGCTTCTGTACGATGTAAGCACGTACGAGTTGATTCACGCCTGGAGGTAATTCATCCCCATCTTCACGGTTAAATACTTTCACATCGTGCACGATTCCATCTCCACCGTGTGGTACACGTAATGAAGTGTCTCGTACTTCACGCGCTTTTTCTCCGAAGATCGCGTGCAATAGACGTTCCTCAGCTGTCAGTTCTGTTACACCTTTTGGCGTTACTTTACCGACGAGGATATCTCCGTCTTTCACTTCTGCACCGACACGGATGATTCCGCGTTCGTCAAGATTCTTAAGCGCATCTTCACCAACGTTTGGAATGTCGCGTGTAATTTCTTCTGGTCCAAGTTTCGTGTCTCGTGCTTCTGATTCATATTCTTCAATGTGAATGGAAGTATAAACATCATCTTTCACAAGACGCTCGCTCATGATGACCGCATCCTCATAGTTGTAACCATCCCAGGTCATGAATCCTACGAGTACGTTACGACCAAGTGCGAGCTCACCTTTTTCCATAGAAGGACCGTCTGCAAGGATTTCGCCTTTCGTTACGCGATCTCCCTCGCTTACGATCGGTTTCTGGTTATAACAAGTTCCTTGGTTGGAACGGATAAACTTCATTAAGTTATAACGGTCAAGGTCGCCTTTTACTTCCTTGCCGTCGACTGTTTCAATACGACGCACATAAACCGTAGCGGCAGATACTTTCTCTACAATACCTTCGTACTTACAGATAACTGCAGCACCAGAGTCTTTTGCAGATACGTGTTCCATACCTGTACCGACAATCGGTGATTCCGGTACCATCAACGGTACAGCTTGTCGTTGCATGTTCGCACCCATCAATGCACGGTTCGAGTCGTCATTTTCAAGGAACGGGATACATGCAGTCGCAGCAGAGACAACCTGCTTAGGTGATACATCCATATAGTCGATCTTGTCACGTTTTGCAATCGTATTCTGATCACGGTAACGTGCGATGACTTCTTCATCAAGGAAGGATCCATCTTCACCTAGTTTCGCATTTGCCTGAGCGACAACATAGTTGTCTTGCTCATCTGCAGTCAAGTAGTCGATTTGCTTCGTTACTTTTCCTGTTTCAGGATCGACACGACGGTATGGCGTTTCAATGAATCCATACTCATTCACTTTCGCATAGCTTGAAAGTGAGTTGATCAGTCCGATGTTCGGACCTTCCGGCGTTTCGATCGGACACATACGTCCATAGTGGGAATAGTGAACGTCACGCACTTCGAATCCTGCACGTTCACGCGTCAGACCACCAGGTCCTAGTGCAGAAAGACGACGTTTGTGTGTCAGCTCTGCCAATGGATTCGTCTGATCCATGAATTGAGAGAGCTGCGAGCTTCCGAAGAACTCTTTAATAGAAGCGATAACCGGACGAATATTGATCAACGCTTGTGGCGTGATCGAATTCGTATCCTGGATAGACATACGCTCACGTACGACACGCTCCATACGAGAAAGTCCAATGCGGAATTGGTTTTGTAACAATTCACCTACCGAACGTAGACGACGGTTACCCAAGTGATCGATATCATCTGTAAGTCCGACGCCATGCAACAGGTTGAAGAAATAGTTGATTGCCGAAATGATATCAGCCGGCGTAATATTCTTGATTGTACGATCGATCTGGCCATTTCCGATAACGTTGATGACCTGATCGGTTTCACCTTCTACAGGTGAATATATTTTAATAGACTGAAGACGAATCGTTTCATCTTCAATGACACCGCCAGCCGGTGTCACTTCTTTAAATGAATCTTGATTTTCGAGCATAGGTAGAATACGCTCTAGCAATCGACGATCAAGAACCGTTCCTTCTTCCGCGATGACTTCCCCTGTTTCAGGGTCCGCAATCGTTTCAGCTAGACGCTGATTGAAAAGACGGTTTTTGATGTGAAGCTTTTTATTGATCTTATAGCGTCCAACGTTTGCAAGATCATAACGTTTAGGATCAAAGAAACGGGACTCTAATAGACTTTTCGCATTCTCAACTGTAGGGGGTTCTCCTGGACGTAAACGCTCGTAAATTTCAAGAAGCGCTTTTTCGGTACCTTCTGTGTTGTCTTTCTCAAGAGAATTACGTAGGTACTCATCTTCCCCTAGCAAATCGATGATTTCTTGATCAGAACCGAATCCTAATGCACGCAACAAGACCGTTACCGGTATTTTTCGAGTACGGTCGATTCGAACATGCACGACATCTTTCGCATCTGTTTCAAGCTCTAACCATGCGCCTCGGTTTGGAATTACCGTAGCTGTGAAACCTCTCTTGCCGTTTTTGTCCAATTTCTGATTATAATAAACGCTCGGTGAACGGACGAGCTGTGAGACGATTACGCGTTCTGCTCCGTTGATAATGAACGTTCCTGTGTCTGTCATAAGAGGGAAATCTCCCATGAAGACCTCTTGTTCTTTCACTTCGCCTGTCTCTTTATTGATCAGGCGTACTTTGACACGAAGCGGCGCCGCATATGTGACGTCCCTTTCTTTGGACTCCTCGACAGAATACTTAGGCTCTCCTAAACTATAATCGATAAATTCAAGCACCAAGTTACCTGTGAAATCCTCAATTGGAGAAATGTCGTGGAACATTTCTCTCAAACCCTCATCAAGAAACCATTGATAGGAGGAAGTTTGGATTTCAATGAGGTTTGGAAGTTCCAAAACTTCATTAATTCTTGCATAGCTTCTCCGTTGGCGGTGGCGTCCAAACTGAATGAGTTGACCTGTCAACTGATTCACCCCTCAAATCCAGCATAGTATCGTCATACAACTAGTTTTTAAGGAAAACTAGAAAAAAACATAGCAACGCCTTATTTGTGTTGGCGGTTGCTCATCTATCTTTCAAACCCTGGCAGATGACAGAATAAGATGTGGATCCTAATCCAGAACCCATCTGAAAGTCATATGTACCAGAGGAAAAAAGAAAAACTTGGCTAGTGCCAAGCTTAAACAGCGGCAATAGCCTTAAATCCTAAAGGCTTACTAAAGGCTCTTGCACATACTCTCTGAAAGTAGCGATTCACCACTTTCATAAGGTGCAAAAAGAAAAAAAGGGTCATATAACCTCATTTTTTCCAAACAAACAAATGATTATACTATTTTTCCCATACCTTTTGATTTTTATGCAATTTTCAACGTAAAAATCAGGTTGGTGAAAATACACGTATCTTTGGCATTTTATAATATTACCATAGACCCAAAATCGAGTCAACATCTTTTCGAACGAATGATATAGTAGCCTTTTTTCCTTTCTACCATTTCTACTTCATCGAAAATGGATTCTAATTTATCCATTGCAGATGGAGCTCCTTGTTTCTTTTGGATCACAATCCATAACTCCCCTCCGGGTATAAGATGGTCGTATGCTTTTTCAAAAATGGCATGCACCACATCTTTACCGGCACGGATCGGTGGATTGGTGAGGATACAACTATAGTTTGTTTCTCTTACGTTTTCAAACAAATCGCTCTGATAGACCTCGACGTTGTTGATTTGGTTTCGATCTGCATTCTTTTTCGAAAGTTCAATCGCCCGTTCATTCACATCTACCATTGTTACTTTGGTTTCAGGATAAGACGCTGCTAGCGATAGACCAATCGGTCCGTAACCACAGCCCATATCAAGTATGCCTCCTGCAACGTCGGGTTTCGTGAATGATTCAATCAACAAGCGGCTACCGAAATCTACTTCGTTTTTCGAAAACACACCAGAATCCGAATAAAAACGGATGGTTTTCCCTCTCAATGTATAGGACCAATCTTTTCGATTGCTTTCTGATGTCGGTTTGTTTGAGTAATAATGATCTCCCATATTGCCATCTCCTTAGACAATTAGATCATAGGCTTCTATCAATCTTTATAGCACTTTTCATGGTTTCATATACCTGATAAAAGAAGCATTAGTGAAACACTTTGAATCACAAGTTAATTTTTTAGCGGAATTCCACAAAAATCAACAATTATAGGCTCTTATTCTTTTACATGAAAAAAGCCCGCGTATCACGCGAGCTTCTTTTGTAAAGTAATTCGTAGAATTACTTAAGTTCGATCGTTGCTCCAACTTCTTCAAGCTTAGCTTTCATTTCTTCAGCTTCTTCTTTCGCTACGCCTTCTTTAAGTGGCTTAGGAGCTCCGTCAACTAGTTCTTTAGCGTCTTTAAGACCAAGACCAGTGATTTCACGTACTACCTTGATAACTTTGATCTTAGAAGATCCAGCGTTTTCAAGGATTACGTCAAACTCAGACTTCTCTTCAGCAGCACCTTCAGCAGCGCCACCAGCTACAGCTACAGGTGCAGCAGCAGTTACTCCAAATTCTTCTTCGATTGCTTTTACTAGATCGTTAAGTTCTAGTACTGACATTTCTTTGATTGCATCAATGATTTGCTCTTTACTCATTGTGTAAATCCTCCCTATTAATTGTAATTAGTTTTATTTTAAACAAACGCTTCGGTTAATCTGATATTCAGATTATGCACCTTGCTCTTCTTTTTGATCTGCAACAGCCTTCGTAGCCAATGCGAAGTTGCGCATTGGTGCTTGAAGTACGCTAAGCAACATAGAAAGAAGTCCTTCGCGAGATGGAAGTTCTGCAAGTGCTTTGATGTTTTCAACAGATGTGATTTGTCCTTCAACCACACCAGCCTTGATAACAAGTGCTTCGTGCTCTTTTGCAAAGTTGTTCAAAATCTTCGCCGGAGCTACAACTTCGTCTTCGCTGAATGCGATCGCTGTAGGACCAACTAGTGTTTCGTTCAACTCAGCAAGACCAGCTTCTTCAGCTGCACGACGAGTCATCGTGTTTTTGTATACCTTGAAAGTGACACCAGCTTCACGAAGTTGCTTACGAAGTTCAGTCACTTCTGCTACGTCAAGACCACGGTAGTCAACAAGGATTGTCGTCTTGCTGTTCTTCAATTGATCAGCAATTGTTGAAACTAACTGTTTCTTTTGCTCAAGTACGCTCATTTCTACACCTCCTGTTATTTCATACCGTAGTGATTTTCATCATGTAAAAAGCCTTCATGTCTGTAGACATGAAGGCGTAGTGTTATAAAATCATAGCAATGTATGAAATCCCAACACACCTCGGCAGGAAATTAAGCGATTGTTCGCACCTACTGTCTACGGTATGATCTATTCAATTTCCAAAAGCAATTATAACCCGGGTGTGTGAGAAAGTCAACAGCTTATTTTACGTTGAAGCTGTTTGCTGTAACTTTGATTCCAGGTCCCATTGTAGAAGCGATCGCAATGTTCTTGATATAAGTTCCTTTAGCAGCTGATGGCTTCACTTTGATCAATGTGTCGATGATCGTAGTCAAGTTTTCAACTAGCTTTTCGTTGTCGAAAGAAACTTTCCCGATTGGTACGTGAACATTACTTTGCTTGTCTACACGGTACTCGACTTTACCAGCTTTGATTTCTTGAACAGCTTTTTCGACTTCGAATGTTACTGTTCCAGTTTTCGGGTTCGGCATCAAGCCTTTCGGTCCTAGGACACGTCCAAGCTTACCAACCTCTCCCATCATGTCTGGTGTTGCAACGATTACGTCGAACTCGAACCAACCTTGGTTGATTTTGTTGATGTAATCCGCATCTCCAACATAGTCAGCACCTGCAGCTTCTGCTTCCTTCGCTTTTTCACCTTTTGCAAATACAAGAACACGTTGTGTCTTACCAGTTCCATTAGGAAGTACAACTGCTCCACGTACTTGTTGGTCAGCTTTCTTAGGGTCTACCCCAAGGCGGACAGCAACTTCAACTGTTTCGTCGAAGTTCGCTGGAGCTGCTTTTTTCACAAGCTCGATAGCTTCGTTTGCATCATATTGTACGGAACGATCAACAAGCTTTGCAGCTTCTTGATACTTCTTTCCTTTTTTAGCCAATTTAATTTCCTCCTTAGTTGTGGTTTTTACGGAATATCCTCCCACTTTTGCGCCGGTTAAGCGCCATAAGAAAGGTTGCGAAGCTCGCAACCTTATGTGCATGTGCTATGCATGATTAGTCTTCGATTACAATACCCATGCTGCGTGCAGTTCCTTCTACCATTCTCATAGCAGATTCAACGCTTGCAGCGTTAAGGTCAGGCATTTTCGTTTCAGCGATTTCTTTCACCTTATCACGCTTCACCGTCGCAACTTTGTTGCGGTTCGGCTCACCGGAACCTGACTCGATACCTGCTGCTTTCTTCAACAAGACTGCAGCTGGTGGAGTTTTTGTAATGAATGTAAATGAACGGTCTTCAAATACCGTGATTTCAACCGGAATAATCATACCAGCTTGATCAGATGTACGAGCGTTAAACTCTTTACAGAATCCCATGATGTTAACACCTGCTTGACCCAATGCTGGTCCTACTGGTGGTGCTGGGTTTGCTTTCCCTGCTGGGATTTGCAATTTAACTACCTTAATTACCTTTTTAGCCACGTGACACACCTCCTTAGTCCGTGATGTGGTATATTGGGCTCTTTTGGCCCTCCCACTCATAAAAACGAGCTTTCAGATTTCGAAAGCTCCCCGTTTTGTTTTATCGGGTTATTTCAAACATTAAAATTCTATCATTTCTTTTTTCGTTTTTCAACGGTTTCTTAAAAATTCCTTATTATCCCGTTAGATGAACTAAAAGAAATGACAGAATCCATACTTGCTTAAGTCAGTTTATCGACTTGTGTAAAGCCAACCTCAACCGGTGTTTCACGGCCGAACATGTTGACATGGACTTTCAGCTTCTGTTTGTCTGCATCAATATCTTCTACAGAGCCAACAAAATTCGCGAAAGGACCTTCTTTGATCTTAACGCTTTCTTTGATCTCAAAGTCTACTTCAGCTTTCGGCTTCTCCATACCCATGCTATGAAGGATACGATCCACTTCTTCCGGCAAGAGCGGCGTCGGCTTAGAGCCTGATCCAGTCGACCCGACGAACCCAGTGACACCCGGCGTGTTTCGAACGACATACCAGGAATCATCTGTCATGACCATTTCCGTCAAGACATATCCAGGGAAAACCTTCTTCATCGCTGTTTTCTTCTTGCCATTTTTGATTTCTGTCTCTTCTTCTTGTGGGACGAGCACGCGGAAGATCTTGTCCTCCATACCCATTGACTCTACGCGTTTTTCCAGATTCGCTTTAACTTTATTCTCGTATCCAGAATACGTGTGAACTACATACCATCTTTTTTCCATAACTTGTGAGGACATGGTCGTCCTTTCCCTCCCAAACGGATTTACTTTACCATTGTAGCCATTAGTATTTCAGCTTAATCAGCTAGATTCTAGTTTTCCAGGAATGTTTCAATTACCCAACTTAATCCTAAATCAATTACAGTAAAGAATAGGACAATAAATAACACAGTCGTAATGACCGTGATCGTATAACGAGTCAATTCCTTACGGTTTGGCCAAGAAACACGCTTCAGCTCCTTGACGACATTTGAGAAAAATCTTCCTGTCTTTTGTACAATTCCAGCCATCATCTTACCCCCAGAATAAATTGGTTATGATAAAAACTCATTAAAACATTCCGCTTTGCCTTCGCTTCGTGAATAACAAGTCTAAAATGAAAAACTATTGCTGAATACAGGCAACACGGTTCTATTTATTTGAAAATTGATCGGATTTTATTTCGTTTCACGGTGCACAGTGTGCATTTGGCAATGCTTACAGAACTTCTTCATTTCAATACGACCTTGATCACTTTCCTTGTTCTTCATAGTCGTATAATTTCGTTGTTTACATTGTTCACATGCAAGTATAATTTTCGTGCGCATCTGTAACCCTCTCCAGAAAACCGTTAGACCCGAATCAAGTCCGAGTTTTATCCATACTATGTCCATTTTATGCTATACACTTTATCATAGGGGTATAGTCCTGTCAACGCGCCCTAAACGTTCCAAGCCTGATGTAACAAGAGTTTACCTGCGTTGATTTCATCGAAATTCACTCGCTGTTCCCGCGGGAATCTCGTAAATTTCGTTTGAAACCAACAGGAATGGTCGTTCAGGACTTGCCCCAAGAAAAAAACAGGGATGGCTCCCTGTCGAAGTATTCTTACATTTTAAATTACACTTTTCCCTGCCTGAAGCGGTGGGTCATAAGCCGACTTCTCTAAGCTCAAGATACCTTTCCAACTTCCGTTTAACCCGTTGCAGGGCATTGTCGATTGATTTTACGTGACGATTCAAATCAACAGATATCTCCTGATAGGATCGTCCATCCAAATACAACATTAATACTTTTCGTTCTAAATCACTCAGAAGCTCCCCCATTTTAAGCTCGATATCATCAAATTCCTCCTGGTTGATGATCAGCTCTTCGGGGTCTGTTACCCTTGATCCACATATGACGTCTAGTAACGTACGGTCCGATTCTTCATCGTATATTGGCTTATCAAGTGATACATATGAATTCAGCGGAATGTGTTTTTGTCTCGTTGCCGTTTTAATGGCGGTGATCATCTGGCGGGTGATACAGAGTTCAGCGAAGGCTTTGAAAGAAGAAAGCTTGTCCTCTTTAAAATCACGGATGGCCTTATACAAACCGATCATACCTTCTTGAATGATGTCTTCGCGATCAGCACCGATCAAAAAATAAGACCGTGCTTTAGCGCGGACGAAATTCTTATACTTGTTGATTAAGTATTCAAGTGCGGCGCTTTGTCCTTCGTGAACCTGCTCCACAATCGACTCATCTTCAAGCTCGTCAAATTCCGGGTGTACAATCTCTTTGAGTTCTGTGCTCACGAGAATCCCTCCGACCATGGCGACCTATATATAGAAATATTATACAGTAGGCATTCGACAAACGTCAACCGCTCAACGGTCCCCTCGGCGCCATTTTTCAAAAATTTCAGCCACTTCATCGGACAAAGTCAGGCTGGATGACCGACGTTGTTTCTTCATGTCATCCACCTGTCTACTGATCCTCTGTTCGATCTGATTTACTTCTATGGCAAGCTCTCGCGCCGATTTCCTCAGCGCTCCGAGACCGAAAGTAACCCATTGTTCCAAGAAGTCAGAGGTCGCTACATGGATCTCTGTGCGAATGTCTTTTAATTCTTTTGCTAATTTTTCAATTCGCTCATCTGCTGATTCATTTTCTTTTGTAAAAATGACCTCGATCCGGTAATTCTTATATTTCGTCTCAGACCCTGGAACGAAGTGTGCATCGAAAACGACAATGACCCTCATACCCGTATAAGCCTGATATTCAGCCATCTTGTCCACCAGAATGTCACGCGCAGCTGCAAGGTCTTTCTCTCTTAAAACTCTGAGCTCCGGCCAATCCCCTATCATGTTATAACCGTCTACCAAGAGAATTTCCATTGTTATTCCCCTGCTGACATACGCTGACGATAGACCTCGTACATAAGTAATCCGGCTGCGACTGAGGCATTCAGCGAGGTAACTTTCCCCCTCATCGGTAATGAGACGAGGAAGTCACACTTTTCCTTTACGAGTCTGCCGATTCCTTTACCTTCACTTCCGATTACAAGGCCGATCGGCATATCATATCGTGCTTGTGTATAATCTTGATCGCCTTTTGCATCTGTAGCGACAAACCAGACACCTCTGTCTTTTAATTCTTCAATAGTCCGGGCGATATTGGTTACACGGACAACAGGTATATATTCAATTGCACCTGTAGATGATTTTGCGACGGCAGAAGTCAGTCCTACCGCTCTTCTTTTTGGGATGATGACACCATGTGCACCAGAAGCATCCGCCGTTCGTAAGATAGAACCTAGGTTATGTGGATCTTCGATTTCGTCCAATACGAGGAAAAATGGATCCTCATTCCGCTCTGAAGCTAACTGGAAAATGTCTTCGATATCCGCATAATCATAGGCCGCGACATAAGCTAACACCCCCTGGTGATTGACGCCTTCTGCTAACGTGTCGATTTTTTTCTTCGGAACATATTGGACTTGGATCCGCTCTTTCTTCGCTAAACTGATGACTTGTCCGATTGAACCTTTTTGAGCCCCTTCTGCCACCATGATCTTATTGATATCCCGGCCAGATCGAAGGGCTTCTAATACTGGATTACGTCCGATTACAATATCGTTATTCAACTGATTTCCCTCCTTCGGCTTGTTCAATGATCGAGATGGATTGACGGATGATATCATCCATACGCTCTTGCTTTTGTGACAGATAAAGAAAACCGATCAAGGCTTCAAAAGCCGTGCCATAACGGTATGTCTGTATGTCGGTATTCTTTGGTACTGCTCCCATCTTACTGTTCCGCCCCCGGCGGACAACCCCTTGCTCCTCTTCTGAAAGTTCCTGCTGCTCAAGCAAAGCTAAAATAGCGATAGCTTGAGCTTTTGCAGAAACATATTTTGTAGCAAGTTTGTGGAGTTGTTGCGGTTTGACCTCACCTTTTCCTAACAAGTAAGAACGGATATAGACTTCATAGACAGCATCTCCCATGTACGCGAGAGCCGATGATTTTAGTAATTTTGGATTGGAGACTGCTCCACTGTAGGGTTCATTCATGATTTTCGCTTCCACCTGACGCCTTGTGGAGTATCCTCCAGAATGATCCCTTGGCCAGCGAGATCGTCACGGATTTGGTCTGCGAGTTGGAAGTTCTTTTCTTTACGTGCTTGATTCCGTTGCTCTATCAAGGACTCGATTTCTTCATCCAACAATTCTTTTGCTTGCTTCAGTTCAAGACCCAACACTTGACCGAATTCATCAAAGAGCGCAACGAAACGCTCCAGCACTTCGATCGTCGTATTTTCCTCTTGAAGGTAGACATTGGCCTCTTTCGATAAGTCGAACAGAGTTGCAATAGCATTTGACGTGTTAAAATCATCGTCCATCTCTTCGATGAATCTTGCTTTGTACTGGTCGATCTTTTCAAGCCATTTTTCATTTTCAAGACCAAGATCCGCACTATGCGTAATCCGGTGCTCGAGATTCTCGACAGTCGTACGGATACGTTCGAGACTCGTCTTGGCACTATCAAGCAGTTCATCCGTAAAGTTGATCGGATGACGGTAATGAACGTTCAACATGAAGAATCGGAAGGCTTGTGGATCATACTTTTGGATCAAATCGTGCAGTAAAATAAAGTTACCGAGAGATTTGGACATTTTTTCATTATTGATATTGATATACCCGTTATGCATCCAATAATTCGCCATCGTCTTTTCATTAAGCGCTTCCGACTGGGCGATTTCATTTTCATGGTGTGGGAATGACAAGTCCTGCCCCCCAGCATGGATGTCAATTGTATCTCCGAGATACTTCTTCACCATCGCTGAGCACTCGATATGCCAACCAGGTCTTCCTTGACCCCAAGGGCTCTCCCAATAGATTTCTCCCTCTTTCGCTGCTTTCCAGAGGACAAAGTCCAGTGGATCTTCCTTATTTTCCCCAACTTGAATTCTTGATCCTAAGCGGAGTTCGTCGATAGATTGATGAGAGAGTTTACCATAATCATCAAATTTTTTCGTTCGGAAGTATACATCGCCTCCAGAAGCGTATGCATAATCTTTCTCTACGAGCTTTTCAATAAATTGAATGATGTCTTCCATCGTATCCGTCACCGTCGGATGAAGATCCGCTTTTCTCACGTTCAAAGCGGAAGTGTCTTCATGATACGCTTCAATGAACCGTTTGGACAATGTCGGTACTTCTTCGCCTAATTCATTTGCAGCTTTAATGATTTTGTCATCGACATCGGTAAAATTAGAGACGAACTGTACGTCGTACCCTCGATATTCCAAATAGCGACGAACCGTATCGAAGACGATCGGAGGGCGAGCATTTCCGATGTGAATATAGTTGTAAACAGTAGGTCCGCAAACGTACATCTTTACTTTTCCTTCTTCAATCGGTTGGAAGGTTTCTTTTTGTCGTGTCAAAGTATTATAAATTTGAATGCTCAATTGTGCCCACTCCTTTTCATTTGTTCAATTTCTTCTTTCAAGCGTTCCAATTCATTTTCCATCTGCTTGAATTTATCCGAAACAGGGTCCGGTAATTTATGATGGTCCAGGTTGCCTTTGATTTTGACGCCATCCTGGATGACGACTTTCCCCGGTATACCGACGACTGTAGAGTTCGGTGGTACATCTTGCAAGACAACAGATCCGGCACCGACTTTGGAATATTGCCCGATCGTAATCGAACCCAATACCTTTGCACCTGTTGCCACCAATGTATGGTCCTCAAGGGTCGGGTGACGTTTCCCTTTTTCTTTTCCAGTTCCGCCTAATGTCACGCCCTGGAACAAGGTGACATTATCGCCGATTTCACACGTTTCCCCGATGACGACCCCCATTCCATGGTCGATAAAACATCGTTTCCCCACCTTCGCGCCAGGGTGGATTTCAATTCCGGTGAAAAAACGACTGATTTGGGATATGACACGAGCAAGAAAGAACATTTTCTTTCTCCAGAACAGATGTGCAAATCGATGCGCCCAGATCGCATGCAAGCCGGAATAAGTTAAAATCACCTCGAAATAACTACGAGCAGCTGGATCTTGGTCAAAAACGACATCGATATCTTCCTTCAAGGTCTTAAACATGAACGTCACGCCTCCTCTCGAGTATTTTCTATGACTGTCAGAATTATGATTTCTTTAAAATGAATTTTAAGGATCCTTCCTTTTACTTCCTTTGCACCCATGGTCCTACAGAAATTAGGACACCTACGAGTATGCTTCACTGCTCCCCTTTAAAAAATCTTTGACGAGTGAAGCGAGTAGCTTATGGAACGGAATGAATACGTCAAGTTTACCTGTAAGTATTCATTTAGTGACAGAAGCTGTAAGGGGAGCAATACTGAATGAAAATAAAAAAACGCCTCTGTGACAACAAATCACAGAGACGCTTACGGCGCGGTCCCACTCTGTTTAGAAGAATTAAAAACAACCCTTCCCACTCAGGCTTCCTCTAACGGTGGAAGAACCGCCCCTACCTACTCTATTTCAACAGGGGTCTCTGAGGTGCATTTCAAGAGTCGATCTTTAGACCACTTTCACCAAATGTGGTCCTCTCTGAGAAAGGATCGCGCTTCTTTACTTCTCCTCATCGTCGATTTAACGTTTCATGTTTTCTTTACTATATTATATTTTATTCAAAATGTGTATTATTTACTTCCCGAATTTTTGAACCGCTTCGTCCAATCTTGAAAGGACGACCTCTTTTCCAAGTAGAGAAAGTGAGTCCGGCAATTCAGGTCCATGAGATTGTCCGGTCGCAGCAACACGGATCGGCATGAACAGTTTCTTGCCCTTGTGACCTGTCGCTTTTTGTGTTGCTTTGATTGCAGCTTTAATCTCAGCAGGCTCGAACGTTTCCATCGGTTGAATTTGATCTTTCAATCCATTCAACACTTCCGGTACTTGCTCTTCACTTAAAATCTCCGCTGCGGCATCGTTGTATTCAACTGATTTGTTAAAGAAGAGCTCAGTGAGAGCTACGATCTCAGCACCATGTGAAAGTTGTTCTTGATAAAGAGATACGAGCTTCTTCACCCACTCGTCTTCTTCCGGTGTGCGGTCTTCCGAAATTCGACCCGCTCGCTCCAAGTGAGGCACCGTCAACTCAAGAACACGGTCAAAGTCTGCATTTTTGATGTACTGGTTGTTCATCCACTCGAGCTTCTTCGTATCAAAGACAGCTGCCGCTTTAGACAGACGGTCTGCGTCAAAGATTTCAATGAATTGCTCTTTCGTGAACAATTCTTCTTCTCCTTTTGGAGACCATCCAAGTAGTGCGATGAAGTTGAAAAGTGCCTCAGGCAGATAGCCCAGGTCTTCATATTGCTCGATGAACTGGATGGTAGACTCATCCCGTTTACTCAGCTTCTTACGATTTTCATTAACGATTAATGTCATATGACCGAACTTCGGTGGTTCCCAACCGAATGCTTCATAAATCATGAGCTGTTTCGGTGTATTGGAAATATGATCGTCACCACGCAATACATGGCTGATCTTCATATGATGGTCATCAATTGCAACCGCAAAGTTATAAGTTGGGATACCATCTTTTTTGACGATGACCCAGTCTCCGATACCATTCGATTCAAATGTCACTTTCTCTTTGACGATATCAATGAATGAATATTCCTTGTCACGGGGAACAGCAAAACGAATACTTGGTTTTCTTCCCTCGCCTGCTAGTCTTTCTTGCTCCTCTTTTGTCAGATGGCGGCATTTCCCGGAGTAACGTGGCATTTCTCCACGTGCTTGTTGAGCTTCTCTTTCCTGCTCAAGTTCTTCTTCAGTACAGTAACATTTGTATGCAAGACCGCGATCTAGAAGATCTTGATAGTGTTCACGGTAAATATCAAGTCGTTCCATTTGTCGGTATGGTCCATAATCTCCACCAACATCGACACTCTCATCCCAATCGATTCCGAGCCACTTCAAATAGTTAAGCTGGCTGTATTCTCCACCTTCAACATTTCGTTTCTGGTCGGTATCTTCAATACGGATGACGAATGTTCCGTTTTGACTGCGTGCGAATAAGTAGTTGAAGAGGGCTGCACGAGCATTTCCTATATGTAAATGTCCAGTCGGACTTGGCGCATAACGTACTCTAACTTGATCTGACATGAGTTCATCTCACCTTCCACATTCTTTTGTTGATAGTTTATCATAGTTCAAAATTATAAACCTATGTATGTCCACCAGGTTTATTTTTCCATTAGAACAACCGCCTGAGCGGCGATTCCTTCTCCTCTTCCAGTGAATCCGAGTTTCTCAGTTGTTGTGGCCTTCACATTCACTTGATCGAGTTCCGCTTCTAATAGTTCAGCAATCACTTCACGCATGTGAGAAATATGCGGGGCCATCTTAGGTTGTTGTGCAATGATCGTCGCATCTACATTCCCTAGCGCGTATCCTTTTTCTTTCGCTAATTGGAAGGCACGTTGCAATAGAATCTTAGAATCAATGTCTTTAAAATCGGCACTCGTATCAGGAAAATGCTTTCCAAGATCCCCTTCCCCGATTGCTCCAAGAACAGCATCTGTAATCACATGTAATAATACATCGGCATCGGAATGACCGAGTAATCCCTTTTCATGCGGAATGGTGACTCCACCGATAATTAATGGTCTTCCCTCTACCAATTGATGTACATCAAATCCTTGTCCAATTCTAAACATTGTTTTGCTGCTCCTCCCTCTCCCGGATGATCGCTTTCGCGAATAGAAGATCTTCTTGTGTCGTCAATTTGATATTCAGATAATCCCCTTGGACGATTGAAACTTCATATCCGATATGTTCCATCAAACTTGCATCATCTGTTCCAAGATATCCGTTCTTCACAGCTGTTTCATGTGCTTTTAAAATGAGAGGCAGATGAAAAGCTTGTGGGGTTTGAACCCCCCACAAGCTACTTCTGTCTACAGTCTTGACGACTTTTTGCTGTTCAATTTGCTTGACCGTATCCTTGATAGGGACGCCGAGTACAGCCGCTCCACTTTCTACGGTTTCCAACACGAGATTGTGTATAGACTCGATAGAAACGAACGGGCGGGCACCATCGTGGACCAGCACAAGCGGATTTTCTTCAACTGCCTTCAATCCTTCATAGACACTATGCTGACGTTCCTTCCCTCCAGGAACAATTTTATCGACTTTATTTACTTGATGCTCATCGACGAGCAGACGAAGGTCATCCAACTCATTCTCATTTCCGACTAGGATAATCCCACTACACCATTCATCCTCCTGAAAAATACGTAAGGTATGAATGATCAATGGTGTGCCATCCAGCATCAAAAATTGTTTATTCTTTCCTGCCTTCATTCTCTTCCCTTGTCCGGCAGCAGGTATGACTACGACATAATCCACGATTTCTCATCTACTTTCAGAAAGAATTACAACGCCTTTTCCAACAGCTTAGGCTTTGCAAAAATCATTCGACCAGCAGATGTTTGCAATACACTCGTTACGAGGACTTCGATTGTTTTACCAATGTAATCCCGACCATCTTCAACGACGATCATCGTTCCGTCATCAAGATACCCGACACCTTGGTTCTGCTCCTTGCCGTCTTTAATGACCTGTACATTCAACTCTTCTCCTGGTAGGACGACCGGTTTGACTGCATTGGCTAAATCATTGATATTGAGAACCGGAACACCCTGGAACTCACATACTTTGTTCAAGTTATAGTCATTTGTTACGACCATACCTGATACGAGTTTTCCGAGTTTGACCAGTTTACTATCCACTTCTTGAACGTCCTCGAAGTCGCCTTCATAGATTTCAACTTTTACAGCGAGTTCTTTTTGGATTCGATTGAGGATATCCAGGCCTCTTCGACCACGATTCCTTTTCAAAACATCCGATGAATCCGCAATGTGCTGCAATTCTTCCAGGACGAATTGTGGTATAACAATCGGACCTTCCAAAAATCCTGTCTGACAAACATCTGCAATTCTACCGTCAATTATGACACTCGTATCAAGGATTTTCAACACGGTGCCGTCGTCTGACTTGCCTTCCGCTTCCGCTTCTTTTTTCTTGTTGGCAAAGCGTGCTGACGTAAACACATTCACAAGCTCTTCACGCTTTTTGAACCCGAAACGGAAACCGATATAACCTAGAAGGGCTGTACAGAAAAAGCCGATGACATTCATGACGATACTGAGTTCCATACTATTCAAGGCGAACATCGCCAAATAAGCGACGACCAATCCAAAAATGAGACCGAATGAACCGAATAACACATCTGCGACAGGCGCTTTCATCAATGATTCTTCAATCCATTGAATGAAACCGACAATATAATCTGCTAACCAAAACGTACTGACAAAAAATAATAATGCTCCAATGAACGAACCGATATAAGGTGATGTTATAAAACCAGGTAAATCTCCTAAATTGACCAAATCATTTAATATTAGAATAAGTTCAGGTACATATAAATAACCTAATGTTCCACCAACGATAATGAAAAATAATTGAACAATTCGTTTCAGCAAAATTGTTCACCTCCTCCTCTTCATTATAGACATTTCAATAGATTTGAAACCTGCTTATCTTCAATTTTACATAAAATAACATGTAAATTACAAACCTTTTGGGCAAGTTCCCCTTTTCCAAATTTCTTCAAATATGGCGGTCGAGGAACAATTGCTCCTGAATTCGCTTAAGGCCGTCTTTAATCTTCCGAGCACGGATTTCTCCAATCCCTTCCACATCATCCAATTCTTCAATAGATGCCTTGAGCGTCATTTGTAAATGTTCAAAATGGTTGACCAGATTTTCAATGATCAATGACGGAAGACGAGGAATCTTGTGAAGTATGCGATATCCTCTCGGCTTCACAGGTTCTTCATAGATGTTCGAAGATGGAAGGTAGCCTAATAACCGCACAATCGCATTTTCTTCTAACAATTCCTCACTAGAAAGCTTTTTCAGCTCATTGAGGATGTGGAACGGATCCACTTTCGAATTCTTTGAGTAATCTTTGATGATCAAGGCAGCTTCCGACTCGATGTTCGCGACGAGTTCTTCCATCTGCATGCTGATCAGCCGCCCTTCGGAACCGAGCTCGTTTACATACTTGATGATTTCATTCCTGATGCGCAGAACCATTTCTATCCGATGGATGACTTGTGATACTTCCTGGAATGTAACGAGTTCTTCAAACTCTAGTGCTCCAAGATCGGTTAAGCTCTGATCTAGGACGGACTTGTATTTTTCCAACGTCTGTAACGCCTGATTCGCCTTAGTAAGAATCACGCCTATGTCTTGAAGCGAATAACGGATGACCCCTTGATATAAGGTGATTACACGCCTCCGTTGAGAAATGGAAATGACCAAATTCCCGGTTTGCTTCGCTACCCGTTCTGCCGTCCGGTGACGGATGCCCGTTTCTTTGGATGGTATCGTCGTATCGGGAATCAATTGAGTATTCGCATATAGAATCTTATTTCCTTCGTCATTGAGGATGATTGCACCATCCATTTTCGCTAGCTCATATAAATAAGCGGGAGAGAAACGACAATTGATTGTAAAGCCACCATCGACGAGTTTTTGTACTTTATCGTTAAAACCGACGACGATCAACCCGCCTGTTTCTGCACGTAACACGTTGTCAATCCCATCACGTAATGGGGTTCCTGGTGCAACATACTGTAGCATTTTACTTACGATCAACTCTCTCATCGCAGGATCCATACGTTATCCTCCTTGTGTATGACGTAGTGCCTCCTGGACAGTCGCTACACCGACGACTTCAATGCCTTTCGGTACCGTCCATCCACCTATGTTTTTCTCTGGAAGAATGACGCGCTTGAATCCGAGCTTCGCCACTTCATGGACTCTTTGCTCGACTCGGGACACTCTTCGTACCTCTCCTGTCAAACCGATCTCTCCGATAAACACATCTGTAGGATTCGTGGGTTGATCACGGAAGCTTGATGCAATACTCATAGCAATCGCTAAATCAATGGCTGGTTCATCCAGGCGGACCCCTCCAGCAACATTTACGTAAGCATCTTGATTCTGCATCAATAAGCCGACTCGTTTTTCAAGAACGGCCATCAATAATGACACTTTGTTATGGTCAATCCCGTTTCCCATCCGCCTCGGGTTTCCGAAACTTGTCGGCGAGACCAATGCCTGAATTTCGACCAGGACAGGTCTCGTACCTTCCATAGAAGCGACAATCGCTGAACCTGCTGCTCCGTTAGAACGTTCCTCCAAAAACACTTCAGAAGGGTTTTCCACTTCCTCCAACCCTGCCTCTTTCATTTCAAAGACACCGATTTCATTCGTTGATCCGAATCGGTTTTTCACCGCTCTTAAAATTCGATACGTATGGTGCCTTTCTCCTTCAAAGTAAAGGACTGCATCGACCATATGCTCAAGCAATCTCGGTCCGGCAATGGACCCTTCCTTCGTCACGTGTCCGACAATGAACGTGGCGATTCCATTCGTCTTGGAGATTCGCATGAACTGCGAGGTACATTCTCGGACTTGTGATACGCTCCCTGGTGCAGAAGTTACTTCGGATCGATAGACCGTCTGGATCGAGTCGATGATCAACAATGTCGGTTTAATGTCTTGTATCGCCTTCTCAATGAGATCCATATCGGTTTCAGCATGGACATAGAGCTGGTCATGATTAATTCCGAGCCGCTGTGCCCTCAGTTTCGTCTGTTTAATTGATTCTTCTCCTGAAATATACAAGACTCGTTGAGAGGATTCTGCAAGTTTTGCTGAAGCCTGTAATAGTAACGTCGATTTACCGATTCCCGGGTCTCCACCGACAAGGACAAGCGATCCAGGAACAACACCGCCACCTAGTACTCTGTTCAATTCATTGATCCGTGTATCAATTCTCGGTTCTTTTTCACTCTTGATTTGGGTGATCGGTTCAGGTTTTTGACTTGTCGGATTCCCCGTCTGAAAGGATCTTCTATGTCCTTTATCCGGTTGGATGATTTCCTCAACCATCGTATTCCATTTATTACAACCAGGACATTTTCCCATCCACTTAGGTGAATCGTACCCACAGTCCTGACATAAAAACACGGTTTTTTTCTTTGCCATTGTTACTATTCCCCATTTCCCTGACATCTTCCGTATCGTTTTAAGTTACTGCAATCATATCACAAACGCGTCAGGGAACACCTTATATAAGTATTGTATTCGATAATCTCATGCATATGGGTAAAACCGCTCGATTGTTATAAAGTGTTACGGAAACGAGGAGGAGTATGCTAGACGTTTTTGTTGATTGTAATGGAAATTGACGACACTGAAGGTTGCGATTCGCCCGCGGATAAGGAGTGAGTTTCGAGGAAATCAACACATCCAACAAAAAGAGCCAGACACCACGTATGGTGCCTGACACTTTTTATCAATCTCTTTACGTACCTGCTCCTACCGTGTTCACAGTGAAGTCGTTGTTCTCCACATCGATCTTGACAGTCTGCCCTTTTGCGATTGTTCCTCTGAGCAATTCTTCAGAAAGACGGTCTTCAATCTGACGTTGCAACGCACGACGTAGTGGACGTGCACCATAGTCTGGGTCGTAGCCTTCATCCGCAATCTTCTCAAGCGCTGCATTGGTCAACTCAATATCAATGCCTTGTTCAGAAAGTCGCTTCTGAAGCTGATTCGACATCAAGCTGATGATGTGCTTGAGGTGTTCTTTTTGAAGCGTATGGAACACGATTGTCTCATCGATACGGTTCAAGAACTCAGGACGGAATGCTTTTTTCATTTCATCCATGACCTTCGATTTCATGTTCTCATACTCTTGGTTCTCAGATTGCGCTGTGAATCCAAGACTCTTACCTCGCTTCAACGTACTTGCTCCGACGTTGGAAGTCATGATGACGACGGTGTTTCGGAAGTCCACCGTACGTCCTTTCGAGTCTGTTAGACGACCATCTTCAAGCACTTGAAGTAAGATGTTGAACACTTCAGGGTGTGCCTTTTCGATTTCATCCAGAAGGATGACGGAATATGGGTTTCGACGGACCTTCTCTGTGAGCTGGCCGCCTTCCTCGTGACCGACATACCCTGGAGGTGAACCGACAAGACGGCTCGTCGTATGCTTTTCCATATACTCGGACATGTCGATACGGATGATGGAATCTTCATCCCCGAATAATGCTTCTGCTAGCGCTCTCGCCAACTCCGTCTTACCGACCCCAGTCGGTCCTAAGAAAATAAAGGAACCAATTGGTCGTTTAGGATCTTTCAAGCCTGCGCGTGCTCTTCGGATCGCTTTGGAAATCGCCTTAACCGCTTCGTCTTGGCCGATGACGCGGTCATGTAAGATGGATTCCATATTCAATAGTCTTTCCGTTTCCTCTTGCTTCAGCTTGGATACTGGAATTCCAGTCCAGTTTGCTACAACAAGCGCAATATCTTCTGGTGTCACTTCTGTATTTTCTTGTCCTTGCTTTTCTTTCCAGCTGTTTTTTGTCGTTTCCAGTTCTTCTCTCAACTTCTGTTCGGAGTCTCTGAGAGACGCTGCTTTTTCGAACTCCTGACTTTGGACAGCTGCATCTTTTTCCTTACGTACACCTTCAAGACGCTGTTCAAGCTCTTTTAGATTCGGTGGTGCTGTATAAGAGCGTAAACGAACTTTAGATGCTGCTTCATCAATTAAATCGATCGCCTTATCCGGAAGGAAACGGTCGGAGATATAGCGGTCTGAAAGTTTGACAGCCGCATCAATTGCATCGTCGGTAATCGTTACCCGATGGTGTGCTTCATACCGGTCACGAAGACCTTTTAAAATTTGAATGGATTCATCATTCGTCGGTTCATTAACGCGGATTGGTTGGAAACGACGCTCCAAGGCTGCATCCTTTTCAATGTACTTGCGGTATTCATCGAGGGTCGTCGCTCCAATACATTGTAACTCACCGCGAGCTAACGCAGGTTTAAGGATGTTCGAAGCATCGATTGCACCTTCTGCTCCACCCGCTCCAATTAACGTATGAAGCTCGTCGATGAAGAGGATGATGTTACCGGCTTGACGGATCTCATCCATGACCTTTTTCAATCGGTCCTCAAACTCCCCACGATATTTGGTACCTGCTACTACTGTACCCATATCAAGTGTCATGACGCGCTTATCACGCAATGTCTCTGGCACTTCATTATTAATGATCTGTTGCGCCAATCCTTCAGCGATCGCAGTTTTACCAACACCAGGCTCTCCGATCAGTACCGGATTGTTTTTCGTACGACGGCTTAATACCTCGATGACACGTTCAATTTCCTTACTTCGGCCGATGACAGGATCAAGACTGCCATCTCGGGCAACAGCCGTCAAATCTCTTGCAAGACTATCAAGTGTCGGTGTATTCGCATTGACTGATGAACCTCCAGCAGAAGAGGAAGATTCATTGCTTCCGAGAAGCTGCAATACTTGTTGGCGAGCTTTGTTCAGGCTGACTCCGAGATTATTGAGGACGCGTGCTGCCACCCCTTCTCCTTCACGGATCAAACCTAATAATATATGTTCTGTACCCACATACGAGTGGCCGAGTTTACGAGCTTCATCCATTGATAGTTCAATGACTTTCTTCGCTCGTGGGGTATAATGGATCGTTTGAACCGATTCCTGACCTTTACCGATGAGGGATTCTACTTCTTTTTGAATCTTTTCAGGACTTAAACCAAGAACAGAAAGTGCTTTTGCAGCTATTCCTTCGCCTTCACGAACCAGGCCGAGCAGGATATGCTCTGTACCCACATTATTATGACCTAAACGAATCGCTTCTTCTTGTGCAAGTGCAAGTACCTTTTGAGCTCGTTCAGTAAAACGTCCAAACATCATCGTGATCACCTTCCTATTCGTTGTTCTTCTCTAACTTCAATCTTTCGCGAATCAATGTAGCACGTCGGATATCCCTCTGATCAGGGGTCAATGTTTCTCCCGCATACTGTTGTAGAAATCCAGGTTGGGTAAGTATCATTAGTTCATTCAATATTTTACGTGAAATCCCTTCTATCATTTGCAAATCAATTCCGAGCCTTACATCCGACAAGCACTTCGTCGCTTCTTTCGACTGGATGATTCGACTGTTTTCGAGGGTCCCCAATGAACGGTATACCCGGTCTTCAAGCTGTATTCTAGAGGTTTCGAGCAGATTTTTCCTTGCAGCTCTCTCTTCCTCAATGAGTTGCATGACGACTCCTCTTAAATCTTCGACAATATCTAGTTCTGATTTACCGAGCGTCATCTGGTTGGAAACTTGGAAGACGTTCCCTTGTGCTTCACTACCTTCACCATAAATCCCTCTTACGACAAGCCCTAACTGGTTGATCGCTGGAACGATCCGATGCATTTTCTGGGTCATGACAAGTGCTGGTAAATGCATCATGACAGATGCTCGCATTCCAGTTCCAACGTTGGTTGGGCAGCTCGTTAAGTATCCATGCCTTTCATCAAAAGCATAATTCACTTTTTCCTCAAACCAATCATCGATCCCACTCGCTAATGTCAGAGCTTCCGATAATTGAAAACCTGGGAATAGACATTGGATGCGTATATGATCCTCTTCATTAATCATGATGCTGATCGATTCGTCCTCACTCATCAAAACAGCTGAATGCTTTGGTTCTTCAGCAAGGTTCGGGCTAATCAAATGTTTTTCGACGAGCACTCGTTTTTCGATCGACTTCAATTGATCCACATCGATATACGATAAGCTGCCTACACTACCATATGCCTGATTTTCATAATGATTGCGGATTTGTTCGTTCACTTCTCTAGACTGTTGCTCGTTTGCAACCAGGGGAAAGACGTGATTTTCGAGATTACGGGCTAACCGGATCCGACTACTCAATACAATATCCGAGTCTGGTCCTTCCCGTTTCATCCAAGGACTGATGGCTTCACTCATGAATCTTTTCAAAGACACCGTCAATCCCTCCCCTCAAACCGCTTTTGCATCGAGCGGATTTGGTCTCGTACATGTGCTGCTTCTTCAAACTCTTCTTCATTGATGAGCTGTTGTAATTTTTGTCTAAGCTGATCGATTTTTTTCCGTTCCAACAGATCATTTCCGATACGTTTCGGAATTTTTCCTGAGTGATCTGTGTTCCCTCCATGGATCCGTTTAAAGATCGGATCAAGTTTCGATGCGAATGTCTTATAACAGTCCGTACATCCGAAGCGACCAATTTTCGCAAACTCAGGATAAGTCATGCCACACTTCGCACACTGAGTGACTTGTTTACTTCGAGGTGCAGCATTGGTCTCATTGAGTGGTTGTTCGAAATTCAATAACCCAGAGAGTAAGTTATGAATCGAGAACGAATTAGAGCCTGGTATGAAGTCCCCTTTTTCCTTTGCACACTGTTCACAAATATGGAATTCGTTCTTTTCCCCGTTAATGATTTTCGTGAAGTGCAAAGTTGCTGGTCGTTGTTGACATTCTTGACAATACACGCCTTACACTCCCCTTTAGTTCTTATACTTTAAACTGTAAATCATGGATCTCATCAGGTTTGCTCTGAGTTCATCTCGGTAAGGAAGCACGATATTGATGGTGGATCGATCAATAACACTTTTCATCAACCTTGCTTCTCGAATACTGATGATTTGTTCTTCTAACAATCTATAGATGATGTTTTCAGCGGCAGACTCACTGATGCGGTTTTTAATCAATTTAAGGATCTGATCGAGCAGGATTGTCGTACTATCCGTCTCTACCTTAATGATCCGAATGTATCCTCCTCCTCCTCTTTTACTTTCCACAATAAAGCCTTTCTCAATCGTAAACCGCGTATTAATTACGTAATTGATTTGTGAGGGGACACATTGAAACTTTTCAGCAATTTCACTCCGCTTGATCTCAATTTCCTTCTTGTTACTTCCCTTTAAAATTTCTTTCAAATGCGCCTCAATGATGTCAGAAATGTTTTTCATCCCATCACAGCCCCTCCTTCTGCTCTGACTTTGACTTTCTTTGACTATAATTATATACAATTGGCCGCAAGTTGCAAAGTGTTTGATGTTTCTATTATAGACAGGGATTTTTTGATATAAACTTTAGTTTTTTTAAATTTTCTTGGAGTAGAGGGAAGAAGGAAGCTTCCCGATATTTGCGGGAAGCATATGAAGATGATGAGTGAAATTACTCTGTTGCAAATACTTTATGAACGTGATCAATCGATTGAATCTTGTCATACACTTCTGGAAGCTTTTTTGTGTTCGAAACCTGAATTTTGAAAGAATATTTTATCAATGAGGTTGATGCATCATTCGGGTGATCGTCGATTGTCACATGCGAGATGGGCACCTTGCACGATTCAAGTTCATTGATGATCAGAGACAGTGGAACCTCTTTATTCTCTACGATCACTGTCACATGATGGAATCGCTGTTTACGTAGGTAGAGATCCTCAAATTTGTTTAAGAAAAGCAAGCTCAGGATCATGACGAATGTTGTAAAAATCGCTTCGTAATACATGCCGATCCCTACGACTAGACCAATGCCTGCTACGACCCAAATGGAGGCAGCGGTTGTCAATCCTCTTACTGTAACACCATGGACAAGAATCGTTCCTGCACCCAAGAAGCCAATTCCACTGACAACATATGCTGGTAAACGGGATGGATCGAAGCCTTGTACTTGTTCATGTGAAGCTAAGAAATCTTCGAATCCAAATATGGATAAGAGCATCATGAGACAAGAACCTACCCCTACTAGCAGATGTGTACGGAATCCCGCAGGGTGTCGTTTGAATTCCCGTTCGATTCCGACGAGTCCACATAATATTGCTGCGATGAGTAAGCGAACTGTTATGGTTACTGTTTTATCTGATATCCAGTCATAGGATAATAAGTCCATTGTCATCTCTCCCAATATGTCGAGTTAGTATCATCTTATGGTTTATAGTATTCAATTATAGGCAAACGAGGAAAAAAGGTAAACGTGGAAGGTTGATTTCTTCGAATTTCACTCCCTTTCGGCTGGCATTTGTAAAGCGCAAGCGACCCGATTAGTTAGTAGATCACTGGAATGTTGACGAGGAGGCTGTTGCCGCCGGTAGTCTGAAGTGATCCAAGTGACTGGGAGTTGAGCTAAACATTACTACCTTGGTCTCGCCTGGCTCGCTATTCCTGCAGGAGTGTCGTGAATTTGCGTGCGGATCATAGAGGTCACTTCAGTTGCTGTTTAATATGTCTTTTCAGTTACCATTGGCCCGCGAGCTTAATAAAATTCTGGTTTTAAACCAAAATGAAGCGATTTAAATGCGATATATGGCTTTTTGGGATTGTTTTTTGTGTGGAGAAGTATAAATCACCTCTTTTGAAGAGAAAATGTTTTAGCATTTTCTCCCTTATTTCCATCGTGAGAAGATTTTGTGTCTCACTTGTGGAACTTTAGCGCTTACTTGTGGAACTTTACCTCTGGCTTGTGGAACTTAGCCGCTGACTTGGGGAACTTTCATGCTCACTTTGGGAAATTAGTAAAATCTTACTACCTTCTTCCTGCAATGAATGACGGATCTCATCGCCTGCTCCACTCCCCATCTCCTTTGAAAACTTCTTTGAAACACAAAAAAAGAACAGCTTCGCAGCTGTCCTTTCGTTGTTGCCCGGCGGCGTCCTACTCTCACAGGGGGAATCCCCCAATTACCATTGGCGCTGAAGAGCTTAACTTCCGTGTTCGGCATGGGAACGGGTGTGACCTCTTCGCTATCGCCACCAGACTATGAAGTTGAAGGAACTATTCCTTCAAAACTAGATAACGGTTCTTGAAAACACGACACACAGGATGTGCTAGTGCGGACGTTGTCACAGGACGTGACGCTCTTAGTCCGCGTTCATTTTTATGGTTAAGTCCTCGATCGATTAGTATCTGTCAGCTTCACGTGTCACCACGCTTCC
>JAIVLN010000009.1 GCA_020524245.1 Rossellomorea aquimaris | reverse complement strand
AGATTTCCCATCGCGTCAAGCGAGTAAGATCCCTCAGAGATGATGAGGTTGATAGGTCTGGTGTGGAAGCGTGGTGACACGTGAAGCTGACAGATACTAATCGATCGAGGACTTAACCACAATACTTAAACATCGAAGACGTTTTCAAGTACCGTTATCTAGTTTTGAGGGAACATTTTTTAAAAAAAGCCCTTGCAAAAGCATTTTGTTTTTAGTATTATATATCTTGTCCTTACTAAGGATTGTGATTGTGGATCATTTTGAAATGGTCTGGTGATGATGGCGAAGAGGTCACACCCGTTCCCATGCCGAACACGGAAGTTAAGCTCTTCAGCGCCAATGGTAATTGGGGGCTTCCCCCTGTGAGAGTAGGACATCGCCGGGCCAACCTATTTAATTTCAATGATTATTCCACAGTAGCTCAGTGGTAGAGCTATCGGCTGTTAACCGATCGGTCGCAGGTTCGAGTCCTGCCTGTGGAGCCATATGCTTCCATAGCTCAGCAGGTAGAGCACTTCCATGGTAAGGAAGAGGTCAGCGGTTCGAACCCGCTTGGAAGCTCCATCAAAGTTTAATAATGGCCCCTTGGTCAAGTGGTTAAGACACCGCCCTTTCACGGCGGTAACACGGGTTCGAATCCCGTAGGGGTCACCATGTCGGAGGATTAGCTCAGCTGGGAGAGCACCTGCCTTACAAGCAGGGGGTCGGCGGTTCGATCCCGTCATCCTCCACCATTCCAAATATTTTATTGCAATGCTGGCCTAGCTCAATTGGTAGAGCACGATCGATTAAGCTGCGAAGCAAAGCAACAGCGTACCGATTGATTCACTCACAGATCAACGATCTGAAATCGGGACGACAAAAATGAGAAACATCTAATATTACTACGCTGGCCTAGCTCAATTGGTAGAGCAACTGACTTGTAATCAGTAGGTTGGGGGTTCAAGTCCTCTGGCCAGCACCATCTTCATTTTAAATTAGACTATTTAGTCTTTTTTTATTGGAGGGGTAGCGAAGTGGCTAAACGCGGCGGACTGTAAATCCGCTCCCTCCGGGTTCGGCGGTTCGAATCCGTCCCCCTCCACCATTTATTTCATAGACTACGAGCCATTAGCTCAGTCGGTAGAGCATCTGACTTTTAATCAGAGGGTCGAAGGTTCGAGTCCTTCATGGCTCACCATCAATCCTTCTGCCAGGACTCTCACCTACGGTTCCACTGCAGGTGATCAGTCAACGAAGAACAATCAGAAGTACTAACTGCGTGTCGGAGTCCTTCATGGCTCACCAGTTTAGATTCGCTCTGATTGGATATAATTATGATACATGCGGGTGTAGTTTAGTGGTAAAACAAGAGCCTTCCAAGCTCTGGTCGTGAGTTCGATTCTCATCACCCGCTCCATGGGGCCTTAGCTCAGCTGGGAGAGCGCCTGCCTTGCACGCAGGAGGTCAGCGGTTCGATCCCGCTAGGCTCCACCATTACATAACTCTTTAACTCTCTAAACATTTGTTTAGAGAGTTTTTTAGTATTTTGCACATGCTATACACAGAAAATGTAAACGCTTTATAATTATCCAAAACCGGAGACAAAACCGCTTAAATAGCGCATAAGTATACAGGTTTATGTCCAGTTGAACCACTGTATGAAGAACCCCTACAATAGAGAGTGGAGCGAAATCAATGAGGAGGAATAATATGAACAAGAATATCGGAATCTTAGGTGTTCCTATGGACCTTGGACAAATGCGCCGAGGTGTAGATATGGGACCAAGTGCCATGAGATATGCAGGTCTGATCGAACGCTTAGAGAACCTTGGTTATGAAGTAGAAGACCATGGTGATGTTGAAATCCCTCAAAGAGAGAAAGTAGCTAGCACGGAAACGAATTTGAAAAATCTGCAAGGGGTTATTGAGGCAAGTACACTTCTTGCTGAAGGAGTAGACAAGATCATCCAAGATGGACACTTCCCACTCGTTCTTGGAGGAGATCATAGTATCGCCATCGGAACCCTTGCTGGTGTATCAAAGCATTATGATAACTTAGGTGTCATCTGGTATGATGCGCACGGTGATTTGAACACAGGTGAAACATCTCCAAGTGGGAACATCCACGGTATGCCACTTGCAGTCAGCTTAGGAATTGGACATGAGAAGCTGAAGGATATCGGTGGATATGGTCCTAAAATAAAGCCTGAGAACATCGTTATTATCGGTGCTCGTTCTCTTGATGAAGGAGAACGTGTATTGATTCGTGAAAAAGGCATCAAAGTATTTACGATGCACGAAATCGATCGTATGGGTATGCCTAAGGTTATGGAGGAAGCGATTGAGTATGTATCCAAAAACACGGATGGCGTACACTTAAGCTTGGATCTGGATGGTCTCGATCCAGCAGAAGCACCTGGAGTGGGTACTCCGGTATTAGGTGGCATCAGTTATCGTGAAAGCCACTTGGCAATGGAAATGCTTGAAGAAGCGAAAATCATCACTTCTGCTGAATTTGTGGAAGTGAATCCGATATTGGATGACAAAAACAAAACAGCCACTTGTGCAGTTGGACTGGTTGGCTCTCTATTTGGAGAGAAATTAATTTAACCATTGAAAAAGCCTTATCGAGCTCACATCGATAAGGCTTTTTTATTATTTTGCAAAAAGAAAACAGCTCCACTAAATGAAGCTGCGCAATCAGGATACATTTATCATTTCACTCTTGATTCCATCGTAACGGTTGAGGAGGTCATCCAAGTACT
Source organism: Rossellomorea aquimaris (assembly GCA_020524245.1). GTDB lineage: Bacteria > Bacillota > Bacilli > Bacillales > Fictibacillaceae > Pseudalkalibacillus. The sequence continues at coordinate 79,091 of JAIVLN010000009.1, read as the reverse complement.
GACTAATTTCAACTACCTCTGATGAAAATAACGGTTTTTCCTTTGCCAGGGACAACATTCTTTTTCTAGAGGTTTCGATTTCATGCAATAGGTAACGTTCTTCAGCTGACAACTCACCCACCTGCCTTCGCTCGTAATGGTTGTTACTCATAATACCCGATATCTGTAAACATAAACCTATTTTTAACAAAAATATTCATCACCTATATGTTTTCCCATGTTAGAATATGAGATGAGATAGTACTAATGGGGTATAAGGAAAATTTTGATATCGCAAAATCGGGGGTTCCTATATGGATATAACGGTGAAGCGTTTGGTCCGGTTAGTAAAAAAAGGGGATCAGAAAGCGTTCGAAGAACTGGTTGAGATTTATAAAGATAAGGTATATCACATCGTCTATCGTATGTTGGGGAATGTGCATGAGGCGGAAGATATTGCTCAGGATGCCTTTGTACGGGCTTACATACATATTGAGAAATATAATGAAGCACATAAATTTTCAACATGGTTGTATCGGATTGCAACCAATTTGACAATCGACCGTATAAGAAAGAAAAAGCCTGATTATTATTTAGATGCAGAAGTTTCTGGTGGAGAAGGATTGACCCTTTATTCACAAGTTGCAGTTGCAGAACAATTACCTGAAGAAAAAGTTGAAACCTTTGAGCTACAAGAACGTATACAAAGTGAGATTCTACAACTGCCTCCTAAATATCGTTCAGCAATTGCTTTAAAATACTTGGAGGAATTATCACTGAAAGAAATCAGCGATATTTTACAAATACCCGTTTCTACAGTCAAGACAAGAATCCATCGTGGGAGAGAAGCACTGAGAAAACGGTTGAAAGATCTGGATGGATAGGAGGATATGAGATGAAATGTGATAAGAAATATTCGTCCTATATGCACAAATGGATAGACGAAAGCATTGAACCGCTTGAGAAAATCGACTTACTTCAACATATAAAGGCATGCTCGAATTGCCATAAGCAGTTTGAGGAATTGAAAAATGTGGATCGAATGCTTGTAAGTCATCATTCGATTAAGGCGCCGAATGGTTTTACTTCAAAAGTGATGGAGCGTTTACCACGTGAAAAATCGACGTCTAAATTGCGCAGGTGGTTTAAACATCATCCGCTTCTGACAGCAGCCGTTGTATTTCTAATATTGATGTCTGGATCAATTTATAGTGAATGGGGCGGCAACAAGGACAACCCTATATCTGTCACCGCAAACGGTGCGCAGGTGAAAATTGACGAACAGAGCAAACGAGTCATCGTTCCAGAAGGAGAAACCGTTAAAGGGGATCTTGTCGTTCGAAACGGTGATGTTGAAATTGCAGGGATGGTAGAAGGAAACGTGACAGTCATCAACGGGAAACACTATCTTGCTTCCGCAGGGCATGTTGCTGGTGAAAGTGAAGAAATCCATCAAGTCACAGAATGGGTCTGGTACAGATTGAAAGAAGGGTTCATGAGCATCAAAAACTGGTTTGTATCGGATCATGATTAGGATCTAATCAATAAAACATTTCATATTGGACAGGCATGAACAAGACAGCCTGTCCTTTTTGCGTGTATTCGCGGAAAGAGAGCGAGAATTCGAAGAAATTATTTTATCCTATACAACGGAGACAGAATTAAGGATGTTGTCGAAAAATAGAAATAGCTGCAAATTATGATATAATGTAAGAGTTACACAAGTAACAAACTGACCATTGTTGGAAACAATGATTCTAAGTTGATCAGTTTGGAGGATGACGAGATGTTTCCCGTTGGAGACTTTAATGTACTGAACTACATAAACGACATAATAGATATCCTCTTAGTCACCTATGTGATCTATAAACTTATCATGCTTATTAAAGGGACAAAGGCGATTCAACTGTTGAAAGGAATCACCGTCATTGTGGCGGTCTGGTTCTTCAGTGGTATCTTCAAGCTCAACACGTTGAACTGGCTCATGAATGAGGCGATTACATACGGGATTTTGGCAATCATCATCATATTCCAGCCCGAACTGCGAAGAGCACTTGAGCAGCTTGGTCGGGGAAGATTCTTTTCCAGAGGGATGATTGCTGAAGAAGAGAAGAATCAGAAGACGATTGAAGCGTTAATGAAGGCGACTAATTATCTGGCGAAACGTCGTATCGGAGCTCTGATTACACTTGAAAGAGAAACTGGTTTGGATGATTATGTCGAAACTGGAATTCCGATCAACGCACATTTGAGTTCTGAATTGTTAATCAACATCTTCATTCCGAACACACCGTTACATGATGGAGCTGTCATCATCAATGACGATCAAATCTTATCAGCGGCAAGTTATCTACCATTATCGGAGAGCCCATTTATTTCCAAGGAGCTCGGTACGAGACACCGTGCAGCACTTGGTATTTCAGAAGTGACAGACGGACTGACATTGGTGGTTTCTGAAGAAACTGGGCATGTTTCACTAACGAAAAATGGGGAGCTGTACCGTAACTTAGATGAAGAGATGTTACGAAAACTATTAGAGGCCGAGATTATGAATAAATCTAAAGCAACTTCCTCATCGAAGTGGAACTGGAGGGGGAAGAAAGATGGATAAACTGCTTAAGAGTCATTGGTTTGTGAAAATTACAGCTTTTCTTGTCGCTCTAATGATGTATACCTCTGTCAATATCACGAATCAGGAAGCGAATGAAAATAACACTGAGATACCTAATACTGGAGAAGAAATATTTAAAACCGTTCCACTTGAAGCTGAATACGATGATGATAAATATGTTCTTATGGGATTACCAGATCGAGTGAAAGTGGAATTCAACGGATCTCGCGCAGACCTTACTAAATTAGGGTTGCAGAGAGGCCAGACAGCTTATGTTGACTTATCTGATAAAGGTCCAGGTCAATATGAAGCGAACTTAAAAATAGATAATATACCGAACGGAATCGAGTACACATTTGAGGAACCGACCGTAACGGTTACGCTTCACGAGAAGAAAACTGAAACGTTTCCTGTAACCGTCCAGCTATTGGATGAAGATCAGCTAGCGGAAGGCTATATTGCAGGTACGCCTGAAATAGAACAAGATGAAATTGAAATAACAGGGGCCAAGGAAATCATTGATGAAATTAAATATGTCCGAGCTTTCGTCAATGTGGGCGATGCAAAAGAGACGTTCACACGTGAAGTGAAGATCCAAGCGTTGAATAAGAGTTACGATCCAATTGATATAACCATTGATCCTTCTACCACAGAAGTGACAATACCAATTGATAATCCAAATAAAAATATCCCTGTATCCATAGAACGGAAAGGTTCCGTTCCAGACGGTATCGAAGTGAAATCCATCACAGCGGAAGATAAGGAAATTACGATCCATGCGCCAAAAGATGTATTGGATCAATTGGACACCATCAACATCCCTGTGGATCTAAGCAACATTACCGAGGATGAAACCATAGAAGTGGAGGTTCCTTTGCCGGAAGGAGCATTCTATACCTCTCCGAAGAAAGTGAAAGTCAACATTGATGTAGAACAGGTGGAAGAATCCTCTGGGGATTCACCGAATGAAACGGCAAGTACGAAAACATTCAAAGACCTTCCGATTCAGATCATGGGATTGGGAGATGACCAGGAAGGGACCATCAGGGAACCTGAAAATGGTCTCATGGATTTGACGGTCTCTGGTATGGAAGAAGATTTGAATGATTTATCAGAAGACAAGATTACTGCTTTTGTAGATGCTGAAGATTTATCAGAAGGGGAGCATGACGTAAATATCGAGGTTCGATTACCAGAATCTTTTACGTATGACTCGAAGTTGAAGAAAGCGACCTTAACCATCAGCGAAAGAACTGCCTAATGTATAAGGGAAGAAGGAGCGATTGAATTAATGGGTAAATATTTTGGAACAGACGGAGTCAGAGGTGTAGCAAATACCGAACTAACACCTGAATTAGCATTCAAACTAGGGCGTTTTGGCGGTTATGTTCTGACGAAACAAACCCAAAAGCCAAAAATCATCATTGGACGAGATACACGGATTTCTGGTCACATGCTTGAAGGGGCATTGGTGGCAGGACTCTTATCTATCGGTGCGGAAGTGATGCGGTTAGGCGTCATCTCTACGCCAGGAGTAGCGTATTTGACGAAAGCATTAGGTGCTCAGGCTGGTGTCATGATTTCAGCATCACACAACCCTGTTGGAGATAATGGAATCAAGTTCTTCGGATCCGATGGTTTTAAATTGCTGGATCAACAAGAAGAGGAAATTGAAGCACTCATCGATCAGGATGAGGATCAGCTACCAAGACCGACTGGTATGGACCTTGGACTAGTGAGCGACTATTTCGAGGGTGGACAGAAGTATCTGCAGTTCTTGAAACAAACGATTGACGAGGATTTCTCGAACCTCCGTATTGCGTTGGATTGCGCACACGGTGCTGTTTCTTCGCTTGCACCTCATTTGTTCGCCGATTTAGACGCAGATATCACAACAATTGGATCATCCCCGAACGGCTTGAACATCAATGATGGTGTCGGATCGACTCACCCAGAAAAATTGGTTGAGCTTGTGAAAGAAAAAGAAGCAGATATAGGTCTTGCGTTTGATGGAGATGGCGACCGTCTCATTGCTGTCGATGAGAACGGGCAGATTGTCGATGGAGACCAGATCATGTTCATTTGTGCGAAGCATTTCTACAACGAAGGTCGCTTGAAGCATGATACGGTCGTATCAACTGTCATGAGTAACCTAGGCTTTTACAAAGGCTTGGAAGAATCGAATATTCAATCCGAACAGACCGCTGTCGGGGATCGCTATGTAATGGAACGTATGCGTGAAGGTGATTTCAACCTTGGTGGTGAACAATCTGGTCATATCATCTTCCTGGACCATAGTACGACTGGAGACGGATTGCTATCTGCCTTGCAACTCGTGAACATCATGAAGGTGACGAACAAGCCACTATCGGAATTGGCAGGAGAAATGAAGAAATTCCCGCAGTGTCTTAAGAACGTTAAGGTGACGGATAAACATAAAGTCATGGAAAACTTGAGTGTAAAAGAAGCGATTGAGAGCGTAGAGGCTGAAACAAATGGTAATGGACGTGTCCTTGTACGTCCTTCCGGTACAGAACCGCTCGTTCGAGTTATGGTTGAAGCACCGACAGAAGAGTTGTGTGAATCCTATGCAGACAAAATTGCACGTGTAGTGGAAAGTGAAATGGGGTACATTCAACAGTAAGGTCATAAATCAACATTTGATTCGAATACTTTGCAAGGCAGCTCGAGCACACGAAACGAGCTGCTTTTGCATAAATGTATATAAGGTTTTGACCATATTAGGAAAAGCTATAGGAAAGTAGAATTTTTCATTGACGCTGTTTTTGTTCTGGTGTATGATATTTCCATTCGAGCAAAGAAAGGAGGATCGGAAGGAAATACGCAACAAAAGCGCCTGGACTATTTCATCGGAAGAATTTCCGACACCGCGGCGGTGGACGAAATAGTTGACGAGGAAAGAGGTTTATCGAATCATCGGCGGGTACCTCTCGGTTTACATCGACCGGAAGATCCATACTGAAACCACTGAGGCGACTTGGTGAACAAAGGGATGGATCCGATGTAACAAAACAAATAGATGTTGGGGGATCGATCTTCCCCTTTTTTGAGGCTGATTGCCCCCCAACAGGGAGGTTTATTTCAATGTGTGGAATTGTTGGTTATATTGGAAATGAAGATACGAAAGAAATTTTGTTAAAAGGGCTGGAAAAATTAGAATACCGTGGTTATGACTCTGCGGGTATCGCTGTCATGAACGATGAAGGTGTTCATGTTTTTAAAGAAAAAGGAAGAATTGCTACTCTTCGTGAAAACGTAGATAGAGATGTGCCAGCGACAATCGGAATCGGACATACACGCTGGGCGACACACGGTGCACCAAGTAAGACGAACGCGCACCCTCATCAAAGTACTTCGAAACGTTTTACACTTGTGCATAACGGAGTCATTGAAAACTTTACTCAAGTACGTAAGGAATTCTTGAAAGATGTTGAATTGACGAGTGAAACGGATACAGAAATCATCGTTCAATTAATCGAGCATTTCGTAAAGGAAGGTCTTGAAGTTGAAGCGGCTTTCCGCAAAACGCTTTCCCTATTGAAAGGTTCTTACGCACTTGCATTACTCGATAATGAGAACCCAGAAGTCATCTATGTAGGGAAAAATAAAAGTCCACTGCTTGTCGGTCTAGGACATGGATACAACGTCGTAGCAAGTGACTCTATGGCAATGCTACAGAAGACCGATCAGTTCGTTGAATTGATGGATGAGGAAATTGTCCTTGTATCTCAGGATGAAGTGACAATCAAGGATTTGGATGGAGACGTGAAGGAACGTGAACCGTTCACAGCAGAGCTTGATGCTTCTGACATTGAAAAAGGAACGTATCCTCACTACATGCTGAAAGAAATTGATGAGCAGCCTATCGTTATCCGTAACATCATCAACCAATATCAAAACGAAAAAGATGAGCTAAAGCTCGATGATGATATCCGTAAAGCGATGAAGAAAACAGACCGTGTATACATCATCGCATGTGGAACGTCTTATCACGCTGGACTTGTCGGGAAAGAATTGATTGAAAAGATCGCTCACGTACCGGTTGAGGTTCATATTGCGAGTGAGTTCTCTTATAACATGCCGATGCTCTCTGAAAAGCCATTATTCATCTTCATCTCTCAAAGTGGAGAGACGGCAGACAGTCGTGCAGTACTCGTGCAGGTGAAGAAGCTTGGTCATAAAGCGCTCACCATCACGAACGTACCAGGATCGACGTTATCTCGTGAAGCGGATTACACATTGTTGCTGCACGCAGGACCAGAAATTGCGGTTGCTTCAACGAAAGCCTATACAGCACAAATCGCTGTCCTTTCGATTCTTGCTGCTGACACAGCGAAGTCAAAAGGAATCGACATGAACTTCGACTTGATGAAGGAATTGAGTATCGTATCCAATGCGATTGAAGCTCTATGTGATCAGAAAGAAGAATTCGAAAAGATCGCTCGTGAATATCTGTCTGTAACGCGTAACTGCTTCTTCATCGGACGTGGCATGGACTATCATGTTGTCCTTGAAGGTGCGCTGAAGCTGAAGGAGATCTCTTACATCCAGGCAGAAGGATTCGCGGGTGGAGAGTTGAAGCACGGTACGATCGCGTTGATTGAAGAAGGAACACCAGTCATCGCACTTGCGACTCAAGAGCATGTAAACTTGAGCATCCGTGGGAACGTGAAGGAAGTCGCTGCACGTGGAGCGTATACATGCACAGTTAGTACAGAAAGCCTTGCGGATGAAGAAGATCGCATTGTTATTCCGGATGTGCATCCATTGCTCACACCACTTGCGAGTGTCATCCCACTACAATTGATTTCTTACTACGCAGCACTGCACCGTGACTGCGATGTGGATAAACCAAGAAACCTGGCCAAATCGGTTACAGTTGAATAAAAAACCAGTAAAGTGTTCAAGGACTAAGCAATTAAAGTTTTGAAACTAGACACTAAAGTTGGTAATCGAGATAAATCCTAAAACGTTCCTAAATGTCATTTATGGCATTTAGTGAACGTTTTTTATTTTGGTCTAAAGAGGGCTTTAGGATGGGTGAAAACGCCGAAATCGGTGAAGTCACCCACTCAAAGGGAGCTTCAACACAAGGGTACTTTAATGGAATAAACCTCTCGTATTTCGAAGTGAAAGGAGCTCGAACCAGAGCTCCGTTTCTTGTAAATCTATATGCAAATTTGTATGTGAATAAATTGTTACTTGAATTGATATTACCTGAATTAGCTAATACTACAACGTTTCTGGATAATAGATCACCATATGAAGCCTTGTCAATTCGTTAGTCCGATTCGTGTATGTGTGAGGATGGTCTGCTTTGAACTTAAGAGAATCCCCGGTGGAGATCGTGTACTCCGTGTTCTGAATGGTAAGTGTCAATGTTCCAGAGTATACCGTGATACATTCAATCGTGCCAGGAGTATGCGGATCGGATTGAAGAGTAGCTGTTGGATCTAACTCCACGTCATACATCTCGAAAGGTTTCTGATTTTCATATGTGAAAGAGGGATATAATCGATATCGGCCTTCATCCTCAACAAGCGGTTCAATTTCTTTCCTGCGTACCACTTCAGTTCCTGGAATGTCATATTCAATCAGGGAAGTAAAAGGAATCTTCAATCCGTTTGCAATCTTCCACAGAGTCGAGATTGTGGGATTTGATTCTTCAACTTCGATTTGCCGTAATAGACTTTTACTGACTCCGGTTACGATTGACAATTCGTCTAAGCTCATTTTTCTTTTGGATCGAAGGGTTTTCAGATTTTCAGAAATGATGGCTTGTATGTGTTCCATAGATAAATCCTCCAGCTGTACAATATAATAATCATTTAGTACACTATAGTAAATTCAGTATAATAATTGAATTGTTCATTATAGTAATTTTACCATATTTGGAGTGGGTGAGGATATGAAAAGGATCCATTACAGCTGGATCATATTGATTGTTACGTTCTTTTCCATCATTGTAGCAGGGATCATTCGATCTTCTTCTGGCGTGTTCATCGATCCTTTCGAGAATGAATTCAACTGGGATCGGTCTGTCATATCGTTAGCCTTTGCGATCAGTTTGTTTTTGTACGGAATTTCTGGACCCTTCATGGCGGCACTGATTGAAGTCCTCGGGTTGAAAAAGATGATGGTGCTCTCCATGACTACGTTGCTTGGAGGCATCGTACTCACCTTCTTAATGCAAGAATCGTGGCAACTCATTCTGATTTGGGGTGTCATCATTGGTCTTGGCTCAGGTTTGTTTTTAACCGTCCTCAGCCCCTATATCGCCAACCGGTGGTTCGAAAAGAAGAGAGGTCTTGCAGTTGGAATCCTGACCGCAAGCACTGCAACGGGTCAATTGATCCTTCTCCCGGTATTGGCCGTCATCATCGAAAACTATTCCTGGCGCTATGCAGTAGGATTAATCCTCGTGCTCTGTGCTTTGATGCTACTGATCATCCTTTTGTTTATGAAAAATGCCCCAAAAGATGTCGGAGTCTTACCGTATGGTCGAGAGGTGGAATCAGAGGAAGAAGAGGAAATACATAAAAGGAATCCAATCGTCATTGCGTTCAATGGATTAAAGGAAGCGGTCAGAGTGAAGGCATTTTGGCTACTCGCCGGGAGTTTTTTCATATGCGGCCTTTCGACGAGTGGACTGATTGGAACGCATTTCGTCTCTTACTGTATCGGTTATGGGATCCCTCTCGTAACGGCTGCCTGGTTATTATCGTTCATGGGAATCTTTGATTTAATCGGTACGACAATTTCCGGATGGTTGTCTGACCGTTTTGATAATCGCTGGCTCTTATTTTGGTATTACCTGTTAAGGGGTGCATCCCTTTTGTTACTGCCGTTTGCTCTTTCTGAAGGGTCGATTGTGATGCTGACGATTTTCTCCATTTTTTACGGTTTGGATTGGATTGCAACCGTTCCGCCCACAATCAGCATTTCAAGACAAATTTTCGGTGTGAAAAAAAGCGGGATCGTATACGGATGGATTTTCGCCTCTCATCAGGCAGGTGCAGCCGTAGCCGCTTTCACAGGCGGAGTCGTGTACAAAATCTTTGATTCCTACACATGGGCATTCTTATTAGCCGGAGTGTTTTGTGGGGTAGCAAGCTTGTTCGTTCTTGTCATTAAGAAGCAAAATTCGAAGGCCGATGTCGCACCAAGAATGATTTCTTAAAAAAATTGAAGAAAATAGGTTTCGAATGATGTAAAAGAGGGAATAAGTATTTTACCATTTTAGCGAGGAGGGGGAGTATGCAAGTGTTAAAGCCTTTGGACAAAAAGTCTAGACCTGTGAAGTACTCAACCGATCCTGCCTTGAAAAAAGATATGAAGCTACAAACGGATGATAGGAAAGTGGAATTCAAGCAAACCTTCTTGAATCCTTGTTAATGAAAAATACGCTGAAAAGACCTAAGTTGAACAAGCTTAGGTCCTTTTTTTATGCGCTGAGAAAAATGCTAAGCTCCATGATCATTTTTCTTGATCTGTACGTACTTTCGGCATTAGATCAACGTTCTTACAATATTGACTGAGTCCTATTGCACTGAAAAGCAGGAGGATGGCCCCACCTAAAAAGGAACCGAACCATATCATACGTCTTTCCTGGCTCATTATCACATCACCTCAAGAATAACTTCCCCAATCCAGGCTAGGTAGATTCGGTCGTTAAGAAATCTTTCGTAATGGCGATGGCTGTTAAAGTGGCTCCCGCGGTTTGGGCATAGCTTCCGAAAGCTTGGATCTGAATACCTTCAGCTAGGTTGTTTTTTAGAATATACAGAATTCCAATCGCTTCAAGTATTGCTCCCAATGATTGGAGCATTTGGCCTTTTGAAGCGAGTTCAGCTTCTGTAAGATCTCCCTCCAAATGCGACAATGATTCCAAAAACGCGCCGATTGACTGGATGGAATCTCCGAAAAGGTCTAGGTACAGTCCATCCGTTTCATATCCACGTATGATCTGGTAGGAGGCATAACTATTTGTAATGTTTCCAGCCGATTGCAACCAGGCTCCCAGAATTCCATCTCCGTTTTCAGGTTCGATCTCCGTTTTACCAATCGCCTGTAAAGAGTTTCCGAAAGCTTCAACTCCGTTTCCAATCAATGCAAGAGAATTCCCCTCTACATTATTTTCATCCTTTTCGAGAACGATAACGGTTTGTCCGGAAGCGTTGATGAAGGTTCCTAAAGCTTGAATCCATGCCCCTGCAACCTCCAGCAATTTCGGAAACATGTTACACCCTCCCAAAAGACCGCTCTTAGATTACTATATACCGAAATGAAAACGTTGTTCATTTACTCCGCAATGCACCCTTACACTATCAATCCTAAAAAAAGACGTGCAGCCACTTGGGTTGCACGTCTTTCATGTCATTACTTCACTTCAAAATATTTTTCGATGTCGTCGAGCGTGAGGTTTGCAGCACGTACGCCTCCGGCAGTGTTCCAAACTGCATCACTGACTTTGTGTACGTTACCTTCCTTCACAACCTCAAGGTTCTTCCAGAGGGAATCGTTTGTCCATTCTTCTTCAGTCTTTGTTGCATCACCTTCACCCGTTTCAAAAGTGAAGTAGAAGAGGATGTCACCGTTCATATCCGGAATACGCTCTTTTGTTACTTCTTCAGCAAAATCTGCTTTATCTTGTGAAGCTGGACGCTTGAATCCGAGCTGCTCAAGAATGACTCCTGAGAATGAATCTTTCATATAGATACGAGATTTTCCAGGCAAGAAGCGAACGACGGAAACTTCTTGGTTCAGTTTGTCGCCAAGTTTTCCTTTAATGTCTTCAACACGTTGGTCGAAGTCAGCCATGACTTTGTTGCCTTCTTCTTCTTTATTCAACGCTTTTGCATATAGCTTGAAGTTTTCTTTCCAATCACCTTTTAACGTTTCAGAGAAGACGGTCGGCGCAATCTTGTCCAATTGCTCATAGAACTTTTCCTGACGTAATTTGTTACCGATGATCAAGTCCGGCTTAAGTGCAGCAATCGCTTCAAGGTTGATGTCGCTCTCTGTTCCAACGACTTCGACACCTTCCATATCGGCTTTAATATGTTCATACCAAGGATCACCCAACCAAGATTGGACAGCTCCCACTGGTGTAACGCCCATGGATAGAAGCGCTTCCGTTCCTTCATTCGTTAAGATAACCACTTTCTCAGGTGTTTCAGGGATTTCAGTCGTTCCCATTGCATGCTCGACTGTGTAAGATGTCTTTTCTCCTGAATCAGCATCTTTTTCTTTCTCTTGGTCGGATCCTTCTTCAGATGATCCTCCACACGCTGCAAGTACGACTGCAAGTGCTAAAATAAGTGAGAATAGGCTAAAGCCTTTCCATTTACGCATATGTTGTTCCTCCTGTATATGTATTTATTGATAATGAATCTCATTCACAATTAGTAGTGTATAACCGTTTTCATTCTCTGTCAACACTAAATTGATAATGATTATCATTGACAGTAACTGTATAGACTTATAGACTTAAATGGGAAAGTTTAAGATAGGGAAAGGTCTATACATATGAGAGAACTCTTGAATACGAACGCGAAAAAAACGATAGGAATGCTCATTGGAGTCATTCTTGTTGTCATTTTTATTGGTTGCAGTATCGTGTATGGATATACGAAAGTAGATTGGGGGATGGTGGTTGATTCCTTCCAGCGCTTTGATGGCTCGAATGAACACATCATCATTCAAGAAAGTCGTGTGCCGCGTGCACTCATCGGAGCTGCAGTCGGGGCAAGCCTCGCCATCGCTGGGGCATTGATGCAAGGCATTACCCGAAATCCGCTTGCTTCGCCAAGCATCTTTGGAATCAATGCGGGAGCGGGGTTCTTCATCGTCCTAGCCGTCACATTCTTTTCTGTTTCCTCCATTCATCAATTTGCATGGATCGCCTTCTTCGGGGCGATGGTGACTGCGCTGCTCGTCTACTTCTTAGGGACATTGGGACGGGATGGACTGACACCTGTAAAGTTAACGCTTGCAGGCGCTGCGATGGCAGCGATGTTTTCTTCATTGACCCAAGGGATGCTCGCCTTGAATGAAAAAGCTTTGGATGAAGTTCTGTTTTGGCTGACCGGTTCAGTCGAAGGACGGAAGCTTGAGATCCTCACCGCAATGATGCCGTACCTCATCATTGGATGGATCGGTTCTCTATTCCTTACAAGACAGATGAACCTGCTTGCGATGGGAGACGATGTCGCAATCGGTCTAGGACAGAAAACGGCTCTCGTAAAAATGGGTGCCGCCGTTGTGATCGTCTTACTTGCTGGATCTTCAGTAGCGATAGCTGGTCCTGTCGGTTTTATCGGGATCGTCATCCCGCATATCGCCCGTGGTTTGGTAGGGATCGACTATCGATGGGTCATACCTTACAGTGCTTTACTTGGCGCTATTCTGTTACTCATTGCGGATATCGGTGCGCGATACATCATCATGCCGAAAGAAGTACCTGTCGGTGTGATGACTGCATTGATCGGAACACCGTTCTTCATCTATATCGCCAGAAGGGGGTTGAATAAGCTATGAGTCAATACCAACCCTTCCGGACAAAATGGATGTCTTACCTCATAGACAAGAAAGCCTTGTTATCCATTATTCTACTGGCTGCCGCTGTCATCGTACTTACCATACTCAGTGTAAGTATCGGTGAAATGAAGATCCATCCAATAGAAGTTATAAAAACATTTTTCGGTATGGGAAGCGACATGAACGAGCTCGTCATCACTTCATTCCGTTTACCGAGAATTGTTCTGGCACTCCTTGCAGGTATGGCGTTGGCTGTATCCGGAGCCATTTTGCAAGGGATTATCCGTAATCCGCTTGCATCTCCTGATATTATTGGAATCACTGGTGGTGCATCACTAGCAGTGGTTACCTTCCTGACGATCTTCAGTGGGGAAAGGAGCAGTGCATTGACGGTCAGTATCAGTTGGCTCCCTGTAGCTGCCTTTCTAGGTGCACTCCTGTTAGGAATACTTGTCTACCTGTTGTCTTGGAAAAATGGCGTCACTCCGATCCGTCTTGTGTTGATCGGTATTGGTCTTGCAGCAGCTATGCAGGCCTTAACGAACATGATGATTTTATTCGGTCCCCTCTACCTGGCAACGCAGGCTCAGATCTGGATTACAGGCAGTGTGAACGGGGCGAACTGGAGCCAGGTCACGACCCTACTTCCATGGGTATTGATTCTACTGTTCCTCGTATGGATATATGCGAGAAGGTTGAATATACAAGAGTTAGGGGATGAACTGGCGAAGGGCTTCGGAAGTGTCGTTCAGAAAGACCGGATGATCCTGCTCTTATTCAGTACGGCACTGGCAGGAGGCGCTGTTGCATTCGTTGGAGGCGTCGGATTTGTCGGATTGATGGCGCCACATATCGGTCGAAAGCTGGTCGGTTCCTCATTCGGGGCATTGATCCCTACATCAGCCTTAATCGGAGCATTGCTGGTGATGAGTGCAGACTTGATTGCGAGAACAGCATTCTCACCGTTGGAAATCCCAGCAGGAGTATTCACTTCAGCGATCGGTGCACCATACTTCATTTACTTACTCTATCGTTCAAGAAACCGCTAAAAAAGAAGCAGCCATGCAGCTGCTTCTTTTTTTAGGTTTGTGAAAGGAATTATATTTTCACCGTAATGTCAGCGTCTTTCTTCAACTCTTTCACTATTTCAGTGACTTTTTTCTGCTTTTCCTGATTCTCTAGTTGTGTTTTGATATGATCTTTTACTTCTTCATATTTCGGTGCTTTGTCACCCTGGGCTTCTTTCATCTTGTTGTAGTAGTCTTTGATTTGTTTCTCAGAAACTTCATCTACGCTGATTTCTTTTTCAACGAAAGTCGTATATTGGATGCTTTCCGCAATTTCTTGCTTCAATTCTTTTTCCGTCAAGTCGTATTGCTTGAGCGCTTCTTGATATTTTTTCTCATCTTTAAACTGACCTTTGAAGTCTTCAAATTGCTTGTCGATTTTTTCTTCGGAAGCCTCATAGCCTTTTTTCTCAGCTTCTTGCAGGACGATTTCATAATCGACCATGCTGTTGATGATCTGATCTTTCATCTTTTTAGCTGTTTCTTTGGACGTCGGGTCTTGTCCCATTTGTTGATACTGCATTTGATACTGTTCTAAGAAGCGGTTGTATTCGGTACCTTTGATTTCGGTATCATTGACGAGAACGACAACTTTATCTTCTTCAACCTTCTGTTTCTCAAGCTTCTTTTTCATTTCTTCCATCTGTTTCGCTTGGTCTTCGGTTTGCTCAGTTTTTTCACCAGCGTTTTGTTTATTTGAATCTTTTCCTTCTTTGCTTTCTTCATTACCACCGCAAGCAGTCAATGCGATTGCAAAAACGGCTGCGATTAGCCCATACATGATTTTTCTCAAGGAAAATTCTCCTTTCGATGTGTAATTGTCTTCAGTAGAGGATGAGTAGTGTTGCCTCTGTCTATATCCTTCGAACTGAGATTTTATTTCTGTCACCATATGGTAGACTTTACAACTTAGGTGATTGTCATACCCAATTGGTCCCTAATGGTAATACAAATGTTGGGACTCGTAAACCCCTGATAAGAAAAAAACAGCCATCCTCCTGGATCGCTGTTTGAAAGATTATACGGGTATTTTATCAAGGACTGATCGTTCCATATGAGTGACGAAGAGATTGGCATATTCCGGGTCCCATTGGGTTCCGGCACCATCTCTAATAATCTGTAAAGCTTTTTCAACCGGCATTCCTTTTCGGTAAGGACGATCGGAAGTCATGGCATCAAACGCATCAGCGACCGCAATGATCCGTCCGAATTCAGGAATCTCCCTACCTTCCAAACCTTCCGGGTATCCTCTGCCATCATAGCGCTCATGGTGATAACACACACCAGGGATGAGTGGTTCCATCGCACTGTATGGCTGCACTTGCTTTAAAATGTTCGCACCGATAGTAGGGTGTTTTTTAATCCAATCAAACTCTTCATCTGTCAATTTCCCATCCTTCAAAAGTACGAAGTCCGGAACTCCGATTTTACCAATGTCATGCAATAAGGATGCATTTTTCAAATCAATCAGCTCATGGTTGGATAGACCAGCAAGTTTTCCAATTTGGACAGATAAATCCGAGACACGCATGGAATGTCCTGCAGTATACGGATCGCGAGCATCAAGAGTCATAGACATGACAGTATAAAAACTTTCAATGAGCTGTTGATTCATACGATCGCGTTTTTCCAATCCTTCGACCATCTGGTTGAAACCATTCACGAGGTTGGAAAATTCGTCTGTATACGTATTGGAGGACTGCACAAAGCGACCCTTCTCAATCAGTTTCATGGAATCCGTCAGTTGATCGATTGGATTGCCGATATCCCGATAAAATAAATAAGATCCCGTAAGAGAAAAGGCAACGGATATGACGAGGATCAACAATGCCCAACTCCAATATTCAACCAACTGGATGGATTCAAGTTCGCCTAATCGGACTTGGGAAGCGAGACTGAACAATAAGAGCGGAAATACACTCAAAAAGATCGTCGCAAATAAAAACTTCCTTCGGATCGACATCAGAACATGTGAGTTGGCAGACGGATCGTAATCGAAGCTGTGGATCAACTCGGCGCGTAAATGCTCCAGTACCGGCAGAATGCTCTTGGAAGTCAGGTAGTATTCAATCATGCCGTGAAAACTTGCGATCAACACGGCTCCGATAATGGCATATAAGATGTAAATGGATGGAATGCCTAATAGACCTAGCTGGATAAAGAGATACGCCAGTGTCGATGCGGGAATAGACAATCCAAGCAAGTGGGGACCAATCGTCCGTTTGAAAGCGAGAATTGGAAATCGTTCCGTTTGTTTATAACTCCCGATGATTTGTTCTTTCGTAGGTTTCGGATCAATCAGGACAGATCGAATCGGTATCAAGTGTTTACGCAGGGTGAACAGTTCGCACCCGATCATAATCATGAGTGAAGTTCCAAGAATGAAGAGCATATAGAACGTTTCTCGTTGAGATAAGGTTAATGTTTGGAAGATGAACATACTTCCAATTCCTCCAACAGCAATGAAAGAGCCGATTAAATAGTTTTTGACCAATTGCTTGATGAAGGTAGCATAAATCGTCATTCATTCCACTTCTTTCCTGTAACATAGGTTCAATATATCATACCAAAGTTGAATTTACGTGTTTTTTGATCGGAAAAGGTATTGACATTCTCATGGTCATCCAGTAACTTAATTGAATAAACATACAAACAAATAAATAAAAATACAACAAAGGAGTGGAGCTGGATGAGCAAAGGTAAAGTGGTTTTAGCCTATTCTGGAGGATTGGATACGTCTGTATCGATCAAATGGATTCAAGAAAAATACGGTTATGATGTCATAGCGTTAGGATTGGATGTAGGTGAAGGTAAAGATCTTGAAAAAGTGAAACAGAAAGCACTTGATGTAGGGGCGATCAAATCGATTGCCATAGATGCGAAAGCGTTATTGGCACAGGAATACTTAATGCCGGCTTTAAAAGCAAATTGCTTATATGAAGGTAAATACCCATTATCTTCAGCACTTTCCCGACCACTCATTTCGAAGATGTTGGTTGAAGTGGCTGAACAAGAAGGGGCAGTCGCAGTGGCACATGGTTGTACTGGAAAGGGAAATGATCAGGTACGATTCGAAGTATCGATCCAAGCGTTGAATCCTGACCTCCAAGTGATTGCACCCGTTCGTGAATGGGGTATGACACGTGATGAAGAAATTGCATATGCCGCTGAAAAGGGGATCCCCATTCCAGTGGATCTCGACAATCCGTTTTCCATAGACGCGAATATCTGGGGACGTGCATGTGAGGCAGGAGTGTTGGAAGACCCTTGGACGGAAGCTCCTGAGAACGCTTTTGAGTGGACGAATCCGATTGAACAGACACCTGATGAACCTGAATACGTTGAGGTCAGTTTTGTGGAAGGTGTTCCTGTTTCAATAAACGGCCAGAATTACCCTCTTGTCGAATTAATTGAGAACCTGAATGACACCGGTGGGAAGCATGGATTCGGTCGAATCGATCATATCGAGAATCGTCTGGTCGGCATCAAGTCCCGTGAAGTATATGAAAATCCTGGAGCATTACTATTGATTCAGGCGCATAAAGAGCTCGAATTCTTGACCCTCACTCGTGAAGTGACGCAGTTCAAGCAGCAAGTGGAGCAACAGTTTGCGAAGCTCATTTACGAAGGATTATGGTATTCGCCGTTGCGTCAATCATTAGAAGCGTTTGTGAATGAGACTCAGAAATCGGTGACTGGCACGGTCCGCATCAAGCTCCATAAAGGGAACGCAACGGTCGTCGGTCGACAATCCGTCCATAGTTTATATAATGAACAACTGGCCACCTACTCGAAAGGTGATCTGTTCGACCATCATGCAGCGGTCGGCTTCATCAAACTTTGGGGCTTATCCACGAAAGTCCATGCTGAAGTTTCTCACAAAAATCAATCGATCGTTGGCAAAGCGGGGAAATCCTATGTCTAAGTTATGGGGCGGACGTTTTACAAAAGAAACGAATGAACTGGTCGAATCATTTACAGCTTCAATTGAATTCGATCAGCAGCTCGCACTTGAAGACATTGAAGGCAGTCTGGCGCACGTCCAGATGCTGGGTGAATGTCGAATCATATCAGAGGAAGATGCGAAGTTGATTCGAAATGGTCTCCTTTCCTTGAAGCGAAAGATAGAAAGAGGAGAATTGGCTTACGCCGTTGAGCACGAGGACATTCACATGAATATCGAGAAGCACCTAATTGATGAGATCGGAACCGTCGGTGGTAAGCTCCATACAGGTCGGAGCCGGAATGACCAGGTGGCGACAGATATGCATTTGTTTTTAAAAAGAAAAACGATTGATATCATCGGTCTTGTCGATGAGGTACAGCATGCGATCCTAAACCAATCGAAGTCCAATGTCGAAACCGTGTTGCCGGGGTATACCCACCTGCAAAGAGCTCAGCCGATTTCCTTCGCTCATCATTTAATGGCTTACTTCTGGATGCTCGAGCGAGATAAAGAGCGATTGATTGACAGCTTGAAACGGATCGATGTGTTACCCCTAGGGGCAGGTGCGTTGGCAGGAACCACCTTCGCTATCGATCGGGAGCGTGTAGCGGAATTGCTCGGGTTCGAATCGGTATATCCGAACAGTATGGATGCTGTGAGTGATCGGGATTTCATACTGGAGTTCCTTTCCATTGCGTCCATCATGATGACTCATATCTCCCGTTTATCCGAAGAAATGGTGATCTGGTCGAGTCAGGAATTCGGATTCATCGAGCTAGACGATTCGTTCTGTACCGGTTCGAGTATCATGCCACAGAAGAAGAATCCCGATGTTCCAGAGCTGTTACGAGCGAAGACCGGTCGTACGTATGGAAATTTGATCGGATTGCTAACGGTTTTGAAAGGACTGCCGCTAGCGTATAACAAAGATATGCAAGAGGATAAGGAAGGGATGTTCGACACGGTAAAAACAGTCGAAGGGACTTTGAAGCTCCTTGCTCCGATGATTGATACGATGCAGGTAAATGTTAAAGCGATGAGAAAAGCGGTAGCGGAAGACTATTCAAACGCGACTGACCTGGCGGATTATCTCGTGACAAGAGGTATGCCGTTCAGAGAAGCGCACTCCGTCGTTGGAAGGATTGTGCTAAGCGCGATTCAACAGAAGGTGTATCTGTCCGATATATCGATGGATGAGTATCATTCATTCAGCGATTTGTTCGATGAGGATGTGTACGATGTTCTGAAACCGGAAAATGTCGTAGCAGCAAGGAATAGTGAGGGAGGAACCTCGCAGCAGCAAGTTCGTAAGCAGATTGACCTTGCCGAGGCGAAGTTGCTGAAAAAGGGGGCTCCTGTGACGTAGAAAGGTGAAAGGATAAATCACATAATGAAAAGAGGTTGCCCAACGTTGGGCAACCTTTTCCTATTTATACGATATAAGGTGAGATGAGGAAGATGATGATGAGCGTATTGAACATCGTAAAGTAACCGAATTCTTGATACAGGCTCCATTGTCTTTGCCGTACAAACTGTGTAAATAGAGCGCTCAACAACACAATCAAGATTGGCAAGAAAATAGAGTATGAAGGAAACGATAGATATTCAGGTGAAAATCTATCGAACATCGGCGTGAAGAATTGTTGCATCAAATAATACTGGCAAATGGCGAATAACCCGATTGCGCTGTACCGTACCCAGCTTCGTTTCTGCTCAATGGCATCTTCATTCCAGAACGAGATGCAGAACAGGAAAATCGCAGAAGGGGCAATCCACATGACAGAAACCATCAACAGGATAAATCCATATGGAAGAGAGGAAATCCCAGTATAAAACCCTTGGACGAAATCGTTCAGTTGATATTCCTCTGCTTTTTGGACGAGGACGGGTTGATCGGAAACCGCCATCATTTTCACGTTTTTCCCTTTATAGTCGAGCCAGAAGATTTCACCTTCGCTCGCATATTGGTGACTTTTAGAAATGGATGTCGTCGCACTAATGTGGTTCGCTACCCATCTTTCTGGTTTGACCTGTTTAGCCTTGTACACATTCCAGCTTTCGATCTTTGCTGTGATCATCCCTCTTGCAGATAAGGTGACTTCTGGTCCGTCATCCGTCAGGACGAGGTTAAAGTCATCGACAACCCTCATACGGCTGTTCGTAAACGTATCATACACTTTGATTTCTTTAAAAGTCGGTTCTTCTTGAGAGGCGGTAAATAAATTATAGTAGCCTCTGATCGTAACCGTTCCAGCATGGGTCTGTCTTGTTGTGTAAATTAAATGGATGCCTTCTTCGTTTCGGGAGAGGTCGACGGTATCCACCAATTCTCCCGATAATGAAGGAAGGTTGAACGTATATGTCTTGTTCACTTTTTCTCCATTGTTTTCAAAGACATGAACGTCAAACGACAGATCCTCTTGTTTAACGACAGCAGCAAACAATCCATCCGTATCATCGCTTGCAAAAAGCCCGCCAATTGGCAAATCTGTTTGTGCAAGTTCAGAAGTGGTGAGGGTGCTCGTATCCAATTTGAGGATTCGGTTCTTTTTCCAATAATAGACGGCGTTTTCTGCAGCAGCTAACCCGTCCACTTCGTTATCTAATGTCTCGGATTTGTCTCTGTCATAATGGATCAGTTCATTCTTATCGATATAAATCGCTATGTTTTCTTTCGCCCAGAACTTTGAAGATAAGCTCAATTCAACAGGAAGTGTTTCTTTTTTTGTAACTTCCAACGTCTCATTCAGCTGCAGATTCGTCAGTCGATCGTCTTCATTGTAATGAACGTCATAACCTGAATCTGTTTTATCAACGCGTAAGACTTTCCCGGTCGCCCCTTCTGTGACGACTATATTTCTGCTCGAACCTTCTGGTGTAAGGTCTCGTTCTTTACCAGCGTGATGGATGGTCAGTAATCCAATCATCACGATCAGTAATAGTAAAGGCAGATAAAGTGTGCCTTTTCGTTTCACGTGTCGCACCATAGTATGGTCCCCCTTTTTTAACGTGAATGCCAATTTATGTATTCCTTCGTTATCGTACCATACGGTCCACTCAAGGAATAGTTTCACTTTTTGTAATTTGTCATAAAAGGGATTTGTAAATGAGAACCGAATCTATGTTAGTAAAAGATAGAGAAGGAGCATATTATGAAGCGTTACGTAGCGGTACTGGATATTGTGTTCTATGTCGTCTTCCCGTTGATCGTTTGGCATGGGGGACGTGATTTAATCGGTGATTATTATGCGATGCTCGTGTCTTCTGTACCCGGGATCCTCTATAGTATTTATCGGTTCTATGAAATCAGAAAACTGAATGTGTTCGGCTTGTTCATGCTGGGAAATCTAGTGGTTGGAACGCTTTTGGATGTTTTGGCAGGCTCGGCGATGCAATTATTATGGAATAATGTTTTCTATGGATATGCATTGGCGGCTTTGTTTATCGGGACGGCTGTTTTGAAAAAGCCGATTGCCTTATACTTCGGACTCGATTTGATGGAGTTGCAAGGATTCGACAAGTCGAAGCTGAAACCGTTATTCAATAAGAAGAAAATCTTCATGATTTTTACGTTGATTACCGTTGCATTTGCGTTGCGGGATGTCATCCAGGCGACATTCAAAATATGGCTGATTCAAGAATATGGCGTCGAGGCTTTCGATAAAGGGTTGATCGCTAGACAAGTGATCAGCTGGGGAATCTCCATTTTGACGGTCATCGGATTCGTTTACATAACTAGACTTCTTCAAGATGAAAAGGCATTTCAGGAAATGTTCCGGAATTCTAGCCTAAATAAAAGTACTGAAGCGAAAGTGGTGGATGGACAGAAAGGTTGAATATTCAGGATGGGAAATTTGATATTGTTGAGTAGCATAGATGAGAAATTGAATCACGCTTTTAAAGACGAAATCCAATCGATTGTATCGGAACATGGCAGCAGGCTCGGATATATCCCCTCTCAATATGATGAAACAAGGTTCTATTTCAATAAGACGAAACCATTCTTGGAGGATCTCGGATTTGATGCGTTTGTTTATGCTGATATCGACCAAGAATTCGAAGATCACCATTTAGAGGAATTGAAAAAATGTGATGCCATCTATCTCTCTGGAGGGAATACATTTTACTTTTTAAACAATCTTAAGAAGCGGGGAATGATCCCTTTTTTGAAAGAGTTTGTTGAAAGAGGGGGTATACTCATAGGGGTAAGCGCTGGCGCGATGATCATGACAACTAGCATAGAGTCTGCTCATTTTCTGGATCTGAATGAAATCGGGTTAGACGACTTGAACGGACTTGGGTTAGTGGATGTTCATTTCTTGCCGCATTCCGATAAGGTTGTTGATCAAATGGAAGAAGTAAGAACAAGCCTAGCCGGAACGGTGTATGCATGTAAAGATGGTGCCGGACTCATCGTTCAGGAAGATGGCACTGTTCAAACCTATGGCACAATTGAAAGATGGAAATGACAAAACCGGATCTGAGAAGCAGATCCGGGTTTTCTTAGTGTTGAATCCGTGCCAGGTACCGTTTATAAACCTAGTCGTACCAAGGGTTCATTTTCGGTACCTGGCACTTGACATGGAAGCTTGGCGATCTTTATACTAATATTCAAAAGAACGTTTGAATGATGAGAGGTGAAATGGATTGGCAAAGGAAGATGTTTGCAAAGTTACATGTGTACATGAAGACAAGGTGAATCGGATCAAGGAGAATATTGCTGAAACAGATCCGATGTCTGTAGCGAAGATTTTCAAGGCGTTATCTGAAGATACACGGATTAAAATCGCATATGCCTTATCGTTAGAGGACGAACTGTGCGTATGTGATGTCTCCAATATAGTGGATTGTACCGTTGCGACGGCTTCCCATCATTTGCGTTTGCTGCGGAATATGGGTCTTGCGAAATATAGAAAAGAAGGAAAACTCGTATACTATTCATTAGATGATGATCATGTACGACAAATCATTCAGATGGCATTCTCTCACTTAGAGGAGGGGAAACATATTGGAACAAGCTGAACAATTGAACCAAGAGGAGAAAGTATATCGTATTTCAGGATTCACCTGAGCGAACTGTGCCAAAAAGTTCGAAACGAACGTGAAGCACCTGGATGGTGTTTCGGATGCTAAAGTAAACTTCACAGCTTCTAAACTTACGATTACAGGTCAAGCTGAAATAAAGGAAATTGAAAAGGCAGGGGCTTTCGAAAACCTGAAAGTTCGACCAGATCATGTGCAGGAAGAAGAGCCGAAAGAGCCATTCTTGAAAAAACATCTAAATGTTGTTCTTTCTGCGATTCTACTCGTGATCGGTTGGTCGTTAAGTCTTACAAATGGGGAAGGATCGCTCCTGTCCAACGCGCTGTATGCTAGCTCAATCCTTGTCGGAGGCTACGGGCTTTTCCAAACAGGATTGAAGAATCTGATTCGTCTTGATTTTGATATGAGAACATTGATGACGATTGCGATCATCGGGGCAGCCATCATTGGTGAATGGGGCGAAGGTGCGATGGTTGTCATCTTATTTGCGATCAGTGAGATCCTTGAAGCCTATTCGATGGATAAGGCACGACAATCCATTCGTGGTTTAATGGAAATTGCACCTAAAGAGGCGACGATCCGTCGAAACGGGGAAGAGATCACAATTCCTGTTGATGATGTCCAGGTCGGAGATACCATGATTGTTTTACCTGGTCAAAAACTCGCCATGGACGGAATCGTGACAAGAGGAAACTCTTCCATCAATCAATCTGCCATTACAGGTGAATCAGTGCCCGTTCAGATGGATGAGGGAGACGAAGTTTTTGCGGGTACATTGAATGTGGAAGGATATCTTGAAGTAGAGGTTACGAAGCGTGTGGAAGACACGACCCTCTCCAAAATCATTCATCTGGTAGAAGAGGCACAAGAAGAACGTGCGCCTTCTCAATCTTTCGTCGATAAATTTGCGAAGTACTATACCCCTGCGATCATTTTAGTCGCAATCGGGGTGGCCACCATTCCTCCATTACTCGGAGCAAGTTGGAGCGAGTGGGTTTATCAAGGACTTGCCGTGCTCGTTGTCGGTTGCCCTTGTGCTCTCGTCATTTCTACGCCAGTGTCCATTGTGACAGCAGTCGGAAATGCTGCTCGTAACGGGATATTGGTCAAAGGAGGCGTCTATCTCGAGGAAGCTGGGAAGCTGAAGTCCATCGCGTTTGATAAAACAGGTACATTGACAAATGGTGTCCCTGAAGTGACAGACATCATCAACCTCGAGGGGGATAACGAAGAAAAGGTACTGAAGATTGCCGCCCTGTTGGAAAGCCGTTCTCAACATCCTTTAGCATCCGCCATTTTAAAAAGAGCGGATCAAGCCGGTGTTGATGTCGATAACGATGAATTAGAATCATTCACTTCTATTACCGGTAAGGGTATCAAAGGAAAAATTGCTGGAGAGGTTTATTACGCAGGAAGCATTTCGCTCTTTAGTGAGGACCTTGACCTCTCCCTTTCCGAAGACACGGACCAGGCCATTGATCGACTTCGATCAGAAGGGAAAACGGTACTTGCCATCGGAACGGAAAAAGCATTGCTTGGGGTATTCGCTGTCGCCGACACGATTCGGAAGGAAAGTCCTGAAGTTGTCAAAGCCCTGCATCAATTGGGTATCAAAAATACAATCATGCTTACGGGTGACCATGAGCGGACGGCACAAAGCATTGCAAAACAAATGAACATTTCTACAGTGAAGGCAGAGTTATTGCCTGAAGAAAAACTCAATTACATTAAAGAATATAGAGAAAGGTATGGCAGTGTCGCCATGATCGGAGATGGTGTGAATGATGCACCTGCATTAGCTTCTTCCACAGTCGGAATTGCCATGGGTGGTGCAGGAACCGACACGGCCATTGAAACGGCAGACATCGCCTTGATGGGAGATGATCTCCGTAAACTGCCATACGCGATCAAGTTGAGCCGTAAAACGCTGAACATCATCAAACAGAACATCGGTTTTTCAATCGGAATTAAGATTCTAGCGCTCTTATTAGTCGTTCCAGGATGGCTGACATTATGGATTGCCATTTTCGCAGATATGGGCGCAACGCTTCTCGTTACACTGAATGGACTGCGCCTACTCCGCTTGAAGGACTAAAGACCTATCGTGCCAGGCATCTCTAAGGAAGCTTGATATTACAGCTTTCTTTTGAGGTACCTGGCACTTCTTACACCCTGAGGGGTATAAGCGGGAGACTTGAACAAGAGTCAATAAACGGGTAATATGGATTCAAGGAAACGAAGTAAAGCAGATGGATTTGCATTTTAAGTATAGATGTTGTATTATACCCATAGGGGTATTTAGTTTGAGTTTGAAAGGAGGTCCACACACATGGAATATACAGATCAAATGAAAAATCGCGTGAAGCGTATCGAAGGACAAGTTCGCGGTGTCCTTAAGATGATGGAAGAAGAGAAAGACTGTAAGGACCTCGTTACGCAAATGTCAGCCATCCGAAGTGCGCTCGATCGTACCATTGGATTGGTCGTTGGAACGAACCTTGAGCAATGCGTACGTGAGCAAATGGATAAAGGCGAAAACACAGAGGAACTCATCCAAGAAGCCGTTAATCTACTTGTCAAAAGCCGATAAAAAACAAAGGTGTTGACACATTGAAAGAGATGTCGTAATATACCCTTAGGGGTATCAAGCAACACCTTTTTATTTTTAACTACTATAATACCTATAGGGGTATACGTATAATTAATGAATAATAAAAACAGGAGGTTATACAAATGACAGAACAAAAGAAAGACAAAACAACGATTGTCCTATTCAGTGGAGATCTAGACAAAGCCATTGCGGCATACATCATTGCAAACGGTGCTGCAGCTTATGATCATGAGGTGACGATCTTCCATACATTCTGGGGATTGAACACACTTCGAAAAGATGAGCAAGTTCCAGTGAAGAAAGGGTTCCTTGAAAAAATGTTCGGTCGCATGATGCCGCGTGGAACCAAAAAGCTTGGTCTATCCAAGATGAATATGGCAGGAATGGGTCCTAAGATGATCAAGCATGTCATGAAAAAGCATAACGCTATGTCTCTTCCAGAACTTGTTGAAATGGCTCAAATGCAAGGTGTTAACCTTGTTGCATGTACGATGACGATGGATCTTCTCGGTCTTCAAAAAGAAGAGCTGTTGGATGACATCGACTACGCTGGTGTTGCAGCATACCTTGGGGAAGCAAACGAAGGGAAAGTCAACCTATTCATTTAATTTTTTATGTTTAAAATAATACCCCGGGGGCTATTGTGCAAATGTGATTTCAATCAAGGAGGATTTACGAATGGTTAAAACAATCGAACCGAAAAAAGTTGAAGAAAAACTAGTGAATAGTGAAAGAGTAAGCATCATTGATGTTCGTAAAGATGAAGAGGTTGCTAGAGGGATGATTCCTGGAGCAAGTCACATTCCTCTAGACGAAATTTCGGAGCGTTACAATGAAATTCCGAAGGATGAAGAGCATGTGATGGTTTGCCGTTCCGGAGGCCGCAGTGGAAAAGCTGCTCAATTTTTACAAGAAAAAGGCTTTAATGTCATCAACATGTCAGGTGGCATGTTGGCATGGAAAGGTCAAACTGAACCTAAAAAGTAAAACTCAAAGAGGAGGCGCATTCACATGATTAAAACAGACAAAGTATTAGATGCAAAAGGACTAGCATGTCCAATGCCGATTGTGAAAACGAAAAAAGCGATTGGTGAAGTAGAGCCGGGTCAGGTACTTGAAATTCAAGCAACTGACAAGGGATCTACTGCAGATCTTCAAGCATGGGCGAAGTCAACAGGTCATCAATACCTCGGAACAAAAGAAGAAGGAGATGTATTGAAGCATTACCTTCGTAAAGCAAGTGAGGCTGAAACGAAAGAAGAGTCCAGCTACCCTCATGTTATTAACAACGATGAATTGAAAACGAAGCTTGGAAATGAAGACATCGTCGTACTTGATGTACGTGAACCAGCAGAATATGCATTTAGCCGTATTCCTGGAGCGAAATCCATTCCTCTAGGTGAACTGGAAGAACGTATGAGCGAATTGAATGAAGAAGACAATATCCATGTTGTCTGCCGAACAGGAAACCGCAGTGACCGTGCTGCACAAATCCTTTCTGAAAAAGGCTACAAGAATGTACTGAATGTTGTCCCTGGCATGTCCGAATGGGATGGCGAAACGGAAAACGATTAAATATAAAAAATCAGGAGGTCTTTCAAATGGCAAGAAAAGTAGCAATCATTGCAAGTAACGGAAGTCTATTTGACGCTTATAAAGTATTCAATGTGGCAACAGCAGCGGCAGCATCTGACTCAGAAGTCGCGATCTTCTTTACGTTTGAAGGATTGAACTTGATTCATAAAGAAGGCCATAAGCAGCTGCCGATTCCAGAAGGGAAAGAGCACTATGAAGAAGGATTCAAGAATTCGAATGTGCCTTCCATTCCTGATCTCGTTGAAATGGCGAAAGAATTGGATGTTAAATTGATTGGCTGTCAAATGACGATGGACGTCATGGGACTAGAGAAAGAACACTTTGTAGATGGAATTGATGTTGGTGGAGCTGTGACATTCCTTGACTTTGCAGAAAATGCGGATGTCACACTCACCTTTTAATAAAGGAGGAGAGATAAATTATGGCACTTAAAGAAATGACGGCTAAAGAAGTCGCACAAAAAGTGATCAATAATGAAAAACTATTCATTCTGGATGTTCGTAACGAAGAAGCTTACCAAGACTGGAAAATTGAAGGTGAGTCTGTTGAGATCATTAATATTCCTTATTTCGATTTGATTGAAGGGGTAGATCATATCCTTGATCAACTCCCAGATGATACAGAAAAGCTTGTCGTCTGTGCGAAAGAAGGTTCATCCAAGTTTGTTGGTGAACAGCTCGTAGAAGCAGGTGTAGAAAATGTTTCTTATCTCCAAGGCGGAATGAAAACTTGGAGTGAACACCTCGAGCCGGTAAAAATCGGGGACCTAAAAGATGGGGGAGCGATTTATCAATTCGTCCGTATCGGTAAAGGATGCCTTTCATACCTCGTTGAATCGAACGGAGAAGCAATGATCATCGATTCAAACCGTATGACGGAGCCGTATAAAATATTTGCGAATGAAAAAGGATTGAACGTGAAGCATATCGCTGATACGCACCTTCACGCAGACCATATTTCAGGTGGACGTAAGCTTGCAGAAATTTTTGGAGCAGACTACTATCTGCCACCGAAAGACGCAACGGAAGTCACTTATGACTATAATCCACTTGAAGAAGGTAAAGATTTGACGGTCGGAAATACGAAGATTCAAGTACAACCGATCTATTCACCAGGACACACAATCGGAAGTACTTCATTCATTGTAGATGATCAATATCTATTAACAGGAGACATCCTGTTCGTGAAATCAATCGGTCGTCCAGATCTTGCCGGTAAAGCAGAAGACTGGGTCAGTGACCTGAGAGATACACTCTATCGTAAGTATAAAGATCTTTCAGATGAACTCTTCGTTCTGCCAGCACACTTCTCTAAGATGGAAGAATTGAGTGAAGATGGATCTGTCATAGCGAAGCTTGGCGATCTATATGAGAAAAACTCTGGATTGAATGTGGAAGATGAAGGTGAGTTCCGTAAGCTCGTAACTGAAAACCTTCCACCACAACCGAATGCTTATCAAGAAATTCGTGAAACGAATATGGGTAAAATCAACCCTGAGGATGAAGAACAACGTGAAATGGAAATTGGACCAAACCGCTGTGCGGTAGAAGGATAAAAATAACCACAAATCATTAGGAGGTCATAAATATGAATTCAGATAAAGTATTAGACGCAAAAGGCCTAGCTTGCCCAATGCCAATTGTAAAAACGAAGAAAGCAATCGATGAAATCAACTCTGGTGAAGTACTAGAGATCCATGCAACAGATAAAGGTGCAAAAAGTGACCTTACAGCTTGGGTGAAATCAGGCGGACACGAACTTCTTCAAGATTCAGAAGAAGACGGTGTGTTCAAGTTCTGGATCAAAAAAGCGTAACGAACAACTAAAGGGGCTGTGGAATCAGCCCCTTTTCAATTAAACAGAGATACGTTAAGTATAGTGATTTTTGAAGAAATCAATATTCACAACAAGTCATTGTAAATGGATATAGAAGGAGAGGTAGACCATGGATATCGCATTTATTATAACCATCTTCATGATTGGTTTCGTCGGTTCCTTCGTTTCTGGAATGGTAGGAATCGGTGGATCGATCATCAAATATCCGATGCTATTATATATCCCCGCATTACTCGGGTTCTCTGCCTTTACAGCCCATGAAGTTTCAGGAATCAGCGCCGTGCAAGTGTTCTTTGCAACCATTGGGGGTGTATGGGCATATCGGAAAGGCGGCTATTTAAACAAGACATTAATTATCTATATGGGTTCGAGTGTATTGCTCGGTAGCTTTATCGGAGCATACGGTTCAAGATTCTTATCAGAGAGCGGCATCAACATCGTTTATGGAATCTTGGCGACCATCGCAGCCATCATGATGTTCATCCCTAAGAAAGGGCTGGACGATCAAGATATGAACAGCGTCACGTTCAACAAATGGCTTGCTGCAGGGCTTGCTTTTGCAGTAGGAGTCGGAGCGGGTATCGTTGGGGCGGCAGGTGCTTTCATTCTAGTGCCAATTATGCTCGTCGTATTGAAAATCCCGACGCGGATGACAATTGCGACGTCACTTGCGATCACGTTCATTTCATCAATTGGAGCCACGGTCGGGAAAATTTCGACAGGTCAGGTTCTGTTAGTTCCAGCCATCATCATGGTGATAGCAAGTTTAATCGCATCTCCATTAGGTGCTCAATTCGGTAAAAAAATAAACACGAAAATCTTACAATGGATATTAGCATTATTGATTGTAGCAACATCCATTAAGATTTGGCTGGATATTTTCAGCTAACTTTATACGTTTCAATATACGTTTCTAGGGCAGGGTGAAATTCTTTTTCGTAATGTCGATCCGGGCATTGCTTGATCGTCTTCAAGTTAAAGAATCCCTGTCCTTTATTTTTTAATTTCTTTTGACAGATTGGGCATTTTTCAGTAAGAAGGCTCATTCTTTCATACCTCCATTTATTATTAATTCCTATCTGATTACTAAGAATTATAACATGGTTATCACAGTATATCCAATGAAAAGGAGTGTTGTTACTTGTCAGATAAACGTTTTAATCCAGATTTAGCACAAAAATTATTTAGTGAAGAGAGACAGAAAATGCTTCCTGCAGACCAAATCATAGATTTAGTTCAAGTGGATAAAGATAACGTTGTAGCAGACCTTGGAGCCGGAAATGGGTATTTTACTGTGCCTTTTGCTAAGAAGACAAATCATGTCTATGCGGTGGACATAGAGCCGATTATGCTTGAAATGCTGGAAGATTACGCAAATCAAGAAGGGATCTCCAATATTGACTATGTCATAAGTGACCTTGAAGATATCAAAATGGACAGTGGACAAGCAGATGTTGTATTTGTCGCATTCGTTATCCATGAAGTGGAAGAAATGGATAAGGTCTTACGTGAGATTAGAAGGATTTTGAGACTTGAAGGCAAACTAATATTACTAGAATGGAAGCCTGAAGAACATCCTGAAATGGGACCGCCTTCGCATGAACGAATTGCTCCAGAAGATTTAATAGCAACCCTACAAAATTATGGATTTGATTCATCCCTTATGTATGAAAATGATAAGGTGTATGGAGTAAGGGCCTTATTTAAATAAGAACCGTAGAGGAGGGTATTACTTATTCCTCCTCTTAACTTATAAGTTGTAAGGAGACAACGATGAGCTATTTTCAGATTGGATCAGTCATTATTCGCATAGAATGGATCATTCTAGCTATTACAATCATCATAGGATTGGGTACAGCGAGAATCCTATTACATAACCATGCTGAGAGAAAACAATACCTTGATACATCATTCAACGCCGTGCTGATTGGTTTGTTGGTCTGGAAGGGAAGCATCGTCGTATTCCAACCTTTCGATGTATTTGATAATCCGATGGCATTGTTGTACTTTACTGGTGGGGTAAAAGGGGTATGGCTTGGGTTAGTATCAGGAGTTGCCTACCTTTTCTACAAAATGAAGAAGGATCAGATGGATCGCTCGCTAGTGGTTGGCGTTGTCTTAAAAGGATGGATTACAGGGATTCTAAGTCTGATCGTTATACAATCGATCATCGGGTTCAAGGTATCTATGCTTGTATTCGTGTTGTTAGCGCTAGGTATAGCCGGTCTACTCCTTTATACGTTTTTGGTAAAAGGAGCGGCCATGATGGGGAGATTCCTATTATTGTTCATTGTATTGGGTTTAGTAGGATGGACGATTTATGATCATCTGCTTCAAACAAATTCGGATGCAACGGATGTGTTGAGGAATGAAAACGTAGAGGTCGGTATAGAGATCGGTAATCGGGCACCGGAATTTGAACTTGCAAATCTCGATGGAAAACAGGTCCGACTGTCTGATTATCGAGGCAAAAGGGTCGTGGTGAACGTTTGGGCGACATGGTGCCCTCCATGTAAGGCAGAAATCCCTGAAATGGTGAAGTTTTATAAGGAGTACTCTAATCATAATATTGAGATTCTTGCGGTGAATATGACGAACTCCGAGAAGAAAGTGGAAGATGTGAAGCAGTTTAGCGAAGATTATGGTATCAACTTTCCAATTTTATTAGATCGACAAGCTGAAGTAGCGTCTTCCTATCAAGCTTTTACCATTCCTACCACATACATTTTAGATAAAAATGGCATCATCGTAGATAAGATTGCTGGTCCGATGTCATATGAATGGATGGAGACGAACATATTAACAGAGTGAGGATGAACCACGTTTAATTGATTTTGATTGCGGGTACAGCAAAATACGTAGTAGGGTATATTTATGTTACCATGAATATTGAAATGACCTAAAAAGGAGATGATTCCATGTTTCACTACACAGTCAATACGGACAAGAACATTGATGAAGCTTGCGAAATGTTAGAAAATCAGTTGAAAGAAGAACAATTTGGCGTCCTTTGGAATTTCGACTTGAAAAGCAAACTGAATGAAAAAGGGTTGGACTTCAACCGTGAATTCAGGATTTTGGAAGTGTGTAATCCGAAAGAAGCGCAACGTGTATTAAATCAAAACCTGATGGTAGGATATTTCTTGCCATGTAAAATGGTCGTTTACAAAGATGGTGATCAAACGAAAATCGGAATGCCAAAACCGACTTCTCTCGTGACCATGGTGGATGATCAAGAAATCACCGATATGGCAGAAGACATAGAAAAACGCTTGATTGCCTGCATGGACAAAAGCGTATAAAACTTCTAATCTGTCAGGTTCTGCATACAATGAAGTGGGAAGCAAAGTTACAAATTTATTACAAAATCTGATTCCTGTTTCAAGCTTGCTACAGCCGGGAAAAGAATAGAATACAAAATTCGATTTGTGATGAATTTTACAATGACAACCTTCGCTAGTGATGATATAATAAAAAAAGATTTTCAAGAAAAAGTAAAAACGCAGGTGCGCCAACACCTGCGTAACATACGATAAGCTTTTCCCTCTACGGGGATCGGCTTGGACGAAAGTAGACCGTTACCTAAGTGCTCAGCTCAAGGACGGTCTATTTTTTATACGGGAATGACAATACGCTGATAATCAACGTGGCAAACGAGATGGTAACCATCAACGTTTGGAAGACTGTCATCGAA
This sequence comes from Rossellomorea aquimaris, assembly GCA_020524245.1. Classification (GTDB taxonomy): domain Bacteria; phylum Bacillota; class Bacilli; order Bacillales; family Fictibacillaceae; genus Pseudalkalibacillus. The sequence continues at coordinate 46,148 of JAIVLN010000009.1, read as the reverse complement.
ACACCACCCCTTTCGAGTGTAGTGCCGACCGCCCTTGAGAAGGGGACTTATCGTATTTATACAATTTTATCACTAATGGAAAAAATTCTCATGATACATACGAACCACTTATGGCACGTCCAAACTCCTACGAAATTGGCATTCTGTCTATACCGTCCAGTTAAGTGAGAAGAAAGTCGTGCTTATTGTGTACAGTCCACAATTTGGGGTACAGTATTCTATAGATTAAATTTCATGTCAATGGAGGGGAACGATGAGTTTACAGACCTTACAAAATGAAATCATTCAAAAATTACATGTAGAACCGAACATAACGCCTGAAGAAGAAATCCGTAAGCGGGTAGATTTATTAAAAGATTATGCGAAGACAACGGGTATGAAAGGGTATGTCTTAGGCATCAGTGGTGGACAAGACTCCTCCCTTGCAGGAAAGCTCGCGCAGATGGCAGCAAAAGAGTTAAGAGATGAAACGGGAGACGAGTATACATTCATCGCAGTTAGACTTCCTTATGGTGTGCAGAAGGATGAAGACGATGCACAGAAAGCGTTGAAATTCATCGACCCGGATCGCACTCTTACCTTTAATGTAAAGGAAGCAGTCGATGCGTCCTACCAATCATTCCGCGATGCGACCGGTGAGGACTTGAGTGACTTTCTGAAGGGGAATACGAAAGCCCGAGAGCGGATGAAAGTTCAGTACGACCTGGCAGCTCATCACAACTTGTTGGTTATAGGTACCGATCATGCAGCAGAAGCAGTCACTGGATTCTTCACAAAACATGGAGATGGGGCGTGTGACATCGCGCCATTGTTCGGGCTGAATAAACGTCAAGGGAAAATGCTGTTGAAGGAACTTGGAGCAGAGGAAGCGTTGTATACCAAAGTTCCGACAGCAGACCTCGAGGACGATCGACCAGGTCTTCCAGATGAAGAAGCACTAGGTGTCACATATGAAGAAATCGATGACTACCTTGAAGGTAAGGATATCGATTCAAATGCGAAAGAAAAGATCGAAAATCATTACGTGAAGACCCGTCATAAGCGTGAAGGCGAAGTCACGTTGTATGACGATTGGTGGAAGCAACACGCATAAGAATTGAATGAACCCGGAAGAGGTGGACAACCTTTTTCCGGGTTTTTATCGTGTTTGGCAAGATTTCTTATATGAGGGTCAAAACAGCATATGCAGAAGAACAAACAAGAGAAAAAGATAGGCTGTATACCGATGATATCTTCGTCTTCTTCCGGAAGATTTCCGCTTCCTTAAGTAACCGGTTGTCAGTAATGCAACGAGAAAGACCACAGCTAGTAATCCAAGCTGACCGGTAGATGTTTGAGCACTTCCGATCGATAACATATATGAAATATGGACAAGAATGGAAGCCAAACCATGTAACGCTACCGCGATATGAAACCGGATGTACACCCTTGTGAATGTAACGAGTCTTCTTCTTGTTACTGTTCTCCCTAACTTTCCAATCAACCGTAAGAAAATATAAAGGATGAAAGCCAGGATGAAATAAACAAGAGCCGTATATGCCCACAAGACGGCTGTTTCATAGCCAGTTTCCTTCGTAATCAAATACACGAACCACGGCAACGAGCCGATCAAAACGATTACGCTACTCTTCCACACATTCAATTGATATAGAAACTTCATAAACGACCACTTCACAACCACCACTCCATCCACCCCTTATTGTATCAGTGCCAGGTACGATCAGAGAAGCCCGGTGCAACAACGTTTTGAATCGGTACCAGGCACCGTCAAAAAATACCTGTAAATCGGGATTTTTTTGAGGTGCCTGGCGCTCATTTGTATAAATATTGTCATTTCTGAATAAAATAGTAAAAATCACTCATTTTAGAAAAGTGGGTGATTTTTCGGTTTTGCATGATTAATTGTTGGGTAAAAGATATCACTTCATGTTAAAGGGTGAGATGAAGCGTGACGAACATCGCGAGTGGAGACTTGTTCATCATCGGTGGTAATGAAGATAAGGAAGGCGATCTTGAGGTACTGTCCATCTTTGTACAGGATGCCCTGGAAAGAGGCGGCTCAATCGGCGTACTCACGACAGCAACAGGATATCCTGAAGAAGTTGGCGGTGAGTACAGGGATATATTCATGAAACTCGGTGCCTCCAAGGTAGAGCTCATACATATAGATACCCGTGCAAAGGCGGAAGAAGCGCCTTATACACAAATGGTCAGTACGCTGTCAGCATTATTTATTACCGGTGGTGACCAGAATCGTCTGTCGAGTATCATCGGTGGTACGACCTTCTTTAAGGAAGTCCAGAAGGCATGGCAGAATGGAATGATCATCGCAGGAACCAGTGCTGGTGCTGCTATCATGAGCCGGCATATGATCGTGTCTGGAAAGACAAAGGTCAAATATGACAAAATCAATGTTGAAATCGGCGTCGGTTTCGGATTCCTCGAAGATGTCGTCATCGATCAGCATTTTTCGCAGCGCGCCCGTTTCGGTAGATTGTTATACGCGATTGCGCAGAACCCTCAGATCATTGGGGTTGGGATCGATGAAAACACAGCCATCTGGGTTAAGGATGGCGGCAGATATTTCGAGGTGATCGGTGAGCATTCCGTAACGGTCATCGATGGATGTAAGCTGTCATTCGTCGACATCGCCGATGAAGCAGAGAGTGATGAGGTCACTATCGCTGGTGTGCAGCTCCATTCCATTGCGAAAGGTTATCAATTTGACATGGAAAATCGGCAGTTAATTATGAAAGAGAAGGGAACAGCCCAATGAAAATCAATAAAGTGAAGTATCTTACTGGGCCGAATTATTATAGTTATAAACCTACGATCTGGATTGAGTTGGACATTGAACATTTCGAAGAGTTGCCCTCCAACAAGATCCCTGAATTCACAGACCGGTTGCTAGAGGCGATGCCAAGTTTGTACACCCATACATGCTCTCGCGGTTATGAGGGTGGATTTGTTGAGCGTTTACGTGAAGGAACGTGGATGGGGCATATTCTCGAACATATGGCGATTGAGCTTCAATCCCTTGCTGGTATTGATGTGAAGCGTGGTAAGACTGTTACGAGTGAACGGAAAGGGATCTATTATGTCACGTATCGATATGAAGAGAAAAAATCCGGTTTCTATGCTTTTGAAGCTGCGATAGAAATTGTCGAAGCCGTTGTAGATGGACAAGCTGTTAGCATCGAACCTTATGTGAAAAAAATAGAAGCGCTTTATTTTGCCAATAAATTAGGACCAAGTACAGAAGCGGTTTATAAAGCCGCCTATGAACGTATGATTCCGGTCGAGCAAATTGATGATGATAGCATACTTCGCCTCGGAACTGGTCGTAAGCAGAAGAGGATGGAAGCGACAATGTCGAGTGAAACATCCTTCCTTGCGGTGGAGTATGCTTGTGATAAAGAAATGACGAAACGGATGCTCGATGAGGTGAGCCTTCCGGTTCCAGAAGGGTGTGTCATTTCGAATGAGGAGGAACTGTTGCAAGAAGCAGAACACTTAGGCTACCCACTTGTTTTGAAACCGATTAACGGCCGTCAAGGTCAAGGCGTCTCAACGAACATTCAATCAAAGGAAGAGTTGCTTTCCGCGTTCACTCAGCAGAAGAATGTCGATAAGTTGATTTTAGAGCGTTACTATCCAGGGGATGACTATCGTTTTACAGTCGTCAACGGTGAGTTGATCGCTGCTAGCCTACGCCTGCCTCCATATGTGATCGGAAATGGAAAAGATTCAATCCGAGCTCTGATTGAAGAGGAAAACAAAAACCCTCTCCGAGGAGAGGGGCACGAGAAGCCGATGACGAAAATACCGGTGAATGAATCGGTATGCCAATATTTGAATCAAGCAGGGCTTGATCTGGATTCTGTACCGGACTATGGCAGGGTCATCCCGTTGCTTGGGAACGCGAATCTTTCTACCGGAGGTCTCGCCATTGACGTTACCGACCAAGTGCATCCTTCTTACCGACAGATTGCGGAGAGCTCTGCTAAAACGATCGGTCTGGATATTGCGGGAATCGATATGATCATCGATGACATTAAAGCAGAGTTTAAGCCAGGGCGGGCTGCTGTACTTGAAGTGAATGCAGCACCAGGCATTCGTATGCATCATTACCCAAGCTCAGGAACAGCAAGAGATGTAGGTGGAGCGATCATCGATTACTTATTCAAAGACTATCGGGATGCCGCGATTCCAACAGTGGCGGTAACCGGTACGAATGGGAAAACGACGACTGTACGTCTGATTTCCCACTTTTTGCAACAAAGCGGTAAAACCATTGGAATGGCTCATTCAGATGGGGTGTATATTGGGAAGCGTTGCATCGATAAAGGAGACTGTAGTGGCCCTGTTAGTGCCCGTAAAGTACTGCATCATCCGGAAGTGGATGCTGCTGTTCTCGAAACGGCTAGAGGCGGTATGCTTCGAGAAGGGACGGCATTTCGATATTGTGATGTCGGAATCGTGACGAACGTCTCGGAGGATCATCTTGGCCTTGATGGGATCGAAACGATGGAAGAATTGATTAAACTGAAGCGGCTGGTTCCAGAAATCGTTCGTCCTGACGGCCATAGCATCCTCAATGCAGATGACGAAGCGGTTACGGATATGGCAGGATACACGAAAGGATCTGTTGTATTTACATCCCTTAAAGCGGATAATCCGATCATCCAAAAGCATATGGAGCGCAAACAAGAATGCTGGTATGTGCAGGATGAATGGATCGTACATGCTAAGGACGGACAGGTTGACCGTTTTATGAAGTATGCGGACATTCCAATTACATTCAATGGCTACGCGCAGCATAATGTCAGCAATCTGCTCCAAGCGCTGGCGTCAGCACATATCTTAGGCGTCTCCTATGAAATGTTACGCACAAAAGCGATGACGTTCTTCCCAGACTTCCTCCAAAGTCCAGGACGTTTCAACAAGATCGATCAGGATGGAAGAACGATTGTCGTCGATTATGCTCATAATACCGCTGGATTAAAGGCGATTTATAACACGGTCCAAGCAATTCCTCACGAGCGGCTTATTACCGCCGTTTCAGCTCCTGGTGACCGATTGAATGAGGACATCCGTAATATGGCGGATATCATCGGAAAAGAAACAGACATCGTTGTGATCAAGGAAGATGAGAATCTCAGGGGCCGAAAGCCGAAAGAGGTTGCAGCGATATTGGATGAAGTGTTATCCAAACACCTCCCTTCAAATGAAAGGATCATTGAATTGAATGAACGGAAAGCGTTCCAAGTAGCATGGGAATCATCACGACCAGGTGACCTGTTGCTGTTCTTGTATGACTCTTTCAGTTCTGTCGAAAGTTTTTTCAAGGAAAACAAGAAGCAGAAGAGGAAAATCATCGAACGAAAATATCGAAAAACATCCTCCTTATAAGAGTACACCAAAGAAGTCAGGAATTCCGATACGACATGTTTTGCACCACAATCTACATGGTGTAAGCTGAAGTAAAGAATGACCTGACTTTTTTATATGGATGGAGGCGATTTTTTTGACGGTATTACCAAGTTTTCGATTGGACGATAAGCTCGCAGTGGTTACGGGAGCTGGAAGAGGGATCGGAAAGGCGATTGCAATCGGCTATGCAGAAGCAGGCGCTGATGTCGTGCTGCTATCAAGAACGGAATCTGACTTAGAAAATACAGCTGAAGAAATACGTCAGCATGGACGTCAAGCTTATATTTACCCGGCTGATGTGACGGTTGCGGGTCAACTGGATCGTGTTGTGAAAAACGTCATCAATGATCACGGACAAGTTGATATCTTAGTCAACAACGCCGGGATGAATATCCGGACTCCTGCGTTCGAGGTTACAGAAGAGGAATGGCAGTCCATCATGGATACGAATCTCCGCTCGGCATTTCAACTATCACAAAAATTCGGCGTTCATATGAAAGAAAGTGGTGGAGGTCGAATCATCAATATTGCATCTGTTGCTGGAACGACAGCATTGCGAACAGGAGTCGTGTACGCGGCAACGAAAGCAGCCATGATTCAGATGACGAAAAATCTGGCGTTGGAGTGGGGGGAGTATGGCATCCAGGTGAATTCCATCGGTCCCTGGTATTTCAAAACACCACTCACTGAAAAGCTTTTATCTGATGAAAAATACTTGAACGATATCCTATCTCGAACGCCTCTGAAGCGGGTAGGAGAACTGCCGGAATTGGTCGGTCCTGCGGTATTCTTAGCTTCAGATGCATCCTCCTATGTAACCGGACAAACCTTATTCGTAGATGGTGGAATGACTATATACGGATTCTAATGGAAAAGAGGCTGACCCATGGTCGGCCTCTTTTTGATGAAATGATTAGTCGCGGGCGTAGCTGACATCCTTGGTCGGATGCATGAACGGACTTCCGTTTGGTACTTGATTCTTTTCTGCAAGCTCACGGTTTTCAGATGAATTCCATCCTATATCATTATAAGGATGCACCCATTGTTCACCAGACATGATAGACGGATCGACATCATCACTCCAGTTTTGGAGGGGTGAATTGTCAGATTCGTAATGACTATCACCGATTGTTACACCATATTCATTCACAAACGGTTGTCTTTCCTTCTGGTCAACCTGACGGAAAACCGGGGCGTTGGCTTGATGGGGTAAAGTTCCCTCGATTGATGGATTTTTGTCTTTACGCTCCATTCGTTTCACCTCCAAGAAGAGGATAACGTTAGTTTGAACCAATTTCATACACATTATGTTTAACGAATGACACCAGATTCGATTATGTTTGTTTTGACGACAACCTTAATGTCCAATTCTGGATATACTTCTTTCCACTTTTTTAAATCCCAATCACGAAAATGGCCTTTCGCTTCTTTTCCGATACCAATAGGATCAATATTGTATTCCTGAAAGAACATAATCATGCTTTTTAACTCTTTACTGAGTTGTTTATTGATGTCCTTTTCGATTTGGATGATCTGTTTTTCAATTCCTTTTACGTCTCCATAATATTCATTAATGTATGCCTTTAAATCGAGTTTGAATGTGATTTGAGGAGCTTTTGAAGTACCTTCCATTTTCACAACTCTTTTCGATTTGATATGAGAAAGGGAGACACCTGCATCCAACTTCTTAATTTGAATGATTAAATTCCCTCTATTAACAGGATGAAGGAGCATCGTGAATCGATATATTATATCTTCGTTAATGTCCGTCACATATTCATCATCTTTAAATAGAGCAAGCCCCTTTAATTTGATTTTTTCGTTCTTTAGACCAATCAGAGGTAAGAATGGATCAATCCCTTCTGCATATAGAGATTGTAAGAAGATGTGGATATTCGTTTGGGGAATTGATTCAGATTGTATGTTGTGTTCAATGATTTTGGATACAAAAATACCCAAGTCCTGATTTTGTACACTTTGTTGTTTCGTGAAATCAATGACCCTTCCGTCAAAGACGGCTAATTTCAAGTTCGAACTGATGCTTGGATCCCGTTGAGCCCCATCTGTAGCTTCAACAATTCCATGTTTAGCAAAGGCTTCACCAAAAATCGCCACTTCAAGCTTTCCGTTTCCAACCGGTTTCGGTGTATGCAGCATGAAATTCTTTTCAAGATCCTTTCCGAAATTACCCTTCGCAGTAAGAAATTCATTACGTATTTTACCTTCCTCTTCAAATATCGGCGTTCCGATAGTAGCTTCAATTTTTTCATCTGAATCATCTGCAATGTCATAGCCTACAAAGGTCACTAATGTAATATCGTCAAGGACCTTAGGACTGGCTGAACAACCTAACAGTGCTAAGCATGAAAAGAGAATGAACAAGCATCGCATCATTTTGCCAAACTCCTTTTAAACCGTATATGGAATACAATAAACAAAAATGGAATGTAACAATATAAAATGTAAAAACCACTAATAGAGATGCTGTTTATGAACATATCAATATATTTTCGATCTTGTAGTAAGACATTGATTACAAAGGCAATGAGGAGCATGCTGACTAAAACCCATCTTTGTTTGATGGGCGCCAAACGTTTCACCGCTCTGCTAGAGCACCAAAATGCGAGACATACATTAGGGAAAATAATGAGCGCCCAAGTTGCAATTGCAATATATTCAAATCTTTCAACAAAGGGAAACTCCACAATTTTAAACATACTTAAGGTGGCCCATATCATCCGCTGAAGTTGTCCTTCACTGAAGTAGACGAACGAAGCGATGGCGACAGCAACATAGATGAATGTTGAGAAAAGGATCCCTAATTGAGCGTACTTTTGCGATTTTTCTCCATTTTTAATAAAGGGGTAGATCATCAGTAGAACCTCAAAGCCGATATATTCCAATACGGCAACCTTAGAGGAAAGAAAAATCTCTTTCATGGAATGATTCATTACAGGGGTAATAAAATTCCAATCACCATATCGAAACGGAAAATACAAAAATAATATCAAAAACGATGGAATAAGCACTCCGAAAAACGCAACCCCCGTGACGACTCGAAAACCTCCCGATATGGTGTAATAGGTCAAAAGTAAAAAAACAGCAAGAAACCAATAGATGTTTAAATTAGGAAACATCCATACTTGGACAGTTTCGATATAACTTCGTAAAACGGTAACACCTAGAGCTAAATAATAAAGGGCAAACAAATAGCTAAGGGTGTTTCCCAACCATTTTCCAAATGCGCGTTTGTGTATGGAGATCAAATCCCCATTCTCTTTAGTCAACATGGAATACATCATCCATAAGATAATGTGAATTGTAATACTGGTCAAAATGATGGAGATCCAAGAGTCATATCCAGCGTCTTGGGCAATATAGCGCTCATACCCTAATACCCCTATTCCGATTTGCATAGTATGAGTCAAGAAAAAAGCTAAACCAGCTGATACGAGGAATCGATCTTTAATTGGTGTACTCATACGATGCTCCTTCCATCATTCATCGATATCTTTTTTATTCTTCGCTTTCTTTTGATCGAATCGCTTCGTTTGTTGAGTCTGCAAATTAACAGGTCGTAATGATTGTGAAGCAAAAGGTAATCGCACAATTGTATCTTTGAAATCTGCTAATCGGGGTGGAAATAATGGTTGCAAGTACGGTCTTCCTAAAGACTCGAGTCTTAATAAATGGACCAGAACAAAACAAAAGCAGATTACAATACCTAGTAACCCCCACAATTGCGCAAAAAAGAGAAACGGAAAACGAATGAGACGAATCGTATTACCCATCTTGTAGACGGGAGTCGTAAAAGAAGCGAGTGCAGATAAAGCGACAATAATAAGTAGAACGTTACTAGTGAGACCTGCCTCGACGGAGGCTGTCCCAATTACAATACCTCCTACGATACCGATTGTCTGACCGACCTTTGTCGGAAGTCTCGCCCCTGCCTCACGCAAAAGTTCAATCGTAAGCTCCAATATGAGCGCTTCAAGTATAGGTGGGAAAGGAACAGTACTCCTCGATGTAATCAATGTACTGAGCAAATCTTTTGGTATGAGCTCATAATGGAATGTCATGATTGCCACATAAATCGGTGTAGCCAAAACAGAGAAAAATACAGAAAACATCCGGATGAGCCGGAATGTTGTCGCAAGATGCCAATTCAAGAAATAATCCTCGAACGCTGAAAAGAATTCTAGAAGGTTCGTTGGGCCAATCAGAACTTGAGGAGAGCCGTCGACTACAATGGCGACCTTTCCTTCGCCTAAAACAGAAGCGACCCTGTCAGGTCTTTCCGTATCAATCAGCTGTGGGAAGGGTGAATTTTGGTTGTCCGCAATCAGTTGAGTGATGAATGAGCTGTCGCTGATCTGATCAAACTCAATGTTTTCAATCCTCTGGATAACGGTTTGTACGTTTTCTTCATTCGCGACGGTTGATACATATAGAACGTTGATCCGTGTGTGGGATCTTGTCCCGACTTTGATTTCCTTTGCATTTAAATGAATGTCTGGTAATCTTTTGCGAATCAGGTGGATATTCGTGTCGAGTGATTCTACAAATGCTTCTTTCGGTCCCAAGACACTGAATTCAATTTCGGGTGCTGCAACCTCACGCGTAGAGCTGGATAACGCTTTGATTAAAAGGCATTCATCGCTCTTCTGCCGTAATTGGATGATGATGTAACCTTTCAGGAAGTGCTGTTTTATTTTTGTGACATCTTTCGTTATTTCAATGTCCTCAATCGGGATGTAGCCTTTTATGTCCTCAAGAGATTTAAGGTTGCATCTTTGCAAAAAAGGAAGTACATCTCGATGCAAAGTTTCAATATCGACAAGGGTCTTCAAGTACGAAATCCAAGCAGAGCCGTGAGTGTTTACGAGTTCATAATGAACGAAATCCTCGGATTTACGGGCTAGATTAAAAAGATCCGAAAGGGTTTGTGGCTCTTCATTTGTGTTTTTGTTGGTTTTTTTAAGCCATTTGAGCATTGGAATGTTCCTTTCAAATCCAGACCTATTTGGTTTTACGTTTACCAAAAATTTGTAAAACTATGCGATACTAGAAGAAACCAAATGTTTTTTATTCGTTAAATATAAAACTTCCTGATAGATGAACATTCCGTATTTGAAACTTTTTTCTGAGAAAAACGACTAATTAGGTAAGAGGGGGAGAAAATCGTGGTGGAACACATATTTAACCGGTTATATGTTGACTATCACCAGTCACTATATCAGTTCTTGATCTACATGTTACGAGACCGGGATACAGCCGAGGAACTTGTACAGGATGTATACATTAAAGTCATGCATTCCTATGACAAGTTCAAAGGGGATAGCAGTGAAAAGACGTGGCTGTTTTCCATCGCGCGTAATGTGGCCATTGATCACATACGGAAATCAAAACGACAGAATAAGACATTCTTTGGTGTGTTCAACGTAGACGACAGAAAAGATCAGTTGGTACATCCAGACCGTCTACCGGATGAAATTTTAGAGCAAAATGAGTCCGTGAGACAATTATACGCAGCTCTAGAACAGTGCAAGACGGAGCATAGAGAATTGATACTGTTGCGATACATCCATGGGTTTTCAATTCGTGAATCAGCGTCCATCATGGGTTGGACAGAAGGGAAAGTCAAAACCGTCCAACATCGGACACTGAAGACATTGAAAGGAATCCTTGACGACAGCAAGAAGGAGGAAGAATTGTCAAATGGGACAATCTAAATGGAATGAGGAAAAGATCATACAAACCCTCCGAGAATTCCCGAAGGTGGAAGACTCAAGATCTAAAGAGGAGTTGTTTGATCAAATTCAAAATAAAATGGGACAAGAGGAAACTGAGAAAAAGTCAAAACCGTTTCGATTCATGCCTGTTTTAGCGGCTGCATGTATTTTAGCGATAGCGGCCATCATATCTCCGACGATTATGGACCAATTCGATCTTCCAAAGGATGGAGTTTCACAAGAAAATGAATCGGCACTTTCAACAAGTACAAAATCACCAAATGAAAAAGATACACCGACTTCTGAGCAAGTGGAACCTGCCGGACCGACAGAAGAGGCTCCGGATACTTCCGAAGTAGTGCCTTTTGCGCAGGTGGAAGAAGAATATAAATATCATGTGGGAATAACGGAGATTCCAGAGGATAAACAAGTGGTCACCGCCTACTATCCGGACCAGGAAGCAATGGGCGTTGTACCTGTATCTTTCCTGGCAGAGAAAGGGTTATCTAGAGTAGAAGCATTGGAGGAGGCTCTATCGACAATTTCTGATGAGGAATTAGGGTTATCGGAGTCAGGACTTTCAAGTGTGAACCTATCTGAAAATCCCAATGCAAACACCTTGGTACTGGATATTAAGCCAGGTTCGATTCAGGGTTCGACAGGTGAACGTATATTTGTTCAAACCGTACAAAATACAGCATTCAGTCTGGGATATGAAACCATCGCTTTCATGTCAGCAGGTAAACCGGGATATGAATTCTCTCATTTCGGACCGATGGAATCCATGGAAGTGAGTGCACCCGAAAAAGGTGTAAGCGCACTCCTTACCAATACCGGAACATTGTTGCTCGTTAATGGGTTACAGTTGAATGGAAATGTGGAACCAGAGACGTTGGAAGATGCACTGCATTGGATGAGCAAAGATATGGAAGGCTTTGGCTACCAAGAGACGATACCTGAGAACGTTTTCTTTAAAGAAATCTCAGAAGACGGAAAGAAGGTCACCATTGAATTTTCAGAAGGGACAACGCTTGAGGACAACATGAAATATGTTGCGATGTTGGAGTCCATCCTCATGGCGGCGCATCAATTCGGCTATGAACAAGTGGATTTCATCAATGCACCGATCGAACAAATCGGCCCTTATCATTTAAGTGGTACATTACCTGTTTTGAAAGCACCAAATGTGATTCGACCATAATTGAACATTCAAAAAAAGGGCTCCTCGTTTAGCGGGAGCCCTTTTCTTGTGCTTATTATTCGTTAAAAGGAAGGATCTTCACTTCCACTCGTCTGTTTTTCGCTCGTCCCTCAGGTGTGTCATTTGAGGCGACTGGTTGATACTCCCCATATCCCGCCTGGCTGAATTTCGTAGGGTCGAGCTGATCGTTTTGAAGCAGTAGTTCCATGAAGTTGATGGAACGCTGCGCACTCAACTCCCAGTTCGAGCGGAAATGGTTGTTTTTAATCGGAATATTATCTGTATGCCCAGCAATGACGATCTGACGAGGAGGATCTGTCACTAACAATTGAGAGATTCCCTTTGCCAGGTTTAAAGCACCTTCTTTAATTTCAGCACTACCGGAGTCAAACAAAGCTTTGTCCAGTATGGTGATGATCAGACCGCTCTCTGTAAGCGTTGTTTTCAAGCTATTGTTCAAATCGTTTGCTTCGATATAGGTATCAATTTGATCCTTAATTTGTTGTAATTGCAATTGATCCAGCTCGCCGTTCGTTTTCCTGTCATCAGTCGGTATCAATGCATTTTCGCTGGTCGGAATTGATGTCTGTTCCACGATATTTACCGGACTTGTATAATCCAGAGGACCAGTTCCTCCGTTCAAGGCACTTTTGAATGAATTGGCCATATTCTCAAATTTCGCTGCATCAACGGTACTCACTGCAAACAAGACGATAAAGAGGGCCAACAGCAATGTCAGCATATCTGCATAAGGAATGAGCCAGGATTCATCAATGTGTTCTTCTTTTTTCTTTTTCCGGGTTTTAAGCATTGATCCCCTCTCCTTCCTGCTGTAACACAGGAGCTTCGGCATTCCTTTGGTTCGCCGGAATGTAGATCTTCAGCTTATCCTCAATCACTCTTGGAGATGCGCCATCCTGAATGGACAGGATCCCTTCCACCATCACCTGCTTAACCATCACTTCATGCTTGGATTTACGCTTCAACTTATTCGCAAACGGGTGCCACAAGACATACCCTGTGAAAATCCCGAACAAGGTCGCGATGAACGCTGCGGCAATAGCATGTCCGAGCGCTTCAATGTCATCCAAGTTTCCAAGTGCTGCAATCAGACCGACAACAGCCCCAAGAACGCCGAGTGTAGGGGCATACGTTCCGGCTTGAGTGAAGATCGCAGCTGAACTTTCATGTCGTTCCTCCATTGCTGCAAGGTCTTCCACCATAACATCCCTGATGAACTCAGGTGTCTGACCATCAATGACCATTTTCATTCCGTTTTTCAAAAAAGGATCGTCGATGTCATCAGCGTGTGCTTCCAATGCAAGTAGGCCTTCTTTTCTAGCAATTGTCGCCCATTCCGTAAAAATAGGTACAAGTTCTTCAACAGTTGTTGTTTTTTTATCCGTAAACAAGATCTTAAATAATTTCGGTAGTTTTTTAATTTCGTTCAGTGGAAAAGCGATCAAAACGGAGGCAGCCGTACCTGCAAATATGATCAGTAATGCCGCCGGATTGAATAATGCCGTAGGATTGACTCCTTTCAGCACCATACCTACTCCTATCGCAATTACACCAAGAAATATACCGATCACTGAAGCTTTATCCATATAAAGGTCATCCTCACTTAAATCATTCTAGACTATCTAAATGTTGACTAAATCTCGATCAGGTCAAATGTTGTTAATAATCTCATATCGTTACCTTTCATATCGACAAAGAATCCTCGATTGTTTAATAGGTATTTGGAATTAATACTAAAAGCGCTTGGTAGTAGTAAACAGGGTTCCAAACATAATGTTGTGTTGAAATTGTTCCTACGAGGAATACTAAACTCGAAGAAATCGACAGAGGTTTCGTAACGGTATAGATAGGAAACATAGGTATTAAGTACTGTCAAAATGGGAGGTTGTCAGATGTCAGCAAACAAAAGCATCGAAGACATTGAAAATTTACAAGACCTGGTGGATGAGGACCTGATCAAAGAATTGTCTGGTAAGGTTAAGCCTGAAATGCCAGCTAAAGAAGAGAAGGACGGCGCTGAAATCACCAATCCGTACCATATTGCTCAGCGCTTGATCGAAAGAGCGACCCAGACGCTCGATCTGCAAGAAGGAGTCTATGACATCCTGAAAAAACCGAAACGGGTCATGAAGGTTTCCATACCGGTCAGAAGAGATAATGGCGATGTCGTCAACTACACAGGAATACGGTCTCAGCATACAGACATTCTAGGTCCTACTAAGGGTGGTGTACGGTTCCACTCAGGTGTGGATGAAGATGAGGTCATCGCGCTCTCCATGTGGATGTCATTGAAAACAGCGATTGTCGGGATACCATTCGGTGGAGGAAAAGGCGGTATTATCGTCGATCCAGAAGATTTATCGGAACGTGAAATAGAAGAACTGAGCAGAGGATACATTCGTGAGCTAGAACCGATCATGGGACCAGAAAAAGATATACCTGCGCCTGACGTTAACACGAGCCCGAAGATCATGGGATGGATGCTCGATGAATTTGATCGGCTCCGAGGACACAACGTGCCTGGTTTCATTACAGGAAAACCATTGATAATCGGTGGTTCTGAAGGTCGTGTTGAAGCAACTGGCCGTGGAGTGGTCATCACGATTCGAGAGGCAGCGAAACGATTAGATATGGATCTTCATAAAATGAAAGCTGTTATCCAGGGGTTCGGGAACGTCGGATCCATCACAGCCAAATACTTAGAAGAAAGCGGCGTTAAGGTTATCGGAGTGACGGATGCCAAAGGCGGAGCATATAACGCAGATGGTTTAAACGTGTTGGAGTTGATTGATTTCGTCGAGGAAAATGGGACAGTGGAAGGGTTCCCTGACAGTGAACATTTGTCCAACAAGGACCTGTTTTCGCTCGAATGTGACATATTAGTACCAGCAGCATTAGAAAATCAGATCACTGGTGATAATGCAGATGGAATCAAAGCAAAAATTGTCGCAGAAGCTGCAAACGGACCGACCACACCACAAGGAAACAAGATTTTAGAGGATAAGGGAATCTTCGTCATTCCTGATATCTTGTGTAATGCAGGCGGGGTGACGGTCTCCTATTTCGAGTGGGTACAAAACGCTATGCATTACTCCTGGAAAGAAAGCGAAGTCATTGAAAAACTCGAAGAGAAAATGCAGGAAGCGTTTAAAGCGGTGTACGATATGAGAGACGCCAAAAATGTGAAAATGCGGGAAGCGGCTTATCTTGTTGGCGTAGGTAGACTCGCCAAAGCGATGATTGCAAGAGGCTGGATCAAAAACTGGGAAATGCCGATTGATTGTTAAAAAACGAAGCTGCTGACATCAAAGGGAGGTTAAATCGTCCTTTTGACGCCAGCCTTTTTTCATTTTGGGCTATAATTCCTGATTTTGGGCTATAATTTTTAAATCTGGGCTATAATTTCTGATTTTGGGCTATAATTTCTGAATCTGGGCTATAATTCCCAAATCTGAGCTATAATTCCCGATCGAAATAAAAAAACAGAGCCGACTAGTCATAGTCGAGCTCTGTTCATCATGATTCTTTTACTTACTCAATGGCAAAATTCGAAAATCGTAGCAAATCCCCGTAAATCAGACTGTCTGACAAGTCCAATTCTTTTAATTTAGCCTTTGCTTTTCCACAAGATTCAACGGATACTTCTTTTCCACTTTCACGGTCATAGCACATATCCGATGTCCATACATATTGGTCCGTAACGACACTTCGATCTCGGAAAACTACAGTATTTTCATGTTCTTCTGAGAAGAGATCAGTACCAAAGTGAATGCCCTGGTCTTCGATGCCGAGCAAATTGAGGATCGTCGGTTTCAAATCAATCTGACCAGACACGCGGGAGATGGTTTCTCCATCCATGCCCGGGATATGGATAATCAATGGAACGCGTTGTAACTGAACATTATCGAATGGGCTGATTTCATCGACTCCCAATACTTGAGCCATCGCTTTATTATGGCGTTCGGAGATTCCGTAATGATCCCCGTAAATGATGATGATCGAGTTTTCATACAGGTTCTCCTTCTTCAACTGATCTATGAATTCTTTGATCGCTTGATCGGTATAGTTTACCGTGACAGGGTATTGATCCACAATCGGATCGTTCGTTTGAAAAGTTGGAACAGCCTGGTCTTCTTCATCGAACTTATAAGGATGATGATTGGTCAGCGTAATGAATCTTGCATAGAACGGTTGCGGCATTTCCTTCATATACTCCATCGACTGTTTAAAGAAAGGCTTATCCTTCAAACCGTAATTGATTTGATTGTTTTCAGTGATGGAGTAATACTCTTCAGAGATGAATTCGTCATAGCCCATCGTGTCATACATGATGTCCCGGTTCCAGAAACTTTTGTTGTTACCATGGAACACCGCGCTATGATAGCCATTTTCATCAATGATTTCAGGAGTTGCGTAATATTCATTCAATGGATGAGTCTGGAAAACAGCTCCTCTAGGCAAAGGATATAACGAATTATCCAGTAAGAATTCCGAATCGGATGTTTTCCCTTGTCCTGTCTGGTGATAAAAGTTCTCAAAATAATAGCTTTCCTGGATGAAATCGTTCAAGAAAGGGGTAATCTCTTTTCCGCCAACTTCTCGACCGATGACGAATTGTTGCGTCGACTCCATTGAGATCAGAATGACATTTTTACCTTTAGCGATTCCGAAGAGCTCTTCGTTTGCAGGAATTTTTTTCTGGTCGGTATAGTTCATGACCTCCACGACATCGACGTTATCAGCGAGTGCTTTTTGGGCAGTTGTTTTGGATTGGAGTAGAAGATCGTAAATATGAAAATTGTACGTACCGAGATTCTTAACCAGCAATTCACGATCGAACGTACGGGTTAAAAGTTGTGGGCGTTCCGATTCAGCAAGGGTCAGGTTGATCGTTAAGAAAACAGAAGCAACAACAAGCAGTTTGACTAAAGTGCGCTTCGTATAGCTGGAAGGCTGAAGGAATCCTTTCTTTACAAAATAAAAGATCAACAGGATATCTAAAAAGAAAAAGATGTCGTACCAATACGTTTGTGCGATCAAACTGTTGCCGATATCGCCAACGTTATTCGTTTGGAACAACACGGGTACGGTAATGAAATCATTGAAGAACCGATAATACAATGTGTTTGCATAGAGTACGATCGAAAAGATCAGGGCGATGATCCAAGTCGCTCGGTTATGGAATCTTTTTGGGAAAAAATATATGAGTGCAAGAGTGAATAAGACAGAACTTAGAGGATTAATGATCAAAATCAATTCTTGTTTCCAGTTCATCGTAGGTAAATTGAAGCTTAATTTATAGACGAGATATGTTTTGATCCATAACAGTAATGCGGTAAAAGCAAAGCTGTTTTGATACCAGCGTTCTCTTTCTTTCATGAAAGCTACCTCCCAGTTGCCAGTGACATCTATGTGAATGGGTAAATGCATTCACTTTATAGACGAACAAGAACGGATAAAGTTCCAAACTCATTTTCAATAATTTCCATAATAGCAAAAATACCATCATATGGAAAATTACTGACATACAATTACAATGCCTTTATCCATCTTCTATACCCTTTGGTGTTGCGCATTACGCAAAATCTGACTATAATGATTAAAAATTACCAAATTTGATGATGAGGAGAGTAAATGTCACGGATCATTGAAGCGAGCTGGAGTTGGTGGAAGTCCAGCATGACCCTTTCATTGAAACGCACCTCTGAAAAGCTCGTCTGAAAAAAGTAGGATGAGACGCACCCTGGCGTTAAAGGGTTCAAGCAGGTCCGATTTCTGATATCGGACAATTAGAGTGGTACCGCGGGAATTCTCGTCTCTCAATTTTATTGAGAGACGTTTTTTTATTTGTCATAGAAAAGGGAGTGGAAGATTTGACGATTCAAGATTATACAGCAGAGCATCTAAAGACAGTGATCGAGGAGAAAACGGTTGAGGAGATCAAGCGACTATTGGAAATTCCTCCAAATCGTTCGATGGGAGATCTCGCTTTTCCATGCTTCATTTTAGCGAAACAATGGAAACGATCACCTGTTCAAATCGCAAAAGAGCTCGAAGAGAAGCTTGGCGGCTCTGAGGCGTTTGACTCTATCAAGGCTGAGGGTCCTTATTTGAATGTGTTTTTACCAAAACAGTCTGTGACAAAAGAGGTCGTTGGTGAGGTATTAACGAAAGGCTCGAACTATGGAGATGCCCCGGAACAAAATAAAGGATCGGTTCCGATGGATCTCTCCTCTCCGAACATCGCCAAGCCTTTCTCGATGGGACACTTGCGTTCAACGGTAATCGGGAATGCTGTTGCCAACTTAGCTGAGAAAAACGGTTATGAACCGGTCCGAATCAATCATCTGGGCGACTGGGGTACACAATTTGGAAAGCTGATGACGGCCTATGAAAAATGGGGCGATGAACAAGCAGTAAAGCAGAGCCCGATCAAAGAGTTGAATGCGCTGTACGTCCAGTTTCATGAAAAAGCGAAAGAGGACCCAAGTCTGGATGATGAAGGAAGAGCATGGTTCAAAAAGCTTGAGGACGGTAACGCCGAAGCGACGAAACTTTGGCAATGGTTCCGAGATGAGTCACTGAAAGAATTCCAGAAAATCTATGACTTGTTGGACGTTTCCTTTGACTCTTACCATGGGGAATCATTTTATAACGATAAAATGCAGGCAGTCGTAGATGAATTGATCGAGAAAAATCTTCTCGTTGAGTCCGAGGGAGCGATGGTCGTCGATCTCTCCGAATTCGATCTTCCACCCGCATTGATTAAAAAGAAAGACGGAGCATCCCTCTATGCAACCCGGGATTTGGCTGCAGCCCACTACCGGAAGAATACGTATAGCTTTGTAGAATCACTCTATATTGTCGGTCATGAGCAATCCCTCCATTTCGAACAGCTCAAAAAAGTGCTTCTGAAGCTTGGATACGAGTGGGCAGAAGATATGAAGCACATTCCGTTCGGGATGATCTTGCAGGACGGAAAGAAGATGTCGACACGAAAAGGAAAGACGGTGTTGCTTGAAGAAGTATTGAAGCAGACCATTGAGCGAGCAAAAGAAAACATCGAGAGCAAGAACCCGAGTCTGGAAAACAAAGATGCTGTTGCGGAAATGGTCGGTGTAGGTGCGGTTATTTTCAATGACTTGAGACAATCTCGTTTGAATGACGTCGAGTTCGATATTGAACAAATGCTTCGTTTTGAAGGGGAGACGGGGCCTTATATCCAGTATACCTATGCAAGAGCTTGTACTTTAATGGATAAAGGCGAATGGCATGAAATGAATGGTCAAGGTGCGCCATATAATGTAGAAGAGCCTTACTTATGGGATCTTGTCCTTACGTTGGAGAAATTCCCGGTAGTAATCGAACGAGCCTACAAGGAATATGAACCTTCCATCCTGTCTCGATATCTGATCGAGTTGGCCCGTTACTTCAACCAATACTATGGAAAAGTTCGTATCCTGTCGGGTACACCTGAAGAACAATCAGGACGACTTCATGTAGTGAAAGCTGTCACTGTCGTATTGGAAGAAGGATTACGTCTGCTCGGCATAAAGGCACCGAAGAAAATGTAAAGAGGTGACCGAATTGAACCATAAGAAAAAGAGAGGTCTGATTCACCATATCGAACTGTATGTGTCGGACCTCCAGAAGTCGTTGGAATTCTGGGGCTGGCTGCTCTCGGAGCTGGGATATTCCGAATATCAGAAGTGGGAGCAAGGGAAGAGTTATAAATTATCCGATTTGTATCTCGTATTCGTCCAGACCGAGAAGAAGTATCTGGATGTCCCCTACCACAGATGCCGTGTCGGATTGAATCACCTGGCGTTTCATGCGGAAAGCAGGGAACATGTGGATCAACTGACAGATGCATTGAAGAAAAAAGGGGTGGAGATCCTTTATGAAGATCGTCACCCGTACGCAGGCGGAATGAATTATTACGCCGTCTATTTCGAGGACCCCGACCGGATAAAGGTTGAGATTGTAGCCCCACAATAAGGACATAAAAGAGGCTGAACCGTCATGGTTCAGCCTTTCAGTTTATTGCATTGGTGCCATCATAACTGCCCAGATATCCATTTGTTGGTCACGGATGAGATGAAAGTTTTTGTGACCTTCCCCTTGTGGACCCCATGCTATAGTAGCTCGTGCGTACTGTGGATCATCCATAAAATATCTGATCTCAAATCGTTTAACTTGTTTGAGTTCCTCAATCCTATTTTCTGTATGTTCTTTGTAGGAAGGAGAACTTTTCGCATCCTCTACATACATCTTTTTAGATGGCATTGCACCTGCAGGATTTTGGTATAGCAACATATATTGTGTTTCATAATCGTAATTTTGATCGGCATAGAAGTACAGCTGCATAACTTGAAATGCCCCTAGATCTTTAAGTGCTTCTTGGCTTTGAGATGACTTGAGCTGTTCATAGGCCGCCAGTAATTCGTCATTTAGTGGTAATGCAGGTTCTTGTACGACAGCATCCGGTGTACCTTCAAATGGAGGTGACTGGCTTTTATCAGCAGCCTTATTCAACTGTCCTTCTGCAACCGCGGGACCGTCGCCTGAAGTCATATCAGATTCTGCTTCCTCTTCCATCACAGAGCTACTTTCTGCACTTTCTTTTGCAGAGTCCGCGCTTTCACTTGTTTGATTTACTCCATTGAAAGAAATGTTATCAAACATCACTTGAGCGATTGCAAACAATAACACCAATGTCACGGCAGTACTGACGATCGGCTTCCAGTTAGTTAGCATAGTTGAGAATTTACCTGAACGTTTCTTGGCGATTTTATCTCGTATATGTTGACGCTGCTTTTCGGTGAATCGATCTTCCGTCGACAACATTTTATTCAGCGTTTTGTTCAAATCTTTAAGTTGCTCTTCCATCATCCATGCTCCTTTCTGCTGAGATGGCTTCTTTCAACATCTGTCTTCCACGATGTAGACGAGTTTTAATGGTTGATTCATTAATAAAGAGCATCAGGCTGATTTCCTGGACGGAAAGCTCTTCAAAATAGTACAGCAATAGAACCTCACGATATTTGACGGGGAGTGAAAGGACTTGGTTCGCAAGGGCTTCCTTCTCATCCTTGGCAAGCAGGTCACTTTCAGGAGTTTTGGAATCTCCTTTCATCCAGCGTGAGATTTTGTCTGTAAATTGGAGGTTTCGGAACGACCAAGTACGATGGTAATCATGGCACCGGTTTATGGTGATTCTGTAAATCCACGTCTTTACTGAGGATTCGCCACGGAATGAATCCATTTTCGTGTAACACGTGACGAAGACATCCTGTACAATGTCCTCAGCCCGACCCCAATCTTTCACATACGTATACGCAAGACGGGTTAATTTCTCCCCGTATTGATCCATCATATGTTCAATGATTTCTTCTTTCGGGTAACGTCCGATGATCTTATCCAACTGTATCTTCGACCGTTGCCTCGGTTGATATTCTTCCAACCTGCTGACCTCCTTTTATATGCTCTTTAACCTACAGACGTAGGGCAATTGAATTACGTTTCAGAAACCGTAGAATTTATTTGGAGAAACAAGTAAAGTTAAAGTGGACAAGTGTTATCTATATTATATAAGACGGGGGTTCAGATATGGAAAAGACGAAAGAATTAATCCGTTGTAAATGGTGTGAGGAGGATCCGCTTCTCATCCACTATCATGATGAAGAGTGGGGTCAACCTGTTTATGAAGATGATGCATTGTTTGAAGCACTCACTCTTGAGATTTTTCAAGCCGGTCTAAGTTGGAAAACGATATTACATAAGCGTGAAAACTTCCGGAAAGCCTTCGATTCTTTCTCTATTGATATGGTGAAAAATTACGATAATAACAAAGTAGAAGAGTTGTTACAAGATAAGGGGATTGTCAGACATAGAAGGAAAATTGAAGCTACAATTCACAATGCAAATGTAGCAGAGGAACTGATTCAACAACATGGCAGCCTGAAAAAATACTTCGATTCCTTGCCTGACGAGACGATTGAAAAGCAAAAAGTCATTCAGAAAGCGTTCAAGCACGTAGGACTAACAACTGCAGAAAGTTTCCTCATGGCAGCAGGGTTTATCCAACCCGACCACAGTGATGAGTGTTTTAGGAACAATTAAGAAGATAAAGAAAAAAGAAGGCGGATGCCTTCTTTTAAAGTTTAATAGACATAGGTGGGTTCTCATCAAATGCGATATAGGAATGTTTCATAGGTGGGTTCTCATCAAATACGATAAATGAATGTTTCATAGGTGGATTTTCATCATATCCAACTAATGATGATTCCATCGGAGGATTTTCATCAAAAACCATCTTATTATTTATATCTTTTATTGAGCCACTCCCAAGACAAAAGCATAAAGTTAAAAGTACTGAAAAAGAAATAATTAATTTCTTCATTTTACACACCCTTTTATATAATTTGTTTATTTGTTATTAATGCTAAGTGATAAAATTCACTTGCACTTTTATATTGAGAATTCTTGTAATAATAATTTGCTAGCAGTGCAGCATATTCACTCACATGCTCTAATATATTTTTATCTTGGAAGTAGGGTATAGCCACTTTTTTTAAGTAGGTTTCAAACTCTTTATTAAATTCATTTTTAAGACGATAATCTAATATCTTTGCATGTATTTGGTATTCTTCATTTGATTTTTCTTTAAGTTGTTGGTATACCTTATTCAGCCATTCTCTTGACAATGAAAGCTCTTTGAGATTTAAGTATTCCTTAGCTATCAAAAAGTAAGTGATGAAAACATTAGAACTTTCATTTTTACCCTTTATTGATAAACTTTTCAAATAATGTTGAATTGCTGACTCCGGTTGACCTTTGTTACTATATAAAAACCCTATATTATGATAGATGATCCCTAAGCTACGATTATCATTAAATGATTCAGCAAATTTTAAAGCTTGATTAAAGTGATATTCGGATTGTGAATAATTTTTAATTCTGCGATTAGATATACCTAATAAAATTTGACAATCGGAACTTCTGCTAAAATTATATTCTTTATCAAAAATTTCTAGCGCTTTATAAGCATAAGTCATTACAGATGTACTGTGGAACAAGTAACTATGAGTTAATGCTATGCTGTAGTAAAAAACGCCAACTTCAACTTGATTTAATGGAGTTTGAGTAAGAAATCCTTCTGCTTTATCAAAATAAGTTAATGCTTTAGAGTACTCTTTTATAAAGTAGTTGAAAAATCCATTTACGAAATTATAGTAAAAGATAAGAGAGGGATCCTGATAATTTTCTTGTAACTTATTTATTTTCGTAATTATATTGTTAGCTTCATCAAGATTATTATGTAGCAGGTAATATCTTGTTAAAAATAAATCATACCTAGTAATCAACTGTGGGTCTTCTATAAATGGAAGGTATTTTTTGATTTTAAGATGTAGTTTCTCAGCTTCTTCATATTTTCTAACAACCATTAAATAGTTCCATTCATTTAATAAACCCAATATATTAACATCTAACTGTTCTTCTGTAGGAGATATACCAAGCCTTTCACACAGAAGCTGAATGACGTCTTCACTGGATTTGGCGTCGCCGTTTTCTATTTTACTGAGGTAAGAGACGGAGCAAATCCCTTTGGCTAGTTCTTCTTGAGTGAGGCCTTTTGTTTTCCTGTAATATCTTATTCTTTGTCCTATCAAAATATCCCCCCTCCCAAACTTGGGAAAATTGACCCGAAAACCCCTCAAATATTGTCTATCAAAACTACCATTTTTCCCAATACAGGACCATATGTTCCTTTGATAAAATTAATATAACACAAAAAGGAAATCTCAGTTAGTCTTTCAAACTAGTTTTTCACTCTATTGAGAAGATTGCAACACTTAGTATAGTAAGAATGTTCTTGTTTTAATTATGACATGAATGGGAGGATAGCATAATGGGAAATATGAACAATTTATTTCGCAACCGCCACGAACCGAAAGACCCGTTTTATGCTTCTCGCGAATCTAGCCTAGGAAGATCGACAAGAACGACAGATCATAAAATAGTCAAAAGTACCCAAACAAAGAAAAAGAAACTTATCGTCGACGCAGCGAACAATAACTGGTATTATTATCCGATTGACAGAAAAGGGAAATATGACTTGGTCGCAATGAATGAACATACAGGTATGATCCTGAAGAAGAAGGTTGTAGGAACACCTAATATTTATGAGTTTGATCAATGTGTGGTCGTCGCTTGTGAAGGTGATGGGGAAGTAGGACATGTATATCAATTCGCAAAAGAAAACTTGAAACTCCTACATGAATGGGAGATTGATGGATTCATATGGGACGTGAATTTCTATAATGATTCCGTTTGTGTATCTACGTACGTTGTTGATCTCGACACGGCAAGATTATATATTCTGAATGGCCGCTCTATTGATTTCGTGGAACTCGGGACTCACTTTGCACCAGCGGATATCCTTGTATTGCAAGAGAACCTGTATATATCAGCCTATCCTTTGACAGAGGATAGTCCAAAAAAGATCCTGATGTTGGACGCGGAATTTGAAATCACTCAAGAGTACGATGTTTCCATTTGTCCAAGGTTCCTTTTTGTAAAAGGGAAGGACATTTTGATTCAAGAACTCGATGTGAAGACGGGACGGTCCGATCGCTATTCTCTATTAAACTTGCGGACTGGAAAAGAAGCGATCTCCCGCCGCAGCATGCCAGTGCGAACTGTGAATTTCTAAATCATATAGAAGCTAAAGACTAGTCATCCGACTGGTCTTTTTTATTGTGAAGGAACGAAGCTGTCATGAAACGTTCATAGATGAGACGAGGAAATTGTTCCTGATATGTAAAAAGAATAAGTGAAGGGAGCGATGTGTATGTGGGAAGGCTCGGCAGCTTTATGTATCAACGAAGATAAAGTCTTGATGGTTTTACAAGGAAAACGCGATGAACCGAAGCGATGGTCCATCCCATCGGGAGGGAAACACCAAAACGAATCTTCTGAAGACTGCTGTTTAAGAGAACTGAAAGAAGAAACGGGTTACATAGGAGAAGTTCAGAAAAAACTGTTCGTCAAAAGAGGGCATTCATATGGAATCGATGTTACAGTACATTACTTCCATGTGGAGATCATCAGTGGCGAACAAACCATCCAGGATCCAGACCAACTCATTCATGAAATTCGTTGGATGACACTGGAAGAATTGCCTCATTTGCCTCTTTCATTTCCTGAAGACCTACGAATCCTGCAAGATTTCTTGAAAAAAGCTACAAAACCCTATCAAATTGGGAAATAATGTTTTGCGGATCAGCCTCTAATAAAAGAAAATGGGAATAACAACAAGGTCCTGTCAAATTACCCATACAACACGAATACTATAAAGATAACAATAAACTTTAGGGGCTAATCAAAATGAAAAAGGTGAATTGCTTCCTTACATCTTTCCTCATTGTCACGTTTTGGCTCATCCCTTTCCATGCTTATGCTGAGTCCGACCGACCAAACAACTTGTTCAGTGAGACATTCATTTTAGTGGACGCAACGACTGGAGAAGTCTTGTTGAATCAAGGCTCTGAAAAGAGAATGTATCCAGCGAGTATAACGAAAATCGTCACAGCGATCCTCGCACTTGAATCAGGTCAACTGGATGAGCAAGTCACCATTAGTAAAAAAGCAGCAACCGTTGAAGGCACGAGAGTGTATTTGCTTGAGGGAGAACAAATGCCACTGCGTCAGCTCGTAGAAGGGCTGATGATCAATTCGGGAAATGATGCAGCAATTGCAATTGCAGAACATCTTGCAGGAAGCGTTGAAGAATTTTCGAATCAAATGAATACGTTTGTAACCGATCAGCTAGGACTGGAAAATACAAACTTTGTTAATCCGAGCGGACTTTATGATGAAAATCATTACACGACTGCATCGGATATGGCACAGATCACCCAGTACGCGCTGGAAAATGAGGATTTCAAACAGATCGTCGGTACGAAAACCCTGCCTTGGATTGGAAAAGGGTGGGATACGACACTCGTCAACCATCACAAGCTCCTATGGAGATACGATGGAACTTTTGGCGTGAAGAATGGGTATACAAGTCAATCGCAGCACACCCTGGTTACGGCTGCGAAAAAAGGTGAGACCTCTTACATCGCTGTGACGATGAAAAGTGATACCTCTGAGCAAGCTTACGCTGATACGATCGCCCTGATGGATTACGGATTCGAAAACTTCGAAACGAAGAAAATCGAAAGGGGAACCGTATTGGTGGATGAAGCGGGGAAAGAATACACCCTGAAAGAAGACAAATTCTTCACACAACCAATAGGTGAAAAGTTTAAAACAACCATGGATCGTGAAGGGAATCTTATCGTCACCAACATGGTGGATGAAGAACTCGCTTCGTTCCCGTTGCTTCCAGATGAAGTACCTGAAGAGAGTGTAGCTACAGCATCTTCCGAGCCGACGGAAGCGGTGATGGGAGATGTCCAGCAGGAGGATGAAGAAGGTCCCGCCTGGGCAATGTTCACTCTGATCACTTTAGCAGCTTTACTTCTGTTGTTTATACTGAACGGATATCGCCTGAAATTGAAGCGTAGGCGGAAGCGAGACCGTATGGATAAGATGTTAGATGAAATCAATCACTTTAGAAGATAAGATAAAGAGATGCACCGACTTGTCTACTCTGGATTTAAGCTATTCGGAGAGATAAGGGGGTGCATCCTTTTTACTTGGTTCTTTTCTAAAAGATTGTTGCTTTTAAGTCATTTTGAACTAATCACCTTGTGCAAGTTGATTGGAGAGCAAGGTGCGAGACTCCTGCGGGATTAGCGTGCCTACTACCTGAATAATCTCCTCGCAAGGCATGCGACGAGGAAGCTCGCTTCGACAGGCTTTTCATGTAGACGCAGGAGCACAAATGGCTTCCTTGAAAAGGAGACTCCTGAGAACGCCAGGCGACGAGTGGGCTCACCGCACGCCCCGCGGAAAGCGAGCATCCTGGAACGGAAATCAACGACTTTCAGGATCAACGAAGTTTGCGAAAACAGACTTTTACTTTTATAGGAAATCGGACATTTCTACGTTATAATACATTCAGAAGCTGAATGGACTATATTTCAGCTAGGAAGGACTAAATATTCATGCGTAAAGAACCGTCTCAAAAAATCGCTCCAAAAGCTCTTTCCGTCTGGAGAATCAGTGGTGCACTGAACAGTTTATTGTTCCTGGCGGCTTCAATTGGAAGTGTGGTGCTGGTTACATTAACTGACCTTCCTATATGGGTACCTGTTGTCGTCATCGTGTTATCAGTCCTCCTTTCATACATAATGATTCAAGTGGTTCCGAAGATCCGGTATCGAATATGGCGTTATGAAGTAAGAGAGTATGAGATTGAATTGAAGTTTGGATTATTCATCATTCGAAGAGTGTTGATTCCGATGGTGCGTGTCCAGCATGTGGATACGAAACAGGGACCGCTGTTACGCCATTACAACCTTTCTTCTGTTACGATTTCTACTGCAGCTACGATCCATGAGATTCCTGCACTAGATAACGAAACGGCTGATCAAGTCCGGGACTTCATCTCGAACATGGCAAGGGTGACAGAAGAAGATGTATGAACCGACTCGCCTTCATCCATTAGCAGCTGGATTGTCGTTTTTGAAAATGTTGAGAGAGTGGATCATCCCGTTGGTGATCTTCTTTCTATTCGGTCCTGGGAATGAAACTGGTTTGACATGGGTGACCTATGCACCTTTCCTGTTCATTTTCTTTCTTGCCGTTTATGGACTCATTCATTGGCTCAGATTCACCTATCACATCGAGGGTGAAGAATTGAAGATCGAACACGGGGTATTCATCCGAAAGAAACGGTACATTCCGAAAAAGAGAATCCAATCGATCGATTACACTCAAGGAATCTTACATCGCATGTTTAACGTGGTGAAAGTGAACATAGAAACAGCAGGTGGTGGTGCGGGAGCTGAGGCTTCCCTATCCGCCATCAACAAATCCGATGCCGATCGACTGGCAGCCATATTACGTGACCATGGCACAGGGCAAAACGAAGAGGAAGCGGACGTCCAGCAGGCAGAAGAACTGCCAGTATATACCTATACACTTTCCTTGAAGGATTTGATCATCGCAGCTTCAACATCTGGAGGGTTAAGTGTGACCCTTCCGCTTGTGGGTACATTTGGTTCTCAGTTAGATGCGCTCATACCTGAAGATTTTTATGTCACTGCGTTCAATTGGTTGAGCGGTTTCAGCTGGATCATCATTGCAGCTTTGGCGTTCTTTTCGGTTTTCATTGCCTGGTTCATTTCATTCATGGGTGTGATTTTGAAATATGCCAACTTCCAGTTGAAGCGATATGAGGACCGGATTGTCATAACAAGAGGACTATTAGAGAAGCGAGAATTGACCTTCCCGTTGCAACGGGTCCAAGGGGTCAGGGTTGTGGAAAATGTGTTGCGTCAACCATTCGGATATTCGACCGTCCATGTGGAAAGTGCTGGCGGGGCAGGTCCTGAAGTAGGTGTATCTGCCATGCTACTCCCGATTATCAAACGGTCTAGACTGAATGATGAGTTGAAGAAGATTTTGCCTGGCTATGAATTGCCGAACAATATGCATACTTTACCGAAACGATCGCTTAGACGCTATCTCATCCGAGCCGTGTTGCCTTCTGTCATCTTAATTCCCGCGTTCTGGTGGCTTCCATCCAACTTATGGATCCTTCTTCTTTTACCAATAGCGGTTCTCGCCTTATTTGGCGTACTCCGTTTTAAAGATGGCCAATGGTTGGTCGAGGACAAAACGTTCTATGTGCAATCACGCTTGATCTCCAGGTCATTGTTGATCACTGAGAAAAGACGTATGCAAGACTTTGAAGTGATGGAATCCTTCTTCCAGAGGCGAAAACGACTCGCTACCATTAAGACGGCAATTTTGTCAGCCGGAGTAGGTAGAAACTTCAACCTGAAGGATGTTGACTTGAAGGACAGTCTGGAAGCGTTCAGGTGGTATACTCGAGAATCTAAATAAGAAATGTTACCATAAAAGTATTCATGCTCCTTGCATAAGAGGGGCATTTTTCTTTTTACCAAAAATTCTTATGTAGAAAAAACAGGAATACCATCCTTTGGTGAAGAAAGCTATTATATTATTTTTCGGAAAAGAGGTCATTCAATGTTTATTGTCCACTCCACGGTCAACGTACCGAAAGGAAAGACCGAAGAGGTCATCGATATCTATCGCAATCGTTCTCGGCAAGTCGACCAGGCGGAGGGGTTCATGTCTTTTGAATTGCTTCAGAACGATAAATCACCAGAGGAATTAACGGTACAAATTAAGTTCGAAGATAAGAAGAGCTATTTAAATTGGGTGCGAAGTGATGACTTCAAACGCATTCATGAGCTCGAAAAGAAATATCCAGATAAAGAATTGGCAGGCATTGTCCCGAAAGTCCAGATGTTCAGCGTGGTGGCAGAATGAAGAAGGTTCTGTACCCACATGTAGTTGAGCGAGCCGTAGATGAGTTATATGACAGATATCCGAATTTAAAAGAGCAGTACGGAGAAAAGGGAGTTCGTAAATGTCGGGAAGACAACGAGCACCATCTCAGGTATTTGGAATCAGCATATGAATTGGACAATACACAGTTCTTCGTCGATTATGCGCACTGGTTGAACGGAATCCTACAAAAACATGGTATGACTGCTGAGCACTTAAGCGTTAATTTTGAGATTATTAAGCACGTGATGGATAATGATATAGATGCAGGTAGAAAAGAGCATTACGAAGCTTCTCTGGATGAAGCGTTAAAGGCTTTGAGTGCATCAGAGATATATACGTCAGAATAGTGCAGGCGGTGAGACGATGGAAGCGGATGTTCAAAGGTTTACAAGGTACTTGTTGAATGGTGATGAATTAAGCTGTGAAGATATGATCGGTGAGTTGCCTGAAAAGGAGAACGTTCTTAACGTTTTTGATTTACTGACGAAATCGATGCAACATATCGGAGAGCTTTGGGAGAATAATGAAGTCTCGGTTGCAGATGAACACCTTGCGACAGCTACATGCGATTATGTGCTTTCTCAATACCGATACAGATTCATTACGAGCAAAAAAAGGAAGGAAACAGGTAAGAAGGCGATGTTCCTTTGCCTCGAAGAGGAGCAGCATTATCTTGGTACAAAGATTATTGCGAGCCTTTTTGAATATTTTGGATGGGAGGTCCGGTTGTTCGGAGCGAACCTACCACTTGAGTATGCAGAAACTCAGGCGAAAGAATGGAAACCGGAATTAATAGGGGTCTCTGTAGCCATCCTCTATCATCTGCCGAAATTGAAAGACTATGTTGAAACACTCAGTCGAATTCCAAACAGTCCGACGATGATGGTTGGAGGTCGACTCAGTGGTTTATATGACTTAAGACAATATTGCAGTAAAGATACGGTCATTCTTAAAGACATCGCTGAGGTAAAGACGTGGCTGGAAGCATTAAGTAATGAGGGGATCTCAGATGGCAAACGTAATCAACCTTCCAATTCCATATTTTCAAATTAGTAAGGACTTTGACATTCGTGTTCGTTCTCACTTAGCTGAAAAGCTATTCCCGAATGTAGATGGGTTCCTTGAACTGGTAGACGGAGACAGCATGGAAAAAGCCCAAAAATACCTTCAGTTCAAAAGTGATGATACCGAATTCGAACTCGTCATGAAGACGTTCCAAAGTCCTTTTTCATTATTTGAAATCCGTATGTCCTGGAATGTAGACAGTACGTGTGAAATCATTTGTTTAGAGAAGAATTCACATAACGAAAAGTTGTCGAGACAAATTGATCGGCTCAGATCGCGTTTACAAAATACCAATTTCGAGCTGTTGGATAAGAAGAATGAATTGGAATCTGCCTTACAGAGAATCAATGAACTTTCCGGTCCATTCATTTCGCTGACAGACAAGACTGCGCTGATTCCGCTTTTCGGTGATCTGACGGATGAAAAGGTGGAACTGATTTCACAAAAAATTCTCGATAACGCCCATCGAAAGAATCAAGAACGACTTTATTTTGATTTTACGGGTGTTGGGGATATTACGAAGAAAGGCTTCAAAGGGTTGCAACAACTGTTCAAAACGCTGTGGTATATGGGGCAGATCGAAGCGATCATCATTGGGATTACACCTCAGCAAGCCGTTGTCCTCAACAATTTGGATACTGAATATCACTTGAGGTTTGTATCGACCTTGAAAGATGCCATCACCGACCTGGAAAAACATACAAAAACAGGAGCTGGATCTGGATACCGCAATTAAAGGGGGATCCGGATAGCTCCTGTTTTTTAGTGCATTATAGTCTTCGAAATCGTTTGCCTGTCAGTAGGATTGGACCTAAAGCGGCACCGCCCACCAAACCGAACAAATGACCGAGAATGTTGATTCGAGGTGTAACGAAGGTCATGACGAGACTCAAAATCAGGATCGTCAGGACGATTTGTTTGTTTTGTTGGTCAATCAATTCTTTACGGGCATAGATGATGTATACATATAGTCCAAACAGGCCGAAGATTGCACCAGATGCCCCGATGTGGGAGTAATACGGACCTTGAAGCATGAGCGTGGCGATATTAGCGACTACACCTGCTCCGAGATAACCGATGATGAATTTGAATTTACCTAAGAGCCGTTCTAATGCAGGCCCGAAAAGGTATAATGAAAAGGAATTGAAGAGAAAATGCGGGAAAGCTTCGTGGATGAAGATCGGCGTCACTAACCTCCAATATTCCCCTGCTGATATGTATATGTTGATTCCTGCTGTCAGCCTTAATAACGCTGGAAACAGGTTGACTCCTATGAAAAGCAGGATGTGGATCCCTATAATTATGGTGATAATAGGATAAAATCGAATGAATGAACGGAAATTTTCAGTTCGGACAAACATATGTAATCCCTCACTTGCCTGGTGGATTTTTGAAAGTGGTACGTTGTCCATATAGTTTACCATATTCAGTTTACCAAGTCTGAATGCGTGATTTTTACAGTGTGGAAAGGAGTGGTCCCCTTATGATCATCGGAATCGGAATCGATATCGTGGAGATAAGGCGAATTGAACATACGCATGAACGGCAGCAGAGATTTTCTGAGCGTGTTCTAACGGAGGAGGAAAGAAGCTATTTTCAGAAGTTGAAAGGAAGGAAGCAACTTGAATTCCTTGCCGGACGGTTCGCTGCGAAAGAAGCCTATGCGAAAGCCGTCGGGACGGGGATTGGTGAGCAGTTGAGCTGGCAGGACTTAGAAATTTTACCAGATGATAAAGGAAAGCCTGTATTGACTGCGTCCTCTGACTGGGTGACGCATGTTTCCATCTCCCACAGCAAAGAGTACGCGGTTGCACAAGTGATCCTCGAAAGCTCGTCAAGCTAGTCTGCATATTGCAAGAAGTTGTCTCATATATTTGTAGTGCGGTTAGAGGGAACGCTGATGCATATGTGCAGATGGTCGAGTGGATGCAACCGCCAAAGGTTACGAACAAGGGGGTGTAGATTCAGACAGATGCTTGCATTCACGGATTTAGTAAGTTTCTCGAACATATAGCAATCTGATGTGAGTATGCCCCTGGCACGCATGACACAGACCATCTTATTTTTACGTATGTAACGTCCCTCTTTTGTCATCTATATGAGGCAAAGGAGATGAAAAATTTGAAAAGAGCACTCTCGCTTCTTGTCATTGCACTTCTTATTACGGCTTTAGCAGCTTGTGGATCAAAGAGTCAACAGGATGTACTTTCTGACCTGGAAGGTACGATGAAAAAAATGTCCGGTTATAAAGCGGAAGCAACCATGACGCTGCAAACAGGGGAGCAGCCAATCACTTATGAAATCGAAGTCTGGCACAAGAAACCGAGTTTTTACCGGGTGAGCTTGAAAAATGCTGAAAAAGATCAGAGCCAGATGATCTTGCGCAACAGTGAAGGCGTTTTTGTTCTGACACCTGCGTTGAACAAGAGCTTCCGTTTCCAAAGCGAATGGCCGGAAAACAGCAGCCAAGTGTACTTAATGGAATCTTTGGTTAGTGACATACTGAATGATGATGAGCGTAACTTCAAGGCTGGAGAAAAGGGTTACGTGTTCAATACGAAAACGAATTACCAGAATAAAAATCTTTACCAGCAGGAAATCACGCTTGATAAGTCGAGCTTGATGCCGAGCAAGGTCAAGGTCATGGATAAAGACATGAAAGTCCTAGTGGATGTGAAGTTCAAAAACACGAAGTTGAATTCGAAGTTTGATGAGGGATCGTTCGACATGGAGCGGAACATGGAAGGGGCTCAGCTGGAAGTGCCGACAATGGCTTCTTCTGGAGAAAAAGCGTTGACGCCGGTATTCCCGAACTTCGTTCCAGAAGGTACTGCCTTATTGAACCAGATTAAAAACGAAGCAGGAGACGAAATCATTCTGACCTATGCGGGTGATCAGTCATTTACCATCATCCAAAGACAGGCGGTCGTTACTCCGGCAACGAAAATGTTGACGATGGATCAAGGAAACCTCGTTGATCTCGGTTTCGCGGTCGGCGTCTTGAGCGGGAAGACGTTGAGCTGGTCAGTGAATGGAGTCGATTATTACCTGGCTTCCAACGAATTGACCGAGGAAGATATGGCGGCAATTGCTTCATCAATGATGAGTACGCAAGGCAAATAAAAGGTTCTGAGGCTGGAAGAATAGATACCACCATTCTTTTCAGCCTGTTTTTTTGAAGCGAGTTGAGTGGTGCCAGGTACAGATTGGGGTCTCAACTGGCACAAGGGTTTTCCGAAGGTGCCAGGCACCGTTCAGGAAGCCAGCTGTATCAAGGGATCAAAATTAGTGCCAGGCACCGACAAAGAATTTACCCTCTTGTGGTGGTTCATGTACAATAGAAGGAAACTAGGTGTAGGAGTCGTTTTGAGCATGCAATTTTACAGAGATACGTGGGTCGAAGTGAATTTAGATCATATCAAAGAAAATTACGTGAATATACAGAACCATCTACAAGGCGGAACGAAAGTGATGGCCATCGTGAAGGCGAATGGTTATGGCCACGGGGCACAACAAGTCGCAAGGCATTTGGTAGGGAGCGGAGTCGATTACCTCGGAGTAGCGCTTCTAGATGAAGCAATTGCGCTAAGACGCTGTGGCATCGAGGTCCCGATCCTGGTTCTAGGATGGGTCGCCCCTGAATATGCTTCAATAGCCGCGAGGTATGGAATAACACTGACTGTATTCCAAAATGAATGGCTACAAGCCCTTGAGGAAACCTCTCAGCCTCTTACTGTCCATCTGAAGTTTGATACCGGTATGAATCGGCTTGGTATAAATGATGAAAATGAGGCAAAGCTAATCATTAATACAATTAAACAAAATCCGAGTTTGAAGTTAGAAGGGGCTTTTTCGCATTTTGCGACTGCTGATGAACTAGACTCTGAGCTTGTCAATCAACAAATGAGCCGGTTCTCAAACTACCTTTCTTTGATGAAGAAGGAAGGAATCACTCCTGAAATCGTCCATTTCGGCAACAGTGCAGGTGCCATACGTTTCCCGGAATACGATCAGCAATACGTCCGAGTGGGTATCTCTCTATACGGCCTTTCTCCGTCAGAGGAGATGAAAGAGGTATTGCCGTTTTCTCTGAAACAGGCTTTCTCCTTGCATAGCAGACTGACGCATGTAAAACAGATTGGTACCGGTGACACCGTCAGCTACGGGGCGACTTACCAAGCGTTAGAAAAAGAGTGGATCGGGACTGTTCCAATCGGCTACGCTGATGGATGGCCCCGACGTTATGCTGAAAAGGGTCATGTCCTTGTTGACGGGCATTATTGTAAAATCGTAGGCAGGATATGTATGGATCAATTATTGATCAGGCTGCCTTACAAGGTAGATGTAGGTACCAAAGCCACTTTGGTTGGTGAGCAGAAAGGTCATGAGATCACCGTTGATGACATCGCTATTCAAAACGATACGATCAACTATGAAATACCCTGCTTGATCTCTTCAAGAGTGCCGAGAATCTACAAAAAAAATAATGTTATCATTGAAACAATAAATCAAATCCTAAATAATTCGTAATTTATTAAAGGAATTCGGCATAAATTGGCGAATGGATTATACGGAGATGGCTTTGCAATAATGGGTTTCTAATGATACTATTAATAAGGGATTTTCAGAGAGATCGAAGCAGTTAGCTGGAGGTGGATTTTTGTGTCAGATTTGCACAAAAAGCGAATCGTAATAAGCTTACCGGAGCAACTGATAAAAGAGGTGGACGGAGCGATTATGAACGAGAACTTGAATAGAAGCGAGTTTATTCATCAAGCAACCGAAATGTATCTGCGAGAACGGGAAAGTCGCCATATCCGTGAATCCATGCGTCAAGGATATATGGAAATGGCCAAAATCAACTTGAACATTGCATCAGAAGCCTTTCTTGCCGAGGAGGAAGCTGATCTAACTTTGGACCGCTTAGTAAGCGGGGTGTAATGATTTGATAGTAAAGCGTGGCGACGTTTACTTTGCAGATCTTTCTCCAGTAGTAGGGTCGGAGCAAGGAGGTATCCGGCCGGTATTAATCATACAGAATGATATCGGTAACCGGTTTAGTCCAACAGTGATCGTCGCGGCCATTACAGCCCAGATACAGAAGGCTAAACTACCTACTCATGTTGAAATCAGTGCTAAAAAATACAAATTCGAACGTGATTCAGTTATTTTACTTGAACAAATTCGAACCATCGATAAGCAACGATTAACAGATAAAATTACACATTTAGATGACGAAATGATGAAGAAAGTCGATGACGCTCTACAAATCAGCTTAGGGCTCATTGATTTTTAACATTTTTTCATGGGTGCGGAGCTGCTGAAACAAGCGGCTTTTTTTGTTGCTTTTAAAAAAATCTTGAGTTGTTCAGAGTGTAGCTACTTTTTTGTAGTAAAGAAGGTCTGATTAGGGGACGAAATTGTTAAAAATGGACTTCGATGTACTCATTTCTACCCTGCATTTCGATTATTTAAACGACACGTGCAATCTTGTCGAGATGTTAATTTGTGGCTCTAAGACCAAAACCGTTGAAAGATTTGGATAATAATGAAATAATATTTTTATGTATGACTATTGAACGAACGGAGGCATAGGGATGAACTCAAACGTATATGAAGTTATGGAACAGAATCGCTCTTCTATTGAAGACGCATGGCAAAATCAAATGTTGAACTTCAGAGAGGACGAGCGTGAACTAACAACAGTTACTAAAGAGGTATTCCTGAATTCGAATACTGAATTTATAAATAGCTTGATGAAACACGTTGTTGAAGAACGTGATGAGATTGGATCAGATCTTAAAGATTTCTTTGAAAGAACAGTCCAAATTGGATGGCCGCTCAGTTATGTGACGAAAGGCCTTCAGGTATTCAGACGTATTGGATTGAAGACGATCATCAGCGAGAAAGAAGACATTGATTATGTCATGGATACGTTTGAGGAATTCGATCAATCAATTGATAATCTGTTTGAGGCGATCGTATCCTATTCTACTCAAAATTGGCGCAACACTGTATCGGTACAGAAGAAGGCATTGCTTGAATTATCTGCCCCATTGATCCCGGTGTTTGAGCATATCAGTGTGATGCCATTGATTGGAACGATTGATACAGAACGAGCTAAATTAATCATGGAAAACCTTTTGGACGGTGTGATCGAAAACCGATCCCAGGTCGTTTTGATTGATATAACGGGTGTACCTGTTGTTGATACGATGGTTGCCCATCATATCATCCAAGCGGCAGAAGCTGTACGCCTGATCGGATCGAAATGCATTTTGGTAGGAATCCGCCCGGAGATTGCACAAACGATTGTGAACCTAGGGATTGACTTAAGTGATTTCCCAACCAGAAGCACTTTGCTTAAAGGCGTAGAATCCGCTTTAGAAATTACTAATAAAAAAATTGAATCCTTATCCTAGGAGGGCTACGGATGAGAGTACCAATTCTTAAATTACATGAATATCTATTGATTTCAATTCAAGTAGAGCTTGATGATAAGACGGCACTTCAATTTCAAGAAGACCTGCTTGGAAAAATCCATGATACAGGAGCGAAGGGAATCGTCATCGACTTGACTTCTGTAGATATGGTGGATTCTTTTATTGCAAAGGTATTAGGTGATGTCGTCAAGATGTCAAACTTGATGGGTGCGAAAGTGGTTTTAACGGGAATCCAGCCACCGGTTGCGATTACGTTGATTGATTTAGGAATCAATATGCGAGATGTGCCGACTGCTTTAGATTTAGAACAAGGGCTTGATAAACTTCGACTGGATTTGGAGGGATGAACATGGCCGTCCAATCCTGTGTAGATGTCCGGAATGAATGGGATATTGTCAGCGCAAGACAACTCGGGAGAGACCTTGCGAGAGAGTTAGGTTTTTCAAGTGTAGATCAAGCAAGAATTACGACAGCGATATCCGAACTTGCCCGAAATATATATCTATATGCAGGGAACGGTAGAATTTGCATTGAACCTATTGAAGAAGGTAACCGTAAAGGATTACGCATCAGTGCGAATGATACAGGTCCAGGAATTCAGGATATTCGCAAAGTGATGGAAGATGGATATACCACATCAGGTGGACTAGGAGCAGGTCTGCCAGGTGTTAAACGACTCATGGATGAGTTTGCGATACAATCTACAGTTAATGTAGGGACAGAGATATCAATTACGAAATGGCTCCGTTAGGAGGATAAAGCATGTTGGGGGATAAGGGAATCCTAGTTGAGCGATATGAACAATTCTTATCTGCTTACCTAAGTGGAAGAACAGAACAAGCACTATATAAAGCACAGCAGTTCAGTCGAAAAATGATTGAGCAAAACATCTCCCCTGAAGAGGTCATCAATATACACTATACTGTCTTAGAGACTTTGAATGGGGATATTCCCGAACAGGTTAAGGATTCTTTTGACTTCTTAATAGAAGTGATGATGGGCTACGGAATGGCCTATAGGGAACATCAAATCTTAAGGGATAAACAGATGGCACTCGAGTCTGAAATCGAGGTTGCGGCAAGCATGCAACAAACATTGCTTCAAGGTGACATTCCGAATGTAGATGGTCTGGAAATCGGCGTCATCAGTAAAGCCGCTAAGAAGATGAGTGGAGATTACTATCACTTTGTACAAAATGGGCAGGAATCGATTAGTGTTGCAGTTGCAGATGTCATCGGTAAAGGTGTGCCTGCAGCTCTCTGTATGTCCATGATCAAATATGCGATGGACAGTTTACCAGAACAGCAGAACAACCCGGGCATCGTCCTGGAGAATTTGAACAGAGTAGTGGAGCAGAACGTCGACCCGACGATGTTCATCACCATGTTTTATGGTCACTATAATGCTGAGCACCATCGCTTTTTTTATGCAGGTGCCGGTCATGAACCAGGGTTTTATTACAATGCAAAAACCAATGATTTCGAGGAGTTCACGGCAAAAGGTCTTGTGTTAGGTGTTTCTAGAACGACAAAGTATATGCAATATGAGAAGACGGTCGAGATCGGTGACATGATCGTCTTATTATCTGACGGCGTGACAGAGTGTCGGACAAGCGGTGGTTTCATTTCGAGGGAAGAAGTAATTTCATTAATCCGATCATACATGCATTTATCACCACAAGAAATCGTAGACAATGTCTATTCCGACCTGGAGGAATTACAGGAATTTGAATTAAGGGATGATTTTACCTTGATTATTTTGAAAAGGTCGGTTTAAGGTTGTTCTCGAAGTGGTATGGATATAATAATGCATGCCTATATTTCAAGGGGGAAGAACTATGAACTTACAAATTCAAAAAGAAGAAACGCAAGCACATACAGAAAAATTGATTTTGAACGGAGAAGTGGATGCTTACACTGCTCCGAAATTGAAAGAAACATTAATTCAATCCACTCAAAAGGAAGGACACGAAATCATCGTCAATTTGAGTGGAGTGCAATATATGGACAGTACTGGACTAGGTGTTTTCGTTGGAGCTTTAAAATCCTCTCAACAGCACGGTAGTAAACTGACGTTGACCGGTATGACGGAGCGCGTACAACGTTTGTTTGAAATTACTGGATTGACGGATGTTATGAACATTGAACCTACAGCAGAGGGGGAGGCACGATGAACGATCTAATTGAAATGACGATCCCTGCGAAGCCTGATTTTGTCGGTGTTGCCCGCTTGACGGTTTCAGGTATCGCCAGTCGGATGGGATATACGTTTGATGAAATAGAAGATATCAAGATTGCAGTTTCAGAAGCGATTACGAATGCAGTCAACCATGCATACGGTTCTTCTGATGAAGGAA
This sequence comes from Rossellomorea aquimaris, assembly GCA_020524245.1. Classification (GTDB taxonomy): domain Bacteria; phylum Bacillota; class Bacilli; order Bacillales; family Fictibacillaceae; genus Pseudalkalibacillus. Next base: position 6,404 of record JAIVLN010000009.1, on the reverse strand, counting down.
AGATTCGTCTATCATATGGTATGTTTGAAGATAAACTCGAAATCACTGTTATGGACAAAGGTAAGAGCTTCGATGTTGAACAGATCAAGCAAACGACCGGACCCGTTAATGGAAAACCAGTTGAGCAAATCACCGAAGGAGGGTTGGGGCTTTTCTTGATTGAAACGCTAATGGACAAAGTGGATATTAGCGAAGACGCTGGAGTTGTAGTTATGATGACGAAATACCTGAACAGAGATGGGGTGGATGCAAGTGTCGACCAATACAAGCCAGCCCCGTCACAATAAAGACCACATCTATGAATTATTAGAACAATTACGAGAAGATCCTGAAAACCAAGAAGTACAGACGATTTTAGTAGAACATTATCAGGACCTGGTACATTCGCTTGCTCGTAAATTTTCGAAAGGGAAAAGCATCCACGATGACTTAGTGCAAGTTGGCATGATCGGTCTACTGGCTGCTTTTCGACGTTATGACCCTGATTTCGGAAGAAGCTTCGAATCGTTTGCAGTTCCGACAATCATCGGTGAAATCAAGCGATTCATCCGAGATAAGACTTGGAGCGTCCATGTTCCGAGAAGAATCAAAGAACTGAGCCCTAGAATCAAAAGAGCAGTTGAAGAGCTGACAAATGAACTTCAACGCTCGCCTAAAGTAGCCGAAATCGCAGAATACCTAGACTCTTCAGAGGAAGAAGTCCTTGAAACGATGGAGATGGGCAAGAGTTATCAAGCTTTATCAGTCGATAGCTCAATTGAGGCTGACCAAGAAGGAAGCACCGTCACCTTGTTGGATTTGGTAGGCAGTACTGAAAGCGGCTACGAGCAAACGGATCAACGAATGCTTTTACAAAAAGCTTTCAGTGTACTCTCAGAACGTGAACAAGAAATTCTTCAATGTACGTACTTTGAGAATTTGAGCCAAAAAGAGACAGGTAATAGATTGAACATTTCTCAAATGCATGTATCGAGGCTTCAGCGTAGAGCGCTAGAAAAATTAAAAGATGCGATTCGCGTCGATTCTTCGGAGGCACTAAATGATTGAAGAGCAATCAGTACATCAAAGAATCGATCTTAGCACATTTCAAAGATCGAAAATAGAGGGACAGTGCAATGGAGACAGCTACTTCACGGAAGAAACGGAGGATTACTTCGTTTGTCTCGTGGCTGATGGTCTCGGCAGCGGTCAAGCTGCACACGATGCATCAACCAGAGCCGTCCAAGTTGTGGAAGAACACCACGATAAAGGCGTGGAAACGTTGATGCAAATGTGCAATGATGCCCTGTCGCAATCACGAGGTGCTGTACTTACTTTATTCAAAGTCCATTTCAAGGAAAAGGTCTTAGAATATTGTGGCATCGGAAATATCCGACTGGTCATTGGGTTGCCATCAGGAAAGCTGGTCCATGCAATCCCCAAATCTGGATTTCTTTCGGGGAAGCCGACGAAATTTGATGTGAGGCGGATCGAATATCCGGAAGGTTCGATGTTTATCGCCTATTCCGATGGAGTTGATTTAAGCTCTCCAGATAAGCGGAATGTCATGCGAGCTCGAAGCCCGAAAATTGCTGCTAGCTATTTGAAGCAGAAATGCATGGAAACAGTTGACGATATGACGTGTGTCATCGGTAAACTGACGTAAAGAGTTTTCTCATCGTAAGGGAAGGCTCTTTTTTTGTGCTTACTTTTTTATGGTACACTTGAGGTTAGATAGTGATATGAAGCTAGTGGGTGAACAGAGATGAGTATGTCCTTCGCCTTAACTTAGCCCAAGTTTTTTTGAACAGTGAATGAGGAGGAACAAGATTGGAAGGAAACAACGAACTCATTAAACAAGTAGCGAATGAAACGAAACTCTCCATAAAGTACGTGAAAAATATCATCGATCTTCTTGAAGAAGGAAACACGGTACCGTTCATTGCGCGTTATCGTAAAGAATTAACAGGTGCTGCAGACGAAGTCCAAATTCGAAATGTTTCTGAGGCATGGGAGTACAAAAACAACCTCGAAAAGCGAAAAGAGGAAGTTTTACGATTAATTGAAGAGCAAGATAAGCTGACTGACGAATTGAAAGCGGAAATACATAAAGCCACAAAGCTTCAGCAAGTGGAAGACTTATACCGCCCTTATAAGCAAAAGAAACGAACGCGAGCAACGACGGCAAAGGAAAAAGGTTTGGAGCCGTTAGCAAACCTGATCATGGAGCAACCTGAAGGTGTTGACATTGAAACAGAAGCAACAGCGTTTTTATCAGAAGAAAAAGAAGTGCAATCTGTAGAGGATGCGATCCAAGGAGCGGAAGACATCATCGCGGAATGGATTTCAGATGACTCGGATAACCGGACGTGGATTCGAACACTCACTTTCCAAGAGGGAATTATTGAAACGAAAGTGAAAAAGAAAGAGATGGATGAATCCGACCAAAAAACGTATGAAATGTATTACGAATATCAAGAGCCAGTGAAGAAAATCGTCCCCCATCGTACACTTGCTGTGAACCGTGGGGAAAAAGAAGGGGCATTAAGAGTCTCTGTCAACACGCCGGTAGACAAGATTTTGCGAAAGTTGAACGAAAAATATGTGAAAGCAGGCTCTTCTACACGAGAGAATATCGAGCGAGCGATCTTGGATGGCTATAAACGGCTCATCGCGCCATCCATCGAGCGGGACATCCGAAACGAACTGACAGAAAAAGCGGACGAACAGGCGATCCGTATCTTTTCGGAAAACCTTCGTCACCTGTTGCTACAACCGCCATTGAAAGGAAAGGTAGCGCTTGGCGTCGACCCGGGTTACCGAACAGGATGTAAAATCGCAGTCGTAGATGAGACGGGCAAAACATTGGATGTCAGCGTCATGTATCCAACGCCACCTCGTTCGGATATTGAAAAATCCAAGTCCATCCTAAAAGCGATGATAGAAAAGCACGATGTTGAAATCATTGCAATCGGCAATGGGACCGGATCGCGGGAAACAGAACAATTCGTAGCGGACCTGATTAAGGAACTCGACCGTTCGCTAGCATATATCATCGTCAATGAAGCTGGAGCCAGTGTGTATTCGGCTTCTGATGTAGCTCGTCAGGAATTCCCGGATTTGAAAGTGGAAGAAAGAAGTGCGGTTTCCATCGCTAGAAGGTTGCAGGATCCATTATCCGAACTCGTCAAAATCGATCCGAAATCGATTGGTGTCGGACAATATCAACACGATGTCGCGCAAAAACAATTGAACGATTCACTGACTTTCGTTGTCGAAACAGTCGTAAACCAGGTTGGTGTGAACGTCAACACAGCTTCACCTTCCTTATTACAATATGTTGCGGGTCTCTCCAAAACGGTAGCGAACAACATCGTTAAGCAGCGAGAGGAAGAAGGGAAGTTCAAGAGCCGGGTCCAATTGAAGAAAATCCCGAGACTCGGTGCAAAAACCTATGAGCAGTGTATCGGATTCCTCCGGATCATTGAGGGAAAGAATCCGCTTGATCAAACACCGATCCACCCAGAAAGCTATGACGATACGAAAAAGCTTCTCGCTTTACTAGGTGTGACGGAAAAAGAAATCGGAACGGAAGAGATCAGGACAAAGCTTCAATCTCTGGATATAAAGGAGTATGCTGAAAAGCTTGAAATTGGCGAACTGACACTAAAAGATATCATTGATGCACTTGTGAAGCCTTCGCGGGACCCTCGTGATGAAGTGACGAAACCTCTATTGAAGACGGATGTCTTGAAGATGGAGGATTTGGAAGAAGGAATGGAGCTTGAAGGTACAGTCCGGAATGTCGTGGATTTCGGAGCGTTCGTGGACATCGGCGTGAAGCAAGACGGACTTGTCCATATCTCCAAGCTAAGCAAAAACTTCGTCAAACACCCGATGGACGTCGTGCATGTCGGAGAAGTCGTCAAAGTCTGGGTCGAGCAAGTCGACATCCAAAAACAAAGAATCGCCTTAACGATGGTCAGCAATTAGAACTGGTTAGAATGTGACTACAGTAATTGACCGTAACATCACTATAAACAAAAAGCACTGCTTCTCAGGAGCAGTGTTTTTTTCTGTAAAAAAACCAACATTGGTTGAGTAATTTAATCTGGTAACGGTCTTTATTGAAGTAAGCATCCTTTAACTGCTTTTTGAACCAGTAAGGCATGTTTAGCCCCTCCTCACTTTCCTAAGGGTGGTTATTAGTCTATGTGCCACGGCTTGCCAATGTTCGTGACTTCTCTTTACTTTTCATTTCAGAAGAGTTTTGGCACAATGGATAAGAAGAAAGGGAAGGGTGGATCCAGATGGAACAGAGAGAGCTTCAGCAATTAGTCGAAGATATCTCACTAAGATACTTCAACAGATCATTTGAACATGAAGCACGTTTCAACAATCGCTTGAAGACGACAGGTGGTCGTTATCTACTCGGTTCCCACGATCTGGAGTTTAACCCTAAACAACTGGAAGTGAACGGACTGGATGCCTTCGTTGGAATCATCAAGCACGAACTATGTCATTACCATCTACATTTGCTTGGGAGAGGATATCGTCACCGTGATCATGACTTCAAACAGCTATTGAAGCGAGTAGGCGGTAGTCGTTTTTGTCAGGTGATTCCCGGACAACGCAGACAAGAAAAGGTGAAATACATCTACGTCTGTAAAAAGTGCGGACAACAATATTCACGTAAGCGAAAAGTGGATACGGGAAAGTATGGTTGTGGAAAATGTAGAGGCAAATTAATTCTCAAATAGTTATTGACGAAGGCTTTAGATTATGTTACTTTAATTAAGTCGCAATAAGGACATGCGCCTTATCGACAAGACAAAGCAAAAAAACATTTAAAAACATAAAAAAAGATATTGACTTCCGTTTTTATCTGTTGTAAGATACTTATTGTCGCTAAAAAACGAATCACACTTTATTCCACAGTAGCTCAGTGGTAGAGCTATCGGCTGTTAACCGATCGGTCGCAGGTTCGAGTCCTGCCTGTGGAGCCATATGGAGAAGTACCCAAGTGGCTGAAGGGGCGCCCCTGCTAAGGGTGTAGGTCGTGTAAGCGGCGCGAGGGTTCAAATCCCTCCTTCTCCGCCATTTAAATCATTCATTTTGGCCCCTTGGTCAAGTGGTTAAGACACCGCCCTTTCACGGCGGTAACACGGGTTCGAATCCCGTAGGGGTCACCACTTTTTTATTGCAAAAATACGATGGACCCGTGGTGTAGGGGTTAACATGCCTGCCTGTCACGCAGGAGATCGCCGGTTCGAATCCGGTCGGGTCCGCCATTTAAATATTCAACTGTTAGTTAAATCGATGGGCTATAGCCAAGCGGTAAGGCAACGGACTTTGACTCCGTCATGCGTTGGTTCGAATCCAGCTAGCCCAGCCATTTAACGAGCCATTAGCTCAGTCGGTAGAGCATCTGACTTTTAATCAGAGGGTCGAAGGTTCGAGTCCTTCATGGCTCACCACTTTCTTTGCGGGTGTGGCGGAATTGGCAGACGCGCTAGACTTAGGATCTAGTGTCCTTGCGACGTGGGGGTTCAAGTCCCTCCACCCGCACCATTATTTATTAAATGGTGCAACACGGATTTACAGGAATGCATCGCTAGTTTAAATATCCATTTAGCGGTCGTGGCGGAATGGCAGACGCGCTAGCTTGAGGGGCTAGTGGGTGTATACCCGTGGAGGTTCGAGTCCTCTCGACCGCACCATAATACAAACTTCATATATCATTTCATTATTAACATGCGCCCGTAGCTCAATTGGATAGAGCGTCTGACTACGGATCAGAAGGTTAGGGGTTCGACTCCTCTCGGGCGCGCCATTTACGGGAAGTGGCTCAGCTTGGTAGAGCACCTGGTTTGGGACCAGGGGGTCGCAGGTTCAAATCCTGTCTTCCCGACCATCATATATGCGGGTGTAGTTTAGTGGTAAAACAAGAGCCTTCCAAGCTCTGGTCGTGAGTTCGATTCTCATCACCCGCTCCATTCAAATTATGGGCCTATAGCTCAGCTGGTTAGAGCGCACGCCTGATAAGCGTGAGGTCGGTGGTTCGAGTCCACTTAGGCCCACCATTTATACAACTCCTTCGAAATATAGAGCCTTTCAATTCACGTTGATTCTCTTTATGATCGATTCAAACAAGACAAAAACTTTTTCAAAAAAAGTTATTGACATTGTAGTTGCGAAAATGGTATATTGATTAAGTCGCCAAAAAACGACATCACAAGAAACTTTCGGACAACCCGGAAGCAAACAGCTCTTTGAAAACTGAACAAAAGCCAAGCGTGAAACGGATCTTTTTTAAAAAGAACCCTGAATCAATTTCGATTTACATTTAATGAGCAATCAAACACTTTATTGGAGAGTTTGATCCTGGCTCAGGACGAACGCTGGCGGCGTGCCTAATACATGCA
>JAIVLN010000008.1 GCA_020524245.1 Rossellomorea aquimaris | reverse complement strand
CATACGCTCGTAAAACCTTAAGTTTAAATTCTGCAGAGAAATATTGTCTAGCCATAAAAAAACTCCCCCAAGGCACAGATTTTATTTTTTAATCTGTCTACCTTTAGGGGAGCATATCACTTTCGAGCATCGCCCTTCCTTTTTATGTTATCTGGTATAGAAAAGATACCCAACCGATTTTATCAATAAATAGAAAGGAGAGAAGGAGATGGAGCAATGGTTATCGGTCATGAGTGATTTCGGATTTCCTGTAGTGGTCACTTTATACCTTCTACACAGGATTGAATCAAAGCTCGAAGCCTTGAACCAATCGATTCTCAACCTTCCTAGCCATTTGAAAAGTTGATGCGCAACATTTTAAGTCATCCCTCTAATGGGTTATACTAGGGATAGAAACTGGATTAGGAAGGGGTTCATTATGGCAAACGAAGAAATGAAAGAAAAGATGATGGAAGCACTTGAAGAAGTTGAAGACCCTGAATTAGGGATTGATATCGTCAACCTTGGTCTTATTTATGATGTTGAACTAGACGAAGAAGGTATGGCGAAAGTTACAATGACATTGACAGCGATGGGTTGCCCATTAGCGGGAACGATCGCAAACGATGTTCGTAATGCATTAATTGACTTCCCTGAAGTGAAAGATGTGGATGTGAACATCGTATGGAATCCGCCATGGACAAAAGATAAAATGTCCCGTTATGCGAAAATCGCACTTGGGATTCAATAAACGATCAATAGATCGGAGACTGGCACCCATGTGTCAGTCTCTTTCTTTTCTCTTATACTTTGATAAAATGTAGATGGACTTAATTGAAAGCGGTGATAAAAATGGCTCTTGAACGTAGAAAACCGATTCAGATCGGGGAGGCGGTAAACAGGGTACTTGAACATCCTATGGAACCCCGAGTTGAAGAGATACATATTGAACAATCCTTAAATCGAATACTGGCGGAGGACATTGTCGCCGACCATGATGTACCGCCATTCGATCGATCCCCGTATGATGGATTTGCGCTAAGAGCGGAAGATACACAAGAAGCTTCTTCATCAAGCCCGGTTTTGCTTGAAGTCATTGAGGAAATCGGTGCCGGGCAAGTCGCTCAATCAAAGTTGGAACATGGACAAGCCACCCGGATCATGACGGGTGCCGCTATTCCAAGAGGTGCAACAGCTGTCGCCATGTTTGAAGTGGTGAAAGAGTTTCAACAAGGTGAAAGAAATATGATTGAAATCGGTCGAACCTTTAAAGCGGGTCAGAACATTGCCAGGCAAGGTGAAGATACCGAAAAAGGCACCGTCCTGATTGAAAAAGGTACAATGATAACGCCGGGAGTCACTGCTATATTAGCCACCTTCGGCTATCGCTATGTAAAGGTTGTTCGAAAACCGAGAATCGGAATTTTTGCGACGGGTACCGAGCTCTTAGACATTGAGGATCCGTTGGAACCAGGAAAAATTCGAAACTCGAATGCTTACATGATTGCTGCTCAGATCCGGAACATCGGTGGAGACCCTGTCTATCTAGGCACGTTAGCAGATGATTTCGATACATGTTTCAAGGCTGTGTCTACTGCGCTGAGTGATATCGACGCACTCGTTACGACTGGTGGTGTTTCGGTAGGGGATTATGATTATCTACCTGCGATTTATGAGAAACTGGGTGCGACGACGTTATTCAACAAGGTTGCCATGCGTCCAGGGAGTGTTACCACGGTAGCAGAGTTTGATGGAAAGTTGTTGTTCGGGTTGTCTGGAAACCCTTCTGCATGTTTTGTAGGTGGTGAACTATTCGTCAGACCATTCATTCGATCTTCAAGTGATGCGAAGCCTTTTCTGGCAAAAACAAAAGCCAGGCTTGCAACGGATTTTCCAAAGCCGAATCCGTTCACCCGTCTTGTTAGAAGTAAAGTAAACTATACACAAGAAGGCATCTTCGTTACTCCGACTGGATTGGATAAGTCAAGTTCTGTCACTTCAATTGCAGAAGCTGACGCTTTTACAATGTTGCCTGGCGGTACAAGAGGGTATATGGCTGAAGACGAAGTGGACATTCTATTGTTTCATTCTGAAAGTGATGTGAATCCGTGGATCGATTAATTCCAGTCTTACAAGTTGTAGGGTATAAGAAGAGTGGGAAGACGACGGTGATCAAGAATATTGTCCGACGACTTTCTGAGCAAGGCTATCGAATTGGAGTCATCAAGCACCATGGCCATGGCGGTCCACCAGATCTAATAGAGCCGGAAACAGTTGATACTACACAATTCCGGAAAGAAGGAGCTGTGGTGACTGCTGTTGAGGGGGATGGGACCATCGTGATGAAACTGGAAAGCGATCTTTCACTTGAACTGGATGGTATCGTTTCGATATATCAACACCTTCCAATCGATCTGATTGTCGTCGAGGGGTATAAAGAGGCTGTTTTTCCGAAAATAGCAGTGTTGCGTTCAAAAGAGGATTGGGCTGAACTGTCATCCAACTTTGTCAATTTCCTCGGCTTGATACAGCCTGGAGACTTGAAGGTAGAAGGACAATCTGAGCTGCCTCATTTTCATTTTGAACAGAGTGAAGTGTATGTAGATTACATCAAAGAACGGTTTTTGGAAGGGAGTTGAAGAAATGTCTGAATTCAATATTACAAAGGATGAAATTGAGGTAAATGAAGTGGTAAAGACGGTTGTTCATCCAAATGCTGGTGCTATTAATACGTTCATTGGTACAGTGCGTGAATTAACGAATAAAAAACGGACTCTCTATCTTGAATATGATGCTTATATTCCGATGGCCGAAAAAAAGTTGAAACAGATTGGTGAGGAAATCACATCAAAGTGGAAGGAAGCACGTGTATCTATCGTCCACCGCATCGGACGACTGGATATCTCAGATATTGCTGTTGTGATTGCTGTATCCACTCCACATCGCGCAGATTCTTATGAGGCAAGCCGGTATGCCATTGAACGAATTAAAGAGATTGTTCCGATATGGAAAAAAGAGCATTGGGAAGATGGAGAAGCATGGATTGGAGACCAGCTGGAAACAACACAATACCCATCTGGAAAACCTGGAAAGGAGCATTTGAATGATTAGCATCATGTTATTTGCAGGGCTACAAGAGAAAGCAGGCACTGAGGAGTTGAAAATTGATAAGGATGAAATGACGGTCAATGAGTTAGTCGAATCTATCCGTGAAAGTGATGTGAATTTGGACCTCACGAATGTCATGGTAGCTGTCAACGAGGAGTTTGTTAGCAACCCTGATCAAGTCATCAAGTCAGGAGATACGGTGGCATTGCTTCCGCCAGTGAGTGGCGGTTGATCTTTTAGATCGGTTAAGAGGCTCTAGCGGGTACTGAAAATCATTTAATTTTATCGTTACAGGAGAAACACTTCAAGCCTTGCTTCGAATGAACACCATTCAGAAACCCGTCTAAGCAGAATATGGGTTTCTTGCAGCTTGTACATTTGCCTATATATTCTTTCATGATTCTTTAGCAACTCCTAGTATAGTCATTTTACTTTGTGAAGGCTTTTTCGGCATCATGATAATCTTGGTCTTTTACATAAATGTCTATTTGAATGGCATGATCGTAAAAATGTGGTGAGTTCCGTTGGTTCGGAACGGTTTTCGACCGATAGGCGATACCTGCTGTATTCAATCTATTGATGACTTTAAAGTATTCTTCATTGTTGAACGATGTGTGGAACCTCTTCCAGCCTTTATAAGGTGCACGTTCGAGAAAATGGAAAAAAAGGATGACGGGAAACAAGATTATGAATAACCAAATCAACAAAGGTTCCAAATGAATCCCTCCCATACAGAGCTTTCTCTAATCCTATTCTGGAAAAGGGAGCATATACCTGCACAAAAAAACGGCACGTTCAAATGACGTGCCGTTTCCTGTATTACATGAATAATAAAATGAGCGGACCGACGATGAAGCAATAGAATGCAAAATACTTCAAGTTTCCACGTTCCATGATGTTCATCAACCACTTCAAGGAAATGTAAGAAGCGATAAATGAAATGAGGAATGCAACAAGGTAAGGGATCAATAATTGGTCAAGCATCGGATCATTTTTCAAATCATCAAAGCTTAATAGCATTGTTCCTACACTGACCGGAATATAAAGTAAAAAGGAATAGCGTAAAGCTGTTTGCTGCTTCATTCCTAACCCCATGGCTGCGACAATCGTTGCACCTGAGCGGCTGATTCCAGGGATTAAAGCAATTGCTTGTGCAAAGCCGACGATGAGAGCATCCTTAATGGATAAATCTTGATCGTTCTTACGTCCTCGTAGGTTACGGATTAACCATAGGGCAATACCTGTTACGATCAAGGTTACACCAATGACCTTGATATGCTTCAGATTTTCCGATATGAAATCTTCTGCCAAAATACCAATGACCGCTGCTGGAATCGTACCGATAATCAAATAAATAATGAACATGAAATCCGAACGGTATTCCCTGTTACGGGTTTGGGTAAACTTCAAGCCATTCGTTGTAAGCCGTATAAGATCCTCGCGATAAATAACCAATACAGCCAATAAAGATGCAAAGTTCATGAACACTTCAAAGCTGAACCCTTTAATATGAATGTCTAACAATTTTTCCGCTAAGACTAAGTGACCACTCGAAGAGATCGGGATCGGCTCAGTAATCCCTTGTATAAAACCAAAAAACGCATATTTCAGCAAAGTGAACAGTTGATCCATTCAAAGTTCCTCCAGTTAAACCTCTGTATAGTTTTTTGCACATGTAGTCATTAAACAACAAATTGACATACTCGTAAAGAGTCAAAATTGTGATAAGTGGTGAAGCTCGTCCTTACACATTTTTCGAAATGGATGAATATCATGAGAGTGTGAGGGGGGAAGGTCGTGTCTTACCGTAAATATATGAAAGCATTGAACGCGCATAACCAACAAATGATGAAACAGTGCAAAAAGCACATGAACCAATATGTACAGTGCAATATGATGGATGGAAAAGTGTATGAAGGGTATGTGGAAAAGGTCGACAAGCAAAATCTATACTTAATCGTGGAAATGCATTATAAGAAGAAAAGCGGTCAAGAAAGGCCATATATGGGATTTCCGGAACATGGTCTAGGATTCCAAAGAATCATCCTGCCGCTACACATTCTAACAGCCATATCATTGATCAATTACTAAAAGGGAAAGTCACCAAAGCAGGTGGCTTTTTTTGATTGGCTGGAAAGAAGGTATTGATTTGTCCTTATTTCAAAATAACAGACTTTGATCATAGTGACTAAATTCCATCATAAAGTAAAACCTACATAAAAAAGGAGTGATTTAAAATGGGACAAAATCATCAATTTAACCCAGGACAAAAAGCGCCAAATAACGGTGTTTATGTAGAAATTGGAGAAACAGGAAGCATGGTGAACAATCCGAAGGAAGTGAAATTAAGGGCAGGAGATTCCTTCCCGGAAACAAGTAATCATAACCGAAAATGGTCGTACAAAAGAAAACCTTAATCACACTTGGTTGAGGACGAAATCTGAACGCATGTTCAATTTAGCCTTGAAATTGTCCGACTTTAATACTAAAATAAATATACAATAAGGCTCATAAAAATAATTGTCAGATAATGTGAGGTGGTTTCACAAGCGAGGAAAGGGCTTTAGGGATTGTTATATTAGTATAAAAATGCAATAAAAATGGGGGAGATAGGAAATGAAGTTATCGAAAAGTATATTATCTATTGTTGTAGTAGGGTTGCTCGCAATTTTGGCTGCGTGTGGGGGAAGCGGTAATTCCACTGGCGGTAAAGAGAAATTAGAGATTGTTACAGATGCTGCGTATGCACCATTTGAATATATGGATAAAGGTACGATTACTGGTTTTGATATTGACCTCATGAATGCTGTTCTTGAAGAAGCTGGCTATGAAGGAGACTTTAAAAATATCGGTTGGGATCCATTATTCGCTGAAATCCAAGGTGAAAAAGCTGACTTAGCGATTTCGGCAATTACAATCAATGAGGAGCGTAAAGAGTCTTTTGACTTTTCAACCCCTTATTTCGAATCTACAAACATGATTCTGGTCCCAGAAGATAGTGATATCAAGAGTGCTGAAGATCTAAAAGGAAAGAAAGTCGCAGTCCAAAATGGTACAACTGGACAAGCTGCTGTTGAAAAGATCCTAGGTAAAAACCATAAAAACATCAAAAAATTTGAAAACAATACCTTGGCGATCATGGAATTGGTTCAAGGTGGAGCAGATGCAGTTGTTGCGGATAACACCGTGGTCATCGAATATGCTAAAAACAATCCTGATAAGAAGTTGAAAACCGTCAAGGATGAAAACAATTTTGATTCTGAATTTTATGGTGTCATGTTCCCGAAAGGCAGTGACTTGAAAGCTGATTTCGATAAAGCAATCAAAACAGTCATTGAAAACGGAACTTACTCTGAAATCTATAAAGAGTGGTTCGGTGATGAGCCAGACCTAGAAGCATTGAAGAAACAAATGGAAAAATAATAGCAACCGTAAAAATGCGTAACGAAATTGGTTACGCATTTTTCACAGAATTGAAGAGGGAGAGGACCTATGAATTTCAGATTTGACTTACTTATGGACTATGCACCATTTTTCTTAAAAGGAACCCTCTATACGATTGGGTTTTCACTGGCAGGAATATTAATCGGTACGATATTCGGTCTATTGATCGGGTTAGGAAAATTATCACCTTATAAGATTGTAAGACTACCACTCGATTGGTATGTCACCTTTTTCAGAGGTACACCGTTTTTTGTACAGATCTTATTGATTTATTTTGGTGTTGTACCATTGATTTTAGGTGATTCCAATGCAATTTTTGCAGGAGTATTAGGTTTATCTTTGAATGCAGCTGCCTATATCGCTGAAATCTTCAGAGCAGGTATTCAATCCATAGAAAAAGGGCAAATGGAAGCTTCTCGATCTCTTGGGATGAATTATTATGAATCGATGCGCTACGTCATCCTGCCACAAGCGGTTAAAAGGATGATTCCGCCTTTAGGGAATGAATTCATTGTATTGATCAAAGAATCTTCTATTTTGGCAATTATTGCAGCTCCGGAACTTATGTATTGGGGCCGTGCAATGCAAGGACAATATTATCGTGTTTGGGAGCCATATTTAGCCGTAGCCCTCATATACCTTGTCCTAACACTTACAGTCAGCACTGTGTTAAACTACATCGAGAGGAGATGGGCTACAGAATGATAAAAGTACAAAATTTGAAGAAATCCTTTGGAGCATTAGAAGTATTAAAAGATATCAATGTGGAAATTAAACAGCAAGAAGTCGTCTGTGTTATCGGTCCTTCAGGTTCTGGTAAATCCACTTTTCTTAGATGTCTGAATCTACTTGAATCCATTACAGATGGAAAAGTATACATTAAAGGAATTGATATTACCGATAAGAAGACGGATATCAATCAATTACGGACTGATGTAGGGATGGTATTCCAGCAATTCAACCTGTTCCCGCATAAAACGGTTCTAGAAAATATTATGTTATCGCCGATGAAGGTGAGAAAGTGGAATAAACAGAAAGCCGCTGATAAAGCCCATGAGTTGCTAGCGAAAGTCGGTTTGTCAGAAAAAGCAGGTGTCTATCCTGGATCTTTGTCCGGTGGGCAGAAGCAACGTGTTGCGATTGCTCGAGCACTTGCGATGGAGCCTGAAATTATGTTGTTTGATGAACCGACCTCAGCTCTGGATCCCGAGATGGTAGGAGAAGTGTTGGAAGTCATGAAGCAGCTTGCAAAGGAAGGCATGACGATGATCGTCGTGACCCATGAAATGGGCTTTGCAAGGGAAGTTGGCGATCGAGTCATCTTCATGGATGAAGGATTCGTCGTAGAGGAAGATGAACCGAAAAAGCTTTTCGAAGCGCCATCACATGAGCGTACGAAAGCTTTCCTAAGTAAAATTCTATAGCTTAAAGTTGGGCAAGGTAGATGCTACCTTGCCCTAAATTATGTCTCAAGGGAAGTTGGAGAAGGATACGGGTTTTATCTTACCCCGATAACAAAGCTTTCATTGAATGGAGGACAGGATCCGCCTCCAGCCTCGCTTAAATCCTTTTAAATCTAAAAAAACGCCAGGCTTATTTGCCTGACGTTTTTCCCATCATACTATTCAGCTGTTTCGTCTTTAATTCCAGCTTCGCCAAGAACGAATACGAACACTGCCATTGCAAGTCCAATGCCTGTTGCTAGACCGAAACTGTATTCTCCACCTTGCATGGAACTCAATACATAAAAGGCCATATTGCTTAACAAGAAGGACCAGATGATTGTCCAAATATAACGCATACGATCACCTCAAGAATTATATGTAGCTTATCTTATATCCATCTCATATTGTAGCACAACTTTCCTGACATCAAAACGTTTTCATCCAACTTCCTCAAAAAGTTCACGATTATAGACACATCTTTCTACTAAGAAAGATGTTATCCGGCTGAAAATGGGTGTATTACCCGCTCTCTTTCCAAATTTTCGCATACATTAACTAAGAATGATGTTTGAAGGTGTGATGAGAGAATGAGCGGAATACGTTATCGATTCCAAAAAATTTACGATGAGCATGTAATCATTCACCTACCAGAAAAGCCGAATGGATTTGCCATCCTTCTGATCGGGGATGTGAATCATTATGTAACAGATCAAACGAGTTCCTGGATGCAACATCCAGAAAGAGCTCAATTCTTAGAAAAGCTTTGTGCACTTGGTTATACGCTCATCTATTCGAATCTATATGGGAGACATTGGGGTAATGACAGAAGTTTAGAGCACTTACACAGAATATATCTTACAATTATGAAGCAAGAAATCATCAATACAAAAATCCACATATTAGCTGAAGGTATGGGAGCATTGACAGCGCTGAAATGGATGGAAAATCACGAGGAGATTACCAGATCCGCAGCGTTCATGAACCCTTGTTTCAGTTTGAAAGTTCATAGTGATGCAGTGAGGGAACAGAAATTGTTCTACAAGCAGTTCCATAGGGAAATCATGCGAGCCTATAATCTGACAGAAGATGAGGTGGAACCTTTCTTATTGAAAGATGAAGGAATCATCCAATACTCATCAATTTTACCGGTGAAAATCTGGCACCATATGCAAGGGACGCCCTATTCATTCATAAACCATAGCCGTGCGTATGAGAAATATAGGGAGGTAATCGGCTCGCCTATCTCGCTTACGTTACAACTTACAGGAACCAGGCATGATTTCGCTCAGAAAGTCAAAGCGTTTTATCAACTCCATGAAAAAGACCTATAGGGGTCCACTACGTGAAAGGAACAAGACACGTTGGTGGATCCCTACAAAATTATCGGCATACATATTTTACTCATATGGAAGATGTGGTTCATTATTCATTCATCGAAAAATAGGATAATAGGAGAACGTTAAAATGGAGGTTCATACTAAAATGAAAAGTGTGTTAATCACTGGGGCTGCAGGAGAAGTCGGACTTTTGCTGACAAAGTCATTTATAAATGAAGGAATTGACGTCTATGGCATTGACCATGTCGATCGTGATCATTGTGAAGAATTAGCTTTTCTTGGAAGAAATGCTTTGTTCCATTTTGACAATCATTCCTTGGCACAAGTGGATTGGAATGACTATGAGCCTGTCGACGTTATCTTTCATTTGGCTCACCAGATACCTACGGGTGATGGATTAGCAAAGTTAAAGGAGACACTAAACAAAAACCGACAAAATATGAAGAATATCGTAGACTATGCTGCTAAAAGCGGCGCAAAAGTAGTCCTTGTTTCAACGACAGAAGTTTGCGGAGGAAATCAAAGTGAAGACCAGTTGACCGACCAATCACCCTCACCAAAGAGTTTATATGGATTTTTCATGCTGGCGGAAGAGTCTTTTCTCCAAAAGGCAGCTGCAGATTCTGCAATATCTTATCACATTCTGCGTTCACCTAGGCTTTCAGGCTCTTCGCACCCGATTGAAAAAAGATGTCATGCAATCGACGAATCTGAAAAAGCAGGAATATCTACTCACAGTAGAGAATTGAATAATGGTCAAACCTTACTAAAAGAGACTTTTGTTGAGGTGTGTATGGAAATATTGAATGGTACGAGGGAGGAACAAATCATTCCATTATTTAATAAGTCATGAATTTCGTATATACTAATACTAGTTTGAATCTTGTGCAAGTGTTGAAGGAGAGGAGAATATATGAAGAAAATGATACCTTTCCTGATTGCCGTTTTACTTCTCTCTCTTTCCGGGTGTCAGCAAGCACTGGGGAGTGGCGAACTAAAGAACGTTGGACTTTTGATTGAAGATACCATTAACGACCAGGGATGGGGTACGAAGGGGTATAAAGGTTTGCTTCAAGTGAAAGATGAATTCAATAATAAGGTGTTCTATCGGGAACAAGTTAAATCAAAAGAACAGGTTCTAGATGCAGTCAGAGAATTTCAAAAGAACAACGTCAATCTCGTTTTCGGACATGGTAAAATGTATGCACCAATCTTCATGGATATCAAATCGGATTTCCCGGACATGCATTTTGTCAGCTTTAATGGAAAAGTAAGCGGGAAGGGCATTACAAGTGTCCATTTCGATTCATATGCAATGGGTTATTTTGCAGGTGTCATATCTGGTGCGATGACAAAATCCAATCAAGTCGGTATGATTGCAGCATTTCCCTGGCAACCTGAAGCCACTGGTTTCAGGGAAGGGGCTAATGTCTACAATCCGGAAGTCGAAACACATATATCGTTTGTGAAGGATTGGAGTGACACAGATAAAGCCATCCTGATTTTTGACGAGATGAAAGAAAAAGGTGTAGACATATACTACCCAGCAGGTGATGGTTATACCGTTCCCGTCATTGAAAAAGTAAAAGAAGAAGGGGATTACGCCATCGGTTTCGTATCAAACATGGCTGATTTAGGTAAACAGACCGTGTTGACAAGCACCGTTCAACATGTCGACCGCTTATATGTGAATATTGCTAAGGAGTATAATGAAGGAAATTTGACTGCTGGAAATATCCATTATGATTTTCAGGAGGATGTCATTTCACTGGCACCTTTCAGTGATGTCGTTCCGGAGCAACTTCAAGAAAAGATTACGAAATTGATTGAAGATTATAAAGAAACTGGTAAATTGCCAGCACCTTAACCGTACTAGGAGGTATGAAGGATGGATCAAGAACGTAATATGAAATTTATGCAGATTGCAATGTCTCACTTACCAGAAGCGAAGCAACTAATGGAGCAAAAAGGGATCGAACTTACAATGGAAGATGTTCAGCCTTTATTGAACATGCTCATGAATGTCATGAATGACGCATATGAATTAGGAAGATCGGAAACTGAAGATCAAGGTTAAGGTGAGAAGTACATAGATCAATTGGACAACCTTTCGCAAAACATGCGAAAGGTTTTTTCTAATTTCCTTCTATCTATAGGGGGACAAATTAACTGGACATTGACACGAAAATGGATTAAAATTAGTACCAAGTCATAATATAAGATACTAATGCATTGTGAAATACTGAAGTCATACAAAAAGGGGTAATAAAATGAACGCAGGTGTTATCGGAATTGGCAGATATGTCCCGGAACGTGTGATGACCAATGAAGAACTTGAACGAATGGTAGATACCTCGGATGAGTGGATTCGCACTAGGACCGGTATAGAAGAAAGAAGAATTGCCGATAAGGAAATGGATACCTCCCATATGGCAGAGCTTGCTGCTAAAGAAGCATTGAACGATGCTGGTCTCGACGCGAGCGAAGTCGATTTGATTCTTGTGGCAACAGTCACTGGAGATTATGGTTTTCCCTCTGTTGCATGCTTGATCCAGGAAAGGCTTGGCGCAAAAAATGCAGTTGCGATGGACTTAAGTGCAGCTTGTGCAGGGTTCATTTATGGTATGATTACAGCAAAGCAATTCATCCAAACTGAAACGTATAAAAACATACTTGTCATCGGGGTAGAAAAACTGTCCAAAATCACGGATTGGGAAGACCGTAATACTGCAGTCCTTTTCGGTGATGGTGCAGGCGCTGCTGTCATCGCTCCTGTTGAGAATGATAAAGGGATACTATCCTTTGACATGGGCTCTGACGGTTCAGGAGCGAAACACTTGTATCAAAATGGTGATTTGCTCTACATGAATGGCCGTGAAGTATTTAAGTTTGCGGTAAGGCAGATGCCTGAATCTTCTATGAAAGTTGTGGAGAAAGCTGGATTGAGTAAAGAGGATGTAGACTTCCTCATTCCGCACCAGGCCAATATCCGGATCATGGAAGCAGCGCGAGAGCGACTTGATTTACCGAAAGAAAAGATGGCTGTTACAGTTAGTAAATATGGGAATACTTCTTCATCATCCATTCCGATTGCTTTAGTTGAAGCATTAGAGGAAGGCAAGATTAAAGATGGAGACGTATTGGTACTTGTAGGATTCGGCGGAGGTCTGACCTGGGGTGCCGTAGCACTAAGATGGGGAAAATAGTAGTAAGGAGCTGAAGTTACGATGAGTAAACGAGTTGTCATTACTGGACTCGGAACAGTATCTCCAGTAGGTAACGATACAGAAACGACATGGAATAATATAGTAAATGGAAAATCTGGTATAGGTGAACTGACACGCCGTGACAAAGAGCAATTTCCTGCAAAAGTTGCAGGTGAAGCGACTGAATTCGATCCGGAACAATATTTAGACCGTAAAGACGCACGTAAGATGGACCGATTCACACAGTTCGCAATCGCTGCTTCTTTACAAGCCGTAAAAGATGCAGATCTAACAATTACTGAAGAAATCGCACCGCGTGTAGGTGTATGGATTGGATCTGGAATCGGCGGTATGGAAACATATGAAGAGCAGTTCAAAGTGTTCATGGAAAAAGGTCAACGTCGCGTTAGTCCATTCTTCGTTCCGATGATGATTCCGGATATGGCTTCTGGACAAGTGTCAATCATGTTAGGAGCAAAAGGAATCAACTCTTGTACTGTAACGGCATGTGCTTCTGGTGCCAATTCAATCGGTGATGCGTTCAAAGCAATTCAACGTGGCGATGCTGATGTGATGGTTACAGGTGGAACGGAAGCACCGATTACGAACATGGCATTAGCTGGATTTTCTTCTTCCAAAGCTTTATCAACGAATCCAGACCCAGCGACTGCAAGCCGCCCATTTGATAAGAACCGTGATGGCTTCGTAATGGGTGAGGGTGCGGGAATTCTTGTATTGGAATCACTTGACTCCGCGCAAAAACGTGGCGCTAAAATCTACGCAGAAATCGTAGGGTACGGTGCTACAGGTGATGCACACCATATCACACAACCAGCACCTGGTGGAGAAGGCGGAGTCCGTGCCATGAATATCGCGTTAAAAGACGCTGGGCTAAAGCCAGAAGACATTAGTTACTTGAACGCACATGGTACAAGTACCGACTTCAACGATAAATACGAAACAGCAGCAATCAAGACGGTATTTGGTGAGCATGCTCAAAAATTAGGAATCAGTTCTACGAAGTCGATGACTGGACACTTGTTAGGGGCAG
This sequence comes from Rossellomorea aquimaris, assembly GCA_020524245.1. Taxonomy (GTDB): domain Bacteria; phylum Bacillota; class Bacilli; order Bacillales; family Fictibacillaceae; genus Pseudalkalibacillus. Next base: position 82,993 of record JAIVLN010000008.1, on the reverse strand, counting down.
CTGGTGGATTGGAAGCTGTATTATCCATCAAAGCAATCGAGAACAATATCATGCCGCCAACGATTAACTACGAAACACCAGACCCTGAATGTGATCTGGACTACATTCCAAATGAAGCACGTCGAGCTGAAGTGAATGCAGTGATGAGTAACTCACTTGGATTTGGAGGCCACAACGTGGCACTGTTGTTCAAGAAGTTCGCTGAATAAGACGATTTTAGAAAGAGGCTGAAACCAGCCTCTTTTTTTTATGTTCAACAAGTTTTGTTTATGTCCGTAAATGAAAATTCTTCATAAAGTTCACAAGGCTGATAACGAAATGTCAGCAATTCCGCATACCGCCTTAACATCCCTCCATTATTGTAGTTGTGTAATACAAATTTGGAGGGATAGCGAAAATGAAAAAAGCCATCTTCTTGACTTTTAGTTTGATTTTATTCATCAGTTCGGGAATGACGAACGCTGTTTTTGCCGACGACGATGAAACTGATGATAAGGAGAACATCATGAACGTTGCCCATCGTGGCGCATCGGGTCATGCACCAGAACATACTCTGCCATCCTATACTTTCGGTGAAGAGATGGGTGGAGATTACATTGAAATCGACCTTCAAATGACAAAGGACGGTCACTTGATTGCAATGCATGATGAAACGCTGGATTCGCACGACCAATGGACAAGGATTAGTCAAGGATCATACGCTGGCTGAAATCAAAGAGTTGGATGCAGGTACCTGGTTTAATGAGAAATATCCAGAGTACGCCAAACCGGAATATAAAGGCCTTCAAGTTCCTACACTCGAGGAGGTACTTGAAGAATTCGGCCATGAAGCAAAATATTATATCGAAACGAAATCTCCTGAGGTTTATCCAGGTATGGAAGAGAAACTGCTTGAAACGTTAGATAAGCATGGTCTGATTGGAGATGAAGTACCTTCAGACCAGGTGTTGATTCAATCCTTCAGTCCGGCAAGTCTACAAAAACTTCATAAACTTAATCCGGATCTTTCACTTGTTCAACTCCTATGGTATACGAGCTCTGCAACGATATCAGATGCAGAATTGGATACCTATAAGCAATATGCTATGGGCTTAGGAATGAACCACACGCAAATTGATCAAGCTTACGTTGAGAAAGTCCGGTCCCATGGTTTTGAAATTCATCCTTACACTGTCAATGAAAAAGAGGATATGAAGAAACTCATTGATTTGGGCGTGACGGGAATGTTTACGAATTTCCCTGATCGACTTGAAGACCTCCTGACAGCATCTAACAACGTCGATGATGACGATGATCGTGACGAGGACGGAGAAGATACAGAAGATGGTGAAGAGAGCTGATTTTATTCAGCTCTTTTTTTGTATACATATAATAGAAGAAAGTCGTTTTTCTTGAATAAAAATTGACATAACACCCGGGCTAATTCCATATAGTGAACTAACAATGTACAAGCACTCGTATAGGAGATGAGGGCTTTGATTTTTCGATTCTTCATTTTAATGATTGGATTCAGTTTTGCCGTTTCTGGGGGAGTTAGCTTGATTGCTTTTTTGAATCTAGTTACGACTGGTCATGGTTTTGCGAATTATTTCATGTTTATTTTCAAAAGAGTAGAACTGACGATTTTTCTTATTGGACTGGCATTAATCTGGGGAAGTATTTATCTTCCATCTATGAAAAAGAATTCAGATGATTGAATGACGGTGATATACATTTGTCGACGGAAATTGTCTGTTAATAGAATAAATTCTTTTACCTCTGACTATACTGATTTTAACAAACAGTAAATCCTGTAAAGTGAGGGGTATACATGTTGTACTTGAGAGATGTCTGGGTAAATTGGTTCGAAGGCGAAGAGAACGGCTATAATGTCTGTGAATTTCACGAATGGCGAAAAGAAGATTTTATTGAGCTTCTAGATCAAGTTCCAATCATTAAAATGGAATCGCCTCTCCTAAACTACATAGAGAATGACTTAAGCGAACTTCCAAATGAGCTGTTGGAAGAAGTAAAGAACAAGAGCTATATTCGGAAGAACAACCAGAGAGAGCAAATCGAGTATTGTTTCATCGCAACGGATGGTCGGAAATGTATGATCATCGATACGATGGGCTACCGAATTCCGATACGGAAAAGCAGGATGATTCCAAGACAGGAGCAGCTCGTCTATGAAATGGCAGAAGAGTTGGATCCTAAGCCGTATACGTTCGATACAGATGAGTTCCACAAAAAAGAGTACCACATTCTTTCACCAGACCCGCAAAACATGAAAGGGCTGACCAGAAGAGAGAGACAGCTCAAGCAACTGCTGTTCATGGCATTGGATCAAATGTATTCAAGTGCGAACACCGCTGAAGCCAGATACTGGTATACAGAATGGTTTCCTGAAAAGTATTCTTCCATTCAAGATATGAGCTTTGAAGAAGCTTGGAGAGCATTATATATGGAAGTATCTCAGGGGTGGACATCGAAGCATCAAACGATCTGTGAAAGATTGATTAAAGGGCAACCCTATTTTGAGAAAATATGGGAACTTGAAAAAGGAACACATGTGAATTAGCTGACTCGAATTGAGTCAGCTATTTTTTTGAGATGAAAAGACGTTTATGATCAGTGTCATGAGGGAATGGGGGCAACGTAAAGCTTCTACTATTTGAAGGAGGTATTACATTGTCTAAGAAAGTGTTGATAGTCGTAACAAATGCTGACAAAATAAATGATGAACAAGAGACGGGACTCTGGCTTGAAGAATTTGCTGTTCCTTACAACTTATTTGAAAAACAGGGCTATGAAATTCATGTAAGAAGTCCAAAAGGCGGTAAAATTCCTCTGGATCCGAATAGTATTCCTGAGGAACCGAATGCAGACTATGATGAGGCGCGAAAACAACTGGAAAATACGGAAAGTTTATCAGAGAAAGAATTAGCCACAGAATTTGACGCTGTGTTTTTACCAGGTGGACATGGCACGATGTTCGACTTCCCCCGAAATGAGCTTATGCAAAAACTGATTGGGAAGATAGCTGACGAGAATAAAGTCATTGGTGCCGTTTGCCATGGTCCATCAGGTCTCGTAAATGTAACGTATCAAGATGGCACTCCTCTTGTAAAAGGGAAGACGGTCAATTCCTTTACAGATGAAGAGGAGCATGAAATGCAATTGACCGAAGAGATGCCGTTTCTACTAGAAACGACAATCCGTGAAAAGGGCGGAGAGTTTGTAAGAGGAGATAAGTGGACCGATTTCTCTGTAAGAGATGGGAACCTCGTAACGGGTCAAAATCCGATGTCGAGCGAAAGCACCGCGTTAAAAGTTATTGAAGCCCTGAATGAACAATAATATGAAACAAAAAAAAGTGACCGTTAAGGCATATCTTCGCCTTGAAACGGTCACTCTTTTTATTTCTTCTTCTTTTTGCGCTCTAGACCCATTGCTCGTTCCGCTTTTGCAAGCATCTTATTGGCCACACGATTCGCTTTCTCTGCCCCTTGATCCAGGATGTCATCCAGCTCTTCAGAATTTAACAGCTCATGATACCGTTCTTGGATCGGTTTCAATTGGCTGATCACGGCGTTGGCCACACCTTCTTTAAAGTCACCGTAGCCTTTTCCTTCGTATTCCTCCTCAATTTCTTCAATCGATTTACCAGAACAGAGGGAATAGATCGTCAACAAGTTAGAAACGCCAGGTTTGTTTTCTTTGTCATACTTCACTTTCGCTTCGGAATCTGTTGTCGCCCGCTTTATTTTCTTCATGATTGTCTTTTCATCATCCAGCATGGAAATATAACCGGCTGCGTTCTCATCGGATTTACTCATTTTTTTTAATGGATTTCCAAGATCCATGATACGAGCGCCAACTTTAGGAATGTGTACTTCAGGTACGGTGAAGATGTCGTTGTATTGTTTGTTGAAACGCTCAGCTAAGTCTCTTGTCAGCTCAAGATGCTGCTTCTGATCATCACCAACAGGTACGATATCTGTACTATAAAGTAAGATATCCGAAGCCATCAATGGTGGATACGTCAGCAATCCAGCTGATACCCCGACGCGCTGATCGGCTTTATCTTTGAATTGAGTCATACGTTCAAGTTCACCCATATAGGAAACACATTGCATGATCCAGCCCATTTTCGTGTGGGCAGGTACTTCGGATTGAATAAAAATCGTTGATTTCTGTGGGTCGATACCAATCGCAAGATACAGTGCAGCGAGCTTCCTTGTGTTGTCACGCAGTTCCAGTTTATCTTGTGGGACCGTAATTGCGTGCTGGTTGACTACGCAAAAATAACAATCGTGTTCCTCCTGATACGTAACAAAATGTTTCAAAGCTCCTAAATAGTTCCCCAAGGTAGGGAAGCCGGTCGGTTTGACACCTGAGAAAATGACGGACATGTCTTTCCACTCCTTTTTAAAATTTTGAGGAAAATAAAAAACGCCGCGCAAATCGTCTTTATTGGGACGATTGCACCGCGTTGCCACCCAGAATTATTCTTAGAATTAAGAATCTCTCAGTTCTCTGCGTGCATGATTTGCAGACAGAGTGTCCTGGATATCGTCTGGACTGGACGTCAAAGCCTACTCTCATTTCGGTTTGAATGCTCAGAAGTCCATTCTACTCCAGCCTTTGTCTGTTCTCACCAAACACAGACTCTCTTGAAAAGGGTGTGAAGTGTACTCTTCTTCCTCATCGCATGTGTGTAATCATTAGATTATGGATAGTATATCCAAATGGATTCTCAAATGCAACACTAAATATTGAATGAGATTAATACGGTTGCCAAAAACGTGATAACACCAGAAATTAGCAGGGGTTCTGTGGCTTTGTACTCGAACACCTCAGATGGAAGTTCCATTCGTTCTACATCATCCATTAGTTCTCCGTACTTAGTGCCTTTCTTCATAAAACGTCTGAAACTAAGAGTGATGGCGTCAAAAAATCCACCTCTCGCTACGAACATCAGAGAACCGATCATAATGTAAACCAGTGAAATCATGAATACGGAATTCAATACAGTTACGAGAGTCAGGTTCTCATAATAGAAGAATCCGACACCTACACCCACTATTAACAGAATGATGATAGCGTATATGGATCGTTTTATTAAGTTCATCGTGTCACCTCAAGTCGATAATACACGATAATGATAGAATCAAGCAATATCTTAACGATCCACACACATCTTTACATAGGATCAACACTTGTAATTTGTCAGAAGATTTGCTAATGACCGACAAATGCATAGAATATGCATCCTTTCGAATTAAAAATGCTTTTGTATCAATCTTTACACATCATCTGCATACATAAAATTCAATTTTTACGCACTCTATACCCAAATATGTGTATATCTAAAGTGGGTAATTAGTCCTATTTTTTGTTATGAAACCGTAATGAACATGGGCTTTTTGTAAAATATATTAAAAAAACACATGCAAAATAGTCCGAAAACTTGTATAATACAAATTGTGAACGAAATTCCTCAAAAATCTGACAATTTTTTGGGAACGGCGTTCGCTACATTTCACCAATATTTAGGGGAGGTCATTAAGGCATGAAGAAGTCAAAATGGTCATTGCTTCTAACACTAACTCTAGTGTTGAGCATGTTCCTAGCTGCTTGTTCTGGAGGCGGAAGTGAAGGTACTTCCGGCGAAGGCGGAGAAGGCGGCGAAGGAGAAAAAGAAGGTAAAAAAGATGTACCTCAAGTATTGAACATTCTTGAGAGCGCAGAGATCCCGACTATGGACTCTGTAATGGGTACGGATGCAGTAGCATTCCAAGTTATGAACGAGGTAATGGAAGGACTATATCGTCTAGGTCCTGACAACCAACCTGTTCCTGGTATCGCTGAAGATCATGAAGTAAACGAAGACCAAACAGTTTACACGTTCAAATTACGTGACGCTAAGTGGTCTAACGGAACTCCTGTAACAGCTCAGGACTTCGTATACTCTTGGCAAAAAGCAGTAAACCCTGATACTGGATCTCAATATTCATTCATCATGGGTCCTGTAAAGAACGCTGAAGCAATCACTGCTGGTGACATGAAGCCAGAAGAACTAGGTGTAGAAGCTGTGGATGAGAAGACGTTGAAAGTAACGCTTGAGCGTCCAACTCCTTACTTCCTAAGCTTGACTACATTCGCAACTTACTTACCACAAAATCAAGAATACGTTGAATCTCAAGGCGACCAATACGCACTTGAAGATGAAAACCTAATCTATAACGGACCATTCACTCTTAACGACTGGAAGCACGAAGAAGGATGGGTACTTAAGAAGAACCCTGACTACTGGGATGCTGAAAACGTTAAGCTTGAAACGATCAACGTAAAGGTTGTTAAAGACCCAGCAACTGCAGTAAACCTTTATGAAACTGGAAAGATCGACCGTGCAGGTCTATCTTCTGAATTTGTTAACAAGTACAAGGATCACGAAGATTTCAAATCTTACGGAGAGCCAGTACTCTTCTACTTCAAGTATAACCAAACTCGTAACGAAGCTTTAGCGAACGTTGACGTACGTAAAGCATTGAGCATGGCAGTAAACAAGGAAGACCTAGTAAACGTCATCCTTAACAATGGATCTATTCCGGCATACTTCTCTGTACCACAGGACTTCGTTACAAATCCTGATACAGGTGAAGACTTCCGCGCAGGTAACGGCGATCTCTTGAAGACAGACAAAGAGAAAGCAAAAGAACATTGGGAAAAAGGTTTAGAAGCTCTTGGCAAGGATAGCGTAACACTTGAAATCCTTGGTGGAGACTCTGAAACAGCTATGAAAATGCAAGACTACTTCAAGAACCAATTGGAAGAAGCTCTTCCTGGTTTGACAATCGACCTTAAGAACGTTCCATTTAAACAACGTCTTGAGCTTGACGAAGCTATGGATTACGACATCCAATTCGCTGGTTGGGGTCCTGACTATCTTGACGCTATGACTTTCGTTGACCTTTGGGTTACTGACGGCGGTCACAACAAGATGGGCTACTCTAACCCAGAGTATGACAAGCTTGTGAAACAAGCGAAGAACGATCTTGCTGACAAGCCTGTAGAGCGTTTCGAAGCAATGCAAAAAGCTGAGAAGATTCTACTTGAAGAAGATGCTGCAATCGGACCACTTTACCAACGTGGTACTTCCCAACTTTGGAAGCCATATGTGAAGAATGTACCGATTCACTCATTTGGACCTGACTATAGCTACAAGTGGGCTTATATCGAGAAATAATATAAGCACTAATTAGTCAGAATCAGGGAGAGTATCAGGAGAGTATATGTCGTCCTGAATGACGTATACTCTCTTTTCCTGTTAACGGATAATTTTTAGAAAATAATAAATCCTTATTTATTAATGTATTCAGGAGAACAACATGGAGGTGGAAGAGGATGAAAGGGTATATCTTTCAACGTGTGGTATACATGGTAATCACACTGCTCCTCATTGCTTCAGCGACGTTTTTCCTCATGAAGATCATGCCAGGGACGCCCCTGAGCAATGCGGAAAAGCTATCTGCTGAACAAGAAGCGATCATACTTGAGAAATACGGGCTTAATGACCCCGTCCCCGTTCAATATATTAAATACATGGGTAACATATTAACTGGAGATTTAGGGAATTCATTTCAATTCGATGGTCGTGAAGTGACGACTTTAATTTTGGATCGTATTGGACCTTCCGCACAGTTAGGTATTCAAGCGATCATATTCGGTTCCGTTCTAGGAATTCTTTTAGGGATTGTTTCAGCAATACGGTACAACACGATTTGGGATTATGGAGCTACCCTAATAGCAGTAATCGGTAAGTCGATTCCGAGTTTCGTATTTGCGGCCCTATTACAATATTATGTTGGTGTTAAGTTGCAATGGTTCCCAGTTGCTTTCTGGGAAGGGTGGGAATATTCAGTTCTACCAACTATCGCACTAGCTGTATTTGTTATCGCGATATCAGCTCGTTTCACACGTACTGAAATGCTTGAAGTCATGAATCAAGATTTCATTACAACAGCACGTGCAAAAGGTGTAAGTGGTTTTGCGGTAGTATTCAAACATGGTATACGGAATGCATTGATTCCACTTATTACGATCATGGGACCACTAGCTGTAGGGCTCATGACTGGTACGCTAGTCATTGAAAAAATCTTTGCAGTCCCTGGGTTAGGAGAACAATTTGTTCGTTCCATTACAACGAATGATTACCCAGTAATCATGGGAACAACACTATTCTTCTCATTCTTCTTGATTTTGATCATTCTGATTGTAGACATTCTTTATGGAGTTATTGATCCTCGAATTCGTTTAGCAGGAGGGAAAGAGTAATGAGTAAACGTGAAGACTACTTAACTGATGAACTGTTTCAGCCTGCTAATTTAGATAGTGAAAAAAGCGAGAAGATTGCCGGACCAAGTTTGAGCTATTGGCAAGATGCTTGGATCCGCCTTCGTAAGAACAAGGCTGCAATCATCGGGTGCATCATCCTACTTGCACTTTCGATTCTTGCAATCTTTGGACCTATGATGAACGAATATTCATTCTCTGAACAAGATTTATCCCGTGCGAATCTACCAGCGAAAGTTCCTGTAATTGAAAATCTAGGAATCATGGATGGTAAAGATGAAATGGGTAACGACATGTATGAGTTAAAAGGTCAGGAAGAAGGGACCTATTTCTGGTTCGGTACAGACGGACTTGGACGTGACCAATGGACTCGTATCTGGCAGGGTACTCGAGTATCCCTTTACATTGCTTTGTTAGCTGCAGCCATTGATATGGTCATCGGTGTAGTATACGGTGGTATTTCCGCTTATTACGGTGGACGTGTCGACAATGTCATGCAACGTATTGTTGAGATCTTGATTGGTATTCCGAACTTGGTCGTTGTAATTTTGATGATCCTCGTACTGGATCCGGGTATTATATCCATAACCGTCGCCTTGACAATAACCGGTTGGATAGGAATGTCGAGGATTGTGCGTGGACAGATGTTGAAGCTTAAAGGACAAGAATTCGTATTAGCTGCACGTACTTTAGGTGCTTCCGATAACAAAATCATATCTAAGCACTTAATTCCAAACGTACTTGGTGTCATCATCATCAACACGATGTTCACGATCCCAGCTGCAATCTTCTTCGAAGCGTTCTTGAGCTTTATCGGTTTAGGTTTGCAAGCGCCATTGGCATCATTAGGAACGTTGATTGATGAGGGATACAGAAATATGCAGATCTTCCCTTATCAAATGATCTATCCATCTATCGTAATCAGTTTGATCATGATTGCATTTAACGTTGTAGCCGATGGATTACGTGACGCACTAGATCCGAAAATGAGAGAATAGTAGAAGGTGGGTGAAGAGTATGGAAAAGATATTAGAAGTAAAAAACTTACACGTATCGTTTGACACATTCGCTGGTGAAGTGCAAGCGGTCAGAGGTGTCGATATTGATTTAACAAAAGGGGAAACCCTAGCGATCGTAGGTGAATCCGGTTCTGGTAAATCCGTTACTTCCAAAAGTATCATGCGATTGATTCCAAACCCGCCTGGTCGTATTAAAGAAGGGGAAATTCTTTTCGAGGGAAAAGATTTAGCAAAATATTCAGAGCGTCAAATGCAAAAAGTTAGAGGTTCTGAAATCTCTATGATTTTCCAGGATCCGATGACTTCACTGAACCCGACGATGACAATCGGGAATCAGATTATGGAAGGGCTTCGAATCCATCAGAAGATGTCGAAGTCTCAGGCTACGGCTCGTGCGATCGAGTTGTTGAAACTAGTCGGTATTCCAAATGCAGAATCACGCTTGAAGCAATACCCTCACCAATTTTCAGGTGGTATGAGACAACGTGTCGTCATCGCGATTGCACTTGCTTGTAATCCGAAGATTTTGATTGCCGATGAGCCGACAACTGCACTTGACGTTACAATTCAAGCACAGATTTTAGACCTTATGCGTGACTTGCAAGATAAGACAGGTACAGCTATTATCTTGATTACGCATGACTTAGGTGTCGTGGCAAATGCCGCTCAACGTGTTGCGGTCATGTACGGTGGACAAATTGTAGAAACAGGAACGGTCGATGAAATCTTCTATAAGCCGAAGCACCCATACACATGGGGACTACTAGCTTCGATGCCGAAAGTAGGAGATTCTGGAAGTGAACTGATTGCAATTCCTGGTTCACCACCAGACTTGAGTGATCCTCCTAAAGGATGTCCATTTGCTGCTCGTTGCCCTCATGCAATGCAAGTTTGTGTGGATCATATGCCAGAAGCAACAGAAGTTTCAGGTACACACCAGGCAGCATGCTGGCTACTCGATGAAAGAGCACCTAAAGTAGAAAAACCTGCTGAGGCAACTGTTGGGGGTGCACGCTAATGTCTACACAAGAAAAAGAAGTATTAGTTGAAGTCAAGAACCTGAAGAAGTATTTCAACATGGGGAAAGGACAACATCTAAAGGCAGTCGATGATGTATCTTTCAACATTTATAAAGGTGAAACGTTGGGGCTCGTTGGTGAATCTGGTTGTGGTAAATCGACAACCGGACGTACAATTATTCGTCTTTACGGTGCAACTGACGGCTCAGTCACTTTTGATGGTGAGGACGTTCATGGTAAGAAAGATAAAGCGAAATTGAAAGAGTTTAACCGTAAGATGCAAATGATCTTCCAAGATCCATATGCATCCTTGAACCCAAGAATGACCGTAAAAGATATCATTGCAGAAGGTATTGATGTTCACGGTCTTGCTAAGACGAAAGAAGATCGACTGAACAAAGTATATGAATTGCTTGAAACAGTCGGCTTGAACAAAGAACACGCGAACCGTTATCCACACGAATTTAGTGGTGGACAACGTCAACGTATCGGGATTGCACGTGCTCTTGCGGTAGACCCGGACTTCATCATTGCCGATGAGCCGATCTCTGCACTAGACGTATCTATCCAGGCTCAGGTTGTTAACTTGATGCAGAAGCTCCAGCGTGAACGCGGACTCACTTATCTGTTCATTGCTCATGACCTTTCGATGGTTAAGCATATCAGTGACCGTGTTGGTGTTATGTACCTTGGTAACTTAGTTGAGTTGACTGATAGTGATACGCTATACAATGAGCCGCTCCATCCGTACACGCAAGCATTGCTTTCTGCAATTCCAGTTCCGGATCCTGAATTGGAGCGTAGCCGTGAACGAATCATCCTTGAGGGAGACGTACCAAGTCCTGTATCCCCTCCAAGTGGATGTCGTTTCCGAACAAGATGTCCTCATGCAATGGACGTATGTGCGAAAGTCGTTCCTAAATGGCAAGAAGCACGTGAAGGACACTATGTTGCTTGTCACTTGTATGATGACGAAGTGAAAGAAAACTAATATTTGAACGTTCAGGAGACGATCTCTCAGAGGAGATCGTTTTCTTTTTGATTGAAAGTAGTTGTAATTTTACCCGAAACCCTCTAGGATAATAAGAGATAGTCTGAACAGGAATGAGGAAAGTATATGTCTATAGCATTTGTATTAGATAGTGGGAGCGATTATCTTGGTCAGGAAGATGTCATCGAAACATCTTGTCCGGTTCATGTGGTCCCATTAAATGTAGATTTCAAAAATGAAGGAACTTATTTAGATGGTATTACCATTACCCATGAAGAGTTTTATGATAAGATGCGTAATGCAAAAGAACTTCCGAAAACCAGTCAACCTGCTCCACAAAAGTTCTATGACACATTCCATAAACTGATTAACGAAGGTTACACGATCCTTTATTTAGGGATGGCGAGTGGACTGAGTGGCACATACCAAAGTGCGAATGTTGCAAAAGAAATGCTGACAGATGAGGAAAAATCCAAGCTGTTTGTCGTTGATACAGGGACAGTTTCTGCTGGTGTCATTTACTTATTGGAGTATGCAGATGAATTAATTAAACAAGGTCTTTCTGTTGAAGAGGTTCATACTCAACTTGAGGAACGAAAGAAAAGTGTAGCCGGAATCATCCTTCTAGAAACGCTCGAAAACATTACCAAAGGTGGAAGAATTTCAGTTTTACAAGGAAAAGTAGGAAATTTCTTGAACATCAAACCTTTGCTGAAAGTAAAGGATGGTGCTGTTGAAACAATTGAAAATTTCCGAGGTAAGAAGAAAGGGATTCGTAAATTGGCTGAGATGGTCCAGGATTGGAAAGATAATAACGAAGAGCTTTTCATCGTTCACAGTTATCCATCCAGACAAGTCGTCTTTGATACGTTCAAGGAACAATTTTCTCTTGACTCCTTTAAGAAAATCCGATGCATCAAACTAGGAAGTGTCATCGGAACTTACGGGGGAGAAAAGTTGATCGGTTTTATCAAATTTTAGAACAGTTCTCTCTAGAGAGCTGTTTTTTTATGTTCACAAAGGCAGGATATCAATGAGCTTGTGTATAATACATGTTAAATAGTCGTATAAATGGTAAGGAAGGGGGTTGGATGATGATTTTTTACCAGTATGATCCTGATATGGATCGTGAATTTTTACTTCAATTAATTCGTGAAAACAAAATCACTCCAGCTTTTGCCACAGATTTGGATGAGCGATCGCTACATTTGGAAGAGAATGAGGAGATTTATATATTTTCTAACGATGATGATTGGGTAGGTTTATTGTGGTACACAATTGATCACACCACAGACACACTCGGTATCAAAAATCTGTATATCAATCATGAGAAGACTTCCTTCCAATTAGAGAGAAAACTATTGGAGTTTGCAGTGAAGAAAGCGAAGTATTTAAAGATGGTCAAAGTTCAATTTCAATATGATGGGGAAGTGGACAGAACCCAGTTAAGCCTTGAACTGGGTTGTAATATGATTGAAGAGGACAGAACAATGAGTTATTGTTATTTGTCTTAAGGATCAACTGGTTTGTTGAAACGTTTTTTCGCCTTTACTTTCCTGTATCTTGTTATCAAGCTTTAGAATTAGCTCGACAGCTTTGTCATGCACAATTGTACGGTAATGATGGTTGCCATTCGGCTCTTCATCAGCTTCATCAGCTAACTTTACAACCTTTTGCAGTGGACTCAGGTGTAAGCTCCCCTGGGGAAGATAGGAATCGGTATGCAAAAGGATCGCTAATGAAATTTCCTTCGCAGTTTCTCTTTTTTCCCCTAACTGGATCAAAATTTTATGGGCACGTTCGGCACCCTTGATAGCATGGATATCGTTCGCTTTATAAAGCTCAAAGTCCCACTCACCGTCACGATACCATGTGTAGTGACCAATATCGTGAAGCAAGGCTGCTTTACAGGCTAATTCAGGATCGACACCAAAGCGTTGTGCAATCTTGAAAGCATGATAACTGGAGGCGATCGCATGCACAACTCCAGAACGTTGAATATATTTTTGTGTTTTTGGATGATTGAAGATTTCCAACAATGTAGGCTTATGCATGGGTATACCTCCTATTCTTGAGTGTATTGTTCAACAATATAGCATGTTTTGCAGGCCATTTCAAGAAAAAAATGCACGCATAATTGACAAAATCCTGTCAACAGAAATTTTCTTACAATAATCGTAATTTCAATAACATAATAGGAAAATTGATGAAATATATGTCGAAAGTTACTTCTCATGAAAAGATTGGTTTTTTATAATAGTATCTATAGGTATAACAACAGGGGAGGAACGGAATATGGGGATGATCAAAGTAATCATGTCGTTGTTCCTGCTATCGTTCCCATCGTGGGAGATGGCTGACGAAAAACCGGAACAACATAAAGTAACATATCATCAAGGAATTGAATCACACGTTATGAAGAGAGAATTACCAGAGAAAATGCCTCGATTCGTCTATGATTCTGGTCTAAGTTTTGAGTATCCAGATGCAGTGCGAGGTGTTTATGTGACGGGTCACTCTGCCGGTGGCAGCCGTTTTGAAAAACTGATATCGTTGATCAACAGTACGGATCTGAACGCAATGGTCATTGATATTAAGGATGATACAGGGAATATCACTTACATACCAGATGAATCTTCCCCGATGCATTCATTTGGTCAGCCTTACATCAAGGATCCAAGAAAGATGCTTGAGACTTTAGAAAAAGAAAAGATTTATCCAATTGCCCGGATTGTTGTATTCAAAGATTCAGTGTTAGCAAGTCAAAGACCTGAATTATCGTTCAAGAACGGAAATGCGATCTGGAAGAATAGACGTGGGGAAGCATTCGTCAATCCATTCATGAAGGAAGTCTGGGACTATAACGTCGAAATCGCTATAGAGGCTGCAAAGCTTGGATTCCAGGAAATCCAGTTCGATTACGTAAGATTCCCGGAAGGATTTGAGAAGAGGGACACAACGCTTCAATACAATATGGGTGAGTATGCGAAGCTTGATATGGAAAATGTTCAAAAACGTGTATCCGCGGTTACTGATTTCGTAGAATATGCGAAAGGGAAGCTCGAACCATATGATGTAGACGTTTCCGTAGATATTTTCGGTTACACAGCAACATTGCCTGAAGCGCCTGGTATTGGCCAGAATTTCACGAAAATCGCCAGCCATGTGGATGTCATTTCATCCATGATTTATCCAAGTCACTGGACATCGTATTTCGGAATTGCAAAGCCAGATCTCGAGCCATACCGACTGGTTACGGAATACGCGAAAATGGAAAATAAAAAGCTAGCTGAGCTAGAAAATCCACCAACCTCCCGCCCGTGGATCCAGGACTTCACAGCTTCTTATCTAGGTGCTGGGAATTACAGGGTTTATGGAAAGGCAGAAGTGGAAGCGCAAATCAGAGCATTGAATGAAAATGGCATCAAGGAATTCCTCCTATGGGATGCAGGTAACACCTATACGCCAAATGTAGATTATACGCCTTAATGACGAAAAGCTGGCCGATGGCCAGCTTTTTTTGTTTTCGCAAACATTGTTGCTCTTGCACTTGAAGAAAGTATAAAATACTTTCTTCAGTATAAGGGCAACTAAGGCTCGACCTACAAAAGGCTTGGTCTCGCCAAGTTTTCTTTAAAAGTAGTTGATCTCCGTTTCAGGTGCTTAAGGGCGTCTTTGTACTTTACGCCACCCTGTTTGCGTTCCTTTACTCTTATTTAAGAAGAATTTTGCATTTCCCCGTCCGAAAAGCTTTGCAGCTGCACCATGAGTGATGATCCCCATGAATGCAGTCAACCCAATGATGAATAGACCTAGAAGTGTCATATCGATGAAAAAGTCCATCCAGCAGTCCTCCCTTGTATGTAACATCCACATTTTTCTAATACTACTATTGTAAAAGAAGTTTCGTTGGAAGGAAAGAGGGGAAATAATTAACCGAATATAACCTGACCGCCTAATACTTTAATCTCGACATAAAAATAGTTCATTTCATCCAAATTACGAATACTTTGAAAAATGGAATCGGAGGATGTGTTATAATGGAAGAGAAGAATCAAAAAAGAAAGGATAGATCAATGAACTGGTACGAGAAATTAAACGAGTACTTTCCTGTGGAAGAAATGAAGTCGAAGAAACACATGGAGCTATTGTTAAAGGAACAAGGGGACGTCTATCACAAAGATGAAGGTGAACATCATGTCCTCATGTATGCAGAATTCGAAGATTTTCTATTCATTGATTACATCTACGTTTCAGGTGCTGCCCGTGGACAAGGCATTGGTCACAAACTGTTAGAAAAAATGAAGAATAAGGGTAAGCCGATTATCTTGGAAGTGGAACCAGTCGATTATGAAGATACGGATACGGAAAAAAGACAGCGCTTTTATAAGCGTGAAGGTTTCGTCCATGCCAAATCAATCGGATACCGACGTCGTTCATTAGCAACAAATGAGATTAATGAAATGGAAATTCTTTTCTGGGCTCCAAAAGATGAGTCCGAAGAAATGGTATATGAAAGCATGAAAAAAACGTATGAGAAGATCCACACATATAAAGATGTGGAGATATACGGTAAATCTTATCAGGATGTAGACGACGTTCTCACCTTTGAAGAGTAAGCAAGGAAAGGGCGGTGATGGTATGAAACGCCGTACTAAAAATAAGAAGAAACGCGAATGGTTGAAAGATCTTCTTAGAAACAGGCTACCAGGCTGGACTCCGAAACCGACAAAAGGACCAGCATCCCAATCGAAACATACTGCCTAAACTCGAAACAGATTTACTGAAAACAGGGGGCTTAGTCATGAGTGAATGACCACTTATGACTAAGCCCCTTTTTACGATAAAAAGAGGCGCACAATAGGCACCTCTTTTTTCGTTTATTCATTTAACAGTGGTTCATCCTGTTGTTGTTGCTTTCTGATTGCGCGCTTTTCTTTTACGCGGTCAAATAGCAAGTAGATGACAGGAATGAATACAAGACTGATCAAGGTTCCAAATAGGAGACCAAAGACAATGACAATCGCCATAGGTTGTTGGATTTCCGTTCCTTCCCCAATTCCAAGCATGAGCGGGATCAATCCTAAGATGGTTGTCAGTGCTGTCATCATGATTGGACGTAAGCGTGCTTTTCCTGCACGAACGATCGCAATCGATGTGGATAGACCTCTTTGCTTCAATTGATTGATATAGTCTACCAGAACGATGGCGTTATTGACGACAATACCTGTCAGAATCAGAATTCCGACGAGTGAACCTACACCGAACGGTTGCCCCGTGACCACCAAACCGAACAAGATTCCTATGGCAGTGAGTGGAATGGCGAACATGATAATGAACGGATAGAAGAACGATTCAAATTGCCCTGCCATGACCATATAAATCAATACAATAGCCAGTGCCAATGCTCCGCTCAACTTGAAGAAAGCATCATTCATCTGTTGATTTTGTCCTCCGAAGGAAACCTCATAGCCTGGAGGAAGGGGAACATTTTCACGTATCTGCTCTTTCACATCTTTCACGACATTTCCAAGGTCACGATCCAGGATAGATGCGGAAACACGGATTTCCCGGAGTCGGTCGGTTCGATTGATCTGGCTAGGTCCTTTACCACGTTCGATGTCGGCAATTGCTCCTAATCCCACAAGTTCTCCTGTCGGGGTTTCGAGTTGAAGCTGTTCAAGGTCCTCAACCGTTTCTAGTTCTGATGGGTCGACCCTCACTCGGACATCCACTTGATCTCCATTTCGATTGAAAGCCGTAGCGACTCTTCCGTTTGTTGCATTCTGGATGGCAAGGGAGACTTGTGCACTAGTCAATCCGAAGCTGGAAGCTTTGTTCCGGTTCACTTCTATCTCTACCAACGGATTTCCGGTTTCATAATTGGAATCGATTTCTCGGATTCCATCCACCTTTGCGATTTCCTCTTTTATACGATCGGATATGACTTCGAGTGTACGAAGATCAGGTCCACTGATTTCGAGTGAAACTGGAGACTCTGAAAAGCCGCTGTCACTCGCCTGAACCGAGACTTCCGCTTCGTTGATGAAGTCGAGGTCATTTCTGATTTTCTCAGCGACCTGAACGTCGGATTTTTCCCGGTCAGCAATCGGTTTTAAAAGTATGCTGTACATCGCTTTGTTGTTATTCGTACCAGCTTGGACGGAAAAGTCATTCGATCCTCCGATGGTAACGTAATACAAATCGATTTCCTCAATCGCTGTCAGTTTGTTGTTGATTTTTTCGGTTGTATCGTATGTGGTTTCAGAGGAACTTCCCGGAGGCAGTTCCACATTGATATTCACAAAGCTTTGATCTTGTGCTGGCAAAAATTCCGTCCCGATGAAGGGGATGGCTGATAGCGAGATCAACAGTAAGACGACTGTACCCATGATGACTCTTTTGGGATAACGCAAAGCTTTTCTGAGCATATACACATATCGTCTTTGGAAATTCAAGAAACGCCCTTTGATGATCATGGTCTTTTGCTTTCTCGTCATCATGTTGGAAGAGAGTAAAGGCACGATGATCAATGCTGTGATTAAAGAAGCTGCCAGCGCATATGTCACGCTTAAAGCGAGCGGCTTGAACAACTGAGCTGCCAGACCATCAACGAATACGATCGGTAAAAAGACGACCACAGTCGTCAATGTTGAAGCGATAACTGCCCCTCCAACTTCTGTTGTTCCCTTGATTGCCGCTTCTTTCAGAGGAACACCTTTTTCCCGTAGTCGATAAATGCTCTCCAGGATCACAATCGAGTTATCTACGATCATACCGACACCAAGGGCTAATCCACCAAGTGTCAGGATGTTCAACGTTTGTCCTGAGAAGTACATGAAAATGAAAGCGGTCATCACAGAGATCGGAATGGAAAACCCGATAATCAGGGTGCTGCGGATGTTCCGCAAGAATAAAAACAGGATTCCTGCAGCGAGCACACTCCCGATCAGCATGTTATAGATGACGGCTCGTATCGATTGTTTGATGAATTTCGCTTGATTGAAGATCGTCTCAACTTCAACGTCCTCTGATAACTTGAGATTGTCGAGCTTATCTTCAATCTTATTCGCTACCGTTACCGTGTTTTCACCGGATTGCTTAAGGATTGAAATACCGATACTCGGCTTACCGTTCAAGTAACTGATCTGATCAGCAGAAGCGGTCGTTTCGGTTACATCCACGAGCTGCTCCAGCTGGATGACGCCGCTCTTGGTGGGGATCGGGAGCTGTTTCAATTCGGTAATCGAATCAAATTCCCCGTAAACGCGGACTGGGTATTCTAATCCTTCATCTTTAATCTTTCCACTTGGTAAGGTAACATTTTCTCCCGCTAAAATTTGGCGGAGTTGGTCGATTGTCAATCCATAATCTTTGAGAACCGCTGGGTCGACAGAGATGTTGACAACTTTCTCTGTGCCTCCTTCGATGGTAACAGCAGCAACGCCATCTACAGAATCGAGAACCGGTTTGATTTCATTTTCTACGAGTTTTTTAGCTGATACGAGATCTCCGTTTGGTGCCTGGATGCCTAACCGGACAATCGGAAGATCGTTTGGATTGAATCGGAGCACCCTCGGTTGAGGCGCATCTCCTGGAAGCTGCTCACGAACTGCGTCCAGTTGTTCACGCATTTTGAGCGCGGCAAAGTCCATATCCGTCCCCCAGGTGTAAGAGACGATGATCAATGCTCCGCCTGTACGAGAGACAGAAGAAACACTCTCCACATTCGGAATGGTTCCCATGATGTTTTCAATCGGGGTGGCGAGCAGTTTTTCAACTTCCTCTGGGCTTGCTCCTTCGTATGTAACGGTAACCGCCGCAACAGGAAAGGTCAGGTCAGGGAATAGATCGACCGGTGTATTTCGGACACTGACCGCACCAATGATCAGCATAAAAAGGATGACCATTCCCATTGCTATAGGTCTAAATACGGAAAGTTTTGTTATTTTCATGGAATCCACTCACTTTTTGAAGCTGATTTTCGAACGATTTGTTAATTGATATTTGCCATCTGTCACGACGAGGTCTCCCTTTTCAAGACCACTCGTTATATAGCTGGTCCGATCTCCTTGCGCTTTGATCGTGATCTCTTGTTTAATCGCACGGTCATTTTTGACAAGAAAGACATAAGGTTGATCATCCTCAAAAAGGAGAGCCTTATTGGATACGGTCAGTGCCCCTTTTACCGATTGGACATTGATTTGTGCAGTGGCAAGGGCGTCAGACGGGATGGGCTTATCAATTTGATCAAGTAAGACGGTCATCATGTACGTATTCGTTTCAGGATTCGGTTCATCACTTAACGTCTCGATTGGCAGATCGAAGGTGTCATCGATGTCATTTATTGAAATCTTAACGACCATATCTTTTGATACGTTCTGTTTTTGAAATTCGTTCACTTGGAAAATCGCTTTCAGCTCATATTTGCTTGAAACGATGGCGAGTGGCGAACCAGGTAGAGCTGGTGCGCCTTCTTTTGCATTGATCTGTTCAATCGTACCATCAATCGGTGCAGTAATCTTCGTTGCCTTCAAGGCTTGTTCCGCTTGTCGGACACCTTTCCGCGCCTGCTCTAATTGAGAATTAATGAGAGGAAGTGCGTTTGATGTTATCGCCGAACCTGTCCCAGTCAACTGTTTCAGTTGATTCAACGTATCGGTGATGTTGCCTATCGCTGCATAACCTTGAGATTGGTCTGGTAATTCGATGTCTTCTAACTGGGTGATGGCGTCGTTAATGGCCGAATTGATTTGAGATTGTGTTGAACGCTGTTGCTGGATAGCTGCACTAACCTGATTTCTTGTATTCTCTAATGTCGCTACAGCAGACCGAGCTTGCGCCAATTGTTGTTGAATGTCCGAATCATCTAATTGGAATAGTAGATCACCAGCCTGGACGGAGTCTCCATCTTCCACGTTCACCTTTGTTATAGGTGAAGGGACAGACGAGGTGATCGGAACCTGTTCTGAGGGAACCGTTTTACCGACCAATTCAGCGGTTTTTGTAAAAGTTTCTTGCTTCACTTCAGCAGTCTCGACAGGTATTGCATTGTTGGATGTATTTTCACTCGTAATTTTGTCTTCTGAACATGCGGTCAGGAGGAGTGTCATGGTCAAAAATAGAAATACTTTAATATTCAAGCGTGCTCAACTCCATTATCATTTAAGAGGAATTAGATGAAAAAAGTTCTAAGGCTTATTATACGTGAAAGAGACACGAAACTCTCATAGAACGGTTTCATCTCACTAAATTGTCAAAGTTTCTTTCACAAATACTACGTTTAAAATGTTATAACAAGGGTAAATCAATCTATGTACTTAAATTTTGCAATTCCTATGGTTTTGATAAGAATTATCAATAGCCCCTATCATTCACATAGAAGATGTAGTATAATATGAATTGTGATTAAATAATTTTTCTAAAGTAATATTCTTTTTAATTGATATAAATCATGAAAGGAGACGATTCCTTATGGTTACACTATATACTTCCCCAAGCTGTACTTCATGCAGAAAGGCGAGAGCTTGGTTAGAAGAGCACGAAATACCTTTCCAAGAGCGTAATATCTTCTCAGAGCCACTGTCAATCAATGAGCTGAAAGAAATCCTTCGTATGACAGAAGAAGGTACGGATGAAATCGTTTCTAAGCGCTCAAAAACATTCCAAGAATTGAACGTGAATCTTGAAACGATGCCGTTGCAAGATCTATTCGAACTAATGAGTGAGAACCCTGGACTCCTTCGCCGTCCGATCATGATCGACGAAAAACGTCTACAAGTCGGATACAACGAAGACGAAATCCGCCGCTTCTTACCACGTAAAGTTCGTACGTTCCAATTGCAAGAAGCACAAAAAATGGTCAACTAACGATAAAAAAGACTGCTGCTTAACCGATGGTGAGGCAACAGTCTTTTTTCTGTTGTTTTAGGAACGGGTGTGGGGGTGTGCCGGGGCTGGGTACTTTTTACTAAATTCTAAAACCCATCCCTAAATTTCTAAAACTCGCCTTGTTTTTTCAAAGATACCTGCTCAAAATTCTAAGACTACCCCTAAATTTTACAAAACATCACTTAATTTTTCTAAAACCAGCTCATCCCCAAGCAAGTAAAAAGAAAAAATAGCACCTAATAAAGGTATTTCGGTTCATTAAAGAGAAAGAAACATCTATCTTATGAAAAGGTGTGATTTTTTGAAGCAAAAAATCCAATTTAAATCCTACACCAGAGAAAAACTTGAAGCATTATTAAGAAGAATTGAACTTGATCATCCAGCTCGAATGGAAATTGAAAGAAGCTTGAGGTCCATTAAATCAGGCGATTGGGGTGAAAGGTCGCTCGATTATTACACCAGCTTTCTTAACATGGAGGACTATGTAATCTGTCAGGGTCTCAGGTTATTGAGTAGCAACAATTATCACTTCCAGATCGATACGTTATTACTCCATTCAAACTTCATACTCATTTTGGAAGTGAAAAACATGGCGGGCACACTGAAATTTGACACGAAATATAATCAACTGATTCAAGAAGTTGGTGGTAGGGAAGAGGTGTACAAAGACCCAATACAACAGGTAAATCATCAGCATTATCAATTCTTAAAGTGGTTGGAGAATTTTCAATTCCCTGTTAACATTCCTATTCAATCTTACGTTATTGTAGCAAATGATCGAGCAAAAATTGTTCCTTTAAACAATGAGGAAAGTCTCTCTAAAAAAGTGATAAGAACTACAAAACTGCTTGACTGTATCCACAATCTTCAATCAACTCATCAGAAAGAAATCCTCTCTACTAAGCAACTGAAAAAGATCACGAAACTCTTCATTAAACACCATAAACCTGCAAATCCCGACTTATTGAAAAAATATAATATTAAAACGCAAGATCTGCTAACTGGTGTCCACTGTCCTCAATGCGCCTCTCTTCCAATGAAAAGAGTGCACGGAAAGTGGGTTTGTCTCACTTGTAAATTCTCCTCTAAATCAGCTCACCTTAAAGCTCTTCAAGATTATTTCCTACTCATTAATTCCACTATCACTAATCATCAGGTTAGAGAATACCTTCATATCAATTCTGTTGCTGGTGCAAATTACATTTTGAAGAAGTTGAACCTCCCACACCAAGGCACCACCTCAAACCGCACTTACCTGCTCGAATCACTCGATCCCCATCAATCCACAAAACTCATTAAATCCCACAAAAAAAGCCTACCCGATTAATAAAATCAGATAAGCTCCTAGTTTGTCTGTTTAGTTTGTGCTTTCGCTTGCTTTGACTCGGCCGGAGAGCCACCCGAAGAACAGGACACCACCGATGATGACTAGATAGATCAGTAGTTCAATCATTTGATTGTGACCGATCCATGTTTGGACAATCGGTTCTTCAAGTATCATTTTAGCGGCGGTATAGGCCAGTATTCCAGCTCCGATATAGACGATTGCTGGGAAACGCTCCATGAAGTGAAGGATCAACTTACTTCCCCAGATGATGATCGGAACGGATACAAGCAACCCGATGATGACGAGTAAAATGTTGCCGTGAGCGGCACCTGCGATCGCAAGGACGTTATCAAGTCCCATAACGATGTCTGCAACAACGATCGTCTTGATTGCTGCTGCGAGTGTTGTGCCACTTTTAATATTGGTCTCTCCATCATCTTCGGCTAGAAGATTATAAGAGATGTAAACGAGTAGAAGTCCACCGATCAACAACAAGTAAGGTACTTTCAACAAATAGACGGCAACGATCGTTAAAATAACCCGCACAAAGATGGCGAGTCCAGTACCGAAGAAAATCGCTTTGTTCCGTTGATGCTCCGGGAGATTTCGACTTGCAAGTGCGATGACGACGGCGTTGTCTCCTCCCAACACGATGTCGATCGCAATGATGGTAAGCAATGCTATGAGAAATTCTGATTCCAAGTGGGAAACCCCTTTCTATATGTAACACTTGACGTAGAAATCATATGCACGTACAATCACAAAAAGTATGTACAAACTGCAGAACGTTGAAAGTATAAAATAGTTTTCACGAACCGTCAAGCACCAGTGGTATCGGTAAATTGCCTATTTCTGCGGAAAAACAAAAAATGGTCATGCATTTTTATTTCATTCCTTACTTATTTATCATAGAATAGAAGTACAAGAAACTCCAACTTTTTGATAATTGATTTAGCTACACCCAAATCGGGAATACCTATACTAAGTGAAGAAATACTTTTCAAAATACAGGGGTTCAACATCTCTTCCAGGTGGCAATCTGGATCGAAGGGAGAGAAACACCATGGAAATAGAACGTGTCAATGAGTATACGATCAAATTTTTTATAACGTATCATGATATAGAAACAAGAGGCTTTGATAAAGAAGAGATTTGGCAGAATCGAGAGCGAGGAGAAGAGTTATTCTGGGAGATGATGGATGAAGCCCATCAACAGGAACAGTTTTCTTTAGAAGGTCCGTTGTGGATCCAAGTCCAAGCTTTGGATAAGGGACTGGAAATTCTTGTGACAAGAGCTTCACTATCTCAAGACGGCTCGAAGTTGGAGCTGCCGATATCAGACGACAAGCAAGTAGACTTACCAGTTGACGAGAATATTGAAAAAATGCTCGACAATCACTTCAGTACTGAGGAAGATCAGGATGAAAGTTCTGTTGAAACAGATGATGAAGATTACTTGTCCTTCATGCTCCGCTTCCCGGATATTGAAGATGTGATTTCCTTAAGTCACAATGTGAGTACAGAAACATTTATGGATAGCCTTTATCATTATGAAGGGAAGTACTATCTGTATGTAACCTTCGATGATACGTTCAGTGAAGCTGAGCAAGATGACGTTCTCAGTCAAATGCTTGAGTATGGTGATGAAACTGAATTGACTGTACACCGTATTGAAGAATACGGTAAAGTGATCATATTAGAAAATGCGCTCGATCAAATGAGCGGATACTTCCCTGAGAAGTAAAGTGACGCCGATTTTCTCCTTGAATTTCGGCGTTTTTCATTTTGTTCTGAGGCTTGTTTTTCCAAAAATTTCGTTACATAATGGATAAGCAAGCCACTATACGAAGAACTCAAGGGATGAATTCAACATGTTCAAAAAAACATTGCAGGTCACCTTATTTGTAGCACTGATTCTGACATTGTTCGTCATTACAAAGCCATATTGGGAGAATTGGATCCTCGGGGCACTGAGTATCTTTTTCACATTTTCCGCTCTTTTTATCGGAATTGTCATCTTCCTTGAGAACCGTCATCCATCTCAAACCTTGACCTGGTTTGTTGTGCTGGCGGCATTTCCGCTTGTAGGATTCTTTTTCTACATGCTCTTCGGTCGTAACTATCGGAAAAAGAAGATGTTCGACCAAAAAGCTCTCACGGACCAAGAAGCCTTTTCGAGATTCGAGCAGAACAGGCCGATAGATGATGAACAAATGCAGATGATGGGGGACCATCAAAGACTTCTATTCAAGCTCGCGCAAAAGCTGGGTAAGAGTCCGATTTCGTTCAATACAGAAACGAGAGTTCTTACCAATGGTCAAGAAACATACCATTGGATTCTTGATGCGCTGGAAAAAGCAGAAGAACATATACATATGGAATACTACATCGTCAGAGATGACGGGATCGGGAAACAGATACAAGAAGTACTCATGGAAAAAGCGAAAGAGGGTATTGAGGTACGTTTTTTGTATGATGCGGTTGGCAGCTGGAAATTGTCGAGAGGATATATTGATGAACTCCGGAAGGCAGGAGTTCAAGCTGTCCCGTTCCTCCCGGTTAAGCTACCGCTTTTCAACAATAAGATTAATTACCGTAATCACCGGAAAATCGTCGTGATCGATGGGAACGTTGGATTTGTTGGTGGGTTGAACATCGGTGATGAATATTTAGGTTTGAATCAGGCTTATGGGTTTTGGAGAGATACACATTTGATGGTAAAAGGAGAAGCGGTACGCAGTTTGCAATTGATCTTCCTGCAAGATTGGTTTTCCATGACAGGGGAGACGTTGTTGGAACCAATCTATTTGTCCCCGGCAATCCCGACAGAAGAAGTGTATGGCGGAGTACAGATGATTGCAGGTGGACCAGATCATCAATGGGACGTGATCAAAAAGCTGTTTTTCTCTATGATCATTTCAGCGAAACGCTCGATATGGATTACATCACCTTATTTCATACCTGATGAAGATATTTTGAATGCCCTCCGTGTGGCAGCGTTAAGTGGAATCGATGTCCGTATCCTTTTCCCAGCGAAACCGGACAAACATCTTCCGTTCCATGCCTCAAGATCCTATTTCCCTAGCTTGATGGAGGCTGGTGTAAAAGTGTATGAGTATGAGAAAGGATTTCTGCACAGTAAAATGATCATCGTTGATAACGAATTGGCCTCGATCGGAACGGCTAACATGGATATGAGAAGCTTTCATTTGAACTTTGAAGTGAATGCCTTCTTGTATCGCACAAAGAGTACGCTCAGGCTAGTTGAAGATTTTCTCCATGACCTGGAGGAAGCTAAACAGATCCATCCCGAAGATTTCGCCAATCGTTCGTTCTATTACAAGGTAATTGAATCCACATCAAGGCTCTTGTCACCTTTATTATGATATTCGTTAAAAGAAACTTCCTCGTTTGAGGAGGTTTCTTTTTCATAAATGGAGAATTCTTATCATCAACATCTTTTCAATTAATGGAACGATGTTAAAACTATAGAAGAGAGGTGACTGTTTGTTAACTGCATTAATGGATAAGAACCATTTCTGTAACTTGGCCGAGAATTGGAGAAGAGAGGACCTGGTACAATTGAGGTCGAAAGAAACGTTCCGATGTCCCGTTTGCCAAGAAGAAGTGATTATGAAATTAGGAACGAAAAAGATCTGGCATTTCGCACACAAGAAAGACTCCTCATGCCGCGATGAATATGAACCTGAATCGATGTATCACTTGTTTGGAAAGAAGCAGCTGTATCGATGGCTGGAAAAGCAGAACTACGTAATAGAGCTTGAAAAACATCTACCTATATTGAACCAACGCCCTGACCTGTATCTACCTTCACAATCCCCTCCGGTAGCATTTGAGTTTCAGTGCTCCTCCTTATCAGCCGAGCTCATTTATAAAAGAACATCGTCGTATCTACAAGGTGCAATTCATCCAATTTGGATTCTTGGTGAGAAAAGGATTTCCCACTTGAATGGAGCGACTTACCGCTTAGATGACCTCGCTTTGAACGCTTTGCAATATCCTCCTGATGACTCCCGCAGACCTTACCTTCTGTATTATTGTCCGCTCACTTCCGCATTTACGATACTTCATTCCATCATCCCGTACTCTTCACAAACCATATTCGCAGCACGCAAAACCATTCCTCTTCATAAAGCGCATTTTCCTATGGTCTTACCATCTCCGAAGTCCTTACCAACAGATTTTATATCCTTCTGGATCCAAAAAGTTTTCAAAAACAGACTGTATTTACATGTGAATCGTGATGAGTCCGTCGTTCTCATGAAACATCGGCTGATTGATTCAGGGGCAGTACCGAGTCTTTTTCCTATTGAAGCAGGTGTGCCATCCAATTATATGTACTGGTTCGAAACGCCATCCTTTGTTTGGCAGACCATCCTACTTATTGACATCATAAAGCCACTCCCTGTTGGAGCTTCCTTTCAATTCAAGGATGTATACAAACCATTTTTGCACCTGATAAAAACGTATCGGATCAAGGTGAGGCATAACCTTCATAGCGATTCGCATTTATCCTATGCCATCATGGATTATTTGAAATGTCTCCGGAAAGCCGGTTTACTCGGGTGGGGTGGAAAAGGTCGATTTGTCAAAAAGCGGGACCCTGAACTCCCTAAAACGGTCTTAGAAGCAAAAGACAAATTACAAGGAATGATTCTTACATGTAATGAAGGATAATAAACGTACTTGCTCGAATTTATTATTGAGATAAGGTAATATGGAATTTAGTTGAGATTAGAAGGAGGAATACAATACTATGGCAGAACAAGCAGTGAAATCGCTTCCAAAAAGAGACGAAATTCCTGTCCAAGATACCTGGGACTTGGAAGATATCTTTTCAACAGATGATGCATGGGAGCAAGAATTCAAACAAGTAAAAGAAATGATTCCCCAAATCGATCAATATCAGGGCAAACTCGGTGAATCTGCCCATACGTTCTATGAAGCGCTGCAATTACAAGATGAGATAACAATGCGCTTAGGAAAGCTCTATACATATGCACATATGCGCTATGATCAAGATACGACCAATTCTTTCTATCAAGGATTGAATGATCGCGCAGCTTCATTGGCAACTGAGACGAGCAGTCACCTTTCCTACATCGTACCTGAAATCCTCTCTCTGGAAGAAAGCCAAATCCGTTCTTTCGTTGAGGAAAAAGAAGAATTGAAACTGTATGAGCATTTCTTGGATGAAATCAATCGCAGTCGTCCTCACGTTCTTTCCCAAAAAGAAGAAGCGCTCCTTGCAGGTGTAAGCGAAGTGACGAGCAGCCCTAGTAACACCTTTGGAATGCTTAACAATGCCGATATGAAGTTCCCTACCATTAAAGATGAGAATGGGGAAGAAGTCGAAATAACACATGGCCGCTATATCCGGTTTTTGGAAAGTGATGATCCTAAAGTCCGAAAAAATGCGTTCAAAGCCATGTATGGAACATATGACAAGTTTAAGAATACGTTCGCGAGTACATTGAGCGGTAACGTTAAAAAAGATAACTTCAATGCACGCGTGCGGAAATATGATTCTGCTCGTCAGGCAGCATTGGATTCCAACAACATTCCAGAACAGGTGTATGACAACCTCGTCAAAACAGTGAACGATAATCTGCACTTGCTTCATCGCTATGTTCGCTTGCGTAAAAAAGCGCTTGGCCTGGATGAGCTGCACATGTACGACCTGTACACGCCAATTGTAAAAGATGCCAAAATGGAAATCCCTTATGACGAGGCGAAGGAGCTTGTACTCAAGAGCCTGGCACCACTGGGTGAGAAGTACGTAAACATCGTTGGTGAAGGATATGAAAAGCGCTGGATCGACGTTCAAGAAAACGTCGGGAAGCGAAGCGGAGCATATTCGTCTGGTACGTATGGAACAATGCCATACATCCTTCTAAATTGGCAGGATAACGTAAACAATCTCTTTACGTTGACCCACGAAATCGGTCACTCCGTGCACAGCTATTACACAAGGGAAAATCAGCCGTATCCTTATGCGAATTACTCCATTTTCGTAGCGGAAGTCGCTTCAACTTGTAACGAGGCACTATTGAACGATTACTTGTTGAAGAATACCGATGATAAAAAGAAAAAGCTCTATCTGTTGAACCACCACTTGGAAGGATTCCGTGGAACCGTTTTCCGTCAGACGATGTTCGCTGAATTCGAACAAATGATTCATGAACGTGCTGCAGCTGGAGAAGCATTGACTCCTGACTTGCTTACAAAACTGTATTATGCACTGAACGAGAAGTATTTCGGTGAGGACATCATCATCGATGAGGAAATCGGTCTGGAATGGGCACGAATTCCACACTTCTATTACAATTACTATGTCTATCAATATGCAACAGGCTTCAGTGCTGCTGCTTCACTTTCCAAACAAATCCTTAATGAAGGAGAACCTGCGGTTGAGCGTTATCTGGAATTCTTGAAGGCGGGAAGTTCAGATTATCCAATCGAGGTGTTGAAGAAGGCTGGTGTCGACATGACAAGCAGCAAGCCGATTGAAGAAGCACTTTCTGTATTTGAAAGTGTCCTGGATGAAATGGAAGAATTGCTTTTCGAAGACGAATAAGAATAAAGTTAAACTGGCCCAGCCATTACGGTTATGGGCCAGTTTTTACATGTTAAAGGAGTCTGTAGCCGTCAAGCGTTCTTGAAGCCTTTGAAGCGATTACGGTTATTGAAGCGTGAGATTAAGAAGAAGATTGACATAAATAAGAGCGGAGTGGCTATGAACAATGGAAAAAGCTTGAGGAAACCGAACACGACTAGGATAAAACTAATAATAATGGAAATCAACCCGATAAACGTTCCGATCCGTATAGGCATTCACACCCATCTCCCTTCATTACTATCCTATGATTCGGCTTAATGAACATGCTCTATTAGAGGAGGTCAAAACGAACTTGAGGGATTCGAGCAGAGTGATTTTGATACAAGACGGTAAGATTGCGCTCATTAGAAGAGTGAAAAACGAGGCTGAATATTATGTGGTTCCTGGTGGTGGAATAGAAGACGGGGAGACTGCAGAACAGACAGCAATACGTGAGGGGAAAGAAGAGCTCGGATTAGAGGTGAGTATAGATCGCTTAATTCATATAGACGAATGGCATGGGGTACATCATTTCTTCTTGGTAAAATCATTAAGTGGAGTATTCGGTACAGGAACTGGACCTGAGTTTTACAATCATGCAGAAGAGAAAGGCATTTATGAACCTGTTTGGATGGATCTTGAGAAAGTACATGAAATTGAATTGAGACCATCATCTATCCTTCAAAAATTACGATATATATAAACAACCAATCCTTATTCGGATTGGCTGTTTTTGTTGTACCGCCAAAAGGTTCCGTGTTTGACAGGTACACGTTCAACTACTTGTTGTAAAACAAGTTTCTTCATTTCGTTCTCTACTTCTCGTGATGAAAGGTTATACACCTCTGAAATTTCTTTTGTTGCAACGAATTGATATTTCTTTAGGAAATGCTCTAGAGATGGAGGGGTGCATTTTTCAGGTAACTCCCCAAGTAATTCTTCGAGAATGTGTACATACACATCATACGAATACATTCCTGTGATTTTAATTCCCTCATCTGAAGTATCGCTGAAGAATACGAGGGACGGAAGTTGGTTGACCTCCATTTCCTGTGTGGTTTTTACATCACATTGGAATGCTTTCACGGCCGATTCAGAATGAAGATCTTTCTTGAATTCTTCAATATCAAGTCCCGCTTCATCTGCACAATTAATCAGCACTTCCAACTTTGTAATGTTCTGCTTTTGTAAGAACAACACTTCTCTAAGCTTCCTTAAGAATCGCATTCCGCCTGATTTTCCTTGCAATTCAGCTGCTTTTACAGCAATGGAAGCGATATAAGGTGTCTGGATAGGATCTTCAAACCAAACATCACCATCGCAAGACATACCCGATCGATTCGCGGTAATTTCCCATTTTTTTGCAACGTCTTCTTTCGAGCAGATTCCGTTTCGCTTTTGTACGACAGAATTCCAGTATTCAATCCGTCCTCCCATCAAGTGACGAAGACGAAAATGATTTCCATATTCGATTTGCAGTTTTTTGATAACAGGCTCTAAACCCCAACATTCCGGACAGAGCGGATCGACGAAGGAGTATATTTCAATTGGACGATTACCTGAAGGTGCAGGTAGTTCGCATTCATATCCGCACTCTAGATCAGATGATTGATGATGATCTGTAGTAGTCAATGGTTATTCTCCTTTCTCTCGATCTTATTCAGGATTGTTAACCATGTGATAAGCCGTCATCGTTAAACGACTGAAGATTTGTTCCTTATAAGGACTTTCCAAATTCACTTCATCCATGGCGCTTTTCATACAGGATAACCAGGCTTCAGCACGGCTCCTTGTAATCGGGAATGGAAGATGTCTTGCGCGAAGCATAGGATGACCATGTTCCTCCGTATAGAGAGGAGGGCCCCCTAAAAATTGACTTAAAAACTGTTTCTGTTTACGCATCGTTTCTGTCAGGTCATCCGGAAAGATTGGTGCAAGATCTGGATGGGCTTGTACCCTCCCATAAAATGCTTCTACTAATTGTTCAATTTTATCAAACCCACCGATTGCTTCGAATGGAGTCGTTTCATTATTCATATAAAGTAACCTACCTTATTTTGTTCCAAGAAGTTCATACTTATTTTAGCAATGCACATCGGATTTGAGCAAACAATCTGATTCGATGAAATTGCTTACCTATGTGTTTCTAACATAATAGACAGGCGATTGTCCAAAAACAAGCTAAAAAAGATGACTCAGCGGAGTCATCTTTTTACATAATGAATTATACACTTTGGAAGTTTGCGATTACTTTCTTGACATACTGGGTCGTTTCTTTGAAAGGTGGGATTCCGTCATACTTGTCGACATTTCCGGGACCTGCGTTATAGGCGGCAAGTGCTTTTTGGACGTTCCCCTCATAACGATCGAGCATCTGCTTCAAATATTTCGTGCCACCCATGATGTTTTCCCTCGGGTTATAGGGGTTCCGGACACCAAGACCTTCTGCCGTTTTCGGCATGAGTTGCATCAATCCCATCGCGCCCGCTGGACTTGTGCTCATCGCTTTGAAGTTGGACTCTTGCTTGATGACCGAATAAATTAACTTCGGGTCGACTCCAAACCGTTCTGCTGCTTCATTTATGTATGAGGAATAAGTTAGATCTTTAGAAATAGGTGCCTGGTTCACCAACATCGGGCTACCGATTTGTGGTTGCATGGTTGGTCGATTGATTATCTGTTTCATCTGAGTGTTTGACTTCGTTCCCAGTAATGATTGCAGCTCGCTTTCAAAAATCTGACTCCATACGGCCTTTCCTGATGGTGAAGATATAGGACTTGATTTGAAGTCGATTTGACGAAGTGACTGGAGTTGTAAGAAAGACTGAATCCATTGGCTGTTCAAAAATCATCCCCACTTTCTCTACTACTCATATCATATCAAAATGATTTAAGTGAAGATAGAAAAATTTGGACAAAGCTAAGAGCACCTTATTTATGCTTTTGATTGAAAAAGCGCTGGATTTTGTTCGGCGTTTCTCTATTTGGAATGTCGAACTCCGATAAAAGGGCCTCAAATTCTACTTCCCCTTGTTTACGATCAGATACTTCGAATTCTAATTCAAAATCCTCTACACCTAGATACTTAGAATGATCGAACACGAGCAAACCCGATTGATAAGTCTCTTCATGACGGTAGGTTTCCAATGAGCCGAGATTGCATAAATCGGAAGGATGAATCTGATACTTTTCTTGAAGATGATCCAATAGTTCACTGGTCTCAAGCCCTTCTCCTTTAATGAGCAGCTCGGCGTCTTCGTCAGATAATTTCTCATTGGATTCCAGCAAGCCATCTCCTTGAGGTTCTTTCAAAGTGAATGTAAAGGTATTGTCTTTCTCCCGTATTCGCAGGGCACACCCGTGCTTTTTCAATGCAAAGTCACTTGTATCAAAGTAATAGTTCGTCTGTGACTTGAACTGATCTTTTGGAATGGAAAAGTGTGAGACCAACCTTTCGAACTCTTCACTCGTCACTAAGTTTTTCAATTCGATTTCCAATTCTTGTTCCATTATGTCTCATCTCCTGGATGGATTTTTCGGTCATTATCTCATAACCGCCCCGTCTCTACAATTATTATCCGATTGGAAAATGTGATACACTAAGAGGTGGAAATCAGATTTAGTTTAGGAGGACCATCATGACTGCAAGACTAGAAGTGACATCAACTGAAGTGAAAGACAACACGATACAATTCAATTGCAAAAGTGAATCGCTAGAGAAGGATTTGAATTTGGAACCATCAGGACAAGTCCTAGTGGACTCTGACTCTCTATCATTCATTTACATATTGGAAACAGACGATAGCTTTATCTATGTTTCTATACCGAAGGATCACTGGTCAGAGCTGAAATCAGTCTTAACAGAAGAAAAAGAAGGTGTCTTGTCCTTATCACACCACGGATCCTTCCCAATGGACGGGTTGAGAGAGGAACTTGAATATTTGATTCAAAATATTTCAGGTAATGCAAACTACGGAAGCGAAATGATGAGCAGTGTGGAGGAAATCTTCGAACCAGTAAAAGAATAAACCCACACGCTTCCGAAAATGAAATTCGGTGGTGGTCAGATGGATTGGAACGTTTTTTTGAACCCATATAAACAAGCAGTGGAAGAATTGAAGATCAAATTGAAGGGTGTCCGGGAGCAATGCTTGATTGAAAACAAGCATTCCCCGATTGAATTTGTAACCGGCAGGGTAAAGCCGATTGCAAGTATCATCGATAAGACGAAACGAAAAAACCTCTCGCTTGAGGATATAGAGACGGAAATCCAAGACATTGCTGGAATCCGGGTGATGTGTCAATTCGTTGATGACATCTATGCCGTCATCCACTTGCTCGAGAAGAGAAAAGATCTGAAAATCGTTGAGGAACGAGATTACATCACGCATAAGAAGCCAAGCGGATATCGCTCTTTCCATGTCGTCGTATCCTATCCTGTTCAAATAGGAGAAACCGAAAAGAACCTGCTTGTGGAAATACAGATCCGTACACTGGCAATGAACTTTTGGGCAACAATCGAGCATTCATTGAACTACAAGTACTCCGGTGCAATTCCGAAGAAAATCGAAAACCGACTACAAAGAGCGGCAGAAGCGGCATTCCGTTTAGACGAAGAAATGTCATTGATAAAAGGTGAGATCCAAGAGGCTCAGAAAATTTTCGAGCAGAAAGAGCAGCGGAAGCTTACATAACGGCATGTATTAGGAAAATTAGAGTAAGGAAGCGATGGCAGATGAATTTTTCGATTATTTCTAAGGGTGATGAAACATCCGCAAAGCTTGAAAAGAAAATCAAATCGTATTTGACAGACTTCGATCTGACCTTCAATGAGAAGGAACCGGATATTGTCATATCCATCGGCGGTGACGGAACATTGCTTCACGCTTTCCACCATTACATCGAACGGGTCGATCAAACGGCATTTGTCGGGGTCCACACAGGTCATCTGGGGTTTTATGCAGACTGGACGCCTGATGAAGTGGAGAAGCTTGTCATCCACATTGCAAAAACACCTTTCCAGATCGTCGAGTATCCGCTTCTGGAAGTGACCGTCCGATATTTGAACGATGAGAAGGAAAGCCGTTATCTCGCGATGAATGAATGTACAGTGAAAAGTGTAGAAGGTTCCCTTGTCATGAACGTAGAGATCAAGGGAGAAGAGTTTGAAACGTTCAGGGGTGATGGACTATGCATTTCCACACCATCTGGAAGTACAGCCTACAATAAAGCACTAGGTGGAGCAATCATCCATCCATCACTACCATCCATACAGCTGTCGGAAATGGCATCCATCAACAATCGTGTGTTCCGGACAGTCGGTTCACCGCTTGTGTTGCCTCAGCATCATACATGTCTTTTGAAGCCGGTGAATGATGTGGATTTCCACATTACAATCGACCATCTTTTCTTACTGCATGAAAAAGTGAAATCCATCCAATGCAGAGTGGCCGAGGAGAAAGTACGATTTGCCCGATTCCGACCATTCCCATTTTGGAAGCGGGTCAGGGAATCATTTGTTAAAGAGTAAGGAAATGAAGATATGAAGCCATTAGAATTCACTTGGACGATTAATAAAGAATTTGAAGGTAAATCCTTAAGAGACTACTTGCTGAAAGATAAATTGATATCAAGACAAGCGCTTACCGACATCAAGTTCAAGGGTGGCGATTTGAAAGTCAATGATGAACACGTCACCGTTCGGTATAACTTGAAGGCAGGAGATATCGTAACGGTACGCTTTCCAGTGGAAGAGATCAGTGAATACATGGAACCGATTGATCTGCCTTTGTCAGTATTGTTTGAGGACGAACATTTCCTGGCTGTAGATAAACCTGCAGACTTACCAACGATCCCATCTCGATTTAGAAGTAAAGAATCCCTTGCACAAGGGATTCTTCATTATTATCAAAAGAATCGAATCGCATCAACCATCCATGCAGTCAATCGTTTGGATCGTAACACTAGTGGTATCGTCTTGTTTGCAAAGCATCGATATGGACATTCGCTATTGTCCCGTCAACAAAAGGATGGAACGTTGAACCGCTCTTATGTTGCCCTATGCCACGGAGTGCCGGAACCACATTCTGGTACGATTGAAGCTCCGATCGGTAGAAAAGAAGGGAGTATCATAGAACGTTGTGTCCGCCCGGATGGGAAGCAGGCTAAGACCAATTATGAGGTAATAGCAACCTACGAGAAATACGCGCTTATCAAACTAAAGTTAGAAACGGGACGAACACATCAGATCAGGGTGCATATGGCTCATATCGATCACCCGTTATTAGGAGATGACTTGTACGGAGGGACTCTTCAGTTCATCGAACGGCAAGCGCTCCACAGCGTAACTTTAGCGTTTTATCATCCTTTTGAAGAAAAAATGATAGAGATTCATGCGCCAATTCCTGAAGATATGAAAAAATGGATGGAAAGATAGAAAAAGACTGCCAGATTTCGGCAGTCTTCTTTAGTCATCAAATGGTCTGAATTTCTCTTCCACGTAAGGCATTGCAGAAGGGACTGAAACTGTGGTGTTTTCAGGATAACGATAGGCGGTCAACGTGCCCCCAAAGACACATCCGGTATCGATGTTGATTGTGTTTCCCACTCTTCTTGACTCTTTTACAGGCGTATGGCCGTATACGATAATGGGTTCGCCTCCATATTTCTTTGCCCAATCTCTGCGCACAGGCATACCGTTTTCATGCTTTTCTCCAGTAATGTCCCCATACAACACAAACGTTCTTACTCGCTTATGCGTATGACCGATGAAATCTTCACGTATACCAGCATGTGCAACCACCAGGCGTCCTTCATCCAATTGAAGATAAAGGGGAGCTTCTTCATACAACTTCTTGAACTTATGAGAGATTTCCTCTTGATGCGTGGGAGATAAATGCTGGTATTCTTCAACGGTCGTCTCAAGTCCGTGCCGTACCTGGACATCCCGTCCTAAGAAATAACGGTACAGTTTATCACAATGGTTTCCAGGCGAATATAAAGCGAGTTCTTGCTGGACAAGCTCATATACGAGTTCGATGACTTTTATGGATTGTGGACCACGATCGGTCAAATCACCTAAAAATACAAGCTTCCTTGCTTCTGGATGTTTGTACATTCCTTGTTGAGCCCTGGAGTATCCTAGCTTCTCCAGTAGTTGTATCAATTCTTCATAGCAACCATGAATATCTCCTACAACATCGTATTTCATCATTCCACCTCTAGCATTAGAATCTACACTATAGAATTTCTCATTTATCCTCACCATAAAACATATTTTATCCCGTAATCATAACGAAAAACAACTAACTCCATTTCACCAATGAAAAAAAGCACCCGAAAAGGTGCTTTTTAATCAAACATATAGTTTCTAGTACGTGAGCGGACATTTAGAACCAGACCGATGGCGATCATGCTGGCTAAGGTTGAACTTCCTCCATAGCTGATGAAAGGTAGTGGGATTCCGGTAATTGGTAGCAATCCGATGGTCATTCCGATGTTTTGGAAGACCTGGAAAGTGATCATACCGATGACTCCAGCACACAAATAGCTTCCAAATGGATCGTTACTCTCAAGAGCCGCGTGAATGATACGATAGATCAATAAGAAAAATAAAGAAATGACGAAGCTTGTTCCCATAAATCCGAATTCTTCTCCGATCACAGAGAAGATAAAATCGGTTTGAGCTTCAGGGAAGTAGACATTTCCTTCCGTAAATCCTTTTCCGTAAAGTTGCCCGGATCCGATCGCCAGCAAGGACTTGACAAGTTGGAATCCAAAGCCTTGTTCAAACTCATAAGGTTGAAGCCAACCGTAAAACCGGTTCAATTGATACCCTTCCAAAATATACTCTAAGAAAAATTCTGGGAAGTACAAGTAAGTCATCACTAATGCGGTAATGAACAACACGAAAATAAGTGTCAACAGCAGGATAATCCGCCACCGGATGCCTGAAACCAGGATCAGACTCGCGATGATAGCAATGAACACGAGTGTCGTTCCCAAGTCAGGCTGGGTCACCACGAGAAATACTGGTGGAATAGAAACGAGCATGACTTTTCCGAGCAGCAAGAGATCATCGCGGATCAGGCGATCTTTGTACCGTTCATTATGGATGGTAACCACGTTCGCAATCGTAATGATCAAAGCCACCTTCATCAATTCCGAAGGCTGGAAAGAAATCCCTCCAAACCGATACCAGCTCTGAGCACCGTTGATCAAAGGGACAATTGCATCAGGTGTACCCGCGTTTGGATCGACCATAGGGATCACTGTAATTCCTGAGAGTAAGAAGAGTCCGAGACCGTATATGTACCAGGATAGTTTCAAAAACTGATCGAAATCCAAAATCATGACGAAAGCGATGGCAACGAATCCCACGGAATACCAGAACATCTGCTTGATGACGAAATTTCCTTCATATTGTCCAACCGCACTGTAAATGGCGATGCAACTTGAACAGATTAAAAGAAATAAGATAAAAAGTAAGTTATAATCAATTTGTTGGAAAGGGGTTTCTCTATCTGAATTTGTCATTTATTTTTTACCTGCCTTACGTACGAGTTCATTATAAAATCATAACACTTTTTATCATAACGAACTATGGATTGTTTGAAAATAACTGAGATTCAAGGGTTGGAAAATTGACAAATCTGCATTAGGATTGGGCATGATATAACTTTCGTAGTCAAAAACAAATTTGAAGCCCTTTTGAGAGGGGGAGTCGCGATGGAATCAGTAGAAGAATTTGAATTTCAACCAGTAATCGATGCATTGGAAAGAGAAGATATCGACCAGTTCAGGGAACAATTCCTTGAAATGCATCCTTATGATCAGACAAGACTCTTCACCGATTTAGAAGAAGAGCTGAGGATGCGGATATATCGCTATCTTTCACCTGAAGAAATGGCGGAGATCTTTGAAAAGATCGAGATTGAAGATACAAAGGATTACCTGTTCGAGATGCAGCCATTCTATGCAGCGGAAATGCTAGGCGAAATGTACGCTGATGATGCCGTAGACGTATTGAATGACTTAGAAGCAGAACAACTCGCCAGCTATTTGACCATCATGGATAACGAAGCAGCACAAGAGATCAAAGACCTGCTTCATTATGAGGAAAAAACAGCCGGTAGTATCATGACTACAGAATTCGTATCCATTCGGGCCCATCAAACCGTGATTGAAGCGATGCAGATCTTACGTAAGGAAGCACCAGACGCCGAAACAATCTATTATGTGTTCGTAGTCGATGAACACAAGAAACTGGCAGGTGTCATCTCTTTACGTGACCTCATTATTGCGGAAGAAAAGACGCTCGTATCGGAAGTCATGAACGATCGGGTCGTCTCCATATCTGTAGGGGAAGACCAGGAAGAGGCTGCAAGAATGATGAAAGACTATGACTTTCTTGCTCTTCCGGTTGTGGACTTTCAGAATCATTTGCTCGGAATCATCACTGTCGATGATATCGTCGATGTCATCGATGA
This sequence comes from Rossellomorea aquimaris, assembly GCA_020524245.1. Lineage (GTDB taxonomy): Bacteria > Bacillota > Bacilli > Bacillales > Fictibacillaceae > Pseudalkalibacillus. Next base: position 44,302 of record JAIVLN010000008.1, on the reverse strand, counting down.
AGAGGCTTCCGAAGACTATTCCAAACTTGCAGCGGTTTCAGACATGGATTCAGCCGATCGTAACCCGTTGCAGGCTGCGAAGCGAAGATTACCGTGGCTCGTCGTTCTACTCTTCCTGGGAACAATCACAGCAAGCTTGATCGGTCAATTTGAAGACACACTGAATCAAGTGGCGATTTTAGCCGTTTTCATACCTTTGATTGCAGGAATGGCTGGTAATACAGGGACACAAGCACTAGCAGTAGCCGTCAGAGGTATTGCGACAGGTGATACGGATAAGGAAGATTTAAGAAGTTTAATTTTACGTGAAGCAGGAACAGGACTCATAACTGGAACAACGTGTGGAATTGTGATTACCATCATCGTTTATTTATGGCAAAGTTCCATTTATCTTGGGCTTTTGGTCGGAGTCTCTATTTTATTCACACTTGTCGTTGCTACGCTCGCAGGGGCGTTGATCCCTTTGTTCATGCATAAATTAAAAATCGACCCAGCAGTTGCATCAGGCCCATTCATCACGACCATCAATGATATCATCAGTGTCCTAATCTATTTCGGAATGGCGACCGCACTTATGCAATACTTGGTTTAATAAGGGGAGATTGTTATGGAAGAGACTGATTGTGTTCTTCGATTAAAAGCGAATATTAATGGACAGATAGAAGACGGGATTGTATGACAATCCTGTCTTCTATTATGTTTTTAAAGCTTTTATTATATATAAAAGCATTTGTGGAAATCATTTTAACATGGTAGGAATCCGTGCTATACTGTGTTTAGGACTTGGTCATAATAACAAACCATAATATAACAATAAAAATTCAGGAGGTTGAATCATTTATGAGTCTTTCATTAGAAGGCCGTACATATGTCGTTATGGGTGTTGCGAATAAACGTAGTATCGCATGGGGAATTGCTCGTTCATTAAGTAATGCAGGCGCGCGCCTCGTATTCACTTATGCTGGAGAACGATTCGAAAAGAACGTAAGAGACTTGGCGGAATCCCTGGATCGTAGCGATTCACTTGTCATTCCTTGTGACGTGACGGATGATGAGCAAATTAAAGTAGCGTTCAATCGTATTAAAGAAGAAGTCGGTGTCATCCACGGTTTAGCACATTGTATCGCATTTGCAAATGTGGAAGAGTTGAAAGGGGAATATGTAAACACATCCCGGGATGGATTCCTCCTCGCTCATAACATCAGCTCTTACTCCTTGACAGCTGTTGCGAAGGAAGCTCGTTCACTCATGACAGAAGGCGGAAGTATTGTCACAATGACGTATCTTGGTGGTGAACGTGTTGTCAATAACTATAACGTCATGGGCGTTGCCAAAGCTTCACTGGACGCAAGTGTGAAGTACTTAGCAAACGATCTTGGTAAAGACGGTATTCGTGTGAATGCAATTTCAGCAGGACCGATTCGTACGCTAGCTGCTAAAGGAGTCGGAGACTTCAACAGTATCTTGAAGGATATCGAAGAAAGAGCTCCACTACGTCGAACAACAACGACAGAAGAAGTCGGAGATACTGCGCTCTTCTTGATGAGTGATTTATCAAGAGGATTGACAGGCGAAATTCTTCACATTGACAGTGGATTCCATATTCTTGGACGATAAACACAAACAAGCAACCAATCCTAAATCAGGAATTGGTTGTTTTTTTTTGTGTTTATTTATACTCTTCAATTGGAGAAGCCCACCCTTTGAATATATAGGATGTATATGAATAAGCCGTTCATAATATATTTTTACATAGCATGAACATGACTTTATAGGGGGAATCATGATGAGGCTTGAGGATAGAAATGTGTATATCCTTATACTGGCACATGAGAATGAAGATGTTCTTGCTGAGCAAGTAAAGAACATTCGGCACTTTATTCCTAATGCAGGAATCATCTTATATAATGGCGGAACAAATCAAGATTTTGCAAAATCATTAGATTTACCGATCTGCCCATACAGTCGTCCTGTCAATTGGGGCCAATCGTCTCGTGTCCTTTGGGATGGGATGAGATGGTTAGAAGAAACGGATGTTCGATACAATTATTTGGTCTACTTCGATCATGATATGTTGCTTGTAAAACATGGTTTTGAAGACTTTCTGATTGAAACGATGAAAGGCTATGACTGTATGGGATGGCAGTTAATAAAAGGTGACGATGTTCAGAAATTTCCTGCACCTTCTATGGCAAAAGCACTTTGGAAAGAATGGGAGACTTGGGAGCCAATCTTTCAAACAGATGCATTCCTCCGATATTTCAATCCAGGTCAAGTTTATCATAAAAAAATCATTAAACGAATGCTTAAACGTTTACGTGCATTAGGAGATGAAAAAGTAAATGAATTGTTAGAAAAAACGAAGGTCCATGCACTAGAGGAAATGTTTTATGTTACGTTGGCATTGGGTTGTGGAGGTAAATGTAGGGAGTACCCTGACGGAAAAAAGTACAACGAGGCGGTGAGATGGGGAAAGAATCTACGTACAAGAGAAGTGAAAAAGGCAATCAATCACCCATCTTATTACTGGATTCATCCTATAAAAGGTAAAAAATTGATTCAGATGAACAAGTGGTTGTATTCTCATAAAGCTGACCCATCAACTATAACGACCAAGAATACTGAATCAAGAAAATTAACGAAAGATGAGCGGAGGTTGATTAGGAAGGCAGAAAAACAAAAAAGAAGAATGGAAAAAAAGGTGAGAAAAGCTAACGGTTGTAAATGTCATGATTATCAAAATCAGATGATGGATTCTAAAACAGTTCTTGGGTGTCTGAAACAAGCAGTAGCTAACAAGGGTTCTTTCTCATTAACAAGGTTTTCTCATGCGGAAATGTCATATTTACAGTGGGATATCAATCCATCATTGATAAAAGATTATGATCGATTCAGAGAGTATAGTGGAATGACGGGATCCATTGAGGAAGTTGCCGGAAAATTGGCTTATTCCATGGAAGATACCGATATTGTTGGATTGATCCCAGTAGATTGTAAGGACAATGGGAATTGGTGGTACCCAACTACGAAGAATTACTTACATCATGTTGATCGAATACCAGAAAAGATATGTTCTGTCTGGGTATCGCAGGAATGGGTCTTTATGGAGGAATTCTGGGAAGTTTTGAAACAGAATAGAGTAGCTTTGATCGGAAGAAGAGCGGAAGTAGCCGCCCCACATTTTATAGAAAAAGGTGTGCAGATTACCGAAGTAAAGAATTTGGAAGGTATAGATGAAATCGATTCAGTATACAAGTTTATGAGAAGAAGTAATGCCTGGGATCTTGCACTTATATCTGCTGCAATACCAGCAACGATATTAACGCCTATTCTGGCTAAAGACACTGGACGAATTGTCATTGATTTTGGTCATGCGATGGATATGGTTATTGAAGGGGATCAATATGATTTCTATAAGTACTTCGATGAATGGAAGGAAAAAAAAGAGTGAAAACTGATTTACCCAAAAAAGCTCTTAGGAGAGGATATCAATGAATATTGATTGGTTAATCGTAGGAGCAGGTTTTTCGGGGTGTGTTCTCGCTGAGCAGATTGCGACAAGATTAGATGAAAAAGTATTAATCGTTGAAAAAAGGGACCATCTTGGCGGAAATGCATATGATTGCTACGATGAAAACGGTGTTTTAGTCCATCTGTATGGTCCCCACCTATTCCATACGAATTCTAAGAAGATATGGGATTATCTATCCAAATTCACAGAATGGAAAATATACCATCATCACGCACAATCTGTTATCGATGGCAAATCAGTGCCTGTCCCCTTTAACTTGAATACGTTATATAGGCTGTTTCCACAAGGTTATGCCAGCAGAATGGAAGAAAAATTGATTGAGCAGTTTGGATTTGGAAATAAGGTACCGATCTTAAAGCTGCTCGAAGATTCAGATGGAGACATACAACAGTTAGCTGAGTATATCTACAAAAAAGTATTTTATGGGTACACCACAAAACAATGGGGAATGGACCCCAAAGAATTGGATGCTTCTGTAACAGGAAGAGTCCCTATACATATCAGCCGGGATGACAGGTACTTCCAGGATAAATATCAGGGAATTCCAATGCAAGGATATACCCAAATGTTCAGAAATATGATTAACCACCCGAATATTAAGTTACTTCTCAATACGGATTACAAAGAACTAGGGGATTATTTCAAAAACTCCAAGAAAATCTACACAGGTCCAATTGATGCTTATTTTGACTATAGTTTTGGGGAGTTGCCGTACCGAAGTCTGGAATTTCATTCGGTTCATCATCCTGACCAGGATACATTCCAGCCAACAGCACAAGTTAACTACCCGAATGACTACGATTTTACACGGATCACCGAATATAAAAAAATTACAAGTCAAAAAATCAAAGGAACGACAACAGTCTTTGAGTATCCTTGTCCGTATTCACCACAGAAGAATGACCCCTATTATCCAATCCCCAAAAAAGAAAATCATGAATTGTTCCAGAAATATCAGTCGGAAGCTCAGAAGTTGAAGGGGCAGGTATGGTTTGTGGGTAGATTGGCAGAATACAAATACTACAATATGGATCAAGTTGTTGCAAGAGCGCATCATGTTTTTGAAAAAGAAATCGTACAGTACAAGCAAAATGGTTCATCAAGAAAGAGGCTGACTTAACTGTCAGTCTCTAAATTTGTTTTTTATATTCTTCGATGGTTCTATGGAGACCTTCAGTTAATTCAACCTGCGGTTTCCAATTAAGCATGCGCATTGCTTTCGATATATCGGGACACCTGACCTGGGGATCGTCTTCTAATAGGTCTTTGAATACAATTTTACTTGAAGAGTTCGTAAGTCGTTTAACAAGTTCAGCAACTTCAAGGATTGTATATTCGATTGGATGACCGATATTGAAGATTTCGCCGTTCGTTTCTTCTGATTCCATCATTTTTCTTAAACCGGAAATTGTATCTACTACATAACAAAAAGTTCGTGTTTGAGAACCATCCCCATAAACTGTAAGATCTTCTCCTTTTAACGCCTGCATGATGAAATTTGAAATGACTCTTCCATCATTTGGTTGCAGCCCTTCAGCATAAGTATTAAAAATTCTTGCAACAGTCACTTTTGTCCCTAAAAGGGTGTGATGCAAATAACAATAGACCTCTCCAAGACGTTTTGACTCGTCATAACAAGCCCTTGGTCCCCAGGTATTTACGTTACCTTTGTATGTTTCAGATTGCGGATGAACCTCCGGGTCACCATATATTTCACTGGTACTTGAAAATAAGAGTTTAGCATTGTTTCGATTGGCTAATTCCAACATGTTTTTAGTTCCAATCGTATTCACGGAAATCGTTTCAAACGGTGCTTCCTGATACCATTTTGGTGATGCCGGAGAAGCAAGGTGGTAAATTCCATCAATATCTATCAATTCGGGGTGATTAAGTAGTTTGTCACAAGATATGTCTGTTTCTAAAAAAGTAAAATGATGATGACGTGTCAATTTATTAATGTTGTTCAAATTACCTGTCGAAATGTTATCAACGCCAACTACTTGATATCCATCCTCTAATAACTCATTCGCAAGATAAGAGCCTAGAAAGCCAGCTACACCGGTAATTATGATACGATTCATTTTTGTCCCTTCTCCCCAGTTCTTTTTCTCCAGAAGTGCACTCATAATTTACAAAAATACTAATAATCTAATCTTAGGTTATGTATATGGAATAATTATGTTTGGGCTATGGGCTTGCTTCGTCGCTTACCTTATGGAGAAAAAGGGGGGAACACTATGATTTTGGTAACAGGTGGTGCTGGATTTATTGGGAGCCATATGGTGAAAACATTATTAAAAGAAGGATATGATGTGCTTGTATTTGATAACCTGTCAACAGGACATAAAGAATCACTTCCGAACAATGTTCGATTCATACAGGGTGACCTTAGGGATAAATTGGACATTGAAGAAGCATTTAAAGATTATCCTATAAAAGCTGTTATGCATTTTGCTGCGAATTGTTATGTTGGGGAATCAGTGGAATATCCATCTAAATATTATCGGAACAATATGATTGGATTAATGAATTTATTAGACGCAATGTTGCATGCGGGTGTACAGAAAATAATCTTTTCTTCTTCATGTGCTGTGTATGGAGACCCGAGTAAGGATTTGATAAATGAAGAAACAGTTCCTCGACCGATTTCCCCTTATGGAAGAACAAAACTTTTTTGTGAGGAAATAATCAAGGATTACAGTCATGCGTATGGGACAGAGTATATTTTTTTAAGGTACTTTAACGTTGCTGGAGCAGATTTGGACGGGAAACTTGGAGAGGATCACGATCCGGAAACGCACCTTATCCCATCCATCTTAAACCATTTCCAGGGGAAGAAAGATACGATTACGGTTTATGGAAAGGACTATGATACACCAGATCTTACATGCATAAGAGATTATATTCATGTAACGGATCTTGTACTTGGACACCTCGCTGCACTTACAGCCTTGTTCAAAAATTCATCAATCAATGAAACATACAATCTAGGGAGAGGTGAAGGTTATTCCATTAAAGAAATCATTCGGAAATGCGAAGAAATTACGGGTCATAAAGCAGTAGTATCTTTTAAAAAACGACGCCCTGGAGATCCTCCAAGACTGATAGCAGACAGTAAGAAAGCGCGGAGAGAGTTGAAGTGGAAAGCTGCATTAAGTTTAGAGGACATGATCCGTTCAGCATGGGTTTGGTTCGTAAACCATCCTAATGGATACAAAAAAATTTGTTAAGGAGAGGGATCCATGGGAGTATCAGTCATAACATGTACGATGAGGGATTCCTGCATTGATAATGTATTTGAAAATTATAAAAGACAGAAGTATGTTGATAAAGAATTGATCATCGTACTTACGAAAAAAGAAATGGAAGCCGATCGGTGGCGGGTAGAGGCTGCACAATATAAAGATGTCTATGTTTATCCGGTTACGGACTCCCGTTCATTAGGAAGTTGGTTAAACTTTGCTGTCGGAAAAGCCAAATATGAACTCATCGCTAACTTTGAAGACGATGACTTTTATTCCTCAAATTATATAATAGACTCATTGAAAATAATGCGACAGACGCACGCAGATGTGATTGGTAAGACATCTGTATATCTTTACATGCCCGATCGCAAAGCTTTGATGATTTTTAATCCTGGTAACGAACAGCAATATGTTAATGATCAAATCGGAATAGGGAAGGAGTATTTACAAGGCGGCACACTCCTTTTTAAAAGGTGTGTAAAGAATAAGATCTCTTTTCGTAATCAATTGCGGGAACTGGATCGGTTATTTTGTAAGGATTGTGTTAAGGCAGGATATCGTGTCTACTCTGCAGGTAAAGAAAATTTCGTCTATATCCGTTCCGATACAAAAGGTTCTCATACATGGCAAGTATCGAATGATTTAATTATGAATGTCAGTCAACTTGTAGCGTATACAGATGACTTTAGAACTTTTGTAAAGTAGATGAAGGGAGGGGAGGGACTGATATGATCAGTGTTGTGACATGTACGAATAAAGACGACTGCTCACCGGCAATTATTGATAATTATGTAAGGCAGAAGTTCAGCAAAAAAGAACTAATCCTAATTTTAAATAATGATAAGTTACATATAGACTGGTGGATCAATCGAATGAAAGATCTTCCCAATGTGAAAATTGAGCAATTGGATGAACAGGTCACCTTAGGTGAATGCTTGAATTATGCAATTAAACTGGCAAAATATGATTATATCGCGAAAATGGATGATGATGATTACTATGCAGAAGATTATTTGACCGATAGTTTGCAAACATTAAAAAAAAGTCATGCACAAGTAGTTGGTAAAACAACGATCTATATGTATTTTGAAGATAACAATTCTCTTCAGTTATTTAATCCATATAAGTGGGCTCCCTCTGAATATCAATGTTCAGAAAATAGGTATAATCCGAAAGTATTGATGGGGGGGACACTATTTTTTGAAAAAAGTGTAAACAATATCGTACCGTTTCAATCCTGTAATATTGGTGAAGATGTTAAATTATGTGAAGACTGTATAAAGCATAATATTCCGATCTACTCAGGTATGAAAGATCATTATGTCTATATACGGAGAAAAAAGCATGATCATACATGGAAAGTAAATGATCAGAATCTAAAGAAATACTGTACACATGTTACTACAACTAGTGATTTTCGTTCTTACTTATCAGAAAAAAAGAAACCAACCTGACTCTTATTTTAAACAGGTTGGTTAAGGAGTTACTAATCGTTTCTGAATCGAATGGCAACAATATTTCGACAATCCACAATGAATGGGTAATCGTCTTCTACAAACGTAACACAACAAGTTTTGCAGTCAAAACTAACAAATCTCAAGTCCATAATCTCTTCTCCGTCGCCTGTTCCTTTTAAAAATATATCTACTTCTGTACCTACATTCAGATCACACAGCAGATCACAAATACATCCTTCACATTTTGACACTTTACGAGTTCTTTTAAAGCCGCAATCACTGTCAAATAAACTCATCATAACTCTCCTTTATTGTTATAAAGTATATACACCGGAAAGAATGCAGGATAGGGTTATAATATTATATTGATGTGTACTTCCCTTTGAATAGGTCATATCCTATGCATAATGAATATGGTTGTTTGCCTTTAATACACTAAAAAAAGGCTGATGGATACCAGCCTTTAATGAATATCAATTATCCTTCGAGGATAATCGCGTCAATCTTACGACAGTCAATGACGATTACCTTAGGTGTACTACCGTTTCGTGTAAATGTAGCACAGCACGTTTCTCTGTCCAGGTTAATAAATACTATATCGTCATCAAATTTTACACCGTTAACGAATAGTTCCTCAACCTCTGTACCAGGCTGCAAAGTTTTTAGTAATTCACACACACAGCCCTTACATTTGTCCTCACGAGCAGCAGCTACACGATCACATCCGCAGTCTCTATCCAATAAACCCATGTCGTTTCCTCCTTATTAAGATAATTATGCACCCCAAAATGCACTATAAAAGGGTTACTATACTATATTAAAAAGGCTGTCCTTTGGAATAGGTACAAGACCTAAAGATATGCAAAATGGTTCATGGCCTGTCCGCTTACAACTATTATTCAGGTAAGCTTTGGTTTTTAGAAACCATGATCAAAAAGGAGGTTACGTTGAAAAATGTCTGAAAATTTATTTTATCGAAAGCCGGAAATCAGCAAAACCGCTCGACAGTTGTTGAACGGTCACAAAAGCTTCATTATATGGTTCACCGGTTTATCAGGCTCTGGCAAGTCCACAATAGCAAACAAGCTGGACCGAGCCCTTTATCGGAATGGGGTATCCACTTATTTATTAGATGGAGATAACATTCGGTTAGGCTTAAACAAAGATTTGAAATTTACGCCTGAAGATCGAACAGAAAGTGTCCGACGGTTAGGGGAAGTTGCAAAGTTATTTGTTGATGCAGGAATTATTGTCCTCGTTGCTACCATTTCTCCATATAAAAAAGATCGTGAATATGTAAAAAGTCTTGTTCATTCAAACGAATTCATAGAAATATATGTGAAATGTAATATTCGTTTTATTAAAAGCCGAGATCCAAAAGGACTCTATAACAAAGCGATGAAAGGGGATATTGATCATTTCACAGGTATATCCGATCCTTATGAACCACCTGATAAACCGGATATTACGGTGGATACAACACTGATGTCAGCAAGTGTTTGTGTGAAACAAATACAAAATTATCTATATAAAAATGGATTACTGGTAAATAAATAAGCTCAAAAATTAAAAACCAACATATCCTGATGTAGGTGTTGGTTTTTAAGTATTTTATCGGTCTGGCTTCCATGTGACTCTACCACAAGATTTACAGCCTGATTGATTTGTTTTTGCGAACAAGTTTGATTTATTCTTCCTATGTCTGGAACGTTTAATCTGTTTGTATAACTGATTAACCTCTGATTTAGTCATGTTCCCTCTCCTCAGCATATGGTAATGTATATTATTCGTACAAGGTAATGAAGGTGTTTTATTTTTTGAAAAATGGATTAATGACTTTGGTGTCGCGTCTTTTGTTCTTGTTTTTGAATGGATCGAATTTTGTTGGAGGTGTTGAAAGGTTTGGCTTGAAGGGATTAATGGGGTCAGCTTCCTTTTGTTCACTTGACTCAGAAAATGACGGCTTATCCGGCCATGATGGTTGCAATTGATAGGAAGATAAGGTTTTGTTGATTCGAGAGAGCACTTTTTTTAGCAGACTTTCATATAAATTTGTAGAAATGGATTCCGTTAGAGCCATGGATTCATTTATATTCGATTGAAGAATTAAATACGTTAACCATTCTGTTATATCTTCACATTGATTTGGATCCCAATAAACACGGACATCTTCATACAAGTAACCAGATTGGAAACCTTTGTAAATCCAATCTTTGGTATTGGAATAAGGTCCTCTCTTTTGACGGTAATTATAGATATTACCATTCGATTCAACAGTTACTGTATGTTGATTTTCTTCTCTGAATATGGAAAGAATCAAATCTTCCCTTTGTGTATTTTTGGATAGAGTTACACTTGTATGCATTAATAGATGATTGAGCCTATTGAACTCCTTTTGATTCAAACCAATGATACGGATTCGGTAATTCGAAAATCTACCAAACAACTGGTTTGATTCATCCTCCCAGCTCAAGCCCCAAAATCCAGCTATTTGTTTTAAAGCATGCAGTTCTTCCAAAGGCAGTCTACATACTTCTTTTCTATTATAAAGTACGCTGTACATCGCATTCCCTCCTTCAAAAATAGGCATTAATCTTTGTGTCATTAGCCGTCGTATTCCCATAGTATGTATTGAATCTTCAGTTCATGATGAAGAAAGGAAGGGAAACTATGAGTCATAAAAAACACAATATACCTAAGGCTGCAAACAGCTTACAGGATGAGTGTATTCGCGTACAAAAAGTGTACGACTGGGTAACCGATGCACTTTCCGTTCGTAAAACGGTACTCTTTAGCCGCGAACAGATACGTGAAATTGAAGAGGCGATGGAAGATCCAAGTCGTCGACCTTTACGTATCATTTGTGAACCACCTGAAACACCACCACTTTTCCCTCTTCAAAGCAGTGGCAATTCAGATCATGACGATGATGATCTTGGATTCATCTGTGAGCAAGTAGGAGAAAAGCGTGATGTAACTGTATCGACGAATGGTGGTTTCGTTGATGCACAGCTGGTTGAACTCTTGATCAGTACGGACCTGAAAATTCTTGTAGTGGATCGACATGGTTGTGTCGTAACAAAATCGAATGTGAATGCATCGGTATTTGAATCATTCGTACTTTGTTTTCCAGATGGAACGGATCTATTCTGCAAAGTATCCAAGATATTCTGCAGAATCCCATCAGGAACAGTACTACTGAATACACCAGCTCCGGAAAGCTTTGACATCGAAATTACTTTCTGTCTTGATATTCAAGTAGAAGCAGAAGTAAAACTCGAAGTTCTCGCTAAGTTCTGTTCACCGAGGGATAATGATCTTATCGCTCCAGATGTGATCGATCAATGTCCTAAAGTTGAATTCCCAGAACAATGTCCAGATATCTTCCCAAGACCAAACTGTGACTGTTCAGCTGAAGGGGAAGCGAGCGGAGACACAGGATCTGACGCTACTGAGTCAGGTCGATTGGCAGTACTTGTAGATATCTGTCCAGATTGCAGCTTGGTAGACAGTTCGTTAAGAGCGAGTTTCAGAGACACAGATAATGATGATGGTTCCGATAGCTTCAACTTTACTGCTGATACATTCGATCAAGGTTCACTCTGCTGTGAAGATACAAAGGATGGTTTGAAACTGATCATCAGTGGAGAAGGCATGGTTGATGGAAGAAGAGTTGATTACAACTTCGCAGTAGTGGATGGAAATTCTGGTACACAATTCCAGCTACAATTAATCAATCACAAAGGAAAAACCATTTTCGATTCTGGTGTCGTCCATGCAGATGAAGGGGAAGTATCAGTAGAAGACTGCGTAACATTTGAAGACATCAAGATCAAGAGACCTTAGTACTTCTTACAAAGGGCGAGTCCTCTCGCTCTTTTTTTATGACTGTTTTCAAATACATTGTTGTACTTGTTCAGCAAAATTGAACTATATAACACAGAAGCATAGAAATGGATGTTCAGGTTCTTGTAAAGACTTTGGTGAGATATACATAAGATAAGGATATATGCCCGGTTAGGAGGAAACCTTTATGAATCCACAAAAAGAATTAAGCTACGACCGGCTTGCATCTCGTACAAAATTTTATCAAGAAAAATCACTTCAACTCGAAAAGAAACTACTGTTTGCTGAAGAAAAGATGGAACAACTCGAACAAGATTTGAAGGATGCACTGGAAAATGATGAACTGACGGAGAAATTACAAAAGAAAGAAGAAGAATTGGAAAAATACCATCAAGAGGTTCACCGCTTGAAAGTGCTCTTGTCTGAATCGAACCAGACAGCCTTAGAAAATAAAATTAAAGGTTTTGAAGATCTTATGGAGACGATTGAGAAAGAAATGAATGAAAGAGAAAAACAGATCGAAAGTTATAAGAATAAAATTAGAAGTCTTGAAAGAAGGATGAAAGTCCAAAATAAAAATGCTCCGGAAGAAATACAGGATATTGATGTAGAGAAAGAAAACCTGAACCTTACAGCATACTTTAATCATAGCCTCATCTGTAAAAATGAATCCTCATTTGTCATTCATGGAAGCTTCCATATGACGAATCATGGACTGGATCAATTGGAGAATCCTCTCATCTGCTTCAGATTTCAGCCGATCGATTATACGAATTTGAAAGGCAAAATCAGTTCTTTAGAACAATCCAACCTGACGGAAGATAAACAGGATTCACTACAATGGATTTTTATTGAAAATGAGTGGGCGAAGGAAGCAAGGGAAAGAGGAGAGATTTGGATAGCTCCTATGCATGATCTTTTCATAGCCCCTAACCAAACGGTCTCTTTGACGGACTTTCAAATCCCGATAAAAAAACAGTTTGAGGATAGTATTGTTGTTGAAGCTTTCGTTTATTTCAAAGGACAGGAATATCGTGCAAGGGCGATGAATCAGATTGCATTGAACTTCTGATACCCTCAAAAAGCAGTTAGTGTACGAATATTATGACAATAAATAGGGTATACATTATAGAAGCATAGACGTTGGTGAAAAAATCGTGAAGCAGGTGATAGTATGGGCTATGTACCACCCTATATTTCCAATCAGAAGTTAATATATGGTACCAGAAAGCAAGAAACTTACTCATCCTATAAGCTCCAATTACATCCTGTAGAGCGAATACATTATGAAGATGTCACCAAAAAGAATGATCAGGAAAAATATGAGCGGCGTAAATTGAATGCAGAACCGTCTTTCCAGAAAATATTGTCCGAAATGACAGGAAAAGGCCAAAAGATAAACGAAGTAATATAGGGACTAGCGAATTAAATCGCTAGCCCTATTTTATTGAGATGGGTGCGATTTTTATGGAGATGGTCCAGCTAAATCATAATTGCTATTATTTTCATGGACCTGTCAATGTAGGTTACGTGAATCAGGGTGATACCGGTATACTCATTGATACAGGGATTGACCAACAGGTGATGAAAAAAATCCTTAAGCAATTAAATAAAAAATCCTTGCCGATCACGCATTTATTCATCACGCATGCTCATGCAGATCATTTCGGAGGAGCGGGGTATCTACAAAGTCAGAGAGACATCATAACTTATGCTCCGACCATTGAGACCTCTATTTTACAGAATCCTGTACTTGAACCTATGTATTTATTACAAGGTAATCGACCTTTGAATGAAATGCGTAATAAGTTCTTAGAAGCACAGGCTATGGCAGTTGATCAAGTGGTCTCAGAAGGATTGATCCTAATCGGTTCAATTGAGGCAGAACTCGTTACACTTCCTGGACATAGTATCAATCAGATTGGGGTTAAAGTAGGAAATATCCTATATGCTGCTGATAGTTACTTTGGTATGGAGCAATTGGCAAAACATCGGATTCCCTTCATCATTGATGCGGATGCCACATTAGCAACGATTGAAAAATTGTTGACCATGAATGGTATTGGTATGATACCAGGACATGGTGAATACGAAGAAAATCCAACTCAAACATTGATCCATAATTACGATCACCATGTTTCTGTTGTAACCACTATGTATGATATTCTCCAACAATTTCCAGACGGGTGCGGATTTGAAAGATTTATGAAAGATATGTGTGAAAGGTGGGAGGTATCCCTTCCTTCGCTACCTATTTGGTCATTATACCGGACAACAATCTTTGCATATCTCATAAAAGGCATTGAGGATAACCGTATTCAAGTGCAAATGAAGGATTATCAACCACATTTTTCAGTATCTAAAAGTGAAGAAACATAGACGTTTATCCCTTCCTTAATTCGTACATAATAAAACGAGTATGTAAAAAGGGAAGGGGAATTATGAATTTACTATCCATAACCGTTGAGCTACTAGTAGGATTCATAGCTTTATTTATCATGACGAAAGTTTTAGGTAAAGTTTCTTTTGCACAGATCACTCCCTTTGATTTCATTTCAGCAATCGTACTTGGAGAGCTAGTAGGTAATGCCATTTATGATAATGAAGTAAAACTAAGCTCGATCCTTTATGCTGTTTTATTGTGGGCATCTTTAATCTACATCATTGAATTGATTACACAAAAGTTTCGGGGGACAAGGAAACTTTTTGAAGGATCTCCCTCAATTATTATTCGTAATGGTATTTGTGACCGTGAGGAAATGAAGAAAAATAAAATCGATATAAATGAAGTGCAAAATTTGCTTCGTCAAAAAGATGTTTTTTCTATTCGAGAAGTAGCTTACGCAATTCTTGAAATAGACGGCTCACTTAGCGTCTTGAAAAAATCTGGATACGAAAATCCGACAACTTCTGATTTAGGATTACACGAAAAGCCAGTGTATCTACCATTTACATTCATCAACGATGGTGTAGTGGATTGGGAAAACCTGCATAAGGCAGGTTTTAATGAAACATGGCTGTCAAAAACCTTGCGCCAGCATCAAATTGATCATTATCGAGATGTCTTTTACCTTGAATGGAAAGAGGATGAAGGTGTCCATATAGTCAAGAACCAATGAAAATAAGTTCACATAAAAAAACGACCGAAGCGGTCGTTTTAAATTTGCTTTTTCATCGCAACATGTGGAATACCTGCATCCATGAAAATATCAGAATAAGTTTCATAACCTAATTTCTTATAAAACTTTTCTGCATGGGTTTGAGAATAGAGTACAAATTTGTTGACATTTCTTTTTAACACTTGTTCTTCCATATTCTCCATCAACACTTTTCCAGCACCGGTTCCTCTGTATTCTTTCAAAACACAGACACGTTCGACTTTTGCATAGTCTTCAACAAATCTGATTCTACCTGCCCCAATCGCAGCATCCCCGTCATATATAACGAAATGAACACTTTCGGATTCGTATTGATCGATTTCCTCTTCTTCAGGAACATTCTGTTCTTCAATGAAAACTTTTGAACGAATGGAAAAGGCATCTTTCAATTGGGAGTCGTCTGTTACGATTTCGACTTTGAACATTCGTTTATCGTACCTTCCCAAGATGGAAGGTTTCGAATACGGTCCAGGATCCGTTTTCAAGTTGATAAAGTAATTGGAAACGGTCTACTTGTTCCGTATGGTCGATATCCATCATTTTCATGGATTCTAGAACATCGTGATGTTCTTCATCAGAGAGTTTTTGTCCCAAAGTGATATGAGGAACGAAATTATAAGGGCGCTCACTATATAATTCGTCTTTATGGAGTTCTTCATGAAGCTTTTTCAAGCGTTCCTCTTCTTTCACCTTGAAATAAATGACATTGTTTACAGGATGAAAAGACCCGACCTTATATACATGCAAATTAAAAGGTTGAATATTATCTGAGATTTCATGGATTTGTTGTGCCATTTCTTTCAACTCATCTTCATCTTCGACATCGAAAGGATCCTTTAATGTCAAGTGAGGAGCGATTAACGCATAATGTGGATCGTAACGTTTACGATATGAATTTACAAGGTCTTGTAGTTTTTTTGATGGAAAAATCGCGATACCGTATTTCATAATTTCCCTCCTCGTGCTTCATCCATTATCTTTGTATTGAGCAACTCTATTATAGCAAATTTTCTTACTATTTCATACTCATATTCCATGAACAGTCCTTAATTAGGAAAAAGGAACTTCAATGCTTTAGGAATATCTGGCTGCCAATACGTCCATTTATGGTCGCCATCAAATTCTTCATAATAATACTCTCCAAATGAACGATCCGAGAATGCCTTATTTAGATCCCTGTTAGGGGTGATGAAGTCTTTCACTTCACCTTTTGTCGTTTCCACTTCCGTTTCGCCCTTCCCAGAGACATGATAAATGGATAACAAGGATGGATCCTTTACATTGGAAACTTTATCTAGTACGTAATCGTTCACAAAAGGAGACTGGAGTGCAAGTTTCCCGAATGTACGGGGATAGTCTAATGCAGTCAATAAGGATACTGTTGCACCGAGTGAACTACCAATCATCGCCCGCGCACTTGCGAGTTCCAATGTTGAATATTCTTCTTCAATGTAAGGAAGCAATTCATACACGAGGAAACGGACATACTTGGAATGTTCCTCACCAGATGGATGATACTTTCTACGACGATCGTGCACATCTTTATATGGAACACCTACGATGATGAATTCCTCAATTGCGCCATCTTCAAATAAGGTTTCTGATGATCTTGCGATTTTTCCGAGATTGAAATAGTCTTTCCCATCTTGTGCAATCAGAACAGAATATCGTAACAATGGCGTATAAGATGGTGGTAAATAAATGTATAAGCTGATCTCTTCATCAAGAATTTCACTATAAATCGTTTTTTCTTCTCGTTTTCCATTAAGTTTCATGGTCATCATCCTCCGTATACAATTGGAATAACCTGAGATTGATTGTAACATAAATGCTATAATGATTATAAGCAAGCACACATGAACTTGCATCGAAAGGGGAGATCTTCTTGAAGAAACGTGTACACAGTAAAGACGTGAAAGCTGCAACGATGAACCTTTTGAACGAACGAGGGATTAAAATAGTCGATGTAGCCGAGATCGTATATGAAATGCAGATTCCATATGCCCCGACATTGAAGATGGAAGATTGCATTGAGAGTGTGGAAGCTGTGCTCGAAAAAAGAGAGATTCAACACGCGTTATTGGTCGGTATCGAACTCGATAAACTAGCAGAACAGAACAAATTGTCTGAACCCCTTCAGTCCATCGTCGAAACGGACGAAGGATTATTTGGCGTAGATGAAACGATTGCAATGGGTGCCGTGCTAGGGTACGGAAGTATCGCAATAACGACTTTCGGTCATCTCGATAAACAGAAAATCGGGATCATCGAGAAGCTCGATACGAAGAAAGGAAACGGAGTTCACACGTTTTTG
This sequence comes from Rossellomorea aquimaris, assembly GCA_020524245.1. Classification (GTDB taxonomy): domain Bacteria; phylum Bacillota; class Bacilli; order Bacillales; family Fictibacillaceae; genus Pseudalkalibacillus. The sequence goes on along the minus strand of JAIVLN010000008.1, from coordinate 26,750 downwards.
GATGACTTGATTGCAAGTCTTGCTGCGAACGCATCAAGCCGACTCGCGCACAGAATTCGAGATCGTGAAGAGAACTTGAAAGAAGATGAAATCCGGAAGCGTGACGAAGAAGAACGTATTGGATAGACACATAAGAGAGCTTCCATTTGCTGTAATGGGAGCTCTGTAAAAAATCTTCAATAGTCTGTTGACAGAATGATAAATTGCCAGTATAGTATTACTTGTCCGCTAAAGAAAACTTGGCGATGCCAAGCCTTTGGCGATGGCTGAGGCTTAGTTGCACTTATACTTCCTAAACGTATAAAAATGATCCGTTAGCTCAGTTGGGAGAGCGCTACCTTGACAGGGTAGAGGTCACTGGTTCGAGCCCAGTACGGGTCACCATACATACAAAAGACAACCACTTTCCATTTTGGAAAGTGGTTTTTTTTTATAAGATTTAAAAACCCAAAAATGGGTAAAGGATGTTTACAGCATCGAAAAAAACGGTCCAGTCGATATATAATACAAAGAATACCAAAAAATTGTTTCACGTTAAGGATGAGTATATAGTAAGGACATACAAGCATGGAAGTAATGGTAAAGGTTTACTTATTATTTCATTAACCGAAGTATATTAGTATAAGTTATGAAATCTTTTTAAACCTCATATTTCGATCTCGAAGCTGATTCGAGAGATGAAGCTGTAGAAGACGATCCAACTCTTGACTGCATTTTATAGTTTCTTCAGATGATATACCATGTATTTTTGCGATTTCTAACATTTGTTCACGTTTCCGCTCAATTGTGAGTGTTAACATATCGATTACCTCCGAAATTTTGTAAAGATTAGCCTTGTACATTATCTTACAAAAGCAAGATATTGAAAATAGGTTCGTCTAAAGTTCTTATGATTCGACAGAAATAGAATCTAAGATCATAATGAATCGACATTCATTTTAGAAAAACAGGTGGTGAACCATGATGAGTAAAGAAAAAGAAATGGAGAAAAAGAAAGGACTTCCTCCAGGCTCACTGGTGTACGTAGGAGATGAGGAAGCTTCAAAAACAACTATTTCCATTATCGATTATTTAGGTGAAAATTTGGTGGAAAGGAAGCTGAATCATATCGAGGATATTCTTCCATATACGGATTCTGAATCCGTAACCTGGGTGAATATTGAGGGGTTGGATGACATAAACGTTTTTAAATTTATTAGGGATGAATTTGGTGTCCATCCATTACTGATTGAAGACGTTCTAAATACGGAGCATCGTCCAAAAATCAATATCTTAAATGATTATGTCGTCATGATCTTGAAGATGGTCTGGTTTAATAAAGAGGAAGTTGAGATTGAGGAAGAACAGATCAGTATGATTATTAAGGATCAAACGATATTCATGATTCAGGAGCGAAAAGGGGATGTCCTTGAACCGGTTCGAAGAGCAATCCGTCAAAATTTAGGCAGGATCCGAAACATGTCGGCTGGCTATCTCGTTTATTCCTTATTGGATGCCATTGTTGATCAGTATTTGATTGAATCTGAACGAATTTCATCCGACATTGAAAAAATTGAAGAGGATATGGTGATGAATCCCGATCAAAGTGTTCTTCAGCAAATCTATTATTATAAAAATATCGGGATGCATTTAAGAAAAATTGTTTGGCCGGTAAAAGAAATTATCACAGGTCTTGAAAAAACGAAAGTAATCGACTTGAATACAGGATTCTATTTGAAGGATGTCAGTGACCATATCATCCATGTCATGGATACTGTTGAGATGACAAGAACAATGGCAGCTAACCTATTGGATGTCTATTTTTCAAGTGTTAGCAATAAGATGAATGAAGTCATGAAGGTCTTAACCATCGTTTCGACCATTTTCATCCCTTTAACTTTCATAGCTGGAATTTATGGAATGAACTTCATGTATATGCCTGAGTTGGACGAACCTATGGCATACCCGGTCGTTTGGGGATTAATGATCGCGATGACGCTCGGCATGATCCTTTATTTCAAAAGAAAACGTTGGTTCTGATTTTCTTTCCAGGCTGGGTTGACTATCAGGATGATTTTACAATAGACAATTGGAAGTGAAAGTATGACGAAAGAAGATATTTTAACTGGGATACGGGAGAAATCGACGATACGGCCACTGGTGTTGGTTTCTGTTATTTTAGCCATGTTTATGGCAGCAATCGAGGGGACGATTGTTTCAACTGCGATGCCTAGTATAGCTGCAGATTTAGGTGGTTTTAGCCTGTATAGTTGGGTTTTTTCTGCCTATTTACTTATGCAGGCTGTTACGATTCTTATATACGGGAAGCTTTCTGATCTGTTTGGAAGAAAGCCGGTTTTCACATTTGGGATCGGTCTGTTCATGGTCGGCTCTATTCTTTGTGGCTTTGCAGATTCCATGCTTATGCTGATCGTGTACCGTTTGATTCAAGGGCTTGGAGCAGGAGCGGTTATGCCAATTGCGACGACCATTGTCGGTGACATGTACACGGTGGAAGAAAGAGCAAAAATCCAAGGTTATCTGGCCAGTGTATGGGGAATCTCTGCTATTTTGGGTCCAGCACTTGGCGGATTTATCGTCCTTTATGTTGATTGGGCGTATGTATTCTGGTTGAACGTCCCCTTGGGTATTTTAGCAATTTTAGGCATAAATTTATTTTTGCACGAAGACATTGAAAAGAAAAAACGCGAAATTGACTACATAGGTGCTCTATTGATTTTCGTTGCTGTGAGCAGCTTGATGATTGCGCTTATCCAGGGTGGTGTGAACTTACCATGGTTCTCCTGGCAGATCATTGGTCTACTCAGTTTGTTTACCGTTAGTTTAATTTTGTTCATCTATCAGGAAAAACGTGCTGCAGAACCGACTATGCCGTTGAGTATATGGCAGGATCGTTTGATTACTTTAGCGAACTTAGCTTCCTTGACGACTGGTGCCATTTTGTTTGGGGTATCTTCTTTTTTACCTGCTTATGTACAAGGTGTGATGGAAAAATCACCTCTCGTTGCAGGCTTCACCCTTACGACCATGTCGATAGGATGGCCGATTGCATCCACACTTGCAGGTAGGTTGATCATTAAGTTTGGTTTCCGTACGATTGCGAATTGTGGTGGAGTCGCACTGGTGATCGGTTCGATTGTTTTCATGAATTTGGATCCAACGAAAGGTCCGATTTGGGCAGGTATCGGATCTTTTATCATTGGAGTAGGAATGGGTCTCTCTACAACCACATTCATCGTAGCCATCCAGTCTTCGGTAGACTGGAAAAAGCGTGGAGTTGCCACAGCTTCGAATATGTTCATGCGGATTTTAGGAAGTGCAATTGGAGCAAGTTTACTTGGAGGGATTTTGAACAACCGGCTTCATTCCTATTTGCAGAATAACGATAGCGATTTATCCCTTTCTCTTGATGCTGCTAATATCCTGTTAGAAAAATCCCAAAGGGAAAAGCTTCCTCCTGAAACGTTGACCTTATTACAAGAAGGGCTTACGTTTTCGATGGAGAGTGTGTATCTAGGTGTTTTTATACTAGCTGTATTGAGTAGTATCTTAATCTTTTTTCTACCAAAGAAGGAATTAAAAAATCATTCTTAAGAGAGTCGATCCCTGCGGTCAACTCTCTTTTTTTGTTGTATAGGTGAGCGAACAAACGTTTTCTGTTTTTAGAAATATACTAATAAAAGAATAATAAGAAGGGAGGAGAACTGTATTTGAATAAGGGTTTAGGTATTAATGAGATAGGTGAACCCAAAAGGGTCGTTATGAAACTTAGTGGTGCTACAAGACCTAAAATTATTGAATTCATGAATGGTAACCAGTATGTCGTTAAATTCAAGAATAATAAGAAAAAACCTCAGTATCTTATCAAAGAATATTTAGTAGGATGTTTAGCAAAAGAATTGTACTTACCAGTCGTACCCTTCGAGTTAATCGAGATAAAGGAAGGATTTATCGACAACAATAAAGAACTTTCAAATCGGAATTTCTATCCAGGCACTCAATTTTGCAGTAAATATATTCACTCTGGAATTTCTCTTGCATTACCTTTTCCTGAGAAGTTTCAAATAATCAACGAAGGAGACATTGTTAAACTGCTCGTTTTCGATGCATGGGTCGGTAACAAGGACCGACATACGGAGAACATTCTTTTGGAGCCTGTAGGTGAGGATAGGTACAAATTCCATATCATTGACCATACACATACATTGAAAAAAGACAAGCATAGGAAGGTTTTGAGAAAAAAGAAAAATCTTTATCTATGGTGTTTTTCTTATATGAGAGATACATCTGAGCTCCATAGGTTTGGAGATACAATCACCAGTTTACCGGATCAAAAGATAGAAGAGATTTTGGAATCAATGCCGGATGATTGGGATGTATCTCCTAACAGTAAAAGATTTCTTTTTCAATACCTTCAAAGATCAAAAGAAGAACTCCAAAGAAAGATTGATGATATGATTACTTTTTTCAATTTGCAAGAGATAAAATAACCTCAATATGGTTAGGAAGAAACGGTTTCTAACAATTCAATCCGATTGTTGAACGGATCAAAAAAGGAAAATCGTTGCATCCCGGGGATTTGTGTTTCTTCTTTAATGGAAACCCCTTGTTGGAGAAGGTACTCTTTAACTTGATGCAAATTGGTAATTTCAAATGCAGGGTGTCTTTTGCTTTGTTCAGTATGAGTCTCTGTACCGATGTGCAGTTCAATACCGGCCACTTCATACCAAAGGCCGCCGTTTACTTTCAACGCTTCTGGTTTTTCTATCTCCTTCAAACCAAGCACGTTTGTATAAAAATGACGTGCTTTTTCCTCTTCTCCAATGGGAATACAAACTTGAATATGATGCAAACGTTCAAACTGAATATTCATCATGGCAGTTTTCCTCCAATCATCTGATAAATCAATTGTAACAATAGTAAAATCGTGATCGCCCTGAGGATGAGTTTGACAGTTGATTTGGAAAATTTACCTGCAAGTCTGACAGCTGTTTGTGCACCAATTAATGAACCAACAGCAAGAGGGAGCGCAATTTTCCAATCCAAGTGTCCGGCAAAATAAAAGCTGACGAAAGCACCTAAACAGCTCAGGAAGGTATTGAAACGGGTATAGGCAATGGTCCTGAGATACGAAACACCCTGGTAGAAGAAAAGATACATTTGGAACGTCGCTTGTCCTGGCCCGAACATACCGTCATAAGTGCCAATGCCGAAAAGACCTGGAAAGGACCATTTGGATAGTCGTTCTACCCCATCATCGACCTTTGGAGGTTTTTTCAAGAACGATAGGAGGAAAGCAAAGATCAACAAACCGATACCGATCAACAACATCGTCCTTTCTGATAGAGAGGATGCAATCATGCCACCTACCACACCGCCTGCAAGGCTGAAAGGTGCAATTTTAGCAGCGGCTCGGAATTGGACTTCTCTTTTCCGTAATAATACATAGAAGCTCGAGAAGGAACTGATCATGTTCGAGAATTTGTTTGAGGCGATGGCCGTATGGATGGGAATGCCTGCTACAAGCATAGAGGGCAGGTTGATCAAACCACCGCTCCCAGCCAAAGTCCCGATGAACGTCGCACTGAAACCAATTGCAATTAAAAGAAGTGTCATTTTTGGTACCTTCTTCCAAATTTGTTTATAGTGTTATCTTATGGCATGATTCGTTATAATAAAATGACAATTAATTTATACTTTATGATAAGAAAAACTTATGGACCAAGGTGTGTGAGTAGTTGTGCAAATGACGGAATTCCATGTATTGAATATTCTCGCCGAAGAACTGAACATGCGAAAGGCATCTGAAAGACTTTATGTTTCCCAGCCTGCCTTAAGTCAACGACTTCAATCGATTGAACAACGGTGGGGAGCGAAGCTGTTCATCCGCTCGCAGAAGGGATTAACGTTGACACCTGCCGGGGAAAAGGTCATTGAGTTCGTCAATCAAACGATACAGACAGAAGAGGAAGTGAGAGACGAAGTATTGTCTATGGGAGACGTGGTCCATGGAACGTTGAAACTAGCGGTTGCGTCAATTATCGGACAATATTGGCTACCTAAAGTTCTAAAGGAATATGTAGAGCGTTTTCCGAATGTGAAAATCTCACTCGTAACGGGCTGGAGCAGTGAAGTGCAACGTCAACTGTACGGGGACCATTTCCATATAGGTATCATTAGAGGTCATCCAGATTGGAGAGGTCCAAAAGAACACTTGATATCCGATGAATTACATCTGGTGGATACGAAGATCCAGTCACTTGAAGAGTTGGAGGGAACAACAAGGCCTTTCATCCAGTTCAAAAGTCATTCCACCTATTATCAAGAGATTCAGGATTGGTGGGTTCGTAAGTTCAAATCATCACCGAAACGGACGATTGTCGTCGATCAAATTGAGACTTGCAAACAGATGGCTCTTAATGGAATCGGCTATGCGATTCTGCCATCGATTAGTCTACCGAAAGAAGAACCGAACTTCCATACGATACCGATCAGGAATGAGAAGAAAGAACCGTTGGTCCGGGATACCTGGATCATATACAGTGAAGCTTCGCATCAATTGAAGCAAGTGAAAGCGTTCATCGATCTCATCAATGAGATGAAGGGAAACGGTCATACTTAACAACTGCGTGAAAATACGATAAAATTAATCCGATTGAGATTGAGAAAAATGAAGGAGGAATTGGTTTATGAAAATGATGGATGCAAACGAGATCATCTCGTTTATTCAAAATAGTGAAAAGTCAACACCTGTCAAAGTACATATCAAAGGGGATATTGAAGGGATTGATTTCGGATCTACGACGAAATCATTCGTTACTGGTAACACAGGAGTCCTTTTTGGTGAATGGAAAGAAATCAAAGCTGCGATTGAAGAAAATGAAGCTGCAATCGAAGATTATGTAGTCGAAAACGATCGTCGTAACTCTGCAATTCCTTTGTTGGACCTAAAAGGCGTACAAGCTCGTATTGAACCTGGTGCAGTCATCCGTGATCAAGTCGAAATCGGGAAAAATGCAGTCATCATGATGGGTGCAATGATCAATATCGGATCCGTCGTCGGTGAAGGCACAATGATTGACATGAACGTTGTTCTTGGTGGACGTGCGACAGTCGGTAAGAACTGCCACATCGGTGCAGGATCTGTATTGGCAGGGGTCATTGAACCACCTTCTGCAAAACCAGTCGTCGTTGAAGATGGTGTCGTCGTTGGAGCGAATGCTGTAATCCTTGAAGGTGTTACAGTTGGAGAAGGTTCTGTTGTTGCAGCCGGAGCTGTCGTAACAGAAGATGTACCTCCACTATCTGTCGTTGCTGGTACACCAGCCCGTGTCATCAAGAAAATTGATGAGAAGACAAAAGGAAAGACAGAAATCAAGCAAGAACTTCGCCAGTTGAAGGAAGACTAATTTGAAAAAGGAGAGGGCAGAAATGATGTCACATGATGATCTCATTGATATTCGCCGCTCTCTACACCGTATACCAGAGCTGGGTTTTCAAGAAGTGAAGACCCAGCGCTTTTTGTTGGACCATATTCAAACGTTACCTCAAGACCATCTTGAGGTGGTCGAGTGGAAGACAGGCCTATTGGTAAAGGTGCATGGAGCGAACCCTGAGAAAACGATTGGGTATCGGACGGATATCGACGGGTTACCGATTGAAGAGGAAACCACATATGATTTCAAATCAGAACATCCTGGAATGATGCATGCGTGTGGTCATGATTTCCACATGACGATTGCTCTCGGTGTTTTGACGCACTTTGCATCGAATCAGCCGAAGGATCATCTGTTGTTCATTTTTCAACCAGCAGAAGAAGGTCCTGGGGGAGCACTCCCTATTTTGGAAAGTGAGGAGTTCAATGCGTTCCGACCTGATATGATGATGGCTCTCCATATTGCACCTGACCTTCCTGTTGGTACAATTGGAACGAAGGAAGGTTTATTGTTCGCGAACACTTCCGAATTGTTCATCGACTTAAAAGGAAAAGGTGGTCACGCAGCGTATCCGCATAAAGCGAATGATATGGTCGTTGCAGGGAGTAATCTCGTATCCCTGATGCAAACGATCGTCTCACGAAATATCGATCCATTGGACTCTGCGGTCGTTACGATCGGTAAAATCACCGGTGGAACGAAGCAGAATATCATTGCTGAAAAAGCGCGAATCGAAGGGACGATTCGAACGTTGTCACCAGAAGCAATGGAGAACGTGAAGAAGCGGATTGAGGCTCTCGTCTCCGGTATTGAAACTGGATTTGAATGCGAGGCCGAAATCGATTATGGCGCGAACTATTATCAGGTTGACAATGACCCTGTACTGACTGAAGAGTTCATAAAGTTCGTTGAAGGTAGTAAGTATGAGCTCGTTGTGAGTGATAAAGCGATGACAGGAGAAGATTTCGGATATTTCTTAAAAGAAATTCCGGGATTCATGTTCTGGCTCGGTGTCGATACGCCATATGGATTGCATCACTCGAAAATTGAACCGAAAGAGGAAGCACTTAAGGTAGCAGTTGATTTGCTCGTCGATTATATAACCGTAAAAGCGAACTAGAGTCCTGGTGAAGGGCTCTTTTTTGTGGGATTAGGTGATGCTTCGTACCCCGAAAACGGGAAAACTGCAAGATCGCCCTCCGTAAGAGACTCTTGACCTATACCAATGCCTTCATCATCACTCAACCTGTGCATATCGCCTGCCACATCCGGTTAACTTAAGAGAAAGTGCGGAGGAGGTGGAAGGTATGCCACGTATTGGAGTTGAACAATCTTTGTCTGCTGTACAAGAAGCGCTTCAAAGCAAAGGATATGACGTAAAACAGTTGCAGCAGGAACAAGATGCTGCTGACTGTGATTGCTGTGTGATTACAGGTCAAGATGAAAACGTGATGGGGATCCAAAATACCATGACACAAGGGTCTGTCATCAATGCACATGGAATGTCTGCAGATGATGTGTGCCAACAAATTGATCAACGTTTCCAACAATCATAATCCATAATGAAAGGGATAGCGATTTCGCTATCCCTTCTAATTTCATTCTTCCTTCTTGACCCAGTTGTCGTTCTCATTTTTGGTGTACTTTTCTTTCACAGCACTCCAAGCGACTTTGTGTGCTGTCTTTTCTTGATCATATTGCTCGCTTGCTGAGTTGAAGGCTTCTTTATAGATTTCTTGAGCGTGTTTCGGCAAATTGTCCTTAACCTGATCAGGCAGTTCACTTTTCTTATCGTATGGCATAAAAAAGTACCCTCCTTTTTGATAAGAAGGGTACCCCGAAAGATGTTTCAATAAACTTAGCCGTTATTTTCTGTCTTGTTGATATACACTTGATGAGGGAATGGAATTTCGATTCCGTTTGCATCAAGCGCTTGTTTCATCGCTTTACGCAGTTCACGTTCAACCGCCCATTGCATGTTCGTCTTCGCTTGTGCAATGACACGGATAACGACATCAGAAGCTCCAAGCTCTTGAACCCCAACGACATTAGGTCCATCTACGATGTTTTCATTCGTTTCTGCAACTCGATCGCATGCCTCTTGTAGGACCTCGATCGCTTTATCGATATCATCATCATAAGAAATACCGATATCCACTAAAGCCCTCATATTACCTCTTGTATGGTTACTGATCGTACTGATTTCACGGTTTGGAACAAAGTGTAATGTTCCATCGAATCCACGAATATGGGTAGTACGCAATCCCGTCTCTTCAACAATTCCACCCATACCTGCTGCTGTTACATAATCACCAACATCCAATTGTTTTTCTAATAAGATGAAAAATCCTGTGACGACATCACTTACGAGTCCTTGTGCACCGAATCCAATCGCTAGACCTACAATACCTGCAGCAGCAATCAATCCAGCAATATCAATTCCGAATGTACCTAATACGACTACAGCAAGTATAAAGATCAATACATACGAAAAAATACTCTTTGTCAGACTTCTAAGGGTGTGTGCCCGGCCTGCTGTCATGTCTTTTTTGTTTTCTAATTTTTCGAATGATGTTCGGATGACTCTGTTTCCTACACTTTTTACAATGGCAAAAACAATCAGGATGAAGATAAGCTTAATGGAGATGATCCCGATATTTTTCAGTATTCCTGCCCAATCAATGTTTGCTATGATATCTGGCAATTTGCTTCAACTCCTTGTTCCATTAATGATTGGCTAGTACCACTATAACGAATGAAGTGGTTACCCGCAATTGAAATGGTCCTCTATAAGTATATCCTTTGAGTTAAGAGATGAAACAAGGTAGAATGGACGATGGACAGGAGCTTTCCCGATTAGAATAAGAAGAAATTGGGAATAGTAATCTTGTTACAAAAGCTATATTAAACTAATTCTCACTTAATATTGACTATTAAGAGTGGATTCACTATAATATAGCTGTAGAAAAAATGGAGTTAAGAAAGGGGATGTGACAGGTAGGACAAGCTCACCTGTACGAACCTTTTTTAATAAAATCTTTCATCTTTCAGGAGGTTTTACACAATGGCAGAACGTATGGTAGCAAAACAAGCACCGCGCTTTGAAATGGATGCAGTACTTCCAAACAAAGAATTCGGTAAAGTAAGCCTTGAAGAAAACATGAAAAACGACAAGTGGACAGTTCTTTTCTTCTATCCAATGGACTTCACTTTCGTTTGCCCGACTGAAATTACAGCACTAAGCGATCGTTACGACGAGTTTGAAGATCTTGATGCTGAAGTAATCGGTGTATCTACTGATACGATCCACACTCACTTAGCATGGATCAACACAAACCGTGATGACAACGGTCTTGGACAATTAAAATACCCACTAGCTGCAGATACGAACCACAAAGTATCTGATGACTATGGTGTTCTAATTGAAGAAGAAGGTGTAGCACTTCGTGGACTATTCATCATCAGCCCAGAAGGCGAGCTCATGTACTCTGTTGTGAACCACAACAACATCGGACGTGACGTTGATGAAACACTACGTGTACTACAAGCTCTTCAAACTGGCGGACTTTGCCCTGCAAACTGGAAGCCAGGTCAAGAAACTTTGTAATTCAAGCCTGAGTGAAAGAGGCTGACTTCTCAAGTCAGCCTCTTTTTTTACGGTATATAATATTCGGAATATTCATACGTATTGTAGATGCACAATCAAATCAAGGGATTCCCATTTCAATCCAAAACCTGATTCATCAATTTAAGCAAAATTATGGTTATTTATTTCGGATTCCGTTATATTATTTATATTATGACTTTTTAAACAATACATAAAAGGCAGGTGTGTAATTTGGATACGTTTAAGCGGTTGAAAGAGTTTTATTGGCCTTATCGAAAGTACTTCCTTTTATCCGTATTTTCACTATTGTTTGTATCCGGAATAACCGTCGTCTATCCGATGTTGTTACAATTCACGATTGACGAAGTCATCTTGAAAGAACAATATAGGTGGATTCCTTACTTGGCCATCGGTTTCATTTTCATCATGATGATCAAAGGGACAGCGACCTTCTTTCATCAATATCTTGGTGATTTGTTCGGGGTTACGGCGGTGTATAAGTTAAGGCAAGCTTTATATAAGAAGCTTCAATACTTACCGTTTCGATACTATGACAATGCGAAGACCGGAGACCTGATGTCACGCTTGACGGCGGATGTCGAGGGGTTTCGGTTCTTTTTATCCTTTGGGTTCGCTCAGATCATCAACTTCCTACTGTTGGTTTCATTCAGTTTAGCGGTAATGTTCTATTACTCCATTCCGTTGGCATTGGTGACCTTAGGAATGCTTCCGTTCCTGGCCGTTGCCGTTTACCGGTTTGACAAACGAGTGCATCCCGCATTCCGTGGTATACGGAAATCAATGGGACGATTGAATACGAAAGTGCAGGAAAACGTAAGTGGAATCAACACAATCAAATCATTGTCCCGTGAAGATTTCGAAATCGGAAAATTCGTAAATAACAATAAGGATTATCGAGATAACTACTTGAACACTTCAGACATCTGGGCCAAGTATTTCCCACTTATGGAACTGATCGGGAACCTTTGTGTTGTGTTCCTTCTATCTTATGGAGGTTTACTTGTATTCAATGGTGATTTACAACCAGGTGAGCTCGTTGCGTTCTTCAGTCTTGTATGGTATATCATCTGGCCGATCATGATGCTCGGGTTCGTCATCAATACGTTCTCACAATCAAAAGCTTCAGGTGAACGACTGTTAGAAATATTGGATGAACCTGAAGACATTCAAGACGTCGGAGATCCTTTAGACATTAAACGTATGAATGGGGATGTCGAGTTTAAGAATGTGACGCACAAATATGCAAGTGAAGATGAAGAAGCATTAAAAAATGTTTCATTCAAAGCACCTAAAGGAACGACGATCGGTCTATTAGGAGCAACGGGAGCAGGTAAAACGACGATTACCCAGCTAATTTCACGTTTCTATGAACCGAAAGAAGGTTCTATCCTCATTGATGGTAGAGATATCAAGGGATATTCGATTAAATCTTTACGAAAGAATGTCGGAGTCGTCCTTCAGGAGACGTTCTTGTTCTCCTCTACCATTCGGGACAATATCGCGTATGGGGATGCAGACATTGAATTCGAACGGGTCGTAGATGCTGCCAAACGTGCACAAGCACATGACTTCATCATGGAGCTGCCAGACGGCTATGACACGATTCTTGGAGAACGTGGAATGGGATTGTCTGGTGGGCAGAAACAAAGAATTGCCATTGCAAGAGCCATCCTTTCTGATCCAAGTATTCTCATCTTGGACGATGCAACAAGTGCTGTTGATATGGAAACCGAATTCAAGATTCAAAAAGCGTTCCAGGAAGTGATGAAGGATCGCACAACATTCATCATCGCCCATCGTATATCGTCGCTTAAACACGCAGATGAAATCCTGGTACTTGAAGAAGGCAAGGTCGTCCAGAGAGGAAAGCATGAACAATTGATAGAACAGGAAGGTATGTACAGACGTGTTTATGACATCCAGTATAAAGATAAAGAAGTCATCAAACAGAGACAAACAGGTTAACAACGGGGGTGAAACAAATTGAGTTCGAATACGAATAAACGATTTCATTATTCTCAAGACCAGGCGATTGAAAAACAATTCAATTGGCAGCAAATGATCCGCCTATTCGGATACATGAAGCCTTATCGATCCAATCTCCTCCCGAAAGCGATCATAACGATGCTGATTACAACGGGAGTAAGATTGGTCATCCCGATTTTCATCGGGGTCCTCTTGTTCGACCATGCAATCAAAGACAAGGACGAATCGTTGCTGATTCAACTGATCATCGGGATTTCTGCTTTATATATCCTTTCCTGGATCGCAAACTCATTCCGGATCAAGTGGACGAATCAGCTGGGACAATATATCATCTACGACATCCGTCAGGGACTGTTCAAACACATCCAACGGTTGTCACATAGGTTCTTCGACCAACGATCGGGCGGTTCGATCCTGGTGCGGATCATTAATGATGTCAACTCTCTGCAGGAACTGTTTACGAATGGGGTCATCAATCTATTGATGGACTTCATCCTGCTTGTTGGTATTATAGTCATCATGTTCGTGTTGAGTCCGCAACTGACTTTGGCCATCATGATCATTCTTCCGATTATGTTTTTCATATCGACAAGACTTCGAAGGAATATCCGCCGCTCCTGGCAGACGGTACGGATCAAACAGGCAAAAATGAACTCCCATTTGAACGAAAGTATCCAGGGAATCCGTGTCACCCAATCCTATACACAGGAAAAAGAGAACATGGAATTCTTTAAAGGTGTGAATGGGGAGACATTTGAAAGCTGGAAGGATGCTACGAAGAAGAGTGCCGTTTTCCGTCCGTTCGTCGAAATGTCCAATGCAATCGGAACGGCCATATTGATTTGGTTTGGGGTGTATTTGATCCAAAACGGTATGGATTACGGAGTTTTCGTTACTTTCGCATTCTACCTCGGGATGTTCTGGGAACCGATTTCACGAATGGGGCAAGTGTATAACCAGCTGTTGGTGGCAATGGCTTCAAGTGAACGGATTTTCGAATTCTTAGACGAGAAACCGAATGTTTCTGAACGTGAAGATGCGATCACTTTCCAAGAAATCGATGGAAAGATCGAATTTAAAGATGTGGAGTTCGCGTATGATGAGAAACGTAAAGCATTAAATGGCATCAATCTCACAATCGGTGCTGGTGAAACGGTTGCTCTAGTCGGTCACACGGGTTCGGGTAAAACAACAATTGCCAACCTGATCAGCAGGTTCTATGATCCGACCAAAGGTGCTGTTGAGATTGATGGGACCGACCTCAAAGACGTGAAGCTGGATAGTTTAAGACAAAAAGTCAGCGTTGTCTTGCAAGACACCTTCATCTTTTCCGGAACCATTATGGAAAATATCCGGTTTGGACGTCCTGATGCGACAGATGATGAAGTCATCAAAGCGGCTGAAGCTGTTGGGGCGAGTGCATTTATTGAAAAACTGGATAATCAATACGAAACCGAAGTTGAAGAACGTGGGAATGTGTTGTCGGTTGGTGAAAGACAATTGATTTCATTTGCCAGGGCATTGCTTGCCGATCCGAGAATTCTCATTTTAGATGAAGCGACGGCCAGTATAGATACCGAAACAGAATTGAAGATCCAAAACGCTTTACAAACACTACTTAAAGGTCGGACAGCCATCATCATTGCACACCGATTATCTACAATCCGAGAGTCGGACAACATTTTTGTTCTCGATCATGGTAACCTCATTGAACAGGGAAATCATGACCAATTGATGAAACAAAAAGGTGAATATTACGATCTGATCGTATCCCAGTTCAAAATGTTGGACGCCATGTAATACAAAAGAGAGTGGAAGCCTGTGTTCAGCAGGTCCCACTCTTTTCAAACGATCGGTATGCTCAATAATTCACAAACTCACAACAACTTGATACGATATTGGTAAATTCAAAATAGTGACATTGACGAACATGTCACCACTCAATCGGAAGAGATTTATATGTACTACAGTCTCATATCGTTTTTAGCAGCTCGGAATTAGGGTAAAGAATTATGAATTGTACTGAATGGATACGGCTATTCAGTTAAAAGCGGGGGGATTTGAGATGCCAGAACTTGATAGTGCTATGTTAAGTCGTCTGCTGACGAGTATGACGTTAGGCTTTCATATTATTTTTGCGACCCTAGGGGTAGGAGTTCCGCTGTTGATCAGTGGTGCAGAGTGGATCGGCATCCGTCGGAACGATGAACATTACCGATTGCTTGCACGAAGGTGGACGAGGGGATTCGTCGTAACAGTAGCAGTCGGAGTTGTGACAGGAACCTGTATCGGACTGCAATTATCATTGTTGTGGCCAAGCTTCATGGAAGTGGCTGGGCAAGTGATTGGTCTTCCGCTTTTCCTTGAGACGTTTGCCTTCTTTTTTGAGGCGATTTTTCTTGGAATATACCTTTACACGTGGGATCGATTCAAGAATCCGTATTATCACTGGTTGTTATCCGTACCTGTGGTCATCGGATCGACTTTATCTGCGTTTTTCATTTCAACAGTCAATGCGTTCATGAACTCACCGAAAGGGTTCAAGCTTGAAAACGGTCAAATTACAGAAATCCAGCCCCTGATTGCGATGTTTAATCCTGCAACACCGACAAAGGCCTCGCATGTCATCTCTTCTGCTTATTTGACGTCCGCATTTGTCCTGGCTGCATTGACAGCCTTTCTGATTTTGAAAAAAGGACAGAGTGCGTATTATAAAAAAGCGCTCCATTTCACTATGGTTACCGCATTCGTTTTTGCAATCTCGACAGCTGTCATCGGGGACTTCTCTGGTAAATATCTAGCAGAATATCAACCTGAAAAACTAGCTGCGGCAGAGTGGCATTTCGAAACCGAAAAGGGAGCGGACTTGATTGTTGGTGGTGTCCTTGATGAAAACAACGAAGTGAAATACGGACTTCGACTACCGAATTTTCTAAGTATACTCGCTCACGGTGATCCGAATGCAGAAGTAACCGGGTTGGAGGAATTTCCTGAAGATGAATGGGCCCCGCTCTTCATTCATTATCTTTTCGACGCGATGGTCGGGATCGGTATGTTTCTCGCTGCGTTGTCCACTGCTTATTTGATCTTGAGTAAATGGAAGAAGGAATGGAGTCTATCGAAGTTGTTCTTATGGGCTATCATCATTTCAGGTCCATTAGCCATGCTCGCCATTGAATTTGGTTGGATTTTCTCTGAAGTGGGTCGACAACCATGGATTTTGTGGCATGTGATGGAAACGAAGGATGGGGCAACGACTAGTGAACATGTTGGATCCATGTTTATCCTGTTCTTTGCTCTTTATGTCGTACTCGGTTGGATCTGTACCATAGTTCTATTGAAGATGTTCCGGAACAATCCAGTCGAAACCGAATTTGAAGAACAATTGGATCGATAAGGAGGGATATGATGGAAATACAGCTCATCGGCATAACCGTTTTATGGATTTTCTTGTATGGGTATCTGATTGTCGCATCGATTGACTTCGGGGCAGGATTTTTCGCCTATTATGGGACGATTACGAAGAAAGACCATATCATCAATAATATCATCAGCCGATATTTATCTCCGGTTTGGGAAGTGACGAATGTTTTCTTCGTGTTCTTCTTTGTCGGTTTAGTAGGATTCTTTCCGAGTACAGCTTATTATTACGGAACGGCCTTGCTGGTTCCGGGGAGTATCGCCTTGGTCCTTCTTACGATACGTGGTTCTTTCTATGCTTTCGGTAATTATGGAGCGAAGGAGAGTCACTTGTATACTTTCTTATATGGTGCAACAGGCTTATTGATTCCTGCGTCCTTGTCAACAGCACTAACGATTTCCGAAGGTGGTTTCATTACGGTAGAAAACGACTCGGTAGTATTTCTCGTTGATGAGTTGTTTACAAGCTTTTATTCATGGTCGGTCGTGTTCTTGGCAATTGTTAGTGTCCTTTACATCAGTGCGATGTTTTTATCCTTTTATGCGAGCAAAGCAAAAGATACGCAGGCTTTGGCGCTTCTCAGGAAATTTGCCCTATTCTGGAGTCCTCCTACAATTTTAGCGAGCTTTCTTGTATTCCTGGCACTTCGAAACCATAACATCGAGCATTTCAACAGGATGTTGGATTACTCGTACCTTTTCATCTTATCGTTCATCTGTTTCAATATCGCGGTATGGTTCGTTTATCATAATAAAAGGTATGGAACAGCATTCATCTTTGTCATGTTGCAATTTTTCTTCGCGTTCTTTGGTTATGGAGCGTCTCACCTACCTTATATACTGTATCCATACATTACGATTGATACAGGATTTACGAACGAAACGATGGGGGTTGCACTGGTCATTGCCTTTATTGCAGGACTTTTATTGCTGATTCCGTCATTGATCCTCTTAATGAGAATGTTCCTCTTTGATGCAAAGTATGTGGAAGGCACTAGAGATTCAAGATAAATCATTTGAAAATATGATACAATATGATGAGATTGAACGTTAATGGCAATTGGAGGAGTAACTGTGAAAAAGCAATTTGCTGTGATTGGTTTAGGGCGTTTCGGAGGAAGCATTTGCCGTTCATTAAGCAATAACGACATGGAAGTACTTGCAATAGACAGTGACGAGGATCGGGTAAACGAGTTTTCCTCGATTGCGACTCATGCGGTGATTGCGGATGCGACAGACGAGAACGTTTTGAAAAGTCTAGGTGTCCGAAACTTCGATCATGTCATTGTGGCTATCGGTGACAATATCCAGGCTAGTATCCTGACGACATTGATTTTGAAAGAGCTTGGTGTCGCACATATTACCGTGAAAGCACAGAATGATTATCATGAGAAAGTCCTGCGCAAGATCGGAGCTGATCGGATCGTCCACCCTGAAAGGGATATGGGGCAACGTATCGCACACAATATCATGTCGAACAACGTACTGGATTACCTTGAATTATCAGATGAACATAGCATCGTGGAATTGATTGCTAGTAAAAAGATGCATGATAAAACATTGATAGAATTGGATGTTCGAGCGAATTACGGCTGTAACGTCATGGCCATCAAACGCAGTGATGATATCGTCGTATCTCCCCAAGCGACTCATACGATTTTAGAAGGGGATATCTTAATTGTCATCGGCGCAGACGCTGATATCAGCCGATTAGAGAAACATTTATTAATGGACTAATATAATAAGAAGATAGAAGGTTGGTAGTGTATTCTACCAACCTTTTATTATGCAAAAAGATGATTCAACATGGTGAGGCAACTTGGTAGGGTGAATACACTAATTATTTGCCCGAATTTTGTAGGTTGTAGTAAGAATGACATAGGACTAGAAAAAAAGGCTTAAAAATTGCCATCATTTGAGATATGATAAAAGAATAATAAACGTCAAAAAACGACAGTGTTATACATAAAATTACTTTCCATTCAATTTGTGGTGAATCCTTCTAAAGTTTGTGATTATGAAAGAGGAGTAACTAGATGCCGAACAATGCTAAAGTAGAAGCAGTCTTACACTATAAAACTGAATTACTGCGGATTGTACATAAGTTGAACAGTCCTACAAATCGGACGAATAAAGCATCTCATATGAATGACCTCTACAATCTTATTCTGAGAATACAAAATTATTGTGCCGTCTTTCAGATTAAGTCCATCAAGAGGATTACCACATTATTGATTGGAAAGATGTATGTCTCGACCGAAAATGTCCGTGTGAAACCAGGAGAAGAGAGGTTATTCGGTGAAACGCTGAAGTCTCTGCTTCAAGAGCTTACTGATTATTCTCAAGGAATTAGAAGGAAGAGTGAAAAATGGACTCTTTCTCCTAGGAAGAAAGTACTCGTTTATGATCAGGATGAGTGGTTCGGTGAATGGGTGAAGGATCTTGAACACCATTCTTCCTATCAATTCATAGAAGTTACACCGGATCGCTTTAAAGAAGAATTATTCGACCATATTCCTTCTGCCATACTGATTTGTATGGAGGCGGCAGACCTTGAAGCAAAAGAGTGGGTCGATTATATACGCAAGTACTATTCCGAGACCATTCCTGTCATCGCCTATACTACTTCAAAGGATCCTCATCATTTACAAGGAATTCTGGAACAGAATGTGACACATATATTAGAAAAACCTTTCGACCGGAACTTGATGATTGGCTATCTTGATAACGCCATCTCTAATCAGAAAAGGGCTGTCCGATCTATAGAAGATGATTACAAGATACAAAGGGATACGATGGAGACAATCATCCAGAAGGAGTGGATGAGATTCCAGAGATATCAAGCTGTCTTTTCGCTTGTCCTAATTAATGTGGATACGTATCAATACTTCATCAATCAGTATCAAACGAAGTACCAACACCTATTCAATCAAATGAAATTGACCGTCTCTCAATCTACCAGACCTTATGATGAATTGTATACATGGTCTCCCAGGTCTTTCATGCTCCTCTTACCTGTCACAACACAAGAAGGTGCAGAGACGGTGGTCCAGCGTATTTCAAGTTTGATTGTAGAGTCTGAACACCTGCTTGCAGATCATATTTCATTTGGCATTATTGAAAGTGAAATCCAGTATCAAACCTCAACCGCCTTGATCCAAAAACTTGAGTCAGAGTTGAAAAATGCAAAAGCGATGGATGGACCTAAAATTGTCCCTCGGGTGAACGATTTGAAGGTTCGGACAGCTAATGAAAAATACAAGATTCTATTGGTTGATGATGATTTAGTATCTTCGACCATCCTATACAATAACTTGAATGAGGAAATCTGGGAGGTGGAAGTCTGCAGTGAAGGAGCAGATGCGCTAGAGCTCACACTTCAATTCCAACCGGATATCATTCTTTGTGAAACCAAGCTGAAAGACCTGGATGGATATTCATTCTGTTTACAGGTAAAGCAGATTCCTAGTCTTTCAAATGTGCTTTTCTGTTTCCTGTCTGAACAACAATTGAAGCATTTTATCGTGCGCGCCTTCAACATTGGGGCAGATGACTATTTCTTGAAGCCGTTCTATATAGAAGAATTAGAGGTAAGGATCAGAAAACATCTAAAAGTAAGGGACTCGTTTGAACGATGAAAGTGATGTTCATCTATCTATTGCTGGTGTCAATTGCCTATATCTTTGCTGTCATCTTTTTCATGTTCGTCTATCTTGTTATTCGAAAAATGTTAAGAAATCGACGAGCAAGAAAAAAGGTCGCTTATTACTTTTACATCTATCCGAAAGTGATTGAACACATAAAAGTAGACGGGAATCCAAGGTTATTCGAGATTCGGAAGCACTGGAAACGCGAAGTCGTCGCAAATGTATTGCTTGAAGCTGTCTCGACCTTCAAGGGGAGGGAGGAAATACGGCGTATCAATCTACTTTGTGATGATATTGGTTTGACAGATGAGTTAGAGGAGAAGGTTCGAGACAAAAGGTGGTGGGTAGCTGCTGAGGCAACTCGTATGGCGGGTCGATTGAAACTAGAGCGGCTTACCCCGGTTCTTCTTGAGAATATTTCATCTAATCATTACGATCTCTGGACTTCTTCTGCCCGAGCTCTCAGTCATATGCAACACTATCGTTCATTGATCCAATTCCTCTTTGAGAATGAAGATAAATTACAGCGGTGGTCAATCATTCGAATCATCGATATGTTGAAGAATTTGTCTGAGGATGATGTAGAGTACGTAATCGGAAAACTCAAGGATGTGTCACCGTTTTTACAAGGGTTATTCATAGAAATATTAGGTAAGAGCAGAGCTCATGCTGCGTTAATTCCAATCGAGGACTATTTGGATTCAGATGACATGGAAATCAGGGTGAAAGCATTAAGAGCAATCGCTTCATTGGAGATGACGACAAGACCGGAAAAAATTATCAGCTTCTTGGAAAGTGAAAGCTGGCTTGAGCGGTTGAATGCTATTTTGGTCATAAAATCATGTCATTTGAAAACAGGGATGAAAGGGATTGTTCCTCTTTTGTCTGATAATCAGTGGTGGATACGCTATAGAGCTGCGGAAACCTTGTACTCATTAGGAAGCTCTGGAATCGAGAAGCTTAAAGAAACCCGCATGATCCATGAAGATCGATATGCAAGAGAGATGGCGGAGAGAATCTTATATAACCATTCAAATTAGAAGGAGAGTGATGACATGTTAGCGGATATTTTCCATGTATTCAACTATTTCATATTCCTATATGTCATCATTGTCGATGGGTTTTATTTACTTCTGTTTCTGTTGTCTTTTAAGCAAGTAAAAGAATACCTAAAACAATCTCCATACAGCGAAATCAAAGAATTCAGTCTGTCCAATTTGACCACACCGATTTCCATTCTTGTCCCGGCCTATAATGAAGAAAAGACGATTGTTCACAGCGTTTATTCGTTATTGCAGATCAATTACCCGGAGTATGAAATCATCATTATTAACGATGGAAGTAAGGACGGGACGATGGAGGAATTGCAACGCGAATTCTCTCTCTCAGAACTCCCCATTTATGCCTTGCGGAAGCAAATTGATACACACCCCGTCCGAAAAATGTATCGTTCTACCAAATACCCATCGCTTATCGTTATTGATAAAGAAAACGGAGGAAAAGCAGATTCGTTGAACGCAGGTATCAACTTTTCCAGCTATCCGTATTTCTGCAGCGTAGATGCCGATTCCATGTTAGAGCCCGATTCCCTGATCAAAGCGATGAAGCCTATGTTCGAGGGTGGAGAAAATGTTGTAGCTTGTGGAGGAATCATTCGTGTTGTAAACGGATGTACGGTGGAAAACGGATATTTAAAGAAAGTACGTCTACCTAAAAATAAGTATGCAATCAGTCAAGTAATCGAATATTTAAGATCGTTTTTAATGGGGAGGATCGGGCTCAACAGCTTGAACAATCTACTGATCATTTCAGGTGCATTCGGAATCTTCAGGAAGAGGGAAGTGTTGGAGGTTGGGGGTTACTCAGTTAGCACCGTCGGAGAGGATATGGAGTTGATTGTGAATCTCCAGAAACATCTGTATAAACAGAAAAGCGACGCTAAAGTATTATTCGTTCCAGATCCAGTATGCTGGACGGAAGTCCCGGAAGACTTCCGTAATTTAAGTAGACAACGAACAAGATGGCAAGTAGGGCTACTGCAGACAATGATCACGCATAAAGATACATTGTTCAATCCTCAATATAAATCAATGGGATTGCTTGCGATGCCGTACTTTCTGTTCGTTGAACTGTTAGGGCCTACAATTGAATTGTTAGGATTGATTTTTGTTACTTTCGGTCTGTTTTTCGACCTCGTCAATATCCCTTTTGCTGTCCTATTTTTTACATTTACACTTTTATTTGGCGTCTTCCTTTCTGTATCAGCGATCCTGTTAGAAGAATACAGCTTCAGAAAATATGAAAAGGTTAGTGACCTTTTGAAGCTTCTGCTGTACAGTATATTGGAAAATTTTTGGTATCGACAGTTGAACGCCATTTTTAAAACTTGGGGATTTGTCCGATATTTTAAGAAAGATACTGGTTGGGGAGTGCAAAGGAGGAAGGGTTTTAATGTTGATCAGACCTCTAAATCAAGTTTCAATCAACACTAATAGTAAGGATGGATAATCGATGAAATATAGATATGTTGTTTTGATTATACTCACTCCTATGATTCTTCTAGCCATCCTCCCATTTCTCATATGGCAGTTTAAACCACCTATGGAACGAGTCATTCAAGTAATTGATAAAACCGTTCCAAAGGATGATTATCGTGAACATTTAGGTCTTTTTTGGGTCCTGGATCATGAAAAGGTGAAGGATGATGAAGGAGATTACTATCAAAAGGCTGAAGACTACTTCGGATACGATCCGATTACGAAAGAAAAAGATACTGGATTAACGATTCCGGAAAACGTCGATTTAATCTACGTTGCTGATACATATGGTATTTATACAGGAGACCTGCAAGGAAAACCAACAGGAGAGCGCTCAAAACTCCTATACGGTGGTCTTACCATCTTCGATTGGAATAAAATCATGGCAGCCAAAAAACCGGATACCACATTGATCATGGAGTTCAACTCCATCGCATCTCCGACGGACAACACGACACGCAAATTAGTGGAGCAAGAGATGGGGTTCGAATGGAGCGGTTGGATCGGAAGGCATTTTCAAAATCTATCAAGTGATGAGGTGCCTCCATGGTTGATACGGAATTATGAAAAGCAATACATGAAAGATTGGACATTCAACGGTGAGGGAATCACTTTTGTGCACGAAAGCGATCGGGTTATGGTCTTGAACGAAAAGGATATCAATGGACGAGTTGATTTTGATTGGACGGAAGAAGGATTCGATCATTATCCAAACGTGAAAGACAGTCATTATGATTATTGGTTCGATATCATAACTCCTGACACAGATATGACTGTAGAAGCGGAGTACATCATCGATTTTACCGCTACAGGAGAGAAAAAGTTGGAGGAAGAGGGTCTGCCTGAAGTGTTTCCTGCTATCATCCATCATCCTGATGAGCGAAAGTATTATTTTGCAGGCGACTTTGCTGATATTGCAGTCGATTATCATTCGAAATGGTCCCTTCCCAGTGTGTTCTACTCGATTTATTCCTTTTTCCAGCCGGATGAAGTTTTCTTCTGGGAGAATTATATCCCGATGATGGAACAGATCCTTGGAGAATCAGATGCAAACAAGGATCTTCAATAGTGAGGAGCGTTCAGTTTGAAACGAATTAAACACTTTATCTTATGGTTTCTTTTCTTATCTACATTCGGTTTTGCAGGTGGAGGATACTTTCTTCTATTCTTGATTGTTCCATTTGAGGAATGGCTCGTTAACAATGGATCCACTCAGGAGCAAATCGATGACATCTTAAAATACTTCGTGTTTGGATGGATTGCTTTCGGTTTTATCGTTTCGTTTGTTTATTATTGGTTTTTGTTACGGAAGAAAAAGCGTGTCCGTATCGCTACGGTTATCGCGCTCTTTACTACATTGAATGCTGCTTTCATCTTTTATTTATTCATGAATACGAATTCAGCAATCGTTGCCATGAGCAGGGGAGAAGTGGAAGAGACTACTGAACAATTGACTTTCGGGCCATATCCGGACCAATCATTGTTGAAAGACTTGGAACAGCAAGGCTATGACGGTGTCATCACATTACTTAGTACAACGATTCCGTTTGAAAATGAGTTGTTAGACCAAGAATTAGAAAATGGTGACGAAGTCGGATTGACTATTCATTCTTTCCCGATGCTACCCTGGGTAGGAGATAATGCGCAGTCCATCAACGGTATCATCGATTTACTGAAAACTAATCCGGACAAAAGATATTACGTCCACTGTTACTTAGGGAAACATAGAGTAGATCTGATCAAACAGACAATCATACAACGACTTGGAGAAGAGACGACATCTGATGATGGAACTAGAAGGATTCTGATTCCTTCTGAGTTTGAAAGGGGACATGTGTATACCTTTAATAATGAGTCCATTATGCTCGGACCTTATCCAAGTGAAGAGGAATGGTTCAAGATCCTACGATTGAATGTGAAAGTAATCGTGACTTTATTGGATGAATCATCCAGCTTCTATCAAGAAGAGGAGAAGATTGCAGAGGAACAGGGCTTGATTCTAAATTCTTTCAAGCTCGATTCAGATTCTCCGGATTTACAGCAACTGGATATGATTGTTCAACATATACGTACAGCCGGTCACAAGATCTATGTGCACGATTTTAAAGATAGTAAGAAGATCCGATATATAGAATTGATGTTAGATAAAGGTATTTACCCAATCAATAAAAAGGCGCTTCCAGATTCAAAAGTCATGCAAATGGTAGGAGAGTCCATTGTACTTGGTTCTGAACCTAGTGAAAAGCAGGTAAAACAGTTGAAACAAGCTCGTATCCAAAAGATCATCTATCTGGGGGATGACTTGAGCAATATCCAATCCCAAATTAATACGGCACGTCAATTGGGCATGGACTTTGAAACTGTTTCAATAAAGAAGGAACGAATGATTATTGAATTGCATAAGCTTGCAGAGCGTCTGAACAGTCTTCAATCTCAAGTTTACGTCTATGGATTGGAATCAAAGTCAATGGGATTACTACAAACGATTCTAGAGGCAATGAATTACGGTCTATCTAAAGATAACCTCCATGAAAAAATGGTTGAAAAAGGATCCCTACATGTAAAAGCGAGGAGATTGATGGTAGGACCTTCATTGAAACCAGCAGAGTGGCAAAGTATCCTGATTCAGAATGGTGTGACTAGAGTCATTCTCGTCCATGCGGCAAGTGTTCAATCTGAAGCGGAGATAGAGAAACAGAAAGAGAGCGCGAAAGAATATGGTATACCAATTCAAGTTATCGAAATGACTGAAGGGTATGACCAGAAATTGCTCAATCAACTTTCATCAACTGACGATACGACCTATCTGATCGTCGCAAATGAGTTGAAGGAAATGATCATCAAAGACATCAAGGACTTTAGATGAATTCTCATATCATATAAATACAGGCACATAAAGAAACACTCCGGAATGAATCCGGAGTGTTATTTGTGTATTAAATTTCCATGATGATCGGAAGGATCATCGGACGACGCTTCGTTTTTTCATATAGGAATGGTGCTAGAACATCAGTGATTTCGTTTTTGATTTCAGACCATTGGGTAGTTCTTCTTTCCATCATGCCGTTAAGGTGTTTAGACAAAATACCTTGAGCATCATTAATCAGGTCTTCAGATTCTCTCATATAAACGAATCCACGAGAGATGATATCCGGACCTGAAACAATTTTGAATTCTTTCATATTGATGCTTACGACTACAACGACAAGTCCTTCTTCTGAAAGGATCTTACGGTCACGTAATACGATATTGCCGATATCACCGATACCGTTTCCGTCGACATAGACAGAACCTGACGGTATTTTGCCAGCAATGGAGGCTTCGTTTTCGCTTAATGCAAGGACCTCACCATTGTCCATGATGAAACAGTTGTTTTCTTCGATTTCACAATCAGTAGCAAGTTTCGTATGCATTTTCATCATACGGTACTCACCGTGGATTGGCATGAAGTATTTAGGTTTCATAAGGCGGAGCATTAATTTTTGCTCTTGTTGTCCACCGTGACCGGAAGTATGGATGTCATTCAATGAACCAGCAATGACATTTGCTCCAGCTCGGTACAACTGGTTGATGATACGGCTGACACTTAACGTATTACCCGGAATTGGGGAGGACGAGAAGACGACCGTATCGCCAGGGATGATTTGAATCTGGCGGTGTGTACCATTTGCAATTCTTGAAAGGGCAGCCATCGGTTCACCCTGGCTTCCAGTACAAAGGATGGTTACTTCGTTATCCGGAAGACGGTTGATTTGATTTGCATCGATAAACGTGTCTTTCGGTGCGCGAATATACCCTAACTCTTGTCCGATTGTTATGGATGAATCCATGCTACGTCCGAACACTGCAACTTTTCTTCCATGTTCTACTGAAGCCTCAACAACCTGTTGCAGCCTATGAATATTGGAAGCGAACGTTGCAAATATGATTCTTCCATCTTCTTTACGGAAGATATCGTGTATGCTTTCACCTACACGTCTTTCCGACATTGTAAAGTCTGGAACTTCACTGTTTGTGCTGTCTGAAAGTAGACAGAGGACACCTTCTGCTCCAATTTGAGCCATTTTGTTCAAGTTCGCAGGTTCACCGACTGGTG
>JAIVLN010000007.1 GCA_020524245.1 Rossellomorea aquimaris | reverse complement strand
TAGATTGTTTTGTAGTATTTAGACATAACTGTACTCTAAAGTCGAAAGGTACCTGATATTGTCCTGTAGGATGTCTGTGGTAGACCAGTCGCTTGGCGCATTCTCTCTCTTTGCAGATTCCGCATAAACCTTTCTGGAACCGTCTTTCCTTGCACTTAACCACGCAATAGAATCAACAGAGTGGAAAGGAAACTTCGTTATCAACTCGTTCGCAATGCCCAATCCGTGAACAGGAGTATTCTTACAGATGGAAAACACCTTTTGAAGGATCTCTTGTACTACTGATTTTTGGTTACTTTGCAGAAGCGGAACTAATCCACCAATACAAAGTAAGTTAGGATCCCTATTAACCAAATTCTCCAGCTCATCATAAGTATCACTTACCTGCCAAACAGGTATGATGTTTGCTTGAGTGTGCTCGAGTAAGTAGCGGTAGTTCTCTTTTGTCTTTTGTGGATCCCCAACGACATCAAGATTAATAAAGCCTACTATCTCTGTTCGATGTTTGTGTTCATTAATAAAAGCAGCATACGACTCCAAGACCTGTTTACTTTCATCAAACATTGTTAATTGTTCATGTTTCTTTGACTTTAACTTCTGTTTGAAGAATGAGTAAGCACCTGAATCAACTAAACAATGTAACCCGCTTAATTGGTTCAACCAACGTTCTGATGGTTGCTTACGAAGATTAAAATAGGACAGCAATACAAATTGTCCACCTTCTTTTCGCACCATCTCCATATCTTTTGGGGCTCTACACAAGCCCGAAAAGAAAAACCGGGTCCCCTTCAACGTAAGCCTTAATAATCCACTTTTTAAGGTCTGTACCTTGCAGATCTTCTCAAAAATCTTGAATAAGATACCGAACAGAGCGGATGAATACTTTGAGAACTGCTCCATCTCTTTCCTGACAGCTGTTCGTTTGAAGTAGATATAGCTTATGGCCTGTCTTAGCTTGCTGCGCGAAATCATTAACAAAGACTCTTTATTCTCAGTTTGAAACACCACTCGCTTTGAGTCGTACTCCAGTACATAATTAATCTTACCTTTCACAGTTTGGAAGCGTTTGTTCTTCAATATTTTCCTTTGAAATAACCGCTCCAACGTTCTGGCTTTAAACTTATACTGTTCCAATTAAAACACCCTTTCAATTGTTTTTAAACAATGAAGCATATTAGCTCTGTACATCACCTCCTAGAACGTAAAAAAGCCCCCCAGGATCAGTTTAATAACCTAGTACACACTCAAAGTTAAAGAGTGTCTCAAGGAAAACTGAACCCGGAGGGCTCTAAAATTTAATGATAACCTGCAGACTTTATTGTCGCACAAAAAGTAAAAAAGAAAAGATGGTATATGTCGATTATACCATCTTTCTTGTATTTTAAGAATGCGTTTTTAATTTCAGTAAATCACTTACTATCTCCAGGTTTTTTAAAAAGAAATAATAAAAGCATAATAGGGGTCATCACCCATACTATTATCTTGCCGATATTGAACATTTGATAGAGATTATTTTGTTGCTGGATAAGTAGCTTAGGCTCAAATGGATCATTTGATATTTCCTTTAATTCATAAAATTCAGGTGAGAATAAGAAACCAATAGAAAATTTAACTCCCGAAATGATTTCAACGGGAATAATCCAAAGGCAAATTAACGCCATTGTAAACAAACTTAAACCTAATACAGCCCAGTCAATGTTCTTTATATTCTGAACAGGTCTTTCAATAATATTCAATAGTTTTCTCTCCCCTCCATAACCCATTAACCATATTTTACCATAATGGGTTTTTCCAATTCAAACTTTTTACTTACAAGTGTCCATGCAGTGTTAGTTCATTTTGTAGCACAATCTTTCTATAATGGTAAAAAATATTTAATATCATAGTAGTAGTGTTTATGGAAGATAGTTTTAGGGTTATTTTCTTTTATACATATCGGTTTAATTCATGTCCATTTACATCAAATCGTTTTTTTAATCTGGCTGTTTCTCATAAACCTATAGTTATCACGTAATTATACAGGCTAAATTAGAGAATACAGAGATATTGGATCAAAGGATTAACTTTGGACAGATTTGTTTTCTCAAAAAAGCCACCCTATAAAGCAAAGCTTTAAGGGTGGAATCCGCTATTGAGGGACCGCCATTAGTGACAATCTCTCATACCTAGACCATTAAGGTTTTCCCAACCTTAAGAGCCTATATGTATTATATCCTATTTATTGTCTTTTTTGTGCTTATTTATCAGTTCTTCCATAGAGATTTCTCCTGATAAAACCGCTTTAATGTTCTTCTCATTTTCCTTTGTAACTGTTAAACCTTCCAGTTCAGATTGGTACTTTGCTGCCTTTATCACTTCTTCCAACCGCTTCGGATCTCTAATAGGTTTGTTAGTACTCATATAGATAGGTCCTCCGTTTATTTTTTAGTTTCGGAATTTCTCTTGCCTTTACCATACATGGAAGAAAAATGACCAGATTTGAGGTCCTGTTTAAGATCATTTGAAAATTCAACGCCCATACTCTCAACTTTCTTGAGTGCTTCGGCTGCTGGATTATTATTCATTATTAGACACCCCTACTTATTAAGCTAGTTTCTCTCGTAAAGAGATTACTTCTTCTATAAGTTGACGAACAGAATCCTCAGATTGTTCAGGAAGCTCATGCACCCAAATCCACCCTCTTGGATCAACCTTATACTGTTTACTAGTTTGGTCAATGTCTTTACCCCAAACGTATGCGACTCTACTATTCTTTCTCATTTCTCGAATGACAACTTTACCATTGTACATATAATTCGTCTTATCAGGTTTAATCTCGTAGCGGTGTAGTCGGTACTTGGGATCATCAAATATCCTGGTAAGTTCTTCATAATCTAATGGCAATAGAATGTCCTCCTATTTAGAGTATTTATCATTAATTTTCTTAATTCTTCTTTCCCGTTCCTCACGGCGTCTACGGTTAATTTCTTCCTGTGGAGTAAATTTGACTCTTCCAGTTGTCTTCTTAAATGGCAGTACATTAGAATTTTTGTTTTTCATAATTACATCACCCTTAACAGGATATGCAAGAAAAAGGGTGTGTAAACGTAAAAAAGCTCAGGTAAATGATGTTTTACCTGAGCTTGTCTTATAAACTATTTAACTTGTTTTCTTATCTTCACCTTTAAGGATCTTTTGTACGCGTTCGTTAACAGCCTTAATTTCCTGCTCACGTTTACGACGACGTTCCTCGTTAATTTCCTTTTGTGAACGGAATTTGACTTTACCGACTTTGTATTCTTTTTCTTTAAGAGCTGACATCATCTAAAACCTCCGTTCCGTATCCACGTTTAAGGATTAACAAGCATAAAGCATGGAATAAGCGGTATATTTCGCTTGTATTTAGTATATCATCATTGAGTAGTAAGTTCCACGCTTTTTCATTGATAGAGGTGTTGATATGGAAGTTGAAAATCCACGACCTCTTACCTTCAATACCCATTCTCATCTTGTATGAAACGATCACATAGTCTTCTCTTACTTCTTGGAAGACTGGTGTGTTATCTTTCTCTTTTGCAGCTCTCACAGAAGAGTAATTTTCATACCTCTCGTCTTCGATAGGAATGGTGCCTATACTTGCTCCTGTTGTACCGTGATCGGCATTCGGAAGCTTTACTAATGCGTCATTTTTCACTTCGTAGATGGTAAAGCCGGTTAAGAACCTCAAGTCTGAAATCTGAAATTGATCATTATTCATTCGGAACAAAATCACGTTGATTTCAGAAAGAAAATCTAGTAAATAGTGGGTCATTTTCTCTAATTGATTAATATCAGAGCTTATGTCATTAAGAATCGACTGATACTCTCTTATGGCTGTCTCATGCTTAATATCAAGGTTTTCAATTCGGTACTTATATTCCTCTCTTTGCTTGTCGAAGTCTTCAAGTAAACTTTGAATCGCCTGGTCTTTTTGTTCTTGATAGGTTAGCACACCATTTACATATTCAAATAGACCATGAAAGGAGAAATCATTGTCCTCTAAAGCACGATTAAACATCTGAAACTCAGCTGGGCGTCTGTCACGATAAGCCGCCAAATGAAAGTGAGTCGAATCTTTTATGTTTAGCATCTTTGGGAGATACATAATCCCTAAGAGGATAGTATAGGTGATTAATAGCCCAAGAGCACCTAATCCAATTAGTAAGTATTTGTCGCTTGTCCATAGACTAGCAACGAAGGGTGCGGCAGTTGCCCCTACGGCTAACCAGAACAACAATTGAACCACTGTCCAAATCGCTTTTCCAATCTCAGAAAAGGTTTTAATATCTTTTATGGGTAACTTAGTTAATTCCCACATCCAGTTCTCATCTAATTTCCCTTGTCTTTTTTGATGACGGAATAGTTGGACCATCTGATCAAAAAAGGGATAGAGATCTTTTAAGCTATTATGGTAGTTCGTCTCCGTCTGTTTCTTAACCATATCTTCACCTCTCATTAGTTCATAGCAGATACACTCTCACATAAATTACATTCGATGTATCTACACTTTTTCATTCCTTTACTTAATAGAAAGAGGAGATGGCTTTTAAAAAACCATCTCACACTGCCCTTTATCGTTAATGGATAGTGGCTCATCTCTTTTAGATGTAATGTGAACTACACCAGATTTCATGAGTTCCTTTGCCTTTAGAAATGCTGTGGCAATTTGATTAGCGATAGCAGAAAAAATACGGCAATCACCAGATTGACCAAGCATTTCAATCCTACGCCAAAGTGGGATATTGTCACTGAATGAAAACCACTCCGGAACTCCTAAAATCTTACGGATCTCCCTCTCAGATAAAAAACGCCAATGCGTTTTCTCTTTGTTCAACAAGTAAGAATTCGAGGCACAATGGCTTCGGTACCTTCGCAAGATACACTGAATTTCCTTTGCATCTTCTGAAACGAAGGTCTTATCAAGGTTTCTATTCTTAAACGCCTCTCTTGAGTTAAAGGATTCCATCCACTTGTCTAATGGTTTCCACTCATGTTCTATATGCGCTGGATCTAAAAAGGCTTTCAGCTTTTTCCGCTTGATTTTGGGCTTACTCGGAAACTGGAATGATTTAAACATTTCAAGCTCCTGGAAAGCCACCACGTACTTCCGGTCCCTTCTTGCAATCGATCCATACTCATGACTTTCTATTCGAGACTCTTTCCAATAAGGATACTGGTTTTTAAGCAAGTCCTTTAATTGGTAGTAGCTGTCGCTCTCATAGAAAGATGGAACGTTCTCCATGAATATAGCTGATGCTTTTGAAGACTTAATGATTTTGGATGCTGCTAAGACTAGATTGGTAATGACGCCATTCTCTTGGTCTCCCAAAGACGAGTATTCTGAACAAGGAAGCGTTAGATTTACAACATCCGCTTCAGCTACTTCATAACAATCGCGTAGATCACCGTTGAAGAGATAGGAGTTAGGGTAGTTGAGTTTTAGATTCTCAGCAGAATCATCCTCTAATTCAATCTCCATAACCGGTGTAAAGTAGCCATTTATAAAAGCACTCGTACCTATGCCACCACCTGCACCAATACTCAACAAGCGTAGGCGCTCGTCAGATTGTGTGGGGATAGTAGCCTCTTCAAACATCTTATATTGGAGCGGTCGAATAACCACTCTACAAAGCGTAGAAGCAGGCTCATAGACACATATCTCAACCTTTTGCTTAATGGAGATAATGCTTTTATATCGGTCTCCAGCTGTATCTATCAGAGGTCTTCGCTTCCCACTGGTTCGGTTCATTCTTGATGAAACAGATACCTTGTGATGGTTGTTCTGACCTTCGAATGGTTGGTTTTGAATGACAATCTCTTTATTGGACTCATTCATGGAAACAAAGATTTCATCTCCAGGAGTAAATCCAGCAGCTTCACAGACTAAGTGCTGTAGAAACAATCGTGGTTTCTCAGCCTTGTGACTCACGGTATAGACCTTTTTCATTGATAAATTCATAATGTTCCCCAAAGCCATTACAAGGGCAGAATCCCCCTTGTAAAAGCTAAGGGGTATCCCTCCCTTTAATTTGTAATGGTTAATTCATTGTTACGATACTTACTTTACTTTCGCTTGGCGCCAATTCTGTTGTGCAAGCTGATTAAGTAGATGATTATACGCGTAGCTTCCTTCTCTTATTCCAAGCTGTTCAGATAAAGTCTTGGCTCTTTTCTTAATTGCTCGGTTAAAGAAAACTACATTCATACAATGCTTAATGAACCTTCTCATTTTGTTAATCATTAATAATCTCTCCCTTGTTTAGTTCAATTTTTTAAGCGTGTACTTTTATACCAACATGGTCCTCTAAAGAAATGGGTTCTTTACCTTTCATAAACATGGTGTGGCCAATTTTCTTTTCAAGTTCAACGTACTTCTTATAAAGCTTTGGGTGTTGTTCCGCTCCGTGTCTTAGATCATTAACTGATCCCATGATGCAGAATATACAACTCAGTCTTTCGTTCCGTTCATAAGCCCAAAAGGGTTTTTGTCCGGCTGTATGAATCGTGTCAAAGACCTCTTCCGTTGAAAAGTTGAAAATGGGTAGCCAATCGTAGACATGACGTACAACTCTTTTGTTGCAGCTTTCTCGCTGATTGTAGGAAAATGGTGCCTTTTTAGCTCTAGATGATGATTCTTGAGCTCTTAATCCCATGCAATTAACTGCAATTGTGGCTCGACGTTCTTTTAAGTCATTTCTAATGAACTTAAAGATCGGGCTGCGTTTCAAATCTGAAGTACATTGTCGGTATGCGGGACTTGGCCACTTCCCCCTTTTTTCCACCATTTCTAGAAATCGTTTGTTAGCCTCGGTGACATTTACGTAGTGGTCGGTTGTCTCCTTAATGTGTTTTAAGACACCTGGCCATTCCACTTCATCACCTAGACCAGCATGAACGACTACCAATTGTTTTGGAGGTATGATTTCTTTTAATAAGCAATACATCGCTTGTGAATCCTTCCCACCGCTATGTGAAACGTAAAAGATGGCATTATCGTCAATTAACTCCCTAATCTTTTCAGGAACAAAATCAACCTGACTTGAAGCTGTTTGTTTATTCCTCTTAAGTACCAACTCACTGTCTACTACAAATGATTCATTAGTGTCAGCACACTCTAAATCGAACGCTATTTGACACATGGACATGTAAACCCCTCCTTTAATTAATAAAAAAAGCGACTTAGACATTGTCTAAATCGCTTGCCACCCTAAAGTTCTAATAAGCTATCCTTTTTTCAGATAAACGCAAAAAAGCGGTCACAAACCGATTAATAAACCCACTACATGTGAGATACATAATCGATCTGAAGACCGCTTTGTTTAATAATAAGTATCGCTGACGTTTAAGTCGCGCAAAAAAGAAAAGAAAACAATAGAGTAGATATCCTTATTATACCATAGACAATTTATTATTCTAAGTTGATATACATAAATTTTATTCAATTACTAATGGTTGTGTGTTTTATAACATTCCAATTTATAACTATATATAGAGAAAAAATTCACTTTTTCTGTGTGCAAAATGGATTCTCAAATCGTATCTATAGTGAGTTCAAAAAACCGCTTCTTCCAGGAGCGGTTTTTAATATTTTATTAGGAGTGATAGTTATGAGTAAAAAAACAATTACGGTAAAGGGCAAGAAGTTAAACACCAAACCCAGACCTAGAGTTATTGAGACACTTCTATTTTACAGTCATGCTAACAACTTTGACTCGGCTAAAAAGGAATGGGGTTATGTCACGATTGTCCTTAAAGAAGATGATGCTTTTGTTAAACACTGTGAGCTATGCGGTGCGCGGAATTATGATTTTAATGTCATGATTCAAAATGAGAATACAAACAAAGATCTTAAAGTGGGTTCTGAATGTATTAAGAGGTTTGTCCTTTTAGACGGGTGTAAAAATGCAGAGGATGCAGCTGTTCTCATACAGCAAAAGGTAGTGGAAGCGTCGGTTGAGAGAGAGTTAATTACCCTTTACAAGATTCTACGTAAGGCACCAAAACCGTCTGCTGCAGAAGTAACCCGATTTAATAAGAGGCTATCTGAATACTTAAACAAGACAGGAAAGCGCAGATCAATCTATACAAAGGAAGAGTTGCAGGAGATACTGGAAACTGTACTGGATGTACATGATTACACTCAGCAGGATGTGATGGTGCTGGACTGCATGATAGAGAATCCTAGAAAGTTTATGCGTGATAAAAGATTCAGGGTTACCACTTAAGCGGTAACCCCTCAAATTTACTGAACAGGGGGTTGGCAGTCATCATCTTGTTCCAATTCCTCTTCATCCTCTTCATATCTTCGTTCTCTCCAATTTACACCAAATTTTTTAGCGATAAATGGTGGAAAGAGTTCTGCCATAAAATCATCTTTATCTTCAAACATATAATAATCCTCCCTAATTTTTTTCCCCTTCAATTTCTTATGATCAGGAAGTGATAAATATGTTTTTGTTTAAAGAACGGTATATCTCTTTGTTTATTGGGAAAACAATGGAATAAATTAGAGAGAGGATACGGAAGATGGAGCCTTATTGCAAACAAAAAACTATTCACTTTGGAGATATCGTTACCAAGTTAATAAGTCCAAGGTCTATACAATATACAAATTTTAATATAAGATGGTTACCCCCTTTGGAAGATAATGAATGGAAAACGTGGTATCTAGAACGTGAGGGAAAAATAGGTACTACGAAGCGTCCATATTTAAGTTGGGAAGAATATGATGCGGTCAGAGGAGGAATATTAAATGGGCATTTTCCAACTTTGTGTGACCTTGTAAAAGTTGATTACTCTAAAAGACAATTTACCAGTTTTAAGGAGTTTTGTTGGTCAGTTCGTAAAACAATGGCTAACGATATTAGCGACCATTTTGAAATGTACGATGAAGGAGAAGTTAACAAATACAACAATTGGTTAAATAACCTTCGTAAAAATAATCGAGATGCAAACATGAATATAGAAGATATAGCAGAAGTAATGCAGGCTCTTAACTATATGGATTTTATGTGTAAGGGAGCATGGAAAGATAGCATAGGTAAATTAGAGACCTATTATCAAAATATTGGCCATGATATACCAGATGCAGAACCTCTCCATAAATACGTTAAGTTAAATACGTATTTAGCCTATAGGGGCTTTATTAGAGAACATTACGTTAAACATCAAATGCGCCATATACATAACGAATGGAATAAACGGGTTGATCATAGAGTCTTCGATATATATGAGACTGATATCCAGGGAGATCAGAAGGCTAAAATAGATTTTGTAGTTTATTGTAAGCTCGTGGATAAGTGGGCTACCTTTGGAGTTACGGGGGAAGATTATAAAAAAGATGAGACAAAAATGGCCTGTCACCATGTTTTCTTTTGCGAGAAAAATAATGGTGATTATGAAAATATCTTTAGCGATAAAGAACTTTATGTCCCAAAAACAAGAACAGTTCAGAGTGAACTACGTGACGTATTTGAGATTACAAGTAAAGAAATAAATGACTTTACTTAAAAATTTTAATAGAGGGAGCGCTTTGAGCTGCCCCCTATTAAATTACTCTTTATTACTTAAATACATTATTATTAATTGATCTAGTTCCTCACTAATTTTTAGGGTTTTCTCGCTTCTCATACCATATATTTTAGCTGTTTTTAGCATTTCTTCTCTCTTGAGGTCTATTTGCTGCTCAATTGATAATTCTAGTACAGCTGACATAATAATACCTCCCACAAACAAAAAACCCCACACCAAGCTACCAAAAGGTAATTTGATGTGGGGTTTTCCCATCC
Source organism: Rossellomorea aquimaris (assembly GCA_020524245.1). GTDB lineage: Bacteria > Bacillota > Bacilli > Bacillales > Fictibacillaceae > Pseudalkalibacillus. The sequence goes on along the minus strand of JAIVLN010000007.1, from coordinate 135,836 downwards.
GCTTATTTGTTAATAGTTTACCACAAATTCTAAATAATGGTACTAATAAGGTTGTAAAATTTCACGTACCATACTCTTAAATAGAATATGTAGGGCGCAAAACCGTTCCGTAACGGATTTCGGCCCCAAAAATCTTATCCTTTATACTTCTCCCCTTCTCTAACTGGCATTAATGTATTCTTTTTGAATCGGCAGACCGATTGATGACATGGCTCTCAGTGTACTTCCGACTGAGATCTTCTTCTTAATTGAAAAAGACTGGAAAGTTTCGTCCTCTATGTGGTAGGTACAATTCTCAGATTGATCCAAGTAGCAATTTAATTCCTTATTAAAATGCCACTTTTGATTTTGACTCATGAACCCTTGATAATCCTCTTTAGTATGAACATACACACAATCTGGAGATAGTTGAGCATTACCCCACATCTGAATCCAGGCATCTTCAAGCGGAAACGGTTCTAGCGTATCCATCGGTCCCAAACTTTTAGAACAACTATAAATTGTCATGTTCAAGTGTTTACTGAACCTCATAGTTAACCAATATCCGTTCTTGAATAGCGCGTAGAAATTGCCCTTCTTGTTCCAGTTGCGGTTTTTCTCAATGGATTGGAACCATTCTTCGGAGTAATAAGAAAAGTAAGCAGAAACATAGACAGATTTCATAACTGATAACTCCCTTTCTAATTGATTTATGGGTTAAAACAAGCTGAGTTGTCCTTCCTCAAAAGAAGCTACTTCAAGCTCATCTTCTACCTCTTCACGACTTATAGCGTTCTTCTCCCTATCGACATCTTTATCTTTTGATTGATTACGTTGATAACAGTTACAGTATGTTTTTACTTCTGGATCCATCTGCTCGTAAAAACAATCTTTTCTCCCCATGTCACAAACAGCATAATGGCTGCAGCAGGAGAACCCACTTTTTGAAAAACCTGTTTTGGTAAAGTTACCTTTAGATGTCACTAAGCTCTCCGCCTTTCTTCCCTACGATTCCCTTGATCTCGTTCTTCGCGCCACTTTTCAAAGGAGTCCACCCAATGCTCATTGTAAAGTCCAAAACGTTTACGGTTCATGATATCTACTTGATCACCATAATCGTTGTACGTTGTAAACTTCTTGCATTGTTGAAGCGGCTTTGCGCCGACGAGTTTACCATCTTCTACAATTGCTTCGATTGGACGATTAAATCTACAATAAACACCGGTAAGCACATTTTCATCTTTAATACTTCTCTGGAATTTCATTGCTAAGCAACCCTGGCATGTTTGTTTCACATTAATTCCACCCTTCGTATAGTTTGGTGTCTGATTTATCTCCTCTTCATCACGTTTGATGGCATTTATACAAGCAACATATCCTTTGGCATATTCGCGTAGGCTAACTTGCCAATACAGAAAACCTCTTCTGCATGGAAGATGGGTTCGTTGGTATCTACAAGCCTAAAATACTCAGTTTTATATGGATCGTAATAAACTGAGTGGTCCATATCTGGTAAATCCTCACCAGCTGCTTCAAATGTCCCTCTAATAAAAGCATGAACCTTTTTACGCCTGTGCTTTAGAACTTTTTGTCGGCCTGATTCACTCACTTTAAATTCGCAATTTGATATTCGAACTGAAGGAGCATGCGCTAATATCTTTTGAGTTTTAGAACAACGTATTGAGAATGCTCCAACCTGAAGGTTTTTATATACATCCACTCTTTGTCCTTGTTGAACAGTCCTACCTTTAAAACTCTCCAATCAAGATGACCTCCTTTTACAAATAAATAAAGAGAGATAACGTGTGTTATCTCCCTTTCATCACTCAATGTTTAATTAAGTCGCTTACTAGATAAACCTCATACTCATCATCCGGATCCAACATTTCTTCCTCAGATTTAGGTACGCATACGTAAGGCTCTACATCGTCGTACCAAATAGATAACTCCATTTCCTCACCACTTGATAAGATGATGGTCATGGTTCCAATATCTTCACCGATTTCTTCATACCAGATAACTTCTTTTATCTCGAAGTCAACATTCAAACAATCATGAGTATTGCTCACTATTTATCCCTCTCTTGTTTCTTTAATTTGAACTCCTTGTTAATGAGTCGATTTAATGCCTGTGGGTTTCTACGCGCTGCATTGTCCTCTCCGTGTTCAATTAGGCTATCTATTTCCTTACTGGAAAAGCCCATCTCGGAAAGGTTCAATGCATACCCTTTAATGTACCTGGCATACATGCTATAAGACATTCTTCCTCTCAAAAACTTTTCACGTTTAGTCTCAACAGAATTCAAGTAAAGCTTCTTTACCAATTCCTTCTCCTGTGAGTGTGAACCATTCATTAACCTCAACCTCTCGAAATCATTTTTTTCACCCATTAAAAATAGTGACCACGGGAAAAGTCCCATGCTCACGAAAACGAAAACACCCTTTAAAGTTTATAGTTCACATCCCTAATTGCTTCGTACTACCCTCCTTTTGTGTTTTAGACACCAAAAAAGCGATCTCTATAGATCGATTAATTACCACATCTGGTGTGATAAAAAATGACCTAGAAAGATCGCTTACGTTTAATCAATAACTGCTAGCCAAATGGCTGCAACATACAATAAATAAAAGGGAAAGAACTATTAATATTAGTGTACCATAAATTATAAAATATTGTATTATTTTCAATAAAAAAACACCGGCCAATATGGACGGTGTTCTTCTATTAAACTGACATTTTGCTTTGAAGTAAGTTTCTACGCTCAACTCGGTCAAGGATCCTGTTGGCCTGTTGAGTGTATTTCTTTACTTCTGCTGGAGTTTTAGCCTCCATTATTTTCTTTCTTAATTCATTTACTTGCAACCTCTCGCTTAACGTAAAGATGTCATTTGATTGCATCATATAACTCTCTCCTTTTTCCTTTCATATTCACCCTACATATGTAGCAACATAATGATTAATAGGATAAGAGTAGACACTAAAAAGATTAATTTTTAGTGTCGTTTTCTTTTCCTTCTGATAACTGTTGAATTCGGTTAATTCGGTCATCAATTTCTTTCAGATTTTCTAATTTGTTCTGTTCATTTGCTAGTGTTCGTCTCATTAAGACGCTTTCTCCACTAACTCCTGCAAGTACTGAAACACCGATAACGGTTCTTAAAGTATCCGCTTCAGGTAGCAAGAAAGTAACAGCAAAAACAGCAGCGGCCGCCCCGATTAGAATGTCTGCAATAAAACCTAAATACCACTTCGTTTTCATTTTCTTTGGATAATCCAAAGATTTTTTGTTTGTTATCAAATGAGATACAAAACCACTAAGTCCACCCGTAAATATTGCTAACAAAACACTTTGTAACATTAATACCATCCCCTTTCAAAGTTTGGAAACATGAAAAAAAGCCCCCCAAACTGATTAATAGACCCACTGGTAGTGAGTAAATTAGATCAGTCCGGAGGACTGCATTAGATTAATAAAAGATTTCTGCTGACCATGAGGTCGCACATAAAATAAAGAAAAAGTAAGTAAATATGGTTATATTTTAGCATAGCTGGAAAAAGACGACAATATAATATCGTTCATCCACAGGGTAAAAGACAACCGCGTATCCTCGATTGGATCAGCGGTTATTTTGTAGCTGCCTGTTCATTTTTACTTTTTACTCGTTCTTCAGCAATATCCAAAATCTTATGGATTTCTTCAGTGTAGTATCTTATGTCACTATCAAACTTAGCATCAATCAATTTGGCTCTGAGTTCATAAATCTTTGCGCGTTCATCTTCAGTTAATGGGTAGTCGTGTGCCATTTTTTGCACCTCCTGTTAACTTAAATACATTTTACCATAAGTCCTCATGCACGTTATATAAACAAGAGAATACCGCCAATCACAAAGACTACAGGAATAAACTCAATCATTGCTATTGGTGTGCCATGGATGAAAATAGGAAGAAATGGCCCGGTTGATGGAGAATTATTTCTGTTCTCTCTAAAAACATCGTGTAACCGATGACCAAACTTCTCGCAATCATGAAGATCAGACAAATCCAGGTTTCGAATTTCTTCTATCGTATTCTCAGAAACCTTAATCTGATGGTTCTCATAGTTATTAATAGTCCACTTTTGAAGGTCTTGACACTTCTTAATAAAGTAACCTGTTTTTTGCTCGTTGTTCTTTCTTAACAGCTTACCAACCGACATTAAAATTAAATCGCCTAATTCTCTATATTGATAAATAGTAATAGCATCTTTTCTTCGCTGAAAATACTTTTTAAGTTTGATCATTTCTTCCGACCTTTCTATAGTTTAGTCCAATTGGACATACTTCTTTATCTCCCATGTATTATTGGCATTTTCAAACTCAATGTGATATTTATTACCTTCATAAGTTACTATTGATACTCCAGTGAATTTATTATATAAGCCACTTTTTTGATCCGTTATTAACAAATTATAAGGGTCTGCATCCATGTAATCTGCTATAAGCTCTGTTCTTTTTATGTAACTCTCTTCCTCTTCCGCGTTGACTTGTTCTATGTCGTTTAGTACATAAATTACTATGGAAAATAAAAGAATTAACATTCCAATGTATAAAGAAGTGTAAATTTTCTCTGTGAGCCGTTTATTTTTATGCCAATTAATTTTGTAACTAGCGGGATAAGGGAGTTTTTCTTGTTCCATATATGGTTTTATTAAATCCTTACGATGCTTTTTTACACATGAAAAATCTCCATCTTTTAACGAAGCATCTAAAGCTTCTTTTTTTTGTGAGTCTGTAGTCAAACCTTTAAAATATTTATCTACATTCAAGATATCTTTCCAATTAATACTCTTATGTATATCTGTACCAGTATTCACTTAGTTAACTCTCCTTTCTCCAACTTTCAAGTTGTTTACTATTTAGTATTTTTTCTCTCCTTAAAGTCCTTCATTAGTTGATCTACATTTGTTATGCCCTTTTTATTTAGGCTTTTCTTATTCTTCTTTAAGTAAATATGATAAGGTACGACTGTAACTATATAGATACCAATATAGATTAATATAATTGTCGCTATTGCAAGAAAAACTAACTTCATAATCCTTTCCTCCGATTTTTATTTTATTGTCTAAAGAACTTCGGGATTATCACTGATATATGTTAAAAATTTAAGAACATATGGCATGAAAAATAGTGAGATAAATCCAAAACTTACACGTGTAATTTTTGATTCTGTTCCGTCTTTCGAAAAGAAAATCCAGCCCAAGATAACCATATAAACAAAGATAGCTGCTTGTTGAAATAGGTTTATATCTTTGCTACCTGTTACTAATCCATGAATTGAGTAAATTACAAGAGAGATAGCTGCTAAAAACGGAATGAAATGCAATAGACTTATTATTTTATGCTTCATTGAAAATAACTCCTTTTTTCTCCAAGTCTCTTCTTGATACGCTGTGATTTTTTATCAAGAATTTTCTTGTTACCACTTTACTGAATATTGAACCATAATATAATTCGGATCATTTTGATACTTTTCAATGATTTTTAAGCTATAAAAACTTTTATTTACTACTGGTGGTACAATTGCTTTGTCTTCTCTAACCATACGGTCTAATGTGCCTGCTAAATTCGTTTCATCCAGTTGGTTTAATTCATGTTCAAATTCCTTTTTTACAAACCACATATTAAAGAACTCCTTTTGGGTGTTAATGTTTTTTTACCCTATTATTATTTCATAGCGGTTCTTCCGCAATTTACACATTCATACCGGTTAAGAAACTCTTTCATAACGCACTTTCCCTCTATATAGCACTGGTACTCAGTCAATAAAATCACCTTCTTTTTTATAACTTAATACAATTACTTACTCTAGTGTTTGCATGTATTTCTCTAGTGTTGATTCATACCAGTAAGGCGTATTGCCAATTTTCAAATCTGGTTTAGGTAACTTATCTCGGTTGTAATAAGTGGTGATTTTACGAGGAGTGAAATTATACCCATGATTCGCCAGGTATGTTGCAAACATGGATTGGCTATAAAGTTTCTCATGATCTCTACGGAAGTCTTTGAGAAGCATAGCTCCCTTTTCTTTAATTAAGTAAGTATCATTTTCAAAGAATTGTATGATAACCCCTAAACCAAATACTAGATCCTCATCTTCTAGATTCTTGTATAACAGTGCAAGATTAAAAGAATACTTATCGGGTTCTTGTATGAACTTTGCAAGCTGATAAAACACTTCTTCTGCATTCGTTAATTGGACACTATCGCCATGTTCGTACTTTTCAACACTTGGGTAGCGGTCGTATATAGCCTTTACCGTTGTCTTCAATTTGAACAACTCCATAAATTTCTAGTTAAGTAAATATTACCAAATTATGTTGTAAAATACAACATATTAGATGGAGAGAATTGATAAAATGAGATATAATGGAAATAGATAAATAAAGGGGGAATATATGTTTAATCGGGAATTCACACAAAAAGCATTAACAAAGCAGTTTATCTTGTATCCGCTTCTTCTTATTGTAGTACTTTCCTACGTTGAGAACCGGTATGAAGGTTTTATCCTTATTGAGACTATCCATCAGACAGTGGAACTAATGTACACAGATCTTTATCTTGATAGAGTCATACCCTCAACGCAAGCTCAGATTCTTATCCATTATTACATGATTGGTTTTTCTTATGGCACGTTATCCCTTTTCATCCAGGTACATAAATTACGCTCCATTATTGCAATGGCCATTGTATTGTTCTTTAAACTAGGAATATCGATCTTTTACTGTGTGTTTGCCTATCCTATTTTAATACTTGAAGTAATTGTGCTTGCTGTGGCTATTCCTATTAGAAGAAAACAGCTAAAGAACTTCAAGATTAAGTTTGAAGAAGAGCAAAGACTTGAACGTGAAAAGGCAAAGACAGAGTATGAAGATATTGTTGAAAATAAGGTTCGAAAAGTGATGAAAGAGTTCCGAAATGAAAGGACTGTAGATTAATGGACAAACATAGTTCTAACACTGATGAACTCATTAAACACGCATTATATGAGCTTGAACTTGAAGGTTTAAAAATTACCCCTGAAGATGAAAAAGATATTAGGGACGTTCTTAATGGAACAATTACAAGGGAAGAGCTAATTCGAAAACTAAAGACTAATCCATAAAGTGAGCCCACCTCTTCTCTGGTGGGCTCACTTTGTGATAACAATCAATTCCAAACACTCATATCATAACCATCAGGCGTTGCGTAACCTGGGGTCTTCCAGATGTTCTTTCTCTTTGCTTCGGCAACTTTCTCTTTAGAGCGTAGATATTTCTCATATTGGGTGTCAGGCTTATAAACATAGCGGACCATTGCTAGACCTTCAGTGATTAACATTTCTTGATACATACGATCTCCGATAAATATATTTCCTAGCAACCGACCATACTTATCAACCGGCTCACCCTTTTTACTAACTTCTATTGTGACCTCTTTACCTTTCAGATGTTTCTTTGCAAAAGCTGTAGCAGCTTCCCCATACTTTTGTTTCTTCTTTGTATCCTCCGGTGAGTCTATGTAGAGGATCCTTAGCTTAAACGAATGTCCACTATCACTTGTGATGTGTACTGTATCCCCATCAATTACCTCATCTACAGTAGCTGCGAAGAACCGCTCTTGTGCTTTACTTGATATAGAGGTACCAGTAATCTTCTCAACTAGCTCTTTTGTCTCACCAAAGTCTGGGCCAAATGCTTTTTCAACTTGTTCCTCAGCTGCTTCACCTGCTTTGTCCCCCAAGAAATCTCCAATCGCTTCACCAAGTGAGCCACCAACAATATTTTTGACGGTGTTTTCTACTGAATCGTCGACGGTATCTCCCACTTGGTCTTTGGTAGCATCTTTAACGTTGTCCTTTGTTTCTAAAGCTTTCTCAGCATCATGGACCAGATTTCCGTTTGGATCACCAGGTAACGTATCTTGTATTCGTTCTTCACATCCACCAATGAGTAAGGATATGGAGAGTATTAGTAATAAACGTTTCATACATCTTCCCCTTCTAAAGACAACTTCTTATGACTTACTTTGGATATATACAGTAGGTATTCTCTTATTGGAAACTTCACAAGATCTTGAGATTGGTTGAAGCGGATTCCTTTATCATTTAATAATGAACAAAGTTGACTTACCGTCATCTGATTATCATAGATTTTATTGAAGTGCTTAAGTACAATCCTCTTCCACTCTTTGGAGGGACCATCAATAAATGATTCACCCTCCACCTTATGGTTCAAGACTTTCTCTATTTTTTCAGCGCGTTGTTTTTTTCGAATACGCTCTTCAACTGACATTAGCGTATACCTCCTACCCATGTAGACATGACCCAGTACAGAATTGCTAAGAACACGATCGCGGGCGATGTGACAAATACAAAGTTACTGACTAGCTGTTTAACCTTAGATTTCATGATTTATCACCTGCCCTTTTTGTGCTTCTTTCTCTTCTTCGTGGGTAACGAACAGGTACATCCGGTCTTGTTAAATGCTTCTTTAATCGGTTGGTCAAATCGGCATCCTCTCTAATTACTTGTTTCTGATACTTTAATTGGTCCAACTGAATACCTCCTTAAAGAGTGTGAGTTAATGAAGCAACTAAATAACCATTCATTTTGAATATGTTCAAACAGTCAGTGTTTCCACGTTCTTGTAGGAGCGGGTAACCCAACAAAAAATGCCCCAGTACGCAAGATCACTAGTCAATTAGACTAGCACTCTTGTATACTGGGGCATCCCATTAGAAATATTAAGGTTGAGGTTGTTGGATGACTCTATTATAGTATATCCGCTTGGAATATTCTAGTAATGGAGTGGTGGTTTCTATGTTCCTAATATTAAGCGCGCCAATGGTTCGCTCATGTAAAAAGCCAAAGCTAAAGTTATAAGAATAGAAATACGTTTTTTAAGATAATCATTTTTCTTATTTAATTGATAGGCTGTAACAGTAAAAATAAGACTTATAGCAATTGTAACTGGTAGGATGACTTCCAGTATAGCCCCCGTTTCCATAAGAAATCCTTTAACTGCCTCTGGGTCCATACCTAACAATAGTTTAAAACAAACGATAATTAATACTGCCATTAGTGAAATATTCGCTAATAGACCGAAAACACGTTTTTTCATACTTCACCTCACTTAGTATGCATTTTTGTATGTCTTATTGAATATGTAATGCCATATCCAATCAATATGATCATTGCTATAACCATAAGATATATAGCGATTGTTAGAAGCAGATATGCGTTCTCTGCTGCACCATTTAACAAATTACTTGTATTTTGGGGCAGCATTTTCTCTAAATAATTTATTGCGATGTAAGTTATGAACGCCATTATTCCTAGGAAACTCGCGGATACCTTAATTTTTAACATTTTATTATCAAATTTATATTCTGATTTTCCCAAAGAGTATCCGTCCTCCTTCTTAAGAATTCAGCTTAGACACATTAATAATTTTAGTAGATATCATCTCAATAAAAAGTCCTGTAGTGGGAGTTTCCACCTGATAGTTTGTTGTTTTGTTACCCTTATCATTAGAAATGAGTTTAATTGAAATGACATCTTCCTTAGAAACCAATTTATTCTTAATAACAAATTTGAAGATGGCAGTCATTTGACGACTTCTTTTGGTTTTCTTTAGGTGTAGATACACTAGTCCAGCATTTACAAGTAAAGCTAAAACAAAATAAGGTATTACACCTGGGGATGAAAGAAGTGTATAAAATTGGTGCGAAAAGAATTCTGGATTCATTGACTAGGATCTCCTTTGGTTAAGACGGGCTTTTATTGATTCAAGAATAAATTCTTCTACAGACTGATTTTGTTCATCTGCAGCTGACTTAACTTCATGCTTTACCTTTGATGGAACATGAAGCGGTATTAGCTCGAGATCACTTTCTAAAAGGATTCCGTTATACCGTGAGATAATCTTTCCACTCGTTATACTCTGTTTAGCAACTTGTAGCACTTCTGATAAGTCATCAATCTTTCCTTTTAGAAGAGTTGGCTTAACCTCTACTTGAAGATGATCATTATCATTCATTACACGTACATTTAATGGACCGGCGTACATATAGACCAAATCCATAAAATCAAATACAACAGAATGAATATTGGCTGGTTTTATAAAACGAAATTTGGCATAACCACGCTTCGTATTGTAACTGCCTTCCTTTATAGAATACATCGGGTGAAATCCTCTACTCGTTAACTCTTCCAATTTAAATATCTGACCATCTTCAGTAATCAATTTTATCTCTTCATCGATGGAGTGTATCCGTGCCAGTTCATTAGTAGTAGGATTCTTAAAGGATTGATAGAGACAAACTTGGTGTTTCCGGTCATAAAAGTTCTTTTTTGAGACTTTCTTGCGGATTGGGTACTCTTGCTTATAGTTTTCAAGGTCAACAGGCTGAATGAAGTAGGTTTTCTTACCGTTGTAAACCTGCTGCTCAGCCCGTAAGGACCCACTTCGTATATGGTTGAGTACAGTGGTAATAGAGACTCCTAATTCACCAGCAACTTCTCCTGTTGTTAAACCGGGCTTTCGTTTCTTCAACGACTCGAAATCAATATCTTCTCTATTGAAATGAAACTCCCCTTCAACATGCCATGCTTCTTTATTAAAGGGTGTAATTTTGTTCTGACGCACGTAGTTATATACGGTTTGTTCCGTAACCCCTAATTCTTCTGCTATATCACGTATCGTAAGAGGTTGTTGTTCTGGTTGTAACTCATCCAATGATTTTCACCTTCTTTATCTTTTTTAAGCGGAATAAACCTGACTGGTCATTAATCGGTTGGTTTTCTCTTCAAGCAACCGTATTAACTTTTTCTTTTGCCATTCATTAGAACAGTTAACTGTAATTCGATCATTAATGCCAAGTTCAATGAAAGTAGTGGACGGAAACTCGATGTATGCCTTTTCTAATACATCTTTTTCATTAAGAACGTAATACTTATGAGGGAGATTTGTGTCCCTGAATTTATCCGCAGCTTCCCAGTTACTGAATAGCATAATGCTAGAGGGTAAAGGAATCCCACCTAGAAACTGTTTCTTACCATATTTTCTAACTTGTATGGTTGTAATTGGTGAGTGTTTAATGAGATTACTATTTGATGAGAGGCTTTTTCTTTTACATTCCAGTACTGCAATGGTCTGTTCTCCACAACTACTATCCTCCTTGTTCATGGGGGTTAAAACTGTTAATGCAATGTTCTAAGTATTAGAGATGTACTATTACCGCTGGCATAAAGCAAACTGTAATGAGACAAAGACTAGCTAACGTAATTCTTTTCGAGATTTCTTGGTTCTCCATAGGGATAGCTAAACTATTCAAAATAAAGACCATAAAAATTGCGATCCCTAAGATTAAGTCAATATCTAGGCTCAGAGAAGAATTAATTTGGATAAAGGTTAAATCTGTAAATGCCCATAGAATGATAATTGTAAAGCTAGCAACTGCGAGCAAGATTTGAATTATCTTCATTTGTAAACTCCTTTTTAGTAGTACTAATTTTATTATTCAGATAGAACGACCATTAAAAGATTTGTGGGGTATTTTCCCATCTACACTTTTTACCTTGCATCTATCACAGCTCTAATATTAGGACTTTCTTTTTTCCATTCCAACATAAAATACAACAACGAAAACTAACAAAAGTGTTGCTAAGATAACGAAGGTATAAGGCATGTGCGTAAAATATGGGTATAATGTAGAGCTGATCTCTTTACGGTATATAACTAATGTGAAGCCTCCGAGGGCCATGAGAAGACCTATCAAACTTCCAATACTAAATCCTTTGAGAACTGAACTTAATCCAAATCCAATCAGGATTAGAACCATTAAAATTCCAAATCCCAGGTTAATAAGTTGATCCATATTTTGTAGTTCCATTAGTACCAATTCCCTTCTACATTTAAATCAAGTTAAAAAGCACGCCTAGCTCTTCAACCCATATCTACCATATCAACTAGTTAATGTTGGAGCATTCTTTTCAAGCTTCGTTAAATACTCCTCAAGTTGAGATTGAACCTTTTGTTGTATCTTTTTTGCATCATCTAACTTCTCGAACCGCTGTTTAAGTGGAGTGCTTAATAATTCTGTTAAGGAAACTGTAGTCCAGTGGTATGTAATAAGGGGACTACCTGGTATCTCCGATAGGCTAATTACCTTTACTACCTCCCTAGACCAAAATAATAATTCTTCTGTCCAATAAGCTAGATTCGGTCTTTCAGTATCCTCCATATCGTCCAACGATAAAAAAATCTGTTTAAGTGTTTCATTGTAAATTTCAATGGATACTTCTAACTGGTAGGGCTCTATGTGTGGTATAGCTTCAACGGATGTATGTACCTTATAATTCATGAAAACACCGCCCTGTATCATTTATTGTAATTTTCCACCATTTGTTTCACAACCTCTAAAGACTCTCCGGACAATTCCTTTAATCTGTAGATACATAGTTCAATTTGACGCTCTAGAAACTCGTTGTTTTTATCCTCATCAAGCTGCTCCATCAACATGATGTATCTCTTATATGTATCGGACAATTCTTGCATGGCTTCATGATAAGTTGGATGTCGATACTTCATATGCTATCTCACCGCTTGTTTTTCTTTAACCACAACAGAGATCTTCTCATCATTTAAAGATTGTTTGATTAATTCACCCTGAAAGATGTCCAAAGTTTGTACTACTTCAAATGCTTTGTGTTTGTTCGCCTCTTCTACCTCCGTAACAACTAGATCATTAATGAAGACTTCATACGTTTTCAGAGTTTCATAGGCTTTAGTTCCTCCTTCACCCATTGTTCCGTAACACAAATTGCACATCTTTGTAATGGAATGATCTAAAAGGGATGGAATTTCAACTATCTCTTTCGGCTGGACCATTTCCTCACACTTGCTGCACTTAACTAGATACATATTATTGCCTCCTATCTTGTAAAGAACGTTTGTTCTATGGAAATTATATCCTATACATTTATAAGATACAAGTCATATGTTTTATAAAAATAAACAATCAATAATATTGATTATAAATACTAAATAATAATAAACAATTTAATAGATATTATATAAATGAAGAATATATGGTTCTTTATATATAGTGGTAAAGATAACCAATATAATATATAATAATTTGTAAGCACATATGTTCTATATCTCTTATTATCTTAAAAAAAAATACAAGAACAAAGGTGGTTAATATGGTTAGGGAAAAATCATTATTGCCCATTAAATTGGATAAAGGTAATTATCACATAGCTGCTGAAGATAATAAAAAGTTGAAAGATTTGTTGGTTGATGCTCGTTATGTAGAAGATCTTGAATTAAAAAAGGAAGAAAACGAAAAAGGGGAAGTAAATTCTTTTCAGAGTTTTAGCGATCTAGAGCTCATTTACTACTTTGTTCAAAAAGAACGGGATACCGATGAGAAAAAGAATCGGAAAAACAAAACAAAAAAGGATTACATACGTGAATTGCTGTTTTTTTATAAGAAAGTTTTAGATTATGAAGAATCGATTCGAATGGAGATGGAGAATTACTCTGAGAGTTCTTTATTGAAGCTTTTACGGAGACGCCATTTAAAAAGGTTCCAGGAGTGGTTAAGTTCGGAACCTTTAGGGCGGAACGGGAAGCCTTATTCGGTGGCCACTTTAAGCAAGAAAACGGTCATCATTAAGACGTTCTTGAAATGGATATATAATGAAGATATTGTTCAAGAAGATCTTACTAAAGATTTGAAAAGTACGAATGTCTCAGATAACGATCGTCCAAACCGTGATTTGTCATATGAGGAAGTAGACCAGCTGCTCCGCTACTATGAAACGAGAAATCCGGTCACTCATATAATTCTTTTCATCCTGGCGACCACTGGACTTAGGTGTGAGGAGCTTGCTTCAGCAAAATGGGGAGACCTTTATTATGATTCTTTTACGGATCGATATTGGTTGAAGGTCGTTGGAAAAAATAATAAACCGCGCGAGGTCGTCATTTTCCGAAAAGCTTTTCATTTATTAGTGAAATTAAGGAAGCGGAAAAGAATGAGTTCAGACCTTAATCCAAATGATCAATCTTACCTAATCACAACTAATAAGGGTAATCCGTATACCGGTAGATACTTGTCTTCTTATATCACTCGAAAAATTCAAGAAACGAATTTAGAGTTTCTAAAATACCGCGATACCAACATCACTCCTCACTTTATGAGACACTTTTTCGCCATTGAATCAGCTAAGTTAGGTGTATCCATATATGACTTGCAGCGGACGTTGGATCACGAAAGCATCAAAACGACGGAAATATACTTGGACAAGTTTATGAAGAAAGAACGTAATGTTGCTCTTAAGTGGGATGAATCAAAATTTTAGTTAAGGTTTATCTTAAATGACCGATTATATCAATAGCCCTATATAAAATAGATGGAGGGATTAGACATGTCATTAATGAAAGTAACTTTTATATCTTTAATTGTATTAAGCGTATTATGTTTTCTTATATTCGCAGTAATAATTTTGCTGAACAAAAAAAGCGACTTAAAAATAATAACACCGGTACTTCAATTAACAGGTAGTTTATGGTTAGTTTATTTCATACTTGCTCAATACTATTAGAATGTGGACTAAGATACTAATGGATATGAAAGCTAAGTTATTATCTAAATGATTAGGAGGGATATAATGGACCAACTAACACATAAAATAGAGAGATTTTCCTCAGATTCTCTTTTCACCATATCATTAGCTTTCGTTATTGGGGGTCTGTTCGGAATAATCGCGATTGGGGACATATTTAGAACGTTTGTACTTAAAATAGCTCATGGTCCTTCGTTATTTGGCTTAAGTGTGTCAACGATACTAGGCTGTACCGTAGCATTTTTTATCACTCATTTATTATTATGGAATCGCTCACCAAAGGGCCATCAGAAAGAAGTTTTATTTTACTTGTTCATTAATCTTCTTGTGGTGTATTCAATACTTCCCTATTTAATAGAACAATACAATGTTTTACCATCTGGACTGACAGGGGTATACGCAGGAATCCCTTTGCTAGCATTATTGTTTTTTTATAAGCAATTATATAAGTTCTTCAAAGAATCTAATGGATATAGTTCGCTTGTGAAGTTTATTATTACAAGTTTACTCCTTATAATAAATCGTTCCATTATTCATATTTCATTTTCTAAGTATTCAGGGTTCCTAGCCCCAGTATATGCTCTTGACACATCTATTTACAATCAATGGGTTATATCAATTTTAGAGTGGACCTTTTTAATTATTCTCCCTGGATTAATAATATTTTATTTAGTTTTCATGAAGTCCCTGAAGCACTTGTTAGCAAAAGAATCTCCTAATGTATAAGAACCCAAAACGCCCCAGGTTGTAACCCTGGGGCGTTTTATTTGGGACAGTTACAAATTATTTATTTCTATGATAGATCATTAATAGAATTATTATACTTTAATTAACAGGTTCAAGCCCCAAATTCTAATCTCTTCATTTCATTTGTATTATTATTAATAAACTGATAGTTTATTAGATGTATAAATTTTACCAAATATGGAGGTCTTTATGAAGTCAACAGGAGTTGTGCGGAAGGTAGACGAATTAGGGCGCATTGTGGTGCCTATGGAACTTAGAAGAACACTAGGAATAAAAGAGAAGGATCCAATTGAGATCTTTAGTGATGGAGATAAAATTGTCTTAAAGAAATATGAGGCTAGAAATACATGTGTTATTACAGGCGAAGTATCGGATGACAACTTTGTTATAGGAAACGGTAAGGTTACACTTAGCAAGGAAGGTGCTGAACTCCTTCTCGAAGATATTAATCGAAAATTACTTAATGTATAAAGGAACGAACACCGCACCTGTGGTGTTCGTTCCTTTATTTTCTAGTATACCCCTACCCTTCCCGGAGTGAGTGTTGCTTTTTTAAGAATTATATAATCTTTCAATATGAATTACCTTATCCTAGTTTCAACCAACAAAGACAATGCCTTGTTTTCACAATAGACAACACTTTTATGTCTGTTATTTGACAACATTGTGTTGTCTTCTTTAATGCCATTTTAAGCGCTCTTTAAAGATAGTAAAATTAAGTCTGCTGGTAAAACCATACCATTACAATATATACATGCCCTTTTTTACTACAAAACGTATACCGGCAAGTCGAAATAACTATCAAATGTTTTTAATATAAGACCTTTTGCGTATTTCTGCTTAATAAGATAGGGTTTTTCTACAAAATTTGCTATATTTGTGTAAGCTAAAATGTGGAGGAGCGCCATGAAAAAGCATACTAGCCCTATTCAGTTATTAATAATCGATCCATACTCCACTTCAAATAATGTTCAGTTGAAATTGAGTCGGATAGAACGATTTACATATTCTTCAGATTTTCTGCAAGGGTCAAAATTGTACGGAAGTAGCCGGTATACAGCAGCTATTTACCTTGTTGATCAAACACAGCCTGTCCGCGATGTAATGCATCAAATCAGTAAATTAGCTCATATAAACACAGAAACAAAACTGATGTTGACCTCTGGATGGAAATCAATGAGTTTTATCATTACTTGTTTAAAGCTAGACATATTTGGATTCTATAACTACAGAATTCCACTGGAAAACGCTATACATTACCTCATTGAGTATGATCACTATTTTGGGCCGGATTATCAACCGGATATTCTCAAAATCTATAAGCAACAACTTCATCAGAAAGATGACATAGCTATCAATCACAAAACAGCAAAAGAGTACCTGACTAAAAGAGAAATTGAGGTCCTTCATGACATCGTTCATTTTGGTGGAGACTTAGAAGATATTGCAACACGTCTTTTCATTTCGCCTCTTACTCTAAAGAACCATATAAACAGCATAAGAACTAAACTAGGTGCAAACAACAGAACCCACGCGGTTACGATCGCGCTGAAGAAAGGAATTATATATACTTTAAAGGTCTCAGTCTAAAAGGAGCTGTAATTAGCTCCTTTTTTATATTAATTTTATGTCAATTACATCTTTTAGGCTAATTCTTACTTCACCTGCAGCAGCGCCCCCACCTACAATATGTATGCACTTTTTTAAGGGGTCAATTAAGGAGATCCTTCCCTCACAATCTAAAATATGTCCACCTGAATAATACTCCACATGAACCAGGTCTTGATGATACACCGCATCTTTAACTAATTCATTCAAATCAGCTAATTTTTGTTCATCCAGCTCGGGTCTTTGAACTTTTTCAGCATCTTCCCAGTGCTCATTTAGCATCTTAACATGTTCTGGCAAGAAAAATGCTGATTGAAACTTTAATATTCCCCTATCTCTTAAAGACAAGGTAATCACTCCTTCTTTTTAATGAGAACGTCTGTTCTTATTAATACTATATCTAAGAAATTCGGTTATATGCAAATGAATATTTTACCAAATCATCTGTTTTGTGTATTGAATATCCCTATATAATAGAGGAAACTCTGTCTTAATTAAGTTTTTTGTGGATATGAACTAATTATTGATAGTACGGTACGTGAAATTTTATTGTGGAGGGTGATTTAGTGAAGGACAGTGTAATGAAAAAAGCTCTGCAGGTTCAGTCTGGTAAGTACAAACCTGGAATAGCACTCGAACATTATAAGAGAGAATTAGAACGTCTTGGTCCGAATCCATACCATAGATACCACTCAAAATTAAATGACTTAATTAACGATCTACTGAATAATAAAAAGGGTTACTGACACAAGTCGGTAACCCTTTTACTTTTATGCGCTATACTTTTCATTCTCTGTTGCCCAGTCAACTGCAAGCTTTAATATAGAACTTGTTCCCATAGTATCCGTTGTTTTAAATGGTACTCTATTCTCTTTACAGTACTTTTTAGCCATTTCTGCGCCATGGTGCCCTACATTCGGTATGATGATAATGACTAGCTCTGACCGTCTTACAGCTGATGATAACCTATGTTTGTCTTCGTTCCCGTCCATTATGTCAAAAGTTGCACCTGCACTATTGAAAGCTTCACGATAAGACGCTTTGTGATCTATATTTCCGATAAGTGTAATTGCTCTACCGGCTAAGTCGGAGAGGTTTTTTTGTTTCTCAGTAACATCGAAAGACCGTTCTTTATATGCACTAGATGGTAATGGGGTTGTATGTATCTCTGCATCTGTTCTATGCTTCCAGACGATTCTTGAGACTTCGGGTTTATCAATATAGAAGGCTATATCGATAATGTCCCCTTGCTGGATATCAAGTTCACTAACATCACTATCCCTTAAACGTACAGTGAATGGGACTTCATTCCATTTGATTAGCTTACCATCTTGAAATTCGTTACACACCCACATGGATCCATCTTTATCAACTTTACAAAAATTGAATACCTCGCGTTTATCATGTATTGGTTCTGAACATTTATTAATCAAGGTAAAGTGATAGTGCTGTTCTCTCCCCATTGATTCTTTTGGAGTTGCCTCTACAATATCACCCGACTGTAAATCTAATTTCCTAACGACTGTTTCTGGCACATAAATATTCAGGTCTGTTAGGAAACCACCTTTTAATTTCCGTTCAAAAGTGCAACCTCTTTCTAGAGGTTCTAGATGAGTTTCAGGAGTTGGTGCACCATTGTCTGCGTCTTCCTCTAATTGTTCAATTCTCTTGGGACCCTGCAGTTCAACAAGTGTCTCCAAAAAGTCCAGGTATTTACGAATATTCTGAGCGTCTTTTTTAATGGTTTCTTCTTGTACATCATTAATGATTTGAATAAGGTCCTCTTTAGCACTTTTAAAAATATGTTCTTTGTCCATTATAAAAGCCTCCTTCACTTAAAAATAGATGCCATAATGAATTAGATAATGTCCTTAATAACGGCTTTAAGGTCTCGCCTAACGTCCCACTCTAAGTATTTATATCCTTTGCTCTGATAATGCTGTTGTTTGAGTTCAAGGTGCGTTTTGTATTCTTCATTATGTAATAAGCCAGCTACTTCAATGACCGTATGTGGCAGCTTCTGATCTAAGATGAAATCAGGCAGATAGTCATCCCCGTCAACCATTACAAGAGGTTTCTTAAACTGTATCTTCTTGTTATATAAATGACACAGCATGATTTCCTCAAAAGAGGAATCAATGGGAATCATCGTTTCTTTTTCAGCTGGTACAAATACTAACTCAAGGTCCCTAAGAGTATCCTGCTGATCATAATCTCTCCAAAGTAGAAAGTACCCGAAATTCACATTTGCTTGTGTGAATGTAGCTTTTTCATAAATCCATTTTGGTACCTTTAAGTCCATAGCTTTCTCAGAAGGATTGTTTAACGCAAACAAAGGGATATTATAAAACACTGTACCTGGTTCCTTTTCAATATCGGTTCTATTACCAATTCCTACAACAAGCTGATGCTTTTTATAGTTATATCTGTATTTTTCATGGGCAAGATAACCGATATCTTTTAGTTCTTTCTTATTAATTAGAGTATCGCAAAAAGCTTTGTATAAACGTTTGTGTACATTTCTTTGTTGAGAAGGAATGTATCGGTTAACACCATATTTCTGAACCAATGTCAGAAATAAAAACCGGAGTGCAGTTTGGGAGGTTATGACTGAATTTCTTTGTTCAGTTTCACTTCTCTTCGTTAATGACGATGTTGCAGCGCTTCCGGTTTTTCCATTTGCATTCTTTTTCCTTTTTATGACACAGACAAATTTACCCTCTTCATTCAATAAAATCCCTTTACTTTTAAGGTGCTGCCTGAAGTATGTGTTGAAAATGCAATCATCTGAGTGGTTTATACTCTTTTTACTGTTTGATGGATTATTAGCAGGATAGAAAAGGCCAGAATTCTTATTGTGTTTAATATGGAGCTTAGGAAAAACATTGTTGTTACTTTGGCAAAGACATTCAATTTGTAACTTATTCTCTCTGCATTGTCGGTACAGTTCTGTACGTTCATTATCATTGAGTGAACCAATATCATACTTTTCATTATTGACTTTCCACTCCACTACTTACACTCCTTTATCTCTTGAATTCTACCTTTTTTGAATTTGAGTTCCATGTCAGGTAAGCGTCGAAGGGTTTCTTTTCCTTATTTTTAAAACCTTTCAGCTTTGAAGTTGTACCTTTTTCAAGAAGTTTACGTAATTCTTTTATTGGTACCTTCTTGCTTGCAACAACCTTGAACACCTTAAAATTACACCCTGATTGCTTATATGCACTGCAACCGTAAAACTTCTGTCTTTCAACTAACTCAGAACCACATTCTAAACAATGGCCAATAGATTCGCTTTCCTTTTGCTCCTGGATCTCTTCTTCAAATTCCCATCTGCTTGATGTTTCTTTCATCTCACGAATAACTTTATCAACCATGACTCGAGTTGTATTTAAGAACTGAGTATGATCCCGTTTACCTTCACCAATTTGAAGTAAGGCTCTCTCCCAGTTTGCGGTTAATAATGGTGAGGACAATATACCTTCAGAACTCTGAAGGGCATTCACTAATATTCTCCCTTTCGGGGTGATATGTACCAAATTCTTCTCAACAGTAATGTAAGAGCATTCAATTAACTCTTTAACAATATTAGCTCTCGTTGCATCCGTTCCAAGACTAAGTTCTTGTTTTGAATAGTCCTTTCTCGCCGTATCATCTATGTAATGAGCAGCATTAGCCATCACTGTAAGCAGATCACCTTCAGTGAACCTCGGAATAGGTTTGGTTTCATTTTCATCTAGGTCCACTTCTTCTGTTAAGCCTAACGCTCCCGGTTTCATATCAGGTACAGGTTCACTATCAGTAGGCTCTTTTTCTTCTTCAAATACAAAGCGCCATCCCATATCTATAATAGACGTATGCTTGGTCAAAAAAGTAAAACCATCAACAGCTGTAATTACCTTCCGCTTCTCATATAAGGCGTCAGGGTAGTGTGCAGCAATTAATCTCCGAACCACTAAATCATAAACGTTCGCTTCATCTTTACTGAGTTCATTTAAGTCAGGTACTACCTCAGTTGGAATAATTGCGTAATGTCCATCATCTACTTTCGAAGCATCAACATACCGCTTGTCAGTAATCAGTTCACGGATCTCCTCTGGTACTAAATCACTGTAAGCTGGAATCTTAGCAATTTCCTTGAGGATAGTAGGAAACTCTTTTGCTTCTCCTTCGGTAACCACTTCTGGTTTTACTCTTGGATAAGTTAAGAAGCCTTTTTGGTATAGCTCCTGC
Source organism: Rossellomorea aquimaris (assembly GCA_020524245.1). Classification (GTDB taxonomy): domain Bacteria; phylum Bacillota; class Bacilli; order Bacillales; family Fictibacillaceae; genus Pseudalkalibacillus. The sequence goes on along the minus strand of JAIVLN010000007.1, from coordinate 114,616 downwards.
AAAAGTTTTGTCCCTTTTTGGGTGGAATATTGGTATTTCTTATTCAGCTTGGTAAGGAGTGTGGAGGTGTTGAAAAACCTAGGAGGGCGTTTCTTATCGTCTTCCTTTTCACTCAGTACGACTTCACAAGGTTTATCTTTCACTTGCTCTTCTATTAACTTTGCGTGGGAGAGGTGCATGAGGTGACTCATGTCATCATTAAACCATTTACCTTCGTATGTATAACCTTCTATGTTAAACGTTGCTACAACGTCCCAAAAGGGCTCAGAAATGAAGTTTTCGATTTGAAGCTCTCTTTCATAGATGATTGTCATAATGGGTGACTTTACGCGTCCTACTTTAAATGTTCCGCTCGCCCCTTTTTCATTCATCAGTAAGGTCAAGCAACGGGTAGCATTTATGCCTACTAGCCAATCTGCTTGAGCTCGTGTTTTGGCTTCTAAATATAGGGGATGATACCTTTTGTTGTCATGAAGATTTTTAAAACCTTTTTTCACTCCATCTTTGGTTAAAGAGGTGATCCATAAACGTTTGGCTGGCTTATTGCTACCTCCGGCTAGGGTAATAACCAAATCGACAATTAACTGTCCTTCTCTGCCGCTATCCCCCCCGTTCACTAACAAAGAAGTAGATGAATCATGAATGTATTTTTTAATGACATTAAAGAGCTTATTCTTCCTTCCGCTCCCAACTTTAAATTCCATCTGTTTTGGAATAATCGGCAGATCTCCCAATTCCCAATTTGAGAAACTATCGTCATATTGTTTAGGTTCTTTTAGTTCGCATAGATGTCCTGAACACCAAACGATACGTGCACCTTTAGGTAGCTCATCACACGGTTCAACTTCAATACAATCACCTTTTGATTTACTTTTAAATGGAGCGGCCAGCTTCTTTGCTTGCAACTCTTTCTCTGCAATTATCAAATACATATTTCCAACCCCTTAACCCATGCGTTATGTATGAAATCCACCTTAACGTTTATGGTTACTTTTAATAAAATCTGATACCTTCCTTGGTGAATACTTCTGCTCAAAATTTGATGTTGTATGATTAATGTTGAAAAAATCAAAGATTAGTAGGTTTAAATAAGGGTGAAACTCTTTCATCAATTGCAACTCTTAGTCCATAATTACCGTCATTCTTTTCAATAATACACTCGTAAGCTTGATCTACTGCATGTGACCAAACAATGTTATTTAGAACAACTTTCTTATCTAATAAATCCAGAACGTCTTTAATACTTTCTCCTTTAACAATTGGAAGCCACGATCCTGCCCCTTGTATATAAAATTCAAATTCAACAGCTTCAATGTCTGCACCAGTGGATATATCATAAATTTCATTAATGTAGTACGGATTAAGAGAAACCATACCAAATACTCCTTTTCCGTAGCGTGATTCCCAGAAATGCAAATGCCAACCATTCTCAGATACTAGCTTTTCTAATTCCTGCATCAATATCTCTCCTACTGTCTGTCAGTACTGCAACACTCTTTACTTGTTTTTCCGAATAATCTTTTTAGTAATAAAGTGAATTACTTCAATTTGCTCTATACTGCTCAATTTTTCGTATGTTTCACAAATATAGCTTGGTACTTCTTCATAAAACTCCGAAATCTCAACCCATAGACTCACCAGGTTACTACCATCATCGTTCACATTTTTTTGCAGGTGATGATAAACAATTCCCTGTTCTTCTGATAATTCTGATGTAAACTTTTTCACTATGCCTCTCCTTTTCTTACACATATTGGCTCTACTTTATGTGTGATCGTATTATTCATTCACTGAGGTTTCTCAATAATCTTCCATTTAACATCACTATACGATCCTTCTTCTTTGATTAAATAATGAATTTCGGGATGACTGGCGTCTGACTTCGCCATATCTTCAATTGTCATACCTTCATCATAATTTTCTTTATCAGGCTCATACTCCCAAGTTACTGTCATAGATAGTTGAATTTTTTTACTCATAATTATCTTCCTTTCTGTTTCATAGATCTCAAGTATGTTCGAACTATTCACTAATCTTCATCAACAATGACTATTTCCTTACCACAATAAATACATTTCTTTACTACTTCATCATCATTTCTGACAATCTTAAAATAATGTTCACAGGGAATTTTTTTCATTCCTTTCCGTCGCAATTGTTTTCATGTTGGATATATATTTTTTATTGGCAATATTAAGTAATCCTTCAACTGATACAAGGTTTGTTCATTAAGTACCTAAAATTCATATTCTTCCGCCTTAGATGTTTTGGTTTCGTAAATAACGATTCGAAACCCGTCAATATCAAAAGTTTTGTTACCTTCAAGATGAGGTGCTACATTACCTGGTGCGTATTTAGGATTCCCTTTACGATAGTAAAATTGTTTAAAACCCGTTTTTGTATCAAGAGTAATTTTCATGAATTTTTCCCAGTTCCAATTGTTAGACATTAATTCAAGACTATCTAGTTTTTCAAAATGATGTGTAGACAAAATGATCGAAACTGCCATATCAATGAATTTTTTGTTCCCTTTAAAAAATCTTTTTACTTCTTTAATAGCGTCCTCTTTCGTCATTAAATCAACATCTTTGAACTCTTTTTTTTGATCCACACTACTACACTCCTTTATACTTTCGCTCTACTACTTCAAGTATAAACGTATAGCACGTTTGAATCGTATTATTTTTTAACCCTCGGTTGTCATAATCTTATGTGGATAGCTCGTACCATCACCCTCTAGTATTCTCTATTTCTACAAGAAGCTCATGTAAGCTTAGTTCATAGAGTTGCTTTCCATCACCTGTTTTAAAGATCCCTAGTTCAATTAGCTCATGAATCAATTGGTCTTCATTTTTGTGTAACACGATAAATCACCTACGCAGCTTTGTTAACTTTCAATTGCTCTAGACCACGTTGAATAGCCATCGATGCTCCAAACCCTTGTTGAAAGACTAACGGCTTTCCATATTCTTTAGATAAAGACTTCACAACGTCCATAGATACATGACCTATAGCCCCTAATAGTACGACAACACAATCAGAGTTTTTAACCAGGTTTTTAAAGTCCTTCTTAACGCCACCGTTCCTGGTCTTGCCATTATGAAAAAGTACCTTACAATTCATTTTCTTACCAATCTTTTTATACGTCATTTCGTTAGATCCACCAAAAATAGCAATAGTTTGCTTTTTCATTACAATCACCCTCCTGATAATGGTTGTTATTATTTTTAAACTAAATGATAACAACATAATACACGAGGGTTTGGTCATTGTCAAATATTGGTAACTTGCTTCTGTAGCTCTTTCACATTGGGGTCCTTTACCCACTTCTTACCGATAGCGTATAAAACGACACCTAATCGATCTCTCATGTTAAACCTTTTTATAATTGTGTACACATGATTTTTAGCAGTTTTATCACTGATATGTAGCTGCTCACTAATCTCCATATTGTTGTATCCTTGTGCTAAAAGCTCAAGCACCTGCCACTGTCTTTTGGTTAGAAGGTTTATTGGTCGATTGTATTTATATTCTTGATTAATTCTTTCTTCTGAATTTTGCTTACTCTGAAAGTATTCAGTGTAGATGAAGGTAGATACATTGCGATGATAGTACCGTTCTCCATCGAAGATAAGTTCAAGAGCCTTAAATAGTTCTCCTGATTCCATTTGCTTTAGCAGATAACCGGCAACATTATGCTTCAGTATTTTGAGTGAAGCGGACTTCTCATACAAGCTTGTGAATACGATTACTGGAATCCCAAGATTAGTGTAATGCTTGAGAATACTGATAGAACATGTGTCTCTTAAGTTAACATCCAGGATAATATAATCCGCTTTCATTGACTTATCCCAATCATCAATGCTTACCTCTCCAAATTCTACATTCTCAAAATGTAATTCAAGTAAGTGTTTTATACCATTCCGAAACATGACCTCATTATCAATTAATAATACTTTCAAAACGTCCCCTCTTTTCCAAAAAAGCAAAAAGACGCCACTAAAGAGAATAATTCCTCTTCAGGGGCGTCCCTTGAATTTAAATGTTGTTGTTACCTATAAGTATACTTAACTTAAACATCACAAACAATAGGAATTGCTAATAAACGGAAATCTATGATTGTGTTGTTTTTCTATCTGATCTTATTGGCTCCTTGCAGGTTTAGACTCTAAATTTATGTAGAAGACTTTTACCTAGCACTCCGCCTAATGTAATGATACTAAAGACAATGAATATTGAGATGAATACACTTAAAGAAACCGTTATTGTTTCTAGAAAATATGGTGATATAAAGTTTAAAAACCACAGGAAACTGTACGGATCTATAGCCATGGGATACAAAGGTTCCAATGGGTAGCTCAAACTAAATAACAATCTTACAATGTAATAAACTAAAGCAAACCCTACAGTTATTGAAAGCGACGACTTTAAATTCTTTATTAATTCCAATTCTATCGCATCCTTATACAAGTATTAACTCTAAATTACCAACTTTTAGGTTTCTTCTCAGTTAGCATTTGAATCTTACCATTAATGACTAAAACATACTGGCCATAACCATCCTGTTCTACATACCATGCCATTCGAGAACATAGTGGAGCAGAAGCATTATGGTTATGTAGCGGGTACGGAGACTTGTAAATCTTCTCACTCCATCCCTCTTTAGCTGCCACATGACTGTTCACATCTAGAAAGCGTTTCTTGGAATGGTTAATAATCCAGCAACCGAAGGATTCATCTTCTGCTACAAACCAAATCCCATCTTCATGGCCGCAATCAAAGTCAGGAGCAAATGGATACTCAGATTGACCTTTTTCAAATTTATCCCCCATAATCTCAAAAGGAAAATCGCTACTTTCAAACTCTACGGAGAACTCATCGTCAATTAACTCAAAGATTTCTTCTTCCTCTACGTCCAGGTCCTTTTCCCATTCAAAGTACTTCTGGCATCGCTCAGTTGTTTTCGGATCATCAAGATTAATATCTTTAAAGAAACCACACTCATTTGTAGATGCATCAAAGTTCAGGCAATGAGATCTACAGGTTTTATCCTGGCTTCCATTTACATTGTTTTCATTCGTATTATCGACTACAAGCTTTAACATCTCAATGCCCTCCTTTTGATTATAAATTATGTAACTATGAGAATGACTTAGTAAAAGTTATACAACATCAAACAGAACAGGTATTACGGCGGTTAATACTCCCAATACAAGTGCCGCTACTCCAAGACCCTTTGACCATTTATAGTACTCTGGGTGATTACCAACCACTGTATAAAGTTTACGAATTCCTAATGATGTTAAGATCATTCCGATAGTTGCACAAAATGCAATCATTTGTAATAAAGTTACAGTATTGTTAACAATTAGTGTAAAACCAACTACATTCGTTGTCAAGAATAATGTAGGCCCGAGTCTAAGAATGAGCAAAGCGATGAAGGAAAATAACATTGCTCCAGTAGCCCATTTCATCCAATGACCTGTTTTAGTGAGTCCTGCAAAAGACATCCCAATAATTCCTGCTACGAAGATGATGGTTAGAATTTTAATTCCCATCTTGTAAACGGGACCAATCCATTTATCAATTTCTGGTGCAATGCCACCTAACAAAGAAATCTCTTTCTTCTCAATCTTGTTGTGTTCTTTGTTTTGAGATTTCTTAATGAAATCTGGTACATCTGAATTAGCAGAGGACACTGCCGGTACCACTGCACTTACACTGAAAAGAATAATGGTTACCAGAAAGATTTTGCTGAACCATTTATACGCCATAGCTGAAGTAACCTCTCAATGACTCCATTCGGTTTTCAAAACACAACTGCCCCTTCACGATGGGTACATTGCAGTAATAAGTATGTTCTTCTTCATTCTGCGTCTTGTATAACATGAGGACGTGTGAAGAGATAGCTAGCCATTGATTTAGTACAGTTTGGTTATAACCCGGCTTATCAAGCTGAGAGCTCACATCATCAAGATTGAAGTTGAATGTTAGATTAATGTTGCATAGTCTGTACTTGTTATAAACGAACTCTATGTTTGTTGCATACTTAAAAAGCGGGGCAACACTCTGAAACTTGTCCTCCAGTAGCGGTAAAGGATTCATACTTTGTCTTGAAGTCACCGTAATGTTCATATCCATTTGCAAGTTTTCTAAGTTCATAGTCCCATCGGGTAAGACAGCACTATTTACGGTAAAGTCTGTGTTAAATCTTTTGACCATTTTTGAGATACAGCTGGTATCCATGCATGACAAATCAAATTCCAGATTTTCATAGAAATCATCTTCATGAGGAATATTTCCTACACCCTTTGGATCGATGATAAGTTTCTGGGTTTTTTGGCTGTACTTGAATTCAACGTTTTGAACGGATATTTGTCGGTCTTTAGTCTTACTTACTAGTTCGCTGATTTGAGAGTCTGTTAATATCATACTAATTCCTCCTGTTCTTTTCGAAATGCGTAGTATATTAGAATTACATTTAAAAGGTACTATTGCTTTACTTAACATCCACAATTATACATAATATTGGACAGATTTCCTTAAAAATTGAGAATTTGACAGATAAGTCATACATTGGAATTAGGTACATTATCCTAGTTATCTCTTAAAAACACCTCCACTACAGGGTTTTGGCATCCTCCCTAAAAATGCCGATTATTCGACATCTTTAGGGAGGATACGACAAAAAGTCGTATCCAATGACAATATCTAAATATTCTGCTTACAGACATTCGTCACATACGTCTGGAAATTCCAATACGCGAGGACCATCGTGAGCAGGATTATCATGTTCCGTTAATACGAAATCCTCTCCACACTTACAACAATTTGAACGTGTGTAGAGATAATCTCCTTCAAATAAGTGACCACCATTGTTAATGACTTTGTTCAGCATTTGCCCTTTCATATTCATCACCCCATGTTTAATTTGCTTGTGCTACAGCTACCGCTTCAGGTCTTTTAAGACGAAAAAGGTTTTCTATCGTAATCTCGTCCGGATCTCGGTATACATCCAAAAGCAGTTCATCCCCTATTGAGATGGAGTTCTTCTTAGAGCCTGCATATATCCATGCTCTTTTAGAACCATCAAAGAAATGAATGAACTCTCCTTCTTTTCCTACGACTTTACCTCTCCACCGTTGTTCTCCTAACTCATTGTCAGTAATTAAAGCGGTTGCGTAACGCTTTTTCTCGCAATCTACCTTCGGAACATCCATATCCTCAATCTTCAACACGTCTTCATCATTAAAGCTGTTGGATTCATCTGTTTGGAAGAATTGTCCATAATCTTTTTCTAGTTGATTCAAATCAGCTTGACGATTTTGCAGCTGATAAAGTTCATGTTGCATCATGACCATATCTTCAAGGTTTTCAGACTGTGTTCCGTTTTCTGCAATCGAGTTCAAAGTGGATTGTAGATACTCTGTTCGAGCTTGATTAGCACTTGTATCTTCTCTTGTAGAATCAAGCATCTCTTCATCTAAGTCTGCTGTATCAAGTTCTTTTTGAAGGGAGGACAGAAGCCCTTCGGCCTCTGTTCCTTCAATATTGCTGACTTGAATACTAGCTTTCCTTTTTTGTACAATTTGTTTTGCTTCATCTCCGTATAGTTCACCGTAATTAATGAGTGAGCTATCTGTCGGCTTTTCTTCGTTAACAACCGTCCACTTCACTTCGTGTCCCTCTTCCTCTTCATAAAGGTCAACCCAAAAGAGCATTGATTCATATTGGTACCATTCTGTAATCAGATAGATCACAATCATCAATCCTACAAATGAAATTGTCACAGAGTACATTAACTAATTTCCTCCCTCATTGTTTAAGCAAATAAGTCAAAGCCCATTTGACCTTCAACAGCTTTGTTTTTAGTCTTGCGTCCTTTGGATTTACCTGATTTGACTTCGAATAGTGTAACTGAATCCCAGTCGGGTTCAGATTGGCTTACGGCTTCTGGTATAGAAGGAACAAGTAAGTCCAGAACGACTCCATCTGCTACATCTTCCATGCCGAAAGCACTCACCAAATCAATCTCAAGCACCCCGTTATGAACAACAAAACCATCCACTATGCCTTTCTCGATTCGTGGCAATATCTCACTCATACGTTTAATTAAGATGTTTTTGGTTGATTCAGAAGTCATATGTTGAGTTGCCCATGCTACTAACTGATCTTTTACAGTCCGTTTCTTCTTACCGATACCTTGCAGGAGTTCCCGCGCTCGATCCGAAGTTGTAGCCACCCACTCTTCCGTGCTTCCTTTCAACTTCTCTCCGTTCTTAATGGATTTAATCAGCATGGTTTGAAGGTCACCTTCATCCCCTAACATGGCATTCAATCCATCTGAGCTGACATCCCCATTCAACGCTTGTGCCGCTTTATTCTTCTGAGCCATCAATTGTGCCATCGACTCCTGGAAGGTTTCTCGATAAGCTAGGTAGAACAATCGACATTCTTCGGTCTGACCGATTCGCCAAGCTCTTCTTGCTGCCTGGTTCATCGTGAACAGAGACCAATCGAACTGATAGAAAATCAATGTCGGTGTACAAAGTAGGTCAAGTCCAACTTTCACTAGCTTCGTGGATACGATAATGACGTTGTAACCTTCTCTTTCTACCTTGTTTCTCAACCATTCACTACGTTCATCCGTTTTGGTTGAACCAGTTCTAAGAATGGCCACTTTCGCTCCATCTACCTGCTCAAGCACTTTTTTCAGTCGAGGCTGGATATCTCTCTCCTTTTTAGTAGAACCTGTGTCGCGGACGTAAATGATAGATGCCCGGTTTTCACTGATTTCGGTTTGAACTAACTCTTGTAGTTTCTTTTCCTTTGGCAATATACGTTCTTGGCTCAAATGCTCTGGCGTCCAGATTAGTTCCCTGTTTCCGCTATCCAATTTCAACTCAAAGGATGGGAATGTGAAAGGGTTGTCTGGAAATGCAACACCTGTATCCGTGTACGGTAGATACAATTTGTATCCTTCCGAATGGCTATCAATAGCATTTTCAAAAGTCGATTCCATGTGATGGTAGGTGTTCCGAAGATCTTCATCCATGTCCACTAATATTGTAGGAACATTGACAAGTTCTACCGGGTCTGGCCATACATCTGTTAATCGAACCAGAACTGTATTCTGAATAAGGAATTTACCGAAAACAAATGGTGATATACCTGGCATGACTTTTTGAGTCCGTTTGGTTCCTCCTCTAGATTGCTTATTGCTATTAATGTTTCCGCCGTCGTAATCAGTGATCGTCGTTTCAATGTTTCCGAACTCTTGGTTCCACTTGTTAACCTCGGAATACTTGAATCCTGCATCCACCATTACGTTCGGGAATAATCTCCATAGGAGGTAATAAACATCTTCGGCTTTCCCACCAAACAGAGTTCCAGTACCAGCTACAACCTTCTTAGAAGCGGCAGCTAGACTCCCCAGGGAATTCCCTTGAGCAGTGTTACCACCTTTCAATAGCGATAGGTAAGGTTTTGAAGTTATCTCCACCTTTTCCCCCGCTCTGCACCGTACGTGAATCTTTCGATTCATACGGCGCTCCATCTAACTAAGACACAGCTAATTTTTCGAGTTTACAAAGACTTCTATATTTATTTATTTTGTTAAGTTGAGCTTTACTCAAGTTGAGCAGTCTCATATATTTGTCGATTGTTTCTTGTTTAGTAGCATGGATTAGCCTATGGATGTCCTTATGAATGATAACGAGATTACTGAATTCATCAGTACCATTGAGTTCTGAGGGGGTGATGTGGTGACAGTTCACATCCTCTGCGAAGAGTATGTTTGTAGTCACTGCACATTTCCCCTTCTGTTTGGAGTAAACGGAAAGTCTATTATCCATATACTCAACAGTTCTGTTTGGGAGTTTAGATTTCATCAATTTGATAATTTCTGTATCCCATTTGAAATGGTTTTTGTTATCATATGGGTTTTGTGATTGGGAAAAATTAAAGTTAGAGGTGGTTTTGATATCACCTATAGGAAATAGGTGGTCATTTTCACCGAAACGGTAAGTTTTCCTAGTGACTTTATAAAACTTTCTATAAGTCGCGTTCTTCCCTACTATTGGATATCCATACTTTGCTACTTTATGCAATCGAGTTCTTAACGTTTTGAGCAGCCTATACTCTATATCGCCAAAGTCTTTAACAACATGTGTGGCATACTTGAAGAATTGATGTGTGCCAAGAACAGTTGCATTGAACTTTCTGACGTTTTCCGGAGTAGGATGCTTTTGTAAGTTTTTGATTAAACTCTTCAACCTCTCAATGATTTGTTTCCTGTTAGAGTTAGAAACATTTGTTTTTGCAACGTATTTCTTTCTCTTTGGTACGGCTTTGATTTTAAAACCAAGAAATTCTGAGCTTTTCTTTCTAAGATTTACAACCTTAGATTTCTCCGGTGATATATCAAGTTTCAGACGGTCTTTGAGGTATCCTCTGACTGCATGAAACCATTTATATGCTGTCTTGCTATTCCTCGCCATAATGCGAAAGTCATCAGCATATCTGACAATATATCCTTCTTTGAGATTGGAGGCTCTTTTTAGGTTCGTGATCTTTACATCATTACCAGCATAGGTTCGTTTGGTTTCAAAAGTTTCCCATTGATTAGCTACCCATTGATCTAAGTCATTGAGAACGATGTTGGAAAGGAGAGGAGATAGAATTCCCCCTTGAGGTACACCTTTTCGTGGTATTCCCTCGCCCTTTATAGGTGCTTTTAACATCTTACTAACTACAGAGAGAACTCTTTTGTCCTTAATTCCGATATTCCAGAGTTGTTTAATCAGCAGGGTATGATTCACGTTATCGAAAAAGCTCTTAATATCAACGTCCACTGTATAGTGAAGTTTGCTGATATTTATTAGAGTTTGAACTCTAGCAACAGCGTGTCTTGTAGTCCTTATAGGTCTAAAACCATATGAATGAGCATAGAACTTAGCATCACATATAGGCTCAAGCACTTGTAAGAACATCTGCTGAATCAGTCTATCTTTTATAGTAGGAATTCCTAAGGGTCGTTTCTTACCATTTGATTTAGGAATCCAAACTCTTTTGACTGCTCTCGGTTTGTAATTAAAGACGGAGTTTCTTATCTCCTTAATGAAAACCTCACGTTCTTTTTCCGCTAGATTAATGATGTTGTAACCATCTGTTCCTTTGGTTTTCGCACCAGAGTTAGATTTGATGTTTCTGTATGCAAGCATAATGTTTCTTTCTGACAGAATTATTTCTAACAATCCATTGAAGTTGGTTTTTCCACCCTTACTTTGAGAGTAGAGGTTCTTTTGAACTTCTACGAAATCATAGTAATGATTGTTTCGTGAAGACGTTGCGCTCATCGGTGTTTATCAACTCCTTTGTTGATATTGCTCACCTTCTTACCCGAAAGATGAACCGCAACTCTACCGAATTAGCCATGTTATTCATTAGACTTGGGCCTATCCCTCCACTATGTTTCCATAGTTTCAACAGTACTGTGACCCTACTTTCACAACAGCAAACGCATTTCGCTCCAGAGGAACTTATAGCGACCTTCCCACTGATAGGTGTTTGGTGTAGAAGTTTGTTGCTTCCAACGTTCCGATAAACAGTAGCTTTACATATACCTTTAGGTGTTCACTTTAGACCTGTGAGCCTTATAGTTTCATAGCCAACTATCCCGATTTTCATAACGAACAGTCTTACTAATCGGTATCTCACCCCGCAGAAATTACGGTCCATAAGGTTTCCCAAATGGTAAGTTCTCTAGGCCCGTACATTCGTGAATTCGTCAGTCTCACATGAGACATTCTCACCTTGGATATTTTGTAGCACCCCGGCCTATCCTTATTCTTATCAGTAAAGACTTAGAATAAGTTCAGCCGACTTCACCTAGCTTCAAACTAACTCTATCTATCAATAGGGAAAGCATGTAGGAGTATTAGGTGATTGGTTTCAAACTCAGCATGAGAGTATTCATTCCCAATCTCTGTTTATCAGTTATACCTATAAGTTAGGCAGCCAATTTCGTAGTCGCATGATTACTTATATGGCAACGTTTCACACACTCATGGACTTCATCGATAATTGAAATATCAAAGAAAGATTTCATTTTACGACGAATGTACTCGATGGTTGCTGTTCTTCTCGGCTTTCCAGAAGCTTTTGGCAACTCTTTTTGAGTGGATTGAATATGTTTAACCAGTCGAGTATTCTCATCCTTCAGAGCATGGACGATTTTCCTTTCATGCTTTGCCCATTCCTTAAATGATGAATATCGAGTAGGTACCCGCTTGGTCCATAAATTCGCATGACATTCTGTACAAAATGCATTTGCAGGATCCTTCGAGTTTCGGATTCGTCTGTGCTTACCGAATTCGATTTCTTGCATAACCCTCTTTGTAAGGACTTCTACTTCCTCACCTTGTTCATTGGTTTGTGTGGATTTATCTTCAATGACTTGAAGTGGCAATCCACACTCCGGACAATAGTAGCCCGCTTTGTAAGGTGCGGATTCATTCTCAATCTGTTTATTTGTACGTTTATAAGTGAAATCAACAGCTGGTTCTAAGCTACAATCTCCACGCATGGTCGTAAAAGCGACAACAAAGAATGTAGGGACTTTCGGTTTCTTCCTACCGTTCTTCACCCAATTGGTATGGAAATCAATCAACTGCTTTGTGCTGCTGATGTTGTATACCTTAGCTTCTGGGAGTAGGAAATGAATTTCTTCAGTCGCCCATTTCTTGGTTAGAGATGGTGGGACCATTAAACAAGCAAAGTACCCATCCTTCCTCTTCATACGGTTAACTGCATCCGCAATCGCGGTCATCATTGCACTTTTACCAGTACTCATTTCACCTTGAATAATAACGGACTTCTGTTTCTGAAGACGTTTGGCTACAGCTGTTGCGACATGTCCTTGAACTGGGAATAACGGACGTTTGTAAGCATCAAACATTTCAGATACGCCATCTTCTATCGGATTATGTGTTGGAGAGATCTCATTTGAGAGCTTTTCCATCATGACATGCGAATAATCTTGCATGTAATCCGTTAGAGAATCGACATCTTCAAGTGCTTTACCTGTACCATCTTTCGGGAATCTCAGCTTTTTCAACTTGATCAATTCCGAAATCATCAGGTCCGCTTCTTCTTCTTCCAGTGTCAATTTCATGAGTTTAAGTCCAGCTGGGAAAATTCCTGAGTCAGCATAAAGCTCTACATATTCTAGGTGACCACGATCAAGCAACTCGTGAAATACAACCTCTTTCCATTCAGGCAGGACATTGAGACCGTAGTTTCCACCACCAAGAACTTTTCGAACTTCTTCTGCATCATCACCATCAAAGCTGAGGATGTAACCATTACCGCTAAGTACATCTTCATGAACAATAGCAACCGCTTTTCTGTTGGAATTGATGGTCATAGAGAACTTCTCATACTTCCCTTTTTCAGATTCCAACTGGAATTCTCGAGTGAATTCGTATTCGGTTAGCGTTTTCTTGCCATGCCCATAAGATACACCGCTATAGCCACTATCTATCGTTGCTTTAATAGCTTGGAGTGTACTATCATTTCCGCCAATGATCGTCATAAGAATTTTGGGATTTTGCCATTGCCGTTCAGGTTCCTCGCAAGCTAACGCAAAACAAAAAGCGTTCTGATAGGCTTGTTCGAGATAAACTTCTAGCATTTTTGGACATTCTTCCGTTTCCTTAAACGACCAATCCGTCTTTTTAATCTCTGTGTTCGCTACTGCTACACTCATGATTGCTACCCTATCCACATGACATAAATAGGGCTTTAAGCGCACCCTATCAGTCAAAAGATAGGGATACACCTCCCTTAATATGTCAATTATATCGAACATTTGTTCGCGTTTCTACACCTTAATTATGCTGCATCTTCTTTTTCATCACTCTCTACATGAATACGTCTTGATTCTTTAGGCATATGAGCTTCAAACTTCTTGATGATCTTTTGAGACTCATCACAAATTTGAGAACCATATTTCATGAGTGCGTCGTCATCACCATCAGCCCAGCCTTTCACATATCGGAATGAGTAATCCGAAGTGTCTAAACCAAAATAGCTACACACAACAAAAGCACAACCTTCTGCAACCACTTCCTGTTCCTTTCGAGAGCTTTTATCTCCTAACCCGTGGCAAACACTATGTACATACTCATGTACCGCTGTCTTTGCCTGATGGTTAGTCGATAACTCATTGGAAATGGTTATGCTGTGTTCACTAGGACGGTAAAAGCCTTTTGCACCACTCTTGATTTTTTCGTAATAAATGGGACAATCCGCAATGGTTTCTACCAGTTTTAGAATCTCGCGCGCTTCTGGACAATCACCTTCAAGCTCAATCTTTAATTCATCGATTGGCAATGGTGCTCCATGTGTTTGAGAAACATCAAATACCGGTACAGTTATCCAGCGGATAAATTTCATTTCTTCTTCGCCTTCCTCATTCTTGACCTTTTTAAAGTAAGGCTTAAAGATACGAATAGCTGTCTCACCCTTAGTTACTCTCCGGTCTAAATTGTTCCACTTAGACATTGGAGCAATGTAAGAGGCATGAGATAGTTGTGCTTTAGCAACGAGGAGATTTCGAAAGCTATAATTCGGCATTAATGCCTTCATTCTCAGATAGATCTTGAATTCTTCTGGATCATACTGAAAACTTTCTACACCTTCATCAAGCTGCTTTACCAACTTTTCTACATGCTCTTTCTGTGATACTTTCGGCTTCCTCTTCCATTTGGACTTTGCCATGAAAACACCCTTTCAATTGAGTTTTATCTATATAAAAAAACGAGAACAGGCAAAGTTACTCTTTGCAGATTCTCGCTTTGGACACACATATGAGGTTATAGAACGCAAAAAACCCCCAAGGTTAATGGACACACAATTTGTGTATCAAACATCAACCCTGGGGGTCGTTACTAGTTAGTTAATCAGTCTGCTGACCATTAATGCGGCCGCACAAAAAAGAAAGAAATGGTAAAAACTATAGGTCTATTATACCTGTCTTACTTTATCATTACAAGATAATTTCTTGCTTTGAATGCTTATTAAACTGTACTATGATTAATTCATTAAACGTTATTTTTTGAACATAAAACACGAAATAAAAAAGGATGGTACTATGCAAAATTTCTTTAGGAGTTACGGGTGGTTTATTGTTCCTATCATAACACTAATTATTTTTACGCCATGGGTCCTTAATTTATTTTTTCTTAATGGTGAGGTAAAAACCGCAGCAAATTTAGGTAACAAAGAATGGTTAGCTTTTTGGGGAAGCTATCTTGGGGGTGTTGCAACTCTAACTGCAGTAGTACTAACATTATTACAAAATCAAAAAGTCATTAAGCAAAATGAAAAAATTCTGAATCACCAAGAAAAACGAGCCAGGTTGGCACATATGCCTTTTATTGACGTATTAATTTTAAATGATAAAGATAAAGAGTTACATAAAACTAAGCTCCAACCACCAAATACTTTTATCACTTTATCTCCAAATGATACATTAATTTCTTCTCAACTACCTAAAAAGTATCACGTTCCAATTGAACAAGGTACCGAAGAAGTCAAAGAGAGTCACGTAACAAGATTAATAGCAACGGAAATTAATTTTATTAGACTTCAAATAACTCAAAAAGGTCCTTCTCTATCAAGTAAAACTCAGTTACAGTTAGAAAACGAAGATCTCTCTCCGCCTTTTACTCTGGCTCCAGGAGAAAGCGTTATTTTGCCTGTCTTATTTGATAGCGGTTGGCCAGAAGGTAATTACAAATTTATTTTTTCATATGAGGATATAGAGGGTTACAAATATGAACAATTCTTTAGTATTCAACACAGAGGAGCAAAGGGATATAGTTTTACTCCTGTTAGCAACCCCGAATTGAAGAGTTGAATAGAATAATGAATGGCGCACCCTGTTCAAAAAGTGGTGCGCCATTATTTTGATGATTTTTACTTACAATCCCTCATCTGAATTTTTATTAAGTATTTGATTATCAAAGAATGATTGTACCTCTTCATTCCATAATCCCTTATTAATTAAAATTGGCTTAAACCCACCAACAGCAACTAATTCATAGGAGCCATCATCCAGCTTAATTAAGCAATGATACTTGGAAGGTGTTTTAATAATGTCTTCTACTTTTTTACCTTTCTTAGCAAACATTTTGTGTATCTTCTCTTTATCTTCCTCTACCACAAACCAAGGCTTATTCTCTTCTGAGTTTGAAATATTACTTTTTCTATTTTGAATATCATTCTCTTTTGCACTTGCAATAGGTTGGGATTCTTTCTTTGGTACATTGTACTTTATTTGTTCTAATAGAGTGACAGTTTTAGATAACTTTGTATCTAGTATTTCAATTACCTCAGAGAACCCTATAAACAACATTCCAGTTACAAACGATCCAATCCACCATGCAACTGCTGTAGACCATGCAAATGCTGTTTGATCACTTTGGTCTTCAAAAAGATAAGATGGTACATCTTGATTCGCAAAGACGATTCCCATAATAAAGCCCGCTACAATTTCAGCAATCCCGATGTAGAATAATACTTTCGCTATCTGATTTTCTTTCTCCATAACAACCCCCTTTTCTTTTAGTAACCCCAAACCAATATACATTAAATTCCAATACTTTTAAACGGATGACGAACAAATTGGAAATAAAGTTTCATATATTACTATATATTGTACTATTTAAATTTAATATACACTATATATTGATATTGATGGATTGGATATGCTACTATAGGTTTAGGTTCCGGAGCCTAATATGTGGTAAAAGGAGAGGTGTTCCATCGACGACTTTTTGCTCCAACTCATGCTGCTTCTCATCAAACAGCTATTGGACATTGGATACGTTCAATGGAAAAACAGACATAAAAAAAAGACCGGGTCTGATGACCAGGTCAAGTAAAATTCATCCACTTACATTATAACGAAAATCAGAACAATCGAGAATAGATAAGAACAAAAAGAGAAAAAGAAAAGGGTTACGATAACACGTAACCCTTCATTCTTATTTAATGACTTAAGATATCTTCTGTAATACGATTCATAAGGCGACTCATACATTTGAATATTCTATCGCGCTCTTCTCCAACTGGAAAGGCAATAGGATTCGTGGTACCCGTCACCAAGTAATCATTCTTTCGATTTCTCTCCTTTAGAGTATACTCTGTCCACGCTTCAAAGCTACGGGCAAATAACTCTTCGGGAGAACTCCAGTACTTCCCAATCTTCCCGCGATCGAGCTGGATGGCATTTTGTAAGAAGCTAGAACGGTTCACTGGATAAGGAATTTTCTCTACCCGCTCTCCCGTCTGCTTTTCATGATACCAAGCAAAAGCCTGAGCTTTCTTTTTCAAGTCTCGCTTGAACTTCTTGTCCAACTTTTCTTGCTCAGTTTCTGATACACCACCATATAAGCTTGAAAGCTTGAGTTTATTCTCAAGTTGTTCTTCTAAGTCCTCCTTAGTTACCTCCATAATGCTGTAAAGGTCACCGTTTTTTAATTCATACAAAGTCTTCATTCTATTTGGTAAGGACCAACGATCACCGTCTTTATTGCTATTCTCAAAGTAATCAACTGAACTTCCTTCGGTCATTGTTTCCATTAGGTCTTTAATGGCACTACGAAACGATTCATTTAAGCCATTTCCAATAGACTCGAAAGTGGAAACATGTCCTGGTCTCCCACGCTCAAAATAATGAGAGAGGTCATACAGATAATGGTCTAAGGCATGAGCGAACTCATGAGCAAAAATCCCCATTACACCACGTTCCTTCGTCAAATTGATTACCTTTGCTACTGGTTCGTAATGTCCGAGAGCTTTACCTCGTCCACGAGCACCATAACCAATACCTAGACGGCCAAATAAAGAGATAACTTTGTCATCTACACCCAACACATCGGCAAGGTCCATCATAGCCTCAGAAGAGCGTTGTAGGTGTTCTTTTCCCTTCTGGTCATCCACATAATTACCAAATTCCACTCCACGAAAGTTAAAGACATTAATCAAGTCCTCCGGCCTTTCTATAGAGGCAAACCTACCACCTTTACGGTCAAGGCGCTCAGGAAAGTCACGCTCCCAAACCGGCTTTCGGGTTGTTGTTTTACCCTTCTTTTTCTGTTGAAGTAGATCATCCCAACATGAAACCTTCTGAAGGGTATTGTTAATAGTTGTTTTACAACTCTTTTGGTTTGAGAAAAAGGAACAGAACTTATCGCCAAGTACTCGTAAAGGTGTTTCTTCCGCTTCTTTCTTCATCCCAAGCTGGGTTTTATATTCTCTAAGTCGGTATAACCATTGATTTCGTTGTTTTCCTTTTAAGTTATCCAGTTTATTCGCACATCTCATAATTCTTCTTTCTATGGAATCATAAGATAACTCCTCAAGGTATAAACGTTCCGATATTACTTTGATGGTGCTTAAAAGGTCATCCATTGTTTTAACCCGCTTCATAAGGCGTTGATATTCTCTAATTGCTTGGAAAAACTGTTTACGAGCTTGAGGAGAATCCTCGCCAGGTATCTTTTCTATTCGTTGGATGATTAATTGCTTAATTCGAGCGACCGCTGGTTCTACGCTTTTCTGCTTTTCATCTTCGAGTGAAAACTCACTTAAGAGTTGACTCTTAGTAAGCAATTCAGCTGCTACAGAAGCGCTTTGCTCTTCGATTTCCTTTAGTCCATCAAGAGTAGGATTCTGTTGGAACTCTTTTCTTAATGCAGCTAAATCTTTACGTGATCCACCAATCTTTTGCCCTACATCATAAGCAATCTTCTTTGTCATTTGTTGCTCCGAACGAATTTCCTTATCTTCTTCTATCACCATTTGTAATTGACTCATTATATAATCGCTCCTCTTTAATAAAGAAAAGAGGGTAGCATAGTGCTCACCCTCTTCCTCTCAATGTTTAATTTGTATTTATCACACTCTAAACGTACTCAACGTATTCACTGATAATTTTAAGCGCTTCTTCGTAACTATCAGACCGAGTTACACGCATAGACATCTCTTCAACTTCAGCTGATAATCCTGCGTTTCTTAAAATCCTTCTTGCTTCTCCTAGAATAGAAAAGATGTTTCCATCCTGACCATCTATTTCAAATTGTGGTTTCATAATTTTTTTCCCCCCTCTTAGACAAGCTTTTTGATAAGCCCCGTGGGACTTATTAACTTAACGGAAACAGACCTCTTTGTGCGCTCAATCAATTTCGTTGATTTCCCGCCACTTTCATAATGCTTGGTTTCCGTCTCCTGCTCTTTCGTTACAAGCTCTAGTCCTTGTACTAAGTGCAAGGTGTCTCCTTCACCAAGAATCCCGTTTACAGCTCCGCTCGCAAGCAACAAAGCATTCTGACCTTGTGTAATAGGTAGAATAGGATCTCCCCCAATTTCAAGGTCTCTTTGCTTGGTACGTGCCTTAAACTGTTCCATCCCTTTAGAGTTGGCTAAAGCATCATAATAGTCTGCTTTATTCTCTAACTTGGAATAGAACGTCTTGAGTGAAGTGTTTCCACCAGGTACTTCCCACACTTTCTTACCAGCTATAAGGTTCAAGGGAGTGACCTTATTTTTAATAAACTCTTCATCCCCCATATTCATGAGGAATTGAAACAGATTCTCGTTAAAGTCATTCTGTTTCGCCTTTTTCTTGTAGCCGATAAAAACGCATTGTTTAAAGTCGTCATAATCCTCTTCTGAGAACCGAAGGACACCCATTTGATCAAAGTGACTAGCCAAGTACCTTGCAATTTTTTTATCCGCAAACCGATAAGATGGAATAACATAAACCATTACACCGCCATTTTTTAAGTATCTACAATTCCTAACTAGCTCCAAATACTCTTTTCGGTCTGCTTGCTGGTCACCGATACCTTTCATGGAGTAATCATAAGGCGGATTAAGGTAAAGTAGGCTGAACACATCATTTTGTATCACCATGGATTCAATTGGTGCATTAATACAATGGTCCAGTTGCTCCTTCGCAAGTGCAGCGCGGTTCTTATCCAATTCAACACCGTATGTTGTAATGGCTACATCATGTTGATTACTAGCTAACTGATGAAGAACATCTCCTTCACCACAAGTAGGATCAAACCATGCACCCACTTCTTTAACCTCCAATAACGCTCTTATATACTCTCCTTGCTTTTCTGGTGTAGCAAAAAAGCCGGCTCTAATCTTGTTTCCGATGTGACTCATTTCATTCACTCCTTGTTTAATAATAAAAAAGGAAAAGACCATGAATGGTCCTTTCCTTAATCGGCTTTATGCAAGTTGATAAGCCTCTTCCATCTCTCTGTCCTCCAACACTTCTGAGTTAAAGATGATTTCATACACCTTTTCCTCATCCATATTTGGATTGCGTCGTTTAAGATCCATGACCATTCGTGAAATCAGAAGATCTCTTTCCTCAAAACGCTTCATTTGGTCTAAATTAAAGAGAATCGCACTCACAAGGCAATTCCTTCATTCGACTTTAATTCACTCAAAAAGTCATCCAGCTTTAAAGTGTAAAGTTCTTCTCCAAATTCATACATTTTCACGGATTTCTCATCATCGGTAAGAGAACCGATCTTAGATGGTCCCCAACCGGTCTGGATCTCCATACCCTTATACTTTTTAGCAAGAGCCTTAATGTACTCATTTTGTGGATTAATTTCCCGTTTGCTTATGAGCTTTACATACATCTCAATTGGAAAAGTATATGTTTCATCGCCTTGATTTCCAACAAAACGTCTACGATTCAGCTTTACGAACTCCACTTTATGACCATTTGTCACTTCAATCATGTCACCTGGTTCCAAAGCTTGTAGCTCGCTTATTTTATTGTGATACTGGATCGTTTTCTCTTGCTGCTTTTTTGCCTGCGCCTGAACAAAATCATCTGACAAGCCCTCACCTACATTGGCAAATAGTTCTGCATCTACTCGATACCGTTGCTTATTCTTGGTAGCAATGAATTTTGTCCGTTTCATTTCAACAAACTCAACTACTTTCCCTGAAGTAAGCGTGACAGATTGTCCTGGCTTTAGATTTTTAAGTATCTGAATTTTCTCTTGTTTATTCATTTATATAATCTCCCTTTCAAACTCCCCTTTCACCATAGGAGGAGTTAGACTAATTCCCCTCTATGGCTAGGGATGATTGGATTCGAGATTTGATTATTTATTCACCATATGAAGCAAGGAGACGGTTGTAATCTTCATGTGCTTTATCGGAATCGATTTCCTGATCATACATGAGAATTCCTTCCGTATTGAACTTCTCATTCGTTACGGAACACATGTGAAGGTCATACCCTTGCTGTTTTAAGATTGAATTCACATGATTTACAAAAATATGAATGTCAAAATCACCCGACCGCTCTGAATAGCTACTTAACATTTTTGGCTCTGGCATATTAATCATTCCTTTCATAATAAAAAGCTCAACTCTTTTGAGTTAAGCTTTTAAAACACTCTTTACTTTAGTAAGTTAATTACTATTATTTTCAAAATGGCAAATCGTCATCTGATATATCAATAGGCTTTCCGTCATTAGCAAACGGATCATTGTTGAAATCGTTAAAATTACCACGACTTTGGTTGTTGCTTTGATTCTGATTGCCTTGATTTCGATTGCCACTATTGTTTCCACTCTGATTGTCTCCAGTTCCCTTTGGTTCTAAGAACTGAACAGACTCAGCCATAACTTCTGTTACGTATACTCTGCG
Organism: Rossellomorea aquimaris; assembly: GCA_020524245.1. Taxonomy (GTDB): domain Bacteria; phylum Bacillota; class Bacilli; order Bacillales; family Fictibacillaceae; genus Pseudalkalibacillus. Next base: position 92,859 of record JAIVLN010000007.1, on the reverse strand, counting down.
TCCTTCATTGTTGTCGTATGAGCGTGTTTGCAAGCGTCCATCAACACCAGCTAAGCTTCCTTTCTTTAAGAAGTTTGCTGCGTTTTCAGCTTGGCGACGCCATACTACAACATTAATGAAGTCCGCTTCACGATCACCTTGTTGATTTGTGAATGGTCGGTTAACAGCAAGCGTAAAATTCGCTACTGCAACTCCATTTGGTGTATATCGTAACTCTGGGTCCTTAGTTAAACGGCCTACAAGTATAATTCGATTAATCATTTTATGTCCCCCTTATTTTTAACAATATCCCTTTTCTTTTAATGAAGTGAAGTTACCTTGCCCAATGACGATGTGATCAAGCAAATCTATGCCCATTATCTTTCCAGCTTCAGATAATCTTCTAGTGACATCAATGTCTTCTCTAGAAGGATATGTATCACCCGAAGGATGATTATGAGCTACCACAACACTTGCAGCACCAATTTTAATTGCTTCTGAATACACCTCACGAGGATGTACAATACTAGCATTCAAAGATCCAATAGTGATGGTCTTCTTTTTCAAGACATGATTTTTCGTGTTCAGATATATCGCAACAAAATGCTCTTGATTGTGTATAGATAAATCTTCAAAGAGCTTTGCTGCGTCCTCTGGTGAACGAATAATCTCAACGTCTTTATTTTTGTAGCTAAGTAATTGTTTCCCCAGTTCAAAAGCAGTGGTGATTCGGGTTGCAGTCAATTCACCGACACCATCAAATTTAAGCAAATCTTCTTTAGATAGAGTTGCTAACTCACGTATTCCAAGACTAGCCAACTTACCTGTTACTTCAGAAGTAGCCTTTGGACCAATGATGATAGCAAGCAAATTCTGCAAGCTAGTACAATCTCCTCCATAAAAAGCCATCTCTTCTTTAGCGATGTTATAGTGATTCATTACAAACACCCTTTCAAGAATTAATAAAGACTACCGGTTAAAACCGATAGTCTTTTCCATCCACTTGGATTAATCGTTAAGTTCAAAGAAATCTTCAAGCCACATTTTAGCGCGTTGTTTCAAAGAAACTTTAGGTTTTTGACTACAACCCATGCGCCAAACATGATCACCCGCACAACGCCAGAGAACAGGACCACCAACATGACTTTCAATCGAAGTGACAAAAGAAAGGATCTCCTTTTCCGCTTCTTCCTTCATACAACTTTTACTGATGAAGTGTGTTCGATGTCCGTTTGGTAAGTTGATCTCTGCTCGTAAACGACGATGATTTTTTGCTAAATGCTTTTCACTAATCCCTATTACTGCACCCAATAAATTTTGTTCCTTTACATTTGCTCCTAACATTTGAAAACCACCCTTTTCAAGAATTTTTTAACCGAGACTTGATTGACTAATAATTAAACTTAGAACATTCTTTCCAATGCTCTCACCCCCTTAAAAACGCAAAAAGCCCTCAAGGTTCAGTTTGATACCGAAAACATACACGTATTGTGTAGTAATCGAAAAACTGAGCCTCGAGGGCTGCAACGTTTAATAGTAGTCTGCTGACCTAATGGTCGCACAAAAAAGAAATAAAATAAAAATACTTATAGTACAATCTTACCTTTATTTGAAGTAAATGACAATGATTTTATTACCTTTTCTATGGACCAACAAAAGCTAGTCTGTTTTAATATCTACAATAAAGTTTCCTTCTTCATCAGAGGAGAATCGGACCTCGTGTAACTCATCATTCTTACCACCTAAAAGAAATAACAACTCTTTCTTCCGAAACAATAAAGAATACACCTTTGTATTTTCCATTAAATTCTCCACCATTTTATTTTCACTATTCACCAGTGTTTTAACCCCTTTCATAAATCCCTCCCAATAAAAAAAGACTTCAACCATGAAGTCTAATTCCAAAAGGTAAAATTATCCATTTATTTAATTAAAACTCTAAACCACTGATTTGTCTATAGTGATCTACATGTGAGTTAATTTAAGCTGTCCAGTTTGGTTCATACGTATAGACTACATCTCCACCTTGCAATGCTCTGCCTCTGAAGTGCTTTTTATCCTTTTGCGTTACCCATATTGCACGGAAAGATAAAAAGTGTTCTTTAGGAACTCTATATTCATTAATCGTACCGCTTCGTAATTCATCTAAGATTGCAATTATTTCATTTTGATTCATTATGTAATTCCTTTCTCGAGTCAAGTTGATTAAGTATATACTAAATACTATCGAGCAGCGGGATATTTGGTCAAATAAAAAACACCCAGTTTTTAGCTGGGTGTTTTATAATATTTTAATCAAAAGACTTTTCGTTGATCATTAATTTTGGGAATAGATGAAAGTTTCTCAAGTAAAGACCGACTTTCTGTTAATGCATCCCTTAAATACTTTTCACTAGAAGAAGTGGAGAGTTTCCTTGGAGTTTCAGCAACACGAATGTACTTTTGCATCGTTGGTACAGAAATATTATCTTTATTCATTCTCCATCCCTCCAATCATTTTAATTACGAAGTCAAGGTAAAGTCTTGTCCTCATGTCAATTATAACAGAAAACAGTTGCTTTTCATATACTTCTACCTTTCTCTCGTTCCAATCACCGACTAATTTGTAATGACAAGTTAATACATATTCTCCTACTTTCCTTGTCATGTAAAGTTGACTTTTATTCTCTTCAAAGTAGAGTATTTCATTCGCTTTATCTTCATTGTATGCAGCAACTACAAAAGAAGAGTCATCATTTAAAGCATATTCTTTAGTTGGTGTTGTAGATCCGTCGTAGGATACACAAACCATTTTATCATCTCTTCTTTTGTAAAGGGTTATCCCACTGCAATCTTCAATTTCACCAAGTTTTTTTGAGAAATAAGGACTATCACGATTGTCTACTTCTCCGCCCTCTAACCTCCCAATCAACTTAGAAAGGAGTATATCTTTATCTACAGACCCATTTTTAATTGAACTCATTAAATCCAAAGTAAATTCTCGGTAATCTAAGAACAAAGATGACTTTTTGGCATTCTCTTCAAGGTCATTTCTTAATGGGATATAAAACAACCCGTGTTTAACGAATTCACTTAAGTATTGTTTAATAGCGATATAGGTATCTTCGGAGCGGGCGATTTCGATTGGATACATCCAGGCACTATTTTGATCCACATCATATAGAAAGGACCACACATAGTCATCAACCTTTTCAAAAGCACTCAATAATGTCTCTTGATGTTCATGCATATACTCTCTTACTGCTGGCATTACATCAAATGTGTGTTCTGGTTCAAATCCATTAGACTCAATAAATTTGTCTATTTCCTTTTTGATAAAATGTTTAATTTGTTCACGATAGAGTTCAGCCATATCCTTTTTCACAAAAGGAATTACCAATTTTCCACTTTTTAAAGCTTGGTAAAATTCTACATATGTAGCTGTAACTTTATCATCCTTTTCAGTAAAGGAACCACTACGCTCTGTGAGAAGTAAAATCATAATATCTGATTCCATGACCTTGCTAATACATTTTTCAATTGTGTCCTCTCCCCAATAACCAAAGTTTTCTTCAAATAAAAGGGGAACGTGGCCACTATTTCTTAATTCTTCAGCAAGATCTGTTCTTAATGGCTTTAAATCATTGTCATAAGCAGAACTAATGAATACCTTACACTGATCACTCATGTAATATTACACCTCTCCTGTAATTAATTAATACTACGCTCTTCTCTACTCGTGAAATTTTGAGTATTCAAACCCTATAGACATGTAGCCTACAGGGTTTATAACTTATATAGCTAACTCACACTGCCCCTCTGAATTTTCGCTAACCTCAATTTTTAATGGATTTTCATCTTTTCCCTGATTACGCTCAAGAGTATGCTTAACGGCATCTCTTACAGCGGTTAACAAAAGATAATTAGCACCCATTTTAAAAGAGCGGCTGCTGGCTCCATATTTCGGACCCCATCCAAGCCAATCACAAACATACTCTTTAGCTTCTTCCATGGAGTTTATTCCAGGACTACACACTAAAAAAGTCGCGTAATTGTAAACTAGTCCTGGATCCGGGTACTCTTCATATTCAGGGAAGTAGAACAAACTCCTTCCCGTAAAACGTTGTCTCTCCCGTAAGAAATCAATCATACTTGATTCCCCGGTATTAAACTCGATTTTCACTTTATATACTGGAGTTATAGTCGTTGTTTCCTTACGATTCAACTTACCATCAGGTCGTAACACAAGAGCTCCGTCATATTGAAACCATTTCGGTATCAGTTCTTCACGCTCCACTGTTACGCCATCCAGCTGCCAACAATTAAGGATAGCTCGAATCTCATCCTCTTCAATCAAGAGTTCATCCATTTCCTCCTGGATAAAGAGTAGTGATTCGAGCAAAAGCTTTCTACCTTCAACAGTCATGGCACCTGGGGCATATTCATAGTTTGCTCGCTCAAAACTCTCGTAATAATGCTTATTTGAGTATTCACCTTCATCAAACAATCCTACTTGCTGTTGAGCATCTCTTTGTTCTTGAAGCTTTTGTTCCTGCTTTCGGTATTGTTGACGAGGTAGTAACTCGCGATAGCGTACATCATTTCGCATAGCGAGTAAAAGCTTCTTCCATTCAAGAAGATGTTTGTATGAATCATATCCTTCGCTAATTAATCCAAGTAGCATAGGATCCTCAGCTTTGACCATACCACAAAGAAAACAACCGGTACGTGATCCACCACAGGACTTCCCTTCACCCTCATGCTTTATTCCACACTCTAAAAAAGATTCCCCGTAGGTTTCTTTGAGGTCAATGACTTTAACGCCAAATGGAAGGTACTCATAATCCATCAAGAAAAACCATACCTCATCGGTCGTGACATCCTTTATATTGTGAGTACATAAGATGTTTGAGAATGTACCGTGTTTCGCAAAATACTCATTACCATCCGTTTGATGGCGCAGCATACTACGTTTCCTAGACTCTGACTCCGAACTCCTGACGCCCAAATGCATGAGACAATCATATGCATTTGTTTTTAAAGCACCTTCATTCCTCATGCTATCCTCAAGTATTTCTTTAATTTTTCTGGTTGTAGGCTCAATCTTGAGGCTCTGGACACACCATTTAGACCGTGACTTCGCAGTAGGAATTGGATTTCCTCTGCCTAGTAATCGATAAAACATTGATCGTTTCATTTCAGGCTGTACTAAATGGGCTTTGACAACGGTGTTGCCTTGGTCATCCAGGAGCTCGTTGTTCGCTTTCATCTGTATCGTCTTCATTGCATTTCTTAAATACTTCGTCATGACAGGTGTTTCCACCTTCGTTTCAGAAGAAATAACGTGAACAGGCTTTGAACGTTGTTCAGGCTTAAGTGAACGAAGCATAACCCACATTAAACTCAATAGTAACGAAGAATCTTTTCCTCCACTGTACATCAATAGATGGCTAGGGTAGTCCTCATTAAGATATTGCTCTCTCAACCGACTAATAATATCTTCAAACATTTGCATAATTGGACCCAATCACAAAATGTAACAAGAGGGAATACCCCTCTCGCCACAAGATGCGAAAGGGATATCCCTCCCTTATTTTAGATTTAATTAAGAAACCTTTTGAACCAGTTCATTCCACACGTTTAATGATTCGAGAAAGTGTTTATACTCCTCTGGTGCATTGAGATACACTTCCTCTTGCAATCTTAGAACTACCTCGGGATGTTCCTCTAAGTAATAGATATCAACCTCTCTAGGATCCATGTGCTCTTTAAGACAATCTACATTGAACATAAAGATTCTAGCCATGTTCCAATGGTGCTCATAATTGAAGAAAGGTTCTATCGGTAGTGAATGACACTCATCATAGGCATATAACATGCTTACTCTTGCAAGCCATTGATCATAAGTAAGCCTAATCATCTTGGTTTAATTCCTTTTTCTTCTGACTTCTACATTCCGGACAATAACCGGTTTTTAGAATTGGGTACCACGGTTTACAATCATCAGAACCATATCCACAATCTGCACATATCGCTCTACCTTCTTGTAATTCGTTTGTCCCTATTCCAAAATCGTTTAAAGTCGTTTTCCGAAAACGGCCATTCCCTGAACGGTTTATTAATCTCTTGTTATTTGCTCGATAACTTCTCGGCATAATATCCTCTCCTAATTGGTTTGATTATTGTCCTTTGACTGGTTCAGTACCATAGACATGAGTATCCGCTTGGCTACATTAGGTTCCAGTCGTTCCACAATTGTGAACGCTTCATATGGCGACTTTGCCATAACCACTTTCTTATAGATCTTGGCACTTTCCATGTCTAATGCCATGTAATCAGCTCCCAAATAAAAGAGATAGCACATTGTATAATGGCTATCTCTCTAATAGTTTGATTTAAGTTAATAGTGCAGAGTAGTTCAACTCCAATGTATCTTCGTGTTGAACATTAATGAACGCATCGCTGTAGTATGCGTACTGAGGTCTTTTTAGTAATGTTTGTGATGCCTCATACAACCCGACACAGATCTCTATGAAAACTTCAACTTCAAGTTCTTCAAGGACTGTAAATACATCCCTATATTCCTCAACCTTGTCCAATGTTAGATATACAATGGCTGACTCTGCAGGAAATTCCATCTTGGTGCAAGTCTCTTGTTTCTCCTGAAAATCGTGGTCATGGAATCGAACAATACATCCACCGATTTTACCCCCTCTATTTGTTACTTTCATTGTGGCAAAAGCAAAGTTATAGGTTCGAAAATCAGTGGTCTTAAATGCGTATAACTCATTGTCCTCTAACTCACCAAGAGTGGTTACCTCTACAGGCTGCCACCTCAATTCACCATATTTATAACTCATATCGATCTCCCCTTAAATTAATCTTTCTTCATATACAATCTGAGAAGCTGGAAGACCACTTGTGTTAGCAAGTTGAACCGCTTCACGAACTGCATTATCAAGAAACCTTGTAGGTTTTACTTGGGTTTCATCACTCAATTGGACACAATAGTTACAATTCCCATGATTAATTACGACTACATTTAGACCCATTACTCATCTTCCTTGTCTTGCTTTTCGTTACAAGGTTTACAAATAATGAGTGTGGTTCCCTCCAATGGACCTTTCATTTTGAATTGGTCACCTTTGTTTAACTTTTTAGAACAGAAATCACAATACATATATAATCCTCCCTTTGATTTGGCAGCTGAAGATCTTTGAGCGTTAGCTGCTTTAAATGATTAGTTACATACCTTCCGCAAAGCTTAATTCGCTTTTCTTATTACTTAGAACATCAGCTTTCTCTTTTGAGTACTTCAGCCTTAATAGTTCTTCAGCATGTTCCGTATCAACCGCTAAACATTTGAAGATACGCGAGAACCTTTCTCCATGCTTTCGAAACTCCAGGATATAAACATCTTTCTGAGGATTCGATTCCCCATCAAAGTGTTCATAGATTGGCAGCAACGACGTGACAGGATCTGTCTGTACGTAAACTGGAGGAAAGTGGTCCCCTTTCTTAATGATGAACCAGGCTGGTTGGCCAAAGATAAGGTTGAAAATGAATACTTTTCCTTCTTCTTTTAGCTCACCATTCTTCATAAGACCTTGTTCGGTAATGGTGTACTCTGTTCTTCCACAATGAAATGTAATTGGCTTCATACAACTGCTCCCTCTTCTGAGCATGAAAAAAGATCGAATTCTTGTGGTGATAACTCATCACGAATGAAATCGATCTCTTTCAAACCCTCTATTAGTTTTAATGATTCTTTCTTTGCTGGTCTAATTTGTAGATTAACGAGGTCATCTAAAACGACAATCCCTGTTTTCCCCTTCTTAAAGAGACCCATCCTGCTTGATTTCAAATAAGTCCTTCGACTACTTAAGTCTTTAATCCAGTCATACCTGCTCTTTTTCCCATGAGGCATGTTGTATTCAAGACCAGTAATCTTTGGCTCAAGATAGCCTAATGACAAATCGAATAAGTAAGCGGCACCATCAATTGATCCATTAAAATAGACGCGATAACCAAAAACGTTATCGTATCTTGGTTGATTCTGAAACGGCTCAATTCGGAAGACATGCCCATCCAATTCCCATTGATAACTACCTTTTACATCTTTAAAATGTAGCCCCTTTAATGCACCCTTCATTCTTTCTGGTGATAGTCCAGTAAAACAAGTTACCTTAAATTCACCATTTTCCACGAAAACACACCCTTTCAAGAATTCTTTAACTTGAAGACTAATCGTTAACATATGCTCTACACACTAATCACCCCCTAGAAATGAAAAAAGAGCCTTTCTAGGTACAGACTAATTGCACACAAAGTGTACTTTGTCTGAGCCTAGAAAGACTCTCGATATTAATTAGTAATCATAGCTGACCAGTTAGGTCGCTCACAAAAGAAAATAAAGGTAATTCAGTATGCCTAAATTATACTTGAATTTCCATTTGTAAGCAATAACTGTCATTATTCCGCTAAGGTTAACTCAGATGGATCTATTTCACTTAAATCCTCTGCTTTAAGTATTTTATCTTTTGCTTCTTTGGTTATATAAAAACACTCATCTTGTGTACCTTCATCTTTAAGAAGTTGAACGAATGAGTTCGCAAACATTGTAGAAGGGTATTTTTCATATTGAGTACTTAGACACTCTAAGCGTACTCCGTTTTCTTTCTCATCTCTTTTATGTGAATAGTGTTCTTCTAATAGATAATAAAGAACTACCACTTGATCTTTGTTCCAATCATATTCATATACTTTTCTAAATACATTTTTTATGTAATTAATTTCCATTAATAGACGCTCCTTATGTAACAACATCCATCACTCCTTATAAATTCGTCTATTCCCTCATTTAGAAGTTCTATTCAAAGAATAGAGTATTCACAGAATTGGATGTTTCGTTTTCGATACTTTTACCTCTAATTTAATTAATAATCATTATATATTTTATCTTAAAATCTCTAATTTCTTAATGAAGTTAATAAAAATCCATAAATTTTATCATAGGAATTGCTAGGAATAAATTAAATGTTTATCTAGATTAGAGTAATTAGAGCATAAGTCCTAATTAATTTATAGGAATATTATCTCTTATTGGAAATTATATCAAAATTTAATAACTTACTGAATAACTTTATTTTCCATTTTAAGAGAAAATTTATACAATTAAGTCTAGTTAATCTCTATAATTTAAATATAAAGAAAGTATTCGGCTTAAAAAATTGTATTTGAGAAGGAGTGATAAACTTGAAAACAAGTGTATTTATGTTTGAATTAACAGCTATAAAAATGTTCAAACCTGAATTAGAAAAAGGTGAAAGAAACCCTTACACCAAAGGTGATGAGATAGGTAATCCATATATGAGGGATTTAAAAATAAATATTGAAGAAGAAGATGTAAAAGACGTATTAAGTTTATTGGAAGGTAAAGGTTATGATGTTTCAAAATTTAATGCCTAATTTGTTCTTAACATCCTTATTATTCAAAAATAGGAGAGATTTTTGAGATGCTAAGAAATACAATAATTGTAATGTTGGGTTTTTCACTATTGACAGGATGTACTTCTCAACAAACTTCTACTCATTATGATGATCTTGAAAGGAGAATCAGTGAATTAGAGGAAGACAATAAATCTCTGCGCAAAAAACTAAAAGATTTAGAAGAAGCTGAATTAACTGAGCGAGTAGACGAATTAGAATTCACTGTTGAAGATTTGTACTATAATCAAGAACTTTTATCAGATGATATGTTCGACATTAAATGGATACTGGATATGAATTAAATATTTTATTACTCACTATTCAGGAGATGAATTCATGTTCAAGAAGTGGACGTTACCACTATTAATTGGAGTTGCTTTAGTTGGCTGTTCGGAAGAGACAAAAAATATTAAATCGAAATCATCTGAAACACCAGAAGCAATAGAAGTCACTAAAGAAGAAAAGAATGAGTATGTTAATAGGTTGTTAGATGTAAATGAGATATGGATCTCTGTACTAGAAGAGATTGAGATTTTTACTAAAACCTATTCACCTTATGAGGTAAAAGAAGGAAAACCTGCAATGAGGGAATTAAAAACAATACTTTCCAGAATTGATAGTGAAATGGTGCCGGCTTTTAACAACTTAGGTTTTCCTCCGTCTGAAGATTTAGAAGCTCTTTACAAGATCGAATCAGATTATGTGCATGAGGCTCAAGAGATAGCTGATCAATTACCTATGGTGATGTCTGGTGACCCTGATATTAAAGCACAATTTAAAGAAAGGTTATCTAATATGAAGAGCATGTCTGGTCAAATGTCAGAAATAATCTCTTCACTTCAATTAAATTAGAACATTTATATGCTTGATTAAGAAGAGCTTACCTAAACCAAAGGTAAGCTCTTAGCTCTTAGTATAATTCGACGGTAGAAAGGAGGTCTTCGTTACTCTTAGGACCTTCTACAAGAACGCTCTTATCTTTTTGTACCCAGAAGCAAACAAACTGCATTTTATCAACCATGGGCTTAACCCTTTCAAACTCATTTCTTATTCTTTGGATGTCTGGATTTGCCAACACGAATAGATTGCTACTTTCACCATACTGCGATGCATATTTCATCAAGGTGTGAATTTGTCTTGCTAGATGATTCACAATTTGGCCATGATTAAACACCTCATCGTCACTAATCGCGCCATTCTTTTGTGAACCTTTAGATTCAACAAATACACTAACCCCATTTTTTCTAGCTTTTACATCTATCCCAGGTTGTCTACCACTTAGAGGCGGATCACAAATGAAACCATTAAACTCTAAAAAATCAGCAACAGCTATATTTACTGTATCTTCATTCATTACAAATGAGTCAGGATTTCTCATATTTGAATTGCTTACTGGCATTCACAATCCTCCCATTCAAGAAGATATTAAGAATCCTCAATAAACCCTAAAAATTATCTTTCACAAGCCCAACCATCTTTATCTCGGTCATGTTTAGACGCATATGCCGGATGGTCAGAAGCTACACCATTAGGGTAAACCTTTCGCAACTCAGTACAGTTCTTGAATGATTCCTGTTTAGGAGCTGTACTAGGTGGAGTTGTTGTATTAGCAGGTGGTTTACTAGAAGAAGACGATGAAGACGAAGGCGGTTTTGTAGTTGTAGCAGTCGCCTTTTCTTCTTTCGGGTCTAAATCGCCTTTTGTTGTACCATTCTCACCATAAGCCCAAAGCCCTTTATCTTTTTCACGTGCTTCACGGGCGAATTTTACAAAGTGTTCGCTATATTTTACATCCGGCTGGTACGTAGAAGGTTCGGCGTAACCATTCAATACAAGGTTAGCATTGAACATTTTGGAGCGGATCTCTTCTTCATTCATATCATCTTCTGGAATAGCCATCCAGATGATTCTGAGATAACGACCGTACCGATCGGTGTCGGATACATCCTTTTGTATCCATACCTGCTTACCTTCAAGTTGCTCAGAAGTATAATTGCTTGCTTCTTTTCCGTATTCTTCTTGTCTGTTGGTGGATTCAGGAGTGTTGACTCCAATTAAACGGATCTTCCGACCATCTTCTAATTCTACGGTATCACCATCTACAGCTCTTGCTATGGTGACCGCTTCTAAATTGAACTGAGTAACCAACTCTTGTTTCTTTGTTTCTTCTTCAGCTTTAGCTTTAGCTTTTTCTTCGGCCTCTTTTTTCGCTTTTTCTTCAGCTAGTTTCTTTTCTTCCTCTTCTTTTGCTTTCTTTTCGGCTTCAGCTTTAGCTTTTTTCTCAGCTTCTACTTTTGCTTTCTTTTCCGCTTCTTCACTGTCTACTTTAGTCTGTTGCTCAACTTTAGCTGTTTCCTCAACCGGATCTGAGGTTGCCATAGAAAAAATGACAGCAGAAATGATTCCAGCTGCTATAAACCATCCAGGCTTAGAAAAAGTAACCATGCCTTTTCTTTTCTGAGAACTCTGATATAGCCCAAATACAAGCAACAAAAAACCTAACCATGCCCACGGCGTTACGAGAGCCAAAATTAATGTGAACAGTATTGCTAAACCAGCTAAAAACCAACGAACGAATTTCATCCCTTCACCTCATCATCCTAAAATTTTCTCTTTTTCTGTACGGAACTCTTCGTCAGTCAAAATGCCCTTATCCTTCAATTCCGCAATCCGCTCAAGCTGTTTGTACTTATCCGTTGACTCTTCGGTTTTAGGAGTAGTTTTTCGGATTCTGGACTTGGATGCTGGATTTTGTCTATACTCGGTGATCTTTCCGTTGATTACTGCTAAAAATGACTTAAAGTTATCGTCATCAATAATGTCATCAAACTTCTTTCTGCCTGAACCATAGTCAATATAAAGCTCTTTAGAAGCAAAGCCATCCTTTGCAAGGGTAATGCCCTTCATCTTTGAGTAATCAAATTCTTCAATGTATTGGTTATTACCGCGAACAAAAGCGAATATTAACTTTTCTTCAGCTGCAATGAGGACACCTTTAATCTCACGCTTCTTCGTCTTGTCATATTCCGCTTGAATAACACCTAAGACCTCTTCATCTTCACGTAGCAAGTGATGATCAACGTATTGAAAGGCCTCTTTGTATGTAGAGTAGGTTATCTTTTTCCCCATACCTGGTTCTGGACCAAAGAATCGCTCGACGGCTTTTAACTCCTCAGCTTTTCTTCGCTCCTTTTCAATTCGCTTTTCTTCTCGTTTTCTTTGTTGTTCTTCCTGAAAACGTTGGGCAGCTTCCGCTTTTCGTTTCTTCTTCTCTTCGTTTTCTCTTTCCATTTTGGCTCTTTCCTCTGGAGTAATTTCAGTTCGGCCAATCACTTTTTTCCAAAAGCTCATCCAACCTTCCTCCTCTTAAGTGTTATTATTGACACTTTAACTAGCAAACTCTGAATATATTAACGGCATAAGTTTCTCAATATAATAATACCAAACTTGTAAAAATATTACATAGTAATGCTGAAAATAAAAAAGCTTATCCATTTGAATACAAGGGTCCGTTTAGAGGTGCAAAAATCATTAAAAATCGTGATTATGATGGCAGGTGTTTTAAAATACTGAATTTGAGTATATAAAAAAGACTCGCTTATTGGACGAGTCTTTTTTACATACTTAGCCCTACAAATTTAAATTTACTTAAAAGTATTTTCCTCTTACCTTAAGTACACAAATATAATTATCCAACATTGTCTCTAATTTCTTTGATACATTGTTTTTCACACTTCCACTTCCTGATAAATCCTTAATCATGATTTTACTTATTTGTTCATTCTCAAAAAACATTTTCAAGTGTTCCTCGTCTATCCATTTTTCCAATTCATTATCATTACTAAAATACTCCTTACCAAAATCACCACCTTGAAAACATTCATGAAGAAAATGTGGCATGTAATCAAAATACGGTTTTGAACCACGTTTAGAATTTATTGACCTATTAGGTAAAATCATAACATTTTCTCTTTTCATCCCTCGTGTAAATAATTCTGATAGTTTTACAACTATTGGATCATTAACAGGGAGGAATTCTTCTATATCACATTTTATAAATTCATTTAAAAATGCCTTTTTATTATTTATATCTTCTATTTTGTTTAATCTTGGATAGCCATTTAGTCGTACTAATGAAATTCTAAATGGTCCCCATAAAGAAATAATTGTGTCTGCTTTTAAATTGCCACCGGTTAATTGACAATCCAAATCATTTTCTTTTCTAAAATTATCATATATTTTTTCATTTCCCTCATACGGAATATTAGGTTTATTATTTAAGTAATATCTCCACTGCTGAATTTTTTTCTCAATAGGTTTTAATATTTCAACACTTTCCATTTTTAACAGACCACCCATCTTCTTAATAACAAAAATCACTTATAATGGAATTACTATGCTCATTTACACTTTTATTTCTTATCGAGAATATCTAGAATAACTTCCGTAAGCCTGTGTCTAATAACCAGCTGTGTTTTCCTTACATGCTCATTGGGTTCCTGGAGATCTTCCCCCTGAATTTCCCATGTTAACCTTGTTTCTCTTTCTAAATTAATCACTTCTTTTTCTAACCAATTGGAGGCTTTATTGTAGAGATGAATAGCCTGCTCGGAATTCTGATATTCCTCTGGCACACTAAAATTTAGTTCATACAACCATTTTTGAAACGCCGATTCTCCATTTCTATTTATTCTCTCTTCAAAGATTTCTAGCAGTTCTCCTATAACTGCAGGATCAAATCTATCCTCAATCATCTTATTCTTTATATTAATTAGGTTAATTTTACTTAAGGAGCGCTTCTTAAAGTTTAACTTACTCCATATCATATACCTCTTCCTCCCTGCTTAAATAACACTTATTCAAAATGATAATAATATACAAAAGCCAGGCAAGGATTTGGACCATACCTGACTTTTGTAAAGCCGTTACTATCTTTTCCTATGGAACTTAAAAGCGTCATAAGTAGTTCCGATGATCTCAATCTGTACGTTATCGGTTCTAACTGTACCGTTTGAGTAATAAGCGGTAAAGGTGAAGCTATGGATACCATTTTGTAGTGTTGTACCATTCTTCGTAAAGACAGCATCATGTAATTGGCCATCATATAAGACACCACTTGCTCTATTTAAAGCTACAGTCTTTGTATAGCTGTTCCCGTTTGTCTGTACCCCATTAAACTTAACTTCTACCTTATCAATTGTATAATTGGTTACATCCGCTTCAAGGACGAAGATTTCTCCGGAATAGAACTGCTCTGGGGAGTTGCCTTTGTCAGTCTGGATATCCTTCCATTTTGGTGTATGCAGCACTCTACCGGTTATTACTAACTGGTTAACAGGTATAATCTTCGTGACTGAATCTGAAGCTCCATGACTATCGGTGACAGTCTGTTTAATTGTGTAGTTGCCAACCTGTGTCAGATGATGTGAGAAATCCTTTGTTGTTTTAGTAACCTTATTCCCATTCGGCTCTGTTATGAGGTAAGAGTAAGTTAATGGATCATTCTCTGGATCTGAAGCGGTACTGGTTATTTGGATGACATCTCCAATGTAATACTTGTTTTTGTCTGTATTATAACCCGCTTTAGGACCTAAGTTATTTACAATAACTTCTCGTATTCTCGCATGAGTTTCACCATGTGTATCTCGTGCTTCGAGTCTTACTTCCCAGGTACCAACACTCGTAAACTTATGACTAGGATTCTTAGTTGTACTCAGGTTTGTCCAAGAAGAACTTCCTTTTTTACGAATCTTCCAATCATACGTTAAGCTGTTACCATTTGGATCACTTGACTTGTTTGTAAACGTAACTGATGTCAAACGGTCTGTTGGATTTGGGTTTGCTGTAAAATCTGCTACAGGAGCGTCGTTGAAGCGGTATGGTCCTTTATAAGTCGTGTAAGTATTCCCGACGTGGTCTTGGCCTTGAACGTGAAGGTACCACGCGCCATAACTGCTCTTTGATGTAGTGTAATTGGAGCTTGTAGTCCAGCTAGACCATGATGAAGGTGTACTCGTTGATTTCGTCCAGGCATACCGTGAATGCTTATATCCTGAACCACTTCCATCATCAAATTTAAGTCTTACAGTAATCGGGTTAGTAGACCAATTCCGACTGAAGTAGTTGCTAGTATCCGTTGAATTTCTAAAGTAAATATTCGGACGAACACCGTCTACATGTACAGTTTTTTGAGCATAGCTCCAACCGTAAGCATCTCCTGAAGAAATGTTGTCTACGTTGTCTACATCTCTATGTCTTATGATATGACTAGCACCATGCGTATGACCTCTTAAACCAAACGTTACCTCTTTTGTTGAGCCACTATTATAAGTTCGATTAGCAGAAACAATACTAAAGGCGTTTGTCGTATCCGTTACAATCTGGTTATTAGTCGAGGAACCGCTCCATACATGTCTTGCAACAGTTCTATCACTACCCGATCCGCTGCTTAACTCTGTTTGCTTAAGTCCTGAATCATCATCTTTACTTCTCAGTTTGATATTGACAGTATCATTCGGTCGAATCCAATAATTATTACCGTTTCTGTAACGATGGTTACTAATGGACTCTATTAGATTACTAGGGCTAACCCCATCAACTCTAACGTTATAGCTTGTATCATTATAATCTCCGCTATTGTTATCAACGTTATCCCTGTAGTAATAGAGTACATTGTAGTAATGGCCATGAGTTTTGGGTGTAAAAGTCCACTTAACCATTCCATAATAGCTATTCTCTTTACGTTCAGCAGAATTAATGACAACATGCGAACTCTTCATCCAGTGATTATTATGTGTTGCTCCATAACTAAAATCATGTTGTGAACGAGCATCTTGCCCAGATCCCGAAAATCGAATGTATTGGTGTCTATTCCCGGAGTGAGGGTCGTATTGCCTTAGTTGTACATAAGGTTTATCGTTCGGTCTTACCCAGTAATCATTGCCATTCTTGTAGCGGTAATTGTAGATACCTTGTGAGTTATGTTGGGGTACTACACCATCAACCCGTAAATTCATTCCAGTGTCATTATATCCTACATGATTATTGTCATTATCTTTGTAATAATACATAACGTCGTAGGAATGGTTATGTGTCTTTGGAACAACGCCCCATTTAACTCTTCCATATGAAGAGTGTTCTTCTCGTTGAGCTGAATTAATAACCGCATGTGGACTTGTTAAAAAGTGCTCATTATAGGTACTAGCTAAGTGGAATGAATGCATAGATCTAATATCTTGACCATTTCCATTCAGTCTAAGATATTGATATTTATTGCCTGAGTCCGGATCCCGCTGCCTCAAGCGTATATATACTTGATCGTTAGGTTGTGACCAGTAATCATTACCATTCTGATACCTAGAATTTATTAACTCATGTGATATGTGTACTGGTGGTGCATTATCAGGGGGAGGATTGTAATCTAAAACAGCTTGTTCTCCACCAAACTTCCAGTATGCACTCGGTGCCCAACGAGTTGCATTACCATCATGATGACTCCTAACTGCATACCATACAGCCGTTTTTGATTCTTCTTGGTTGGTACGAGTATATATACTTCCTGTATTAAAATATCCATATACTGAACCTGATGTCTTTTGTCTCGGATATGTTCTACGAATAACATCCGTTCCAATCATACGTAGATAATTTGCGTTTACACCACTCTCGAGGTCAATGGTACCTCCTTTGTGTGCAAGTCCAGTAAAATTGAATGGTAAGATCAATCTTTCATATACAATACGGGATTCTACACGTTTTACAATATAGAGTACCCATTTTGCATCCTCTCTGTTTGTAGGAAACAATTCGTTGAAAGGTAGATAAGCATTAAAACCTACATTGTCATAACGCATATTACAGTCTAGTTGATTATCTTTATAAGTAGCACCTGACCAACATTCATTATAAACACCTGAACCCCGATTATTATACTCAAGGTCTTCGGTTCCACTAATGTTAATTGGAAGCGTACCATATACTTTTTTTGTACCTATACCGGAGTCCCCAGCCACCTTTTCTGCAACTATGTAAGTTTCATGGTTAGTAGATGTATGTCTCTTATATCCCTGGATAACAGCCCACCCTTGGAAGTTAATATAGGGCTGAGTTCCTTTTCCGAAGTTCTTATTAACTATTTTATATCCACCACTTGTATATTTAGATGCATACACATCATAAACTAGCTTTCTACCAGATCTCTGACTGTGATTCTTTCCTCCCGGTAATGAATTCCACCCATTTCTAACTGATGATTCTACATCGTATGGGGAACTAGCAGCAAGAACTAATTCGGGCTTCAATAAAAAAGCTGTACTAAAAACTGAGAATAATATGAGAGATGACAAGAAAATATTATGTTTCACATTACTTCACCCCCTTTCCAATAACAGAGAATTTATTATGAAATGAATAATATTATTATGTATTGAACTAGGCCAAGAATTTCTTTGCCCAGTTCAATATTAATAACATCATGCTTTTTTCTTATAGCGATAGAAAAACAATCCCCCTACAATAGCAACAAGTCCAAGTAATAACATAAGACCTATTAGCTTTTTGGTTCCTGACTTCTCACCCTTAGTATCAGAAGATGCAATCTGCTGTTCTTCAGCATCAAGTTTTGTTTCATTAATTTCACCTGATTCATCGGTTGTTTCTTCCTCTTTAACTTTTGATGAATCATCAGCAGTTTCCTTATCATCTGTTTCATCTTCAACTTCTTTTACATCTGTTTCTGAAGAATTATTATCTGATTGACTAGATAACTTAGGTTCTTCACTTTTTGAATCCTTACTTGCTGATGCAGAAGAATCATTTGCGTTTGGCTCTGGTTTAGGTTCTGGCTTTGGCTCTGGTTTAGGTTCTGGCTTCGGTTCTGGCTTTGGCTCTGGTTTAGGTTCTGGCTTCGGTTCTGGCTTTGGCTCTGGTTTAGGTTCTGGCTTCGGTTCTGGCTTTGGTTCTGGCTTTGGTTCAGGTTTTGGTTCAGGTTTTGGGGCTTCAACTTTCTTGGTGTAAACTGTTAGAATTGCGTTCAAATATTCTTCACTATCTGGGGTAGGAACTGTAAATTTCTGACCATTTTTCACATGAAAGCCATCTACAGAGCCCATGATTGTGAACATATTTTGATCCGGAATATAATAACCTTGAACTTTACCAGCACAAATACCACTAGCCTCTGCAAAGTTCCCCCATGTATGCTTGTTAGACTGAATTGTCATGGAACAACTACCAGTTTTAGATCCATTGGCAAAAACCGTGTTAGATGTAATTGACCCAATGATTAAACAAACCACTATAACTGTTAATAACTTCTTCCATAAGGATTTCATACTTCATTCTCCCTTCAATTGCATGACTAATGTTTACATCGACCTCTCAAACTGATTATTTATGGAAACTAAACAATTACAGGCAAAACAAAAAAGCGCCCTCTCAAGAATGTAGATTAATAGGCATAATACACCCGTGCTAATCCACAGTCTTGAAAGACCGCTTATGTTTCATAATAACCTGCAGAACTTAGAGTTCGCACATAAATAAAAGTAATGATCAATCGTGTTACTTTCATTATATCGATTATTAATACAACATACTAGCAAAATCTGGATTAACAAACAAAAAACCCCTCGTGAATAAGCAGAACCGTAATATTCCGCTTACAACGAGGGGTTGTCCCTTTAATAACCTATTAATCTATCTTTATATTATCATAAATTTTGGGTTAAGACCCATTATATTGGTTTATTTATTAGAATTTGTAATCAAATGGAGTAAACAAAAAGGTTAGCATGGGATTTATACCTCGTTACTAACCTTAGTGTCTTTACCTTTTTCTATGGAATTTGAATGCATCATAAATGCTACCGATGATCTCAATAGGTACATCATCTGTTCTCACTGTGCCATTAGAGTAATAAGCAGTAAATGTGAAACTATGCATTCCGTTTTGTAAGGAAGTTCCACTCTTTGTGAATGCAGCATCATGCAATTGCCCATCGTATAAGACTCCACTTACTTTGGTAAGCGTCACAGTCTTCGTATACGTCGTACCGTTCACCTGTAAGCCTGTAAACTTTACTTCCACCTTATTAACAGGGAGGTTAGTAACATCCGCTTCTAATTCGAAAACCTCCCCAGTATAGAATTGATTCGGTTTATTTCCTTTTTGTTTATGAATCTTGTCCCATTTACTTGTGTGTAAGACATGTCCAGTAACACTTAATTGATTAACAGGGATAACCATTGTAATTGAATCTGAACCATTGTAAGTATCTGTTACTGTTTGTTTAATTGTGTAATTGCCAACCTGGGACAACGTATACATAAAATCCTCAGTAGTTCGAGTTGTAGTCGTTCCATCGGGATGGGTAATTAAGTAATTATAGGTTAGTGAATCATTCTCCGGATCAGATGCTGTATTTGTTACTACAACCTTGTCTCCTACAAAGTAAGAATTCTTATCGGTATTGTATCCAGCTGACGGATTAAGATTTTCTACAATGACCTCTTTTATTAATGTGTCAATTGCTCCGTGACTATCTGTAACAGTTAACCGAACCTCATAGGTTGATACGTCCTTAAATGTATAGGAAGGGTTTGCAGATGTACTAAATTGTGTCCAAGAAGAAGTTCCTTTCTTACGAAATTCATATTTATATAAGAGACTGTCTCCTTCTGGATCCGTAGAATTGCTAGTAAAACTTGTAGTCGTCAATCTGTCTGTCGGATTAGGATTTATGCTGAAATCTGCATTTGGTTTAATGTTATTTACTATGATTTCTTTGGTTTTAGAATCTGTTGCCCCATAAGTATCTTCAACTGTAAGTCTGACTTCCATTGTTCCTACCTGGTTAAATTTATAACTAGGAGCGGAACTAGTACTGAAGCTTATCCAAGCGGTTGTTCCCTTTAAACGATACTCGTACTTATATGTAAGGGGATCGCCTTCTGGGTCAGTGGACAAGTTTGTAAATTTTGTAGTACTTAGCCTATTAGTTGGATTTGGATTCATTGAAAAGTCCGCAACCGGTCCAAGGTTATTGACGATTACCTCCTTAACCAGTGAATCCTTTTCTCCATGTGGATCTGTTACTGTTAATTTAACTTCATAAGTACCAACACTATTAAATTTGTAGGATGGATTAACTGAAGAACTTAATGATGTCCAGTTAGTCATGCCTTTTTTACGAAACTCATACTGGTGGCTTAAGCTATCACCATCTGGATCTGTTGATGAGCTATTGAATTGTGTGGTTGTCAAACGGTCGGTTGGATTTGGGTTTACAGTGAAATTTGCATTGGGTTTTGAGTTATTCACCACAACGTCTTTAATCTTACTTGAAGTTGCACTATATGAATCTGTTACTGTCAAGCGAATCTCATATGTTCCAGAGCTGCCAAATATACGAGATGCATTTTTAGCTGTGCTAAACTGCGTCCAACTTTGAGTTCCCTTCTTTCGATACTCATACTTATAAGTTAGACTGTCTCCTTCAGGGTCTGTGGAAGTACTGGAAAACGTAGTATTGGTTGAAGGATCAGTGGGATTTGGACTAATAGTGAAGTCAGCATTAGGACTTAGATTTTCCACTGTAAATTCTTTAATAATTGAATCTTTTGCGCCATGTGGGTCTGTTACTTCTAATCTCATTTCATAAATGCCAACCGAATTAAACTTCTGTGATACATCACTAAACCTAGGGAGACTAATAATTGGAGTCCAAGTTGTCGTTCCCTTTTTCCTATATTCATACATATAGGAAAGTTTACCACCTTCAGGGTCGGTTGATGTACTTTTAAATAAGGTATCCGTAAGGCGGTTTGTTGGGTTAGGGTTAATTGTAAAATCAGCATTTGGATACTCATTCACAAATATTGAACCGTATATTTCTGTTTTTCGTTCCACCTTGTCGTAAAGTCTAAACTTTATACCTCGGTTTCCGGAAGAAGATAAACTAACAGGAATCTTTAAGTCTTTAATATTATTCTTGGCAACCACACCTTGATCGATTTCGTACCAATTATCTATTACAAGTTCCCAGCGAATGTATTCATCATAGATGTTAAATTCTTCTGCGTTTAATGTAATATCAAAGTTTTCATTTACATTTACAACAGAAGGGTTACTGAATGAACCTTGCGGAAATGAGGTTGGCGTAATTACTACATGACTTAACCCTCCGTCTACGGTATCAGTGATAGGTTCAATTCCTGCACCCGATATTTCAGCTAATGCTCTTGAATGTGCTCTAATAAACGTCTTATTGTCATTTTTTCTTACTAATGCGGTTTCTCTAACATTAGCAACGGCAAAATTAGGATTACCACCCATTGCTTCTGCCCATTGATAATATGTAGACTTATGCGCAAAAGTTCTACCATTATTATTCGTTCCTGGTTCCCCCAAGTGGATCATCTTTCCTAAGTAGGTACCATTATTTAAGTAAAACTTGGTGTCCTCAGAATACTCGAAATCAAATGGGTAAAATTCTGTGACCTTTAAATCATCCCCAATATTTAATCCGCTTGGAGTTGTAGGAATTGCAGCGCCCTTTACAGATGGTGAAAAAGTAAACGTAATAAGCATCAAAATAGAAAGTAATACAAGTGCCTTTTTCTTCATGACTCACCCCTTTTCAGGTAAAGCTTGCCAGTAACTCTTAATAATAAGAGCTACTGGCAAACTCCCGAAACAATTCAGTTTCGGAAGTACCTATACTTATTGATAATCTTCTCCCAGTGGGTAGTTCGCAACTTCTATCCGACCAACGCCTCTTAAATAAGCTTTAGTATGAAGGTCTAGCAAGGAAGCAACCTCACGCATGGGGACAAAAATTACACCATTCTTTTCTTCTACTGAGACTGACAATGACTTCTCGACGCCATTCACTTCAGCAGTCTTTTTACCAACTTGGACTTTCACTTGTTTATTATCTCTAGTCATTGTTACTTCATTTCCATTCTCTTTAACCGCTCCAAAGTGGCCAAAGAGATTGACTGAATCAACCATCCACACATCGTTTTTCTTGTACATGATTTCTTCAAGGTAACCAACATCTGTATTGTTATAGTCGTAAACTGCAAATCCATCACTATACGTATGAAGATCGATTAGACGATTACCTTCAATAGTGGGGTTTGACGGAAGTATGGATAGATCATGAAATTTTAAGCTGTTGAAGTTATAGATACCTGCTGGCTCATATAAGACAGAATCTTTATATGACTTTCCTCTATAGCTAATAATTTCATATTTTGGATACCAGGTTGCATAATGACCGCTCAAATTCATTAACTGTTTTTCAAGGTCTTTCATATACGTAACAGGGTCTCCAACATCCCACTTATACTCATGTAATTCTTCATAGTAGTCATCCATAAGATCTCTTTTAATTATCCCCACACCTGGTGCATAACCATCAATACGTTCAATCAAGATTCGAGTACCATACGCTGCTTTTAATTCATCTAGAGTCATTTCTGAATAATGCTTGTCTGTTGGCTCGTTTGGTTCTGGTTCTTCAGGTTGAGGTTCCTCTGGTTTCGGCTCTGGTTGTGGGTCAGGTTCAACGGGTGCATTCTCAAGCAGTTGAATCATTCTGTACACCATTACGACAACTTCAGCTCGTGTAGCTTCACCTTTTGGACTGATCTTATCTTTTGTTCTTCCGTTCATTAGACCGTAGTGGACCATCGTTCTTAAGCTATCCTTCGCATAACTACTAATCTCACTATTATCAATAAAGGAAAGTGCTGCTTTTTTATCAAAGGTGCCGTTCTTCGTCATTACCCGCGTTAGCATAACTGCAATATCTTGTCTCTGAATATTTTTGTTCGGCTGGAATGTACCGTCTGGGTATCCAGAGACAATTCCTGCATCTAATGCCTTACTAATAGCCTCATAAAACCAATCATCTTTCTTAACGTCTTTAAATGAACTACTAGCGTTTTTGTAGTCATGAACACGTGTTAGGACAGTGGCGACCTCAGCTCGAGTAATTTTGTTGTTCGGTCTAAACGACTTATCATTGTATCCTCCGATAATATTCCTCTGTACTAGTTCCTCAATTTCTTTTTGTGCCCAGTGATTCTCAACATCTGATAGTTTCGGTTCGTTTGCCAATGTTTCATTTTGAGTAGAAAAGATCATTAGTAAACTAACCAGTACTCCGCTAATTAACATTTTCATGACTTTAATATCCCCTTCCAGTTTAATGAATTATCTACAAATTCCTAATATTTACATCGACCTCTCAAATTTTTTATTTAATATGCTTCCGAGTTTAAACCAATAAAAAAGCGACCTCTCAAGAATGTAGATTAATAGGCATATTGCACCCGTGCTAATCCACAGCCTTGAAAGACCGCTTATGTTTATTGATAACCTGCAGAACTTAGTGTTCGCACATAAATAAAAGTAATGATCAATCGTGTTACTTTCATTATAGCGGTTAGCAATTAAACATACTAGTAATAAATGGATTATCACAAATAAAAAAACCCTCGAATAAACAGACGAAAGCATCTGCTTTAAACGAGGGGCGTCCCTTTATGCGTATTAAGCTATCCTAAATATACCATAAAATTTGGGTGAATGCCCTTATTTTGGTTTCCGACTAGAACTTATATTCGTAAACAGCTGCTTGACGTATTGTAATGCTATTACCGGCAAAATATCTAGGACTTCTTGTTTCTAGGACTGCTATAACACTCGGACCATCGAGAACATCTACAATGTCATATTTGGAGTTTTGATAAACGTACGGAAAACTCACAAGTTGTGGTGGATTGCTAGGATCCACGGTCCGATCATCAATATACTCTAAGTGTTTTATTTTTATCTCGTGTTGGTAAAAAGAATTGGATATAGGAATAAGGTTGTTATCTAATTTCAAATGATATTTCAGACTTTCTTCAAAATTGGTTCTAGCTTGAACTTGATCAAACACAATATACCCCTGACTTAATTGTGATTCATCAAGTGCAAGCGAGGCATCGTGAACGGCAAGCTCAAGAGTATTCTTGATTTGCCTAGTAGCTGTCTTATCTGAATCTAAATTCCACTGGATAACAGATACAAGCGCAAATATTAGAATTAAGAATATCCCTTTTATAGTTGACCCCATTTAAACACTTCCTTTAGTTCACATATTCACTAAGCACTTTAGTTTCTTTCTCGTTATGAGTTGGACCTTGATTAAACAAATCTAATACAAATAGTATCCCTTTTGGCACACGGATTTTAGCTTCTATGTATTGATTTCTTGGAGTTAAAGTAGTTGTAGCTGTAATGGAAATCTTACTTCTGTCGAAATTATAATCATTTTCTAGAGTGTCTTTCATTTCGTTAATGATTGCCGGTGTGAACCTGCCTTCAATTGCAGCCTTTTTTGCGCCTTCTGTTAAAGTTACTTCAATGGCTTCACGCTCTAAGCTATCCTTGTAACCTAGTAATGGCGCAAACATAATACATATAGCGATAAGGATCATCATCCATTTTCCTATAACCTCAGACATTCAATATCCACCTCTTTTTCTTTAAAGCTTTGCAAAGATTAAATTTATAAAGGGGGATCTCTCCCCCTTTACTGTTATCGAGTTCCAGGTGCTGACGTATCAAGTGGGTGATTGGTATTGGCGATGTCATCTGTTTGGTAGTGCGTAATCTCATCATCAATCATTTGATACCCCACAACGAACAACAATGCTGCAATAACTACTACCGTGACCGCGATCTTCAAAAAAGTACTTAAACTTTGATTCATATTGAATCTCCTCCTATTTTTCTTTTAGTTGAAATTTATTCTCTATTAAATCTGCATGTGTATCATTTTTAGTAGCAAGTGTTTGATACACAATACCGATTAATAAGCCGGAAAGAATAATACACGTAAATGCCACTTTCATAAAAGCTGCGAGTGAGCTATTCATAGACCTGATAGAGTATCATTTGTTGTGTCTTGAATTTTCTGATCGTAAACTCCAGTTTCATCCTCAAGCATCTGGTAGCCTACCACGAAGAGTAGAGCCCCAATCACCGTAACTGTTACCGCTATCTTCATGAAGGTTGCGAGTGAAGTATTCATGGTAAACCCCCTTTAAGTTGTATTATCTATGTAAGTCGCTACATCGTCTGAGATGATTTGAATTCTGTCATACAGCGTTCCATAGATTAGTGCTGCTATTACTACTACCGTCGCTGCTATCTTCATAAAGGTTGATAGAGTCTCATTCATGGCCTCACCACCTCTCAAGAGAATAGGAATTACAAAGTCATAGATTTCTATAAGTTGGCATTAGCTCCATTCATGTAATAGCTAACCATAGTAACGATGACCACAAGTACATTGAACAGGATTAAGAAATGAGTAACTTTTATTGGTAGAGAGCTGATATCCGTGACAACTTTTCGCCTTCTTCTATAGTTTTCAATCTGTGATCTTGCGAACATATTGTTCATACCTCTTAATGCTTCAAGTGCGGTATCACGGCTATTCTCGTCCAAGGTTCTCAATACACTAACTAAGGATTTTGCTTCTTTCGTACCGATATCTTCTGCAAATCGATCGAGCGCAACGCCTGGTCCTTCATCGTTTGACCATGTACTGAGGAGTCTACTCATCGGACTGTTCAACACATCAAGGAGCGGCCGCATATTTCGTAAAAGGTTGTAAGTGTTAATCCTGGTGTTCTTCATCATTTCAATTTCATTAATTAGAAGGTCATAAAGCATGAAGATCTCGGAATTCTTTTTAGCCTGTTTATAATCAATTACTCGAGTAACGATGAACTTAAAGAGTGAGTATGGAAAAGAAGGCAATAAGAGTAAGTAGACACCTATTAATACGACTGTTTTCCATATCGAGATTGGTTCTCCATTAAGTGATGGAAAGACAAGATAATAGACAGCTAAGAATACAGTTAAACCGATAAAGATTGCGTAATACTTTACTCCATTTAAACCAATTGGGTATCCAGCTTTTTTGAGTAATGACTCCGCTCCGGTACCTTCCGCTTTTTCAACAATTTTCTTTTTGTTTTCTTGCAGAGAACTTTTTACCCTTAGTCTTGTTTGAGCCCTCTCTACTTTAGAAGTAAGCCCAGAATAGACGAGGTACCCTGACAGAACCGAAAAAACAGTATAGATGAAGTAAAGGATGTAGCTGAAATTCTTAAAGATTAAAACCGATTCGCCCATGAGAACCCCCTCCCTTAAATATCATTCTTTGGCTTTCTCATAATGAAGGAAATAATCATTGAGAAAGTAACCATGACGGTACATACGATAAAGATCAACCTCGGCCAGTACTCCACAAACTGTAAAACGAAATAATCCTGGGCACCCGAAGCAATATAACCTAACACGATGGAAAAAATGAACATTGGAGCTGTCAGATACCCGTTGTATACCTTGTCCAACGTGTGAGACTTTTCTTCCTCTAGCATTTCTTCTGTTTCTTCCATTTGACGAATGAGTGTCAGAAGAGTATTGATGACATTTTCGTCATAGAGGTAAGCCTTTAAAATGATGTTTCCGAGCCTCTTGGACCACTTACTTCCGGATGTATATATGAGTAAATCGATTGCTAAGCGAATCTCATTTTCGTTTCTAGCAGATTGCAATTCTGAGATAAGTTTTCGGAATACACCCTTTAGAGTCTTATTATTAATATCTTTTTGCGTTTCAATTAGGGCGTAGTATATGTCGTACTGACAAGCGTTATAGTTTTGAGCAAGTATTTGAATGATGTTCAACATTTCAGTACCGGTTGTATAACGAATGCTTTGAAGACGAATTCGTAATAGCATGTAAGGTAATGAGCCAATTAAAACCGCTAGGAATACTGATAGAACTATGTCACCAGTTGTAAAGATGCTGAACATGAGTCCAAAAACCGTGAGGATCCCAGTTACTGTTACAAAGGCGATTACGTCATGTTCTTTTTTCTCCTTGGATGTTGTCTTTATTAAGAAGAAGATATGCTTAAGTACAGGATTGTTATATTGGCGCTCTGTCATCTTCTTATTTGCTCTTGATTTTCTTAACCGGTAACGATGCTGCATTTCATTAATCTTCATTCGAACAGAGTCTTCAATGAACCATTTAACTCCCAGAATGATAGATATTCCTAACACTAAGTAGAGAACGAAGTCGATTCCTGATGTAAATAACCAGTGTATAATCTTCTCCATAGGCTACACCTCATCCACTATCGAATGATAAGCTTCCATTGGAGATTCCTTCTCCCGCTCCTGCAAGATCTTAAATAGGTTACGCGCCTCTTCTGGGTTTTCTTCCAACATAAGAAGTTTCAATCGTCTAGATATGTTTGAAGAGTAGTAGTATTTATCGGTTAACCTTGAGTAGCGGATTAAATCTGTCGTATAAGAAGTACGGCCATCTACATCCCAAACAACTTCTGTCACTCCAATTACTCTCTTGAGGTTCCTGTGTTTATCAGGCTTCATTGTAATAACGATGTCGAGGTTTTTAGCCACACGCTCAATCTCAAGTTCTGGTGTACGGTTTGGGTATTCATCAAGTAAGTGTCGCGCCAGCTGAGGAACAACTTGTTCTACATCTGTTAAGTGATAGGTAGAAAACGCTCCCCTTTCACCTCTCTCACAAGCTTCCATGTATCCTTCCATTTCTTTAGAACGGATTTCCCCTACAACTACAAAGTCATGTTCCATCCGTAGTAGTCGAGGGACAGCTGAATGAAGGTCTCCTTCTT
This sequence comes from Rossellomorea aquimaris, assembly GCA_020524245.1. Lineage (GTDB taxonomy): Bacteria > Bacillota > Bacilli > Bacillales > Fictibacillaceae > Pseudalkalibacillus. The sequence goes on along the minus strand of JAIVLN010000007.1, from coordinate 64,675 downwards.
TTGCTTGCAGTTCAAAAACCAAGTTATTCGGCATAAGATCAGTTAAATTCAACTCAAAGTGCTTTTCCAATCCAGCAATCTTTGGATTGTCATACTCACGCTGTTTAATCAATGTCTTCATAAAAGTCGATTTAGCACTTCTGACAGGTCCTGCAATAATCATGTTCGGTTTTGTTCTTGATAATGCCTTAAAGATCGGTATATCTTCGTGAGGTATAGTTTGTCTTGATGCCTGCTCCTCTAAGCTCATGTCTTTTACGACAAAGCGTCGAAACATAAGGTAAAAAAACTTCGAGCGCGGCTTCTGGATCATTGTGATACGGTTTCCGTTTTCCTGTTCAAGCTCTAGTTCCGGGCTTTGTGTATTGATTACTGAATCAGCATTACGATTCGTAAAAGAACGTTTTACCCTTTCTACTTGCTCCATGCTCTCAAACTGCTCGGGTTGGCGTACATACTCACCATTAATGTCAATCCATAGTTCAGTCCCTCTAATAGCGGCACCCTCACTTTGCGGATGTTCCTTCTCCCATTTCACGAGTACAGATAACCCCCATACATCGTGGAAAATGGCTTCGGCAAGGGAGTCGAAGAAACTAGGAAACTCATTTGATGTAATGTTCTTTGTGCGTAAAACATCCTCAATCTTATCAATGAAGTATTTTTTGTCCTCTTCTACTCCGATAACAGCATTATGTGTTTTATCTAAGAAATCTTGTTCCGTATCATCTTCATTAGTGATTAATGCATCAAGCTCTTTTCGGATGATATTGCAGATGTTTCGAAAACTCTTTTTCTTTGCAAACGATGTTACTGCTTGAACGACTTCTTCTTTTCCAGCTTTTTCACTAACATATAACCCTGGATCAAAAGGCTTTTCTTGTGATTGTTCAAGGTTGTCAAATTGCTTTGTAGAGGCGTCTATCTCCCGATCTAGAACCTTTACCATACATCTGCCTCCTCTTTTTTCTTATTAAGAAAGCTGAGAAAGCTCTTCTTCTCTTCTTTAGGAATATCCAGCTCGTTTCGAGTGAGGTTGGCTTTTGTAAAGATCGTTTTGACAATTGTGTCAATGGAAGCTTTGTATTCGTCACTTCCAAGATCATATAAGAGTTTCTTTTGACGAATAGCGATGCTGCCGTTTTCCCCTTGATCATCAAGTGTAGTTAACAAGCTCATCTCGAGTTCTTCTTGTATATCCTTCTCATTGATTAATGAATAATTAAGCTTGTACTGATTCAGTATGAGCAGGAAGTCATTTGCGTTATGACCAAGTGGTTCGATAAGTTGTTGTTGGACTAATGGAAAGTAAGATTGATACCCCTTTGGATTCTGTGTAGAGACTAAAAACTTTAAGTCTGATGACATAAACGCCTGAGCATAACAAGCATTATCAAAGTGACTACCAGCATCAATTAAGACAACGTCAAAAGTTTGTTTGGCTACGTCAATTAAGTGTTCAATCTCTTCGGGCTTATAAAACCTCTGAAGCTTTACATCTCGGTTGCCGGCTAAATGTGCATAATATTTGGTATGGAACACATATCTCGTTAGCTTTTCAGGCGTTAGGTTTCTGGATTTTAATTCAACCTTCAAGTCATTTAAATAGCTTCCATTGTATTCTTCAAGGTAGTCTGCAGGATCCCAAGGATTCAAAGATAGTACCAATACCTTTTCTGTAGCTCTTTGACCTAGCAACCTTGCAACACTTCTTGTGGTTGTTGTAACACCGCTTCCAGAGTGAGTACCAAAGAAGGTAATGACTCTCTGTGAAATCAAATCGTTGTTGCCAGTTAAGTGGAATAAAACTTCTTTCACTACTTGCTGTACCGTTACTCCCTCATGAATAGGAGTGATATTATGACCACTACAAACCAGGTTGATATTCTTCACATAGCTTGATGAATTCAAGTTGTCTGCAATCTTATAAAAAATAGGTATGTTCTTATGAATGGAGCGGAACTGTGATAATTCTGTATGCCCGATGAGATTTCCGTCTACAACGAGGGCATCTAATTTCACATGAGATTGAAAATCCGCTTTGCTTTGTAGTAAACAGAGTTCTATACATTCTTCATTTTGGAACGCATCTTTATATGTGTGATCCTTTGTTATAGCAGCAATTGTGTAACGGTCCATTAGTACCCCTCCTTTTAGTTGTAAGTGATGTATAGCTTAGATTTCTTATATAGAACGGAATCATACAAGGTATAGAATTGTTCGTTTGTTAAAAGTAGTTCTAATTCTGTAATTTGGCCTGTCGCATTAAGACGCTTATCATCGGCTTGTCCTTCAGGTTTCACTCCTACAACTTCGTTATTCGCCCCGTCTTTTGCATAAACCACTGGGATGTTTTCAAGTATTGGTTTCAATTGTGGTGCAGTTTCTTTATCTTCTGTCACTTTTTCCTCATCATCTTTGACTTCTCGAACTGTTCCTTCTTCAATTAGATCTTGTGTTTCGTCCTTTGTTAATGAATTTGGTACCAAGTAAATATCCACTCGGTCCTTTCGACGTAAACTCCCTGGCTTTGCATATATCCAGTCAGTTGGGATTGGCCGTATAGCTTCGTCTTTGTCCGGGTCAGGTACAAGTTCATCCCAATCAATCATGGATTCAGATATCATTGAGTTACCAATGAGAAGCTGTCCAGCATCCTTACCGACTACCTTGCTGTAGTCTTGCGCGTAAATAACTCCCTCTACTAAGTCTTTCTTATCTCTAAGTTCAACTGCTATCTTGTCTCTTGTAATCATTTCTTTCTTACCGATTTCCTCACCGGCTTTAACGACTAATACCTCCGCGGACTCTAATTTCTTACCGAAATACAGGTCCCAAAGTACATTTAATCCCATAGCGGATAATCCTATGAATACCGCTAGGGCAATTTTGATTGATGGTCTCATGTTTTTCCTCCAGTTAATTTGATTCAATACTCACCGATCGACTAAATAAATTCTTAATCCAACTGCCTTCTTTTGACTTCTTCTTGAGGAACTCTTCTGGAAGAAGCTCTTTTAACAGTGGATTAATGGATTCATCTATTTCATCCTGAAGTGCTTTATTCTTAATCAAAAACTCACCATTAATTTGTGATTCTGTAACCTCTTTAGATGGAAATGTAGGTATGGATGCTGTAAGTGGCTTATCATACAAGTCTTTGATGATGTCGTTTTTCTGTAAGCTCTTATCAAAACGATTAGCAATCAGCTTGCATTTCTCATCTTCCATCACCTTTCTGTATACAGATGGTGAATGTTCATTAGATTCAATCAGATATTGAATGTTTGCAATATCGGGCTCCATGACCATATACATCTGATTGGCCATATCGTAAATATCCTGGTAAACCTCTTTGTTGAGGTCTTTTCCGACATCTAAAATAACGACGGGTGTTTGAGCATTCATGAGTACTTTTACAAACGTCTCAAAACTGATTTCCTTTTCTGTATAAACTGGTTCATCACTTGGATGCTTGACCACCATATTGATACCATCAAGCTCCCAATGGAAAACACTTGGTTTCTTCGGATCGATTTCCTTCGTATGTTGATAAAAAGAGCTGCGGTAAAAATCAATTTTGCTATGTCCACTGTATCGGTCATATGTATAAGCTGGACTGAATGGACTTTCAATATAGGTCGCGCCAATACCGATATCCGCTAAGACACTAGCTAGAAGGTGGGAAACAAAAGATGAACCACTTCTTGAGAACGGACTCCCTATAAGCACCAGCTTCTTTTCAATGGGTACTCCAACTACTCGATCTACATTCTGAGTAACATTTACCTTGTAGTTCCGCTTAACAACCTGTTTATTGACAATCTTATTGACGACTTTCTTTTCAACAACTTTTTGAATCACATTTGTCGGCTTTTCTTCCTTTTCTTCTGGTTCCTCTTCTTCTACATGTCCGTCAGTTTCATCCTGAACTGAAGCATTTACCTGAGCATTGTTAAAATAAGGTCGGTCCACCTTAAACTTAGCGGCATTGCTATATCTAGGGCGTTCTTTTAACTGCTCAATTAATGTAGCGATAGGGATTGAACGAGTGTGGAAGATATCTAATACGTTACGGTTCAACAGTTCGTGTAAGAAAGGATCTCCCTTTTCTCTTTCACAGATAAAAACCAAACGTACCTGGTCATTAAACCTTTCTCTAAGAGACTCAGCAAAACGGAGCCACTCTAACTCAGATTCTTGTTTTGACCCTTTGTCAGACTCTAGGTGTGTATCATGAACAATGATAATGTCTGGTGGAGCGGTTCCAATAATTTCATCGAAATATTTATGATGTAGCACTTCTTGTTGTTCAACCGTAAAGTGCTCATGATGTTCATTTAAATTGTTCCGTAGGATCTTGCTTATATTCGGTTCACCGATTGCTAACAATACTCGGTTCACATCGAAAACCTCCCTGAACGCAAAAAAATTCCCCAAAGTAATAAAAAGACTGAAATGTCTGTCTTTCATTACTTCGGGGAATTCCCGTTGTTATATGGTATGTAATTTATTGTGATGGGTGGGAAGGTCCGGATAGACCTTCCATGATTTCAAGGTTTCAGTTAAAAAACTCTTGAAAAGGTGTTTTCTATTAAGAGAATAGCATTAATCCAGAAATTGGTCAACAACTCAAAACTAAGATATAAGCCCCTTATCGCTAATGTAACTTTCGTAAACTCTAGTTGCTTTCCTAACTTCATCTGGTAATTGTGTATTATAATTGCCCCTTGTATAAAACCATTCTGTAAAAAGACTTTCTTTTAAAGAATTGTGCGGTGGTACTTGATCACATTGAATTTCATGGTAAAACCTATCCCTAACTCCCAAACGCTTAATAACACCTACAACATCCCACAATTCTAATATTGTATCTACCACTTCAATGTAAGGATCTCTTATCACACCTGACTCAGTATATTTCCTCACCCTTAATCCTCCAGCGCTTTTTAGCTTCCTTATCTCCTTCAGACAGTTTGGAGCCCACAGGGTAGGAAACTCATTTTTCTTTTGAATGGTGGATTGAGCGAAAACAACTCTGTCATAAAGCCACAATTGTATAAGAAACATAGGTGTAATTACGGATGCAGGCTTCACGAAAAAGAAAAAACCAGGTAATGTCTTTAGCGTAAATCCGTGTTTGGAGCATAGTTCACGGAAAATGTGAGATTCCTTTTTGGTTAAGGTATTAAAACTAAGGTTCCGCTGATCAGCTAATGTTCTATAGATATTGTTTTGTTCCACTTTTAGTTTTCTTTCTTCCTCTATTTTTATTAGCTCAAGTGCCCTAGAGACTAAATTAAGTAGGACAAGGTTATTTGCAACCTTATTAATGTATCTATCATCGGCATAAAAACGCAGCATTCTATCACACCATAACTCTAAACCTTCAATTTCAACCTCAGTTATGGGTACTGATAAAAAGTGTTCAGCGCCTTTAATTATTGTCTTCGTAGTGAAGACTCCACCCCTAACCATGTAAAACGCTTCTTCTTGTACATCCAAATAATAGACCATTTCTCTAGTGCTATAGATACTCTTCTCCAAACTTTTAAAAAACCGGAACTTATCATCTTCACTATCCAGTTGACTATTTATATCGCTGCTCAAGATCCAAAAATCTATAACACCTGAATTCAGATACAGGTTGTGCCTTTCTTGCCATTTCTCATTTGTTATTGGTGAACATTGAAATTCAAATGCCCACCTATCCCCATTCTCGTGAATGACAATAACATCTGAACGTTGATTTGTTTCTTTTATCTTCCACTCCAGCTCCACTTTTGAGCTTGGAAAGAGTTTCTTCAACCAATTGTATAATAGGTGCTTACCTCTATAATGTGTCTCAGATTCTGGCTCACTGTATAAGTTACTGCAATTAGAGTTACGAGGATGATAGAAATGGGGTTTAAAGGTTCCGGAGCGGAAATTAACGGCTTTTCCACAGTCAGGACAATAAATTTCCTTATTCTTAGTACGTTTAATAAGGACTGTTTCATCTTTAAATAATGAGTTAATACGGTTTCCCGTTTCATCATGTGCAATAAACATATCTTCACCCACTTATGACCATGTAGTAAGATATTTCGTTTTTAAATATCTAACACCTCTAAAAAAGGATGGAATGTCTCCATCCCATCCTCTTAAAGCTGATTAAAAACACTATGTAGGTTGTTGATCTTATCTCTAAGCGAATAGAAAATTCTATTCGTTTCCTCTGGATCTTCCTGGTACCACTTATAAATTTGAGAAGATATTTCACTTGCATGCCTATGGTGATAGGCTTCTATACCTTCCTGTTCCATTTCGAACATCCGCTCGTGAATAGCGAAAACAGACCTGATATAGCTTTCATGTTCCTCATCTGATAAGTCCGCTACAAATAGTTCAAGCATTTTCTTTTCATACTCATGCTCTATATTCTCCTCTTCCATCGCAAAGTATAGAAGAGTATTGGTAGTATTGTATACCGCTCGAGATTCAGCCACTTTGAGTGTACTCATTTATTCACTTTCCTTTCAAAAATCAGATGACCGCTAAGGTATCTTAAATTGCAAAATACGTTAACGGTCTTCATTTTCTCTTGTTGTAATCACAGGTTGCGATAAATTTTTGAAGCAATTCGTGGTCAAAGAACGCGCCTTCTCCATTTTGTAATTCATGTACTGCTGCATCAATAGGAAGAGCGGTGCGATACGCTCGATTACTTGTCATAGCATCGTAACTATCAACAATACGAATCATCTTGCTGTAAAGAGATAAGTTAGCTCCTTCAACTGCATAGTAACCAGTTCCATTCAGGTTCTCATGATGGTGAAGTATGGCATTGGTAATGATGTCTGGTAAATTATAATCCTTAAGAATAGCTACAGATTCTTTTGGATGTGCCCTCATCAACTCTAATTCTTGTGTAGAAAGCATACTACGCTTTTGAAGGATCTTCTTATCCATACGGAGTTTACCAATGTCATGTAACAGACCAACGAGATAAGCTTCTTCTAATTGGTCCGAGGAGAGCGATAACCGCTCCCCCAGACGTTGCATGTAATGTCCTACCCGGACAGAATGCTGATACGTATACTTATCGTGTTGATAGAGCTCCTTAAGAAGCGGATCAAATCCACTAAGGTCGAACTTACGTAAATTTAAGGCTAGGTTTCCTGCTACATTAGGAGTTATCGTCACTTTTTTCTTCTCCTTTAAGTTTCAAGCCAGCTAACTTGAAGTTTGGCCAATTCTTCCCCTTTGGCACGATAGAAGGATTGACTTAAGCCGTTTCGATGTATATCTTCCTCTACACAAATCCATAACGGAAATGCGTAAGAATCAAGCATCAATTTTGCATGAATTTCTTGAGCCATTGTGTAGGTGGACGTATAAAGAACCACTACAGTCGGCTTTTCTTCAAAATCGGTAACCGGTATTGACTGTTTCTTTTCATATAGCCGGCTCCATAACTGAAGGTTTCTTTCTACGTATCCTACATAATCCTTGCTCATTTGAGGGCGGTCGAAAAGGAAGTTGATTGTACCTTTTGGCGATTCCACCTTTGCTGCAGCAAGCGGTCGATTTAAGCTCGGGTTGTTGTTCAAGTATGGGTGCCAATTCCATTGACGGAGAACCTTGGCCTCCGCTAAGGATACAAAGATTTCATTCATCGCAACGTAGCGGATAAGTCCCTGGACACCATATCGATCCCAACGTTGTGGGTCCATAAAGAAATCTGAGTTATATAGATGTTTCAGCAATTTGTAACCTCCGACACCTAATGTAAATGGTGATGGTGGTTTCACCTCGTCATTGCCAATAATTCGTACATTCCATCGATCTGCTAAAGACCGTCTCCTTAATTCCTTTAAACGAGACGATATTTGGCTTTTACTTAAGGACAACTGAGGATGTAGCGCCATGATTCGTTGCAGCTGTTTTAAGTTTGGACAGATGGCATCTCCGATGACTTTAAGAATGACCATATCCTCTTCCTTAAGCTTTTGATTATTGAAAAGAGATAGAACCCCGTTAGAGGTTGCTATCGGGAAGTAACCGTCTGGGTAAATCTTATGACCTTTCAAGTGAGGGTGGTCCCAAAAAGGTACCTCCCCTTCTTTTGTGTAGTGGTAAGGATACTCAAGTTCTAAATCAAGCGGTTCTTCAACTTGCGTATCCCTTTCCTCACTCACAATTGATTTCTCAGTCATATTATTGGTACAAGAACCCAGCTAGATCTTTTCGTTGTTTCTTCCCTTGAGGGTAATCGATGATAACGACTTTCCCCCGTCTTTTCTTTTCATCAATGGAATGTACACGGCATTGTACGATATCTCCTACAATTGGTTCTGCTAATTGACGAGGTTTCATTGCTTTTACGACGAGATTGTCTTCTACTTGAACAAAGATTCCATGTAACGGATGTACTTCTTCAACACGTCCAACAATCGCTTGGTCTTTCATGGATTCTTTCAAGAAATCAAACGGATCCTTCAGCGTTGCTTTTCTTGAAACTTGGATTTTCTTTTCATCAGCGTCAAACCGCTTAATCTTTACTTCAATGCGTGTTCCCTTATCTTCAAGTTCATTCAGTTCTGGAACAAAACCGTGGTCCCAATCAAAACGGTGCATAAATGCATCAACACCATTCATTCGAACAAAGATATAATTGGTTTCACGATTAAAGCCGGTTACGACACCTTCGAATACCTGGTCTTCGATCTTTTGGCCGTTCTGCGCCATTACCTGTAATTCATCCCAAAAGTTCTCGGCTTTGATTTCATCCGCTTTACGAACGGATACAATCGCCATTTGAGTTTCTAGGTCTAAGCGGTCAATGATCACGTCTTGCTCTGTACCTACGAATGGACGTAATGATTTGAATTTCTTTTCATGGAATTCTTCAGCTGGACAGTATGCTTTCACCCCGCCTTGTAAATTCAGAATTGCAACTTCTGTCTCTTTTGTTTCCGTTCGGCCATTTACTTCAATTGGCATTTTACGAACACCGACTGAACGGACCATCCCTTTCACCAATTCGCCATTACGTCTTGCGCGAGTCAATAAATCCAATTCTTCTTGTTTCCACTTCTCTGATACTGCCATTAATAATAACCTCCCAAAATTGCTTAATGTAATCCCCAGTGTCAAAACATCGTAGTTACAGTGTGATCAGCTGGTTACCCGATTTAGCGCTCACTCCTTTCAAGAACGCAAAAAAGCCCCAGCATCAGGAGATAAACTAGTAGACTAGCTATCTCTTAATACTGGGGCACTCCCATTCGCGTTTATATAATTTGTAAATTCTATCAAGTTATTACCAATGTACATGAAGGTGTCGAAAAATGCAATAGTCATATATTAGAAGCTTATTAAACTTATTCCCCCGATTCTTCCTTAAATTCATACCCAATAAAGGTCTTTTTCCAAAATTCTTTTATTGCCCAATACTTCTTAGGGGGATTCTCCGTATATGAACAATAATGAACTGTTGTGTATTTACTCAAGGATTTATATATTTTGTAAAACTCAAACATATGTTGACCAAACCCTTCGGTTCTTGCTCTGGAGTCATACTCAAGACCTTCTATGCATCTAAACAAATTACTATTGTTTAACTCTTCTAATAGAATAACTAATTCATATTCAATATATGTGACTGCAGGAATACTAAATAATTCATTAATAAAGGTTTTCATAAAACCCCTGTTAGCCTTTAAAAACGATAGCTCAGTAAATTCTCCAGTATGAAAATACATAGTATCGTTTATCTCTTCATCATATCGGTGAAAAAAGTGATCCATCTTATCTTTACGATTTATAACTTTCATTGTAGAAAAGCTTTCTTCAATTACGCAATCCATATCTTCTCTAGAAAGTTTCTTTTCGGTAAGATAGTAATTTATGGTTATATCCATTAGACTCCATATCTTATCGATCCTTTTTTGTGAAATCTTCTTAGCCATTATTCGTTTCTTTTCATTAGGAATATAAACGATAACATAATAAAAAATACAACTGACCAAATAGCCAATACTCAAATTAAACAATGTTTCACCTAACTCAAAACCATAGGGAAACCATGATAGAAAGTCTATTTCAGAAGTATGTAGCATACTCAGTGATGAAAATTTTATTATATAAACAAGTAGAATACTAACACCAACTAATAACCAGAAAACAAACCGCGTCAATTGAATCATCCTCCTATACCCAAATATAATGGCCCACTTCTAATGAAATGGACCATTCATTCCTATTATAAGTAAATTACATGTAAAAGTAATACAGAATCTAAGACAATTCATCATAAAGTTCATCTATGACACTTTCCATTTCCTTAGAAACCGTAGATACCTCTACATCTTCTTTATCTTTTCGAGGTAGCGGCTGTTTATCTGAAACGCTATCCTCCGCTACCGCTTCTATTGAAGTATTCTCATCACCTGAGAACAAACCTGCATCCCAATCATCTTCCACTTCCACCGCTTCATCAGATTGTTCAACGTTATTACGCTGATTTGCGTTAGCGGTAGTAGCGGAAACTGCTACAAGCTCCTGCTCCGGTTCTTCCACACTATGCTCCGTAACAATGCTAGAAGGTTTGAGATTACTTTCGTCAACAGTTGGTTGCTCGTCAGGTAGCGGTTCAGAAATCTGGGTAACGCTAACTTTCGATTCAACTGAAGTTAACGGAAGTTCCGCTTCTTCAGGTTCATCTATCATATCAATTGGAACAGCCTCTTGCTGAGTTTTTCTAATACGGAGACGGGAGTGTAGACTCTTATCCTCATAGCGATATTGTTCTTCTGGCTTTTTGTCTTTTGAGAGTTCTTCTTTCTTAGGAAGCTCAATATCTTGATGTTCTTTCTTAACACTTTCTTGTTGAGGAGCTTCTTCCTCCATATCTATAATATCTTTATCTTTCAACTGATCAGTTAAGTTTGTATCTCCTAAATGCTGCTCTCTATAATGCAACCAAGTAGAAGAGGACATATCATCAACTTTGACGATTGCTTCTTGGAATTCCGCTTTGTCTACAAAGTTTGAAGTCAATTGACGTACTTTAATTGGCTCATTATCCTCAACGAGTTTAACAGCACATTCAAACCGCTTCTGGAAAATCAACTTATCAGGCGATAACCTTGCTTCCCTTTTCTTTGTATAATTACTACCTGTTCGAGTGACAGGGTTTTCCTGAAGCGGAGATACATTCTGTTCTGTTTCACTTTCCTCATAGATATCATCTTCACCTAATTGTTCAGAGAACAACTTGGCATCAAACGGGGTAAGGTCCCCAAATACCATCTTATGCCGTAGTGTACCTAGTAAGGTCTGCATGTAGTGATCGCCGTACTTCATTGAAAGCTGAGACAATGTTTGAGTAGCAACGGTAACAATCGTCTTATACTTACGTGATTGGGCAGGGAACTCCTTGAAGCTTTCGTATATAAAGTCTGGAAACTCATCCACGATTAGATGATGGAAAGGAGAATTATTAGGTTCACGTCTAAATACAGCATTCTGTATTGATAACAAGATGAACTTTCCTAGGACATTAGACAATTGCCCCAACTCACCTTTTGCACTGTTGACCAACAATACGCCTCCAAACTCTAGGTGCTTATCAAAATCGAAATCGGACTTTTCAAAAAGTACTCGACGTAAAAGAATATTAGATGAGATATCGTCCAGGATGTTTCGGAGACCTACCACGTATTCCGCTTTTGCATCATAATACTTCTCTTCTCCTCGAAACTCACCACTTTGGACTTTCTCAATTACGATATTTTGACCTACTTTACGTTCTGAACGCTGATATGTCATATCAAACCAAGAATCTACACCTTGAACAATCTCCCAATGATTACGTTCATCCCGATCAGGAATCTCTCTCCAGTCAGAAGGGATTGTCCTCTTCAATTTCTTATGCATACGATGAACAACTTGAGCATTGTGATACATGTTAATCAGGTCACTAAATGTAGGATCTCCCTCTGGGTCATGCAGCTTAAGTAAATAGATATGATATTTCAAATGGTTTCGTTGAGATTGTTCAAAGAAGAACTCTTGAGTCTCACCAATACCTTCAATGGTCATAGTGACCGCTTCTGCTACTTTTGCTACTGGACCACGGAGCGGATTAATGGCTTTTGTATTTGGATTAGTCGGATCAATATAGAAGACCGCTTCTTCTGGAATACCGTGAGCCTTAGTTAATTGGTAAGCTTTCTGACACAGATCATTAGATGGTTCAATAATGGTAATACCGTTTAAGTGCCGACCTTTTACATCTTCAGTATGGTAATCCTCTTGTTGTGAGATTGTCGGATAGATATTAATAAATCTAGTCATCCAGTGTAAGTCCTGATTGATAATCGGTAGTATAAGGGAACTTGTCTTACCGGTACCAATCGGTCCAACAATAATATTATTGAGCGAACGGTCTCTACCTTTTTGATAAACTATCTCCTTGGTCTTTTTCTGAGGACCTAACGCTACATCCGGCCACACTTCTTTATCCTGAGCTTTAAAGAAATTCTGCAATCTGTAATGAGTAAATTCCCATGAACTAAACCATTCACCGACTACTTCGTGATGTTTAGTGATTAAGCGGCCAAACCACAGGACAACAAACCATACTATGACAGAAGGTAAAGCCATTAAGAGAAGCATTAAATCGGACATATCCCCTATCAGAACGTTTCGTAAAGTTTCGCTACCGATTTCCGCTTGAGAAGCTTTCAATTCAAGATACGGTACTAAACGTGTATAGATTGGAGCGGTACAATACCACAAGTACTGAAGAACAATGCCTGACAACATGACGAAGAAGATCACCGTTCTCCAAAACATGCCCTGGAGAGACTTTACTTTTGTAGCTATGTGCCATGTTGCAATAGCTGTAAAGGTAAATAGCGCTAACTCCCATAGACTAGGCGAAAGCGGATTACCAAGGAGCGGAAGCGGATCGACATACCGCTCACGGTAAGAAACGAAAAGTAACGCTAGGTTAACGCCTCCTCTCGCCATTCCCCATAGAGACAATAGAAAGAGCAAGCTAGCTAAGACTAGCGGAAGTTTACGCTTAAGAATTGAGCTTTCCATATTCCACCTCCAGTAAGGTATCGAAGACCGACATCAAGTAGAAATGCGGACCACCCTCTAAAGGGTTCAAGTCTGAAGCACTCGTAATATAGACCTTGTCAAAGTACATATCCAATATGTCTTTATGCATATCAGTGTTGTTCGGATAGACACCAATTAAGTTATGGACGACTCTGCCAAAACCTTTATTGTTTAAAAGGTCGTATAGATAATGGAACCTTGCAAGCTGCCTAACGTTACCTTGCTCTAAATAGCAGATTATAGCGTTCTGATAATCCAGACCATCATCATGAATGAGCTGATATGAACCAATCCAATTCTCCGCTCCAGATGGCAATTGCTTTACGAAATCATGGATATCTTCATGTGTGATGGTATAAGGAAAATCAAATTCACTTGAAAGCTGAGTAAAGGTATCAGCAACTTCAGAAAAACTAGAAGGTTCAGCGGGTAAGACACCCGTAAAGAGTTTCTGCATGAACAAATCAACATGCTTATGTTGGATGACATAAACCTCTAAGTTACTCGGCATACCCTTTTCCATCTCAATCAGTTTATCTTTGATATTCCAGATCCTACGTTTGTGGTGAGAATATAGATTCTTTCTAACGGAATGGTTATCGGCTAAATAAAAGAGAACTATATGCCGGTAATTCGGAAAGTCGTTAGCTAAATCCGTATAGGCTTCCACCTTATTACGAATAGATGGTAAAGTCTCAGTACCCATATCCGCTTCTAAATTAATGATCTTATCTTTAAGAGTGAAACACCAATCGGGACGTATTCGAACATTAGTGCCATCAAAAAGACTGTGGTAATCAGGTGTCCACGGAGAAAAATGCTTTACATCAATCCCACTGTCTAGTGCATAGGCAAATGCCTTACATACGGTATCTTGGACTAGAATATGGTGCTCCTTATTCGATAAATCAGAAACCCTAGCAGAACTGTAAGGATCAATCGTTCTTGGTAAGTATCCATTCTCTATAAGAAAATTTACTCCCGCTGGCTTAAGATACCACATGTTAAAAAGCGTTGGTCCGCGCTGCCCTTCCTCATTGCTGTTGTGGTAGCGGTATCTATATCGACCAACCAGTTCCTTGTCTAAGAATGTTCTGAATAACTTGTTTTCAAAAGAGCTCTTGCTAAGATAAGACCCTTTAGCTTTAAGTATTCGATACATGTCCTGGTTCCTCAATGTCCGATGACGATAGAGGTAAGTCAGCACTTCCATTTCAATTGGTGTAACACTTAAGTTGCCTTTTGGAACTGTATAGGTGTGCTGCTTGTTTCGTTCAATAAGATCTACCATCGTTTGCTCCATGCCCTTCCCCCTTTTCTCTACAAAAATAAAAAAAGAGCTCCCAGAATACACATAGCTTTTTTTGCTACTGCGTGTATAAGGGGAGCTCCCATTCAAATATTATGTTATGGATTTCAGAAATCATCCAAATTATAGCATACCCTCATAGTCAATTAAACATTTTCTTACAATAGGAATTCCATTTCGCTACATTGGGTTAAGTTCTTTAACGTTGGTTAGTTATAAGCAATTGAAAGTAGCGCTAATTCTCATACACTAGATTTTAGAGGAAATTCGTATGTTAGTCGCGCTTGGCAAGGCCGCGAAATCCCTAGAAAATCATACGGTCAACAGGTACCCTCCCGGTAACCACCTCCGCTAACTAGGATTAACGAGGATACATAACGGACCAACATACCGGCACCTGATGACCGGGAACGTAAATTCCTCTAATTTTGGTGACTTTCCATATATTCAACAAATAAAAAGAGCTGTTCTTCACAACTCGAATACACATCTTCCATTATCAAAGAACCTATGTATAACATTTCTGGTTATTAAACTCTTAGAGCCGTTTGGTAGATTGTATGTAGAGCGGTTAACAGAATATCCTACCCAAAAATCATTAAAAGTAAGGGAACTTAACTGGGATCAACTAAAATAAATAGCCTGGCGGCATCACCAAGTTAAGCCAAACATAGCAAAAATGGTGCGATTAGGAGTGGATACGAACATTTACATTTCGACACCATTTATAGTCACCATAAATAGACACCATTATTATTTGTCTTTGTATAATTTATGGTACTTTCCTGTTATGTCAACAATTATTAATGGTTTCTAAATAGGGACACTATTAGACTTGTATTCAAAAATTTGTTCTCCAGAATGTTACAATAAACCACAATTTAGTGTCGATGTGTGCTCATGCGAATGATTTGTCCACGTCTGACATATAAATAACTACTAATCTAGCATTTAATATTAATTATGGTGTCTTATAATGGTCACTATTAAGAAACCCTTGATAACAATGGGATATTGAAGATAATAGTAATTGGAAAAAACTAAGAATAGAGGTAATTTGTTGACATGGTTTCTTAATTCAGATACTATGACTTTATTAACATAGGAAATTGCTAATTATTGCTAATAAGGGGGGTTAGTTGCGTTGGGTTCACCATATAAGGATTTGGAATTTGATCTTGAAGTAACTCAGATGTTTGCACACCTTGTAAAAAGCGACGATGCACTTTGGAAAGTACTAAAGTTCATTGGAGTTTCTCAAATGAAACATAGTGGTTTACAAGATGATAGACTCCAGGATAACGATGAAGTATCTTCATATCTTGGAAGCATTACAATTAAAGATCTTTGTGAGAATGTTACGTTGCAGAAACGTGTTCGCGTTAAAAACAAAGCTTCAACCACTTATGAAATCACAAAAGGAACCATTGATCGTAAACTTGCTGAACGCACAGTTAACACCCTTGAAAAAATGTCACTTATAGAAGCGAAACGTCTAACACCTCATAAGTTTCTTCGCTTAACGATAAGAGGCCAACAAGTACTAAACTGTATTGTGACTTGGATAAAGGAGGAAAAAGCAAATGGAAGCAAAGCGTAAATTTACTAGTAATCCCCCTGCGATTAACATGACGATGGTAGGTTTTGGACAAGCCGGTACAAGAATGGTTGATAAATTTGCTGAACTAAGAAGGCACGAAGATAACACTCAAGTATATAACTGCCTGGCACTAAACAGTAATGATGGTGATCTAAAGGAACTTAAGTACATACCTAAAAACAATCAAGTATCACTAGCACTTGGTGGTCTTGGAAAAAATCCTGAAAGAGCCATTCGTGTATTGGAAACAAATGAAGAGGCTAAAGACAAACTAAAAAGATTTATTACTGACCGTGTACGTCCAGTGGATGACCTTGTACTCTTCTTTGCTGGTCTTGGTGGCGGAACTGGAACATCAACCATTATTAAAGCAATTAATGAATTTAATGAACACTACAACAAACCGATTATTCAAGAAGAATTTAAAAAGCTTCAGCAAACAGAAGCATTTCAAAATCTACAAGCAAATAAAGACAACATGGCTCCTATTGAATACAAAAAGAATTTCAAAAGATTTACCCTTAAAGCGATTAAGAATGCTGAAGAACACCCTAAACACGTTAAGCTTGGAATTGTAGTCACTCTTCCAGTCCGTGCTGATGGTCCAGATGTTCTTAGACAAGTAAATGAGTTCACACAACAAATTTGGAAAATTACTAAGGATCCAATGAAAGGCGTAGCGTTCACCATCTTTGCAGATAACCAACACTTCTATGATGAATTTGCACAATTAGAAGAGAAAGACCGTGTTGGCCTCAAAGTAGATAATTTTAGAGATTATGCCAACCGACAGATTCGCGACGTTATTCATGAGCTAAATACAGCTACAACTGGCGGTGGAACTTCAGTTACTTTTGATAAAGAGGACTTTCGAAGAGCAATTCTAGAACACAAAGGATGCTTATCTATTAATAAACTTTCTAAACATATCAGAGAGGTCGCGAATGAGAAAGACCTAGAAGATTTGTTCATGGAATCTTTTAAAGGCAGTGCCTTTCATCAACCATTGGACCTTGTAAATAAAGATGAAGAAGGAAATATGTCGGCTGCAAAAGTTTATCATGCCGGACTCCTTTCTGTTCTTGCAAAAGATAAATCATTTGGTAGTGGGTTTATGGACTCCACTAAAGCTGCGGTAGTTGAAGAATTGCCTATTAAGGGTACAGTGTTTTCTGGTTATCTGGTTGGAAACAATGATTTCCAAGTTAGTGCATACAGCTTTTTCAAAACTGATGCCCTCCCTACTCGCCTTTCAAAAGGATTAGTCAATGAATATCAAGAGTTTATGGAAAAACAACGAAAAATCTCTTTTAAGCAAGATAGCATTCAATCAATTGCAGCTGGTTTAGATGATGATTCCGACGACCTAGACCTTGATCTTGGGGAGTTTGGGTTTGACGAAGAAGAAGTTAAACCTAATAAAGAAGGTAAAGGTGCATACCTAGATATTGATGACGTTGACCTTGAATTACTCAATGATGACGAAGATTAATCCCTTCCGTTACCTTCAGTTACCCCTACTAACGCAAATATTATAAGTTTTAGCGCAAGCTCCCCGTTAGCTTGCGCTATTCTTATGTTCTGAGCCCGCTACTCTCCATTTACCTGAACTCCATAGCACCTAATCACCCCTATGAAATTCGATATTTCCCGCTAACTTGAATTACTTTTATATTATAACGCTACATCCGGTAATGTAATCCAACTGAATAGTTACTAGCGTTGTTTAACGTAATAATTAAGTTAGATTAGATTACACCCTTATTTAATAGCTTCGCTAGATACAATTCTTTTACGTTATTTCAAACTATTAGCGTTAATGCTTATAATTTAATCCAATTTTGTACGTAATAGCGTTCATAAACGCTCACTTACATCTAAGTTTAGTTTAACTGAGGTGTTTTTCGGTTAAACCAAGTTACAGCGTTACTCAGCGTATCCGTTCAATTAAATTAACTCCTGTAACGCTAGCGGCTAATTTAAGCAAAAAACGTCGAAACTCTTGATATATATAGACTTATGCCTGTATTATTAATTTACAAAGCAAAATAGCGCAAATATACGTTGGAGAGGAGGGGGACTATGGCACAAGAAATTAAACAGTATCTCGAGGATGAGTACCTGAATGATGAATTAAAACAGTATATAGACATGCGTGAAAGCTTAAAGGAAAATTTATATCCTGATTTTCTTTTGAAGATGAATTTTAGAGAAGAACTCTCAACACCTGATGTAGCTAAACACCTTGGAAAGAATGACTCAACATTGAGGAATTACTTGAGGCATGAAACTCTAATTCATTACATCCAACCTTTAAGAAATGGCCGTTTCTATCGTTTGAATCTGGATGGGGTTTTTAAGTTACATATGATTTTTCTTTACCTCGAACAAGAGGGGAAGACCATACCGGATCTAGAAATATTACTCGGTCTGAAAAACCAGGTTTATGATGAAAGGAATTCTGGTTCCAGTAGTAGTGCATTATCTACCAACACAAGTAGCGAAGACTTGAATGCTGTAAAAAATAGCGTAATGTATATGCATTATCAAATGATGAGAATGGAAGACGAATTTAAACTCCGTGATCTTCAGAATCAGAAAATGCTATTGCAGAGTGATATGCAATCAATTGAAACCGAGATAAAGTACCATCAAAGCCGAAAAGAGAATAAAAGATTAGAGCGTAGGCAACAAGATCTCTTATCCTATGCACTCCAAAAAACTGTTAAACGAGACAGTGGAGGTATTCTTTCAATCTTTAAAAAGCAAGATGTAGATGTAAACGCAGCACTTCAAGAATCAATTGATGAAGTTAGCAAGAACACATATACAGAAGCTGATGAGCACAAGAAAGAAATTAGTTCTCTGGAAAGTAGAAAAGAGGAGCTCCAAGTTAAAATTAAGGAGCTAGAAGAAGAGATAGCTACTCAGAAAATAGATCTTGATGAGAAACGAAAGTTCTTAGAGGACGAAAAAGAGAAATTATCATTACTACCAACCACCAATACCGAAGATAAAAACCAGCACTCATAACATTTTGAGTGCTTTTAACATGCCTAAATAAGTATTTGCAATATTCTGATAATGTGTATATAATACAGGTATTAATATATAGCGCGATTTACATAGGAGGAATCAATATATGATTGGACTAATGAACAAAGAGACGAAGCGAGCTACTGATACGTTTATGGTAGGTGTAGGGATCGTAAGCATTATTGGAGGAATAATAGTAGCGGTAATATTGTAAAAGAAGGGCTCTTTCATAGAGAAAGAAGCTCTTTTTTATGCAACGAAAAATCGCCACCCATTATGGATGACGATTCCTCTGCCTTATTGAGTCAATATTAGAAAAAGGTTGTGCAACTAATATTGATTAAATTGTAATTTTATTTTATAAGAATGATGTTAGCAATGCAAGTATTAATTAGCAAAGGGAAACCATTTGGTAGTTGTAAATATATCCAACAGATGGTACACTTTTTTAGAAATTAATTGGATATCTAATGGGACGCCCCAGGACTAATATTTTGGATATATATATCCGTTTATTGGTCCTGGGGTTTTTTGGTTTATTGACATATGGTGTCGAATTAGTCTTGAAATCGTCTTGGAAAAAAGATATCATAAAAGTGCCCTTATTTAGAGTCAATGAATTGCTATGGGATAAGTCTATCCATTTGTAGCAATTTCACATGTGTAGAGTTCTTCATGTACTTATGATGATCTTCCACATGTATTTAAACAGAGTTTGTGCTAACTAAATGTAAATTGGTGTAGTTTATCTTAATATACCTAAATACATATTCTTTAACGCACACTCTTTTTCTTAAAAATAGGGGTTGTGCGTTTTTTAGTTCTTTTGTAAAAAAGCGCAAAAAAAATAACCTCCGTTGCAGCGGAAGTTAAAAAGGATTTTTCTCGACCAAGAGAAATGCTGTTCAGTACAAACCAAACAACAAATATTATTTTAGAGCTGGCCTGTTTTTTCGAAAAAATCGAAAATGTTGGGACGCAACCCGTATGTCCTTTTTATACCCTTTTATTATACTAGCTATTCAATTGAATGGCAAGGGATTTACGTAACGTATAGTAGGGTTCTAGTTAAATAATTTACTAGTTTAAGGACATGGGATGCCTATATAGAAAAGAGGTGAGATCATGTCTGCAGCGTCAACATTAATACCCAATTACAATCAACCTAAGTCAAGTTTGAAGGTAAGAGGTTTTAAATTCCCTAAACAAATCTATGACAATCTTGACCTTATATTTAAAGAATCTACTATTCGTGTGCCCTCTTCAGCATTAACGGTATATTTGACTTTGCTTTCTGAATGTAACGAGAGAGGTATCGTTGGTGAATATAGTATGAAGAGCTGGTCCGATAAGCTCGATATCCCTATATCTACACTCTGCTGCGGCATGAGATACCTTGAAGGTAATAACTACATACAAGATAAGATCATCCAGAATAGAACCGTGATAGAAATTAGTCATTATGAACGATTCAACAACCCTGAGAGAAAAGAAGACTTAAACTACTTCCGGGTACCTCACTTCCTGTTTGAAACAAACATCCTAAAGGAACTAGTTCGTCGGTCTAACTCAAAAGGGATAATGTTTTTACTATCTTTATTTAACCGCTTCAGAACTGCTATAACCAGTAACAATGATATAAATTCAACCTTGCCATATAATATGGCTCACTTAAAAACAGTACTTAATAAGACCGCTATTAAGGTACGTGAATATGCTGAATTGTTGAGACCATTGTTTTCATTTGATGTTACAGAAGAAATTAAACGTGGATATCAGATTGTTACGAGGCGTTATATAGTCAAATTGAAAAAGTCTTTCATCCAACAAGAAGAGGATCCGCGAATAACAAACCTACTCGGCAAAATGAAAAAAGAACTTACATACATACTGGAAGGTTTCAATCACCGTGCTACTAAGGATGATGTGGACGATATTATAGGTGCATTCAAACAAGAGTCAGTGGATGTGATCAAGTATCTAGAACCCCAAACTAAACGTGATGACATATTAGAAAAGTGTTTCCTTAATGTCATGGACCTACTTACTACGCGTGATCAACAGAAATCCAAGAGAATCGATAGCCTTGGTAAATACTCAAGAAAGCTGTTCCGAAAGGAAACACATGCATTAGTGAAATCGCTTGATCGAAATGATGTTATATTAGCGATTGCTAAGGAGCATGAGATTACGCAAAAACAACCTAAAATAGCAAAACTGTTTCATACAGAACTGAAAAGCTAAAGCCTTGTAAAAAACACTAAATTACAGGGCTTATTCGTCGTTATATAAGTTACCCTCAATAAGTCTGGAGCCACTCCAGGCTTATTTTTTTGTGCTTTTTTCAAAAGAAATTCTGCAATTCTTCCAGTGAATTTTGCAATTAATCTAACTAATTCTGCAAAACACGAACTAATAATTCCTGTAAGTTTGTTAGTTTATCTGTGAATTGTGGATTCTCAATTAATGATTCTGTTTATTATGTGAATACTTTTGATCCATCCCTGTGAGTTGTGAACACTTGAAAGTCAATGTTCTTGAAAAGTGGAAAATTTAAATTAGAAATAGTGAAAAACTCCCGGATCCCTTGTCTGTTTTGAGATAAGGCTCCATTTAAAAATCACTTTATTTTATCTGTATCTTTTTTATTTTTACCTGGATATACTTTATGCTTGGGTAGTTTTTACATTTCATTCTTTCTGTTACTTTTACATATAAAGAGCTTGATTGGGTAAAGAGTAAGAAAACGTTTAATAATACATCTAGGTCAACTTGAAAATAAAACCAGCAAATGATATAGTTTTCTTATCTTGAATGGAAAATTTACGTTAAAAGAATATAAATGGGAAAAACCCAGTGCATAAAGAAATTTTGGTCAAACCACCAAGATTCTCTATGTACTGGGTTTTTTACGTTTGGAGGTAGTTAAATGGCATGATTAATACACAAAGAAAAAGTGAGAAGGAAAGGAAAAAGAAAGAGCTCTCTTTAAGGAATTTGGCCATAGCAGTTCTTATGGGGGAGGGGGTTATTCATGAAGGACTATATACAGAATTCCCCCCTGAAAAAAGTGGATATATTAGGAATTATATTATCTTTAATAAGTTAGATGACTATGTACAAATAAAGCCTGACAGCGGTGACTTATACATACGTTCTCATCCTATTATTGATGAACTAATAAACCAATGGTACGAAAAAGAGTCCAAAATCTTTTCTCATCATCTGGATCCGGGCAAACTAAGCTATTCTTCAATCATGCTATGGGTAAACATTTACGGGAAAAGAAGAGTGGAAACGATTGAAATTACAACAAATGTAGAGGAAGAGCACTTAAGGAAGCTCTCATATTGCATTGAGAAACATATACAGAGTCCGTTGATTATCGGGAGAAACACCTTAAAAATACCGCACATACACGACTTTTATTTAAATTCCATTCGTTTCACTTTAAATGATGCCAGCTTTTTATCGAGCTTCCTACATCCAAATGAATTGAAAAAGTTAAAGTCTAGAGTGAGAAAACCGCTTATGGATAGGGGGATGGTCTTGTGAGACGAAGCAAATTTCTGCTTATAGGGTTAATGCTCACATTAACAGCGTGTAGTGATCCAATAACTGAAGAAGCGAATGAGAGCAAAAAAGAAAAAGAAAAGGCAGCTCAAGCTGAGAAAGAAAAAGAGAAGAACAAATATAAAATATACGATGATATGGAAGAACCTTTAGAAGAGGTCGTTAAAGAGGCTGAAGTTGAAGAAAGAAATGTAGTGGATTCCAATTATGAGGTGAAAGATTCGTACAAGGAACCACAACAGTTCGCCAATTTTACCGCCAAACAATTGTTTGACTTTTATACACTGAAAAGCACTCCTGAAGATTATTTCAACTACATAGATAAATATGGCTCTGAACGTCTGAAAAAAGATATGCCAGTGTTAAATGAAAAGGAATCAGGAGTTACTTTTCTAACCAATGTGCAAGGTTTATTCGAAGAACAAGGTGCTCTCGGAAAGCAGTATGAACTAACTGACGTTAAATTAAATACCTCCAGACGTGAAGGTCACTTTTATCGCAAGGTAATAGACTACAACAAAGAGCTGTATTACATCACCACCATCGTTTTAGAAGACGGAGTATGGAAGTTTTACGAAGATAGTCCATCAGTATCTTTTGGGTTACCTGGAACTGACCCAAATAAAAGCGACAGTGAAAAACCGGCTGCAACAAATAAAGATGATAAAGGAGAGGAAGCAGATGGCGACGACAGTAACACAGAATGAAACTCGACAGCAATTTTGCGAACGTAAATTAAAGGATCACTTTAATCACAATGGAGATTTCAAGCAAGAATTTGCTAAGACATTCAACTACTATTTGAATAAGTTTAGCGATATT
The DNA here is from genome assembly GCA_020524245.1 of Rossellomorea aquimaris. Classification (GTDB taxonomy): domain Bacteria; phylum Bacillota; class Bacilli; order Bacillales; family Fictibacillaceae; genus Pseudalkalibacillus. Next base: position 41,219 of record JAIVLN010000007.1, on the reverse strand, counting down.
GTTCCTAAGCCTGATATGGAAGAGTTTGAGAGTGCTTTGTTTGAAAGCTTTAAGAGTCAATATTATCAGGGATACTTCATAGCTAGAGAATTCATTGAGCATGAAGAAACCATGATTCCTAACACCTGGTTAGAGACATCCAACTCCATTATCAAAGAACAGCTGCCAGAGATGATTAGTGAAGCTATGCCAAACGACTTTACAGAACAGATCAGAACACCGCTTTCAAGTAAACTTATCTCCACCGCTATCCAGAACTACGAGAATGTGCGCGAACTGTTAAACGAGGTAATTGTCGATGTAACGTTGCTGGGTTCATACAGAGCTTTTCTAGATGAAAAGATAGATAGAGGAGTAGAAACACCTTTACCATCTGATACAAGCTATATGGGCGTCCTAGGAGCTTATAACGACCTAACTTTCATTGATCCTCAGAAATATGTGACCTGTGTGACTCGAACAGTGAATTCTGAGAACTGGGGAATCTTTCTATGGTCATCAATCGGAGAGTTTCAAACCAAAGTAGGTGAGATCATAATTCAGAAGTTGGACGTTGAAACATTAAAAGATATGAAAGATCGATTCTTACTTTATCAAAATGCGGATGATGATATGGTGAATGGAGAACAAGTCTACCTCACCTTTTCAATCCTACAGCACATGCCGGAAAATGAAGCGGTCAACCTAATTGAGAGTGTTAAGCAACGAGTTTCTTCTGTTACTGGTGTAAAGGAAGAGCGTGTGATAACAACGGTTAACGTAATTAACAACAGCTTCAATTATTAATACACTATATATTTGGATACGAAAAAGCAGAGTATAAATTCAATACTCTGCTTTTTCCTAGTATGTTCGATTTTAAGCGGTTGGTTCTTTGAATACTAACGTTTCCAACATCTGTTCAACCGTTGGTTTATAGTTATCCATGTTTGAAGGTTCAATGGTAGCAAACCGTATATCATATGAGAAGCCTCCATTAAGAACATAAATTTGGATAACGTGTGTATCAACCCATCCAAATCCAGGTTTATGGCTGTGATACATAAATTCTTTATAGATAGCGTCTTGTCCACCAAGTGTAATTACTTTATCTTCATACATTTCGAATTTCTTGTGTAACTTATCATCTTCGAAATCTGATTGTGCGAATGCAGATACATTTGCATATTCGTTTTCATCCTCGGAAATCATCAACTTAGGGGAGACCTTTTCTCTAGGTGTTTTCGGTGCTTCGAAAGTGTAGTAGCCTCCATATGTATAATCTTCATAAGGTTCCCAATCCATTGGATATTGAATTTGTATTGAACTTGCTTCCGTAGCAAAAATAGTGAACCCTTCAATAAATTCTTCCTCTGGACCGTGAGTGTGTTCACCTTCTTGAACCTCTGATCCTTCAGTATTCTCTTCATCAACGGATGCTTCCTCACTTGGTTCCTCTTCAGATGAAACCATTGTGGTTTCGCTCTCAACACTCTCAGTATTACCATGGTCTTGAGATTCTTCTGCCTTTTCATTACAAGCAGTCATAACAATTAAACATAGTGAAAATAAAACTGTACTAAGAATTTTCTTCATTTACTTCCCCTTTCGTGTATCTAAAGAACTACTCTAATTGTACTACAAATTTATATCCAATTTGTGGGTAAATTAAAATTTTGTACAAATTTTGTATCTGCTAGATTAAGAGAAAACTACATCCCTTTAATTTACTTAATATGTAAGTCGCTTTATTTTTTGCCGATATAAAACTATAAAAATAAGTCATCTAGGAGAGGGGAAAGACTTATGGATGTTATTAAGATTGATCGGTCAGAAATCGATACTGCTTTAGGACTGGATCGGGTATATGAAGAATTAAATTACTTATTAAAAGATGAGGTAAATCCTCGAGTAAAAAGTAGGCTGAAAAACGTAATGAACCAGGTATATGTATTAATGAACGATGTTGACTATCTAGATAAAAAGTACATAGAAGAGCAAGTAAGAAAAGCAAACAAACCTAAAGTAATACAAAAGAAGAAGCCAATTGTTCATCATCAAGCTCCAATGGGTAGAAACGCAATTAGAAAATCAAGATTACATAACGAACAAGGCATATTCGACCCAAAAAGGAATAAGAGATATGATTATCGATAATGCATCTAAGGAATCAAATTAATAGAGAGGAAGATTCCAAATGAAAGTAAAAATAAATTATTAAATATAGAATGTAAAAGACGCCATATGATGGCGTCTTTTACATTGAGAAATTATTTTTCACTTTTAAAGAAAAACATAAGACTAGAACTTAGCATGACTGTCCAAACTAAGGCTAATTGGTTTAAAGTTAATAGGATACCTACTAAACTAACAGCTATAAACAGAATGGCTTTAAAGTTATGATTAATTTTAGGTATAAATAATATTACAGAGGACGCAAATACCAAGAGTGAAGTTATTGTGAATTCACCCATTATGCTATATTTTGTAGTAGCGAAATATATGTATAAACCTATTGATAGAATAATACCAATATATGCTGCTATATTCCTGATTAGGGGACTCCAAAAAGTTAATAAGAATAGTGGGACTGCCATAATTAGTGTGTTCTTAGCAATTGACTTCAAACTAATTTCAATACCATTATTTATTAGCTTATAGGGTTCAATATACATAAATGTATACATACTATGGGCTGAATAGGATATTACGAGTGCACAGACAACAAATATGATGACTTTAAATCTAAAACTAACTTGGTCATCGTTTAATGTCTGATGTCTAGGCTCTGTATATTGGGACTCTTCATTTTCTACTTTTGTCCATTGACCCATAAAGCCCCTCTTATACCCTCTGTCTTTAAGGGTTTCCTCTGCTTTCCATCTTGTTTTTAGGTCTTTTTCTTGGTCTGCTTTCTCATAAATTTTTTCCACGGAACGATCTGTTTTTGTAATAAACCTATCCATTTTTTTACACCCCTTAACAATAATACTAATTATATAATTAAGTTGAATTAATGTCATTATATGGAATGAAAAAAGGCGCCAACCTTGGCGCCTTGTAATTATTTTATAGATTGGCTTCTCATATACCCTTTCTTTGCATGAAAAACAGTCATAGAGTTTGAAATGGTACCACATTCAAATAACTCTGTGAGATAAGTACCTATAGCAAGAGCAGCCATTCGGTTTGTCTGTAATCTCTGTGGATCTGAGGATGATAGCTCTTCACAAGATAATTCAGATGGACGTTTAATTTCATCGTCATCTTCCAATATCTCAGGAAACCGTGTTGCAACGGGTTCTAAGAGAATTTCATTCTTCAGCTTTAGACCACAAACTACCTGACCGGTCCATCCACTTTCGTTATATGCTTCCCATTCATCTTTTGACCATTTTTCCTTTGGCCGTTGTGGAAAGTCCTTTGGCACAACAGCACTTTCATTGCCGCTATCAATGTAAAGTATGTTTGGAACTTGTTCAAACATTTGATGAAAGATCTTACGTGTAAAGTTGTTATCGACACATCCGATGAGTATTGGAAGTACACTGATTTCTGAACTACTTCCGCTTATTTCTTGATAATTAAAGTCAAACAAACTCATTAGAGTAGAGACATCCTCAACAAAATTCTTCGTAAAAGATGAGACTTGAATGTTATAAGCGGTACTGTAACGCTGGGAAAGTATATCAGCTTTTTTCTTCCCGATCGTGTTCTCGACAAACAACTGGTTATTGATATTCTTACGTTCAATTTCATCATAATCAGCTAAGCAATAATAAGCATCTTGTTCAAACATTAAAAGCATTTGAGCAAGTTGTTGTGCTAAGTTGCTGCCGGTTCCACCAACACCTACCTGTACAATGACTGGATATAGTTTTTTTCGTTTTGGACTATTTGCGAAACGGTCCTCACTTTTCAATACATCTATAACCTTATCCATGATAGGGTACCTCCACAACCGAAAGATCGTAATTGTTAGTAGGGGAGGCGAATGAATTAGAGAATACCATGTTGGGATCAATGGATATATGCTTTTGATTCTCCTTGTTGAAATATCGGACTGTAATATCCGGGAGAAGCTGGTTTATCCTTCCGACGATGGCATACAACATATTCGGTTGCCTTTCATTCATAAAGTCGGTACTAGATGGAGTTGGAGCCCATACATGATGGGAATGAATCTCCATAACCTTCATAAATCTAATATCCATTAACTTTTCAGCTGTAACAATGGGTTCTTCAATTCGTTCTACCGTCTCTCTAAAGGCTACTTGATGTGGAATGTCTAAGAAGAACTCCCTCTTGTCTAAATCAAAATATATGTCCCCATGTAGTTCAGTCCCATGGTTTCCGTATATTGATTTAGACAAAGTAATAAAATCGTGTAGAATTTGAAAAGGAATTCTTTCAGAAACCATAAAGCCTTCTGCCGGAGCAGAAGACTTTACATCTTGTTTGAGACCTTTCTTTTTAGCTTTAGGAACAGCCATAATCATGTTCTTTGGCTTGATCCAAACCATGTCCGTGTAAGCAGCAACTAGGTCTGGATAATCCTTTTCTAGTCGCTTTCTTACATCATTACCAGTAATTTTCTCATGTGTTTTCTCATCTTTCTTCTTTTTGACTAGTCCATTCTCAATCTCTTCAGGAGTGAAGTATTCTGTAATTGCAATACGTTCCCCTAAGTGATAGATATATGTGTCTAGATCAACTTCAAACGGTTCATTTTTAGCTTTATTTCCTCCAGATACAGAAGTCGTTCCCCCGTTTTTCTTAGCTTCCTCAGCGCGCTTAGCCATTTCTTCTTGCTTCTTTTTACGGGCTTCCTCTTCTTTACGTCTCTTTTCCTCCACTTCATCTGGCAACCCAAATAGTGAAAAGATATTAGTTTGTGCATCGTTAGCTTTAGTCATTGATAATTCCTCCCAAGGTTTAATTTTCAGTGTTTATTTGACCTAACATAAAGAACTCATTAAAGGATTTTTCTGTGGGCAGTAATACTTCATCATCGAATTCTTTCTGATTAAAGTTAGAAGAAAACAGTACTGCTACATTTAACCCTAATTTCGTTTTTGCTCCCCAATCAGTTGAAAAAGGGGAATGAAAGAAGATATTGTGTTTGTTCTCAAGTTCACTGAGACATTCAATATCTCCAATACTGTTTCCACCCATGCAAACGTTCCCGCTTGATTCTACATGCGAATAAGGGAACTTATATAAAGGAGTATCACCCTTTATGGTTTGATTACCTTTAACCGCAAGAATTTTAGATAGTTCAACTCTAAATCCTTTTTCATTACCGTTAAGGCGCACACAATCGTATTTAAAGATTAATCTTGGAAAACCAACTTCAAAGATGTTTCCGTTAAAGTTAATCATCCATTTTTTCTTAGGTATCTCAATATAGACTTCATAACCCATAGATGTTTCAACGTATTTGCAACAATTATTGGGCAAGAATGGACTTTCATTGCGAGCCCCCATAGTCGTAGATGTGCTTAAGATTTTCAACAATTCGCTCAGGCTCATCTTGTAACGATTTTCTCTATCGTTATCCCGCTGAATAACATCTACTAAGCTTTTAAAGTCATGCAGTTTTTCTATTGAGAAGTTGATTTGTATATCCATTTTCTCTCTCCTTCTCATGTAGATTAATGAATTTAATTGCCTCTTTTTTTAGTTTGATTATTGTTCTGACCACATCATGTAAGTGTGTAGCGAAGTAACATAAAAACGCTAACCCTTCATTACCTGGTAAGACGACAAGTTCCACATCACACGCTTCTAAATGATCTAGTGATGGAATTACCTCTTTAAATTGAGCTGAATATGGTCCTTTCAAAACCTCTTTAAATAGATCGTCTTGAAAAGTGAATACATATTCAGGTGTCAGGTTTTTATCCTCATCAAATAGTGCTTTAAATTGATTACAGAATTCGTCAATGTTATGTTCTTCGCCGTATCCATAATAATGGACCTCGTTGAATAACTGTCTTACCCCATCCCAGAATATCTCTGTTGAAGAAGATAATTGATAGTTAATGTGAACCATAAAGTCTGAAAAGTTCTGTACATTTACACCTTCATCGTGAAAGAGCTTTAGCATAATCAAGTTGCTAATACTCATTTGGTAGGATTCATGGTCATAAACATCCATTTCCATACGATAAACCTCCCTAATTAGATAAATAAATCATCCTCATCCTGATAGTATTGCTTGTTAGGATAATTGTTTAATTTATAAAAAACATCGAATAATTGGTCGAAGATAACGAACCGATTCCCTGGATCACAAACAAATGTTTCTCCACCTTCATCAAAGATGTAAGGCATCAGTTCCATCTCTCCAAGTACATCCTCAACATCTTCAACGGTAAATTCGTCAAAATTGACATTGGAAGTAGGGGTATGGAACCATACATGTTCTAGTGCCTTAGAGAATCCCTTATTGGTTCGATACTTTTTATTATCCTCTTTAGATACTTCATATTGTTTGAGTTGCTTAATAAATAAACCTCCATCAAACTTCATAACATCACCCTAATTCGTTTAATAAATAGAAAAAGGGAAGTAAAAACTCCCCTTAATCTGTTGTTCGTACAGGTAGAATCAAGTTAAGGAAGTCACCTTTTGATTCTGCCGGCCGAACGAGGAAAGGTCTCATGTCTCCAGTGAACTCGAGTCGAACCTCTTCTTCACTGATAGACTTAATAGCGTCTAAGGCATATCTAGAACTGAAGGAGATCTTGAATTTGTCATCTCCATCTAGGTCAATATGAGCCATTTCAACTTTTCCTTTACCACTCTGAGTTGATTTTGATTTGAGAGAAGTCATCATTCCTTCAACCTCAAGAAGAACAACATGGTTCTTTGATTCTCCCAAGATTGCCATCTGCTCAAGCGATTGCTCTAATTCCTTTCGATTCAACTGAATAGTTGTTTTAAACTCTTTTGGAAGGAGCTTGCTTGTGTCTGGATAGTTCCCATCAATGAGTCGGGTGAAGTAGGTCGTATTCCCATTTCTAAAGACTCCTTGTGTATCCGATAGCATGTAGATCTCGATATCTTTTGAGAAATCAAATACCCGTAGCATCATTGCTAAGTTAGAAGCTGGTACAGGGTACTGAGCTTCTTTTTCACTCTTATGAGGAAGGGTGTATCTCCCTAATCGATGGCTATCCGTCGCGGTAAAGTTAATACAATCCGCTTGGATATCCATCAATACCGCTTGTAGGATGGGTCTAACCTCCGTATCCGCAGCATTGAAAGCCGTCTTTCGAATAATGTCTTGAAAGACTTTCGCCTCTAGGGATAAGACTGGTTCTTCATCCTTATCAATGTTAGGTAACTTCGGATACTCTTCCGCATCAAATCCAGCTACCGTGAATTCAACCTTACCGTCTTGGGTTTGGATGGTCGTATAATCCTTCTCATCCGTCTCAAAGACAATGGAACCGTTCTTCAATTTCTTAACGATATCCAATGCCTTTTTAGTAAGTACAGTTTGGCCGGTCTTCTCTATGTGAGCTTCTTCACCGTCTACAGGTATGACCGTTCGTACTGACGTTTCCGAATTGGATCCCGTTAAGACGATTTCTTCTTGGGTTACTTGAAGTAGCATTCCGTTGAGGATGGGTATGGTTGAAGTGCTAGGTACCGCTTTTGCCACTTTCTCTAAACCTTCTAGTATCACGTTTTTGTTAATGGTAAATTTCATTTTAATTCCCCCAAAGTTTGATTTTTTGAATTAAAAAAGCACAAAGAGAAGGGGATACCTTCACTTTGTGCTATCACTCTGACTTAAGCTGTTAATGCTGTAGGGTTCTTTAACTGTTCCCGTACCGCGTTTAAAGCTTTAACATCTGCTAATGTAATGAGACTCTTGAAGCTTTTTAACTCAGTTGCATACGCTCGGGATAAGTAATCCAAGATAAGCTTTGGTTCAATACCTGAGTTAAGTACTTCTTTCTTAATTACCGCTGGGTACTTAAGGGTTTCTGTATACCGTTTTACACAATTGGTATCTGCCTTTAAGTAAATATCCGTAGCTTTTTGAATTGGAGCTTTTGGATTAACAGTATTGAAAATCTTCAACTTGGTTGCATCCGTCAATTCAAGCTCTTTCTCATAGGCTTCCAAATAATAAAGGTACTTTTTTAGTTCTTTATCATTTTGGGGGCTACTTTGTTGATTGTTTTTTCCTTTTTGATTCTGCTTACTCTGATTCTGGTTATTAGAGGATTGGTTCCTATGGTTATTGTTCTTTCCTTGGTTGCTGTAATTCTTGTTGTTATTACCATAATTACTGGATCCATTGTTATTACCTTTTTTCAAAGCAAGGTATAACCCAACACCAAAATCAGCAGCAGCTTTCGTAAGCGCTAAACTTTTAACCGCCTTGTAATCGTTCCCCAAATTCATGATTTGTCCCGGACGGGTTGAGTGGGTAGCTTTAAACCGCTTAATCCTCACACCAGCAGGTTGAGTTGTTGTAGACTCACGACCTCCAAAGCGGGTACAATCAAGCGTCAATGTACAATTCACCGTAATCCAATCTTCCTCATGGTGAATCACTTCTCCATAAGTAACATCGAATCCGTCTACCCGTAAAACAGAAATCAACCGTTCACGAATAAATTCAACAGGAATGTACTCTCTACCATCCGCATTTTTTTCCACTTGATCACGACGAAATGGAGCGGATAATGCCCGTTGTACCTCTTCCATGTTATTGAGTTCTAAAAGCTCAATTCCTTCCATTAGAAAACACCCTTTCAATTGGTTTTTAACCTTTGACGATTGCTCCTTACCTAGAACCTATTACAAGTTCATCACCTCCTAGAAAGTAAAAAAGACCTCTCCAGGAACAGATTGATAGACACACGTTACGTGTGCTTAATCTGAACCTAGAGAGGTCCTCAATTTAGTTAATTATTCTGCTGATCTTTGTTTAGATCGCAACACAAAAGAAGTCAAAGAAAGATGTTAATACCAACATTATAAGGAAATATTCGACTTTAAACAATATATTATTACTAATCTATTCCTAATTTATCGATATTTGGTATAAATACTAGAAAATCTGTCTATCCTGCTAATAGGTAGGTCAGAATTAAGAGGAGAAAAAATTTATGAACAAACCTTTTTTGTTATTTATTTGTTCACACTTACTCATGTTTTTGGGGATAATGTTTACACCTCAGATACAAAAAATTGCACCTTCTCTAATGCAACTTTTAATAGGGCATTGGGTTACTTTTACGCTTCTTTGGATATTCAGCTGGGTAGGTTACTTGCACTACAAACTCAGTAAATTGGAGAACAAGGATGAACATAAAGCTGCCTGATTAAGCCAAATTTAGAGCCTAGCACGATACCTTAAATTACCAGGTGTGAATGAATACCTGTATTAGAGGTTTCATGCTAGGCTTTATTTAGGTGATCAACGATGTTTATCTCTCCTATGTTACTGCATAAATCAGAAGAACCTTTTGATTCTGAAGATTATATAACGGAGCTAAAGCTTGATGGCTTTCGTTTACTTTATGACAACATGGATAAAACAAAATTATATACTCGGCACAAAACGGACGTAACGTATAAGTTTCGTGAGCTACTTGACCTCCAATTACCAAAAGGGACAATCCTTGATGGTGAATTAATTAGTATGAAGGACGGGAAACCGTGCTTTGAAACGGTTATGAGACGGTTTCAAAGTAAAGCCACAATGATACCAGTGACGTATTGTGTGTTTGATATCTTGTACTATAATGGAGAACCAGTGATGCATCTTCCTTTGATCCAAAGAAGGAGCTTCTTTCTAAGGTCATACCTACTGATTCACCACTTATAACGAATGTAAGATGGACAAAAGGAAATGGCAAAGCCTACTTTAAATTATGTCAGAATCAATCCCTAGAAGGCATTGTCTTAAAACACACCGCTTCCAAGTACAGTAAAGATACACGGAGTAAAGAGTGGTTAAAGGTTATAAATTATCAATACCTACATGATGTTGCAATCTATGGCTACCGTAAAGATGAATTTGGATGGTTGTTAGCAAGAGAAGAAAATGGTGAACTGCAGCATATAGGGGTTTGTGAGTTTGTACCTCCGAAGGAGCGGAAAGCTTTCTATCGTGTGGCGCAGCAAATTAAGACGAAGGAAAACGATAAATACGTTTACGTGGATCCTATACTCCATTGTAATGTGAAATTTCGGAACTGGACCTCGAAAGGTTTACTGAGGATACCTTCATTTGTTTCTTTTTCAGGTGTGGCAAAATGATATTCATGTAAATGAAAAGACACTCATGCTTAGCTCATGAGTGCCTTTTTCGTAACGATGGCTTGACCGTCTTTCAACTTTAATAATATCATTTTGAATTTCAAAAGTCATAGATAAGCCAACCTACAAATAGTGGGTTGGCTATTTTTTCTTTTAACCTAGTTGTCCTTGAGCCATTTGAACAAGGCGCTTTGTGATTTCTCCACCAACAGAACCGTTTTGACGAGAAGAAGTGTCAGGGCCAAGTTGGACACCAAATTCTCCTGCGATCTCTTGTTTCATTTGATCAATTGCCATTTTTGCTCCTGGAGCAACTAATTGATTAGCATTTCTTTGAGCCATGTTAAGCCCTCCTTAAATTAGATTGGTAGTATTATTTTTCTAATTTAAGGTTTTTATACAAACATAGAAAAATTGCTATGGTTCCTTTAACCTTTTTTCACTTTCATTTTGTTTTCTTTTCTGATTTTCTTTAAGACTTCTCTTACTTCCTCTTTAGTGTATTTACTCATACGTTATCACCCTTAACTTTTAGAATGTTCGTGTAAATAGTCTGGACAAAACTTTTGATTTATAAACGTTCTAATTATCTTCTACCCCTCATAAAATCTGAACAAATAAACATTTAAACATTTGAACCTGAGCTATTCGAGAGAGGGGACCTAAAATACGGAGAGAGGGGAGAAGTTATGAAACCCATCAACGAATCTCTTTATCGAAAACAACCATCATCACCTCAAAAATCCATTCCATCAAATGTTCGGAAACCGGTTAGAAAAGTCCGTAAAGATAAAAAACATGACATTCAAATACCTCTGACGGAAGAACAGAGAAGGCTCATAAAAGTTTTAGCCAGGAACCGAAGAATGACACCTACCTCTTTTTGTTCAATGCTGTTAAAAAATGCACTAATTCGAAATCATGATTATCCTGAAGTGCAATATCCTAGTAGTAAATCAAAAACATGCCATGCCAAGTTTGAAGAGGATTACTTTGAGATGCTTTTTGGTTATACAGTCCGATGGGATTGCAGCTTAAAAAAGGCAGCTCACCGTATTCTTCTTGAAATGTTGAGGCAGGAGAGTAGGGGTTGATAAAATGGAGAGAGTCTATAGTGAGCACGATCTCATCACTAGAGAGTTGGAATTCATTGAATGGAGGAACCGCTCTAAGGGATTTCTTGAAACCGTTCTTCATTCCGTTATGAATATATCTAAGAATAACTATGAGTTTTGTACTCACGCACCTACTTATCTGGTTTTACGTGGTGAAGCACTTTGTAATTTTATAGTGGACGAGTATGATTTCCCTTTTAGTCTTAGGGATTTGATGTGGATCACATACAAGGACTTCTTATCTTTTTGCTACCGCAATAAGGACAATCACAAAATTTATGAGTTGATACGTAGTCGTGACTTAAGTGATATTGAGGTTCATTCCTTTAGTGATCGAGAAGAGACAGTAGACATTATCACGCGCGATATCGGTACTAAAACTCGTCTATACATTACCCTTTCAAAGAATGAGGCATTAGCAGGGGAAGTCATCTTAAGGGATTTGAATGAGGCTTACGAACATAACTGGCAGTTAGAAGATGTTATTAGAATCATGTTCATCGACTTTATGAAGGAATATAACAGGGGCAATTTACCGAATGCAGTAAACAATATTATGGACTTTTACAAGAAAAGAATGGAAAAGTAAGTCCTTTATAACGCCCATCACTTGTGATATAGTTAGGTTTATAAAATTACACATAAACCTAAAGCGAGCTCCGCTATGTCTATTGGATAAGTCTATCCAATAAGCATAGCGGATTTTTTATTATACAGAAGGGTGAGGTCTAATCATTGTGGTGGAAAAATTAGATGAAATTAAATGTGAGGATCCTGTAGAAAAGATGATCGTATTAAGAAAGCGGTCTGGATTGTACCAGTACGATTTTGCTAAAGAAATTGGTGTCACTCCTGGCTATCTAAGAAAAATAGAAAACTACGAAATGCCCTTCTCTGACAAATTGAAGAAAAGGGTTAATGCGTTTATCAAAAAACATTTTAAGGAGGTGTGATGATAATGAAAAAGGTCTTAATTACACTCCATGGTGGAACTCATACACAAGATCTAATTCGAGAACTATCCCAATACATAAGAGAAGTATTTTTAAAGTCAGAAATCATCACACTTATTAATGCTAGTCCACCTGTAATAAAGAAGAAGTTGAATGGAGAATTATCCGTTATTATTACAGACCCGCTTACGTTCGAGAAAGGGGATTTATCTACGCGCTTTAAGTCCTTAACCAACACTCATATTCTCTGCTTAGGTGAAAATCCACCGGAAGTAATGAGTGAAAATGTACTTCATATGGAAACAAAGGAAAAGCTTATTCAATGGATAAAAGAGCAGCAAGCGGATGTTAATCAAACAGTGGAACTCTTTCGTAATCCATCCTATACCAAGAAAGGGGGTGCTCCTTCAACGCAAGGAGATAGTAAAAGTACGGCACCTAATGAAAAAGAAACTGTACCAGAAGAAAAGCAGGAACCAACTGAGAAGTCAACTAGTGCATTTGAACAAATAGAAGAAAAGACAGTAACAAATAAGAAGGAAAATGAAGCACCGTTACCCGAACCTGTTCAAGAAGATAATGAACATATTAAGGATTCAACCATAGGGGAAAAGATTGAGACTGATAAGGAAGAAGCGGAATCTGTTTCTCCGATGGATATGATGGTGTGGATCTACGCTCAAGAGAGCTTTACTGATTCTGAGATAAGTGAACAATTTGGCGTAGAAAAATCAGACTTTGAAGAATTGTTAACATCAATGATGAAGATGAACATCCTTATTGAAAAGGATGGTGTCTATACTAATCTAGCGGCACCCAAAAGAGTGACCAAGGAAAGTACGACTGATAATGCTGAACGGAATAAAGATGAAAAAGTAGTTGAAATTGCAACCTCCATGCGTCATAGAGCTTTCGGGCGATTAAATTACGACTTACAGAAAACGATTGCATTATGGTCACCAATAGGAGGAAAAGGTGTCACAACAATAACGATGAATTTAGCAATGTACTTAGGGATGCAACGTCATAAAGTTGCTGTTCTTGAAGGGATTAGTAACCGCTTCGTATTGAAGCAACTACTGAACCGCTATACGGTTATTCCTGAGCAATGGAGATCCTGGGCGAGTACATTGTTTGAGAAAGATGTAAAGAGCGTAAAGAATACCGCTCGAAAAATGATGTGGAACTATAAGAATGTTCAATGGTTCCCTTTTGATAAAGGGGATCCCGCTCAAAAGTGGACAAAGAAACACATTGAACATTACATTCACGAGTTGAAATCCTACGATATAGTATTAGTTGATTTACCGTCGGGAGAACTTGATGATGCTAATCGTACTCTACTGGACTTTGTTGATGAACTATGGGTTGTGACGGATAACAACATCCATACAATGGTTGAATATAAAGACTACATTGCCAAAATCACCGAAGAAACAGGGGAACGTTCTAAGCTACCGGCCAAGTTAATTGTTAACCAGACCTATTCCTTTTCAGAACCCGATTATGTAGCGGATATTTTAGGGTTACCACTCTTGGGAACCATGCCAGCTCTACATGAGGTAATACACAAAAACTTTTATCAGAAAAAACCGCTAATTGATATTGGTTATGCGTATAAAACATGGTCACCATACTTAGACACCATATCAGAAAGTATAGTGTCTACACCTGAAGAGCACCTACAAAAGTCAGATCATTCGCTTGCTCGCCTAATCCGTTCTTTCCGTCAAAAAGGCTGGAATCCACTTTCAAGAAATGGTAGAATCTAAATATAATTTCTTGATTTTCCTTTATTTAGTGGTGCAGCCAACATTAGGGCTAGCAAAAACAATTAATCAATAGCGGTCTTTGGACTGTAGGTATTCACACAAAAAGTGTGTTTATTAAACTACCTACCTTTCCATTGACCGCTTTTTTATTTGAAAGGAGGGAAGAAGAATGAAAAATAATAAGGAAACGTGCCTTAAGACCATTCAAAAAGTCTTAATGGACAAAAGAGGAATTATTCGTTTAGGTAATCATCCGAAAGAGCGAATGAATGACAGGGGGTATTCCAAAGGTGACATTGTACGGTGTATCTTGAGCGGTTCTATTGCTGAAATCCAAGTAGGCTGGAACGTTCGTATGACGAAATACACACCAAAGTTTGTCATTGAAGGAAAGGATCTTGATCAGAATCCAATGGTTGTTGTGTTGTCGCAAGATAGTGATACTGCTTTTACGGTTATTACCATCATGCCGCCAATCGATCGGAAAAGATTCAAGCATTGTATTTAGGGTCAGGTTATTAATCTGTTGAAAGGGTGTTTTTATTGTCTAGTAAATTAAGGAGAACGAGTGCGCCGGGTGGACCTTGGTATGAGTACATGAAAGAAATATGTCCAATATGTGGTCATAAGGGTGCTTGCATGATTCACGAAGATCAAAACCGAGTTGTCTGTATTCGTGTGTCTTCCGAAAAGGAATGGGCAAAGAATAGTGCCTTACCGGGGTACCTACACTTCCTAGAAGGAGAGACAAAGAAGTTTGACTTCAGTACCGTTCCAGACATTCCCGATAATCCCAAAAAGGCTGACACAGACCTGAATCGGGTATATCGCGAACTCTTGAATTGTATTTCGCTCTCACCGGCACATAAAAAGCATCTTACGAGTCCAGATCGACAGCTGACTGAGGAGCAAATTAAAGTCAGACAGTACTCTTCAACTCCGGATAAACCGTGGCAAGTAGTAAAAGAACTTGCTGAGCGGTTAGGAGATGATAACTTTGTCGGTGTACCAGGCTTTTATGTGCGTGAGGGCAGATACGGTAAGTACTACACAATGAGTGGTTTTAAAGGCATTCTTATCCCTTTTCGAAATCACAAAAACGAAATCGTTGGATTTCAAGTTCGTGTAGATAAGGTATTAAACGATGTCTCCATTGATAGCAATGTGAACGGGTTTAATGCTCGAATTACAAAGCAACCGAATATGGCTACTTGTTACCTAGATGGTGAGAAAATCTTTGAGGGTGAAATTACGAAAGATTGGATGCCAATTCATGCAGATGGAACAAATGTGGGACATATCAAGTTGTCGAAGGGTCAGAAGTATTTCTGGTTCTCATCGGCCAACAAGGAAGGTGGAACGGGTTCTGGTAATCCAGCTCCTGTTCATGTTTCGGTCCCAACATCTGTATTAAAGGAATGGAAACCTGGTACGGTTCATAAATCAAGAACCGCTTGGCTAGGAGAAGGTCCATTAAAGAATGATATTGCTGCTGATAAGATTACGGAGTTCTATGATCCATTAGAGTTAGAGGATATTGGAACAACGTTCTTAGGTCTCCCAGGAGTAAATTCTTGGAGACTGGCACTACCTTATCTTGAAGCAATGGGTGTACAGCAAGTGAACATCGCATTTGATGCTGATGCGATCAATAACCCTTATGTTAAGCAACACCTTTTTGCTTGTGCAAAAGAATTAAAAAAGCGTGGTTATACAGCGAATATCGCGGTATGGAATCTAAATGACGGAAAAGGCCTTGATGATATTTTGCTTAAAAATCGTCTTCCATTGTTTAAGAGGTTATTTTAATAACCATAAAAAGTCCTTTACGTAATAAAAAAGTGCTTTACCGTATAAAAAAGTACTTTACTCTTTTTGGGTAGGAGTTAAGGGTTGTGTGAAAATGTAGAGAATTTGAAACGACATAATAGTCGTTTCTTTTCTCATTTATAAATCAATTTAAGGGGGATTTATTATGCTATCTGAGTTTCTTTTACATTTTCTTTCTATGAAAAGGAAGAAAGGTTATCAAATTTTGGGTAAAAAGTATAATATCATTCTTGGCTCTTTAATGGTATATACCACTGCACTCTCCATAACTTTGGTCTACACTCAACATTGGATAAATTATTCAATGTTATGGATCGGGTTACTGTCGTTTATTGTCTTCTATAAATTCAGTGAGATTAAAATAATTCACGCTGCTGAACAATATCAGTTTAAAATAAGACAAACTGTTAAATCGTGGTTGAGTACCAGAGGGTTTAATCATTCTAGTCAATATGAGAACTTCTCAAATTTATTGTTAGAAGAGGCGAAAGGTAGAAAGAAGGATGTAAGTATCAGCACATACCTAATTTTTGTCTTGCCACTTTGGGGAGTGTTAGCAAGTACCTTGTTAAATGAAGATATAACAATGATTAGTATTCTTGTTATGATTGCATTTCTTGGCACTTTATTCAGCATCATATTTAAGATCATTCTCGATGAGTACCTAAATGCTAAGTACAATCACATTGTTACATTAACAAAGATTGTATCAGAGTTAGGGATTGAGCTATCAATTAAAGAGAATCGATAATCATTAATCAAAAGACCATCAGGAACGGCCTGATGGTTTTTTCTTTACATTCTAATATTTTCCATGTAAACTAAAGTAAGGAAAAGTAAGGATTAGTGATGAGAGAAGGTGGGTAAAGATGGCAAAGGCTAAATTAACCAGTAAAGGACAAGTAACGATTCCTAAAGAAATTAGGGATTATTTAAGAATTAGTGAAAACAGTACGTTAAAATTTGAAATTGATGACATGGAAAATGAATCAAGGTCTGTAATCTTGACAAAAGAAGTTGTTAAAGAGAAATGTCCCGTATGCAAGGGAGATGGATCTATACAAAATGGTACTTTTGCATGTTTTGTTTGTGCTGAAACAGGTGAAGTAGATGTAGGCACACCAATTTTGTTATACATATATCAACTACCTTTAAGAAAATATGAAGTAGCAATTTCTACAATCCAACACAAAAAAAGGTCCGATGGACAAATCTATTTCTTACAAATACCTGAAATTGAAATAAACAGCGATAAATATCCAAAAGAATTATTAGATCATACTCATGATTATCTTTACATGAGACTGATAAAAGAATATGCACCAAAAAGTATTAATAACTCTTCATTATTTATGTTACCAGCAGATATAGTTCTAGAAGAGATAATTCATAAACTTAAGACAGATGATGCAAAGAAAACTGTAACCAGATGGTTTCGTCCTTAATAACCTTAAATTAAAGCATCCTCAATATCTTGGATGCTTTTTATTTTATTATGTTCACGACACTATTTTCTTGTTTGTGATGTTTTTCTATGAATGTTTTATAGATTTTCCATGTTTTTATTGTTTTCGACATCCCTTAGCCCGTGTTATGAAAGGGTTTTTTTACACTAAACATAACAATTTTGGTTAAATAAATAACGTTGTTGGTGCTAAAAGTAACAATTATGGTGGATAATCTAACATTTTTGGTTATTAACTATAACATAACTGGTGTCAAACATAACTTATTTGGTCTCTCCATAACATAACTGGTGTCAACTATAACATATTTGGTTACAGCAAGATTATTTTGAGATGATCCCAATGAACCATAACAAAAATGGTGTGAAAAGAAACAATCTAGGGCTATCAATAACAGAATTGGTGCGAACTATAACAAAACTGGTTAATCTCTTGTTACTACAGAAAGTATACCGTTTTTGGTGCAAGAAAATTCTTTTAAAAAATATGAACTATAACATTTATGGTGCTATGTTTAGTGTTACTATTATCTATAACAAGAATGAGAACACGTTATTTTTACCTGGATTGGAATATAAGGTTGAAAGAAAGGGGAGAAAACCTTTTGGTATTAACGGAAAAGGCATACTCTAAGGCTAGTAATGTTGTAACCAAGTCCAATCTTCTTATTGAAGCAAACTACAAATTAGGAGTGACGGAACAAAAGGTAATTTTATGTGTAGCCAGTAACATTCAACCGACCGATTCTGACTTTAAAACATACACACTCTCTGTAAAAGAGTTTTATAACTTATTAGGTTTAAAGGGCACACCTAAATATACAGAGCTCCGTAAAATAACAAAGGATCTCATGCAGAAGGTGTTTGAGGCACGAATAGAAAATAAGGTAATTCAAGTAGCGTGGTTAAGTTACGTTGCATATAACGAAAAAGAGGGAACGATCGATATGAGGTTCGATCCATTCCTGAAACCATATTTGTTACAGTTAAAAAAAGAATTTACATCGTATAAATTAGAAAATGTCGTGAAACTAAAGAGCTCATATGCAATTCGCCTTTATGAGTTATTAAAGCAATATGAACGGCTACAGCACCGGACCTTTAAAGTAAAAGAACTGCGACAGCTGTTGGGAGCGGAAGATATCTATCCCGCTTATGGCAACTTTAAGCAACGTGTTCTTCTCCCGGCTCAAAAGGAACTTCAAAAGAAAACGGATATATCTTTTGAAATTGAAGAGATCAAGAACGGAAGAAAAGTGGATAAGCTTATATTTAGTATTAACGCAAAACGTAAGCAAACACCAAAACAGATGAGTCTCTTCCAGGAGGAAGAAGGAAGTACTTCTGACAGCAACTTTGATGAAGCAAGACAACTTGCATTGAGAATTGGATTTTCACTTAATCGTAAAGTCTATGATCAATGGGCTCAATATGGAGAGTCGAATATTATCCAACTGTTGAACAAATTGGTCGATAGAAAAGACATTGAAAACCCAATAGGATACATAAGTAAAGTGTTAAAGGACTCCGAAGGTTTAGTTGAAGATGTAGAAGGTAACAATTCAATACTCTTTCACTTAATCTCAGAGTTTAAGAAGAACACGACCAATCCTCCAAAGTGGATGATTAAGCAAGACTCTATAAAAACGATACAAAAGAAATTTGGAGTTGAACAAGAAGAGGCACATGGAATATATGATGCTATTCAATCCGAATTGTTCTATGCGTTAGGTGTTAAGGGAGATCAAATGGAGGAAAACAGTTCTGGAAAGTCATCTGAAAAGGAAATAGAAGAGTTGTTAGCGGGACTGAATAACTAAATATAACAAAAATGGTGCCAAAAAACCCACATAAAGTTTGTGGGTTTTTTGTATTATATTTTTTTCATTATCTGATTAATCATATTATTAGGCATTACCGGACCAGAATCACCCTTAATTAAACCGCTTTCTGATCTACTGAAGATAGACTGTAATATTATTTGTTTGTCTTCTTTAGAGACACTTCCATCACCCTTATTCTCCTCGAGTAATGCTAAATAAACTAAGGTGATCTGTTCTCTTTCCTTATAATCACTACTCAAATGGAATTGACTTAAACAAATTTTCATAGATTGACTTAGTAAATAAAACGTTAAAGAAATTAAAACAGCTACTAATAGATATTTTTGTACAGAATTGGTTATATCTTGGTCAACACCGAAATCAATACGATCAGCAATTGCCCAAATTGAAAGACCCCCAGCAAGTCCAATCAACATAGTGACGACAAACCATATACTACCTATCAGTATGTATCTTTTCGATAAACTCTCCCAATATTCTGTAGGACCTTTCAGTTTTAACTTTTCTGTATATTTTAATTCTAATGCTTCAATAGATTCCCTTTTTTCAGAAATTAGGTTTTCAACTCTGTCTTCCCACTCTTTTCTATAAATATTAATAACATTTTCGGTGTTATTTTTGGTAGTTTCAATAAATTCTTCCAAGCTGTCACTTTGCTGAGAGACAATCTGATTTTTCTTATCGAGCTTTTCTATATTCTCTTCGTAATCTTTTTGGAATTCATCAAATACAAAACTAGGTGATTCTAAAAGCTCTTGAATGTCTTTCTTTTTTACATAACCCTTTTCATAGAGCAGCCCGTAAAATACACCTGATATTTTTTCACTCAAAAGAACATTTTGGTTGTTTAAAATAGGTCGTTTTGTTAAATATTCTAAAAATCCTTTTGCTTCTTCATCACCCATCCTAGAAATATATTTTCCGACAGGGGATTTTGAATAAGCTATTGTTTTACGTTGTGAAAAAGTTCTCATTGAATTCAGTAAGTTTCTTACATTATTCAAAAATTGACTATTATTATTAAAATGCAATATGTTTTTAATGTAGTTGTCTAGTTGATTGAAATCGTCTTGTGTCAAGGTTTTCTTCCATATGGGTATTTCATTATTTATGAAAGTAATTAGTTCATCATAGGTTTGAAAAGTTGTGGTGGTTGTTTTATAAAAGATCTCTACTTTAATTCTTTCTGACTCATCTTTAACAATTTTATCAACTTCTTCCATTTGATTCTTGTTAATATTGGGTTTATAAACCAATGAAAATACACATCCTTATTGTTAATATCGAAAATAGTTGTTAATTATATCCTACCTCTATTTTACTAATTTGCTAGTTGATTTTTCCAGTTCAGTTGTTTAATATAAAAGAAGATTAATAAATGAATAGAGCAAACGGGAGTCCCCCGAAAAAGTATAAGTCTTTGTTGCTGGCAAGCATCATTGAAGACCTTTGTACTTTTTCGGGGGTCTTTTTTTTGTTCCCAGAAGGAGGTGAATGTAATGAAGAAGGGACTAACTAAGAAGTTTCTACCTCTTTTAACAATGGTAGCCCTTGCTCTAGCAATCTCTGTTATTGCTGAACCAAGCATGGCATCTGCTAATAGTGACGCATGGAAAGAGTTTGGTGTTAATGGAGAAGGAGACCTGGATAGCGCATCCATTTTCGAGGATTTGAATACGGTAGTTGGTTTAATCATTGCGTTGGGTGGTTTCTGGATTATTTGTTGCTTAATTTTCGCAGGTATTAAACTTGCTGCAGCTCAGGGAGGTAACCCTCAAGCACGTACAGCTGGTTTTATCGGTATCGGTATGGCGTTCATTGGTGGATGGGTAATTATGAAGGCGCATGACATTGCTGGATTTATTGCCGGATTTGGTGGTTAAACAAACAACTTTACATAGCCCCTCTTATTTCCATAAGGGGGGCTGATTTTTTAAAAGAGGTGATGTTCTCCGTGCGAAAAGAAACGGTTCCTATAGATATGGCTTCTGAACAGAAGACCATTTTCGGTATTATCTCAAAACGACAGATGATTTATTTGATTGGTGGAGGTGCATTTATCTATTCATACATTCCATTAGTCTGGGGTGTCATGTCTAAATTTAACTTCGCTTTTGCAATCATTGCTTGCTTGATTTCTGCTATTCCAGTAGCAGCTTTAGTCGTACTATTTGGTTTCTTTAAGAAACAAAAGCATTTCATGTTTTTTGATAAATACCTGATTACCAAATACCAATACAAGAATCAAACAGGCGTCTGGAGAAAAGGCCGGCGCTGAAAAAGGAGGATCATACGTGAAAGACTTACTTTTTATGGGTCTCTTCGGAATCGCTTTATGGGTGTTCGTCCGGATTATTGAAAAAAAGCCGATTCTCCCCTGGGGCAAACCGAAAGAAAACTTTGATGATGAACCCACTCAAAAGCTCAATGTTAAGAAGAATAAGAAAACCAAAAATGGAGCTCCTGTTGGAGAAAGCGAGACGGAATTGTTCAAAAGTCTCTTTAGAGAGATTAAGGAAATCAACAATCACATGATTCGTCACAGAGATAACAAATTTGTATTGATTGCAGAAGTACAACCAGCTAACTATTTTCTACAATCTCAAGATGAACAAGAATCTATGGATGCAGCAGAGGAAAAATATTATGCAACTCTAGATTCTCAAACGGTGATCTATTTACAAAACCGCTACATTGATCTCTCTGAACCAATTGAAAAGATGCAGAAGGAAATGAAAGAGCAAGATGATTTACCACCTGCAGCAGTTCAATATGGGACTGATATGATTAATGATTTAATTCAGTGGCAACGAGCAATGCCCCGTTTTGAAACAAAACGATACCTTTTATTTGTCTATCAAGTGGATGCCAAGAACATTACAGCTGACGACAAAGAAGAACTAGAAGAGAAGATTCAGGAAAAGGCATTTGCAGAACTCTATCGTCGATTCAACGCAGCTAAGAGTGCACTTAGGAAATCTAAAAAAGAAGTTGAAATGTTAACAAGAGAAGGTATTGTAGAGTTGCTTTATTACACCTTCAACAGACGTAAAGCCTTAAAAAATAAATTTAAGCACATCAAAGAACAAGAAATGTTGGCTCTATTCGTAACAGCTGACCAAGATTCACGACGTATTGAAATGGTAAAGGAGAGGATTGATGATGAGTTTGCTCGCAAAGATCAAGAAGCCGAAAAAACAGCCGGCTAATCCAGAAGTAACAGAAGAAGAGCAATCTTTAGAATCTGTTCATGCTGAAAATGAAGATGAACATACGCCCTACGATAAAAAGCCTGATATATGGGATATCATTTCTCCCGATGGCATGTCTATCAAGTCTGAGGATCATGGTGTTATCAAACAATCAATGGGTACCAAAACGTATTTCCGTCCATTTTACATTCCACCAGAAGGTTATCCTCGTAAATTACAAACGAATTGGTTGTCTTCCATCACTTCAAGTGGTGAAGCGGATGTCTTAATCAACCTACATAAAGTTCCTAAATCTACAGCAATTCGCACACTCCAACGGCAAGAAACGATGCTTCAATCTAACTTGAGTTGGCAGATGAAGAGAGGAAATATTGATCAAATCAGTGACTTAAAAACTAAGATAGCAGATACTACACAGCTAGCTGATGAAGTGCAATTCTCTGAAAATGATATGTACGATGTGTCCGTTACCGGTGTACTATACGGAAATACATTAAAGGAACTGGATCGGTACAGCGAATCTCTTGAGGATGAATTGGCTGGTCAGTTTTTCAAAATGTCTACATGGTGGTCCAGAGTAGTAAAAGGTTTTAAATCAGTACTTCCTATAGGAATGGAACCTCCGAAGGACTCTATCCGAAACATAGACCGACGAGCACTCAGTACTTTTTCACCTTTTATCTCTGGTAGTGGAAAGTTCTTAGGTGGCGTGCCAATTGGTGTAAACAGAATTACCGGTCAAAAAGAATTCATTAATAACTTCGGAACTGATGATGTAAAACCGCCAAATTACAACATGGGTCTGTTCGGCATCCCAGGTTCAGGGAAGAGTTTGGCGATGAAGTTGATAATTGCTCGAAACTTAACCGGTGCCAATATGTTCTTTAACATTATTGATCCAGAAGGGGAATTCGTCCGCTTAACTAAGCGTCTTGGTGGATTAAACCTTAACATCAGTGAAGAGTCTGACATTGTAATTAATCCTTGTGCTATTAACTACACGGATATTCCGCTTGAAGATGAGGATGAAGAGTTAGATTTACTTGAAGATTCGGATGACCGTGAAGTAATCGAAAAGAACGGTAAGAAATTTGTTCGGTTTGTTCCTATCAAAGAGAAAACATCTGAAATCCTTTCTTTCTTTGACATCATCAAGCGCGGCAAAGATGGTTCTGGTGAAGGGTTGAATGTATTCGAACGTAACTATCTTGAAGAAGCCATTCAATATACCTTCAATCAACTAGGCATTACAACACATCCATCCTCTTTATTTACCAACGATCCCGTGGAAGTGGATGGACAAATTATTCAATCGAAAGTTCGTAAACCAGAACCAGAGATCAAGCAGATTTATGATTACTTAATTGAGCACTTTGGTAATGAGGTGAAAGCAGAAGGAATTATTGCTGCGATTAAACCATTTTTAAGAACGGGGTCTAAGCCGATATTCGACGGCCAAACTTTCTTGGGTAGAGGTGTAACTCAAGACTTACAAACCGCTCGATTGGTTAACTTTAATATCTCTCAGCTAGAGGAAGGTTTCTTAAGACCTATCGCCTTCCATGTCATCTTGAACTACGCCTGGGAGTACTTCGCTAAGAGCATTGATAATGCTACAAAGAAAAAGTTAATTGTATGTGATGAGCTTTGGCAATTCGTAGATAATGACCAGACTGTTGCCTTCTTTGAGAAAGTAGCAAGACGTATCCGTAAGCGTAATGGTGGACTTTTATACGCATCCCAAGATTTTGTTCGTATTTTGGACAATGCAAAATCTCGGGGTATCTTGCTTTCGACATATTCGTTCTTCTTCTTAGAACAAAACAAGATTGATTTAAAGAAGATTCGTGAGAACTTTGATTTAACTGAAGGCGAGCTCGAGATTCTATTTGAGAATCCGGATAAAGGAGAAGGAGTCTTCCGTCAAGGGAAAAACTCGGTTTGGTTACAAACGGATCCTTCTGATGATGAGTTAACCTTTATTGAATCAAATACAGCGGTTCTTGATGAGCTATTAAGACGAAAGAGATTACAGGAAAGTCGTTAGCCTGGATACAGAAAGGCAGGTGAGTAAATATGTTCGATAAGATAGTAGACTTCTTTGAAGAACTTGGTGAAATAATATGGAACTGGACGGTAGAACCTTTTAAGGACTTGGGAACTTTGAAAAGTCTTGTATTTGGTTCTAGTAATGAGGACCTTGTTTATTTAACTTTTGAATCTCATGAAATTACGAATATCTATGCTCCGGGTTCTTCTGCCATGACCCTTCTAGCAGGTTTCTTCGTTTTAATTGGTATTGTAATAGCTGGAATGAGAATGTCCTCTACAGCAATAAATCCTTCTAATCGAACAGCTTTTTATGAAAGTTTGAAAGATATCTTTATTGTTGGAATAGGTATCGCAAATATTGGCAACCTTTACGCGTTATTGTTTCACGTTAATGTAGCTATTGTTAAGTTTTTTGAAGCAGGGACAGTCAGCGGTTTAGATACTCAATATTCTGCTTTCAAAAATGGCGGTGTACTTGGAGTACTTATTATTAACCTAGTTCTTCTTGGTTTAATGATCTGGGCTAACTTCTACTATATGATGAGGAAATTAACGCTGCTGATTCTAATGATTATTGGTCCTGTCATGTTAGCTTTGTGGCTAACCCCAAAGACAAAAGGAATAACAGTTGCATGGATGAAAGAGCTAGTAGGAACAGTGTTTGTACAATCAATTCATGCGCTAACATTTTGGATTGTTGCTGGCATCTCAACAGAAGAGACAAACATTATATCTACGGTAATCCTATACGTTGTTTTTATTCCAGTAGCTGAGACGCTTAAGAATCTTATAGGCTTAAGCACACAAGCACAAGGTACACTTAACAAGGCTGGAGCAGCATTTGGTTTATCAGCTCTTGCGGGCGTTGCTGGAGCTGTCAAAGGTGCAGTGAAAGACCAGAGTATGATGGGCGCATTAAAGAGCGCATATCAAGGTACAAAATCATCTAAAGGTAAAGATGGTGAGTCAGGTGAGAATGAAGGAAAGTCTACTCTTGGTGGTAATGCGGGTACTGTAGAAGGTACAAATGCTAAAGCTGAACGAATGTTAAAAGCTGGACAAATTACATCTAAAGCAGGTAAGGCAGTTTTTGGTGCAGCTGGCTCAATAGCAGGTAGTGGATTAGGTCCAGCTGGTTCTATTGCGCTAGGAGCAGCAGGTTTTGGACTTGGTGGAGCTGTTGGAGGTTTAGCTGGTCGTACAGGTGCAGCCGGAGTAATGGGTATCGGTAAGAGGTTCGGCAAAGGTGCTGAAGGTTTTAAGGATGAATTAAACAAATTTGATTCATCCAAGGGGATGGATGCTCTAGCTGAAAATATGGCTGACAAAGAAACTACTGCTTGGGCAAAAGATAACAAAGATGAAATGATGAAGGACCTGAAAGAAAGATTCCCGGACGCTTCTGATCATTCACGAGAACAAATGTTTAATAAATCATTGAAAGACAGACATAAATCAAACAAAGCTAATGCTCTTAAGAGTCTACAAGGTATACAGGATCAGGATGGGAAGTATGCGAAAGCTTCTGATTTAGCTTCGGAAAGTGCTGAAAAGCTAACATCCGCATGGGCTAATGAAAATAGAGCAGATGCCTTCAAGCAGATGAAAAAAGAGAATCCAAATATTACAGAAAATGAGCAGTTAGAAAAATGGAATGACATGGTTGGAAAGAAGAAAAAGCAAGTCTTACAGACCGCTAATGATACTGCTTCTAAAATGTCGAATGGCGTTCCATTAGAAAAAGCATCTATTAATAAGGGAGACTTTGCTAAGGCTTTAAATGAATCCTTTATGAGCAACGAAAAGACTCAATTTAAGAACAGCATGAAGGGTAAGGGTCTTACGGATAACGAAGTAGAAGTCATGTTTAACGAAAAGCAAGGTGGAAAGGAAACCGTTTATGCAGAAGCCTTAAAGACAGCTGGTAATGGAGTTAAAGGACAAACTCTGATGAACAAAGGGCATATAAATGGAGATCACTTTGCTAGTATGATGGCAACAAACTTAACTACAAATGCAAAAGCAGGACAAATTGACAAGTTAAAAGGTCAAGGTTATTCAGATCAACAAGCAGAATCTCAATGGAATAATGCAGTAAAACCAAGTTTATATCAAGATAACTTCAAAAATGTGAAAAATAATATGGCCCAATTCGCCCCAGGTAAAGTGGTTATTCCTTCAGGAATTGGGAATGCGGTAGCTAAAGGCTCTATTGGTGCATTAGGATTTGCAAAAGGGGTATCAGGCATAAACGAAATTAAAAGTGTACTTGGGGATACAAAGATTGGTGCTATCGCGCAATCAGCAGCTACGGGGTTCATGGCAAATGCATCAATGACGATGGCAACCCCAACTTCAATAGGTGGTTCTTCAGTACAGAATGTTGGTGCTGGAATTTCAAAAGGGATAAATGCCCTTTCTAGTGGTGTTAGAGGAGCTGTCTCATATGGTAAGAATACTTCAAATGAAGAATTCTTCCCTCAAAACACTAGAGAAAACCATCAAGGTTTTAACAATGGAGTATCCTATGCTGGAGGAGTAGTCTTTGGAGTAAATGGCTATCAAAAGGGTGCTCAGTTTGCGAACACGATAAATCCTTACAATAAGGCGCTCAACAACCAAAATGCAGAAGTGTCAGAGATTGCTCAAATAGCAAGTAGAGAACCGGGAAGTGTGAGGCTCGTAACCACAAACGATCAATCGTACATTCAAGTAAAGGGAAAGACAGGGCAACAGATGGTTGTATCTAGTTATGGCTCAGGAGACTCTAGCTTAAATAAAGGTCAAACTCTATATCAAGACCTCGATGTTCAAGGTGGCGCGCTAGTACCTCAAAAGATAGCCGGATCACAGTCTTCCGTTTATGAGATGGATTCAGGCGGAGGAAAAATCGTATCTAATCGTTCACTAAACATTAATCCAAACAAGTTAGTAGCTAATCGCTCAAAAACTGCTCCAGCTCCAGTTGAAATGCAACCTTATAATCAGCAAGTGGATGATGGCCAATATTACTTTGATGAAGCTGTAAAAGCACATAGGAATATAAGGGTAGTTACAACTAGAGAAAAAAGCTTTGTGGTAGGTGAAGATTCAAGTGGCAATGAACATCGAATATCTCAATATGGACAAGGTGATTATCGACTAAATGAAGGAGAGCAAATCTTTTCTGATTGCAAAGTCTCCAATAAGAGGTTGAAGGTTACTCGTGTCTATGAGGTAGCCCAGAATAACCAGCAGAATGAGGTAGACCATTATTCCTCATTTGATCCAAACACTTTAATTCCTCAAAAAGAGAACTCTAGATTACAGCGAAGAAAAGAGACGGAGTCTGCAAGGTTCCAGGGGGTGTGATGAATGGCTTTACCTAAACCCCCAAACGACGATGATCGGAATCAGTTAGCAGAATACGCCAAACATAAAGCAAAACAGGCCGCGAAAAAGCAAGGTAAAAAGATGGCAAAAAAGATTGCCAAAAAAGGTGCTAAGGTTGTAGCGAAAGCTGCTGCAAAAGGTTTGATGGCACTAGCTAAAATGATAGTAGCTTTAGTTTCGGCTGTAGGTTTACCTACAATCTTAATCTTTTTTGCAGCGATTTTAGTAATTATCATTACCACACTGACATTCTCCTTCTTCTTTGGGAATGGTGGAAAAGATTTAGATGACGTCACTCAGGAGTTACATGAATATGTAATTGAACATTCCGAATCTACAGTTGATATGTCTGCACCCGAACAGGTTCCCTATCGGGTGCCGCCTCAACTGATAGCTTCTGTTATCCAAGTAGAAGGTCTAGAAGATGAAACTGAAGGAATCGATCGTGAAAAAGAAATTATTAAAGAAATGGCAAAAGCTTTAGAGCCTGAATTTACTTATGAAGATCTGAATGAATGGACTGAAGAGGAAGTAACAACATGTGTACAAGGAGAAGAATGTGAAAGCACAGGAGTTGTTAGAACGGATAGCACCAGAAGCAGACTTTCATTTGTAAGTGCATGGAATGGGACTACGACTACAACATTTGAAGAACACATTTCACCATGGGAAACAAGTACTGACGTATATTACATCGACGAAACGTATACGGAGGATGAAACTTATACAGAGTACGTTGAAGAGGTGTATTACGAAGAAGAGTGGACATGGATTTATCCTTCAGATGGACCACCGGAATATATCCTCCTCAAAATCAAGAAAACGAGAGAAGTACCTATAGAGAGGACTAGGGAAGTAGAAAAGATAAGAAGGCTGAAAGTAACCGAAACAACCAAATCTAGGTACAAGTATTATAGTTCAGATACGACTTTTAATGAAGATTACTCAACTTTCGATGAAGTTCTAAGCTCATTTGATTATGGTGAAAAGGACAAAAAGTTAGTTGAGTCAATCTACGATGCAAACATTGATGCTACAGATGAAATTCTCCCTCCAATAAACTATACGAACTGGCTAGAAGGTTTCTCTATAGGAGGGAATTGGGGCGTGGGCTTTAATGGTGAAATTATCCCGGGTAATGGCGTTCCTCCCCAATTTATGCCTTACTATTTAGCAGCGGAAGAAAAATATGGTGTTCATTGGTATATGTTAGCAGGGTTACATTTTGTTGAGACGGCCTTTTCTACTCACCCTTCTATGGTTTCTGGGGTTGGAGCGGAAGGACACTTTCAATTCATGAAATGTACTTGGCTTGGTTGGTCATACTCTGGGTGTAAAGGGACTTTGGGTAACGCTTCGGTTCCTAATGATGTTAAGACGGACCCTGCAATGATTAAGAAATATGGTGGTTATGGAAGGGACGCAAATGGAGATGGTAAAGCTGATCCATGGGATATTGAAGATGCAGTGCACACAGCAGCCTATTACTTACAAAAGAGTGGATACGCTACTAACATGAGAAAAGCTATCTTTAATTATAATCATGCGGACTGGTACGTAGATAAGGTAGTTGCAGCTGGAACAAAATTTAAAAATGAAGCTACATATGTACCAGGGGAAGGCACCGGATTGCCACCTCTTACTGATGGAAAATTTACAACCCCAACAACTGGACGTATATCATCAAGTTACGGTATGAGGTCTGGAGGATTCCATCATGGCATTGATATTGCGAATTCTGTTGGCACACCTATAGTGTCAGTTGCTGATGGTGTTGTAAGAAAGTCACACTACTCAAAATCGTATGGAAACGTAGTGTATGTGGTACATGATTTTGGCAATAAGGAAAAATATGAAACGGTTTATGCTCATATGGTTGAAAGACATGTGCAAAATGGACAAGTTGTAAAAAAAGGGCAAATGCTTGGTTTGTTAGGAAATACAGGTAGATCAACTGGGCCCCATTTGCATTTTGAAATCCATAAAGGAGCATGGACATCTAATAAAATGTATAGTCTTAATCCTGTATCAAAGGTACCTTTTAAATAATACAACTGTTATTGATAGGAGAAGTGATATGAAGCGTTGGTTGATTCTGTGTTTTGCTTTCCTAGTGCTTATATATACTGCTTATATATACTTTGATAAAGGCGATTCGGTAGATTTAGAAAGTACACAAGAAGAATTATTATCCGACATTGAAAAAATAGAGATGCAGGAGCAAGCATATAAATGGGTCCATACTTCCAATAGTGAAGATCAGGGATACTTGGATAAACATCAAGAGGATATCCAAGAAAAATATAGAAAGCCTGAGAATGTTGCTAAATATTTGTTTGCTACCATCTCTATGGAAGATGCTGATCTATTTCTACAATCATTTACTACTCCGTCCATCTCGAAGGATCTCTTTCTGTCTGATGAGCCAGATAAAATGCTTGTAGCGGAAGAAATGATGAATCGGATAAGTCGGAATGGAACTATGACCAGGGTTGGTATTATTAGTGTAAGAGGCTCTGTAAGTGGTGAACCAAAAGTAAATGTAGCTATTAGTTACGAAGATAATGTTACAAAGAAAGTCCAAATCACCATGAAGAAAGAATACGATCTTCACCATGAAGAAGAGTTTATTTACTCCATTAATAGTTCAGTTTGGGACATGATTAAGGAGATAGAAGGATAATAAAAGCCACACCCTGGATTGGGTGTGGCTTTTATTCGTATAAATATGCTTTTGCTTTACGCCAAGAGCCGAATTTACGGATAAATGTTTGAGCTGTAGGCAAGCCATTTTCAGATGCGTATTTATTCCAGCTAGACACAGTTGTAAGATATGATCGGTATGTTTTGGCTATAGATATCAACTCTTCTTTACTGTAATTATAGCCTTTAGTGAAGCCTGCTTTTTGTTTAATTTCGGTCCAAGTGAAATAGCTAGTCAACGTATTGTAGGTTGGTAAACCTTTATCTTTAGCATACTCATTATAAATTGTTTTTGATGCAAAATAGGCTCTATTCTCATGAATTATCTTTTCTATTTGGTCTTTGGAGTATTTTTCCCACTTCTTATCTTTTGGTGTAATTTTCATATGTTTTCTCAAACCTTCCCAACTTCCAAAGTGTTTAAGAAAAGTTTGTACATTAGGTAGACCATGTTTTGTACTGTATGATGCCCAGTCTGACGTAGTTTGCATATGCCTCTTATGTTCAATAGCAACTTTAATCAGTTGGTCTTTTGTATATTTGTTAAGCTGTATGGGTACTCCCGCTGCCAACTTGACATTATTCCATGAGCCGAACTTCCTGATAAGTAATGAAGAAGAGGGTAGACTGTGCTGAGCTGAATAATGGTTCCATGCCTTAACGGAAGTTAAGAACTCTTTATGTTTGTTTAGAATAGAAATTAAGTGTTCGTTGTTGTTCATTGGTTCTCCGCCCATTGTTCATTAATGTCGTTGTTTCTCAATAAGTCAACAACATCTTCATTACCGACCCGAAACTTATTAAACTTAAGTAATACATCATCGTAGTATTCACCTTTTTGAGATTTCTCTTCCATATCTTGTTTTAGATAATTTACGTGACTAAAATATCTTTCATATGTTTTTTTTACAAAATCCTTATATGGGTCATTAATACGGATGCTTCTGAATGTCTGGTTATACTCTTTCGAATCACTAACATCAAAATAGTGTTCAAAAATATCAGCTTCAATCATATCAAAAGCTTTAAGGTCAAAATCAACAATTAATTCATTTTCATGAGTTTGAGTATTGGTTTTAGCATCAACGTAAATCTTGACACCCCAAAAATAAATTGAGTTATCAATGTTATTGATATATCGAGGGCAAGGGGCAAGTGCAAAAAACTCCCGATCATAAGTAACGGCCACAATAAATTTATAGTCACCAGGCATTGGAAGACGGTTTAAGCGGTTGATGGTTTTATCTATGGTGATTTCATTACTTTCTTTTTGAACAGTGATAGGGAAGGGATCAAGACCTTTTTCAATAAGGTCCTCATTAAGTAATTTTCCCATTCTATTTGTGTCAAGCTGTTCTTCAGTTAACTCTTTAATGCCCGTTGTCCTGGTTAGTTCTAATTCAACAGCATTCTTATTTAATCTTCTTTTCTCTTTTTCTTCGGCTTTATATTGTTTAGGATTCTTTATAAATCGAATTATGTGAGTAATACCAATGAAGATGTATCCAGGAATTAGTACTGGAGAGCAAATTATGGCGAAGAATGACACAACCAGTGCTATAACTAACCATTCCATAGCCTTACCGAGCAGATCCCCTAATCTGGAGTTTAATACTGTGCAAACAAACCAAAGGAGGGCACATACAATTAATGTAAAGACTATCACAATCAGATAAGCTCCTAAGATGCCACCAATTATTCTAATGAAAGTGAGATAACCCGCTTCTGGATGGATAAGTCCTAACTTATCTGCCAGTGCAGTAACTCCTACAAAGTCTAAAATGGATTTAACAATGCTCCAGTTAAAGGCGATTAATAAAGCTACACCAAGACCTAGCAAACCCGCTAAACCTGTAGATTTACCACCTTCATAATGTAATTTCGCGCTCACAAGAGATAATATTGTATGCATTTTGTTACCCTCCTTTATTGATAACGTTTGAAGTTATATTTAAACTAAATGATAAGTTAATGGTATAGGAAATATATGGTAATGTCAACAGTTTATTAACAATCAGTTTAAAGTTCTCTATATTTATTTCGGCATTCGAGTAAAATATGTTAATGGAAAGTATGAAACTATGAAAATATGGTTATGCTACTAATGCGTATCTTGATATTCCGGAAGATCTTCATACATACGCCACGAATATGTAGCGAACGTTCGCTAAACATGAGGGAAGTTTAATATATATTGACCTGAAGGGTATTAAATGTACCTTTAGCCTAAAAGAGACGTCTTTTGGGCTATTCGTGTTGGTATCATGTTAAAATAGGTTGAAAATTATAGTAGGAGGATATGCAGAATTGATTCCAATACAAGAGTTATTAAATACACAATACAGGAAATATGATTTAACCAACGATGAGTTTATATTGGTTAATGGATTATTAAACGCAGCAAAATCTGAAGTAAGTTCGGAACACCTAATTGAAAAAATAAGCAATGACTTGAGTTTTGATCCTGAATACGTAGTCGACTTAGTTGAAGATTTAACTAGAAGAAACAAGATCGTTCTTAATAAGCAGGGCATAGATGTTTCTCACTTATACGCAGCATTATCAGAATGCAAAGAGCGGTCTAGAAGTTTGTACGATAAGTTAGCTGAATCTTACGGTTATAATAAGCCTTTAGACTATCCGCATATGGGAACAGTGGAACTAAGTCCAATGAGAAGAAGAGAAGGGGAAATCGGAATAACTGTTCTCACAAATTCCTGGAATAACAAAGGCCAGATGTGGTCTAAAAACGATATCTTAGAATTATCCAAAGAACTTAGACACTTTGCTGAGAATACCACCCAAGAAGAAATTGATGATTATAATGCTAAGATGAAAAAACAAAATGAAGAGCAAATAGAAGCAGAAAAGAAATTAGAACAGGAAAGAGAACTAGAAAAGAAGCAGAAAGATCAACCTAAAAATGGACATGTTATTCTCATAAGGCTTTATCCATCTGGACATTATAAATTTACTTTTACTTATACTCTTCCGTTGAATGAAAAGATTAGAAGAATAAAAGAAGAGTTAGGTGATAATACGGAAATTGTGCATACCTGGGAAACATTTGATACTAAAAGATTCTATTTCAAATTCTTAAAACATCAATACTCAAACCGCTTGATAGACGGAACCCACTATAGATTTACTGAACAAGAGGTTGAAGATTTAAAAAGCGATCAGTTTACTACCAATGCAATGGAATGGCTAGAAGGTATAAAGTCTTAAGACACCGGGTATTATACACCGGTGTCTTCATTTTTGTAGACTATTTTTGATTCCGCATTCTCTAATTCATGTCTTTGTTGATCGGAATGTACATGAGTATATATATTGGTGGTTTCTAGTGATTCATGACCAAGTTGCTTCTTTAGACTTATCACATTTCGATTTATATCATAATGTCTTGTGGCCATTGAATGGCGTAATTTATGAGCGGATAGAAATGGCTTACCAAATGATTTACCATATTTTTCAATCATTAATTGCATAGCTCGTTTAGTCATTCTTCTGCCTTCATATTGGTGTTGATTTGAAAGGAAGAGAGCAGGTTCACTTTTGCTAGCGTTATAACGATCTTTACGAATGTTAAGATAATCAAGAAGCGGTTCCTTCGCAAAGGAGGAGTAAGGGACATAATTTTCTTTTTGTCCTTTACGAATTACAAAAGCTTTCATTTTTACAAGGTCAATATCGTTAATATCTAAATTAGAGACTTCAGCAATTCGTAGTCCAGATGAAAGAATTAATGAAATAATAGCTATATCTCTTTCCTTATTGTGTTCATACTTTTTAAGTGCAAGGGTTGGGAGGTCTAACTTTCCATATCCATCTGCAACAAAGTCTTGAAATGCATCAATTTCAGAACCGATGAGAATCTTACCAATTAAGGCATTTCCCTTAGTCTCAGTATCTAGTTTTATAGGATTTAACTCAATTTTAGCCATTACATTTCTTTTTAACAATGGATTTAAGTCATCATCTTCTGCAATATTAGAAAGCCAATAAAATAAAGCACGTAAAGAAGAAATTTTTCTATTGGTAGTTGTTTTCTTCATGTCTTGGACTTTTAGTTTTGTCTTATTCTTCATACTTTCTAATCGTTTACGATGGATCTCATTAATATGATTTAGAAATGTTTCTTCAATATCCTCATTCCTAAGTCTTTCAAGAACAGATAAGGGGATGTCTGCAATTTTATCCCAGCTACCGAAACCACCATCTTGTAAAATCCAAGTGAAAAAATCCTCATAATCATTAGAGTACCCTAGAAGAGTAGAAGGAGAGAGCTTTCTTAACTTTTGACGTATAAACTTTTGTGCGTACCAGGGAAGGCACTCCATGTGCGTTAATAAGTATTCCCGGTCTTGCTCAGATGTTGTTTTGCTCATTAGGTAGCCTCCAATAATTAGTTACTATCAATCTTTGTCGAATAACTTCATAAAAAATGTTCATTGTGAAGAACCTTGCTAATTTTTGTTTTTATATTCAAGAGCATACGTCAATAGTATTATTGAGAAAGATAAAAATGTAATGGGTATAGTGTTAGTGGTTACAGTGGCATTAAAGGTATCAAATATATTATGACTCAAAATACTTACAACAGTTACTGCGAGAGAAAGTACAAGTAATCCAACAGTCCAGTTACTTGTTAGTTTTTTGTCTTGGTTTCCTAGAATAATAGCTATTAATCTTACGGCAGAAATAACTAAAGGTAAAATAATTGCTGTATAAAGTATTATGTCTAGGGAATTAGTGTTAATAATTTTATCTATAAAAAAAGAAACAATTAATACTATTACGATGATATAAGTTTCAACAAATCTGAAATATTTTTTAAAGTTTTTCCTGATATGTCGTATGACAATTAAAGAAAATATAAATGAATATGACCATAAAGATAATTGAATATACCCGACAACAAAGGTGATATCACCTTTGTCACTAATGTAAAATAAACTACTTAAAGCACTAAATAGTATTAAAATTCCAATATTGAAAATAAATTTTTGCCACCAATCTCCGGACCAATAAACTTCCTCTAATGATATCTTCATAAATCACCTCGAATGGATAAATATATATGTATATATTACCAAACGTACGTTCTAAATTAAAATAAAAACACATAATCTATATTATATGAAGTTATTTTGCACCCATTAGCAAATGGGTTATTTCTGTCATACCTCTTCCATTTCTCTACGAGTCTTCACCGCTAATCCACCAAGCTTTTCCATTGCGGAATTAAGAATCTCAACATCCGGTTTAGAGGAAATGTTATCGAGCTTTTCATAAATTAAACTTCGCAAATATTGTATTTCGTTCCAGTTAAGTTCAATATTTGTTTCGAGTTCTGATCCTTTTTCAAATATATGTTCTAGACGCTCTATTACTTCAAGGAAGTCACTATATCGTTCCTGTAAGTCTTCACTTATTTCATCCAGGTTTACTTTAGCAACATCTAAAGGATTCTCTTTAAAATGTTCATCATCACGATAGGTATGTGAATCTACCTCAAATAACATTATCCATTCTTCATCTATAAGCCGGACACTTGAGAAGATGGATTCTTTAAGGAAGTATTTTTCAAAGTCACTATACAAGCATACCCTTTTACCAAGATGACTCTCTAAATTGCTTAGTAAGGATTCTTTAGTCCATGTACGATCATCTTTTCCCTTTAACTTCACATACTTCTTATCGTTTTCTTTTACTGTTGATAGATAAGCAGGTGAAAAATTTGCAAAGGCATGTAACATTAATTTTGGAAGATGTGGGTCATTATCCCCTAATAATAGAAACATAGACATAAAAATACCTCTTTTCATTTAGGTTACTGGAGTAATTCTTGAGCTAACGTTCTGACAATATCATCTGGTTTTAAGTCATTCATAGAGTGGTCAGGGAAAGCACGTTTAGAGGTTTTTGCATGTTCCACCATTACAACTCTTAATTTACTTACTGTTTTAATATAAACAATAAACGGTTGTTCATTTACTTCAATCATTGAGAGTTTGACTTCGTTGTTATATAGCCAATTAGACGTCATTATCTAGTGCCTCCTTAAAAATAATAAAAAGGAACTTTACTTCTATTACTTATACAAAAACTATTGATCTCCTTTAAAAAGTAAAAAAGACCATTAAGGTCTTTTATAACTTACCAGCTTAAATTTTATTAAACTTTCACAAGTTCTCTTTCTAAAATTCCAATGTCCATCTTATTTTCGTTGTAAAGATTATGAATAGTCATTAAATTGCGATGTATATTATAGAGTGCTTGATCTAAACCAGTTAAGAAAGCATTTTTATAAACTTGCTCATTTAAAATAAATGTACGAATAGGTCTGTCCTTCTTTTTTAACAAAACCGATTCATAATGACCTGCAATACGATGATTACCATCAACGGGAGTGGGTTGTTGCGTTGGTTCGTAAATCAAAGTAATGACGGGTTTTTTATTATGTTTCGCAACTTGTATATACTCAGGATCAAGTTTTTTAACATCAACAAAATTCATTAGAAAAGATGTTGATAATAACTCTGGTTTAATCTTCTCTGTTTTAATAATTTGTAGTAATTTTGTTATGTTCCAGTTAATATGAAAAAAATCACCACATGGCATATCTATTCTTCTACTATATGCTTGTATATCATCATCACTTGCCTTCATCTCATGTTGCCATTCGGAGAGATTCTTATTTTCTTCTTTGACTCTAATGAAATACTCCAACAACCTGTCTTCTAAGTCCGGGACCCATTGCATCTGTTTTAACTTTGGAATCTCTTTAAACCATTTATCGACACTATAATCAAAAGTCATTCTATCGCCCCTTATCAAGAGTTTTTTGAATCTTGCTGGATATAACCCATATATCTCTGTACGTCCTCAACATAACCTCTAGAAGCATTGTAGTTATATATAGCTTCCTCTGGATCTTTCCTGTATTTATGACTCGATAAGTAATAAGCAGCTGTATGAACGGAGTCTACAAAGTTTTGAAGGTCTGCAATCCCATCCTCATTTCCATCTTTACCGTAACCACCATTTTTAGCGATTACATCAAGTTTATAAGTTTGCTCAATTGGTATATCAGCAAGCCAATTTTGCTGACACGGTGTGTAATCTACACCAATCCATACACACTTTATTAATTGCATAGGACCATGTGCCCCTCCATGCGTATAAGTTGTCTTCATAGCCATGTTAGTTTCTTTGTAATGAATAGCAGCTAATACTTCCCAGTCAACATCATATTTTTCACCTGCTTCTTTATACACATGAAGCTCTGCTTCATTTAGTGTAGCAATCAGCTTATCCTTTTCTTTATTAGTAGGTGCACTGTTAGTATCTTCACTAGATATATAAAGGAAAAAGAATATTAATAACATTAATCCAATTATCGTCAGTGTAATAGGTGTTTTTACCCTTATCATTTAAATCCCCTCTTTTTACTTATTTGTTTGATCCTTACTATGTTTGAAGAACATTTGGTGATTAATATATGCCCAACCAATCATCCATACGGCACTACTTGCTGCCATAGGTACATTTCCATCTAGCATATAAACTGCGTAACAAAGCCCATCATAAGCCCAAAATGCCAAGAACAATACTTTTATAAAGTGACCGTTTATCAATAAATCCCTCCTAACAAACAAAAACCCAGCTGAATAGAAAAAGACATAATCCGTCTAATTCTAAAAGCTGGGTTCTTCCCATCGGTTTTATTAATTTAGGTAAAATTATACATTAAGTACATGTGAAATACTAGTGAAAAAAAGGGAACTGCATTTCATTGCAGTTCCCTTTATTTAATATGGACCAATGATAAAGTCCAGATCCTCTCGCTCTAATGTATACTCATAATCACTCCAAGCTTTCATTCGATTGTTTTTCATTTCTTTATGAAGTAATAAAAGGTGTTCTTCCAACTCTTTTGCTTTTTCTTGTGAATCATAAGCTTCCATAAATTCACCACATTCCATTGCAAAGTTGATAAAATACTGTTCAACGCTTAATGCTATGGCTGTTCTAAATTCATCGAGCATGAGTTTCGCTCTTTCTGGTGTTAATTGAAATAGAGCTAAGCCCTTTGAACTCCTACCTACCTTTTTAAATCCGGCACGGATGAAACAATAACCTGGATTAACACTATTGACCTTCCGATCATCCACGTATGTGATAATACCGTCTCCAGGAAGTTCTCCCCACTCTTTAAGCGTAGCATGAATAGCGGTCTTAATAAGTGTGCTGCTGAGGTGTTCACTTTCGTTTCGGAAGATTGTGCATTCAATAGCATTATATCCATCCTTACGAAGGAATTTTGTCTTCCATGATACCCAAACTGCTTTTGCATCTGCTGTTCGTAACACTAAGTTTGTCCCAGGTCGTGTGAACTGTTTTGCTCCGATTGTCTGCCTTGAATAGTGACGGTCAGCGAGTATTCGGATTGCCTGGTCCCCCTTATATGTTATGAGCCATGGGAAATAAGAACTCCAACCCGTATTTAGGTCATTCCAATCAATCATTAACTGAGCACCTTCACTCATACGCTCTTCCCCTCTCTGTTTATGCCAATCGGAACTCTAACTGATTGTTCCGTATTCGGTAAGGATTGTTTTTAGCCTTAACTTGCTTCTTTATCTGAGACTCCATTAATGCTGTAGCTACTTCAATCCCAATGGAACGTACTACTTCTCCATCAATGGATTGACCAATGAGTTGTGTCCTTGTCGATTCAGATATGAATTCCGGAAATTCAAACCAACCTGGAAGAGATAGAAACCGAGACAGTTCATCACTTCGAAATGGTCGCCAGAGGTTTGGATCATCAGGGTTTCTAAGATAGCTACTCGTTACTTGATAGCGCCTGTATGCTCCAACAATACATGAGATTCTCTTTGTATTAAGGTCAACCAAAACAGGGTTTTTATCAGGTGTAAAATTGTTGTTCCCGGTCTTATTTAAGATTCCTTCCATTGTAGAGTTCTCAATCGTTCTCCAGTCACCGGTCTCCCAATCTTTCCCGATAACTTGATTAATGGTTGCTCGCTTATGGTTAGGAATCTTAGGGGGTTCAGGGAATGCAAAGCTTGTTTCTTCTTGAAAGGCAACAGCATACCCTCTCTTTCTACCCGCTACAGAACCAAAATCCCATGCATCCAGTACAACTTCTTCCCAATAAGGAAATATTGGACGTAAGAGCTGTTTAAGGTGTTGAAAGGAAGTAGATTTAAAGTATGATGGGACTTGTTCTATCATGATAGCTTTCGCACCGCTATTAAGCACAACACGTGCAAAATGAGGTCCCAACCCTTCTGATACACTATTCAACTTACCTAAACCACTGAATGCCTTGCACTCCGGACTTAACCAAGCAACATCACAATGAGGTAAATAATCTGGATGGATGTTTCGTAAGTCTCCCCAGTAGGTAAAACCATCTGTGAAGTTGTGATTGTAAGTCTCGATCGCTTGATCCCACATATCCAAGCCAAAGACAGGTTCATAAAATCCTGTGTCCATTAATGCTCCAGTAGCGGCACCGGCTCCAGACGGAAAGCTCCCAAGTCGTAGCTTCTTTAAATTAGTACCTTCCAATAATCGATTCTCGAAAACACACAAATCAAATGACCGTTCACGACGAATGACCAGCTGCCCTTCAGAAACCAATATATCAACGCGTTCACGTACTCGAAGTACCTTTCCTAATTCCTTATTGGTGTGATCAATCAACGGTCTATGTTCTGGCCAGTGTTTTCTTTTTCTCTTGGATACTTTTGTCTTACTACCCTCTGCACGTTGAATTACTAGCGCTTCTTGGACAAAGGTATACTGTACCCCTTCTCCTACTTCAAAACCCGCTTGTTCAAGTACATGAGGCTCAAGAAACACTCTTGGATTTCCGTTCCTCTCTGAAGTTCTAATGTTACGAACCAATTTAACGGCCATACTTCTTTCCCCCTCTTTTCTTTTTTGCTTTACACTCCATGGACCACCAAACTAACCCGCTAATCGTAATTGCTACACTCAAGTAAAATGCGTATACACGTTCCGTATGGGCTGATAAAAGTTGTTCTGTAATCCATTCATGAATAATGTCCATATACTTCTCCCTCCCAGAAACAAAAAACAACCTATCTACCATGAACGGCAGAAGGTTGTTAATATGTCTCTCAATAGTCTTTGATTTATAGTTCCAAAATGGAATGAATTTCGAAAGCATTCACCCGAATGATTTTGATATGTCCATTGAAAATAGACCTATGCACAATATCTATAAAACCATGTTTATCTAGAAACTCTTCAATTTCTTCCTTAGATTGAAGATTTCCCTCTAGCTTTGGATTACATTGTAGCGCTCCACCTGTACTGAGATAAATGTTAATATTCCAGATTGGCTTTTTAGCAGTTTCACCCACTTTAATACCTCCCAATGTTTATAAGATAATTCATATTCTTAGGCATTAAAAAAACAACCATAATTGGTTGCTGTTCATACACTCAATAGATTGTTTTGTAGTATTTAGACATAACTGTACTCTAAAGTCGAAAGGTACCTGATATTGTCCTGTAGGATGTCTGTGGTAGACCAGTCGCTTGGCGCATTCTCTCTCTTTGCAGATT
>JAIVLN010000006.1 GCA_020524245.1 Rossellomorea aquimaris | reverse complement strand
GAACGGTACTTGTTCTTCCCTAACAACAGAGCTTTACGACCCGAAGGCCTTCATCGCTCACGCGGCGTTGCTCGGTCAGGCTTTCGCCCATTGCCGAAGATTCCCTACTGCTGCCTCCCGTAGGAGTCTGGGCCGTGTCTCAGTCCCAGTGTGGCCGATCACCCTCTCAGGTCGGCTACGCATCGTCGCCTTGGTGAGCCCTTACCTCACCAACTAGCTAATGCGCCGCGGGCCCATCTGTAAGTGATAGCCGAAGCCATCTTTCAACTTTCCACCATGTGGTGGTTAGTATTATCCGGTATTAGCCCCGGTTTCCCGGAGTTATCCCAGTCTTACAGGCAGGTTGCCCACGTGTTACTCACCCGTCCGCCGCTGATCTCAGGGGAGCAAGCTCCCCATTGATCCGCTCGACTTGCATGTATTAGGCACGCCGCCAGCGTTCGTCCTGAGCCAGGATCAAACTCTCCAATAAAGTGTTTGATTGCTCATTAAATGTAAATCGAAATTGATTCAGGGTTCTTTTTAAAAAAGACCCGTTTCACGCTTGGCTTTTGTTCAGTTTTCAAAGAGCTGTTTCTTTCGATATCGACCCGCAAAACACGGTGTCTTTTATCGAAGAATTTTGTTTGCCGTTGTCTTAACAGCGACTTTTATAGAATATCATCTGCAAGCTTCGCTGTCAACGACTTTTTTTGCTGTTTTTCTTTTTCCTTTTGTTGTTTTCAAAAG
This sequence comes from Rossellomorea aquimaris, assembly GCA_020524245.1. Taxonomy (GTDB): domain Bacteria; phylum Bacillota; class Bacilli; order Bacillales; family Fictibacillaceae; genus Pseudalkalibacillus. The sequence continues at coordinate 224,335 of JAIVLN010000006.1, read as the reverse complement.
AAGTTTTCAAAAGAAATATCCCGCCGCTGTCGTAGCGACGAGATATAATATACCACGGTTCGAAAAGAAGTGTCAATATCAATTTCGCAATTAATTTATATCAAGGATTTATTGCTTTTAGATCATTCTTACAAAGAAACAACGTGGGCAATTTGATTGAAGAGCAAGTGCGAGACTCCTGCGGGATCAGCGTGCCTACTACATGAATGATCTCCTCGCAAGGCATGCGACGAGGAAGCTAGCTTCGACAGGACTTTCTTGTAGACGCAGGAGCACAAATGGCTTCCTTGAAAAGGAGACTCCTGAGATCACCGCACGCCCCGCGGAAAGCGAGCACCTGCAACGGAAATCAACGCCTTTCAAGAGCAACAAAGGTTGCACGACTTACTTTCTGAACTGATAAGTCCGATGGTAAATCCCTTTCCCCTTTGTTTCATTTCGTACGACTTGAATGTACTCTTTTTCGATTAAATGCTCGATCATTGCTCCAAGATCGATCTTATAATCCTCCATCTCAGGATGTTGCATCAATTCATAGAAAGACCATGAATCGACTTTTGTCTGCATGATATTTTTCAAATGACGAGACCCAAGTTCTGTTTTTGATGAAAGAGAAAACTCATTTGCTAGAAGAAGCAGTTCGATTCGCTTATGGATCGGTTCATCACTAGACGTCAATTCTTCATATAATTTGTAGATTTCCGGTTCAATCTGTCTAACCTGGTTCCAAACCGTCACTTCTGGATAAAAACCATGTTCAATGACAGACAACCTCGCAAGATGATGAAGTGCATGGATAATATTATTGTACGCATCAAGGTAATGACCGGCATAATATAGTTCTTTTCCATCGGAAAAACGACGGACGAGCTTCGCAAACTCGATTCCGATTTTCTTCTTACGCTCTGCAAGAGGAAAATCATTGATTCTCTTCTTCAATGCATCTACGAATTCATTTCGATCGAACAATACCTTACCATTGACTACCCAATCCACGACTCTTCGGTGCGACCCTAGCATCAACCATTCATTGAGCTGCTGGAGGTCGACAACATGAAGCGCTGCCTTTTTATCCTCAAATTCATAATGTTTGACCTGCCATGAGTCCTCTGCTCTTTCCACAATAATGAACAAAATGACATCGAAGTGATCCGTCGAAGGGCTGAACGCTTTGTGCTTTTCGACCAACAGTACCCCCAGGGTTTCCTCTCGACTGGCTCTTTCCTGATAGAGCGGTCGTAATATATCTTCCATCTTTTCAATCATCTCCTGTATGAATGTCCGTGTTCTTCACTTTTTACACTATTCCATATGATATCAGTTTTTCCTTTTCCAATATGAAAAGTTAAAAGATTGTTCATGATTTCGAAAAACATCTTTGCTATACTGTGTGCAGGAGGAATGTATATTATGGATATCAAATATACAAGTAAAATAAATAAAATCAGGACTTTTGCACTAAGTCTCGTGTTCATCGGAATCATCATTATGTATGCTGGTCTTTATTTCAAAGCTAGCTTTACTGTTATGACCATCTTCATGTTAATTGGATTTCTTGCAACATTATCGAGTGCTGCCGTATATATATGGATCGGAATGCTTTCAACGAAAGCCGTACAGGTTGAATGCCCGAACTGCAACAAGGTAACGAAGGTACTTGGTCGAGTTGATGCATGTATGTCCTGTAAACAACCGCTGACGTTGGATCCTAATCTTGATGGTGTCGAATTCGATGAAAAGTATAATCACAAAAACAAGAGCAAAGAAAAAAGCTGAGGAACGAACCTCAGCTTTTTTTAGTGGACTTTTTGACAATCTGGACAAGTGCCGTACACTTCCATCCGGTGGTTATTTACTTTGAAGCCAGTGACATGTTCCGCAACGTTCTCGACTTCATCCAATCCAGGATAAGAAAAGTCGACGATCTTCCCGCAGTCTTCACAAATGACGTGGTAATGATCCGTTGTTACGCAATCAAACCGGCTGGAAGAATCACCGTAGGTCAATTCCTTAACAAGTCCAGCGTTTTTGAATACACGCAAGTTGTTGTAGACGGTCGCAACACTCATATTTGGAAACTTGCTCTCTAATGCTTTATAAATCTCATCTGCCGTTGGATGAGACAACGTTTGAATCAAATACTCTAAAATCGCATGACGTTGGGGCGTTATGCGAACTCCCGCATCTTTCAGCGTATCAACCGCTGTCTGTAATCGGCTTTCTTCATGATTCATCGTCATGCACCTCTCTTCCGAAAGACATTCTTACTTTATAATATTTATAATTAGTGTACACGGTACTTGTGAATGTTGTCAATTAAAACCCTTATGGTGCTTGACTTCACTCTTCTTCATGCAAAATAGGTTCGGTAATTCCGGATTGCTGGTTGACGTATCTAGCTGCCACAAACAAGAAGTCTGATAATCGATTTAAATAAGAAAGGACGAGCGGATTGACGTCTTCGATTACAACAGCCTGACGCTCGGCGCGCCTTGAAACTGTTCGTGCAACATGAAGAGCTGAAGCCGATTGTGAGCCTCCAGGCAAGATGAATTGCTTTAAAGGCGTTAGCTTTTCATCCCATCGGTCGATCGCTTCTTCAAGGAAAGAAATATCCTTTTCTTCGAGCGTCCATCCCACCTTTTTCCCTTTAGGTGTAGCAAGTTCCGCTCCGACATGAAACAGGACCGTTTGGACTCTTAGTAATGTTTTCTCGAAATCGACTTTCCATTCACGGTCATTTTCGTCCAGATGACTGAGTGCCAGACCGATCATCGAATTTGCTTCGTCACACGTGCCATACGCTTCTACTCGTGCATCGTTTTTAGGGACGCGATCTCCATAAACTAATGAAGTTGTTCCTTTATCGCCAGATTTTGTGTAGATCTTCATTCTTAATACCCCCTATTAACATCGATTTTATTCATATAATCCCCTTTACCTGACTGGTACACGCGGAGATTGTTAAGGAATTGTTCGAATGCTCTGTCCTGATATTGAGGCGTAATTCCCGAAATGTGCGGTGTAACGGTCACATTTTCCATTTCCCAAAGGACGCTGTCTTCCGGCAGAGGTTCTTCTTCCATAACATCAAGTACAGCATGGGCAATCTGGTTTTCGTACATCGCTTCAATCAATCCAGCCTGGTCGACTGTGGTACCTCTTCCTATATTGATAAATACAGCATGCTCTTGCATTTGCTCGAAATGTTCTTTTTTCAAAAGATGATAGGTTTCCTCTGTCCTCGGTAACACGGAAACGAGAAAATCCACTTCTTGTAGCAGGCTGTCGAGCTCTGAGATCTTTATCGTCTCATCGAAATGCTCAGCAGGGCTTCCACTTCGGTTCACACCAATCGTTTTCATGCGGAAGGCTTTCGAGAGCCTTGCAATTTCCGAACCAATCGCACCTGCTCCTAATACGCCGATCGTTTTCCCATGGAGTTCTTCCATCTTAACGCGGCGATTCCACACTTTGTCCTTCTGGTTCAGTTGAATCAGCGCTAGATTCCGAGTAATCTGAAGCATCATCCCGATCGTGTATTCCGCCATTGGAACCTGATGGATGCCTCTTGCATTTGTGACGAGTATGTCTCGTTCTTTGATGATCTGGAACGGCATCTTATCGAGACCAGCCGAAAGAACATGGATCCATTTTAAGTTGGTCGCCGAATGTATGGATTCCGGTTTAAGGTCTTCCCCATACGTGAGGAGAATTTCCGCCTTAGGCAAGTAAGGTGTCGTTTCTTCAATGTTTTGGCAGAACTGCCACTGGATATCTGGATAGTCCTTCGTTAATTGATCTTTTATTCTAGAACGGATTTTAGCTGAAGATACAATGAACATCGTTGTTCCACCTCTGTTATATATGTAGATATTTCAAAACTCCATTTTTTGTACCGCAAACGGCTCTTTCAGATCTAGGTAGCCTCATCCTCACTGCCATATCAAGTTTTCTGACGATTCAATCGTATCATAAAGGGATTCCAAGTAAAAATAAAAACGAGGTTGTACAAACCCCGTTTTTACAAATTACATATTCTCTTTAATGTAGTTGAGCGCTTCTTCTACGTGATCCTTTACACGGACCTTGCGCCATTCTTTGACGAGTTCTCCATCTTCATTAATGATGAAGGTCGAACGAACGATGCCCATGTATTCTTTCCCGAAATTCTTCTTCAATTGCCATACACCATATTTTTCTGCAACCTCATGATCCTCGTCAGCCAGTAGTAGAAATGGCAGATCATGCTTCTCGATGAATTTCTTGTGACGGTCTACCGGGTCAGGACTGACACCGAGAATCACTGTGTTCTGATCGCTGAATTCGCTGTGGTGATCTCTGAAATCACATGCCTCTGTTGTACAACCTGGCGTCATATCTTTCGGATAGAAATATAACACGACATTTTTCCCTTTAAAGTCAGAGAGACTAACCTTCTCTCCATTGTTCGCTTCTAGTGTAAAATCTGGTGCTTTTTCGCCTGTTTTGACTGTCATGTTCGAGAACCCTCCTGTACATAAATGATATCCGTGTCCGAAAACTGGACATCTTCCTGCTTTAAGGGTACCCAATCTTTACAACCGATTCAAGTAATCAGTCCGTATCCACGACCGTTGAAAGAACGAATGCAGCTGGCAGAAGGTATCCGACTAACGCCTCTATGACGGAAATCCACCTGCCAAGTCCGACCGGGGTGATGTCTCCATAACCGACGGACAGTAGGGTTACAGCACTGAAATAAGAAACCGCTTCGGTCAGTTCGGTAAAGTCTCCGTTCACCGGTACCCCACCTTCCATCAGGACAGGAACACCCGTGATGATGAGTGTAAAATAAATCGATCCGAATCCAAAGATGATAATCGAATAAACGATGAATAATGCCATTAAGTCTTCAAACGAAATGAACTTTCTAGACTTTTTATGTGAAGGACGGGGATGTCGAAAGAATGACATGATACTTCTTTGGATGATGAAAAACACGACACAAATGACACCAACAATCATTAATAGATCCATCCAATCCACCTCTCCACAATGTATGCGGAAAGCGGAAGAAAATGGACAGGTTTTTACAGCCTACGGAATTCCGGTACGAAAAAAACCCCCACATTTGTGGAGGTCTCTTCACTTAGTCTGCAACTGCAGCAATCCGCTTGATCTGCTGGTCATCCGCTTCTGAAATTTTAAAGCTTACATGTCCGTAATTGAATTCGTCCCCTTCGACGACTTCAGAAGTTTGGGACAAGATCCACCCCCCGATTGTATCGAGTTCGGAATCGTCTATATCCAATCCGAAGAACTCGTTCACATCTGCAATCAACGCTTTTCCATCTAAGATGGCATGTTGATCGTTCACTTTCTTGATTTGTGGTTGCTCTTCAATGTCGAATTCGTCTCGGATCTCTCCGACGATCTCTTCTAAAATATCCTCAACCGTTACAAGTCCTGCCGTTCCTCCATATTCATCGATCAAGATCATCATATGGATTCGTTCACGTTGCATCTGGACTAGAAGGTTCTTAATCGGCGTCGTTTCAATCACTTTAGTTACCGGTCGGATGAAATCTTCGATCGGCCGGTTTTCATTCTTCAACAATGAATTGAACACTTCTTTAATGTTCACAATCCCGACGATATGATCCTTATCTCCATCCGCTACAGGATAACGGGTATATTTTTCACGACTCATCACTTCAATGTTTTCTTCCATCTCTTCATCCGTGAACATACAGACCATTTCGGTACGCGGTACCATGATTTCTTTAGCCGTCCGGTCATCAAACTCGAAAATTTTATTAACGTAATGTAATTCAGACTGATTGATTTCCCCACTCTTATAGCTTTCCGATAAAATGATGCGCAACTCTTCTTCCGAGTGCGCCATGTCATGTTCGTTAGCCTGGTTGAATCCAAACATCCTTATAATCAGCCGAGCAGAACCGTTCAACGACCAGATGAATGGGTACATGATTTTCGCAAACCAAATCAGTGGTCTTGCTAAAAGTAAGCTGATTTTTTCTGCTTTCTGAATGGCAATGGTCTTTGGTGCCAATTCCCCTAATACGACGTGTAAAAAGGTAATCACGGAGAACGCTATGATGAACGATAGCGTACTCGCAAGGGCTGGGGATATTTCGAACTGCTTAAATACAGGATGCAGTAGATCTTCGACCGTGGGTTCCCCCAACCAACCCAGGCCGAGCGCAGTGATCGTGATCCCGAGCTGACAGGCCGAAAGATACCCATCCAGATTATCGAGCACCTTACGAGCGGCTTTCGCCCGCTTGTTTCCTTCTTCAACAAGCTTATCAATCTTCGTGGATCTTACTTTTACAATTGCAAATTCTGCAGCGACGAAAAATGCAGTAGCTGCAATTAGTATAGCGACAAGAATGAGATTAATGATTGCCACGGTTCGCCTTTCTCTTAAGAGAAGGCTTCACCTCCGTTATAAGATAATTTACTTCTATGTTCCCTCATAACCCCTAAAACATAACCTCGAATTAACTGCCTGCTCCACGGTACTTTGTCACACCTACATTCCATAGGAAAATAGAAAGACCAAAGAACAAGATGCCCATGAACGGTGTTAAGAATGCGTAGCCGTACCACTCGGTTTTATCGAGGAAAAAGGCGGCTGGATATACACCGACAAAGGCGAACGGTAAAATCCAAGTCAACACATAACGAATCACCTGATGGTAAATGTCGACGGGATAGCGACCGAAGTTCCCGATGTTGTACATCATCGGCATGATGGCAGTCCGGCTGTCCGACCAGAAGCTGACGGTTGCGAGACTGATGAAGATGCCTGCATAGACGAGGGCTCCTCCAAGGACGAACAGGATGAACAGGATCGGATCGTACCATTCTATCGTGAGTCCAAGGTTGCTTCCTGCATAAAACATGACGACGAGTCCTGTGATGATCCCAAACATCGACTCCAGCTCCATCCGCTCAAGAATGACCTGGAACAGACTGTGGATCGGTCTGGTCAAGATGCGATCCAGTTCTCCTTTTACGATATATCGCTCGTTAAAGTCCCAAATGTTGAAGAACGTTGAGAAAAAAGCGAATGGGACTAAAAAGAACCCGTAAATGAAGATAATTTCATCTTTGGACCAACCGCTTAACAGTTTCGTGTGGCCGAAAACGACCAGGATGAAGATCAGGTTGACCGCCTGAAACAATAGGTCAGATAGGAGCTCTACGACCATATCCGAACGATAGGTCAAACGTGTTTTCATATATTGCCCGACATATTGCATAAAAATCGAAATATATCGCATGACAGATCAACCCCCTTGTATGACCATTTGTTTTTTTGCGAGTGTCCATAAGACTTGGATCGGAACAAGGAGAATGAGACACCAAACGAGTTGCATCATGATCGCGTTATACACTTCACTTCCAACAAATCCTTCCGAGAATATCATACTCGGAACATAGGATATGTATTGAAACGGAAACCACTCCATCGCCGACTGTGCCCATCCGGGATAAAAGCTAATTGGAAGAATCAATCCGGAAAACAGGTCTATGACGACGCGTTTGGCTCTCATCAGACCATCGTTATTAAATAGGAAGAAGGTGATGATGCCTGTCATCAAATTGATCTGGGTATTGATGATGAAACTGAAAATGATTGATATTCCGAAAAAGCCCCATGTTGAAAGGTTCGCTGAAAATTCCATCGGAAAAATGAGCGACACAATGAACATCCCCGGTACAGAGAAGAAGAACAACCGGAAGATCCCTTCTCCTAGCGCGGCCATCGTTTTCATGTTCAAGTAGTGATAAGGTCGGATCAATTCCACCGCAACTTTTCCCTCTTTAATTTCGAGCGCGATTTCACGGTCGATGTTATTGAAGTAAAAAGCGCGTGCCATCCATGCAACTGCGATGTATGTAGTCATCTGGATGACGGAAAGTCCTTGAATGTCCTCTTTGCCGCCATATATGGCACTCCATAAGAAGTAGTAAGCCGCGATATTGATGCTATAGATGATGATTCCGCTGTAGTAATTCGTTCGGTAAGCGAGCATCATCAAAAACCGAATCCGGATCATTTCGATATATTTAGCCATGAATAACGCCTTCTTCATAGATGTTTCGAATGATCTCTTCCGTTGACGTTTCTAGGATCTTCAAATCAAGAATCTGATGGTTGGAGACGACATCGCCGATGACTTGAGAGATGATGTCTTCATCATTCGTTACGTTCGCAGTCCATGTATTTGCGTTTTCCCCTGGCTCCCAGACAACCAGTTGTTTGCCGGTAGCGGCGTTCAATTCTTCTCTTGACTTCGCCGCTTTGAAATGGAACTCGATCTGCTTTCCTTCACCCCAGCTCGTTTTAAGTTGATTGAGCGCACCATCATAAATGATCTTACCTTCATCCAGCATGACAACCCGTTCACATAACGCTTCGATGTCTGAAAGGTCATGAGTTGTCAGCATGATGGTTGTGTTGTATCTCTCATTCAGTTCTTTCAGGAATTCTCTGATTTTCAATTTGACGAGGACATCGAGTCCGATCGTCGGTTCATCCAAAAAGAGCAACGGTGGATTATGAATGAGAGCTGCCGCCAGTTCACATCTCATCCTTTGACCGAGTGAAAGCTTACGGACCGGCTTGTCCAGTAACGGTGCGATGTCGAGTGCCTCAATGACCATCGACATGTGCTCGTTATAGTCTTCATCGGATACGTTGTACACTTTTTTGAGGAGGCGGAATGATTCCTGTACCGCGATGTCCCACCATAACTGGGAACGTTGACCGAAGACGACTCCGATCGTTTTGACGAACTTTTCCCTTTCTTTGTGCGGGTTCATCCCATTGATGGTGACTGTTCCATCCGTCGGAGTCAGTATGCCTGTGAGCATTTTAATCGTCGTCGATTTACCTGCTCCGTTCTCACCGATGTAACCGATCATCTCTCCTGGCTTCACATCGAGAGAAATCGAATCGACTGCTCGGTGGATTTTATAATTTCGCGTCAAGAGATCGCGGAATGCCCCTTTGAGGCCTGATCTGCTCGAATACGATTTAAATTCTTTTGTCAGATTTTCAACATGTATCATCTTGTCCATAAGTAAGTTCCCTCCAATTACACCATTAACAGTGTATACAACCCGAGAGTAAAAAGACAACTCAGTTGTTTTCCGCTCGTCCCTTCCTATATCGAGTAAAGGAGCAAAATGTGGATGAAATAGGATTCTGCGTAATCACCGAAACTTTGCTACAATATTCATTGAAGTGCCAGGTACCAAAATAGAACCGTTGGTACATAAGGCTTTTGTAACGGTACCTGGTACCAGCCTCGGAGCTGACTCTTCATTTATAGGGAGGTATTCTTATTATGGATCGAAATCGATCAGTTGAATTATATTCAGATGCACTTGAACATATCGTCGGTGGAGTGAATAGTCCATCCCGTTCCTTTAAAGCCGTTGGTGGAGGCGCTCCTGTTTTCATGGAAAAGGCGCAGGGCGCATACTTCTGGGATGTCGACGGCAACCAATACATCGATTATCTTGCCGCTTATGGACCGATCATTACAGGGCACGCACACCCTCATATCACGAAAGCCATCACGAACGCCGCAGAAACGGGTGTCTTATACGGCACACCAACGCGACTCGAAAACCAATTTGCTTCTATGTTGAAGGAAGCGATTCCATCTATGGAAAAAGTCCGTTTCGTTAACTCTGGTACAGAAGCTGTGATGACGACGATCCGTGTAGCAAGAGCTTACACAGGTCGAGATAAGATCATTAAATTCGCCGGATGCTACCACGGACACTCCGACCTCGTCCTCGTTGCCGCAGGATCTGGTCCGTCTACACTCGGAACGCCGGACTCTGCAGGGGTACCGAAAAGTATCGCCCAGGAAGTAATTACAGTCCCATTCAACGACATCGACGCTTTTAAAGAAGCGATCGATACGTTCGGCGATGAAGTCGCAGGGATCCTCGTTGAGCCGATTGTCGGGAACTTCGGAATCGTCGAGCCTAAACCAGGTTTCCTGGAAGCGGTAAACGACATCGCACATCAAGCTGGTGCCCTCGTCATTTATGATGAAGTCATCACAGCATTCCGCTTCATGTATGGCGGTGCTCAGAACTTGCTGAACGTCGAACCGGACATGACTGCGCTCGGTAAGATCATCGGCGGCGGACTTCCAATCGGTGCATACGGCGGTAAAAAAGACATCATGGAAAAAGTCGCACCACTTGGACCCGCCTATCAAGCGGGAACGATGGCCGGAAACCCAGCTTCCATTTCTGCAGGTATCGCATGCCTTGAAGTCCTTCAGCAAGAAGGTGTTTATGAACAGATGGATCATTTAGGTGAAAAGCTTGAAACAGGCATTCGCGAGCTGGCAGAACAATACTCTGTGCCACTCTCGCTTAACCGTTTGAAAGGCGCACTTACTCTGTATTTCGGATCAGACGAAGAGGTCACGAATTATGAGCAAGCGGAAAAAAGTGACGGTGAAATGTTTGCTCGTTTCTTCAATCTAATGTTGGATCAGGGCATCAACCTGGCGCCATCGAAATATGAAGCCTGGTTCCTGACGACTGCTCATACAGAAGAGGACATCGATCAAACACTTCAAGCTGTCGAGTATGCCTTTAAGAACCTTTAATCCAATAAGGAGGTTGACCAAACATGTTTGGTCAACCTTTTTTCATTTCATAACGTTATTTTGTTATTTCAAACGTTAGGCACCCGTCTGTGAATCTTGCTCGTATGAATAATCCTCCTTCTCCTCGTTTTGCTTCTTTTCCTTCGATAACACCCAGCCCCCAATTGCGATCAGAATGAGAACACTATAGAACGTGATTTTCCATGCGGGTGATTTTGCGAATCCTTCTTCAATGATGGCAAGTTCTGGGTGAGTCAACGTGTATACCGCTAGCTTCACCCCTACCCAGCCCACAATAAGAAAAGCAGCAATTTCAAGCTTTGGACGAGATTCGAGAACTTTTACAAATAAGTTCGCCGCAAAACGCATGATGACCAATCCGATCAGTCCGCCGAAAAAGATGACAAGGAACTTCCCTCCATCGAGTCCACCGATGTTCGGAAGGTTCGTATTCGGAAGTGTAACAGCTAATGCAACCGCTGCTAATATGGAGTCTACAGCAAATGCGATGTCCGCCAATTCGACTTTCAAAACCGTACCCCAAAAACCAGATGGCTTCTTTTCAGCTTTGACTTTTCCTTGATTTCCTACCTTCTTGAACATCACTTTTCTAAAGATGTGGTTAAAGGCAATAAAGAGTAGATAAACGGCTCCGATCGCTTGCACTTGCCAAACATTCACTAGAAATGAAATGGCAAAGAGTGAGCCGAAACGAAAGACAAATGCTCCTAACAATCCATAAAATAATGCTTTCTTGCGTTGCTCTTCCGGTAAATGTTTCACCATGATCGCTAAGACGAGAGCGTTATCTGCTGCAAGGAGTCCTTCCAATGCGATCAAGACCAAAAGAATCCAACCGTATTCCATGAGCACTGCAACTTCCATCTGTATTTCCTCCTTTTTTTCAGCTCACGTCACTTCATAAAAAAAATGACCCTTACCAGTCAGGTAAAGGTCATCAGAACATAAATAAAGACCTTTACCAACCGTACGGTAAAGGTCTTGCTAACAACACGATGTGTTGCCACTGGAACCGAGAGCATAAGCTCTGGAATGACGATTCCAATGTAAAAGCTACTCCCCTTTAGGAGCTATATTGTTAGACTTATTTTACTCCCTATTCATAGAATTGTAAATAGGTTTACATCTTCGTGTAGTAATTATTTAAGTATTGATTTCTAGGGAGATTGGGTGTATAGTACGTTCATCACAAGGCTTAATTTTAGAAAGGGTTTTACGATAACATGAAATTCGGTGCTCGGATCATTAAGACAGGAGTCGCAATTTCACTCGCTTTATCTATTACGATGTGGTTGAACCTGGAGTCGGCATCCTTCGCTGCGATCGCTGCTTTATTCGCCATCCAGCCAACCATCTACCGTTCCTATCAAACCATCATTGAGCAGGTGCAATCCAACCTGATTGGGGCGACGCTTGCCATCATCGCTGTTCAAACATTAGGGAATGCCCCGATTGTCATTGGGCTGATCAGTGTATTGATTATTGCCATTAATATTAAATTGAAAATAGAATCGACCATTCCGTTAGCGATCGTGACCGTCATCGTGTTGATGGTCAACCCAGGAGATGATTACCTTACATTCGCGATCACCCGTTTTTCGGTCATCATGATCGGTGTCTTCTGTGCGTTCCTGGTCAACTTGGTTTTTTTACCACCAAAATACGAAACGCGTCTTTACCATAAAAACGTCAAGAACATGGAACAGATCTCCCAGTGGATTCGTCTCGCTACCCGGAATGATGCGGAGCGAAAAATCTTGAAAGATGATCTTGCCAAGATCAACGAAAGCATGATCAAGGCAGATAACTACTATCTTATGTTCAAAGAAGAGCGGAATTATTTCAAAGGTTCCGAGTATACGAAAAATCGAAAACTCGTCCTCTTCAGAAACATGATTACGACGACGAACAAAGCTTTGGCGATCTTGAAAAGTCTGGATCAACATGATCATAAGATCTACCAAATGCCTGAGACGATTCAAATATTGATTCAAGAACAGCTGGATCATCTGACGAACTATCACCAAAGGATTCTCATGAAATATATCGGGAAAGTCCGCTATCAGTCTCCTGAAGAAGTCGTGAACCAATTGGATGAAGATGAAAAAGAGCTGACAGAATACTTCATGGAGCTCTATGACCATAATCAAGTCGAAAGAGAGCAATGGATGAATGTCTTTCCATTGATCGGATTGATCATCGATTACAATCACCATCTCGTCCACCTGGATAAACTGATTGAAAGCTTCCATACGTATCATACGGAAGATAACGAAGTGAAAATCACTGACGCATACGCTCAAGATGAATAGACAGCAAAAAGGTCTGCCGACTGAGGCAGACCTTTTACATTTACATTGAATCTAGCTTTTCATTTTAGGATCGAGTGCATCACGGAGGCCGTCACCCATCAAGTTGAATCCAAGTACGGTCAACATGATTGCGAGACCAGGGAAGATCATTGTCCATGGAGCATCGGTGATAAACTGCCTTGCATCCGCAAGCATCGTCCCCCACTCAGGTGTCGGTGCCTTTGCACCCAACCCGAGGAATCCGAGTGCTGCTGTTTCAATGATCGCTGTAGCAATCAGCAAAGTCCCTTGAACGATGATTGGAGCGAAACTGTTCGGAAGGATATGATGGAACAATATCCTTCTATCCTTCATCCCGACCGCTTTCGCAGCCATGATATACTCTTCCTCTTTGATACTCAAAACCTTCGATCGAACGAGACGTCCGAAGTTCGGAACGTTGATGATGGCGATGGCGATGAGTGCATTCCTTAGTGAAGGTCCTAGCACCGCAACAATCGCGATGGCAAGTAGAATACTAGGGAAAGCAAGCATGATATCGAACAATCGTGAAATGATCGTATCGACCCATCTGCCGTAGTACCCCGCCACAATGCCAAGCGTCGATCCAATTATAATGGAACCTAATACGGCAAAGAATCCAACGGTTAATGAGATTCTGGATCCGTAGATGACACGACTGAGGACATCGCGTCCAAAGTCATCTGTACCAAACCAATATTCTGAAGAAGGTGCTTCAAGCTTCGCATAATTATCTGACGAGATTTTTTGATCGTTTATTCCTTCTGGTGCAATAAGTGGAGCAAAAACAGCTAAGAAAACGAAGAAGCTGACGATTCCTAACCCTACGAGCGCCAACTTGTTCTTGCGAAAGCTCTTCCAGGCATCTCTCCATGGCGAAGCAGGCTTTTCCTCTTGCTGCTTTGGCTCTATTGGATTTTCATTTCGTGCAAGTTCCGCCATATTGTTCTCTCTCCTTTTAAAAACTTCAGCTCTAATTAAGGTTTAAAGTGATGACGAATCAGGAACAAGAAGTTCAAGGCGCGAAGGTTTTGAGGACCGGAGCGACGAGCTATACATCTATGAGTTACTACGAGTTGTACCGAGGAAGCCTTCTTCAAAGGTACTCTTGTAGACGCAGGTACATATGCTCATTAACAGGATCGGTAAAACCAAGCAACGCAGAAATTCGACGTTCATCATTCGGGCTCATTTAAACCTCAGCTATTATTGATACTTGATTCTAGGATCGATTGCAGCATATAAGAGATCCACTAGAAGATTAATCGTGACAAAGACTAACGCAACAACAAGAATGCCAGATTGGATGACTGGATAGTCACGGAAACCGATCGCGTCATAGATATAACGGCCAATTCCAGGCCAACTGAAAATCGTTTCCGTCAGGATCGCTCCTCCTAGCAAAAGCCCCATTTGTAGACCGATGACGGTCAATACTGGGATGAACGCATTTTTCAATGAGTGTTTGTAAACCACCCAGAACATACGTAATCCTTTCGCACGTGCAGTACGGATATAATCGGAACGCATGACTTCAAGCATACTTGAACGTGTCATACGAGCAATGATCGCCATTGGAATGGTCGCTAGCGCGAGTCCAGGTAACGTCAAATGTCTTAAGACCGTTTGCAACTGGTCAAATCGCCCCTGGATAATCGTATCGATGATGTATAAGTTCGTTATGGAATCGACAGGATTCAAGATACTTTCTCTTCCTGAAGTCGGGAACCATCTGAATTCAACCGCGAATGCCCACTGCTCCATCAATCCTAACCAGAAGATCGGCATAGATACTCCGATAAGAGCAAGTAGCATCGCTACATAGTCGAACCAAGAGTTTTGGAACCATGCACTGATGATTCCTGCATTCACACCAATAACAACTGCAATGAACATTGCGAATAGAGATAGTTCTAACGTTGCTGCAAAATAAGGCCATATCTCTTCGCTGATCGGTGCGTGGGTCCGGATCGAGTTACCGAGGTCTCCTGTCAAGAGATCTTTCATATAGATGAAATATTGGACGTACCACGGTTCATCAAGACCTAGCGTATCCCGCAATTGAGCGACAGCTTCTTTGGAAGCCTGTTGTCCTAGTATGATTTGTGCTGGGTCACCCGGGATGGCACGGATCAAGAAAAACACGATCAGTGACATGCCGATCAAGACCGGAACCAGCATCAAGATTCTTCGAATTGTATAAGCAAACACTTTTCTCTCACCTCTTCAGCATACTGGCTTAATTTCGTTATTCATAGCTGCTTATACACTGGATAAGCCAATACTATGCAAACCGGTTTGGGCTAATAGTTGCTGTTTCCCGAACAATTGATGAGCTGTTGATCAGGTTCACAGTTAAAATTTTAATGCTAAAAGAAAAGGGGAGCGCTATACTCCCCTCTACTTTCAATCGATTACTTTAAAGAAACATTTGTCAACTTATCAGAACCAGTTGGGTGAGGTTGGAATCCTTCAACCGTCTTAAGTCCTGCAAGTGCTGGCTTAGAGTGTACAAGTGGTACCCAAGGAGCTTCTTCGTGTAGAATTACTTGTGCTTCTTTATAAAGTTCTGCACGTTTTTCTTTGTCAGGTGTAGATTGAGCTTTTACTAGGATTTCGTGTAGCTCATCGTTTGCGAAACGAGAGTAGTTGTTGGAATCGATTGTATCTTTATCAAGCAAAGTGTAAAGGAAGTTGTCAGCGTCTCCGTTGTCACCAGTCCATCCTAGTAGGAACATTGGCGCTTCACCTTTTTGTGCTTTTTCGAGGTAAGTACCCCACTCGTAAGATACGATTTCAGCATCTACACCGATTTTTGCAAAGTTCGCTGCGATTGCTTCAGCTGCTTTCTTACCGTCTGGCATGTATGGACGTGGAACTGGCATTGCCCATAGTTCCGTCTTGAATCCATCTGGATAGCCTGCTTCAGCAAGCAATTGCTTCGCTTTTTCAAGGTCGAACGGATATGCTTCTACATCATCATTGTATCCATCGATTACTGGAGGCATCGGGTTCTTCGCAGGCTCAGCTTGTCCTTCGTAGAACGCTTTGATCAATGCTTCTTTATCAACAGCGTGGTTCAATGCTTGACGTACTTTTTTGTCGTTGAATGGCTCCATTTGTGTATTGAAACCAAGGTATCCAACGTTCATGGATGGGCGGAAGAATGTTTTGAGATCTGCATTTTCATCGATTTCAGCAACATCACTTGGGTTCACGCCGTCCATCAAGTGGATTTCACCCGTTTTCAATGCATTTAGACGGTTAGAGTTATCAGGAATTGCACGGAAGATGACTTTATCTAGCTTCGGAAGTCCTTCTTTCCAGTACTCTTCGTTCTTTTCAAGAGTGATGCGGTCGTTACGCTTCCAGTCAACAAACTTGAATGGACCTGTACCAACTGGCTCTGTTTCGATCTTGTCGAATTCACCAGGTGCAGCGATTGAGAATGGTGTCATCGCCAAGTTCTTCAAGAATGGTGCTTGAGGACGGTTAAGTTTGAATTCAACCGTATAATCGTCTTTCGCTTCAACACTTTTGATTACATGTCCTTCGTCGCCTTTGAATCCACCAAACATGGACGCATAGTAAGCGAACTTACCAGAATCTCCACTTGTCATCCAACGCTCGAAGTTTTTCACAACTGCTTCTGCGTTGAAGTCTTCACCATTATGGAATTTGACACCTTCACGAAGTGTGAATGTGTAAGTGAGACCATCTTCAGCGACATCCCACTCTTCTGCAAGTGCAGGATTGACATTAGTGTCTTGTTCACCATACTCAACTAGCGTGTCATAAACGTTCTTGATTACTTTGAATGATTCACCATCTGTAACAGTTGCTGGATCTAATCCAACAGAGTCACCGCCACGTCCGAAGATCAATGTTTGTTCTTTGGACTTGTCGCCGTCTCCTCCGTCAGAGTTGGAGTTACATCCTGCAAGAGCTACGGACAACAACATGATTGCGGCTAATGCCCATATTAAGCTTTTCTTCATTAAGTACTCCCCCTAAATTGAAATTTTATATGGACTTGTCTTCCTCATAGAGGTGACAAGCTACATAATGATTTTCTTCGACCTCTTGGAACTTAGGAACAACCTGTTTACATACATCCATCGCTTCAGGACATCTTGTGTGGAACGGACAGCCTGATGGCGGGTTGGAAGGACTTGGTACGTCGCCTTCCAGCATGATCCGGTCCTTCTTATGATCGACATCCGGTACAGGTACCGCTGATAGAAGCGCTTGTGTATATGGATGCAATGGTTTTTCATATACCTTCTCACTGCCAGCCAACTCGACAATTCGGCCGAGATACATGACGCCGACACGGTCACTGATGTGGCGGACGACACCGAGGTCATGGGCAATGAAAAGATACGTGAGATCAAATTCACTTTGAAGGTCCTGTAACAAGTTCAATACTTGGGCCTGTACAGAAACATCCAGAGCAGAGACCGGCTCATCGGCAATGATCAGCTTCGGTTTCACGGCTAAAGCGCGTGCAATGCCGATACGCTGCCTTTGACCTCCACTGAATTGGTGCGGATACCGCTTAGCATGATAGGCACTCAATCCGACCGTTTCGAGGAGTTCTCTGACTCTTTCCTTCCTCTTCTTAGCGTCTTTTTCAATTTCATGGACAATCATCGGTTCTTCGATGATCTTTTCAACTGTGTGTCTCGGATTCAGTGAAGCATATGGATCCTGGAAGACCATCTGAATGTCCCGTCTCATCTTGCGCATTTCCGACGCAGACAGTTTCGTCAGCTCTTTTCCGTTGAAATGGACTTCACCTTCTGTCGGCTCCAATAATCGCAGCAACATTCGTCCAGTTGTGGACTTGCCGCAACCACTCTCTCCGACAAGACCGAGTGTTTCACCTTCATTGACGGAGAATGACACTCCGTCGACCGCTTTTACCGATCCGACCTGTTTGCCGAATACTCCACCTGTAATCGGAAAATGTTTCTTTAGTCCTTTTACATCTAATAATGGTTGTGACATACTCTGACCCCTTCCTAGCTGTTATGGAGCCAGCAACGTACCCGGCTTCCATCTTCTTGATTTTCTAGTTCTGGTGTTTCAGCGAAACAGCGGTCAAAGGCGTGCTCACAACGCGGTGCAAATTGGCATCCTTTTTGGATCGAACCTGGTTTCGGTACCGTACCAGGAATGGAGTATAAACGGTCTTTCTTGTCTCGCATGTCAGGCACAGATTGGATCAACCCTACTGTATAAGGGTGTTTCGGTTCTTTGAATATCGTGCTGACACTCGCTTCTTCAATCACTTTACCTGCATACATGACAACGATACGTTCACACATTTCAGCGACGACACCGAGGTCATGTGTAATCATGATGATTGAAGTATCCGTTTCTTTATTCAATCGTTTCATCAGGTCAAGAATCTGTGCCTGAATCGTTACGTCAAGTGCAGTCGTAGGCTCGTCTGCAATCAATACTTCCGGTTCACAGACCATCGCCATTGCAATCATGACCCTTTGTCTCATACCACCTGAAAGTTGGTGAGGATAACTGTTCATCAGTTCTTCCGCTCGTGGAAGTCCGACCAGTTTCATGATTTCGACGGCACGATTCCATGCTTTCTTTTTATCCCATCGATTATGTAACCGAATCGCTTCGATTAGTTGATTTCCAATTTTATAAACGGGATTGAGTGATGTCATCGGCTCTTGGAAAATCATCGCAATGTCATTTCCCCGAATCTGTCTCATCCGTTTATCATTTGCTTTTGTTAGGTCTTCCCCTTTATAAAGGATCTCCCCACCTACGATTTTTCCAGGAGGTGAAGGAACTAGTCCCATTACTGAGAGTGATGTAACACTTTTCCCGCAGCCTGATTCTCCGACAATCCCGAGGACCTCGCCACGTTTTACGTGAAAGTCGACATCGTTCACAGCAGGTACTTCACCTTCGTCTGTGAAAAAATAGGTCTTTAATCCCTTAACGTCCAGTACTGGAGCATCCATCCGCCCCACCTCTCTTTCTGTCTCGATATCCTGGTGTGATAATTTTTACAAAATTGTTACGGCTCTGAACGTTTGTTCATTATTATGCCATCGTTCCATTCTTTTGACAACACGAAATATTTAGAAAGTTTTAAATATACAACCTATGTACTAATACGCTTTCAAAGGCTAAAACTCCTGCTTTTCCCCAAATTTTCACCTGCAATTTTTAACTCAAAAAAATATTTTTCGACAAAAAAAGAGGTCAGCTTTTGTCAGCCAACCTCTTAATCATTTATGTTTCATCCAGTGCTTGCACTGTAAACAAGTTGTAATAACTACCTTTTCGCTTCATCAATTCCTCATGAGAACCGACTTCAGAAATGGATCCGTTCTCTAGAACGACGATCCGGTCTGCATGCGTGATGGTGGCAAGACGGTGTGCGACAATGAAAGTCGTCCGGTCCTTCGCCAACTTTTCAAGGGATTCTTGGATGAGATGTTCGCTCTCAAGGTCCAACGCAGATGTCGCTTCATCAAGTACAAGCAACGGTGGATTTTTTAGAAAGACGCGCGCGATTGCAACGCGCTGCTTCTGTCCTCCAGATAGTTTCACGCCTCGTTCACCGATCTGCGTATCATAGCCCTGAGGAAGTTTCATGATGAAGTCATGGGCATTCGCCGCTTTAGCAGCTGCATGCATTTCTTCATCTGATGCGTTAGGATTACCCATTTTGATATTCATACGGACGGATTCGCTGAACAATATGTTGTCCTGCAGAACCATCCCGATCTGATCCCTCAAGGTGCGGACCTGGTACTCGCGAATATCCCTTCCGTCAAGCAGAATCCGACCGCTCGTCACATCGTAAAACCTCGGAATCAGACTGACGAGGGATGATTTACCCCCACCGCTCATCCCGACAAGCGCAATTGTTTCACCTGACTTCACATCCAGCCGGATGTCTTTCAATACCGGTTCTTCTTCCTCATCGTAATGGAAGGAAACGTGGTCAAAGCTGATGTTGCCATCGACATGCTTCAGCTTTTTTGCACCAGGCTTGTCCTCGATGTCATATGCTTCGTCCATGAAATCAAACACCCTGTCCATCGACGCAATCGCCTGAGTCAATGTCGTCGAGGAATTCACGAGTCTGCGAAGCGGATTATAGAGTCGGTCCATGTATGCGACGAACGCAACCATCGATCCGATCGTAATTTTACCTGTTATCGCAAAATAAGCGGCCACACCGATAACGAGCATAGGTGCTACGTCCGTAATCGTGTTGACGACCGAGAAGGTTTTCGCGTTCCATGACGTATGTGAAAGTGCACGATTGAGGAAATGCGTATTCCGGATGTTGAACTGATCCTGTTCGTAATCCTCAAGTGCGAAACTTCGGATAACACTAACACCCTGGACCCGTTCATGAAGGTGCCCTTGAACTTCCGCAAGTGCTTGGGAACGTTCCTTGGTGAGACTTCTCAATCGACTGTAAAAATATTTGACCGATAACCCGTAAAACGGGAGTAAGGAGATCGCGACAAGTGTAAGCCAACCGTCCATCGTGAACATGATTCCGATCGCGATGAAAATGGTGATCATATCCAACCAGACGTTCATCAAACCAGTCACCACAAAGGATTTCGTCTGTTCCACATCATGGATCACACGTGAAATAATTTCGCCGACTTTCGTATTCGAGTAATATTTCAAGCTCAGCTTCTGAATATGGCTGAACAAGTAATCTCGGATATCAAACAGCACTTTACTTGCCGTCCATTGGGCATAATATTGCCGGTAGTATTCAATCGGTGGTCTCAACACGATGAACACAAAAAAAGCCCCGCCAAGGACCCAGGATAAGCGAGTGTACTTCTCATCAGTACTGATATCCGCGTTAATGACATCATCAATAACGTATTTCAATATCAACGGAATCAACAACGGAATTCCGAACTTGAAAATCCCGATGAAGACCGTGAAAATGATCTGTTTCAAATAAGGTCTTACAAAATGGAGATAACGCTTGATACTATCCGTCGTAACCACCTCCTGTTGATGGATTCTATGTTGTTTTTCCATATGTGTAAAAAAAGCTCGACACATGTCGAACTTTCCATTTTATGAGTGCTTAACTGTTATCGGTATTCCAAAAATCTCTCATACCAGTTCTCAACGAAATACGGTTCAAATGGTCCTTTCCGCTGATTGATCATCGAACAAAGTTCATCTAAATTCCTTTGTAGAATATCACTGATTTGCTTCGGATAATCCATTTCCTTCTTATGAAGGGCGAATTCATCCTCATCCAAAATGGTGTAGGTCATATCTGGAAAGACTTTTACATCCAAATCGTAATCGATATATTTCAAAGCTTCACCATCGTATGTAAATGGTGTACCGAGATTACAGTAGTAATGGATTCCTTGCTCTCTTAACATGCCGATGACATTGAACCACTGTTCTGAATTGAAATAACAGATTGCAGGTTCCCTTGTACGCCATTGTCTCCCATCAGATTCTGTAACGATGATCCGGTCATTTCCGCCGATAACAACAGAAGAAGTTCCTCTAAGTACGATGGTTTCTTCCCATACTCGATGGAGTTGTCCATTATGTTTATAGCTTTGTATTTGAATTGAACTTCCTGTGGTCGGAAAAGACATACGAAACTCCTTCCTTACGCTTTCATCAAAAAAAATCCCTCTCCCCATTATATCCTTTCTCATCACGAATGGAAAAGGATGTGCATTCAATTCCTCAATTCCTTGAAAGCACTTCAATACACTCAGGGACTTCATTTCGTGGAGAATTCACGATCGTTGATACATTATACGCCATCATATCTGCGGCTTCAAACGGCTGCATCATATCAACCAATGCTTCTTGCTCTCCATCCCATTCCAGCCATTTGGAATAATCGTCTTTCGGTAAAATGACGGGCATGCGGTTATGAATTTCTTCCATCAAGTCGTTCGGCTTAGTCGTCAAGATTGTACACGTATGGACCGGATTCCCTTGCTCATCCTTCCATTTCTCCCATAATCCTGCGAACCCAAACGGCTTGTCATTTTTCATCTTTATGTACTTCGGCTGCTTTTGTTTGCCTTCTTTTTTCCATTCGTAAAAGCCGTCTGCCGGAATGATGCATCTTCGTCTTTTGAACGCATGCTTGAAGCTCGGTTTCTCAGGAACTGTCTCAGCTCTCGCGTTGATCATCTTATAGGCAATAGACGGATCCTTCGCCCAGAAAGGAATCAGACCCCATTTCAGGAATCCTGCGCGACGCTTTCCTTCATTAGAAACAATCGCTACGATATCCTGCGATGGTGCAATGTTATACCGAGGCTGTAAATCGAAGCCTGGAGCGAACTCATCGATATCGAACCAATCCATCAAAAGATCGATTTCCGCTGTCAATGTGAACCTTCCACACATCACAATCCCACCTTCCATCTCTATTGTAACCGTACCCAACGTTGTTTTAATCATAACATAGAAGAAAAGCGGAAGTGCCCCGCCTAGTCTTGAAGGACACTGGAAGACCGACGAGGAGGCTGTGGCCGCCACAGTAGGTCTGAAGTGGCCAATAGACTGGGCACTGTAGCTGGACATCACTTCATCGAAAAAACTTAAAAAACACCCCCGACGACTACGTCGAGAGTGTTTGTGGAGTTACTGTTGCTTATTTTGCTTTTGCTGCTGTTGTCCCTGCTTAGCGCGCATCGCTTGTTGCGATTGCTGGTTTTGCTGGCGTACTTCTTGAGCATATTCTTGTCCGAATTCTGCTTGGTACTGACCAGCTTGTTGAGCAGGTTGCTGTTGTTGTGCTTGTCGTTGAGCTTGTTGCTGTTGTGCTTGGTTAGCACCAGCTTGTTGTTGTCCTGGCTTTTGTTGTTTTGCCATGAGTCTCACCTCCACATGAGTTAATTTAACCACCGTGGATAGGTGTTATCCGACAAATTCAGATGTACCATTTACCATACATAATCCATTTTCTAAAGGAAAGATTAATTTCGTTATAGACAGGGAAAAACAATCATAAGAACATAAAATGCCTTTTCAGCAAGGAGGTTTCAAACATGTATGTAGGAAGAGATATGACGGAACTAGCGACCCTTTCAACGAATGAATGGACCGATAAAGAACTTGCGTATTTCCACCACGGCTTACAACAGATGACGCAATTTTTGAATACAGAAGGCGTGTCCATGCATAAGGAAATCATCAAGGAAATCGAAGATCGAGGCGGTTTGCACCGTGATGAAGCCGATTGGCAGCACGGCACCCGGCCAAATTACGAATAAACTGGAAGAGCTGACTCAAAATGTAGTCAGCTCTCTTTATTTGGGTTTTGGGCTATATTTTCTGGTTTTGGGCTATAATTTTGGGTTTTGGGCTATAATTTTGGGTTTTGGGCTATAATTTTGGATTTTGGGCTATATTTTTCAAATCTGGTCTATAATTTCTGATTTTGGTCTATAATTCCTGAATCTGGTCTATAATTCCTGAAACTGATCTATGATTTCCAAAACTGGTCTATAAATGATGAAAGGGGCCGATCATAAGTCGGCCCCAACCTTATTTAAGTTAAAAATTTGAGTAAGACTGCCCGCCATCGACGTTCAATGTAGCTCCGACGACCCAATTCGCACGTTCAGAGGCAAGAAATGCGACGACATCCGCGACTTCCTCTGGTTTTCCGAAGCGACCACCCGGAATTTCGTCTTTCACAAATTGATTGATCTTCTCAGGATCCTCATCTAATCTGCGCTGCCAGCTTCCTTTCGGGTGTAAGATGGCACCAGGTGCAACTCCATTGACCCTTACGCCAAACGGAACCGCTTCTACAGCGAACGCCTTCGTGAAGCTGATCAAGGCTGACTTTGAGCTGTTATAAGTCGCTTTTCCACCTGATTCTCGTCCGTAAATACTGGAAATGTTGATGATTGAGCCTCTTCCTCTGCTTTTCATATCCTCAAAAGCCATTTTACTGAAGTGGACTGCAGAGTGGAAATTGAGCTCCATCGCATCCCTGAACTGTTGGACGGAAGTTTCCTCAACGGTGGAACCATTACTGCCACCTGCATTGTTCACCAGGATATCGATGGAACCGTGATCGTCAATGAACTGACGGAAGATGGCCTCGCGCGTTTCTTCATTCGTAAGATCACCCTGGTATACGGAAAGATCAGGATACCGTTCCTTCATTTCATCCAAGTCCTCTTGACCTCTGGCACAAATTCCAACTTTGACGCCTTCATTTCTTAAACCGAGGGCGATCGACTTCCCGATTCCACGAGAAGCTCCTGTGACGAGCGCGGTTTTACCATTCAGATTCAAGTCCATATTCATTCTCCTTTCAAAAGTGCAGCTACTTTTTGATGCGGAACAGGTAATGGATAAGATTCCAATTGCTTAAGATTTACGATTTTTCCTTCCTCTAAAGATTGCTTAACCTTAAAAGTCCCCGAGTAAACGGCAATTTTCCATGTTAAGTGCGTGAAAACATGTTGAAAGTCGAGAAGATGCTCGTTTATTTCCACATGAATGGGGTATCTTTTTTCTAAGTAGGTTTTTAATTGATCTTGAACAGATTCTTTAGACGGTTCAATTTCCACATTCGGAAATTGCCATAAGTTTGCAAGCAGACCTGTTTCAGGTCTTTTCTCAATAATGGTTTCGTTATGTTCATCTTGAAGGAGCGCAACAGCAATCGGGACCCTCTTCTTTTTCATTTTTTTCTTTTTTACAGGAAGTTCTGTTTGGAGCCCTTCATCAAAGGCTTCACAATGTTCCTGGACTGGGCATAGCATACATGAAGGCTTTTTAGGCGTACAAATGGTCGCACCAAGCTCCATGAGGCCCTGATTGAAAAAGGACGGATTCTTCTCGGAGATCAAAATGCGAACCGCTTCTTCAAAGATTTTTCGCGTTTGAGGTTTTGCGATATCATCCTCAATCAATAGGATTCTCGATAGAACACGCATGACATTACCGTCGACTGCAGGCTCTGGCAGGCCGAATGCGATGCTCGCAATCGCTCCGGCTGTGTAAGGTCCAACACCTTTTAACGATAAAATTTCTTTCGGTCGATTCGGTACGATTCCCTCAAACTTATCTCTCACTTCTTTAACCGCTGAGTGGAGGTTACGTGCGCGGGAATAATATCCGAGCCCTTCCCAGGCTTTCAAAACTTTCTCTTCCTCCGCTTCTGCCAACGCATCAACGGTAGGGAATTGTGTCATGAAGCGCTCGAAATAGGGAATGACGGTATCGACGCGGGTTTGTTGCAGCATGATTTCTGAAACCCAGATCTTATAAGGATCACGTTCTTTCCTCCAGGGCATCTCGCGTTGTTCTCTTTCGAACCAGGAGATGAGATCGGATTGGAACGCTTCTATATCAATTGCTAATTCATGGTCATATAATGTTACACTCAAAACAAATCCTCCGTAAACTTGAACTTGGGTTATGTAAAGGGATTTTAAAGATCATTCGCCTACACTATACTATACCAAGTACCTGAATTAAAATATATTTATACGCGGCTTTACCCATCGAACGCGCGTAAATTGGATACAATAACTAATAGACCGAATCCTGAAAAAGTAGAATTGCTATTTGAGGAGGCTTTAACGATTAATGGATACGGGGACACATATTGTCATGGGTATCGCATTAGGTGGAATCGCCACCTTGGATCCAGTCATTGCACAGGATCCGATCACCACACAGACTGTTTTGATCGGGACCATCATCGGATCGAATGCGCCCGACTTTGATACGGTTTTAAAACTACGGAATAACGCTGTATACATCCGGAACCATCGAGGAATCACGCACTCTATTCCTGCCGTCCTGCTCTGGCCGATTTTGATAGCAGGTGGATTGGAACTGTTCATGCCTGCAGCCAACATGCTTCATGTATGGATGTGGACATTTTTAGCAGTGTTCCTCCATGTGTTCGTTGATATTTTCAATGCTTATGGAACGCAAGCGCTGCATCCTTTTACGAAAAAGTGGATTGCACATGGCATGATCAATATCTTCGACCCGTTTATTTTCTCTGCCCATATCATTGGATTCGTCCTTTGGTGGCAAGGGTTCCATCCGGGTTACACATTCTTGAGCATATACATCATACTGATCGCCTATTATATTTGGCGGTATATCGATAAGCAGCAAACGATTAAAATGATCAAAAAAGAAGTACCGGATGCGACAAAAGTGATCATCAGTCCTACGATGCGCTGGAGTCAGAAACACGTGGCTGTCATGAGTCCGGGTCAATTCCATGTGATTGAGGTAAAAGGAAATCATTTGACGATCCATGATGTGTATGACCGGAAACCGGTGCCGAACAACCCAATCTTGAACGAAGCTGTAAAAGATTCCAATCTCGCAGCTTTCCTCTCCTTCTCCCCTGTTTATCGTTGGGAAGTGGAAGAAGACGAGGAAGGATACGAAGTTCGGTTCATCGATCTGCGTTACCGTTCGAAAGGTCATTACCCATTTGTCGCAGTCGTCCAGCTAGATGAAGAATTGAACATCATCAGTTCATATACTGGATGGGTCTATAGTGAAAAAACACTTCGTCGGAAGCTTGAAGTAGCGACCACGAATTAAAGCTGAAGGTGCCTGCACGTAGCAGGCACCTTTTTATGTGGAAAATTAGCGCTATTCATTACCATCGACCGGATTTTCGCTCTTGATAGGGATGAATAAGCTCTATTCATTACCATCAACGGCATTTTTGCTCTCGATAGGGATGAATAGACGCTATTCATTACCATCAACCGAGTTTTTCCTCTTGATAGGGATGATTAGCTCAGTGCTTTGGTCCTTTTTTCAGCAGATGCTGGAATTTCGGGTTAGAACTGAAGTATTCATGCAGTTTGTGTCCGAAACGGTCGATCCACTCCGTGACGATTCTCACTGTGACCTCCTGGCCTTTATAACTTCTCCCAGCACGAGCTCTGGTGGATTCGAAATCTTCCCAAAGCGCTTCCACCCAATTCCGTGCTTCCTCATAAGTCAACGAAGGGTTTTTCTCCTGTAATTTGAGTGCTAAAGCGTGAAATGTTTCTTCCATTGTATTTACTCTCCTTCCTTGTCAATAATTGCACAACATATCGCTTGGCCGTTCATCTCATAATAAGAGTATCGTTTAGAAAGGAGTGCTTACCGATGCGTAACAAAGCTAAGAACTTCCCTAACCGTATGTCTCCAGACGGCGAAGCCCGTGCGAAGGATGAATATGCGTCTAAACGTGCAAATGGTACGAACCAGACTCACCCACAAGAACGGATGAGTCGTTCCAACCGAACCGAGGGATAACTTTGTTAGGAGGTGCCAACTCTTGGGCAAAGACAATCGAGATAGACTGCATCCTAACTACGAAGATCCTTTCCAATCGCCTCGTGCGAACCCGAAGCATAGCTTCAACCAAGTAAATGGTGAAACACAACGGAGCTTGCACAACCATGTTTTGAAAGTCGAGACACGGAAACGCTCTTAGTGTTTTCAACCTGAGAAGGTATGTCCTAAAGTCCTTTGCGGACTGCAGGACATCCTTTTTACTTACACAGGACGTGCTGACTTCGACGTTCACCACAAGACGTGGTGGTACTTAGTCGAAGATCCTCTGTTTTAGTCAAACAAATTTCTCGTACTTATTGTATACTTCCTTTACAATTTCTGAAGCATTGAAATCGGGAAAGCTTCCATTTCCTCTTGGTCATTACGGTAACCCCATGCAAAAATCCCATTCATATAAGAAATCTTGAAACGGCTACCCGGGTCCCCTTCTAATTCATACACTTCATCCGGTTTAAAATCAGTCGGATCCAACAGATAACTTTTCGCCATCATGATTTTCCTTTGGTAGACAGCTACTTCGTTTACAATCCCAAGCTGTTCCGCTTTTCTCGCTTTTTCCGTCATTGTCCGGATTTCCTGATGGATTTCGTGCTCTGACATATCACTATATAATCTGCTCATCATACATACCTCCTAGTGTGACTTACGTTTTCTCGAAATGACGTACAAGTTGTGCTAGCATGGATACGAATCCACGATAAGGAGTGTTACATCATGAAAAATGTTCTCATAACAGGAGCTGGCACAGGATTAGGAAGAAGTCTTGCACTCCAATATGGAAAAGACGGTCATCACGTCTATCTGATCGGACGTCGTCTTGAACCGCTCGAAAATGTCGCGCAGGAAATTCTAGGCGCTGGAGGGCAAGCGACACCTCTATCTTGTGACATCACAAACTACGCAGATGTACAACACCTTTTTACCCATAAACTTGAAGATATCGGTCTTGATCTCATCATCAATAATGCTGGAACCGGGGTTTTCGGACCGTTGAATTCCTATACGGAAGAAGAGATGAACCAAGTACTTACAACGAACATAAATGGAACCATCCACATAACGCGGGCTGCCCTTCCAAGTCTGATCGAACAAGGAAATGGCCAAATCATGAATATCATTTCGACAGCAGGACTCCGTGGCAAGAAGAACGAGTCCGTTTATGTGGCAAGCAAGTTTGCAGTTCGGGGCTTTACTGAAAGTCTTATTAAAGAGCTTGAAGGCACGTCCATTAAAATGACCGCTGTTTACATGGGCGGAATGGACACTCCATTTTGGGATGAAACCGACCATATTAACGACCGGTCACGTTTGAAAAGTGCCGATGACGTTGCACGTATGATCGTTGAGCAAAATCAAGGTCAAGCCGAAATTTTCATTGATCGATAAGCTCTTCATTTTCCTCTAACCATTCATCGATCAACTCGATCGGAAAACCCTTACGGTAGAGGAATTGCTTCATTTTCTGTTTGTACTCCCAGCCTGAAAATTTATCATACTTCCTGTGCGCTTTCCATGCTTGCAGGTTCAGCGCCTCCCTTTCTTCGTCTTCATCTTTTTCAAGGGAGGCTTTTTCAATTGCTTGCTCCGTTACATTCCACGAATATCCCTTTTGCTGCAGGACTTGAGCAACTTTCTGTTTCAGTGCGTTTTCGCTCAGCTTTTTATATTGCTTCGCTTTCTTTTCAACAAGGAGGGTCGCCTCTTCGATCTGTTCCTCTTTAGGATAAACATTCAGTGCATGCTCTATGATAGGATCGCTGACGCCTTTTTGCTTCAAATCCTGCTTCAACGCTTTTGGACCTTTTTTCGTAGTTGTGATTTTACTTCGGATGAACATTTTCGCAAATTCCAAATCATCCAAGTACCCGAGCTCTTCCAACCGTTCTATGACAGCCTGGATGGTATTCGCTTCAAATTCCTTCTTTTTTAAATACTGCCTAATTTCATCGATTGACCTCATGCGATACGATAGATAATTCATCGCAAGGTTTAAGCCTTTTTGGAATTCATCCTGAAGCTGTAAGGATGCGATTTGCTGATCGGTAATCTCCATATCTTTCCGGATATCCGACTTGATATATACTTCCTCATCAATGGCTAAACCGAATTCTTCGCCATTTCCACGATCTATGAACACGTTAAAACGACTTTTGTTTTTCTTCTGGACTGTGATCTTCGTTATTTTCATAGGATCACCTCCCTTACATTTTAGCATATCCGTTGATTATCTCGTTTTAAAAAGGGAAAACAACCTTATAGGAAGAATACTGTAGGTAATGATGCGGAGGAGGAATTGGTATGAAGATCGCCATTTCAGGAGGAACGGGTTTTGTTGGAGAGGCATTGACAGAACATTTTACAAGCCAGGGGAATCATGTTTTCATTCTTACCCGTAATCCGGATGGGAGACCGCCAAAGGAAAATGTGACCTATGTAAAATGGCTGTCGGAAGATGCAGACTATACCGAACTGGCTGGGGTCGAGGCTTTTATCAACCTGGCTGGTGAAACAATCAACGGTAAATGGACCGATGAAAAGAAAGACAAAATCCTATCCAGCAGAATTCAAGCGACTCGTGAAATGCTGAGAATCATCGAAAAGATGGACCCGAAACCCCACACCCTCATCAACGCTTCCGCAATCGGTTATTACGGAACATCTGAAAACGAAAAGTTCGATGAGCAGACAACGGATGCTGGAAATGATTTTTTAGCAAAAGTGACGGAAAAATGGGAAGCTGAAGCTATAAGAGCGGAACAGTATGGCGTTAGAGTCGTCCGTACCCGCTTCGGCCTCATTTTGGATAAAGAGGAAGGTGCGCTCCCTCGGATGGCACTTCCATACAAACTCTACGCTGGTGGCCCAATCGGTTCCGGAGATCAGTGGTACTCATGGATCCATATTGATGATATCGTCTATCTCATTGATTTTGCACTTCATAATGAATCCGTTACGGGCCCTGTGAATGCTACCTCTCCTCACCCTGTCCAAATGGATGACTTCGGAAGATTGCTGGGCAGGACATTGAATCGTCCTCACTGGCTGCCGTTACCTGGCATTGTGTTACGGACCACCCTTGGAGAGATGAGCACCTTGATTTTGGACGGACAGAAAGTGTTCCCGCAAATCGCTCTTGAAAGGGGTTATAAATTCAAGTACCCAACACTTTCTGCAGCCCTATCCGCTATATATGAAAAAGCAAGATAGCTGTAACCTAAAAGTACTTCCCTTTTAGGTGCCTCAAAGCTATACTTAATTTGAAATTTATAGGAAGAGGTATCAAATGAAAACGTTATTTAAGAATGCAATCTTGTATCCTGTCACATCCGCTTCTTTCAAAGGGGATCTACTCATTGAAGACGGGACCATTAAGAATATGGCGACAGAAATTGCCGCAGACCATGGAACAAAAGTGATTGATGCATCCGGCATGCACCTTCTGCCGGGTTTTATCGATGTTCATACTCACTTAGGCTTATATGACGAAGGGACCGGTTGGGCTGGTAACGATGCGAATGAAACACATGAACCTCTCACCCCGCACATCCGTGCAATCGATGGGGTTCACCCATTAGACATTGCCTTTAACGACGCAATCAAGTTCGGCATTACGACTTGTCATGTTATGCCTGGTAGCGCGAACGTAATCGGCGGTCAGACAGCTGTCATCAAAACGTACGGTCAAAATATCCAGAAAATGATCATGAAAGAGAAAGCCGGTTTAAAGATCGCGCTTGGTGAAAATCCGAAGCGTATCCACAGCGGACGTCATAACGACTCCATCACACGTATGGGAATCATGGGGATGCTTCGCGAAGAATTTTACAAAGCATTGAATACCGACAACCCGGAATGCTTGAGAACTGCTCCGATCTTATCCGTATTGAAGCGTGAAATGCCTGTTCGGATTCACGCGCACCGAGCTGACGACATCCTTTCAGCGGTCCGGTTTGCGGATGAGTTCAACCTGGACTTCAGGATTGAACATTGTACGGAAGGTCATTTGATCGCTGAGGAGCTTGCAGAACGAAACCTCCAAGTCTCTGTCGGACCGACCATGACACGTAAATCAAAGATCGAGTTGAAAAATAAAACGTGGCAGACATATAAGGTATTGAATGATCACGGCGTTTCCGTGTCGATTACGACGGACCATCCTTATATTCCGATCCAATATTTGAATGTGTGTGCAGCGATCGCCATCCGTGAAGGATTATCGGTTCAACAGGCACTGGAAGGCATTACGATCAACCCTGCGAAAAATTTAGGAATCGCAGATCGAGTCGGCAGTCTGGAAATCGGAAAAGACGCTGATATCACACTTTGGAGCGATCATCCATTCCAGTTTTCTGCATTACCGACAATGACGATGATCGGCGGTCAAATCGTATATAAAAAGTTCAGTTGATCGGCCCATTTGAGTGCACAAATTTACGGATTTGAACATAGGATATGAGGACGGATTTTTTCGCTAAAAAAACCTTTATTTTGACAAAAATTACTCATTCCCTTTTCAAGATAAATCGATTATGATTAGGTTGAAATTAATAAAAAAATAAAAACAAGATCTAAGGGAAGGCAATTGGTGCGCCACCAGTACATCTGGTCTTAGTGGGTTCGATTCCCACCCCGAATTAGAAATTTTAATTCGAGGGTAGGAAATCGCTCTGCCCTCTTTGGGAGGATGTATATCATGCTAAAGAAACGTGATCTTTCAGATTGTCATGTTCTTTATGAATTAATGGTGGATCCAGCGGTCTTTCCTTTTGTGCGTCATAAAGCAGGTTCAGTGGAAGAGTTCATCTTCTTGACGAAGCAAACGATGGAAGCAGAAGAAAACGGAGAGCTGATCTCCAGAACGATTCTGGATGAATGGGGCAGTCCAATCGGTACAATCAACCTTTTCGATATTGAGGATGGCTGCGGGTTCCTCGGAACGTGGATCGGCAAGCCTTACCACGGCAAAGGCTATAACCAGCCTGCGAAAGAAGCGTTCTTCAATGAACTTTTCTTCGAAAAGGAGATCCAAACGATTTTCATGCGCATTCGTAAAACGAATGTACGCTCTGAGCGCGCAGCACTGAAAATTCCGTATATTTCGTTAGCGAACGAAACGCGACCGGATATTTATCAACAACTGAATGCAACAGAAGACATTTATAACCTCTTCCAAATCGAGCGTGACAGCTATTACATGCACACGATTCGCGAAATGTCACATACGCCAGCAGAAGAAGTTATTCGAGAAGCATAAAGATAAAGGTTCTGACTCAATCGAGTTCAGGCCTTTTTTGTTTGGATCTAGGGTAAAGGGCACATCCAAACGGCTCATGCGCAGTTTTGTTCTTCATCGACCTTCTAGAAGTGGCGTTTTACGCTTTATGAGGTAACGAAAATGGACTATCAAGGATTTCGTGCACTCATGAATCTTATTTGAACTTATCCACTGCATCCATCCACTTTTTTACCGTTATCCTATAATTCTGACTTATGCACATGTGG
Source organism: Rossellomorea aquimaris (assembly GCA_020524245.1). Classification (GTDB taxonomy): domain Bacteria; phylum Bacillota; class Bacilli; order Bacillales; family Fictibacillaceae; genus Pseudalkalibacillus. Next base: position 191,463 of record JAIVLN010000006.1, on the reverse strand, counting down.
ATGAATGAATTTCCGGCCACTTTTTCACATGATTACCCTTTCTTTCCTCTTATAGTTCAAACCAAATTGCACATCATAATAAACGAGAGGTCATCCTCTCACTTATCGTCTAAGGAGGGTTCACTCATGGGAAAAGACAATCGTTCGCGCAAACAAGCAAAGAACAAACAAAACATGGCCCCATCTGACGGCCGTGACGTCGAATTTTCCCAAGAGCTTGCCGACTCTGAGGATCTGCAAGCGCAGGAAAGAGCACGAGCAGCTGATCGTCGCGCACGACGTAAGTAACCTCTGTAAGACTGAACAAGGAGACTTGTCCCTTCCCCGGCAAGTCTCCTTTACATATGTTTGTGGATAAATGTTGATATGTGTATAAGTTATCCATGAGGTTGTGGGTAATGTGGATAAAACCTTGGATAACTTGTGTTTACAATTCCTTAACTAATTAACATTGTGGATAATCTTGGGGATGAGCGTGTCAGGTACCGTCAAGCAACCCTTGTCAGAGCAGCATTCTTTGACGGTACCTGGCACCATCCTACTTTCTTACTAACGTTGCGACGACTTCTACATGGGAGGTGTGTGGGAACATATCCACAGGTTGGAGTCGCTCCACTTTGAATCCGTGCTTGGATAGATAAGCGATATCCTTTGCCAATGTGGATGGATTACAGGAAACGTACACCATCCGCTTGGGTTGGATGTCCTTAACGGTCTTCAAGAATGTCATATCACAGCCTGTTCGAGGTGGATCGACGACGACCACATCTGGCTTCCATCCTTCCTTCAACCATTTAGGCAGTAGGTGTTCTGCTTTTCCTGTCCAATAATGCGCATTTTTGATCCCATGACGGGCTGCGTTCTCTTTTGCGTCCACGATTGAATCCTCAATTACGTCCATCCCACGGACTTCTCCCGCTTTTTTTGCAAGCCATAATCCAATCGTCCCGACACCGCAATAAGCGTCGACAACCTTTTCTTCCCCTGTAAGCTTAGCTGCTCGTCGAACCTCATTGTACAGTTTCACCGTCTGAACAGGATTGAGCTGGAAAAACGCACGCGCACTCAGTTCGAAGGACAGGTCACCGAGCGTTTCCTGAATCGTGTGCTCACCTTCAAGGTGAATCGTTTCTTCTCCGAAAATGACTGACGTCTTTTTCCCATTCACGTTTTGTAAAATAGAGGACACCTCAGGCAGTCGTTTTTGGATTTCCGCTAATAGCAGGTCTTTTTTCGGTATTTCACGCTTCGTCGTAATCAACACAAGCTGAACTTTTTCCGTTTCAAAACTGACGCGTGTAACAATTGTACGGATGATACCTGACCGTTTTCGTTCGTTGTAGATCGGAATACTTAAGTCTTCTAAAATGCCCTTCACGGTGTTCGTGATGTTGGTCGTCTGCGGATGCTGGACCATGCAGTTCGTAAGATCGATCAGCTTGTGTGAACCGATTCCATACAATCCTGCGATGACGCTCGCCCCTTTTTTCGCAACCTGGAACTGACTCTTGTTTCTGTAGTACCACGGATCCTCCATTCCAATCGTATCCTTCAGTGGAAGGTGATGGGCATTATAATCCGTATACCTGTCGAATGCTTGCCGCACGATGTCTTTCTTTTCACGCAGTTGTGCCTCATAGCCCAAATGCTGCAGTTGACAGCCCCCGCATTGATCATAGATTGGACATGGTGGTTTTACCCGATCCTCCGATTTCTTCTGAATGGAAACCGTCTCTGCTTCAATCCGGTTCGGCAGTGGCTTTGTCACCTTGGCGATAACGACCTCACCTGGTAGCGCTCCTGTAACGAATGTCACTTTTTTATTGTAAAAACCGATGCCTTCTCCATTGATGCCAAGCCTTTTGATGGTTATCTTGATCGTATCTCCGGGCTTGAGCTGTGGTTCTTTTGTCTTCATGATTACACTCCGTCCTTTTTAAGTCAGGATTCATTATATCACGGTTTAATTAGAAAAAGACAACCTGTATGGCTGTCCTTTCATTGACGCAGTTCAGATAAAGGGTTCGGAATTCTTTCGGTGGCTACGAGATCGTCCAGGCTCTTGAACGTGTAACCCTGTTTTCGCAGGTCGTCGATCACTCTTCCTAAAGCATCTGCATTGTCTTTGGAAACCGAATGAAGCAGCAAAATACAACCCGGATGTATTTGTCTCATGATGTTGTTGTATGCGTAATCGGCTCCTCGCTGCTTATCTGTAAACCAATCGACATAAGCGAGTGACCAGAAGACATTGGTGTAGCCTTCTTTTTCAGAAAGCGCTAAGGTTCTTTCGCTGAACACCCCTCTTGGAGGTCTGAGGTACACCATATCTTGTTGACCCGTCAGCTCTTCGTATTTGTTTTTTACTTTGGACAGTTCTTCTTTTAAGCGGGATTCGCTAACCGTTGTCAGATCCGGATGATGCCAGGAGTGGTTCCCGACAATGTGACCTTCTTTAACCATACGTTTGACTAGATCCGCCTGATCATTTAAATAGTGTCCAGTCACGAAAAAGGCTGCTGGAACCTTTTTATCCTTCAGAACATCCAACACCTGTTTCGTATAGCCATTTTCATAACCGTTATCGAACGTGAGATACAAGTTCTTCTCACTGGTGTCCCCGATAAAGTAACCATTGTATTTTTTAAGAAGCTCGATGTATTCAGCTTCAGTTGTTGCGGGCTGATGATCCTTGGCACGTTTGAAAGACCAATTGTGTTTTTCATTGGAGTAAGCTTGACCGACCATTGGCACCGATAACACAAAGCTGAAAACAAGCATATAAATTAAGGTTTTTCTCGACACATTGAATCGACTCCTTCACTTGACCTTAGTATTAGTTTGAAACCTAAGATTTTAACCATACAAGGAATCGATTACCAATGTCAGGTACATAGTCAGGTACATAAATTTTTAACAAGAAAAAACCGGGGGAATTCCCGGTTTTCTCATTATTCGTTGTTCATTTCTTACTTGAATACTGGATCTTTGAATTGTGCGAGCTTTTCTAGAGAAGACTTCTCGACGTCGTGGTGGAGACTGTTTCCGTGCGAGTCCATTGTTACGACTGCCGTGAACCCTTCCACTTGCAGGTGCCACATTGCTTCAGGAATACCGAACTCGAGCAAGTCCACGCCATCGACTTTCTTAATACACTCCGCATAGTATTGTGCCGCTCCACCGATCGCGTTTAAGTAGACGCCACCGTGTTCTTCCAATGCCTTCAGCGTTTTCGGACCCATTCCGCCTTTACCGATAACAGCGCGGATTCCGAACTTCTTCATGATATCCCCTTGATAAGGTTCTTCACGGATACTTGTTGTCGGTCCAGCCGCTTTTACATGATATTCGCCGTTTGCATCTTTCATCATGACCGGTCCACAGTGATAGATGATCTGACCGTTCAGATCGATCGGTGCATCGTTGCTCGTCAAATGCTTATGGATCGCATCACGACCAGTATGCATCACACCATTGATCTTCACGACATCTCCGACACGAAGCTCACGGATCTGTTCTTCTGTAATCGGTGCTTCCAGTACGACTTCGCGTACTTCATCCTTCACTTCTTCTTCAAGAGAAGCAGCTGCTTTTTCCATCTCTTTTTTGAAGTCAATCTTCTCGCCTTCCTGGTATAACCACTCAGTGATTTCACCAGTATCCGGATTCATTTTAATACCGAGACGGCGATATGCCCAACAGTTGTATGCTACCGACACGAAAAAGCTTGCAGGGATACGGTTCATGACGCCGACTTTACATCCGAGAAGCGTCGCCTCTCCACCGAAGCCCATCGTTCCAATTCCGAGCTTATTCGCATTCTCCATCACATACTCTTCTAGCTTCCGGAGGTCTTCATTCGGATTCGTGTCTTCTAAGGTCCGGAACAACTGCTCTTTTGCAAGTTCGTAACCGGAAGTACGATCGCCACCGATTCCAACTCCGATGACCCCTGCACTACATCCTTGTCCCTGTGCTTGATAAACAGAGTGCATGATACATTTACGGATGCCATCCAGGTCACGTCCTGCACGGCCTAAACCTTCCAGTTCTGTCGGCAGACTGTATTGGATGTTTTTGTTCTCACATCCGCCACCTTTTAGAATGAGGCGCGCATCAATATAATCCTCTTCCCATTGCTCGAACTTGATGACTGGTGTACCTGGTCCAAGATTATCGCCACTGTTCGCTCCAGTGATAGAGTCAACCGAATTCGGTCTAAGCTTCGTATTATCTGTCGCTTCCTTAATCGCTTCAATGATGGCATCTTTAATTTTCAACTGATTGACACCGATTGGCGTTTTGATTTTAAAAGTCGGCAACCCTGTATCCTGACAGATCGGAGATACATTTTCATCCGCTTTTAAAATATTTTCACTGATCGTATCCAAAGACATTGCAGCTCGTGTGCCTGCATTCTCTTGCGCTTTCGCTTTCGCAATCGCTCGACGGACGTCCTTTGGCAAATTGGTTGATGTCTCAACAATGAGTTGATACATGCTTTCTTTCAGCTTTTCCATTCCCCGATGACCCCTTTATTCATAAGATTTCACATGATGCTTTCCTACACCACATGGTTATATATGTTTAAATTCCTTGTGTAAGCGTAATCAAAACTACATATCTTAAGTTCAGTATAACAAAATCCTACATTTCATTCGTCAGATTTGTTTATTCGTTCCAATCGTGACGGAATTGCTTGCATTTCAATTCAAGTTCATCTAGCATCGCAATGATTCGGTCGATTTCCTCGACGCCAGCCGTTTCAGGATCGATGTTGTCTAACACTTTCAACAGCATATCAATACGGTTCTGGATGTAATGCATCTGTGTTGATTTATCATTGATGGAATTACCCATGATAGTAGTCCCCTTTCTAGATTTACGTTAATATCATAACAGATTTTTGCAAACTCATCATTTCTGTGTGAGGCAAGAGCCTCTTACGGGGTGCGATCTCGTCATTTTTCCGTTTTCGGGGTGTGCAAGAGCATTATCACCTCTTATAGCCCAGTCGAAGAGCTCCATTCATTGGTATCGCTTTACAAAAGTAAGTTTAAACTTTACACTAAATGTAAGGATTCAATCTCAGAGAAAGATTTGAGGTGAGGATTGATGAAGAACTTTGAAAACATGTGCCCGAAATATGAAGCTGCAATTGAAATCATTGGAAAAAAGTGGACAGGTCTGATCATACGTGTACTAATGTCCGGCCCGAAACGATTTAAAGATATAAAGAAGCAAATTCCAGATATGAGTGATCGCATGCTTACAGAACGCATGAAAGAGCTTGAATCGGTAGGGATCGTCAAACGCGATGTCTATCCTGAAACGCCGGTGCGTATTGAGTACACGTTGACCGACAAAGGTAATTCATTGAAAGAAGTCATCGGTGAGATTCAACGCTGGAGTGACGATTGGATCGAACTTAAACAACAAAATGAACAATCCATGTAAAGAGGTGTGCCATATTATGGTGCACCTTTTATATTGTGCAAAAGCAAAGAGCTGACTCAATTTGGATCGTCAGCCCTTTCGTATTATTCGAAGTTAGTTCGTCATGTTGAAACGGAAGGTGATGTAGTCCTGGACCGGAATCCAAGCACCGATTCCCTGGTGGGTTACGTTTCTCACTTCGATACTCTTCTTATTCCCTTTCAGGTTGATGTACACTTCTCCGTACGTCACTCTTCCTTTTTCATTGACTGCCGGGACATAACTAGAGAGATAACCGACTTTCTTTGGAGGAATATTGTACACATTCTCTTTTTTCGTCCCTCTACCGATCACTGTTGTGAATGAAAGCGGTAAATGCGTCTTTTCAGAAGCTTTGATCATCATCATCTTTTGGACGTCATCACTGTTTTCCACTTTTGCGGTCAATCCTCCAGACACTTTCTGCTCGTTCTCCTGTACAAAGCGCAATTGCTGTATAGCTGTTCCACCACGGTTGTTCAACTGATTCACATTCACTTTGTGGTACTCCCAATTCACATTCGTTTCAGCCGATTCGTAGTTTAACGGCCATTGACCTAAGTAAATGCTAGCCCGGTAACCGATCGCCGTTTTTGTTGGTGAAATGTGTGATTCATTAAAGAGTCGGATAAGTTCCGGATTTTCAATCTTGATTTTAGTCGTTGAAAACATTTCACGTGTCAATTCGCTCGGTTGTAGATCCGGAAGATCTTGCGTGGCATTCGGATACGTGTTCTCTTTTGAAATTGATACAGTCGAATTCGGTATTGAAACTCTTTCGGATTGTTTTGCTTTTTCTGCTGAAAATGCTTGATCAGGCCATAACAAGAGCCCGAAACAGGCAATCATAATACCCAACTTTCTCATCGGACATGCTCCTTTCATATCTTTATTTTTTTCTAGAAGAGATAAAATCTACATGCCAAATTTTTCAAAATGTCAAACAAACGATTGATTGAAATTCCATTTCCTATGACAGCGCACTCTAGAGTCATTTAAACAAATGTTTGATTGATAAAATAAAAACTTTGTCGATGCTGGTTCATAGCGTTATGCCTCTTCAATCAAACGCCAAGATAGGACGGAAATGTCGTTGGGATAACGATGGTCCGCCAAGAAATTGTGGACTTGTTTCACGGAATTATCTGGCACGACAATGGCAGCTACATCTTCCTTTTTAAAATGAAAGTCACCAACCTTACGCCACTCTCTTTCCCGATAAAAGGTGTGACCTTCCTCAGGATGAAAGTCGGTCAGCTTGATGTAATCCAACAAAGGGTGCTTCTCCATCAGCAACTCCTTTTTCAGTGAGTGCCTATCAGAGACATAGCAGATCGGTAAAAAGATTTCATGGATCGCTTCCGCCTTAAAACCGATTGCAGCTTTTCCATAATAAACAGCATGCTCAACAAGATCCTTGAACGGAATGTCCGTTGTGCTGCAAAACGCATTCGTCCTGTAATCTCCGACCTCTTCTTCACTCGTAGCTTCCAGCACTTTCGAATCTAATATCGCTAAAAGAATCTCTACTGATTCCTTATCTGACTTTGGCTTACTCTTTTTCAATAATTCATCTGGGCTCAATACACCTGGTGTCGCGCCTTTCGGAGAACCGGTAAAATGCCAGTAAATCCTCGAATAATACCGCTGCATAAAAAAACACCTTTCTGCTCGTCTTCCTAACAGAAAGGGTGTACATCTCCGTTTCAATTATGTGTGTTAGACCGTTTCCTCTTTAAAAATTTCAATCTCACGCCAATTGCCGAACTTATAATAGCCATACGCGATGATACTGCTGATAATGAAGCTAGTCCCGATTCCGTAGGCGATCCCTTCTTCACCTAACCATTGGGAGAAGAAATAGGTCAACGGTACTCGAAGTACCCAGAAGGAAATGAGATTCAAGATAAGTACTTGAACCATCGCCCCTGCCGCCCTAACAATACCATTCAAGACGAAATTGATTCCGAGAAACGGATAGAAGAACGCGACACTTTTCAAATAAGTCGCACCAAATTCAATGGTCTCTTGATCCTGAACAAACAGCCGAATCAAGCTTTCTGCACTGAAATAAGCAATAGTACTAATCGTAAAGGAAACACCCAGAATCAAATAAATTCCGTTCCGTGATATGGCATCAACCCGGTCCCATGAACGAATTCCGATGTTCTGCCCAGCCATACTATTCACAGCCGATCCTAATGTAAAAGCAGGAAGCATGATGATGCTGTCAATCCGCTGTGCAGCTCCGAACCCGGCGACCACATCGGTACCGAAATGAGCGACGATGCCCATGATCGCTGCTATACCACCGGAAATCGCCATCATTTGCAATCCAGCTGGAAAACCGAGTTTGAACAAGGTGACGAAATAAAAACGGGGCGGTGCATACGGTACGACGAAAGGTACCCCTGCTTTCCAAACCGAGTAGAAAATGCCGTACACAAAAGCGAATCCTTGTGACACGATTGTCGCATAAGCTGCTCCTACAATTCCCATATCGAACACGCTGATGAATATCGGATCGAGAATTGTGTTCAAGACGACCGCAATGAATACGAATCGAATCGGCGTTTTACTGTCGCCCAGTGCCCTTAACACCGTACCGATGAAGTTATAACCGAACAAGAACAAGATTCCGAGGAAATTAACTTGCAAATACGACTTCGCTAACGGATAGATATCATCCGGTGTTCCGAGTAGTTCCAGAAGCCAGCCGGCTGACACGAAACCGACGAGTCCTAGACTGACAGCCAGTATACCAAGAACAAAGACGAACGCGTTCAAAGATTCTTTCAATCCTTGATCATCGTCAGCCCCTTTTTTCTGTGAAAGGACGGTAAGTGAGGCACTGTTCACACCGATAATGAACGACAATATCGTAAAAATGAGCGTTGCCGAGATGGAAATCGCCCCAAGCGAAGCCGAGCCTAGTAAATTCCCGACCCAGACGCTATCAATGAACTGAAAAGAGGTTTGCAAGATATTCGTCAGGAAGATCGGAACGGAAAAAACAATCATCTGCTTCGGGACCGATCCTCTTGTAAAATCCATTTGCTGTGCCATGCTACCTACCTCCTTTCACGTTGCTTTATCTTTTATCAAAGAAAGCACTCCAGTTACATTTGGAGTGCCTTGCGAAGTTTCACGATTGTAAGCTGTCCGTTATAAACGAGATCCAACACTTTTGTTCCAAGCCACTGCGTCACGATCGCAAACAGGAAGATCCACCATCCGACCACGAAAGCTGTGACTACGAAAATCACTCCGTTAATCCAGAACATCATTCGGCCTGGTGGCTGTGAAAACCACTTCGCGAACATTTGGGCAAGAATCGCCATACCGCCTGATGAAGCGCCATTACGGAACAGAATGCCGACGCCAATCCCGAATAGACACGCCCCAAAAACCAGATCCACCCACGGAATCGAGATCGGAGCTGGTAACACTAGACCGATCAGATCGACAGTGAGTGATGTAACCGTTACTGCAAAAATCGTCTTGACCGCGGAACCGGTACCCAGAAATTTTACAGCCGCAAATAATAATGGAACGTTAACGAGCCACAGCGACCAACCGTGTGGAATGTTCCAGAAATACTCGTTAATGACTGCGACTCCCGCAGCACCACCTGACGGAATATGATGTGGAAATAGAAACAGCCCCATGCCGAGACCTTGAATGAGTGCGCCAATAGCCAATGCAGAAAACGTTTTTAAAGTTTGACCCATTCCGCTCTTTCCACTACTTCTATGCTGTTTTGGACGGATTGAACCATCGAGCAATTTTTACGAGTCAGATGCATCGCCTTTTCAATCTTTGCTTCGTCCCACTTCTCGGTTTGGATGTGGAAAGTGAGCTCGATTTTCTCGACGCGATTCGCTTCTTCTTCATTCCGCTCAATTTCAGCTTTTACCGTTATATCTTCAAATGGATAGCGCATCTTTTCGAGTACCTTTCTTAACACGCCTCCGCTACAGACTGCGACTGATGAGACTAACAGTTGATACGGTCTGAATCCATATTGTTCATTCCCTGAAATATTGAGGCTTCCGTATTCAAAATCTGTCGTGAAGCCTCCCTCGGTCATTTTAAATTCCAAATCTAACACTCCTCGGAAGAGATCATATGATTGTCTCTGTTATAATGGATGAAGATTTTCGACGTAGATCACAATAGATAGTATTGCGTAATCAGATATAGTAAAATGTATCAACTTATGAAAGGAAGTACAAGTTATGCGCTCCGTCCGATACCGTTTCAACGTCCTGATTGCCGTCGTTTTCGTATCAGGGTTTGCACAAGGAATGCTCCTGCCGCTCTTGGCGATCTTACTTGAGCAGGCCGGCGTGTCTTCGAGCATCAATGGACTCAGTGCTTCTGCTTTTTATATCGGGATATTAGTCATCTCTCCTTTTATTGAAAAACCATTACATAAATACGGGTACAAACGTTTGATCGTAACCGGCATTGCCTTAACCGGGGTCTCTTTGCTCATTTTCCCAGTATGGCAAGCGATCTGGTTCTGGTTCATCCTCCGATTGATTATCGGAATCGGGGATCATATCTTTCATTTCGCCACTCAAGTTTGGCTCACATCCATGAGTGTAAAAGGAAACCGTGGACGTAACATCTCCATTTATGGGGTATCCTTCGGACTAGGATTCGGAGTTGGGCCTGTGATGACCAAATTGATTGACATCCACCCTGCTTTACCATTCGTGGTGGCCACGATATTGTGTGTGATTGCATTATTCTTACTCATTCGAATTGATAATGCATATCCAGAAAACATTACGACTGCTGACCTTCAAGGAACCTGGCAACGTTACGGAAAGGTTTTCCGGATGTCATGGCCTGGTTTGCTCGGGACGTTTGGTTACGGATTCATTGAAACGACGGTTCACAGTAATTTTCCGGTCTATGCGGTCCGTCAAGGATTAGGCATCGATGCGGTCTCCATTCTGCTTCCGGCTTTCGCCGTTGGTGCTCTCATTTTTCAAGTACCATTAGGGTTATTGAGTGATCGTCTGGGGAGGAAACCGATACTCGTCACTTCACTCTTGATTGGAGGAGTCAGTTTCATTCTGATGACACTGAATTCCTCACTCATCTATTTGACGGTCATGTTCCTGATCGCTGGACTCTTTTTGGGCTCTCTCTTTTCAATGGGGATTACATTCATGGCGGATCTTCTTCCGAAAGAGTTGCTTCCGGCAGGTAATATCCTGGCGGGCATCTGTTTCAGCCTCGGGAGTATATTCGGACCGCTGATTGGAGGAGCAGCTATTCAAGTGCTTGAAGAAGGAAGCATATTTTTTACAATCGGTGGAATGATGCTTGTCCTGTTCATCACCGTTTCATTCTTCAACCCAAGGAAACGCCATGAAACAGTGACGGGATAAAGGAGAGGAAAGAAAATGTTATCTGTTAGACGTGAAAAAGCCGAAGAAATTCCTTACGTTCACTACGAGCTCAAAAATAGACAAGATCAAAAGCCTGTTATGATTATACTCTATCACGGCTGGGGTTCCAGTGTTCATAACATCCGATTCTTAGCCTCTACTCTAGCTCGATGGGGATATAGCGTCATCACACCTGAAATCCTTTATCATGATTCAAGGAATGGTTTGGAGCATCCTTTTAAAAAAGAGATCCAAGAACGCTTTTTCTGGGAAACGATCATTCGAAGTCTGGAGGATATCAAGGTTCTTACTAATCATTTATATGAGACCTACTGTGAGGATCTTGTTTTATTCGGTAGTTCAATGGGAGGAATGATGACCTCAGGAGCTTTTGTGAGAGACTCCAAGATAAAGGGATTCATTAATATGAACGGGGCTTTTGATTGGATTGCATGCGAGGAGTATTTTCAAAGTGTCGGTTTTGAACCATCAACTTTTTTAGAAGAGATTCGATCACTAAATCCTGCGAACTCGTTAGAAAGATTGAATAATCGACCTCTTCTGATGATGAACGGGTCGAAGGATTACGTTATTCCTTCTGACATACAGCATCATTTTTACAAAACTGCTCTTCCCTACTATAACGATCAAAACAAAATCAATTTCTCACGTTATGAAGGTGTCCAACACACCACTACGTTAACCATGGTTGAGGAAGCGGTCCATTGGTTGGAGGCACATTTTTCTCCCATTCCAAAACCTCCTTTGAACGTTTAACGTTTCTAAGCCAAAGGTATACTATATTCGAGACAGAATAATTGACGTAGGGTCTTATAACTTTTAAAATCATCATTAGATAATAATTATTTTAAATAATTCAGTTGATAAAGGAGTCGATCTTGAACATGAGATTACGTACAGAAATGCCTGAATTTGAAGGTGCAACAGAATGGTTGAACGGTGAAGTTTCAAAAAGTGATTTGGTCGGAGACAAGCCGACACTCGTACACTTCTGGTCTGTCAGTTGCCAGTTATGTAAAGATGCTATGCCGAACATCAACCAATTCCGTGATGATTATAAAGACGAATTGAATGTCATTGCTGTACACATGCCACGTTCTGAGAAAGACTTGGATGTTGATCAAGTGAAAGAAGTGGCTGCAGAACACGGTATCTCTCAACCGATTTTCGTCGACAACAAGCATAAGTTAACGGATGCGTATGAGAATCAATATGTACCGGCTTACTATGTATTTGATGCTGAAGGAAAGCTTCGACACTTCCAAGCTGGCGGGGACGGAATGAAGATGTTGACCAAACGTGTGAATCGCGTACTCGGTAAGTAATTATAGATTTGTAAAAGACGGAATCCCAAGCGGATCCCGTCTTTTTTGATGATCACGATTTATATTTGAAGTTTCGCTCGTACATTCGGTAAAAGAAGGCGAGGATCTTAAAGATGATTAATCCAACCAGCCCCCCTAATCCATTTAATAGAATGTCATCAATGTCGAAAATCCGGTTCGCATAGTTGAATTGTAACAATTCGATCAACGTACTCATACCGAACGAAATGAAGAACATCCTTCTGAAAGGGGCGAACTTCCTTGATATGAGCGGTAACAAAAAGCCGAGTGGCATGAATAACAGGATGTTTCCGATGACATTTTTGAAGATCAACCAGTAATCTCCGCTTCTCCACATCAGCCGGATGCTGTCAAACAACACAAGGTTGAACGACTTGCCATAAACATAATAATTGAAAGTGAACAAAGTAAAATAAATAAGCACAGCAAAATAAGCAAGGAAAAGGATGCTACCAATCCACTTCCACTTTAAGCGTATACTGTTGCGATGTTGTGGTGCATTCTGTATTTCCATACGCTGTGCTCCTTTACATAATTGGTGCCAGGTACCATACTGTTACCGAGTTTCAGTGTACCATATGTTCAGGACTTGCTGTACTAGTGTATGATTTCCAGCTCTTGTTTCATGACAATCCGACAATATTGAGGTAAATATCGCTTCGATTTTGCTTTTTTGCCATCATGATTGGGAGTTATTGATAGCAATTTCATTTTTTCACTGTAAAAAACCCGTGTTTTCCATGTAAGGCGAGAAATTATAAACCAAAATCAGGATTTATAGAACCAAAATCCAGAATTATAATCCAAAATCAGAAATTATAGACCAGATTCAGAATTTATAGACCAAAATGAGAAATTATAGCTCAGTTTTAGAAATTATAGCTCAGTTTCAGAAAATATAGCCCAAAATCAGGATTTATAGCCCAAATCCAGAAATTATAGCCCAATTTCCCCATCAGTGAGCTCACCAAAACAAAACAAAGAAAAAGAGGCATCCCTCCAATTGAGCGAGACACCCCTTTCCATATTTATTCGGAATTCTCCTACTATTGTCGTCCGTCTAATATCATCCGTTACCGCAAATGATATTACCGAGTCGTTCGGTCATCCGGATGTTCTCTTTATAATCTATCGGACAATCCACAATGACCGGTTTCTCCATCTTCAGGGCTTCCTCCATGATCGGTTTGAATTCTTCTGCTCTTAACACTTTCAAACCTTCTGCCCCAAAGGCTTTTGCCAATTGGACAAGATCCGGGTTTTCAAACGTAATATTGGAGCTTCTGTCAAATTCGTTCATCTGCTTCCATTCAATCAAGCCGTATCGGTTATCGGTCCAGACAACTACGACGATCGGTAGGTTCAATCGTACCATCGTCTCAAGCTCTTGAACCGTCATCATAAAGCCTCCGTCACCGGCTACAGCGACAACCTTCCGATCCGGCATGGCAAGCTTCGCACCAATCGCTCCTGGCAACGCAATTCCCATAGACGCGAACCCATTCGAAATGAGGCACGTATTCGGTTTTACACAATGAAAGTAACGGGCAAGCCACATCTTATGTGCACCGACATCTGACAACAGAATATCGTCATCATCCAGCACTTCCCTCAAGTCTGCAACGACCTTTTGGGGCTTCATCGGATAAGACATGTCATCCTTGTCGCTATGCAAGTCCTCTAGAAGTTCCGCCCGCAATTCCTCATAATCTGGATCCAACTTCTCTCGCTGCTCCACTTTTTCCGTCAATAAGGTGAGGTTGACGCCAATATCCCCGACAAGGCTTGCTTTCATCGGATAATGGGCATCCACTTCTGTCATTTGGGTATCGATATGGATGATTGGCTTATCCCCATTCGGATTCCAAGCAGATGGCGGATATTCCACATAGTCATATCCGATCGTGATGATCAAATCCGCTTTATCGATTCCACACGCGATATGATCTTTATCCTGCAGTCCTGTTGTTTGCAGATTGAGCGGATGCTCCCAGCTGATCGCTCCTTTTCCCATAAAGGTACTTGTAATAGGTGCATTGATTTTCTCTACGAAGTTCTGCAACGCTTCAGAAGCATGCATGCGCGTTACACCGTTACCGACCAACACCAACGGTTGCTTGGCCTCATTGATCAGTTCAGCCGCTTCTTCCAAAGATGGATCGACTGCTCGGGACAACCGTTCATTCGGCATCGCTTCCAACGGCTTTCCTTCAACTTCAAGGGCTGCAATATCTTCAGGCAATTCGATATGCACCGCTCCAGGCTTTTCACTCGTAGACAGTTGAAACGCTTTGCGGACCACTTCCGGCACAATGTCCTTATCCCGAATCGATGTATTCCATTTTGTTACCGGCTTGAACAATGAAATAAGATCATAATATTGATGCGATTGTTTATGTTGCCGCTCAAGACCTGCTTGTCCTGTTATGGCGATGAGTGGAGCCTGGTCCATGTTGGCATCAGCGACACCTGTGACCAGATTTGTCGCTCCAGGTCCTAACGTGGCGAGGCAGACACCTGGTTTCCCTGTCAGCTTTCCATATTGACCAGCCATAAAAGCTGCACCTGTCTCATGCCTTGTCGTGATGAACTTGATATCCGATTCTTTCAAAGCATCAAGAAAATCGATGTTCTCTTCGCCAGGTACACCAAAAATGTACTCGACACCCTCGTTTTCAAGACATTTTACCAATAATTCAGATACTCGCACGAACATCCCCTCCATTTTCATTCCGCTACAATTAGTAGGACTAATATAGCAATACCTTTTCTCCATAGGGGCTCAAACGTCGATATGTATAATCAGCCCTTCATAATGAAATGCCACCCGGTTCGGATGGCATATTTGATTAATGATATTGGTTTTTCTTGTTGGCAGAACTACTCGTCTTGTGCTTGTTGTCGCTCGTATGCTTTTTATGATTTTTTACATTATGGTTCTGTTTATTGTTACTCATTATATAAGCCCCTTTTCACAGAAGAGTACGTTTAGTTTCTTCTTTCATGAGAAGACTTATACGAAAGAAAGTCAGGTCTTAGTGGTACCTTCTTCTAGGCTTTTGAAGGTGGCGTTCACTTCCCCGCCAATGATCAGCATCAGACCCGACACATAGAACCAAAGCATCAGGACGATGACACCACCAAGACTTCCGTAGGTCGCACTATAATCATTCATATTGTTCACGTAAAATGAGAAGGCCAATGAAACAAGCTGCCAACCAATCGTTGCAACAACAGCTCCTACCCATACATTCCGCAAGATCAGTTTCTTATTTGGGGCGACCATATAGATGATGGTGATAACTGTAGCGATGATGACTGTACTGAGCACCCAACGCAGGATACCCCAGGTTTCTTCTGCATTCGGAATACCGATGTAAAAGAACAGATTTCCGATCAGCTCGCCGAAGACAGGTAACGCCATGGCAACAAAGATGATCAAGAGCATTCCTAATGTAAGTAAAATCGCGACCGCTCTCGCAACGATGAAATTTCGGCTTTCGTCTACATCATAAGCTTTGTTCAACGCCCGGATGACCGCATTCATACCATTCGATGCTGTCCACAGAGTACCAATGATACCCAGGGACAGGATTGCTCCACCCTGGCTCCCGATGACATCTGTATTTTCTTGAATGACATTCATGATCTCCTGAGGTGCATAACGATCAAGCATTGTATACAATTGACTTTCATCAATGATAGCCGTTACGATCGTAATCGCCACAATTAAAAATGGAAAAAGTGACAGGAGGAAATAATAAGCCAATTGGGCTGATAGGTCTGTCACTTCATCTTCTTTAATTCGTTCAATTAAGTCCTTCCAGAAGATTTTCTTAGAAGGTTGTTTAAGTCTCCCCACAGTCACTTTCACCTCTCTCAAGTTCCCTTAAAGATGGTTTACTTATGATTGTCTTCCTTGTAGTCCACATCCGTAATTTCTCTTCCCGCTTCTTTCAGCTTACTGGAGACATCCTTCAGTTCTCCACCTACTTCACGAACACTGGAATACGTTTCTAAGGAGTTCTCTTTCACTTCTTCAATCTTACCTACAACTTCTTTCACTTCTCGTGATAATTCGTTCAATGCTTTGGACGTTGTTTCCATTGTATGCTTGACCGTATTCATGATGACTGCCGGTTCTTCTCGCACTGTCCGGTAAAGAGAAGTCGTCTGATCCTTCAGCTTGACGGATCGTGCTTGGACATTTTTGCGTGTATTCTTGTCGATCAAGGCAGCAAGACCGCCTACGACAGCTCCAATCAAGATCCCTTTCCAAAGGAAATTCCCATCTTTCCGTCTGTGGTCGTCAATATGTGTAGGAGTACGTTGTGCTTGTCTTTCTGGTGTGTGTACAGCTTGCGTCATTTATGATCTCTCCTTTTTCATCTTGTAATAATATTTAATTTCCCCCGTTCTTCGAAAACCCAAACATTTACGATGAATTGTTTATGAATCATTTCCGACGGGTATCACAAAACTAAAATTATTTCCAACAAACATTTTGAATAAAAGGAGGAATTCATAATGGGATTGATTTGGGCATTAATCATTGGAGGTATCATCGGTTGGTTAGCCGGTCTGATTGTCGGCAGAGACGTGCCAGGTGGAATTATCGGTAATATCATAGCAGGAATCATTGGTGCATGGCTCGGTACAGCTCTCTTAGGCTCCTGGGGACCATCATTAGGAGGCTTTGCGATAATACCAGCCTTGATTGGAGCAATCTTAGTCGTACTGATCATCAGTTTTATTATGAAAAACATGCGCAAAACCAGACATTAATGACAAAAACCCGGTCTCGCTTTAAGCAGATCGGGTTTTATTGTTTGTTGAGGTATTCAAGGAACGCTTTGCACCCAGTATAGATGAGGTCATAAACACCATCTAGTTCACCGGTCTCGTATAGATCAGGGATGTCATCTTCTTCTATAGTCTCCGCAAAGTCCAACAACCTTAGAATTTCACCAGTTTCCTTCAGGCCCGCCATCTGGTGCAAGGTCCCCAATATTTCCGCATCCATCGCTACAAGATAATCGAAGTTTTGCAGATCTTCCACTTTAACCTGTCGAACAGGTTGACTCTTCACTTCACAGCCTTTCTCCTCCAACAAATCAATGATTTCATCATCCGGTGATTCACCAATATGCCAATGACCTGTTGCCGCAATTTCAACGAGAAAACTCCCTCCTAAATCTTGCTTTTTAAGCATGTTCTCGAATAGAGATGCAGCCATCGGTGTACGAGAGATCCCACCAGTTCCTACAAATAACACTTTTTTCATCTCGACCTCTCCTTTCGCTTCATTTTATCATGAACAAAACTTGAAGGATGATGAAATACATGTATATTACGTTATGTAAACTAAAAAATAAACAAAATACAATCCCTTGTGATAAGGGGTTTTTACAAACCGCAGGGGACATAATACTCAATCGAAAATAATAAAACAGGACACTTCCTGGAACAAAGGAAGTGTCCTGTTTTTGTTTACTCGCTTTTAGCGTATTTCCGAAGAATCTTAAAGATTAAGTAAGTAGCATAAGTTGCACCACCGATGAAGATATAACCGAATACTGATGTTAAAATCGCGATAATTCCAACCCCACCTGTCGGTTCCATGCAATCACTACTTTCATATTTACCTAAACTTTACCATCTCGTTTCGTGTTTAGCAAGTAGTTAGTAAGCTCCTGTTATGAGTGTTCCTTTAGCTGCAAATGAATACAACTGGTTATAAAAACTACCACCATACATTACGGCCCTTGAAGCGAAGAAACAAGAACAACAAAAAGACAATTCATTATCTGTTTAATATGTAAAAAGGTGACCTTCAGGGCTCCACGGAGCTTCCTGAATGGTCACCTTTTTTATTGGGTAAAAGCAATTGTTACTCAAAAGTTGATTACCCTTCCATCACTTTTACATAATAATTTCTTGTACGTGGTCCATCGAATTCACAGAAATAAATCCCCTGCCATGTACCTAGAATCAGCTCGCCATGTTCAATGATAACGACTTGTGAGCTGCCGACAGTACTCGCCTTCAAGTGAGAGGCTGAATTCCCCTCAGCATGTTTGTATTTCACGTGATTCCATGGATAGATTTCATCGAGCCGCATGAGCATATCATGCTTCACATCAGGATCAGCATTTTCATTGATCGTAATGCCAGCCGTGGTGTGTGCACAATACACATTTGCAACCCCATTCGGCACACCGCTTTTCTTGATCAGTTCTTTAACAGTCGAGGTAATATCAATCATTTCATCATGATCATTGGTTTGGATCGATTGTTTGTATAGCATCGCTACCTCCTCATACTTTTCGAAATCTTCTTCCACTTTTTCTTTTCCTGTAACTGTGCTTTTTGGTCATTTTTACGCTCAAGATAGGCAAGCTCTTTTTGCAGTTTCTTGTATGATGCGAACCGTTCCTCTGTCAGGTCCCCGGCTTCAATTGCACCATTCACGGCACAACCCGGTTCATCATCATGCTGACAGTCTCGGAATTTACATACATCCGCAAGCGCTTCGATATCCTGAAAGCTTTCAGACAGTCCATCATTCGTATTCCACAATTGGAGCTCTCTCATACCCGGTGTATCAATCAATAATCCACCTTGTGGCAGCAAGAACATTTCTCGATGAGTGGTCGTGTGCTTCCCTTTGTCATCCCCTTCACGGATTTCCTTCACCTTCTGAATTTCTTCACCATAAAGGCAATTCACAAGAGTTGATTTTCCTGCTCCAGAGGATCCAAGTAAAGCCACGGTTTTTCCTTCCACAAGGTATGGTGTTAATGCTTCAATTCCCTCACCGGTTTGAGAGCTGATGACGAGAATCGGGACACCTAAAGCAACTGTTTCTACTTCATTTACCCGCTCAGCTACATTTTCACACAGGTCACTTTTACTGAGTACGATAACAGGATTTGCACCGCTTTCCCAAGCCATCAGAAGATACCGTTCAATCCTTCTCGCATTCAAATCCTTATTCATCGCATTGACGAGAAAGACCGTATCAATATTAGTCGCAATGATCTGCTCTTCAGTTGTCGTGCCCGCTATTTTACGAGAAAATTTGCTCGTTCGGGGCAGGAGCGCATGAATGGTGGCGCGTTCTTCAGAACTGTGTACCTGACACATGACCCAATCGCCGACAGCTGGATAATGTTCACGGTCAAACGCTTCATAGTTCATTTTCCCTGAAATGGTTCCTTTTACTTCACCTTGTTCTGCCAATAAGGTATACATCCCTTTATGCTCTTGTGAGACACGGGCCGGTTCATATCCTTTTTCAATCCATTGTTTCGCTTGTTCATTTCTTTCTTCATTAAAACCAAGTTGTTGTAAATTCAAATTTGTTTCCTCCAATTTTTGAGTAAAAATAAAGAGACCACCGGAAAATAAACCGATGGTCTCTCGTGTAGTTTTTTTTACGAAAATAAAAAACCATAGGCTAGTCGCACAGCCCATGGCGAATAATCTACATCAAAAATCAGAGAACTATTTCACGTTCACCTTAAGGGGCTGTGCTTTATATACAATTAATGAATGAAGTGTGCGATTGAATTTGTACATAAAACATAACCTCCTTAAAGTGCTTTCGATTTGTTACCATTATATGCTAAGACAAATGTAATGTAAATGTTATTTGTTGAAACTTGCAATAAATTCGATAACAACGGGTCCTAAAAGAACGATGAACAAGCTTGGGAATATGAATAGGACAAGCGGGAACAGCATCTTAACCGGTGCCTTCATCGCTTCCTGTTCTGCACGCTGCTTACGTTGATCACGTACTTCCTCTGATTGTACACGCAAGACATTGACCATACCCATACCTAACTTTTCAGCCTGAAGTATGCTGCTGATCACAATATTAATTTCATCTACAACTAATCGATCCCTTACTCCACGAAGAGCTTCACGACGGGTCTTCCCTAAGCGGATCTCTTCTAGACAGCGATGAAACTCAGAGGAAAGTACACCTTCCTTTTTGGAAACCACCTTACTTAAAGCACCATCGAAACCTAGACCAGCTTCTAAACTTACCGTCAACAAATCCAAAATATCTGGTAACTCCCGTAATGCACGTTTTGAACGAGCCTTGATTTTACTTGAAACATAATAGGGTGGAAGAACGAGCGCAATAAGCAATGCAATAATAGCAGATGATAGAATTCCACCAATTTCAAATTCCATCATAACTCCCCAGCCGCCAACGAGGATTGGGGTAATCATGATCAACCCGATCTGAATAAGTCTGTACTCCAAAGGTGTCATACCAAAGGGATTGCCTGCTTGTAATAGCTTGAGTTCCAGCTTCGCTTGCTTTTCTCCCCTCATTTTATTCCTGTATCCCTTTCGAAAATCCTTCCAAAGTGGACTTAGCAAACGTTTTTTTAAAGGTTTTGAAGTTTCATCCTGATTTTCCATTTCCTCTTTTTTACCTACAAAAGAGGAAAGCCTTCTTTTCAATACCTCTTTCCGTTCACTCCGAAATACGTATAATGAATACAGAAACAATGTCACAGAAATAAAAAAGCTTAAGTACAACATGTCTTTACACCTCGATTGTTGTAACTTTTCTTATTAAAATAAATCCGATTGTACCTGAGATGATTCCAGCAATCATCATCCCGATACCGAGCATGTTGGTAAATAATTTACTGATATATTCTGGTTCAATGGCAAAAAGAACGAGTCCTAATATTACTGGAAGAAGTCCGATTACAATTCCAGAAAGCTTCCCTTGAGCAGTCAAGGTTATAATTTGCCGCTGGATTTTCGTACGGTCCCGAATCGTTTGGACAATTTTATCAAGTACTATAGCCAAATTTCCGCCAACCTGTCTTTGAATCAGAATTGCCTGTATCATCAATTCGAGATCTTCACTCGGCATGCGTTCATATAATTCACTCAAGGAATCCTCTAATGAGCTACCATATTGCATTTCCTTCAGTACATATCCAATTTCACTACTGATTGGATCATCCGATTCCTCTACAACGGTTTTCAAAGCTTGAGGGAAACTGAACCCCGCTCTCAACGATCCTACTACAGTTGAAATCATATCTGCTAAACCATCATTGAACTTCTGAATTCTCTTCTTTTCTTTATTCTTAATCCAAATTATTGGTAGCATATAGCCCAGCATTGCTCCAAGGAAAACCATCAGTACTTTTCCGAAAATCAAGTAAAAAAAAGCTGCCATAAGCAAAGAAGATATCCACCGAAATAAAATGAATTCCTCTGGCTTTAAGGGGACACCTGCTCTTCTTAGCATGTTTTCGAGCTTTTTACTTTTCTTTTTCGATACCTTAGAGCGCATCTGTTGTTTATACAATTGAATTTGGAGTGCAGCATTAAATTTTCGTTTATCGAGTTTTGATTTCTTCTTAGCAGATAAATAATAGTTCATCCGTTTGTTCAAACGTTTGTTTGATAATAATGTCAATTGCAGTATGGCATAAAAAAATAAGAATGAACTGAAAGACACCATCAGAATCAAGTAGGTATGCATTAAACCCATTCCTCCTTGGGGAGAAATACACTCGGAGGAATATCCAATCCTGATTGCTCTAATCGTTCATAAAATTTCGGACGAACACCTGTCGGAACAAGTCGTCCCATGATTTTACCTTCTGCATCTACACCCTCTTGCTGATACTCGAAAATATCTTGAAGTACGATGACATCACCTTCAAGACCTTGAACTTCAGTTATCTTCGTTATTTTCCTCGTACCATCCTTTAATCGTGATTGCTGGATGATCAAATCTATCGCACCTGCAATCTGTTCACGAATCGCTTTTACAGGCAACTCAACACCCGCAAGCAGAACCATCGTTTCAAGTCTTGAAATCATATCCCTTGGACTGTTTGAGTGACCTGTTGCAAGTGAACCATCATGTCCTGTATTCATAGCTTGAAGCATATCCAACGCTTCTGCTCCACGAACCTCACCAATGACGATTCGATCCGGTCTCATACGAAGAGAGTTTCGAACTAAATCTCGGATTGTAATAGCACCTTTTCCTTCTATGTTCGGAGGTCTCGATTCGAGTGATATGACATGCGGCTGTCCCAATTGTAATTCTGCCGCATCCTCGATAGTGACAATACGTTCATCATTAAAGATAAAAGAAGAGAGAACATTCAACGTCGTCGTCTTTCCGGATCCGGTCCCACCTGAGACAAAGATGTTCAATCGAGCCTTTACACAAGCTTCTATGAATGTTGCCATTTCTTGAGTTAGCGTACCAAAACTAACAAGATTATCAATTGTAAAAGGGTCTTTTGAGAATTTACGAATTGTGATGGTAGGTCCATTTAAAGCGAGTGGTGGGATGATTGCGTTGACACGGGAACCATCTGGTAAACGGGCATCAACCATTGGAGAGCTTTCATCTACTCGTCTACCGATCGGTGCCACGATTTTTTCAATGACATTCATGATGTGATCATTATCCCGGAAGCGTACCCCAGTCAACATCAATTTCCCCTTACGTTCGATATACACCATATCAGGACCATTCACCATTACCTCTGTCACTTCAGGGTCCATTAACAGAGGGTTGATCGGACCAAACCCCGTCAAATCATGAACAAGCTCTTCCACCACTTTTTTTCGATCAATCGCGCCCCGGAACATTTCATCATTTTTTATAATTTCAATCGCCATTGTATCAAGATTTGGAATGATTTGTTCAACGTCATCGTTCTCGTTCATTTCTTCTAAAATCTTTTTATGTAGACGATTTTTCAATTCCAAATGTTTATTGAATTTCTGATCCTGCTTCTTATCACGATCCGACTCTGTTTCGACCACTTTCTTTTTTGGACGAAAGCTTGAGATCAAGTCTGGCTTCTGAATAGGTTTCTCTTCTTCTACGCGAGTCTGAAAATCGGGATTCTCCTTCTTCTCCTGGCTCTTCGCCTGGACCTTCTCTAGTAAACTCAATTCGTTCCCTCCTTGCTTCGTTTAGACTTTTGAAAGAGCTTTGAAAGAAAGGAAGGTTCTTCAGATTCATACACCTTGATTTCCCTCCTGGAGGTCAACTGTTCTGCCATCTTATAGACCGCCTTTGCAAGCTCTGTCTTTCTTTGATTTATCACAAAGGGTATACCGATATTGAGGGACTGGGAAGCAATTTGAAAATCATTCGGAATATAATAAGGTTGATAATCTTCTAAAATATCAGGAACATCCGAAGCATTGATGACACTTTCCATCGTTGAACGATTGATTACAGTTGTGACCTTATCTCTTAAATCAAGTGTTTCGAGTGTTTCAAGCATCAGTTTCGTATTTTTTAATGTCGCCATCTCTAAATTGGTCAGCATAAGAACTTGATCCGCTTTTTCAATCAATGACAGGGTTTGATCTTGCAATCCTACTCCGGTATCGACAATCACATAATCAAGCTGAGTGAGCATTAAATCCAGTATCTTGCTGACATTATCCTTGGTAACTAACTCTGAATACTCCGGACGATCTGGAGCCGCCAATATTTTCACTCCACTTTCGTGACGACTGAAATAACTGGATAAACTTACTTCATCCAGTTCTTCAATATCTTCAATGACATCTTTAACCGTAAATGCTGCCTGTAAATCCATTGCTAATCCGACGTCACCAAACATGAAATTCCCATCTAGAATACCGACTTTAATGTTCTTCTTACATAAAGCAACGGCCAAGTTGACCGTCATTGTTGTACGGCCAACTCCACCTTTCGCACTGCAAACGGTAATCATTTCACCGCGTTTATGCTTTTGTTTAACTTCCTTTTCAACTGTTTCTACTGTTGTATCAGTCATCTGATGCAGCCTCCTTGTCAGGCTGGACTCTTGTTCGAAGGGCGAAATGCACAGTACCTGATTCTAAAGCGTTTACAAGCTTTACAGCCTCATTTGGAAGCACTTCGACAGTTGCTGAGGTGTATTCGACATAGGGTTGTCCTTCTGTCGTTTCTACCATCCGTCTCCCTACAGCAAGGACCCTTACGTTTTCAACTACAAAGGTTGAAACTTGCTTATCTCCTTCTTTTTTCGTTCCAATGACATCCACTTGATCCTCAGGCTCAATCAAATTTGTAACAGACTGAGGCAGGTTTAATCCTACCGATACAGCACGGAACCCTTCCCTTACCTTCCTTGAAACAAATAATGACTCTTCCTTCGAGTTTTGCAAATGATTGGAAAGGACGGCTTCACCTTTCACGATATCTGCTGTTGCATACTGTCCGACTGCATCCTCCACTTTCTTTAATGCATTTGGGTGGACGCCTTCCTCTGGGAGCATCTTGATCTCCAGCAGATCTTTCGTGATCGGCATATTTCGTTTTATTTCGCTTACCGCAACAACAACCTCTATCTTTGTTTTGCTTGCAACGGTTTCGGCATCATACTGTTTCATGTAGTTAAAAAATAATACCGTTGTAATTAATCCCATTACAATCGCTAATATCAGTACAAGTTTTGACCTCAAAATGTTCACCTACTCTGTTAGTCTAATCCCATATGCCCCTTTGTTTACAATTGTGGGATCTACAATTCCTGTTCCTGCCCGTTCAACAAACATCCCTACAATTTCCGTGCTTTTTGGGTCCATTGGTTCTAATATGTAAAAGTAAGAAAAACCGGTTACCCTGATTGATTTTAATTGGTTCTGATCCCCATCTTCAGGTGTAAATACGGGAATCAGCAAGATCCTTCCACAGTCTCGAGGATTGGCTCCTGCAATCATTTCTTCAGCCGATACAGAGCACTGATTGACAAGTTCATTAATTACGGACCTTGTTTTACCTGCCACATTCCCCGTCTCTGTATCGATGACATCATTCCACTTAATTACATCCTGATAGCCGTTTCTCAAATTTTCTTCATAGGTTTTGGATCCCGTCCCACCTAAGGCTAATATTCCAAATACACCTGTATCGTTGTCTTGAGGACCTACCTTCAACCGATATTCCTTGTGAAATTCCAAAGGAACCGAATCGTCGATTCCTAACGGTGCTACCCCCATTGCTTCCGACATAGTTCCAATTTCTGCTGCAGCTTGTACTGTTACAGGTACGGATTCAAATCCGAACAGGTTTGAAAAATACATAGGAACCTCTTTCGTCAGCTTTACCCTCACTTCATCTTTCATTTTGACTGAGATTGATTCTAGAGTGTCCAATTCAGTATGGTCGTTTAAAATATTATTGACGACATTCCGAACTTCATTTTCATTGACAGTCAGTTCCTGCGCCCCGGACAAGGCTGCAGCATTTGCGACTTTTTGGAGATGGCTTTTTGCCATATATAAGGATCCCCCGTCAATAACAAGTCCCATAATTCCAATAAGGGCAACTAACGACAGGCCAACCAGGATGATTGAACTCCCCGCTTCTTCCTTCATAAGGTTTAACCTTTTCACTTAAAAACGCCTCCTCATCATTCCACTCGAATCGTGGAATCGGTTTTTACGTTTACCGGTGAAGGCAATACATTGGATATGAATGGGGTTACATATTCTACTGGATATCCTAATGTAACGTTTACATAGTCTCCCGATCTTCTCGTCGCATCATCTGGCGTAATGATAACCTGTAGTTTAGAGGGATCACCTACATGAATATAATCACGGGCAAATTCTGTAATGGCAGTATCATCCCGTCCCAAACCTCCAAGCCGGACCGTCTCTTGCGTAGCTAACTGAAGGTGCATATATGTATACATGATTCTCCCGACATCAAAGATCCCCATCAAAATGATTAATAGTAGAGGGAGAGCCAATGCCATCTCAACCAGAGATTGTCCCTTCTCACCTTTGATCATGAAATCCACACCTTCCCGACAATACTAAGGATAGCTCCTCCTGCAATCGCAACACCATAAGGGTAAGATGTTTTCATTGATTCTTTCGTCAGAGCTAACGGTACTTTAAGTCCGCTTTTCTTTGCATAGAGCCAAGAGATGTAATATCTAAATCTCTTGACCGCTCCACCACTAAATATAAGGATTCCGAGTGCAATCACCCCGCCTAACAAAGCCATATAAATGGAGGTATTCACTACGAAAGCTGGTCCTTTCAAAGCCCCTATCAGTGCAAGAAGCTTCACATCTCCTGCACCCATACCACCCATGAAATATGGAATCAACAATATTCCAAAACCAATCAAAAAACCAAGTAGAGAAGTGCCTAAGCCTGACCATCCATTAAAGAAAAGATGTAATAGGAATGAAAGTATAAGTGCGGGGAAAATCACCTTATTATAAATGAGTCGCTTTCTTACATCTGTAATAACACAGACAATTAAAACTATGATTAAAATGAGATTAAACAACATTCTCAATCCCTCAATTCCTCTTGAAAAAACGGCCTTACGTTTTTTCAACGTAAGGCCATACCAGAATTAGATTGTTCCACCTGTGTCTCGGTTTGTCACAAGATCAACTACACTTTGGTACATTTCAACGATTTCATCTCTTAATAATGCCAATGATCCAACCGCCGCTACTGCGATCAATCCCAATACTAGTCCATACTCAGTCATACCTTGTCCTTGCTCTTCAGTGATCAATGCTTTTAATTTTTCCATTATGATACTCGCTCCTTTAAATTTTGTATTTGGACAACTTGTCCAGGTTTGATTTTCGTCTTGTGGATGGTTCCTGCTGGTATCTCGATGACAGACGTAGTCCCTTTATGATGTTTTCCCACCGTTCCGGGACGGACGTAGCTTTCCGCGGCAATGATTTCCATATCATTATTGAGGTAAAGTACGTCAATTTCGTATTTCATAAAATACGTATGGATCGATCGACAGGGTTGTATGTGGACGGCATAACCTTCGGGAAATGATGAAGTAAACATAAGTCCTTTTAATCTTTTAAAAAATGAATATGCGGGAATGGTTTTCTCCGCGATGACGATCCCGTTCGTCAGGTTAATCAGTTCCACTTACTTCCACCTCCCTCTTCAACAAAAAGTACCCTGCCTTTACCGAAAGCAGGGTACATGCGCAAAACAAAAACACCCCTACGATCTTTCGGTAACTGGCTGGCTTAGTGCAACTGCACCTTAGCCCCTGTAGTTTTGCGCCACTGGCTTTCACCAGTTTTGCCTTTATCGAGATTCAGCGATGTTTGTCGTTGAATCCGATATCTTGTATTTTCATCATACGAAAGCTGTTAATATTAGACATCCGTCGATACGCTTATATTTTTCAGAATATTTCGTACTAACTTCTTCCTAGGTTTTATATTTTTCCAATACAAAAGACACACAATCCTCATACTTTTAATTTACAAATAAAACAGGGGACAGGACTTTTTACATATTTTAGTCCTATTTATTTATCTTTTACTTAAAAAATTTGAACTTAAAACCGATAAACCCATTTCATTTAGGTATAAAAGGCACCCCCAAATACCTTCACCCATACTTTAGGACCAGAACATTCGATGGCATTAACAAGAGTTTTACACTAGTAGGATGGGTATTTAGAAGTTGCAAGAGGAAAATTTGCGGAAAAGTAGATGCTTTTTGGATTGGTAAAATAGAAAGAGACTGACCATTCCATCTGATCAGTCCCCAAGATTTATTTCTTTAAATGGAGTTTCATCAACATCTCATCGTAGTAGAGTCCGTCGATTTTCAACGAACGCTCTTCGACACCATACGATTCAAAACCGATTTTCTCATATGAGCGGATGGCTGAGCGATTTTCGGTCATGACGGTCAACATAATCTGTTCCAGGTCCTCAATCCTACTTGCTTCTTCAACTAGATACTCCAAGAGCTTGAACCCGATCCCATTTCTTTGCACATGTTGACTGACATAGACTCCGACAATTTCACCTTTGTGTTTCATTTTCTTTTTTGTATGTTGAAAAAAGGTCCCTATACCGACGAGTTCTTTACCATAATAGGCACCCGCCGTAAATTTGTCCTGTTTTTCAATATTCTTCTTCACATCTCCAACCGATCGATTCACTTCTTCTTCATAGGAGGATGCGAAGGCTTCAGGATAATTTTTCAACCCTTCCAATCTTAATTGATAATAATCAGATGCATCTTCTGGTCCGAGCTTCCGGAATTCAATCATGATCGTTCCCCTCTCTACTCGTTAATGTACACCGCCGTTCCGTACGCCACGATCTCAGATGCATTAGACATCACAGATGATGTTTGCAGGCGGCATGCCACAATCGCATTCGCACCTTTTGCCTTTGCATCTTCCACCATTCGGGAAATGGCAATTTTTCGAGCCTGTTCCATCATTTCGTTATATTCTCTGATTTCTCCTCCAACAATCGTCTTCAGACTAGCAAGAATATCTTTTCCGACATGCTTAGCTTGAATCGTACTGCCCTTCACAAACCCCTTCAGTTCAATGATCTCTTTCCCTGGTACAGCATCAGTAGTCACTATAATCATTTTGGTCTTCCTCCTCTTTCTCCCTTATTCTTTCAATG
This sequence comes from Rossellomorea aquimaris, assembly GCA_020524245.1. Classification (GTDB taxonomy): domain Bacteria; phylum Bacillota; class Bacilli; order Bacillales; family Fictibacillaceae; genus Pseudalkalibacillus. The sequence continues at coordinate 162,744 of JAIVLN010000006.1, read as the reverse complement.
ATCAATAAAATGAATAGTACGAGCATCGCCCCTCCATACAAGAGGAAGAGCATAATGGACACCCAGAAATTGATAAATAAAAAAATAATGGCCGCTCCCTGCGAAACAACTGTTAATAGTAAGATTACGGATTTGTATTTAGACATTTCACACCTCATTTAGAAGATGCATCGTTCTCTCGATGATTCGATCAGGCAATGGTTGTTCAAGCGCTTTTCTTAAAATCGACGGGTGACGAATCCCGTTTTCTTTCCAATAAAATTCGATCAGGTCCGCCTTTTCACCTTTATTCGGAATCAATTGATATAAGATGAACCAATCTTCTATGGAGCTGAGCGGTAATGGATACCCCTCCAGTAAAACCCGATTCGTTATTGACTCTTCGTTTAGATGATAACGATAGATTCCTTTCTCATGCACAATTGCAAAACCAGCCATAAAATCAATCTCTGTTTCATCCATTAGATACCTTTTAAATACCTCTGTTTTAAAAGGAGGATAGGATTCAGCATCTAAAGATGAAGCGCTCTCTTCAATCAGGCGTGACGTCTTGTCTACATCATTTATGTCAATCAGTAAGTCTATATCCCGGGGTGACTGAATCAAACCGTAGTGAGCAAGAACGTTGGAGCCTCCGACAGCCCAGCGAATATCCGACTCATATAATACTTTAGTAATATAGTTCAAAACATACCTTTGCATTACATCCTCCTAGTAAATTATGGTTGAATTTGTTTTGTAATTAAAAATTCACAAGTATTTTACAATAACTTGTTACGATTATTGTCGAAAACAACAAAGAGACAATGAGGAGGAACCAAACGTGAAGCATAAATTCAAGACGATTGCTGCGGTTATTACAGCAGCTGCACTTATCGTTCCAACCCTAGGGGCTAATGGTGCCATCAACGGACCGTTAGGAACAACTGGTAAACAGGACGGTGGAATCGGAAACACAACCAACTATTTGGATGATGTACCGAATATCGCTGTCGACCCGAAAGTGAATGACATCATTTATCCACTATTCGGGAACCCAGCAATCAAGAAACAAGGCGAGACCGTTACGGTTCAAATTGATAGCCAAGGTAAGCATGCAGCTGGCTGGGATGTGAAATTGAAGCCGACGAATCATTCTGCATTTACTGAAACATACGATCTTCCTGTTCAGAAGGTTTCAACTGGAGAGTCACATTGGAAAGATAGTGAAAGGATTTATGATGTGACCGTCCAAATTCCTGAGAATGTACCAGAAGAATTGTATGATCTTGAAGTATCATATACTGCATCTGGTCAACGTAAAACGGATGAGCAACCGCACTCGGTAAAAGTCGTTCAAGAGTATAACAAAGACTTTGAATTCTTGCATCTGACGGATACACACGTCGGTTCCCCACGTAACCTTGGAAACCACGACGATGTGTCGACGATCGATCCAGGCCGCTTAAAAGAAGCAGGAATGTGGGATGCCAAGGAAGAAGATCGTTGGCTCTACCTGCAAAAAGCAATTAAAGAAGTCAACTTGAAGAATCCTGATTTTGTTGTCGTAACCGGTGACCTTATGTATGGTCAAATGAATCCGCAAGAATATATCTATGAATATGAAGAAACGTATCGTATGCTTCAACAGTTGGATGTACCTGTCTACCTTGCACCTGGTAACCATGATACGTACGCGCAAGATGCAACGCTAGCGGACGGTGCAAAATACTGGGAGCAATATTTCGGACCTCAATACTTCTCATTTGATTACGGACCATATGCACACTTTATCGCCTATAACTCATTCGACTGGCATAAGTTCGACCGAAGCGGAAAAGGTTCAGTCCCTGTTCCGACTTGGGGTGGACAAATTCGAGAAGAACAGTTGAACTGGGTGAAGAAAGACCTTGAAGAAAATGCAAAGACTGCTCAACCTGACCAAATTACAGGATTGTTCTCACACCACAACCCACTATGGCGTGACCGTGACATCTGGCCATCTGATGATCCAGAAGTTAAGGAATACTGGAAGCAATATGATGAGCAGCATGACCCTCAGCGCTTAGAAACATTGATTCTAGGTGAAAAACTAGGTATCCAATATGATCAACAGTGGCACGGTGAAAACGCTCATGAACTGATTGAGATCATGAAACAATATGGTGTGGACATCAGCCTTCATGGCCATACGCACATCGACAATGTCACAGAACAAGATGGTATCCTTTATACAACGACAACTTCACTTGAACTAAGCGGTAAGCCATGGGTTGGTTTCCGTCCACTTGAAGTGAAGAACGGTGAAATCACAAACTACAACTATGAAGAGCCTGGCGTTTCCGTCCCTGTTTATGAAAATGGAAACACTGAAGGCGGCGTCATGGCACTTGAATCTCAATATGAAAAACCGAACGACGGACATGCTACAGAGCAAACCGTTACTGTCTACAACCGGTTGAATAAAGAAATGACGGTCACTGTACCGATGTATCTCGTTAAAGGGGACTATGATGTATCTGAAGGAACAGTGAAACAAAATGTTGCATCAGGAGATAAGCAATACGTTGAAGTTGAAATCACAGTTCCTGCCAAAAGCACAAAAGAAATTACAGTTAAATAACGTTTGATGAATCTGACGAGGGCGTATGAACTTTTCATGCGTCCTCCATTTTGTGTTTTTCCCAATTTCGGGGACGTTAGAGAGCACTCCTTACGTCCCCATAACCTTACATAAAAAATGAATCCTCACATTCTCCATAACGTGCATAACCCCCTCCCCCAACGGGTAAAACAGAAGAGATATCTTTGTTTTTACAATTGAATAATTTAGTGTTACTGCAAAAGTAATAGTCACTTTTCTGTTGACAAAAATATGAGAATGATTTAAGTTTTGTCTATAGGAAACATTTTTATAACTGGGCATATATTATGACTGTTACTAAAAAGGTCATTTTCTTTTTAAATAAATGTTGCGCTCGTACAACTTTTGTTTCTAAGGTGAATGTTGTTAGTTATATGCACAAGAAAGGAGTGAATTAGGATGCCGAATGTTTTAAACGTTAATAATCTGAACGTATCTTATCTCGGGAACGTCGCATTGACGAATATTTCATTTCAAGTTGAACAGGGTAGCCTAGTCGGCATCATCGGTCCGAACGGTGCTGGTAAATCTACATTGATCAAAGCGTTAATGGACCTCATTCCATCAGAAGCCGGTAAAGTAGAGATCTTAGGGAACCCAGTTAAAAAAGTACGGAAAAAAATCGCATATGTCCCTCAACGGAACGACATCGATTGGGATTTCCCAATTCTAGTAATCGATGCTGTGTTGATTGGTACTTATCCACACCTAGGCCTATTCAAGCGCCCGAAGAAAAAGCAGCGGGATTGGGCTTATGAGTGCCTGAAGCGTGTAGGTATGGAGGAGTACAGCAAGCGCCAGATCGGTGAGCTTTCCGGAGGACAACAACAGCGTGTATTCTTAGCTCGTGCACTCGCACAACAAGCGGATGTCTTTTTCCTGGATGAACCTTTCGTCGGAGTTGACGTATCAAGTGAAAACACGATCATCCATATTCTGAAGGAAATGCAGAAGGAAGGAAAAACGATTCTCGTCGTACACCATGACTTGAGTAAAGCGAATGTGTACTTCGATGAGTTGATTCTGCTAAACAAAGAGTTGATTGCGAAAGGTGAGGTTCGCCAAGTGTTGGATTCACAAACCATCCAGAAAGCGTATGGTAATCCTCTTGCATTCATGAATGATATGGGAGTGAATCAAGCATGAACTTTATAGAAGCGATTATTCAGTATGAATTCCTTCAAAAAGCGTTGATTACCTCAGTAATGGTCGGAATCATCTGCGGGGTCATCGGATGTTTCATCATTCTTAGAGGAATGGCTTTGATGGGAGACGCGATTTCACATGCTGTCCTGCCTGGTGTCGCCATCTCCTACATGCTTGGAATCAACTTCTTTTTCGGTGCCGTATTCACTGGTGTTCTCACCGCAATCGGTATCGGATTCGTCAGCCAGAACAGTCGGTTGAAAAACGATACCGCCATCGGGATACTCTTTACATTCGCTTTTGCGGCCGGAATCATCCTGATTACATTCATGAAGAGTAGTACCGATTTGTATCACATCCTGTTCGGTAACGTTCTTGCCGTTCGTCCGTCTGACATGTGGGTCACACTCGGAATCGGAATCCTCGTCATTGGAGGCGTATACTTCTTTTATAAAGAGTTACTGGTCACGTCCTTCGACTCAACGATGGCACAAGCCTATGGATTATCGACTAGAGTCATCCATTACCTGTTGATGACCTTACTGACAATGGTTACGGTCGCTTCCCTCCAAACGGTTGGAATCGTCCTTGTCGTTGCCATGCTTATTACACCAGCAGCAACAGCTTATTTACTAACCGACCGTCTATGGGTCATGATTTACCTTGCAGCGGGATTTGGAACCGTCGCTTCTGTCATCGGGTTGTACTACAGCTTTACGTATAACCTACCATCAGGAGCAACAATTGTACTCACATCAACGGTTATGTTTATCGCTGTGTTCATGTTGTCACCGAAACACGGCTTAATACGCAAAATTGTAAAATCCAGAAAAAGAACTTCATTAGCAAACTAGAGAGGGGAATAGGAACAATGATTAAGAAAATGTATGCATTATTTGTAGGGGTGTTAATGGTCTTCTTGCTAGCTGCTTGTAGCGGCGATGGAGAAGCAGAAGGCGGTAAGAAAGACGGGGAAAAACTTCAAGTTGTCACAACGTACTCCATTCTGTATGATATGGTCAAAAACGTAGGTGGAGATCAAGTCGAAGTACACAGTATGGTCAAAATCGGGTCAAACCCGCACGAATATGATCCACTACCAGAAGACGTCAAAAAGACAGCAGACGCTGACGCAGTCTTCTACAACGGATTGAACCTTGAAGCAGGTAACTCATGGTTTGAAAAATTACTAGGCACAACTGGGAAAGACGGCGAGGATGCACCTGTCTTTCGTCTAAGTGAAGGCGTAGAACCAAAATACTTAACGACGAAAGGTAAAGAGGGTGAAGAGGATCCTCACGCTTGGTTGAACGTAGCGAACGGTATCAAATATGTAGAGAATGTTCGTGACGGACTCATCAAGGTAGACCCGGACAACAAAGAAACGTATGAAAAGAACGCAGAAGAATACATCGCAAAGCTTGAAAGTCTTCATGAAGAAGCGAAAACAAGCTTCAGTGAAATTCCAAAGGAAGATCGTTACCTTATCACAAGTGAAGGTGCCTTCAAATACTTCAGTGATGCATATGACATCGAGGCAGGTTACATTTGGGAAATCAACGCAGAAAACCAAGGAACACCTGATCAAGTACGACAAGTTGTCGATCTCATCCGTGAAAAAGACATTAAAGTCCTTTTCTTAGAAACAAGTATTGATGCACGTAGTATGGAAACAGTATCCCGTGAAACAGGTGTACCAATCGGAGGGAAAGTGTTCACAGACTCTCTCGGCGCTCCTGGTGAAGACGGAGACTCGTACATTAAAATGATGGAATGGAACATCAACATCATCAAAGAACAACTTCAAAAACATTCTTCAAAGTAAAATGAGTAAGGGATGACCCGATTGAATCGGATCATCCCTTTTCTTATGGTGATTCGCCTAGCGTAAATACCCGTTCTCAACGGCATCCTCAATAACAGCCTGTGCATATTCCCAGAGGTCTTCTGATCCTTCAGCGATGGTTTTGTTTCGGCTTAACACCTGTTCCTTGCGGATATCGAACTTTTTCCAGGTGAGCCCTTTCGCTTGATGGTTGAGAAGCATCGGATGAAGCCGGTCGAGTGCCGCAGCAAATCGGGCTTCAGGTGTTTCACGATCTTCAAACTCCCTCCACAAACTGTACAAGCCCTCCGCTTGATCATCTGGCAGAATGGAGAATATCCGGTTTGCCGCCTCTTCTTCTCTCTCCTGTTTATCTTCATGACCTTTTTCATCATAAGCAAAGGTATCACCTGCATCGATTTCTACAAGATCATGAATCAGCAACATTTTAATGACATGAAGAAGATTGATGTTTTTCTCATTCGCATACTCTTCTAAAGTGAGTGCCATCATCGCTAAATGCCATGAGTGCTCTGCATCATTCTCTTGTCTTGAGCCATTTGTAATGTACGTCTGTCTCAGTATGTTCTTCAGCTTGTCGATTTCAAGCAGGAATCCCATCTGTTGTTGCAAACGATTGATATCCATTCGAATATTGTCCCCCTTTGTGAATCATACCCTATCTCATTATACACAAAGGTCTTTACAAAATTGGAAAACTTCCAAGTACTGCTCTCGATCGTTCGCATCAAATTCCGTGTTTTTAAATCGGATGAATCCTTCCTTGTCAATGAGAAACACAGAACGTTCCGCAGTCTGATCCTCCTCGTTCAACACACCATAATCTTTCGATGTTGTCTTGAACCAATCAGACAAAAGTGGATAGGGTAATGTTCCAAGGCTTGCTGCGAACACATTATGGGCATAAATGTGATCTACACTGATCGCCAATACCTCTGTTTCGCTTTCAATGAATGTTTTGAAATCCTCTTTCCAAGAGGTGATTTCCTTAATTCATCCAGGTGTGAAGTCAAGTGGATAGAAAGCAACAAGCACATGCTTCTTCCCTCTATAATCGGATAAACGGATTTTCTCCCCTGTCGTAGATGACAAGTAAAAGTCCGGAGCTTCTTGCCCGATTTCAAGTTGTGGTCCCACAAGTATTACCTCCTTTACAAACATCTCTTTAAAGTATTTCTTGATATCTTGTCCACTACTCATAAAATATGTTGCTAGACAGCGTCTTGCGCTATGACATATGTGCTAAAAGCTCCATTTTCAACGTATACATTAGTGAACAAGTCTTGTTTCATCCTTGAAAGGAGAATGTATATGGGAATCAAACTGATCAAGATTTCAGCTGTCTATTTTGCACTAGGTGCGGTCTTAGGGATGTACATGTCTATGTCCCATACTTTTAACCTCACACCGGTTCATGCGCACATTAACTTGCTCGGTTGGACAGCACTCACGTTAGCGGGTCTCATTTATCACTTATTCCCGAAAGCATCCGAATCCTCTCTTGCCAAAATCCACTTCTGGGGGCATAACATCGGCCTTCCTGTCATGATGCTCGGTCTCACACTATTCGTTTACGGGCATGAGCAATTCGAGCCTGCAATTGCAGTTGGTGCGACAATCACCGTCATCAGTATACTGATCTTCGTCGTCAATGTATTGAAAAATGTGAAGACCGAAGAATAACGTTTTCAGTATTAAAGGTTGAGTCAAATTGACTCAACCTTTTTACTTAGATTGAAATTGTTGAAAGACGGTGTCATGATTCACTCTGAAAATCTCTTTGCCACAAATCGTGTTAAGGATCTTTTGATTCCGGTAGACGGACAAGCCAAGATTCGTTGCGCCCGCACCATGCGAGTGCTCTAAGTTGGTTAGTGTGAAAATATGGTTCGTCCGGTCATCCTTAAATTTCAAACGATAATCAAGCGTGACTTTGTACCGTTTGTCATCCTCCCATTCGATCTGGTCACTGAAGTTTTCAACCCAATCGGGGATATGGGGCTTGTATCCAGTAGCAAGAACGACCTTCGCAGAATGATGTGTGAACGTTTCTCCCTTCTGCCATTGGTTGCATTTCAGCTCATAGCCGTCCCCATCTTCAGACCGCTGGATCTTCTTAACCTCCGTAAGGGGTTGAATCGTAACCGGCTTGGTTTCCCCATCAACCGACCGATGATAGAGGAGGTCATAGATCTGTTTCAGAGTCTCAGGGTCGATGCCTTTCCTAAGCTGTCCGAGCATTGAAAGGGCATCTTTCCGCTCCTCAAACGTGAGCTGATGAAAGTATGCAACATAATCCGGAGAAAACACTTCCTGACCGAGTTTTGCAGATTCCAATTGTAGAAATCCAGCTGACCTCGTAAACCACGTCAATTCATAATCGTATTTGTTTTCATCCGCTAACAATTCATAAAAGACTTCGGCCGCGCTCTGTCCGGATCCGATAACAGTGATGGATTTCGTTTGTTTCGCTTCTTTTTCATAAAAGCGATATTGACTGGAATGGAAAATGTCATCTCCCGAACAGCCTTCGATATCCATCGGTACAAGCGGAACACTACCTGTCCCCATGACGATATGCCTTGCATAAAACTTCTCAACCGCCTGTGTTTCGGTATCATGAACGACTACTTTATAAACAGGTTCGTCTTGTTGTATGTAGTCCACTTCAATGACGCGTTTGCCAAACAGACAATTTTTTAATTGATCAGCAACCCACGAAGCATAGTTATTATATTCACGCCTTGGTATGTCAAACCGGTTAAAGAAAAAGAACTTATATAGACGGTTGTTTTCATGTAGATAGTTAAGGAAAGAATAAGGACTTTTCGGATTGGCTAACGTCACGAGATCTGCCAGGAACGGAACCTGCAAATCAGTCCCTTGTATCAACATGCCTGGATGCCATTCGAATTTGGACGTCTGATCAAAAAAGAGTGCATTTATGTCTTCCACCTCATCCGTTAAGGCAGCAAGACTTAAATTGAACGGACCGATACCGACACCGATAAAATCATAAATCATATCCTCGCTCATTGAACCACCTTCCTTTGCTATGTTCGACAATTATTTTATTTGCTTAAACAAATGTTTGATTGATAGGTTAAAACCTTGATGTTGTTGAGTTGAGAAGTTCAAACAAACGTTTGATTGAGCTTCCGAATTTTTTGTCGAGAAGAATGGTATGTACTTCTCTTCTCTACTTTCACCTAAATCAAGGTTGTTAAACAACAAAAAGACCGACACCCTCACCGGATGTCGATCACAATATTATTGCTGTTCTGTTGTTTCTTCTTCAGTACCCTCTTCGCCTTCAGAAGCTTCTTCTGATGGTAAATTTCGATTGTTGTAAGCTTCTACGATCTCTTTCACGATTTCTTTGTTCACAATCCCACCATTTACGTTAGGTAGTACAACCGAAAATGCAATTTCAGGATTATCGTATGGAGCATAGCCTACAAAGGTTAAATTGTAAGCTCCAGCTCCTCTATTAATCTGTGCTGTACCAGTCTTACCTGCAATCTTTGTGTCTCCTAATACACTTGTAGCAGTCCCACGGCTTCCATGAGTAACTAAATAGAAGCCTTCTTGAATTCTTTTTATTTCTTCTTCGGTATTATCTACTCTGTTAATTACTTTAGTTTCATACTTCGAAACAAGGGGACCTAACTCTTCAGTTCCTGTAGAATACCGAACTTCTTTTAGAAGGTGAGGTTGTACTCTATATCCACCATTAGCAATAACAGAGGCATATTGTGCCAATTGTATTGGAGTATACGTATCAAATTGTCCAATTGTATAGTCAAAGAGTAGTCCAGCATTAGATGGGTTCCCTTCATAACCTAATGCTTCATCAGGTAGATCAATTCCAGTCTTTACGCCTAAACCAACTGAACTGTATACATCTCTTAACTTTTGGAATGTCTCATAGAACTTAGGTTGAAAATTTACAGTTACATAATAAGATCCTCCACGATCAGCAATACCGAAACCGGCATACTTAGCAATACCAAGACCCATATAAACGTTTGATGACTGCTCTATAGCATGTATATCATTTACTACACCTATCTTGTTATTGTTGTAAGAACTGAAAGGTTTAGGTCTACCTCTCATGTCAACTGGTTTATCATTTATTACTGGTGCGCCACCCATTTGATACATCGCAAGGACCGTTGCACCTTTGACAGTCGAGCCCATTTCAAATGCACTCTGTAGAGTTTTATAGGAATCGTCTTTGAATTTGTTATCTTCTAACTTCCTTCCGACCATAGCTATTACTTCTCCAGAAAATGGTTCCATCATGACAACATATGCACTTGTAACAGGTCCATCTTTCCTTGCATCTATGATTTTTCGATCAAGGATTTCAGCAATCTTTTTTTGCAAGTTCATATCGATTGAAAGGACAAGATCATGCCCTCGAGTACCTGGGGAGACTTGAGGTGCTCCGATTGGCTGTCCGGCTTTAGTTGTTGTAAACGTGTAGGTTTTGTCTTTACCACTTAAAATACCTTCATATTGCTTTTCAAGATGAGTTGTTCCTACTCTGTCGTTCCTAGCATAGCCTCTTAGAAGATAGTGGTCTAACTCTTCAGCAGGGATATCTTTTATTTTTCCGAAGAAGAATTCCTTTCCTTCAGGATAGCTACGCTCCGCAGTTGATGAAATTCCAAAACGTCCCTCGAGCTCACCAAGATGCTCTCCGATGACGGCCATCTCTTTTTCCGTCAGGTCCTTTTTGATGAAACTTACCTCAAGGTTTGTCGATTTATCTAACTCCCTTTTTATCGCAAGGATTTCTAAATTACGGGATTCCTCCAATGCAATGACATCGTCTGTCTCTTTTTCTTTATTATTTTCGTCCATATAAACGCCGACTTCTTTCAAATCTTCATCTGTTATACGATCAAGAACAAGCTTATATAAAATCTTATCTTTATCCTCATCGTCACCGTATTCTTTGTCTCTTTCCTCTTGTGTAAGCTTTTGCTCATACGCTTTGAGCATGCCGGTTTTTACGATCCAAAAGTCTTCCTTATCCCTCTCGGTAATTTTATCAAGCGACATATTGATCATCGGAGCGATTTTCTCAGCGTATTTCATGTGCTCCTCTTGACCGGTTCCTTGAATCCGGATGTATGTCAGCGCAAAAGAAGGGATGTTGGATACGATCAATTGACCATTTCGATCAAACATCTTCCCCCGCTCAGTTTGGACAGAGGCTTCAATGTTCGTCGTCAGTTCAGATTGTGATCTGAAGTGCTCACCATGGACGATTTGAATGAATCCAAGCCGAATAATCAACAATGTAAATAGCAAGAAAACAAACAAGAATAGTAGGTTAATCCTCGCTGGCAGAAACTTTTTCCTCTTCCTTTTTTGTTCTTCAATGCTATCCATTACAATCTCCCCTTTTTTGCTCTAGCTGCTATAGAACCCTCGTAGAACTTGGTATCTATTCCAATTATTTCATATATGGGGTACAAAAGAAACTGCCCTTTTGGAGCAGTTTTGAATATTTTTTTTCAGTTTTCGAGGATTGCTTCTACTGGTTTGAGTGGAGATCCTTCTTTAACATCGTCCCAAACGAACACCACTCCTGCCCGAGGCAACACCCATTTATCAAGTTCAACCTTAACTGTGTCATTAGGCAACGTACTGATTGCTTCCGCCTCATCGAAAAACGGAATGGCAACGACCTTTACCTGATCTTGCAAATGGGAAAAGAGGATATCGACTGAATACGTTGGTTCAGAAATGACTGCAATAAACTTTTTCTGAGATTTCAGTTGTGGCATTTGGAACTTGATCTTAAACTTGTGTTCACTTCTCTGGTCTTTATGGGGTAGTTTTGGAAGATGAAAATGCAGATAAAACCCTTCAATCTCCTTATCGTTCCGAACGGTATAAGTAAGCTCTTCATCGTCCAATTCAAAACGGAAGTTCAATACATCCTTCACAAACAGATGCATTTCTTCATTGCTGAAACTTTGGAGAAGATCAATATGTTCATCATTCACCCACAAATTTTCACGGAAAAAGAAATTCTTCCGATCATACAAACCGTCCAAGGTACTTTCCTTATAAGAAAAACCTACCGATATATCGTTGTCTTCTAGATGATCCTGACTAATATTTTTAAAAAAAGATAATTCCTGCTTTACCCAATCATATGCATTATCATCAATTGCAAACCATTCACTTCTAAGCGGAACATGATTGGTATAGGATATGTAATATTTAAAATTGCGTCTGAAGCTATATTGATTGTTCAAGTATGGTTGGATCATCGTACTGTATAGCATGTCACCCTCGGTTTTACCAAGTAACGATTCTGTTGTGTTTTTGATGAACTGTTTTTTCGTATCATCTGAAAAACGACCAATCAGTTCTTGTTTAAAAACGAGTGCTTCAGTAATTCTGTCAGAAACTTCTCGGTTATGATAAGTCTTCGTGAAATGATCATAGAGGATATTGAATAAGACGAGTGGTATCATGACTCCGATTAAAGAGTTGATTACAGATATGTATAAAGAGTCCCAGGTGAATGTTTTCATAAAGATGTTTAAGAAGATGGCAATGATTAGTAGCAAACACATGGATATGAAGAATAATAGGCTAATATTTTTGTACGATTTCCGGTATTCATTTTCATCAAACATAGTTGGTCCCCCTACACACAATTCATTCTACATCCTATATTTTACAACTTTTTTCGTCGTTCGGGTAGATTGAGATGTAAGGGGAGGTTTCGTCATACTTCTAACTTCACTAATCCATATTTTGCAGTCGGTTCGTTCATTTGCTTCGCCCACCACTGGTTTCCATGATCGAAGTGCCACCACTCTGCTGAATAGTTCGTGAAACCAGAAGTCGTCATGATATGGTGAAGAAGCCTCCGGTTTTGGAGATACGTCTCTTCCTCTTCACTTAACGGTTCGTGTTTCTTTTTCTCTTCAAAATATCGAGTATATGCACGTTCACTAAAATCATCAAAATCCGTTCCCATTTTGAGAGAAGATCCATGGTTATCAACAATCGTCACATCAACGGCTCCACCTGTAAAATGAGGAGCTGGTGCCTTTTCATCTTCAGTAGGATACGAGACGAATTGTCGAGCACCTTCATGCAGCCGTTCTTCTGACCACTCTGGATGCTCATTTTTCAACTTGTTCAAATACGCATCGTATAGCTGTTTCTGAACCGAAAATGGTCGCCATCCATCCCAAATTAACAATTTGTATCCGTTCGGAAGTTTACGTGCAGCGTCCACGAGCTTGATTGCCACTTCTCTACGGACATAGCAATCATTCAACGCATCTTCAAGTCCTAGCTCGAGATATTTCGGCTGTACAATCAACAACCCATGATTAATACTCTCGATGGACACTAATTCTTCTTTGTTTTCATGAATCGGAACTTGCTTCCAATCCTCAATTGGGTGGACATGGGGTAATGGATAATCGTTTCGGTTCATTGGAAAGCCTCCATTCTATTGATCTAAGCATCTAAATGATCAATGATTTAGTACAGTATTCGAGGTGGATCATTGGAATGTGTTCGTGAAACCAGATTATGGTACTTTCTACAAGTTGATTACTTTCAACTACAGATATTGATAACGTTCGTTAAAAACTTCCATACGAACCTACAAAAATCCTTTTTGAGGTAAAAAAAGGGAGTGACCATACAATGGTCCTCCCTATCATTATTTATGAATTGGATCCTAGTTTGCTTTTGGAACCGCCTTTAGCGCCGCCGCTATGCATCGCAAATAGGTTCGTGTCGACAGAAAACGTCAGAGATTCGCGTTCACGCTCACGCTTTAACGCAACCTGAATCATATCAGACGTCAATTCCTTGAACGACTTACCAGTCGGCTCCCATAGGTAAAATGAAAGCGATCCAGGAATCGTATTAATCTCATTGACGAATACTTGCTCTGTATTTTTATCAATCAAGAAGTCAATTCGAGACACACCTGCACAACCAAGGGTTTGGAAGGTGTCTTTCGCCAGCTTCTGAACCTCTGCTGTCTTTTCATCGGACATTTCAGCAGGGATTTTACGGTTCGTGCTCTCCATTCCTTTAGAAGAACCGCCACCTTTTGAACTACCTCCACTTTGGTACTTATCCTGGTAAGTAAGGATATCCGTGCTACTCAACACTTCTTCACATACGGAGCTTTCCGCTTCTTCATAGTCACCGAGAACGGAACAGTTAACCTCTTTTAAGTTGGTCACCATTTTCTCGACGACGATCTTTTTCGCAAATTCAGTCGCAAGCTCAACAGCTTCCTCTAACTCCTCACGATTTGTTGCTTTGCTGATTCCGACGCTGGAACCGAGGTTCGCAGGTTTTACGATGACTGGATAATTCAGTTCACTCTCGATTTTCTCAATGAGAGCTTCCTGGTCATTCAACCACTTGGAAGAGTAGAACCAATGGTAGTCAAGGATCGGCAAGCCCGAGTCACGCAGGATCTGCTTCATCATCACTTTATCCATTCCGACAGCGGATGAGAATACATCACAGCCGACATACGGAAGTCCGTGCAATTCGAAATATCCTTGTAAAATGCCGTCTTCCCCGTAAGTTCCGTGGATGACCGGGAAAGCAACATCGATCTCAGAGACGAGTTTCTTTCCGAACATTCCTGTCGTATGACGGTGAATGACCGGGCGACCTTGTTCGTTGGTCGTGATGATGATGCGCTCGCACTGCTTGAGCAGGCTATCTATGTTTTTATAATTCTCGATTTCTAATAACGCTTCACCTGTATACCAGTTTTTATTTTTAGCGATATAGATCGGAATCGGTTCATACTGGTCCCGATCAATTGCATTGATTGCTTGTAAGGCTGATATGACAGATACTTCGTGTTCTACAGATACGCCTCCAAAAAAGACGCCAACTTTTACCTTCATCTATTCCAACCCCTATTCGTTAAATGTATCTGGTAGGTCGTTTTCTATGAGTACAATGGTATTCTCTTTAGCGATTTCATTCATTTTCGCAATTGCATCATCCAGGTTTTGCGCCACATAGTACTGACTCTCTGGATAGTTTTCTTCCTTCAACCCGTCTTGCAATGGTACCGTCTGCTTCTTACCGACGAGAATGACGAAATCACAGACACCCGCTGCATGCTGACCGAGCTTCTTGTTCAAGTTATACTCTTCTTCACCCAGCTCAATCATTCCTGGTGTAATGAGGACTTTATAGCCTTCCATTTGTCCGAGGACTTCGAGTGCCATTTTCGATCCGACCGGGTTCGAGTTGAACGCATCGTCGATGATCGTGATGTTTGCGGAGTGCTTTTTGATTTCCATACGGTGCTCGACCGGTTGAATCTTTTTCGATGCAACGGAAATCTTCTTATCCGGCACTCCGAGTTCAGAAGCAGCTGCTACCGCTGATAAGATGTTGTAAACGTTATGTTCTCCGAGCAGTTTCGTCTGGATCTCAATCTTGGTCCCGTCCTTTTTCACAACGTCAAAGGAAGTCCCTTTATTCGAAACTCGGATGTTCTCCGCTTTATAATCGAGGTCATCTGCATAGATTCCGTAATAGACGATGCGCGCGTTGCTCTTCGGGCCTCTAGACATGATGTTTTTGTCGTCTTTGTTCAAAAACCCGACGCCATCATCCGGCAAGGTGTCAATCAATTCATATTTCGTCTTCTTGATGTTATCAAGGGTTTTAAACGTTTCTAAATGCTGTTCCCCAATCGCCGTCAGGATTCCGTACTTTTGGTGAACGAGGTCACAGATTTCCTGGATGTCATTCTCCTGCTTCGCACCCATTTCCGCTATGAAAAATCGGTGGAACGGACGGAGCATATTCCGAACCGTAATCGTGACACCAAGCTTCGTATTATAGCTTTCAGGAGTCATCAACGTATTGGCGTGGGAAGAAAGGATTGTATGCAGGATGTGCTTTACGCTCGTTTTTCCGTAGCTTCCAGTAATCCCGATGACTTCCGTGTTTTTCGACTCGTTGATGATGCGTTCTGCGTCGTCGAAATAGCCTTGAGCGATCTTTTTCTCAATCGGCATGTTGATCGTGTTCGCTAGTAAAATCACATAGTAGGATACAATCGTCAGTACCACATATGTGAGCAACAATGGAACGAGTGCTACGTTATAAATCAGTTCGAAATAGAAGCTCAAGCCTGCAATCAATGCGACGATGATGGCCGTTGTAACCATAAGTCTCTTGACACGTGCTGTAACGACAAGCTTCTTCTTCTCTTTTCCTGTCTCTCGTGTAAGATATAAGACCAAATAAAGGGCAATAAACAATAGAATCGCAACGTTATCCAAAAAGTTCACGAATGCAATCAATGCCGTGATGATCGGAATGAAGTCACGCTTTTTGAAAACCTTCTTTCGGTTTTCCTTCATCCATCTCAAGAACCGCTCATTGCGATACGAATTCTGTTGCAGCATATGGATGGCTTTTCTTAACCTTGACCAAGTGTACAGGGCCCAGAAAACGACCCCGATTGTAAATAAAAGACTAAGCATCTTTCCACTCCTTATCTTTTTCAAGGAAGTTATCGATAATAACGAGGAATTCATTCAGTTTTTCTAAGTATGAATAGTGTCCGACGCCTTTCAGTACGACAAGTCCCGCATTCGGGATTGCTTTCTCCATGATCTTACCGTCTTCCACCGGTGTTGCAGTATCGTTTTCACCCCAAATGAGCAGTGTTGGAGCCTGGATGTCCGGCATAAACCGCTGCAGGTCTTCGTTGACGACCTTGACCATCGTCTGCTGCATGACACCGGAGGCATTTTTATAGTCGGCAGAACCGACCTTGCCTTTCACTTTCGTCAGAATTTCTTCTTTATGTTTTTTCAAACCTGGTAGGTCCAGGACTTTCTTAAGGGTTTTGTAGGTATACACCTTATAGTAGTATTTCATTGATCGCTTCGGCTTAACGCCCGCTGCATCCACCAAGATGATCTTATGGACAGGATGGTGCGCTGCATAACGAATGGACACTCTTCCGCCAAAAGAATGTCCAACGAGGATTGGATCTTCGATGTTCAACTGAGTGATGAACTCGCGTAGCATGTTCGTGTACGCTTCTACATCCCATGCTTCCGGTGGCTCCTGGCTTTCTCCGAACCCAGGAAAGTCGATAGAGTACACTTTGAAATTCTTTTCGAGGTTATTATGAACAGGCTCAAAACTTTTCAGGCTCGTGCCCCAACCGTGCAGGAGCAAAATGCTTCTCCCTTCGCCTGATACACGGTAGTTGACGTTAACTCCCCTGATCTCTATATTCATCTATAAAAACGCTCCTTAAAAAATCATCTACTGTTAATCATATACTTTATTTATATTATCATACCTGATGCTTTCTAGGACATCTCCTGACGCGAATTTTCGCCTCTATCCCAATATATTTCAATAGCCTAAAATCGGTACAATAAAACCACTTCGTTCAATTCATTTTATACTGTTCGAAATGATCGGCTGTTTTAAGGAGTTCTTTTGGGGTATTTCTGTTTGATTTTTGGGGCTGGGATTGCTATCCTGCCCTGATATCCGGATTTCTTCCGTTTTGGGGTAGGATAACTGCTCTATCCTTCCCGAAATCAGCTCTCTTTCTGTTTTGGGGAAGGATAACTGCTCTATCCTTCCCGAAATCAGCTCTCTTTCCGTTTTGGGGAAGGATAACTCCTCTATCCTTCCCGAAATCAGCTCTCTTTCTGTTTTGGGGAAGGATAGACCAGCTGAACTCCAGCTTATCTAAGGTGATTAACATTTTTGCAGAAGCAAGCTATAATAAAAACAACCACAGATTAAGGAGTGATTGAAATGGGAAGAAGCAACGCTTACAAAAAGCGACGGAAGCTCGAGCGTGAAGGACGCCGTAACCCAGCGAAGAATCGTAGTGATTATGCATTCATGGATCTACAAACCAGAACGACGAAAACGAAGAAAGACAAAATGTATCAACACAAACATAAAGGCCGATTATCTGACCGGAACTTCGATCATGATAACGGCCTTTTTTATTTTACTTTTTATCAGCCCATAAATAGAGCGCAACAATCAATACAGCAATCACCATGACGATTGCTGAATATCGTGTAATGTTGAAAAAGAATTCACTATAGGGAACAATCTCCCCAACATATTCATTCGGCCCTTCCTCGAACCTGCGCTCTCTTGGAAAAAATATAAGAAAGCCTATAAACGAGATTATAAAACTATAAACCCCTGTTTTAACCAATAACTTTTCCAAAGTATGCTTCATCCCCCTATTACACATCTAATCTGAATATATACCAGTTTCAATAATATGGAAACAACAACTTCTGATACAATGGTGTGTAGATGAACCTTCGGAGTGTGGTTTTATGAAAACAGAACGCTTACTAGCCATTGTTATTAAACTCTTGAACCGGAAAAAGATGACCGCTAAAGAACTGGCGGATTATTTCGAGGTATCCGTTCGAACGATCCAAAGGGATATGGAAGCGATTGAACTGGCAGGTATACCTGTTGTTTCTGAAAAAGGGCTGAATGGCGGTTACTCCATACTAGAAACCTATAAAATACATAACAGTTACTTCAATGATGTCGAGCATCAACTTCTCATGACAGCATTGGATGGCGTCTACAAAACCTATGATGACAAAAACTTGAAGAACATCATCGAGAAACTTTCAACCATCAAAATGCACGAGCCTGTTTCGGAAAATCAATCTCTTATTCTTGATTTCAGTAATTGGGGACCAGAATCTAAAAGGCAAGAAAAAGTGAGCTTGATCCAAAAAGCTATTGATGACCAGAAGCTTGTGCAATTCCGATATATCGATATAAACGGCACATTCACCACGCGCGAAGTTGAACCCGTCTCCCTCATTTTAAAAGTCAACAAGTGGTATTTATACGCATTATGTACACTTCGAGAGAATTATCGCTTGTTTAAAATCGGAAGAATGGATGATGTTCTTGTTACGGAAAAAAGAATCGATCCAAGCAGAGAAATCCCTCCCTTCGACTTTACACATGATGCACGGGAAAGAGTACGCCTACGGCTCAAATTTCAAAAGCAAGCCTTGAATCAATTGGAAGACTACTTCGCGCTTGATCGCCTGGAATTCCAGGAAGATGGATACATCTATGTCACAGAGTATTTGCCTGAAGATGAATGGGTTTATGGCATGATTCTACACTTCGGACACCAGGTGGAAGTCCTTGAACCAGAGCATATCCGATCCATCATCAAAGAACGCGCTGAAAAAATTTTAGAAAAGTATATGTAATTACGACATAATGCTGTCGTATTACCCTCCCTATAATGAATTTAGATCTTATAAATAGGAGGAATGAAAATGAACCAACCCGTATGTCAAAGTTGTGCAATGCCGATGGAAGAAGAAAAGATGTTTGGAACAAACCAGGACGGCTCTAAAAATGAAGAATACTGCGTGTATTGCTATGAAAACGGAGCATTTACGGCAAATGTCACCATGAATGAAATGGTTAATATTTGCGTCCCTCACCTTGTAGAAGAAGGTATGAATGAAGCCGAAGCCCGAAAAACGATGGAAGACGTTTTACCAAAACTGAAGAGATGGGCATGAGCCAGAAAAAGCGGAACCTCTACATGGAGGCTCCGCCTTTATAGTCCTCTCCCTTTACATACGGTAAAATGTCTTGAATGTTAGATACTCTTTTGACTCCCAACATCTCGTTACTCTTCTGGTCTGTGATCCAAACCCCTTTCATGCCTACATTGATCGCGAGCACCATATCGGTTTCTGCATCGCCTACTACCCAAGAGTCTTTTAGTTCAAGTTCTGGGTATTTTGCTAAAGCTTGATCGACCATTCCTTTGTTCGGTTTAATACAAGTGCAACCCTCGTCCCGCCGATGTGGACAGTAGAAGATATCCATCACCTCTACACCTTCACTTTTTAACGTATCCAACATTATTGTGGTAATGTCCTTGTATTGTTGTAGGGTAATGAAACCTTCATTTATTAAGTATTGGTTGGTGATGATGATGATTTGAAAGCCTGCTTGTTGAACGGCAGCCAGCGTTTCAATTGCCCCATCCATGAATTCCGGTGAATCTACCTCACTCCAAACATGGTCAAGGTAATCTTTAATAATTGTTCCATCCCGGTCGAAAAACACAGCCTTCAACCTACCTCAGCTCCCTAACTTGCTTTTTTCCTCTTCAATCCTCTTGATATCAATTCTTTCGAACAGGGGTGATACCTTCTTTAAACGTCTTGGTTCAATCTCTATATACGTCCATTCACTGTGCTTTAGATTCAGTACATCTCCTATTTCGGCTGTTGAGAATGGTAAAAAAGGTGATAAAAGCGTAGAGAGGTTCGCAATGATCTGCACGCACGTATTCATCGTCACTTTACAGTTCTCAAGGTCTTCTTTGTATTGAATCCACGGCTGCCGTTCGTCAAAATATTTATTGCTCGTTCGGACCAGTTCAAATATCGTTTCCAAAGCTTTTTTGAACTGTCCTTTTTCAATCTGTTCTCCAACTGTGGCATAAACCTTTTCCACCTCTGAGAGAATGTGTTCTCCTGGCTTTACGTCCGGTATCTTACCTTCAAAAGACTTTTCAATGAATTTCAAAGTCCGATTCACGAAGTTTCCATAAGCGCCAAGCAATTCACTGTTATGGCTGTAAATGAACTCCCGCCAGGAAAAGTCCGCATCTCGTTGCTCAGGACCATTAATGGTTAAGAAATAGCGAATGGAATCCGGGTGGTAATTCTCTAATAGATCAGGGACCCAAACTGCCCATTTGCGACTTGTCGAGAGCTTTTTCTTTTCAACAGTCAAATACTCACTTGAAATGATATGGTCTGGACGCTTTAAACCACCCATTCCAGTTAAAATCGCTGGCCAGATGATTGAGTGGAACGGAATGTTGTCCTTTCCATGAACGTAGTAGGCTTTCGTTTCTTCCTTCCAGAAGTGTTGCCAATCCCTATTTTGATCAACTGCCCACTTTTTACTTGCCGTTAAATAACCACTCACGGCTTCAATCCATACATAGATTTTCTTAGCTTCAAAACCTTCAACCGGAACGGGTACCCCCAACTCAATGTCCCGGGTTGCCGCTCTGTCTCGCAACCCTTCTGACAAGTATCGATGTGTGAGATGATACGCATTTATCCGCCAACGATCTTCCTTTTCCGCCTTAGACAGGTATTTTTCAAGTTCAGATTGAAAGTTCTTCAGCGCAAAATAATAATGCTCCGTTTCTTTTACCACAGGCGTGTTACCACATAGCTTACAGACTGGATCAATCAAATCCACCGGGTCAAGGATTGTAGAGCAGTTATCGCATTGATCTCCTCGGGCGTTGCTGCCACACACAGGACACACGCCCTCCACATATCGGTCAGGTAAAAACTGCTGATCCGTTTCACAATAGCTTTGGGACACCGTTTTGACGTAACAGTGACCTTTTTCAACTAAGGTGGTGAAGATCTCCTGCACCTCTTGATGATGAAACGGATGATCTGTGCGGAAGTAATGGTCATAAGTAAAGCCAAGTTCGTTGAAGCATTTCAGAAATTCATTGTGATAACGATCCGTTATGACTTGCGGCTTAACTCCCTCCTGTTTTGCCCTTATCGCTATCGGCGTACCGTTACAGTCACTTCCGGAAACATAAAGGACTTCTTCCCCTTTCAATCGGTAGTATCTAGCTAAAATATCACCCGGTAACAAACTTGCAAGATGGCCTAAGTGTAAAGAACCATTCGCATATGGCCAAGCTCCTCCAATAAATACACTCATTCTAATTCCTCCTTATATGAACTAAAAAATCCCCGCCCTCAGACGTTTAGTCTAAGGACGAGGATCAACTCGTGGTACCACCTTAATTCGCTGATCGTTCACACAATCAGCCTCATGAAGTACGGAGTGTTGAGATCATTGCACACTCTTATACTCTGACATTGTTAACGGATGCCAACTCCCGTCACACATTACTGATGATCTGAATCACGTTCAAAGTGAAGTTCAGAGGTCATTTTCGGTCAAAAGGTCGTTCGCTTCTTTTCAGCATACAGAAGCTCTCTGTCAGAACACCTGGAGACTTACTTTCCTCGTCATAACTTTTCCATATGGTTTCTAAAGTTCTTATCGTCTAACACATACATTTCCGACATGGAATTTCATCAAAGGTCGGTTGGGTTGAATTCCAATACTGGACCCAGTAATAGCTGCCGTTCGTTTCCTTGTTCGTGATGACTTTTTGTATAAAGCTTTCTTCTTTCATCCAATTGCACCTCACCGAGTGCACCTTATTCGAATTATGATCCAAGACAATAAAGTACCCCGTGCCTTGCCGCTTGATGTGTTGAAAATCATTTAAGTGTTTGACAAGCCTCATTCTCGTCACCACCTAACAATGGATTTACAAGCTATTATTATCTAGTATTCCCTTTTCCTGTCGAAATACCTTTATTTTTATTGTAAAAACATACGTTTTTTCTTAAGTTTATTATACTTTTAGTCGATTGATTTCTTGCATCTAAAGAATATCTTTCCCTGTCTCAATACAACTT
The DNA here is from genome assembly GCA_020524245.1 of Rossellomorea aquimaris. Lineage (GTDB taxonomy): Bacteria > Bacillota > Bacilli > Bacillales > Fictibacillaceae > Pseudalkalibacillus. The sequence goes on along the minus strand of JAIVLN010000006.1, from coordinate 140,546 downwards.
CCTGAATATCTTGTTTTGATACTGACTGAAGGCTGATGATTGGTTGATTTTTCGCTTTTCCATGAGGTTGTTGAAACGGATGATCTTTTCATTCAAACGTTTGTTCAATTCTGTCCGCTCTTTTTCATCCTTACAACATGCAATCAGTTCTTCGAGTGTGACCATTTCCTTTTTCAATTGGACTTCAGGTGGGACAAATCCTGAATTCTTCAAGATTTTATAACCTATGCGCAATTCATCCGGTATGCCCGCCAGATCGTCCTTCGGTAACGGTTTACCTTTACCAGGTAAATTGTCGAAGTCCCCTTTTCGGAGTGCCGCACGTATTTTCTCTTCTGCAATGCCAGCCGAAAAATCCATATCATCACCTCATTCGAATGGTTATGTTCATTTTACCAGAAAATGACTCTTTATTTGTGGCAAAAAGTAAAAAGGTGCTGAACCTGATTGGTTCAACACCTATTGTTTATACTTCTAATATTTGTGGGGTTTTCGATCCGCTGTTCATCAATCGGAACAAAGTCGGTTTGATCTCGAGCACGATATAGTCTGGGTCGTTCGGTCCGTCAAACCATCTCTCCATATTATCTGACCATAGTTTTTCTTTCATATCCGATTCGTCTCGGATTTCAACTGTTCCTTCAATCTCCACATACGCATCGCCGAGGCCATCTCCATCATACCCAAGCAAGATATGTACGTTCGGGTTATCGTCAATTTCTTCAGTTTTATGTGTGTCTTTATCGGTTGGTGTATACAGCGTCAAGCCTTCGTTGTAGAAGGTCATGTAGCGTGAGTGTGGCTTGTTGTTTTTTACAGTCGCAAGTGTACCGAATTTGCTGTTTTCCAACACATTGAGCACTTTTTCTTTAAGATCTTTCTCTGTCACGTTAACATCAGCTCCTTTAATGAACATCCGTTAGTAATATACCTTTTCGGAGCTGAAATTAAACAGACGTAATTAAGTCGCCGAACCTGCTGCTGCGGTATTCGATTTTATGATCATGGTGATACCCATCACGACGGCAATCAACTCTTCATTGGTAAGCTTATTTGATTGGTTCGTCAGTTTGTACGCATCTGATTGGAAAAAGCCGCTCGTTTTTACAAAATGGGCAACTTCATGTTCATTGGTATCCAATACTCTGTACTCTTTGGAGAAACTTTCTGAAATGATCGTGTAAGTGCCTCGACCATTCGCTTCATATTCATATTTTTTCGTAAAAAAGGAAAACCGCTGACGCAGCAATCCGATTTCAGTATTTGTCGCATCACATATGGACCATTTGCCAGAAAAGAAGCGGAAGCGTCCTTCAGTAAGTATGTTCCCTGAAAGATCCATTACGCGAAGACTCGAGGAAAACGCACTTTTCAAGTCTAGCTTACCGATTTCATTTTGGTTCTCATCATAAATGTTGGTCAGTCCTGATGAAAAGAAGTTATCCGAAAAATAGATTGTTTTTGGTCCCATTGAATTCACCTCTTACATTTTACGGATAAGCTTGATAATAGTTTCACATCTAAGAATGAGTCAGCTTGTATATTTCTTCGAGCACTGGCATTTCTTCTCGTTGTTCGTCCGTCACTTGATCCCACAGGATACCGGTCGGTTTTTCATAGTCGTTTTTCGTTTGAATCAGTTCTTTTTCTGTCGCAATATAATCGACGGTTAGGTCATAGACGTCTCGTGGCAGGTCATCATCTACAAGCTGGGTAGAGTGGATGGATGTGATGACAGGAACCTCCGGATTCCCGAGCTCTCGGATGATCGCATACTCGCGGTCCGCATATCCCTCTCCTTTTCCTAGTCGTCGTCCGTCCTGATGAATGGCGACAGACCCGACAACGATCAGGTCAATCATCGGCATCTCTGAGAGGGGGATGACTTTTCCATAGGAGTTGATATGGCTGAGGCTAGCGGCTTTCTTCTCTTCGCCTTCTGGGACCCACTCCGGTTTTACCATAATGAACCCGTCCTTAAGCCTGGGTGTCGGAACGAGCAACGTCTTTCCATCGATTAAAATTTGCTTGCGGAGCGGAATCTGAGGAGAGTCCGGATTCACTTTGATGACCTTCGCTTCTTTATATATGTCCATCGCTGTGATGAAGGCCGCTGCTTTTTCAGCACCTTTAAAGTTCGGGATGCGTCCTTTCAATGGAAAAGGAAATCTTCCGACTTTCTCTTCGGTCATCCGCTCCCATACGCTTTCTCTGATTTCTTGCTTTGAAGTCATGGTATTGCCTCCTTCTTACGGTCGATAGCCAAATCCAAGACCGAAAATCATTGCAAAGTATATGAATAAGACGAGTACGATGATTAGGGTGATGACACTTAGAAGTCTCGTCCACAACCCTTTCCCATAATAGAACCATTTGTAAAAGATGTATGTAACGATCACTGCAGTCGGTATGAAATATAAGTACGATAACTGATCGACCCATTCTGTATTTTTATCCCAGTAGGTGTCCGGCACTGGCGTTGTATGGTATTGTTCTTTAATCGCTTCTCTTCCTCTGATGAAGACAACCGACAGTATGATATAATACGCGGAAATGATTCCTTTTGCATAGATGGTGAAGATCTTTAATGCGAGAACAGGCACCAAAACAAGTACGAGCAAAAGATAGATGGCTGTATATTCCCCTAAAAACCAAAGCACATAATCCCCCCTGAAAATTCTCTTTACCTTTATTGAAAAATATGGAAACATTATAACAAACATTGTTCTTGAAAGCATGTCGGATGCAGAGGAGTATAATGATGAACGACCTATTCCATCCAGAACAGTATAAAGATTTCACATTGTTTTCAACGGAACACCTCGTGATGATCGGTTTGTTGTTGATCGTCGCGCTTGTCTTGCTGTTTTCAAGGAAGGCAATACGTAAGCGACCGGCGGTACAGCTGTTTTTTCGGTGGGGGTTTTTCACCATTCTTCTTGTCGGTAATGTCGGTTATCAGGTATGGAGTATATGGCATGCGGTCTGGGATGCGCGCATCAACCTTCCGTTCCAGCTTTGCTCGATCAGCTCGCTTGTTGTGCTATTTTTCCTACTGAAACCGACCGAATCCCGTTTTCAACTCGTCTATTTCATCGCACTGATTCCGCCTTCCTTAGCAGTTTTGACACCGGATTTGTTGTATGGCAGTCCGCATTACCGCTTCTTTCAATTTTTCATTTTTCACATTACGCTAGTGGCGACCGTTCTTTATTACCTGATCGTTGAAAAATATGAGCCTAGATTGGTTTCGGTGTTGAAGGCTTTCGTTTTTATCAATATACTGGCCATCCCACTCGGGTTCTTGAACAACTATCTTGGTTCGAATTACTTGTTCCTTGAGGGACCACCGGCAGCCGATACGCTGCTAAGCCTTTTTGGAAGTGGATATTGGTATTTAATTAATTTGGAGATCGTTATGCTGCTCACGTTTTTCCTGACCTATCTACCCTTTTACTTGAAACGGAAATTAAGTTAACCATTTGGAGACTTTCCGATTGTCTTTTAAATGAAATGGTACTAAAATTGTTCTATTACCAGTGCCAGGTACCGAATATAAACCCTTGATATATCAGCGTTTGCAAACGGTGCCTGGCACTTAGATGGCATTTTCATCAAGAATCGAGGTCCTGAACGATGACGGAAAATCAAAGAAAAGAGCAGGTTGCTGGTGTTGCGGCAGGTGCTGGGGCTTACATACTGTGGGGGTTCTTACCTCTCTATTGGAAGCTGATCAACCATGTACCTTCTGAAGAAATCCTTGCCCACCGGATGATCTGGTCTTTCGTCTTCATGCTGATTGTCTTGATGTTTTTACGACGGATCAAAAAATTCGTCACTGAACTGAAAGAACTGATCGCAAACAAGAAAAAACTGATCGGCTTACTTTTCGCAGCCATTTTCATCACAATTAACTGGTTCACATATATCTGGGCGGTCAACAACAACCACGTCGTTGAAGCGAGTCTCGGCTATTACATCAATCCGCTCGTGAGTGTGTTGTTAGGAATCGTTTTCCTTAAGGAACGCCTATCGTTCTGGCAAATCATCTCGTTCACCTTTGCGGCAATCGGTGTATCGATATTGACGTTCAACTTCGGATCCATTCCGTGGGTGGCGATTTCACTGGCAGTAAGCTTCGGGCTATACGGACTTTTGAAAAAGTTGACTGCACTCGGTGCTTTAACTGGACTGACAATTGAGACGATGTTCATCACGCCAGTCGCATTGCTGTATGTCAGCTTCCTTGTGAAAGATGGTTCTAATTCCTTCGTTCTGTCTGAACCGATGACTACTGCACTCTTATTCGGGGCCGGAGTGGCAACAGCGATTCCATTACTGTTGTTTGCGACCGGGGCAAACCGTGTGTCTCTGTCGATGATCGGATTCCTGCAATACATCGCGCCGACAATCATGCTCGTTCTAGGTGTTTTCCTTTATAACGAAACCTTCTCCCAGGTACACATGATTTCATTCATCTTCATCTGGATTGCGTTGGCGATTTTCACACTCTCCAACACACGATTGCTCGCCCGATTCGAACCAAGAATGACGAAAGAGAAAAGCTACAAAAAACCGGACACCCACGCAGGGTGATCCGGTTTTTTTAGCGTTTAAAATCTGTTGTTAAAAATTCAGCTCGAAACAGATAAAAGTGATCGTAATCCGCGATGGCTTCCTTTAATTCTTCTTCCTCTAATGAAAGTAAGTCTGAAGGGATTTCCAATGTTTCTCCGGCTGTTTCGATCAGAAATGCAAGATTTACGGGCTGATCCTTTTGGACCTGGAGCTTGTGGTCTTGTTGGCCCCACGAGCTTGAGCTTGGGGTAAATGCTTCTTCATTGATGACTTGTTCTGCTCTAGAGAATCCATTCTCATCTGAGTAAGTAAAGTACACTCTTTTCATGTTTTGGTTTTCTTGTTCCACTGAAAGATCCGAAACTGTAAATGCAATTCGTTTATTCTTTTCCTCCTGTGTTATTCCAGAACCGAATTGACTGGTATTTTCAACCTTTACGCCTGATTCATAGTGTTCGAGGAATAAGTTGATACGCTTAATGGATTGGTTCCGGATATCCACATCAAAAACGAAAACCATCTCTCCCCCTATAGCTTTCAATAAATTCTTATTTTTATCGCTCATTTGAGCTGGTTTGACGGTAATATACTTTTCTGATGTGGCGACCTCTTTTACAGATGAGCAAGCCACTAAGATGGCTAACGTAAATATGATTAAAAAGATATGTATGAATCTCTTCAACATGAGTCCCCCCTTTTGTCTTCTTTAATATAACAAAGTTTGGTAATTATTGGTGCCTTTTCTATTCAATTGGCGCACTTTTCTGTTTCGTGGGAGGTGATTACAACAAAAAGCGAAAAACAGTAGGTTTTTCAGTGCAGTGTCTGGCCTTGTCACATTTGGGTTTTAGAAAAAAGCTTCGGAGTTTTAGAGAAATACGTCTTGGTTTTAGAAAAAAGCTACGCTGTTTTAGAAAAATGCGACCTAGTCTTGTAAAAAAAGCGCTCGGTCTTAGAATCTAGTCCTTTCTTACTAACCCCCAACCACCTCCAAATAAAGAAGCTGCCGGTCCGGCAGCTTTCATTATGAAAAAAAGAACTGCAACCGAGCGTTAAGTCGGCACAGTTCTTTCCTAGGAGTTACTCATGAATGTTTTATTGTATGTTTGGTACAGGTTTGTTTAGAACTACACAAAATTGTTTTGCGGCCACACAAGGTGATTCAGCTTCGCTGATGCCTGATATGACAGCCACTCCGTCTGCTCCAGCTTCCATCACTTCATGAGCGTTGGCCACCTGGATGCCTCCGATACCAACGAGAGGTACTTCATAACCTGCTTCACGAATCGAACGAATGACGACAGGTCCTCGAACCTCTTCAATGTCTGCTTTCGTTTTCGTCATGAACATCGGACCGACTCCGATATAGTCAGCGCCCACGCGCACCGCAGCTCTCGCTTCCTCCACATTATGCGTGGACACACCCAGAATCTTATCTCCGATCAGCCGGCGCACTTCTTCAACCGATCCGTCCTCCTGACCGATATGGACACCATCCGCATCCACGTCTAGTGACAGTTCCACATCATCATTTACGATGAACGGAACACCATTCTCATGACAGATCGTCTTCAAATCGAGCGCCAGCGCATGTCTCTCATCGCCAACAAGGCAGCCATCCCCTTTTTCCCGAAATTGAAAAAAGGAGACGCCGCCCTCAATCGATTCCTTCAACACGTTACGCGGATCACGCCCACTGCAATTCGCGCTTCCCATTACAAAATACAACCGTAAAGCTTCCTTCAGATTCATTGGATCGATACTCCACTCATCCGGAACGCCCAATGGTTCGTCGGTCCTTGACCCGCACCAATCTGAAGCTGCTCATCAATCGCAGCGGAAATGAATTTCTTCGCAACTCGGATCGCATCATGGACCGTACGCCCTTTGGCAAGTTCCGCCGTAATAGCCGCTGCAAACGTACAACCTGTCCCGTGCGTGTTCTTCGTCGGTTTCCGAATACTTTTGAATTCGTGGAACTCTGCTCCATCGTACAACAGGTCGATAACATGCTTATCGTCCGTTGAATGCCCGCCCTTGATGACGACATTCACCGCTCCCATCGCTTGCAGTTTTTCCGCTGCCACTTTCCGGTCTTCCATCGTTTCAATCGTCATTCCGGTCAAGGCTTCCGCTTCCGGAATGTTCGGCGTCAACACATACGCGAGTGGCATCAATTTTGTCTTCAGCGCTTCCACCGCTTCCTCTTTTAAAAGGGAAGCACCACCTTTCGCGATCATGACAGGATCAACGACAAGCTTCACCCATGTATTCTTCTCCACGACCTCAGCGACTTTGTCGATGATTTCACTGCTGAATAACATCCCGGTTTTGATCGCATCCGGCTGCAGGTCTGTCGCAATCGAGTACAATTGCTCACTCACTGCTTCCACCGTCATCGGATAAACGGCTTGGACACCAAGCGTGTTTTGCGCAGTGACCGCCGTAATGACGGACATCCCGTACACTTCAAGCTCTTGGAATGTTTTCAAATCCGCCTGGATACCGGCACCACCACCGCTATCAGAACCAGCAATCGTCAATGCTTTACTTATCATGAACCTCCACCTCCGTTAACCTAGATATCGATGGTACAACGTCTTCGCTTCCGCAATGTCTTTCGTTCCGTGAATGAGTGCGCGTCCATCTTTAAACAACACGATTCGTTGCTCTCCTTTTGAAAAAGAAACGAGAAACGGATTTTGCTCTACTTTGCCACCTTGAGCTGACAGCCTTTCAGCGACTTCATCCAAATTCCGCTCTTGACGCTCCGGCGGGCGGATCTGTACAGAGTCCCGTCCGCACAACACTGCGGTTTTCGTCTGATTTTCATATGATAAGTGAGGATACGTCGGAGCTTCTCCACAAGATAAGCAGCTGTCCTTTTTCGCCTTCGACACGTTGATTGCCGCCTGCTGATTGCTCCAAAGGTCGAATGAGACTAACTTCTTCCTTAAAGCATCCCAATCCTCCACTAAAATCTTCAGCGCTTCCGCTGTCTGATAGGCGACGACCATTTGTACAGTAGGACTGATGATTCCTGCCGTGTCGCAAGTCAAACCGCCGAGTGGAACACTCTCCAGCAAACAGTTCAAGCAAGGAGTTTCCCCAGGTAAGACGGTAAAACTGATGCCGTAACTGCTTACGCATGCTCCATAAATCCAAGGGACTTCATACTTCTGTGAGATGTCGTTAATCATCATCCGCGTGTCAAAATTATCAGTCGCGTCAAGGATCAGGTCGACGCCATCGACAAGCTGCTCTAGTTCCTGAGGTGTTGCATCTAAAATGTGTGCTTCAATCTTCACTTCAGAGTTAATGTCGCTCAAACGGTTGCGAGCTGCTACAGCTTTCGGAATGCGTTCGTCAGCATCTTTTTCCGTATAAAGTTGTTGGCGTTGAAGGTTGCTCCACTCGACATAGTCTCGGTCGACAATCGTCAGTTTCCCGACGCCTGCGCGTACAAGCGCTTCCGAGTTCCCAGTACCGAGTGCTCCAGCTCCGATGATGAGTACGTGTTTCTGTCTGATTTTCTGTTGTCCTTCTTCCCCTATTGGTGTGAATAGGGTTTGTCGTGAATAACGGTCGTTCAACCTATGCTCATTCCTTCCATAGGGCTGCTCGCTGTTGCGTAACGTTTTTTCGGGATCCGCCCTGCTTCATAACCGAGACGCCCCGCCTCAATCGACAGTTTCATCGCTTCGGCCATTTTTACTGGATCTTCTGCTGCAGAAACCGCCGTATTCAATAATACGCCGTCTGCGCCAAGTTCCATCGCCAGTGCAGAATCGGATGGTGAACCGATTCCAGCATCGACAATCACAGGCACGTTCGATTGCTCGATAATGAAGCTCAAGTTGAGCGGGTTGATGATCCCTTGACCTGATCCGATTGGAGATGCACCTGGCATAATCGCATGGGCACCAAGCTCTTCAAGCTTTCTTGCCAAAACGACATCATCGGAGGTGTATGGCAGAACCGTGAATCCTTCCTTCAACAGCTCCTCGGTCGCTTTCAACGTCTCAACTGGATCCGGCAACAACGTTTTGTCGCAGCCAATAACTTCTACCTTCACCATATCACAAAGTCCGGAAGCTTTTGCGAGTTTTGCGTGCCGAACCGCTTCTTCGGCTGTTTTTGCCCCCGCTGTATTCGGTAAGAGCGAATATCTTTCCAAATCCAGCTTTTCTAAAAAGTTCGGCTGGCTTGGCTCGAAGATGTTCATCCGACGGACCGTAAACGTCAGAATCTCCGTTCCTGACACTTCTACTGCCTGTTTTTGCACATCAAAATTCGGATACTTTCCAGTTCCCAACAACAATCTAGATTTAAATGTAAAATCACCGATTTTCAACATCATCAACCGCCTCCTACGAATTGTACGATTTCAATCTTGTCTCCATCCTTCACTTTCGTTTCAGGATGGATCTGTTTTTCCAAAATGTTTTCATTGTGCTCGATCATGACGAAGCGTTCTCCGAGCTGAAAATGCTCAATCAAGTCAGACACGTGTTTAATCGTGTCCGGCACATTGACCGACTCACCGTTAATGTGTAACAACATGTATATCACTCCCTTTAAACGTTGAGGGTTGTTCTGTCTATTTGGAAAGCCGATGCCCATTCAGGTTTCATTGCTTTTCCTTCGATTAGGTCCACCATTACAGAACCCGTAATTGGCGCAAGCAAGATGCCGTCCCTGTAATGTCCTGTTGCGATGTAGAGACCTTTTTTGTTAGGGTGTGCGCCAAGATATGGTAGGCGATCCCTCGTTTGTGGGCGTATACCAGCCCAGGATCTCTCCCATTCCGCATTTTTCAACTCCGGTAAAATCGCCAATGCGCATTCCATCAAGGTGGAGATGCCCTCAATCGTGACGGCTTCGTCAAACGTACCCGCTTTTTCCGTTGCTCCTACGATCAAGCGGTTGCCCGTCTTCGGCACTAGGTAGCATCCATGTGCCGAAATCGTCCCTTTTAGTAGTCGACGTTTGGTCTTTACGGAAAAAACTTCCCCTTTTACCGGATAAGTGTCGATTGTGATGCCTGCTTCATTTAATAACTTCCCACTCCAAGCGCCCCCAGCGACGATGACGTGTTCTGCCCGGTGCTCACCTAGCAATGTCTTCACCCCGACGATACGGTCCTCTTGATCCCCGACGAACCTGAGTACTTCCGTGTGCTCAAGGATCTCCGCACCTAACGCGACTGCGGATGTTGCAAAAGCGGTCGTCAGCGAAGATGCCGTCACCTGACCGTCATTCGGAATGAACATCGCACCGAAATTCATTAAGGTGAGCGATGGCTCCAGGAGTCGAAGTTCCGCCGGTGGAATCCATTCTGCTTCTTCACCCATCTCTTTCTGAGCTTGGATCAGCCTTTTGAATTCCACCGCTTCTTCCTCACATGTCGCCACCTTATAAAACCCGTTCTGCTGCAGCTCAATATCGATTCCACTCAGCTCTTTCAACTCGTCTGCAAGCTCGGGGAACATCGCTCTGCTCGCTTTGGCAAGTTGGAAAAACGGTGTATCCTTATCAATCCCGGCTTGTGCTCCGAGCATGCCTGCTGCTGCACTTGATGCTTTTCCTGCAATTCTTCCACGTTCAAGCACGAGCACTTTTTTACCACGCTTTGATAAGTTGTACGCAATGGAACTTCCGATTACGCCTGCTCCAACCACAATCGCATCATAATGTGTTTGCATGCTGCACCTCCTCGATTCGGTTTCGATATTTTTTTACTTCCGCTAATGGATCTTCTGCCTGTAAAACGCCTGACATGACCGCGACTCCACTCGCTCCTGCCTGGATGACTTCCCCAACGTTATCTGGGGTGATTCCACCGATTGCGATGACGGGAATCGTCACCTGACGGATCAGCTGTTTTAACTGGGAAACGCCTCTTGGATACAGGTCTGGCTTCGAGCTTGTTGCGAATATATGCCCGAAGAGAAGATAATCCGCTCCCTGTTGCTCAGCAACGAGCGCTTCTTCTATAGAATGCACGGATTTTCCGACCATCAATTTCGGGAACGTTCGCTTAACCTCTGAAACTTCTAGACTGTGATAGGCTAACTGAACACCTTTCGTATCCACGACGACCGCCACATCCACTCGGTCATTGATGATGAGCTTCTTGAGCGGTACTCCTTTTTCAACGAGAAGTCTTACGCATTCTGCAACCTCACTGGCTGAGCGTGCTTTTTCCCGTATATGGATGAAGTCGATGTGTTCATGAATCAAGCTTGCAATCTGTGAAAATTTCTCTAAGTCCTGCGTCCCTGTGGAAACGACATGAATCGATGGGCTCCTCATCCAACTCCCACCTTTCTCTTTTTCGTATAACAAAAGGACCACCCCTTATGCGTAAAGAGTGGTCCTCGTATAATCGTATTCCTATCGTATACGGATTCAGCCACTTCCCTACGCTGGTACCAACCAGATCAGGTTCAAAGGGTCTGGAATTACATCTTCCATCTCAGTCATTCGACTCCCCTAGTGAAACTTTTGCTAATATTCAATTAATTCTACTCTAACACCCTACTCTCAGAAACTCAACTTTCATATCGCACATCCCCGACCGGGAACAGCGGCAACCATTCGGCAGAATAATAAGATAAAAGAATAAGAGCTACGAAAGAAAGGATGAACAGTCCATCCGTTTTCGAATAGCCAATTGGATAGTAGAACGTACGCTTACTTGCATCGGAAAACCGCTTCGCTTCCATTGCTACCGCGATACGATGCGCACGACGGATGCTTTGGGAAAGAAGCGGAATCGAATACGATTTTAGCTTGAAAAAGAGTGAGCGCAATCCCCGTTGTTGTTGGACGCCCCGCACTCTCATCGCATTCCGGATTGTGAAGAATTCCTCGATCATGATTGGAATCAGTCGCATTCCTGCCATGAAACTATACGCGTATTTCGGCTTCAGCTTCGCTTGTTGCATCAACGAGTAAAACAGTTTGACCGGACGAGTGGTGAGCGTGAACGTAAGCCCGAGCGTCGCGAAAATGAGTGCCCTGAACCCGAGATGAATCCCTCTGTAAAAGCTTTCTTCCGTAATATGAATGAGCCCGAACTTGAACCAGGTCGTTTCCCCTTTACCGAAGAAAATCATCGAGGTCGCCGTCGAGACAAACACGAGAATGAATGGAATCATCAACAGTGCAACCCGTTTTTTCGGATGTCCGGAAAAGAACCAGAATAGGATGAATGCGCCGAAAGTCAAGTAGAGCAACAAGTTCAGCTGATGGACGAACAGAACGAAAAGGAACATGCCGACCATGAAGAAGAGCTTCAAGGTCGGATTGATTTTGTGTAACCACGTTTCATTGTATTGAAATTCCATCTACAAACACTCCATTGCGGGCTCTCGTTCCCTCGTTTGGACGAGCCTATCTTCTGCTAATAAGCCGTTTTCGATTTTCCAGACCCGTGTCGCAAAATGCTCGACGACCTGTTCATCGTGCGTGACCATCAGGATGGTTGAGCCTTCCTTCTGGTAGTCTCGTAACATTTCAAGGAGAGCGAATGTGTTTTTCGAGTCTTGGCCGAACGTCGGTTCATCCAGTAAGAGGATCGGCTGGTTGCAAACGATCGATGCCGCTACCGACAACCGCCGCTTTTGTCCCATCGAAAGCTGGTACGGATGATGCTTTCGGAACGAAGTAAGTTGGAACCGCTCGAGCAGTTCCTCCACCTTCGCATCGACTTCTTGTTGTGATCGTTTTTCCAATCGTAATCCATATGCAATTTCTTCATAAACGGAGTTCGTCACAAACTGGAATTCCGGATTTTGAAAAACGAACGTAAGATCATTTGGGAGCTTTTTGACGGGATTACCGTAAATCTCGTATGTTCCGGTTGTTTTGATGAATTTCATGAGCGCATGGAGCAATGTGGATTTGCCCGCCCCGTTGTCGCCTGTTACCGCAATCCATTCGCCTTTGTAAACCGTCGTTTGGGGCACGTGGATCTTAGATTCTTTTTGGCGGAGTCCTTTGAACTGTTCGAGCCGGATAATAGGTTCGGATGAAGCTTCGAGTTTCTCGGATGGCTTATAATCCTCCCAAACACCTGGATACCAGATTCCTTGCGCGCGCATCGTATCTTTGTGTTGCGAAAGGATCTGTTGCTTTGGACCATCGGCGATGATTTCCCCTTCTCCGTTAAAAAGAACGATCCGATTGATCAGGTCGAGCACGTGCTCCAGCTTGTGCTCGACGATGACGAGCGTCTTGTGTTCGCTGATCGCTTTTACCGTATGCCAGATGTCCTCCGTCCCTTGCGGATCGAGCAACGCAGTCGGCTCATCGAGAAACAGCACTTCAGGTTCGAGTGCTAAAACCGATGCAATCGCAAGACGCTGCTTCATCCCACCTGACAACGTGTGGATATTCGTGTGGATGTCGTCGAGCTCAAGACCCACGGCTTTTAACAGCTGTCGTATTCTAGGGCGCATTTCCTCTCGAGGGACGCTCTGATTTTCCAAAACGAAGGCGATTTCTTCGTCCACATACGGCATACAAAATTGGGAGTCCGGGTCCTGGAACACATACCCCCAAGACGCCGGTTTCTCAATCGATTCCGCTTTCATCGGCACTTCGACGGATTGTGGTATGATGCCGGATAACACTTGCAAGAGCGTCGACTTTCCGCATCCCGAAGGACCGAGGAGCAGAACCTTCTCCCCTTTTTCAATGTGAAGGGAGAGGTCCTTGAACAGCAAATCGCTGTCCCCTGGGAATTTCAAGCGGAGTTTTTCAACGTTAAGCATGTTCGCGTTCGTCGAGTGCGTCGTAGTCCTCTTGAGCCGCAGGTCGGACAAGGCTCGTCACCCCGGTTTTTTCGAGCGCTTTTACAAGTAAATAAGCCGATACACCCGCAATGAGGATTGATCCGATGATTCTGAATCCGAGGAATAGAGATAAGTTCCAGAGCGCGAGATCCTCGATATAGCCTTTGTAGAAGTCCATGATGATGGAGCCGATTGCTGAACCAACTGCAGCGAGACTGACTACCGTCACGTCAAAGCGCTTATAGCGGAATGCCATGAAAACGAGCTCTGCGAACAATCCTTGAATGATACCGTAGAGCAGAACTTCCAAACCCCATTCCGATCCGACGAGGAATTCCCCTGATGCAGCGGCCACCTCTGCGAGAAAAGCGACTCCCGCCTTGCGGATGATCAGGAAAGCGACGGTCGCAGCCATGAACCACATACCATAGATCAGCTGGTCGACGTGGAGTCCGAACGGTTTAACGAAATAGTAGAGAGGTCCCCATAGTTTGTATACGATTCCGAAAACGATGGCGATGACGATTGTGACGAGGATATCCGTCAATTTCAAGCCTTTGTTCATGTTCATTCTCCCTTTCCAAGTGGTACGGTCTTATCAATAGAGATCGGCCACTCTTCCAGTGTATAGGCCATATCCCAAAATTCGTATTCGTAATGGCTGCTGATGAGGAAGTGCTCCTTCATCCGTTCGCGATCGGCTTCTGTCACCGTTTCGGCGATCTGATCAAGTCGGTCGATCTGTTCTTTCACGAGCGTTTCGAACCAGTCTCCGCCGTATGCCTCAATCCACTCTTGATAGATCGGCTCTTCCGGCTTGAAACCTTTCATCTGTTGACCGATTTCGTAGTAAAGCCAATAACACGGTAAAATCGCAGCGATAATATCACCGAGATGTCCGTTGTATGCTGCTCGATACATGTGGGACGTGTACGCATAAGCGGTCGGTGAAGGCTTGAAGTTTTGGCGCTCCTCTTCTGTAATGCCGAGCTGTTTTGAAAAGTTTTCATGAAGCGAGAGTTCAGCTTCATAAGTCCCTTGCGCGTGGGCAGCCATACTTGCTGTCGTCACCATGTCGGGTGATTTCGCGGCACCAAGCGCTTGCACTTTTGCAAAGTGAGACAGATAGTACGCGTCTTGCAGAACGTAATAACGGAAATTCTCGAGTGGAAGTGAGCCACCTGCGATGCCGGTTACGAATGGATGATTGAAGCTTGCCTCCCAGATCGGGTCTGCTTCTCGTCTCAGAAACTGTGAAAATTTCATTTGATCAATCCTCTCCTTTTCCAGACGACCCACTATCACCGATAAGCGCAATCGCTCCCAGCAAACAAAAAAACCACTTCCCATAACGGAAAGTGGTCGTATGCATTCGGCACATAGTCGGTATATGTAACTTCCAACCACCACTTCCCTACGCTGGTCTCAACCAGATCAGGTTCCAAGGGTCTTAAAGCTACACTTTAATCTCAGCCTTTATGAGAAGGCACCCCTAGTGGATCGTCTATTGAATTAGTTTTCGATGTAATCGTACCACTTTTCTTCAGATTGTCAACTTGAAAATGAAGCAGGTGACTTTTTCTAGTAAATGATTACTACAATTTTTCTTTAAAAATGAAGAGAAAATGTGGGAACATTTTCTTCCTCATCATATGTTGATTGTACTTGTGGAAGTTTTGCTTGAACTTGGGGAACTTTTGCTCTGACTTGGGGAACTTCTGCCTGAACTTGTGGAACTTTTGCTCTGACTTGTGGAAGTCAGCACTTTTTTACTACAAGCATCCCAACAAAAAAAGACCCGCCCGACGTAATTTCTCGGACAGATCTTATTTCACCAGCGAATTTTTAAAAGCATAGATGACAGCCTGCGTGCGATCCTGCACTTCGAGCTTGTCGAGGATATTGCTGACGTGGGTTTTCACCGTCTTCAAGGCGATGATGAGTTCATCGGCGATCTCCTGGTTCGTCTTCCCTTCGGTCATGAGCAGCAGAATTTCCCGCTCGCGGTTCGTCAGTTCTTCATGAGGAGGTCGTGCGTTACCTCGGCGCATTTTCGTCATCATTTTTCCAGTGACCTCGGGCTCCAACACCATTTCACCGTTAAAAGTCGCGCGGACAGCTTTGGCGATTTCGCTCGCCTTCGACGTCTTCAGCATGTAGCTCGTCGCACCGCTTTCGAGAGCAGGATACACTTTTTCATCGTCCAAAAAGCTTGTCACAATGATGATCTTCGCTTCCGGCCACTGGGCGATGATCCGCTTCGTCGCCTCAATTCCGTCCATTTCCTTCATGACCAGGTCCATCAGAATGACGTCGGGTCGCAAATCGAGCACAAGATCGACGGCTTCACCACCATCGCTCGCCTCCCCCACAACTTCAATATCCGGCTGATTCGACAAATAAGACGATACACCGATACGCACCATTTCATGATCATCCGCAAACACGACTTTAATCATCGTTAACCTCCTCCTCTCTTATGACTGGAATCCGCACTTCCAGGCGCGTCCCTTTGCCGGGCACACTGACGATCTTCATCGTGCCGCCAAGCTCCAACGCCCGTTCATGCATATTTTGCAATCCGTATGATCCGGTTTTACTCGTTTCAACGTCAAATCCGACCCCATCATCGACTACCCGCAACAAAACCGTTCCTTCACGCTCAAGGCAGAGCACTTCCAGAGTGGTCGCCTTCGCATGGCGGAGCGTATTCGAGACCGATTCCTGCAAAATCCGGAACAAGTGGTCTTCCACCCCTTTATTCAGTGCGATGGATTCGACTTTCCATTCGATTTCAAGTGGTACTTTCTGTGCCAGCTCCATGAGCAGTTCCTGGATACCTTCTATCAGTGTCTTGCCTTTCAGAGCGACCGGCCGTAAATGTAAAAGCAACGCCCGCATCTCAAGCTGGGACTGATGAATCATCTCTTCGACGAGGTTCAATTGCTTACGTTCCCCGTCGGTTTTCGCAGCGCCTGATTCGTTGACCGCTGACATGAGCATTGAGGCGGCGAACAGCTGTTGGCTGACGGAATCGTGCAGCTCACGGGCAAGCCGGTTCCGCTCTTCACTGACGACTTTCTGGATTTGTTTTTCCTGGTCCTCCGCCCGCTCATTGGCAAGTTTTTGAGAAAGCTTTGTTTGTTCTGACACGTGCTGCTGCACTTTCTCCACCTGTTTCCACATCAACTCGATTTCTTGCGTTTTTGAGACGGCTGGCTGCTCCTCGACAGGTCGTCCTTGTCCCAATTGGGTCAACGCGGCCGTCATTCCTTCGAGCTGCTTTCGCCAATACATCCCAGAACTGAGTCCGAACGCGACGCCGACTAAAATGCTGACGCCCGGCGCAAAAAGAATGAATGGCAGATCGAGGATTTTCTTTTTCCATAACAAGGACCAGCTCGGCAAAGGATAGGCCAGCAAAAACACGCTCAACAACACGATGAAAACAGTAGCCGCAAGCGCAAAGCCCCAGACAATTTGGCGATGCACGATATTCATGTTCGCTTCACCTCTAGATCTCCGACGATCATGGAGGTGACGATTTTCACCTTCTGTTGGGCTTGATCGTAGCTTTCAGACTGGAAAGAGACCGTCTGGTTCAACATTTTCGGCTCATGATGCTCAAAAATTTTACCAGTACCCGCAAGGACAGAATGCGTGACACTAACATCCATTTCATACGGTACTAAAATTTTCACATTACCAATGAAGCCTCGGATGACGATGACCGATTCGCCCTTCGGCAGGACGGTGTTGCTCAGGTCGATGATCGTATCTCCGATGCCGCATTGGATGTTCACATCGTGCCATTCGTATGCGTGATCTGGCGTCGATTGCCGTCCGAACAGCATATTTTTCATAAAAGGAGTGCGTTTGACAGTGTGCCCATCGCTTGCGACTGTCGGATTCTCCCGGATTGTCGGCTCGATGTAAGACGGCGCTTGCTTGGACTGCGCAAACCGAAGCACCGCATAAATCAATATGGCAAAAAGTAAAAACTTGATGGCAAGCGTGTTCAGGAGCGTAACGAAAAAGCCGATGATACCGCCCCAGAACAGCAGCTTACCGAAGGAAGACCGATACTTTTTCCGACCGATGTAAATCGCACCAGCTGCGATCGCTAAAAGGATGATGGCATCCGGCCCTTGAAATGAAAGTTCAAGCAACAACAAAACTATGCCGATGATGATCAGCCAGCTGATATGATCTGTTTTTGTCTGCGTCATTGTACAGTCCCCCTCCCGATGCACGTTCATTTCTATGTGGACACTTTTCTTTTTAGAAAAGTTTCTTCTCTATTTTGAAGAAGGCGTAGCAGTACCACGCCTTCCTTTTAGCATACCATTATTCGTTTAGACCGTAGTAGGATTTTCCTGATTTTTCATCTCTTTTTCAAGCTGGGCGATTCGGGCGTCAATCGTGTGGCGGTGATAGCCTGTGTTCACTTGATGCTCGAGGCGATCGAGGTAACGCTCCATTTCGTCGAATCGTGAGAACGATTTGTTCGTGAACTGGTTCGACGCCATCACTTTGTCCATCTTATGGTGTGCGCGCGTCATGTTCTCGCGGCCCATCAGCTCCATGCGCTTGATGTACATGTCCTTCAACTTGTGCTTCATCTCTTCGTATTTCTGTTCGAGGTCGTCGAGCTGTTTTTCGGCTTGTTCTTTGGAAGCCTTGAGGCGAGCGGATCGCGCGCTGTATTGCTCGTATTCTTGCTGAGCGAATTTGTGCAGCTCTTCTTCACCAGCTTTTGAGGCGATTTCTGCCTGGTACTTCCGCTTATCTGTCAATTCTGCTGCTTTTTCATATTCACGGGTGAATTCTTCGCTGAGTAGGTATTGTCGTTCGACGAGCTTCCGGACTTTCTCGACTTCCTTTTCACATTCGCGCAAGTATTGGTTCAGGAGCGCGATCGGATTCTTGCGTTCTTTATCATCCAACATTTCGTGGAAATCCGCTTCGATTGTATTTTTGATACGGTTAAAAAGTTTCGCCATCTTTCATTCTCTCCTTTTGATATTAGTTTCGGTTCAATTCAGCCCATTCGCGTTCAAAGTTCGTGAACGGATCGTCGTCTTTCGGTTCAACTGGTGTGTTGTCGTCCTTTTGCCATTCCTTGTACACGATATATAAAATGTACAGGGCAGCGATTCCCAGGATGGCAGGTACATTTGATGCCGCGACGCTAAGTGCGATGAATCCTACCACTGCCCAAAGCACTTTCTTGGATGTCTGATCCGTCTTGGTGAACTGCTTGACGGAGTAGTAGAGGACGATCAAGCTGATCGCAAGTCCGATGATCGGACCGAGATTCGCGATTGCGATGATCGCAGCGATTGCTCCTAGGATGAAGAGTCCTAACTTTTTCATCGATTTTGTTCCCTCCTTCTTTTCTTGTTTCTATCGTACCTTGGATACCGTTTTCCTATAAGGAGCCTCAGCTTTAACTTTCACTAAGACCTGAGACGTAGAAGGAAGTAAGTGAAGTGTGCAGTTCAGTACCATTTCAGTACCAGGCACCATTCCGGAAGCCTTGTGCCACAAGGGATGGAGAATGGTGCCTGGTACCGATTTGAATGCGTTGGGCGGAAAGGGGTTTGATTTGGTACCTGGTACTGTGAAGGTATTTGGGGGACTTTAGTGGGTTTCCAATGCGCGGTTTCTCGAAAATGGAGGAATGTTTCTCGAAAAATGACTGAAGTCTCTCGAAATTGGCGTGTGGTTTCCCGAAAACGAGGGGACGTTTTTCCAAAACGGGCTTCCGTCTTGCCAATCAGGTATTTCTTACTATACAACCGGACGCCTGTCCTTCTGGCAATCTGGCATTCAGATCATAAAAAGAAACCCGCCACACATTGTGACGGGTGAGTTTATTGTTAGGGGGATGATATGGGTTGATTTTTAACTGTCAGCTTTTATTTGAACGACTTCACACCAAGATAGTGATCTTGCCAATAATCGATGGTCAGATCGCTCACTTCGACTCCATCTGAGCCGGCGTGAATCATCTTGTTGTCGCCGATGTAAATTCCGCTGTGAGAAGCGCCTTCCGTGTCATAAGTACCTTCGAAGAAAACAACGTCTCCAACCTCTGGCGTTTCAACCGTTTCTCCATCGTACTTCCACATATCGCTTTCTTTACGGTGCAGATCAACTCCGACTTCACCAAACACGTACTGGATGAAACCGCTGCTATCAAAGCCGTCTGGTGTGGTGCCTCCCCAGACATAAGGCGTTCCAATCAAGCTTTCAGCAATCGACACGACATCGGATTCCGATGCTTGATCATCCGTACTCGGTTGGAGATCTACGGAATTTGTCGTCTCAGACAAAGCATCAAGCGTTTTAGGTCCTGCAATGCCGTCAGTCGTCAGACCGCTCTCCGCCTGGAAATCCTCAACCGCTTGCTCTGTAATCGGTCCGAAAATGCCATCGAGGTTATATGTATAATAACCTAGCTTTTCCAACTCCGTTTGCAACGTTTCTACATCTTGACCAACATCACCTTTTTCAAGCAAATCCACTGTTTGTTGACTAGTAGAATCACTTTCTTCAACAGGCTTCGAATCAGCATTCGCAAACACTCCGTCACTCATGACTGGTGAAAGTGCCAGTGACGTTACCAAAGCCGATGAAATCACATACTTTCGTGCAGACACTCTTGATGTAAACATTCCATTCCTCCTTAGCGAATCTTTGTTTCACAATCGTGCTGTACCTGCCTGAAAAACCTTGTCTTTCAAGCATGCATCCAGTCTACCAAACAAGTTCTGTAATGAGGTTGCACCCGTGTTAAGGGGGCTTGATATTCTTTTTACACCGGAAAAAGCCTTCCTCTCCAAGCAAAAAACGCATTTAGCATTCTTTTTCACACATAAAAAACACCCACCACAACGTGTGATGGGTTCGTATTTTGTCATATATATGGTTTTTCCTGATAAAAATAGTTCGGTTTGACAGTTCGGTTCTTATACGGTTTATGGAAAATATGGGTCGTCGCTGGAGACATCGGTGGAATGAGCCACACCCAGTTGCCCGTAACATCCCGGCCGCTCGACGCTTCCTTCTCTTCGAACTTTTTGAACTGCTGGGCGGCAGTATGATGATCGACAATGCTGACCCCATCAGTTTTAAAAGAATGGAGCACCGCGACATTCAGCTCCACCAACGCTCGATCCTTCCAGAGCGTCGCATTCGTACTTCGGTCAAGATCCAGAATTGACGCCACTTTTGGCAGCAAATCATATCGATCCTGATCAGCTAAGTTACGCGCTCCGATCTCAGTCCCCATGTACCAGCCGTTGAACGGTGCTGCCACATATTCGATCCCGCCGATTTCGAGTTTCATGTCGGAAATCATCGGCACGCCGTACCACTTCATATTCAAATCTTCAAAAGCCTCATAATGTGGATGGCGGATCGGCACTTCGAGCACTTTCTCATGAGGAATGTCGAACCACACCGGATCTTCACCGCGAACCTGAACGACATGCGGCAACACATCAAAATGCGTTCCTTTACCCTTCCAACCGAGTTCCAGACATTTTTTCGTAAAATCAACCGAAGCCGGATCGCCGACCAATCCGTATTCCGTTTCATAGCCTGCATATCGGATCAGCTGGTGGTTCCAGATGCGCACTGGATCTTCTCTATTTTTACGAGGTTTAAAAATGGTGATTGTCGAGCGGATCTTCCCACCGTTCGTCGCATAATCGATGTGTCTCAGAAGCGCATTGCGCACATCTTCAGCTGTCTCGGCCTCCCGCTCATCAAGCACTTTCAAGCTCTCCCAAAACAACCGTCCGATGCACTTATTGCTGTTGCGCCAGGCGACACGCGCGCCATACTCGATTTCTTCAAATGTATGTTCATAATGCCCAGCCTCTTCAATCTCCTGCAGCACTTCATCCTTGCGCTCTTGGATTTCGTGCTCCGGTTTACCGAGCTCTGTATAACAATTCATGATGAATTCCATTGCTTCATGTTTCAAAAAATCACTCAAGTTGTACCCTCCAATGAAGCTGGGGCTAAACTCCCAGTCCGTCATTGTTTCAGTATAGCACGAACGGGTACCTTTCATCCTAGCGCGTGCTCGGATAACTTTTTACAGGAATCATAATAAGTCTGTTGAAGTTGTTTTTAAGGAGGCGATGGTAAATTGAATGCAATCCATGAGGTGATTGAGCAATATTTTGAAAGCTGGAATAGAGCGTTTGAGAGCAAGAATGGCGAGGAAATCCGAGGGTATTTTTCGGAGAGTTTCGTCGGCTATTGGGGGAATTCCGAGGTCGAGCAACCGATGGTGTACGACCGTGATTACGATCTCGAAACGGTCCTGGCCCAGTACGGAGATGCACGGAAAAGCTTTGAACCGGTCTCCATCACCGAACGGAAAACAGATGAAGAATACCTGGTGATGGGCACAGAAACGAATGTTGTCAACGGTGTTCCGCATCCCGCGAAGTGCATGTTCGTCTGGCAAAAAGAGAACGGGTCGTTGAAATTACGGCGAGAATTTATCGAACTCGAGAAATAGGTGGTATACTAAGCAAAGGCAAGTGACTACATATCTTTTGAGGTGTAAAAATGAACGGACAAAATCGTAAAGACATATCAGCTGGCTTAGAGGTTGATATCGTATTGAAAAAAGATCAACGGACGGGGAAAAGGACGCGCGGAGTCGTCAAAAATATCCTCACGAACTCCAGTTTTCACCCGCACGGGATCAAAGTGAGGCTTCAGGACGGCCAAGTCGGTCGAGTTCAGGAGATTATCTCCGGAAAAAGCGACTAATTCGAACGAAATCGACCTCGATTTCGACCATTTGAGGGCTTGTTTTAGAAAAAATGGGGTGAGTTTTGCAAAAAACGGGACTGGTTTTGCAAAACTTCCTTATCATTTTAGAAATTCAGCTCGTGGTTTTAGAAAATCGCTGCTCGGTTTTAGAATTCAGGTCTTTTTTACCAGCCCCCAATCAGAAGAGGGACTGCTATCACGACAGTCCCTCCTCATCTTACTTTTTATAAAACAGGTAGAGCCCGAAGCCGAGTGTATCCCGACCCCATCGCAAGTAGGTGTTACGCCATTTGCGGATTCGATCGCTCATCCATTCGACGTCCGAGTCGTCCGGATGCTCCAGACAATACTTTTCCACCGATGATGAATAAAGCCATTCATAATGATCCCATTCATCTTCGTTCGTGACGGCTGCCCACATCGGAATCAGCCCGAGCTCTTCGCCGACCCGGATATTCTCCGCATGGGTGTGAAGCTCCTCTTCTTTCGCTCCAAGCGCATCCAAGTACTCTGCCTCAGGCTGCTGCTTCCAATATCCTTCACCAACCAACAAATAGCCTCCTGATTTTACCGAACGACTCATCGCTTCCAACGTCGCCCGATAATCTCCGATCGCATGCGTCGCTCCAAGACAAATCGCAGCATCAAATGTCTCTTCATACTGCGCCATCACTTGCTTCGCGTCTTCATTCACGATCTCCAACCGGCCGGTGTCAATCCGAGGAAAGGCATTCTCCCGAGCCTCATCGATAAACGCTTCTTCGATTTCAATCGCCGTTCCGAACAACTCGTAGCGCTCAATCAAGTCGATCAACAAGCCACATTTCCCGGCACCGATATCAAGTACGTGCGCATCTTTACGGAACGGAATCTTATCGAGCACACCCATCAATTTGTCATGGCTGACAGGGTTACAGATCTGATGATTTTCGTGCGCAATGACTGAAAACTTGTTCCCCACAAACATGCCCCCACTTCTCTATTGATCGTCCACCATCTCTCCTGCGTAAAACTTCTTTTTCTCAAGACGCAAATCGAGTTTGTTTGCGATGCGTTTCAACGTCTTTTCCTCGGCTGGCGTCACGAGTGAAACGACGGTTCCGCTTGCTCCGGCGCGTCCGGTTCGACCTGCGCGGTGTAGATATTGGTTTTCGTCTTCCGAAATATCGACCTGGACGACGTGCGTCAGCCCTTTAATGTCGAGACCACGTGCAGCAACATCTGTTGCAAGCAGCAAATTCGACTTGCCTTCCCGGAATTGTTTCAAGGCGGTTTGCCGCTCCGTTTTCTTCATCTCACTGTGTAAAAGGTCGACCGGAACACGGTTGTAATCGAGTTTTTCCGTAATCACAGAGAGTTCACCAATCTCGTTCCCGAACGCAAGACCTTTCACACCTTTCAACCGGGACAGCTTCTCCAGATTCTTGATTTTATCTCGACGGTCGCTCACCACATAAACATGCTGAACGTTCGTGTTTTTCCGTGGTGCACGGTCCACTTTCAATACTTTCGGATCGACCATGAAACTGCGTCCGATTTCCTCGGTTTTCTCTGGCATTGTCGCGGAAAAGAGCAGCACCTGGCGCTCAGCAAGCGTCGACTTAATGATCGATTCGACCGTGCCAATGTGCTCAGGAACGAGCAATTGATCTCCTTCATCTAAAACGATCGTCTTCACCTCGTGCATTTTCAGCTTCTTCATCTTGATCAATTCTTCGACACGTCCAGGCGTTCCGAGGATGACTTGCGGGCTCTTCTTTTTCAGCTTTTCAATTTGTCGTTTGACGTTTGCGCCACCAATTAGGGAAGCGCCTGAAATGCCGCTGCCTTCCGCCCACTTCTGGACCTCTTCAAAAATCTGCATGACAAGTTCTCGTGAAGACGCCATGATCAAAGCTTGCGGGTCCTTCGAGTTCGGATCCACTTTTTCTAAAATCGGCAGTAAATACGCGAGGGTTTTACCTGTACCGGTCGGGGATTCTGCGATCACATCCGCTCCTTCCAGGATAGCTGGAATCGCCTCATTCTGAATGGTTGTCGGCTGTTCGAATTGGGATTTTTCCCATGCTTTTTGTAAAAATGGCTGTGTGATGTTCATTGTTTCTAACGTGCTCGTCATATTTATTTCTCCTTTTAATGAAAGGTTCATCCAATTTCTAGTCTCGTCCTATACGGAAGCTTACATACAAAACACTTCCCTACTAGCCTACACCATGTCCTACTTCATGAATAGTGGGCGAACCTGCAAAGTCATCAAAATCCCGACAAGGAATTTTTTCCCATCAGTCGAATACAGTGGTAAACCTAATTTACCTAGGAGGATAAAATGACCAACGATATGGCTCTATTACAGGAACAATTCAGAGCAAACCCTTACGCGTATTTCGATCAGTTCCGGGACAATCCGATTGAAACCGTCGATTTTCTAGGCTTCCGCACCAATGTTGCGACCGGCTATAAAGAAGTCGAAGCGATCTTGAAGGATCCTCGATTCATCAGAGAATGGCGGAAAGTCGCTCCATCTGAACAAGTCATCGAGCCGCCCAAACGGGTCCAACCTGTCGTATACTTGATGACCAACATGATGCTGTTCCGAGACGCACCGGATCACACCCGGTTACGAAGTCTCGTGAACAAAGCGTTCACACCAAGGATGGTCGAACGGCTCCGTCCGCAAATCGAAGAAACAGCGGATGACCTCATTGAGCGAATGAAACAGAACAATGAACATGAGCTGATCCGGGACTTTTCTTATTATTTGCCCGTCGTCGTCATCGCCGAACTGATTGGCGTTCCGCGTGAAGATCGCGAGTATTTCCGAAAGTGGGCAGATGCGTTCGTCCGATTCATCGACTTCGATGCTGACTATGAACGGATGGAGATGGTCGCGGACGATATCCGGGATTCAGCCGAATACTTCCGATCACTCATCCAGAAACGCCGCGTCGATCCCCGTGAAGACTTGATCAGTGGATTGATCCAGGTAGAAGAAGCTGGCGATTCGTTGAATGAAGACGAAATGGTCGCGACCTGCCTCCTGCTCATGATTGCCGGGCATGAAACGACGGTGAATTTGATTACGAACGGATTTTACCTATTGATGAAACATCCTGAACAGCTCGCTTTGTTAAAAGCAGACCCTTCCCTCGTTCCGAACGCTGTGGAAGAAACGCTCCGTTACGAGCCACCGGTCCTCTTCACATCACGGATCGCCTCGGATGACATGGAGATGTTCGGCAAGGAGCTGAAGAAATCACAGGAAGTCATGGTTTTGCTCGGGGCAGCCAACCGCGACCCTCGGGTTTTCAATGATTCAAACACCTTCGACATCACGCGTAAAAACATCAAGCACCTCTCCTTCGCTTCAGGACCGCACTTCTGCTTAGGAGCACCGCTCGCGCGACTTGAAGGGCAGATTGCATTGGAGAAGCTGGTCACCCGCCTGCAGAACCCGACACTTTTACAAGAACCGGAGTGGCGGGACAACATCATCTTCCGTGGGTTCAAGACCTTGCACATCAACGCTGGCGTGATCTAAGTTTTTAACGTAAATAAGAGTGGGTACACAGTTAGTAAAAGGAGGGAAAGGATATGAATATCGTTGTACTTGGCGCTGGTGCTATTGGTGCATATTTCGGAGGAAGATGTCAGGAAGCCGGTCATTCTGTGAAGTTTTTGGTCCGCTCCAATCGGGCTGATCAATTACGGAAAAACGGCTTGAAGCTATACAGTAAATGCGGAGATTATGAGGTTGAAGACTTACAGATCGTTGAAGACCCGGGCGATATCCACCATGTAGATGTCGTCATCCTTGCTGTGAAAGGTTATCACCTGAATGAAGAATTGATGTCGAACCTGAAAGTGTTGGTACGTAAAGGCGCGACCGTCCTCCCGCTGTTGAACGGTATTGAACATATTTCTTACCTGCAGAATGAACTAGGCGAAGAAAACGTCATTGGCGGTTTATGCTATATCATTTCAACTCTGGATGACAATGGACACGTCGTCCATTCAAGCAATCAACACGACTTGATTTTCGGTCCACTTCACCCGTCACAAACAGAACTGTGCAAGGAGCTCGAGGATCTGTTCGACCATGCCAACATGGCTGGGGTATTGAGCAGCAACATCTTGCTCGGCCTTTGGAACAAATATATGATCATCACAGCTTTTTCCGGTGTGACCACCGCAGGTGATGTGAACCTGGGAACACTCCGGGATACGTCGAAAACGATGAAGCTGACAGAGGAAGTGTTGCACGAAGTCAAACTGCTTGCCATTGCGAACGGCATCAACCTGACCAATGATCATATTGAAAAAGCGAAAGTGTTACTGAGCGGTTTTCCAGATGAAGCGACATCCTCCATGCACCAAGACAAACGGAAAGGCATGCAGATCGAGGCGGATCACTTGCTTGGTGGTGCATTGCGTATGGCTGAAAAAGAAGGCTTGAAGCTGCCTCACATCGAAACGCTATATGCCCTGTTGAAGCCGTATGAGCTGGAAATGAAATAACAATTACTTGATGTTTGCAAGTATTTTTAGTGAATTGAAGGGTTTTCAATGTTTCCCCCGAACTTTACTGTGAGGGATTAGGTTAAAGGGGTGATGCATTTGAAAATAGTTATGAACGAATTATTCCGGGAAGAGAAAAGTATTCATGTCCTTTATGCGTATAATGGCATGGAGAATTACATCAACATGGTTGTGAAGTTTACCGAGGACGGCGTTCGTGATGGGGATTACGTCATTCTGATTGAAAACGATCCTCTCTACCGTAAGATTCAGAAATTACTGGAGAACCGATTGACGAAAGAGGAAATGAAATTTGTCCACTGGGAGAATAGTTTCGACTTTTACTTTTCAAGCGGTAGCTACCATCCCCCGGCCATCTTAGAGTACTTCAATAAAATGATTGAGCCATATTTAGAGACCCAATCGTCATTCCGGACGTGGGCACATGTCGAATGGGCTAGCATGGATGAACCCTTGCATATCATTGAAGACCTGGAGAGACCAGTTGATGAAGCAGTACGACAGATTCCCTTCCCACTGATTTGTGCGTATAAAGGCGAACGAATGCCTAACTACCTAAGAAATATATTATTGGAAACACACCCGTATATTTTGTTGGAAGATGATTTTGTTCTTTCAGGTCAATATAAAAGGAAAGAACCTTCTCATGAGTGAGGAGGTTCTTTTGATTGATCAACTATGGTTGTTGAACTCGCTTTCCCCCAGGAGTGTCTTTCTTCCTGATGGTAATGAATAGCCCTTATTCATCCCTATCATTGGCGATTTTCCTCCTGTTGGTAATGAATAGCTCCTATTCATCCCTATCACGGGCGATTTTCCTCCTGTTGGTAATGAATAGTCCCCTCTCACACATAAATTTTGATCATTCCAAACAAAAAAGCTGTCCTGGCTGGACGATCGCTCGGCATCGTTCAGTCCTTAGGACAGCTTCTTTTTACTGCATTATGTTTGCGGTTTTTCTTTTTTCCGTTTCTCTGTGTACTCTTTGGCGAGTTTGACCGTCTTCGAAATGACCTTCTGAACATCAATACCTTTTTTTCGCAGGTTCTCGATATGAATGTCTGTACTTGTCATGCCTCTCAAACACTCCAATCAATTTTTTGAAAATTTTTGGCCGTTCAGTTCAAGTCTCCACTTCATGTATACCCTAATTCTGACTGCTTAACCCTGCTTTTTGATGTTTCATCCATTCTTTACGTTTTTAACATAAAAAGGTTTCAACATTTTTTATCCATTTCAATTTTATCACAATTGCCTCGACTCTGTGTTTGTCCTTTTCATGGCACTTCTGAAGTGTTGTACACATTTTTCGTTCCAATGGACTATTTTGTGGGAGCGCATATATTCGACTTTTCAGCTAGGAAAGATTTGCAAAGAGCCTGCACGCGCAGGCTCTTTTTACATTACCATTGTTCTTTATTCGGGTTCTGTTCCTCTAACAACTCGAGAATCTGTTCATTCTGTTCCGTCTGTTCTGCGAGCAGTTCTTTGATCTCCTTCATCATCACGAGCATCGAGTAGGCGAAGTACACAGCACCGCCCACAATCAGGATTTGAAAGATGTTCAGTATCCATCGCTCCCCCTTCACGCAACCCTTTTACCTATATAGTTAGCCATGCGTCTCGAAAAACCTGCCTATCGAATGACTTTATAATCCATCCACTCGACCGGTAAAAGTTGCTGGTACTTCGGGGTGAGGAAGCGATCGTCGACGAGCACGATCGTCCCGAAATCATCTTCTGTACGGATGAGCCGGCCACCCGCCTGGAGGACCTTGTTCATCCCTGGAAAAACGTAGGCATAATCGTAGCCGTTTTTCCCGCTTTTCGTGAAGTAGTCTTTGATGATGTTCCGCTCTTCGTTCAATTGAGGCAACCCGACACCGACTACGACGACACCGTTCAGCCGATCCCCTTTCAAGTCAATGCCTTCCGAAAAGATCCCGCCCATGACAGCGAATCCTACGAGCGTTTCCGTCTGCCCTTCTTCAAACTTCGCAAGGAAAGCTTCCCGCTCTTCTTCGGTCATCCCCGTGTCCTGGATGAGCAGCTCACACGGGAGATCAGCCTCCTCTGCAGACTCCACCACAAGATTCATATACGCATACGACGGGAAAAAGATCAGATAATTCCCGGGCCGCGTTTCCACAAGGTTTTTCAACATCGACAAGATCGGCTCGACAGACCGGTCACGATCCCGATACCGGGTCGATAACGGCTGGATGAACACCTCCGCATTTTCTTTTGCAAAAGGAGATGGAATCGACACCGCATAGTCGTCCTCTTTCGCCCCGAGCATGTCCTTGAAATAACCTAGCGGCGAGAGAGTAGCGGAGAAATACACCTTCGAGCGATACCCTTTTCCGAACTGTTGCAGCAAGTGTGAAGGATCGAGACAGAACAACTTCAGCTTCACTTCACTTTTTTCATATTCGACGTACGTCACATAACGTTCATCATACAGCTCCGTGATGCGCACGAAATTTTTCGCGGTAAAATAGGCATCTAACAGCTGTTCCTGTTCCTCGCCCGTTTTCTGTTCGAGTAGTTCCTTTTCCGCCTCTGCCACAAACGAATCGAGCATGACGACGAAGTCTTCGGGCAATTCTTCCGCCACACTGAAACGCGCGTCCCCGCACCGCTTTTTCATGGCAAGCAGCTCATCATTAATCGCTTTCGCAGTTTGATAGATTCCCGGATTGGCAGACTTGAACGACCGCTTCAATTGTAAAAAGACCGACTTGAAGAGTTCAGCTGAGAACATGCCTCGCGCCCGATCAACGAGGTTGTGCGCCTCATCGACAAGCAATGCCGTCTGCTTTTTCTGTTCCTCAGCCAACCGTTTGAGCGACACCCGAGGGTCGAAGATGTAATTGTAATCGCCGATCATTGCATCTGCCGTATAAGCGAGATCGAGCGAAAACTCGAACGGACAGAGCTGATGTTTGCGGGCGTACACCTCAATCGTCTGACGATCCATGAGCGTCTCGTTCGCGAGCATGTCGAGGATTCCGTCATTGAGCCGATCATAATAACCGTTCGCAAACTCACAATAGTCCTTTTGACAGATCGTCTTCTCTTTGAAGCACACTTTGTCTTTCGCGGTGATCGTGACAGAGCTGAGCTCGAGGCCTTTTTCCTTCATCAGACGGAGGGTATCTTCCGCTGCCGTGCGGGTGATCGTTTTCGCCGTCAGGTAAAACATCCGCTCCAAGTGCCCTTCCCCGATCGCTTTAATCGCCGGAAAAAGGGTCGAAATCGTCTTACCGGTCCCGGTCGGTGCATTTGCAAACAGGTCAGTTTGATCCGAGATTGCTTTGTAGACAGTGCCCGCGAACTTTCGCTGTCCAGCGCGATACTTTTCAAACGGGAAAACGAGCTTTTGGATACTCGCGTTCCGCTTATCTTTTTTCTCGAGGAGGAGAGCTGCATACGGTTCAAACTGCTTGATCACATCCATGACAAACGCCTGAATTTGTGCGAATGTACACTCCTGGATGAACTGCTTCTTCTCTTCCGTTTCCACATGGACGTAGGTCAGCTGGACGTTGATGGTTTCGAGGTCATGGTCGAGCGCATACATGTACGCATAACACTTCGCCTGCGCCCAGTGGACAGGATTCGTGTCCTCTTCAATCCCAGACAGGTCTCCTCGGGTCGATTTGATTTCGTCAATCGTCACTTTTCCGTCAGAATGCAGCAAACCGTCACAACGACCTTCAATAATGAATTGAATATCGCGATATTCAATCTCCGTTTTTAAAAAGACTTCCTTCTCATCCGTCTCCTGGTAGGTTTTCTGGATTTTCTGGTGGGCGATCGTTCCATCTGTCATCGTACTTGCAGAACGGAATCGATTATCGATGCTCCCACTCCGAAACACGTACTCTACGAGAGGCCGGACCGACATGCGGATCTGTTTCGTCATGCTTTAGCTCCTTACCGAACGACTTCCAATTATCTCTAGTTTACCTGAAAACAAACGTTCGTCCAAACGTTCATTTTTCGTAGTATAAAGGTACCGAGTTCCCCAAGTGAAGCTAAAAGTTCCACAAGACAAGGCAGAAGTTCCACAAGTCGCCTCAAAAGTTCCACAAGTTCCCCCGAAACTTCCCCAAGTAGCTTCAAAAGTTCCACAAGTAACATGTTGGAGGGCGTTTAGACATGCTTATTTCTGAGAAATCAAACAACAAAAAAACCAAGTGCATGGCCCCTAAACACGCACTTGGTTTCTGTTATTTCAATGGAAGGGATGGGCCGTCATAGCAGTATTGACAGCGCCTATACCCTTCGTGTATCAAAAACTCGATGTTTTTATCCAGTTTCTCACCGGTCCGTTTGTTCAACGGAATCTGAGGGAGATCGCATTTGTCGCCGACAAACGCACTTCGGTGAATCCTTTTATGCTTATGGTCAATTAAATACTTTGCCATATTATCCCCCTTTTCAATTGTAATGAATTTACCAATGTCTAACCCCATTCATTCGTTTGTTCCTTTTCACCAAACCACCCCTCTCAAGGTCTGATTACTTTTAAAAAACCAAATAAAAAAAGCCGAGAAGTGTCCTAACCTTCTCCGGCTTATGTCTAGCTCTATTGTCCAGCTCATTTCCACCGCTAATTATTCGGTTTCATTATGAAAATTGTAAAACTTTGATCTTTCTTGAAGTCCCAATCTATGAAGTAATCTTCAATATCGCATTCGATTTTCGATGAGATTCGTTCAACATCCAGCATTCGCTTCTCGATTTTGCCTTTCGATAAACGTAATACTTCTTGATGACCGTCGTGGATCAGTTGCTTTTCAATTTCAACGAGGAGCCCTTCCCTTACAACAATCAACGTCCTGTCGTTTACTCTCAATGAATAGATCTTCTCAGGTCGTTTCTCCACTTTTTCACTCATCAGGATTATTTCATCATGAACAGTATCCTGTCCAGGGTAAGGCGGATAGGATACATCACTTACAGATGGCCCGACGCCCAAAAATACGCCAGACTGATTTTCGAGTGACCAGTCGTAATACAGTCGTTGCACATCAATATCGGTAATCGTCTTAATATAGGACCTGATTTCATCGCTGATCTTATCCATTACGAATTCCCGGGTCTTTTTTAACGTTTTTTCATGATTCCCGCTGTACAGGACCCTTTCCGTTGCCGACATCAAATCTTTCACATAAATCGTCACGAACGGATTCGAAATCGATACATAAACAGACCCCGGTCCCTTACCGAAGTGATCGCGCAATACCTTTCCGACAAAGCTTGATATATCCGATTGTTTCGTTTTCAAATCTGAAGACGGAAGCGTCATTTCCTCCATCCTTTCTCTAGTGTAAAGGCTATGTACGAGTTTGAAAAGTGGTTAAGCCGTTTTCGAATACTTTTTACTATAAATAACATACCCCTATTCGAATCATTGAAAACAATTATTTTACAGATACTGGTACGTTCTCAGCTGGATTGATGATTGGCAGAAAGACGGTGACCAGTGTACCGACATTCGGAGAGCTCTCATAGGTGACCTTTCCGTCCATCGACTGGATGATTCGCAATGAAACGGTGGTGCCGAGGCCTGTCCCTTTATCTTTCGTTGTATAAAACAACGTGCCGATCCGATCAAGCTGCTCTTTATTCATCCCTTTTCCAGTGTCTCTGACAGTCAGTTTCGCATAAGTAGAATGAGCAGTCAGTTTAATGGACACTGTCCCTCCATCATTTGTTGCTTCAATCGCATTTTTGACGAAATTGACGATTGCTTGCTTCAACTGGTTGCGGTCCGTCTTGATGGCGCAACGCGTATCAAGGTCGATGTCTAGCTGTACCCCTTGCTTCAAGGCAAGAGGTTCCATCAGGAACAAGACCTCATATACGACATCCGACAATTGACATTCTTCAATCTTCTTAAACTCAGGTTTCGCGAAGTTCAGATAGTCGTTGATGATCGCCTCAGCCCGTCCCAATTCACTTAAAACGAGGGGAATATACTGCATGTTCTCCCCTTTATTCTCCGTTTTCATCAGTTGCAGGAACCCTTTTACAACCGTCAAAGGATTCCGAACTTCGTGCGCGATGGAAGCAGCCAGCTCTCCCAACGTATTCAATTTTTCAGACCGTTGGATTTCAGCCTTCATCAGTTTACGCTCGATGACCATCTCATACAATAAAGCTGCAAATCCGATCCCGATAATCTGGATCGCACCGAACAAGATAATATTGACCAAGATTTCCTGGTTCGTACTGAATCCGACAGTGAAAAGATAGGAGAGCAGGATACAGAACATAACGATCGCGGGCCAGGCCCCCACGATCAGTGCCATCCGAACCCGCTTCTTCGGCTTGTATTGCATGAATTTCCTTGAAAAGAGAAAAGGAACGATAGCAGCCGCCGTTCCGCTGATATAACCGAATATGAGCGCATCTCCACCTAAAACTGTCCGGGTGACAAGGATGACGATGAATACGATCATTCCGGCTATTGGACCACCATACAAACAGGCAAGAACGAGGGGTACATATCGGAAATCCCAATATAGACCATAGCTATAATAAGCAAACACCATACAAAGACAAGCCGCTATACCATGCAAAATCCCATAGATATAGGACAATTGCCGATCGTTGTGACGTTTCTCGAACAAGACACCATAAATCAAAACAGGAGCAAGGAAAATCAACACATGAAGCAGAAGCTTCTCAGCAAGCATGGGTAAACCTCCAAAACAGTATTAGTACATTCAGTATTAAATACGACAATTGTAATGATTTTCCTTTACAGACAACCAGGAAATTTATCCCCTTTATTGACGAAGTTTGCTCCGCAAAATCGATTCACTTTTATAGAGGGTTTCGATGTGTGTCCCGCTCACGGTATGTTGATCTCCTTCCAGTAAAAAAACGCTGTCCATTGCGGCATCCCCGTCTCCCAGATTCGTATAGCCCGCACCGGTCACTTTCCCGTCGGACCATTGAATGATCGATTGTGACGGGACCACTTCCAAGTATCGAATCGTCTCCTCGTCAGTCCCTGCAACGAGCGTGACATTGATGTTTCGTTCCTGAATGATGGTCCGCTCTGCATTCAGCTGATCGAGCCATGGATTTTGTGCTTTCATGTCTGGATAATTGACAAACATCCTCGGAAACCCTTTTTCGTTCATGATCAAATAGTTTCCATAATCCGCACACGGCATGATATCCTGAAGCCCTTTAAAATGTTGATGAATCACTTCAATCTTGTTCGACTTATACCTTTTGCTGAGGTAAGCAAGGTACATCTTCATATAAAAATGGACGAAATTGAATTGGGTCGGTGCATTGAGCGGCAGCTCCCCTCCCGTCCAATAGCTGTAATTCGCCGGTGATCCCGCATTCGGTGTACAAAGTATGATTAGCTGGTCGACGTCATCCTTGTACTCTTTCCCTTGTACATACGCTCTTGTTACGAGCCCGCCCATACTATGGGAAATGAGGTTCACCTTGTCAGAACCCGTAACCTGCTTTGCCTGTTGGATCGTCTTTTTCAAATAATGGCTCGCCGAATGCTCGATTCGCTGACTCCAATCGTAAAAACAAACGAATAAATTGTGGTTCCTCCGATATCCCATCGTTTCCAGCATCAAGACGAACGGCTCGTAAACCATTCCCGCCAAACCGAAGCCCCAACTCCCTGTCCCGGGGATGATTACGTCACTCATCGAACCGAACAATCCTGGTACAAACACGACAGGTGTCTTTTTGAGAGAAAGGTGATTCACGTTCAACCTCCTATGAAAAAGTCTTATGTAAAAAGGTATGCCGATTGTGTAGGAGAAACGACGTTAAATCTAAAAAAGACTGGCTGAAATCATGCCAGTCCTAGTCCTTTTAAAAGATTTTTAGAAATCATCATCTGCAAAATAGAAGTCTTCTCTTGTCATCATCTCACCAGCAACTTCGTTTCCGTTTCCATTTCCATTGTCGTTTCCGTTTCTACGGCGTCTACCTGCTGCTGCCGCTGCCGCCGCTGCTGCTGCCGAACCTCTACCTGCTGCCGCCGCTGCTGCCGCTGCTGCTGCTGAGCCTCCACCTGCTGCTGCCGCCGCAGCTGCAGCTGCTGCCGCACCTCTACGACGACGTCTCATTTCTGTCATTTCACCTGCAACCATGTTGTCGTTTCGATAACCCATATCATCACCTCCTTGCTCTACTATTATATTGAGGTGAAAATTAATAGAAACGGCGCTTGTCCAAATCTATTAAAAATGGATGATTTGCTAGATTTACGCACGTGGTGCGGCAGTAAGGGTTCTCACGTTCAACGCGTATTCAGGTCTCACTTCTTGTCTGCCGATTTCGGCTGAAGCGTTTGCTTCTGCATCCGGTCCGATCCCAATGGAAACGGCTGCTGTGATATCTTCTTCACTCGCGGATCCAGCTGCTACATCTGATCCTTGTTCAATCGAATCCATCGCAGAATCAACTGCCCTGTCAATCACTGCTCTCACCTGTTCTCTACGACTCCCAAGACTCATGTTCTTAAGCCTCCTTCATCTATACCAATTACTACTAGTATATTGAGGAGAAGAGGCGAAGGAACGGCAAAAATACTAGTTTAATAGAATTTTTACTAGACTCAAGTGGAAATTTGGTAATGAGAGATGTTATCCTGCCCGAAATCTCTCTTTCCTCTCATTTGGGGAAGGGTAAGTTCTCTATCCTGCTCGAAATCTTTGTTTCCTCTCATTTGGGGAAGGATAAGCTCTCTATCCTGCTCGAAATCTTTGTTTCCTCTCATTTGGGGAAGGATAAACCCTCTATCCTGCCCGAAATCTTTGTTTCCTCTCATTTTGGGAAGGATAAGCTCTCTATCCTGCTCGAAAAAATTGATCCACCCCTCATTTTTGGTACGTTATTCGGTCATGCATCTAGTATAATAGTAAAAAATGGATGTTGGAGAGTGACCAATCCGATGAAATGGATGAAGAACCTTGCTTTAACTATCATAATCCTCACAGGTTGTCTTGTTGCGATCGTTTTCCTGTTCCGTGATGGGATCATTCTCGATTCATTAGGGATCCACCTGGAAAACCCGTTCGCCAAAACAGTTGAAGTGCCAGACCTCTATTCGACTGTCGATAAAAACAATAACGGTACACCAGATCCGATCGATGTCGTGAATGCGGCACGAATAGAAGTGGATCAGCGGACGACCTACCAAAGCAACTACTATGCGGGTGGTTATCCACCAGACGATGAAGGGGTTTGTACCGACGTCGTTTGGAGAGGACTGTTTGGTGCTGATATATCCCTAAAGGACCTGATGGACGAAGACATTGCAGCCAACACTGAACTTTACCCCCGTGTGAACGGAAAGCCAGACCCGAACATTGATTTCCGACGCGTCCCCAACCAGAATGTATACTTCAAGCGGCACACGCAATCATTGACGACAGAAGTCATCCCTGGGGATGTGGAGAACTTGAAGCAATGGCAGCCCGGTGATATCGTTGTTTTCCTGGACGGATTCCATCATGTCGCGCTCATCTCCGATAAACGAGCGAAAGACGGGACGCCTTATGTCATCCACAACAACCAGCCATTTGCGGCTGAAGTGAAGCTCACTTCCTTCCGGACACCGATTGCGGCACATTATAGATGGAACTTTTAATATATGAAAAAAAAGCTGGCCGAAATCAAATTCGACCAGCTTTCTTTATGTCTTTTAACTTGCCTGTTCTGTCAGTTCATCTTGCTTTTTCGCCTTTTTCTTTCTTCTGAAGATTTTCTTGAATCCTCTACCGAAGTCTGCGAACAGCATGTAAACTGCTGGGATCAACACGAGCGTAATCATCGTCGCAAACAATAAACCTGAGATGACGACAATCGCGAGTGGTGCCTGGTAGTTTCCAGAAGCTCCGGATGCGAAAGCTAACGGAAGCATCGCTCCAGCTGTCGTGAGCGTCGTCATGAAGATCGGACGCATACGGTTTTTACCGGCTTCAACAAGCGCTCCCGCCGAATCCAATCCTTCATTACGAAGCTGTTTCGTACGGTCAATCAACAGAATCGCGTTGTTCAGTACGATACCAATCAGCATGATGACACCCATCCCGGACATTGTGCTCAATTCACTTTGGGTGATGAACAACCCGATGATTACGCCAACCACCGTCATCGGAATGACCGACATAACGACGAGCGGATGCACAAGACTGTTGAACTGGATCGCCATCACGACATAGACGAGGAAGATCGCGATGAACAAGATCATCAGCATTTCCTGAATCAGCTCTTGTTGCTGTTCGAGGTCACCGGCAGTCGATACGGTATAACCAGCCGGTGCATTATACGAGTCGATCACTTTTTGTACATCACGGTTGATGGAACCGAGGTCACGACCCTCGATGTCTGCTGAAATCGTGATGTACCGCTCACCATCTTCGTGTGATATTTGGTTCGGTACTTCCGATTGCTTAAGTTCTACATATTTGGATAGCTCCACCATTCCATTCGGAGTTGGGATTTCAAGATTAAGCAAATCGTTCTTGGTTGTCAGCTTTTCATTAACACCGAGCTTGATCGGCATTTTCTCGCCATCCGTCGTCATTTCTCCGACTGGCATCGTCATCGAAAGCTGTTCGATCGATTGCTTGATCTGCTGTGGTGTCAGACCATCCTTTTCAATTGCATTTTCTTTCAACACGATTTGTTGTTCAATCGACTGGCGTTCATTCGTACTCGTGACGCCGACGATTCCTTCGATTTCCTTCAATTCATTTGTCAGTTCATCGCTAATCGCTTTGAGCTCACCAAAGTCTTCCCCTTTTACATTGATTTGTACAGGAGATCCTCCGCCTGCTGACATCATGCCGCTGACACTTTTCACAGGAAGGTCTTCTGTCAATGTACGGAGCGCACTCATAATATCTTCATTCACGACATCTTGCTCTCTCGTGATGTTGTCCCCTTTAGTCATGTTAATCAGGATGAAGAAGAAGTTCCCGTTATCGATTACATAATGACTTTCAACATCTTTCACATCGTCCAAGCGTTCACTCGTTGCATTGACGATTTTTTCACGATCGTCGAGCGAAATGCCTGGCTCCATGTTAAGCATCACTTCGGAATATCGATTGTACATATCCGGCATGATCGTCATTGGAATCTTCGTCACTAAAAACAACGAGCTGACGAGTACGACGAAGAACAATCCGAGCATGGCGAAGCGATTCCGCTTCTTTCTCCCCATCCATGCGACCGTTTTTCCGTAACCGCGCACGAGGAAGTTCTCTTTCTTGCCGATCTTGGATTTTTTCAATCGTAAAAAGTTCTCAGAAAGCGTCGGGATGAGCGTGAACGCAATCAACACCGAGCTGATCAGCGTGACCGCAATGACCACCGACAGGATGATCATGAACTTGCCAACTTCTCCGCCCATTAATCCGACTGGAAGGAACACGACGATCGTCGTCAGCATGGAGGCGAAGACAGCTGTTGCAACTTCACGTGTCCCTTCAAGTACCGCCTGCACATTCTCATATCCTTGTTCTTTTTTACGATAAATAGACTCCAGTATGACGATGGACGAGTCGACCATCATTCCGATTCCAAGTCCGAGGGCGATCAGACTCAACATATTGAAGCTGTAATCCAACAGCCACATTGATAAAAAGGTGAGCAATACCGATGTCGGAATCGAAAGCCCTATGATAATCGTCGCTCTCAAGTTGCGTAGGAAAATGAGCAAGATCGCAAGCGCCACAATCGCCCCAATGAGGATGTTGTCCGTTACACCGCTAATTGCATCTTCCACATAGTCGGCTTGTGCGACGATTTCATTCAGTTCGAAATCTTTTACAAGATTCTCGCTCCGGATCTCTTGCACTTCCGCACGGATTGCTTCGGCCATTTCGATTTGCGTAACATCGGAAACACGACCGATTTGGACGAAAAGGAACTCATTCGATCCATCTTTCCAAACCGATGTTGTGTTTTCAGCAGCCTGCATTTTGATGTCCGCAAACGTATCAAGCGTTTCGACACCTTGAGCAGTCGGTACACGCAAGTTTTTCAAATCATCGATATTGGAAAAAGATGTATCCCACCGAAGCGTCGGTTCATTCTCTTCTTCTGAAAACGTACCGAGCGTCGCTTCCGCATTTTCACTTTGGATGAGACCGATGATTTGAGCCGGATCCAACTGGTACTCTAGTAATTTTTCACGATCCAACTCAATCAGGACTTCGTTTTTCTCAAGACCCATGAAGTCCACTTCACGTACCTCAGGCAACGCTTCAAGACGTGGCTTCAGCACATCCTCTGCAAATGCCGTCATCTCTTCCATCGAACCATCTGATAGATCCATATAAAATTCAAACGACTGGTTCGTCGACATTTGATATGTAAAAACATCTTCGACTCCAGGTAATTCCGATTTCATTCCTTTGACAGCCGCTTCAACTTCTTTATAAACGTCATCCCCACTGCCGCTTTCAAAGGTAAGGTTCATGCTCACGCGACCGATATTCGTTTCGGAGTTAACATCCTCCACCCCGTCGATGCCGGACAATCTTTGCTCAATCGGGTTGGTGATGACCCGCTCGACTTCAGCCGCATTCATTTCACCTGCCATTACGTCAATGAACGCCCCATCAAAATCGATCGGTGGCATCAATTCCTCATCCAATTTCATTGTTGCAAAGGTTCCTGTAATCAGAACGAATACGAATAACAAACCGACAATGATTTTTCGTTTCAAAAGCAACTGCAACAACCTCATCTGATTCCCCCCCAAGCCTTTTCAAATTTTTCCATATCCCAACTTCATTTTAATACTTTAGTAGTACCCCTACAACCTTAAGTAGTATATTTAAGGGAAAATTAAGATATTCTTTACAAACAAAAAAGTAGCTAAAAGTACAGGAGGTTCCTGTACTCAGCCACTTTTTACAAATTAAAAGGCTGTTAGATTAGTAGTTTACAGCATCGTATGAGTTGATGCGTCCGTGCTTAAAGTAGAAGCCCGTACCACTGATGTTGTCCGCTGTATTTTCAATCGCTGCACGGATTTGAGATGCGCTACGTCCTTGTCCTGCCAAGAGAGCAGCCAGTCCTGCCACATGCGGCGCGGCCATTGACGTACCAGACATGTAAACATAACCGTTGTTAGGATATGTAGAAGCGATATCTACACCTGGTGCTGCCACGTCTACCCATGATGCTCCCCAGTTCGAGAAGGACGCAAGCCGATCATAACGATCAACCGCAGCCACCGCAATCGCATTCGTGTACGAAGCCGGTTCAAAGGTTGTGCTCACGCCATCATTACCTGCGGCTGCTACGACGACAACGCCTTTGTTCCATGCATAGTTGACTGCATTTTTCAAAGTGGTCGTATTACAGTCACATCCGAGTGATAGATTGATCACCTCTGCTCCAGCATCCGCAGCATACTCGATTCCATCGGCAATGTCCGCTAACGAACCGCTCCCTTGTGCATTCAATACACGGACAGCAAGAATCTTCGTATTCGGTGCCATTCCCGCTACACCTTGTGCATTATTTGTTTCAGCAGCAACTGTACCTGCGACGTGAGTACCGTGTCCATTCAGGTCCATCGGATACCAATCGTTATCGACAAAGTCATAACCTCGAATCGTTTTACCATCTAAGTCTGGATGGTTATAATCGACTCCTGAATCGAGGACCGCAACTTCTTGTCCGCTGCTACCACGTGTAATGTCCCAAGCTAAGTCTGTATCTGTCGTGAGGAAGCCGTATTGATAACCACTATAGTAGGTATCATTTGGTGTCCAGGTGGATTGGAACGTATAGTTCGGCTCAGCATACTCGACATTCGGATTCTTGGAAAGTGCTTTAACAGCAGCTTCCACATTTCCAACTTTCAATACTTTGAACTTCGATTTGACTGCATCGATATCCGCAATTTCTTTAGCTCCTAATGATTTGAGAGCATGAGATTTCTGTGAATTTCCTACGCCATCTTTGAACTTGACGATGACTTCACCTTTTACATAGTTACCGGTTGCATCAGAGACATTGAGCGTTGACACCTTTTTCGGTGCTTCCACTTGATCAGTGGTAGCTGCCTCCCCCATCATTGGAAAAAGTGCCATAGACGCTGCGAGTGACAATGTGGCTAGTTTTTTGAATTTCATCCTATTCCTCCCTCAAAAAGATTACTTAACCAATTCAGTGATTTTGAGGGAAATCCTGCGCATCTACTATTGGGAAATTAAAAGTAAAATACGGGGTCAAAAATCAGATTCGACAAGCTTGTTTTCCCAACCTCCAAACCGTATCTTTCGTTGATGAGAATGCTATATAATGAAAGGTTGAGTTGTTATCCGAATATTCAAATCTTTTATTGTGGTATTACGATACATCCTTACAAAATAATTGTGAAAAAGCGGGTTTTGGACAGGGTTAAACGACGTAAAACGTCAGCAGAGCGACTATAGTCCGCTTTCCAATTTCGACATGGTACCTGGTACGATCATCGTCGTTGGACGGTGAGACCACTCCCAATTTACATTGGCAACAACTGCCACATGGTATATCCAATCTTTCCTTCTAATACTTTGGTTATAGCGAAACAAAAATGAGGAGGGGTGACATGAGAAGGTATCCTTATGCTCGTAATCCTTATGGTCGTAACAGAGGGCGACAGGTCCCAATCCGCCCGTTGAAGTATCCGGAAGATATGCTTGCCATCATCCAAGATGGACTGCCGAAAACCAACAATCCACAGAAAGTGATCATCATCGGTGCTGGAATGGCGGGTTTGGTTTCCGGATACTTGCTTAAAAAGGCCGGACATGATGTAACGATTTTAGAAGGAAACGATCGGGTAGGCGGTCGCGTCTATACATTACGTGAACCTTTCACTCCAGAGAACTACTTGGACATGGGTGCGATGCGGATTCCTGTCAATCACTACCTCGTCAATGAATACGTCAACAAATTCAACATCCCCTATAATGAGTTCGTGAACGCGACTGAGAATGACGTGATATTTGCCAATGGGGTCAGAACGACTCGCAAAGAATATAATCAGAATCCGGACGTATTGAATTTTCCAGTCGAACCACAAGAAAAAGGAAAAACTGCATCCGA
The DNA here is from genome assembly GCA_020524245.1 of Rossellomorea aquimaris. Lineage (GTDB taxonomy): Bacteria > Bacillota > Bacilli > Bacillales > Fictibacillaceae > Pseudalkalibacillus. The sequence goes on along the minus strand of JAIVLN010000006.1, from coordinate 98,709 downwards.
ATTGTTGATGAGTGCGGTCCAACCCTTTCTAAACCTTTACAACAACAGTACCCCTGAAGAGCGAAAAATTCTCATTCAAAACTTTGATCGATATTCGATTGAAAATTATTTGAGATTCAATCCACTTGGTCCTTCCCTTTCCCCAGAAGCGATTCGTATGGTAAAGGTGTTACTCGGAATCGAAGGCTTCGCCGAACTTTCTTTTACGAACATCCTCTTTGACGTGGTCAATACGGTTTTTAACGAAGATCTTCAATTTTATGAACTGACAGGCGGGAACGATCAACTGCCAATGGCTTTCTACGAAGAATTAAAACCAAACATTCAATTCAACGAAAAGGTCAATAAAATCACCTCAAAACCTGATGAGGTCATCGTTCAGGCCAGGAATACAATCACCGGGCAGAAGACGGATTACACAGGTGATGCGTTAATTGTTGCCATCCCGTTCTCTGTTTTTCAATTCATTGAGGTTTCGCCATTTGAAACATTCTCTTTTGAAAAATGGAAAGCGATTCGCGAGTTGCCTTATGTGGCTGCAGTTAAAATCGGCATTGAATTCAAACGGAAATTCTGGGAAGAGGAAGGATTGGGTGGAGCAAACGTACTGACGGACTTTCCAAACCGTTTTACGTATACGCCAAGTCCAGGAGTCGAAAAACAGACCGGCGTCGTTCTGGCGAGCTACAGCTGGGGCGATAATGCGAAGCTTTGGAACGCTCTGTCTGAGGAGGAGCGAATCCAGCAAGCACTTGAGGACTTGGCGAAGATCCATGGCGACCAGATCTATGAAGACTTCCTGAACGGCGCCTCCTTCAGCTGGAGTCAAAATCCGTTCTCCGCAGGATGCTTTACGCTTTTCAAACCGAATCAGGCGGCTACTTTTCCAGAATACATTCGCCGTCCAGAAGGTCGGATTCATTTTGCCGGAGAGCACGCATCCGACTTCCAGGGTTGGATTGAAGGCGCCGTACAGTCCGGTGTAAGAGCGGCACATGAAGTGAACTCACGCTCCAGGTTTTCTCCTATATAAAAGTTTCGTAAAGTGAAAGCATTCGGTCAATTGTCTTCTCAAGGGGCGAACGTTTCTGAGATTTTACAAGACTTAGACCGTGATTGGAACGGCACTGGCCATGACTACGGTCTTGGGCACGATCCTCAAGGCAGCACCATCAAGTGCATCATGAACTATTACTACTCTTACAGCGTCGACTACCGGGATCAAGACCACGACAACGAAATCCAAGCCCACAAAGGCTGGTACGGCAGCTAAGTTTTATATTTGGAAAAAAGAGCGACCTTTTAGCGGTCGCTCTTCCTTATTGTGTTTGAGAATCTAGGTATATCTTACTGTTTTCAAAGACAAGCGTGCAATTTTCTAAGATGCACTCTCATTTTTCTAAGACAGCGCTCTGTTTTTCTAAAACAGTGCGCTATTTTTACAAGATAAAGGCTCATTTTTCTAAAACAAGGAGCTAACCCGCTTTCGAAACGCCGTTAAGAAAGATCTTCAAGCTTCACTTCTTCGCCTTTCTCATCAAACAGCTTCATTTCATACACATGGTCTCCCGTTTTCACCGCTTTTTCATCCGGTTCAGGCTCTTTTTGGTACCAAACGAAGAAATCTTGGTCGGCTACTTCAATCTGGAAGACTTCATCATAAAAGGTGAACTCGATATAATCGAGTTTCCGATTCACATTTTCACCGAATAAGACCGTGTAATCCCCTTTGTCGGTTTGTACCGGTTGATGGGTTATCGGCAGGTGTTCCACGAATGTTCCATAGTATTCGTACCGGTTTAACAGCGGAGCTTTTTGAAACATGGAAAGCTGGATCCGCGAATTCCCCTCAATCGTTCGGAAGAACACCAGATAACGATCCGTTCCTTCTATATGTACAGTTTCAATATGCTCCCCTTGCTCAGCGACGCCACCTGGTCCGTTCAATTCTTCTGCAAAATTCTCGATGTCCGTAATCGGATATAAACCATTATAAATGAGCACAATCGTCGATACGACAATCGCAACATACATTACCTTTTTATTTTTCACTCCGCCTCCCCCTCTATTTTCCATTATATAGAAGAAGGTGGAATTACGTAATAGAAACTCCCACAACCTTAAATCAGCTGTGGGAGATTCCATCTATTATTCTACGATTGTGACTTTGACGCTTTTGCGTCCCCATTGCATCGCTTTGTCATGGTTTGCGATGAACACATCAATTTCGTTTCCATTCACGCCGCCACCGATGTCGGCTGCGATTGCACGTCCATAGCCTTCCACATCAACGATCGAGCCTAATGGAATGACGCTTGGATCGACCGCAATTACTTTTGCATCCGAATATTTTTTCAGATTGATGCCCATTTTCGTCGTACCTGAACATCCATCACAATTCGCTGTGTATGCTGTACTTTCCACTGTAAAAGATTTACCCGCTTCAACGGATCGTTTGGAAGCTTTACTGTCTAACGCACTTCTCGTGTTCGGTCCTGCAATTCCATCCGCTTTCAACCCTTGTGAACGCTGGAAACTTTTCACCGCGTCCACTGTTCCATTTCCATAGATTCCATCTACACTGGAGCCATAGTGTCCTACTCGTTTCAATTGGCTCTGAATATGTATAACCTGTTTTCCGATGTCACCATAACGTAAAACTTTTATCGCGTAATTCGTGTTCGGACCCGCAATTCCATCGACTTTCAAATTCCTAGATGCTTGGAAATCCTTAACCGCTTGTGTAGTTATCGGACCATAGTATCCTGTCGACGTATGATAAGGGAATACACCCTTTGTCATCAAGTAATCTTGTAATTCGACGACATCTTCACCACGATCGCCTTCACTCAACGTACGATCGCCTAGTGCTGCTGATGCGAAGGATGGTGTTACAAGCAGTACGACAGCTGCGACAAATACCATCATCAACGCTTTCAGTTTATGATTCATGTTTATTCCTCCCCTAAGTTTTGACTCTCATTGGAAAGGTTTCGGGAGGAAGTGACGTTATTCGTCGATAATGTTTGAAATCACAACGTTTTGACCACTATTCGACCATATTATGGTTTTTGTACTAGGACTCGCACTAGCTCACATTTGAATTTTCAGAAAAATGCTGTGATAATAGAAGCGACGAGTAGTTTTTTCCTTAAACTACTAAAATTGTAAAGGAGAGATGACAGTGGAATTGGACCAAATGGATCTTCCAGGTACGATGCAAGATGATGGACAAGACGAAACCAAACCTTATTTGACGGCCTTGATCGGTTGGAGTTTACCGGCAATCGAAGCATGCACCAAATTGGAGAAGCCTTTTGTTGTCGTGGGACCACCTGATTTCGAGCATTTCGCCGAAAAAAATGACATCCGTTTCATCGGGTGGGATTTTGACCGGCTGAACGAAGGGTCGGACAAGCTTTTCAAACAGTTGAAAGCACTTGGCGCTGAAGTAGCTGTTCCTCTCTATGAAGAATGTGTCGAATGGGCAGGAGCGCTCAACTCACGCTTCCGTAACGAGCCCCGCGTATTCAACCGCTCTCTTTTACTACGTGACAAAGGGATGATGAAACGAAAGGCACAGATTGCAGGCATCAAAGTCGGTGTGTTTGAAGAAGCACATACGAAGGACGATGTCAGACGTTTCTTGAAGCGTGTGAATGAAGCGCTTTTGAAAGTCGAGGGCGACAAGAACGATCCAATTCATGTCAAACCGCTTGATAAAGCTGGATCCGTCGGACACCGTGCGATTGACGACCCTGAAGAAATCGATGCTTTGAGCGATAATGATTTCCCGTTATTAATGGAGAGCCATTTAGATGGACAGGAATTTTCATGTGAAGTGTTCATCCATAAAGGTGAAATCCAATTCTTGAATATCACGGAATACGTCAAACTTGGCTATTCCAATTTTGTACCCGCCTCTCCTTCTCTTGAGGAGAAACGCCCACAAATCCGTCAAGCGATTGAACAATTGATCAATGCGTTCGAAATCGAATACGGTGTCATCCACCCAGAATATTTCATCACCTCAGACGGTACACTCCACTTCGGTGAAGTCGCAGCCCGCGTTCCAGGCGGACATATCTTCGACTTGATTGAACGCGCACACGGCTTCAATGCTTACCAGGCCCAGATCCTATGCAGTGACCCAAACACTACCCAAGAAGAATTACGTAACTTTTTCCCAGGAGAAGATGAAGCAGAAGGCTATGCAGGCTGCTTGATGGTACACCCTCACCGCCCATACATCCAAGGACTCGACGTACCGGATGAACTTGAAGACCATCCATACTTTGAAAAACACGACATGTTCACACCGGACCAAGGAAAAGTATCCGAGCGCATCGGTTTCGGAAACCACTATGGAACGATCTTCTTCTACGGAGATGATAGTGAAGAAATGCGCGAACTACTCCAGAAATATGAAAAGTACGATTTCTACGTCTAATCTTGAACGGATCTTAATGACAAAGGAGTTGGACAATGACTTCAGAATTGACGGAGAAAAAAGTAGAACGTTTCACAGATGCCCTGAATGAATTAGATAAGGCTGCCACATTCGCAAAATCCATGTACCAAACCGACGTTTATCAGGAAGCCGGACGTATGATGGAAAGCTTGGACGGAATGAAGACCCTCTTCAACTACGCCAACCGGTTTGACGAAGCCGGCGTATTTATGAACGGTCCATGGGAGGATGCGTCGAAGCTTCAGGCTCCTCTCGTCAGTGGTTCGTTGAAAACAAAAGGACTCGCTTCCATCATTGAAGTGATGAGCGACATGCGGATGCTTGCAATCGCGAAAGGCAACGCTGATCACCCCTCTGTCACGAAGGAATCGGCAGAAGAATTTTTAAATGAAGTGATGGCGTTGAACCTGGACCTGTTGTTCCCGAATGGATCGGAAGAATCACGGATTGAACAGAAGGAAAACGCGGAGCAATTTGACCGCGCCCAACGTTTTTTCGAGTTCCTGTTCACCCAGCTTTCCTCCGCATCGTTGTCGAAAACTTTGCTCGTTGAAATCAACCAGCTGACCGCACAACGACCGATTATGGTAAAACGAATCAAATCGATGATCCGCACCGCGAAAAAATTACTCGAGTCGGAATCTCCGGAAAACCAACCGGAAGAACTGCAGGATTATATCGAGGCTGTCGAAGGTCCAACCCAATATAGTAAAAAGTTCCCGAATGTGAACCACTACCGCAGTGAGCTTAAGAACGTCATGGAAGATGAGCTTGTTGAAGAAGCACGGGCCTTTGCGGAGTCGATGCAGAAAACGGGAATCGTCGCACCTCAGCACGCGATTTTATTGCGCCGGTTAAATAAGAACAAGCCGGAGTTACTCTTTGAAGCGTTGATGCTAACGGACAAAGGGAAAGCGAATCTTGAGGAGCACATTGAACTCGTCTCGCAGCTGATTAAAGTGGCGATTTATCCGGCGACTGCTCAGACGATTTACGGGTTATCGAAGATGCTCGACCGAGGCGTCTTGTCGTCTACTCCGGTCGCGCCTGGCTTACGTCGATTGGTGGAGATCGATATCCAACCTGGAGTGCGCAAGGAACTTTTTAATGCGTATGAATATCGAAGTGGATTGACCGCTAATTCAATCCTCGTCGCTGGTGTCATCAGCGTGCTCGGACAGCCGCTCGGTGTCGGTCAAGGACTGAATCCGACGTGTCAGTCTGCGCGTGGCATCAGTCTTTGGGCACAACATGCACCGGGATACTTGTTGGAGTTGATTCCACGTGCGGCGCGTGATGGTGATATCGATTTGACGTTCGAAGGTACCGCCATTCACTCGAAAGATCTGAAAGGCGGGCTTGCGCCGGAACTGCATAAAGAGCTCGATCCGGTTTCCCTCGTGCTGGTCCCTCATCTCGATCGCATCTATAACGAGATGATGACGAGGGTCGCATTACGAGGCGAAGACGGACACAAGTGGGTAAACCCGGAATTCTATGGCAACTGGGTCCAACGTGGATTCAGCACGGTCATTGAACCGATTACTGGAACCATTACCGATTTTCAGGGGTATGTAAGGTTGTTTTATGCGACCCATCATCCGGATTACAACGATGATTATGAATTGATCTACCCGAACCCAGTCGGGATCTTCATTACGAATGTGCACGGCAAACTGCTCGGCTTCCATGCAGTGTCCATCTTGCGGATTGCGCGAGTGGAGTCTGGTGATTACCGGATCTATTTTTACAATCCGAATAATGACGGATCACAAAACTGGGGACAAGGGATCGAACCTACCGTGAATGGAAACGGCGAGTTGGAAGGTGAATCCTCCCTCCCATTCCATGAATTCGTTTCCCGACTGTATGCGTTCCACTACAACCCTTACGAGCAAGGTGATGCATTCGCAGTGGAAGACGACATCGTAGAACGGATTGAATCCCTGGCAAAACAAAGCTGGGGCGAAGAGTATACATGGGTCGCGTTGTAAAATAATGAAGGACTGTCCAACGTGGACAGTCCATTTTCTTGGCCACCTAAATATTAGTGACCTATGCTGACAGAATCTACTTTTCGACAGTCGAATGTCACGATCGAATTGTTGGAGTTGTTAGAGGAGTGATTCGAATTCGATTTTTTCAGACCCGTCACACAGCAATCCTTTGAGTCAAAACTTAAGAATTTAATTGAGATGGTTTTTCCTTTAAGTGAGACCGTTACACGAGTCCCAGGCGTTAATTTACAGAAAATATCACAAGCACAACCGGAACAAGAACCGGATCGTTTATGATCACAATTGCAGTGAGAGCTGGATCTTTTAAAATCACACCCGCAGTCCGAACTGAATCGTCTATGAGAACGTGATCGTACACGTGACTTCGAGCGAGAAAAAGATTTAGAACAAGAACAACTCATATCCGTATTCCCTCCTTTCTACAAGGGAATACTATATTCTATTAATCTCGCATCAAAAAAGCATAGACCCATCTACTAGATTTCCAAAATAAATTACTAGATTTGGGGCCGTACCCGGTACGACAATTCAACCCTTACGCCCCAATGGTTTGGCGAAGGTGCCAGGCACCATCTCACATCCCTTGCTGCAGTAGCGTTCTAAGATGGTGCCTGGCACTTCATTAGCTCGCCTTCTCTTTTGTCTGCACTGGTCCTGATAGGATGTGCACCCATTTCGTTGTCAGGTGATAAGCGAATTGAAAAATCGGACTTTGGATAAACGTATAGATGAACGTAAAGATGAAGACTGGTCCACCAAGCAGCCAGCCAATCACAAGTACTATGCTTTCCGTTCCGATTCTTACTCTGCTGATGGATGTACCTAGTTTATCCGAGATCGACAGCATGAAACCGTCCCGAGGTCCTGCTCCGATCCGGGCTGCCGAGTACATGCCACCGCCAATGCCCATCAAGACGACCCCCATCATCAACACTGCGATATCAGCGAAAAGACCTGAAGAATCCGGTGTCCACTCGAGAAACAGGAACAGATCCACCATCGGACCGACCGCCAGTGCGTTCAGAAACGTCCCGATGTTGATGTAGCTTTTATCTAAAAAGAAGGATACGACCACAAGTAGAAGCCCAACAAGCACGGCCCAGGTCCCGATCGTTAACCCGAATTTTTCATAGAGCGCAATGTTCAGCACGTCCCAGGGATGGATGCCCAAGTGCTGCACTTTAATCGCAACCGCAATTCCGTAGCTGAACACAATCAAGCCGATCACGAAGAATGGAATTTGCACCCGAAGCTTCATACGCTGCCCTTCTTTCAATCAGTAAAATCATTTCATTCTATCTTATAAGAAGCTGGAGGGAAATTCCATAAAAAACTTAGTCGAAATCGGCTCTATCCTGCTCCAATACGAGTTAATCGCTGATTTCGGAAAGGATAACATCCAAAATTGAACGAAAAAGACGATACTTTTTCGCAAAGTATCGTCTTCAGTCTCATCTTACTTTTTTACCGTGTCAAAATAGGGGTTAAGGATGTCTTTCAAGACTTTAGCGCTGTTGTGGAACTGCCTCTGCTCTTTTTCATTCAGCTGCATTTCCATCACTTCGCGAATTCCCTCACGGTTGATAATGGCGGGAACCCCGATATAGACGTTGTCCTCCCCGTACTCTCCATCCAGATGGCTAGACACGGTCAAGATCGCATTTTCGTTGTGCAAGATTGCCCGTGTAATACGGACCAGCCCCATCGCTATCCCGTAGTAGGTCGCGCCTTTTTTCTCAATGATCTGATATGCGGCGTCGCGCACATTTGTAAAAATCTCTTGCAAGTCTTCCTCTTTATAGTCATCATTCTTCTCAACCAGTTGGTGAATTGGAATGCTGCCGACTTCCGCATGGCTCCATACTGGAAGCTCTGTATCACCATGCTCCCCAATGATATAAGCATGGACGTTTGTCGGTGCAACTTTGAAGTAATCTCCAAGCAAGAAACGGAAACGAGCAGTGTCGAGAATCGTTCCTGAACCGATGACGCGTTCTTTTGGAAGTCCGCTGAACTTCCACGTGGCATACGTCAAAATGTCCACTGGATTCGTCGCAACGAGGAAAATCCCATCGAAGCCAGACGCCATAACGGAATCTACAACGCTTTTGAAAATTTTCATGTTTTTATCGACGAGGTCCAGTCGTGTTTCTCCAGCCTTCTGGTTCCCACCGGCACAAATGACAACAAGGTCTGCCTCTTTACAGTCCTCATAATCGCCCATCCAAATGTTTGTCGGCTGAGGCGCAAATACTTTACCGTGATTCAAATCCATCACGTCACCCAGCGTCTTCTCTTTATTCAAGTCAATGAGGACCAGCTCATCTGCAATTCCCTGGTTCATCAACGCAAACGCATAGCTTGATCCTACAAATCCTGTTCCAACAAGGACAACACGGTTTACTCGATTATTTCTCATCCACTACCACCTCTGGTAAGAAGTTTTCATTATTAGTATTTGTGAAATATTTCACAAATATATTGTACATTATTTCACAAACTTTTTCTAGTGTTAAAAAAGCGACACCTTGTAAAAGTATCGCCCTACCGTTCCATTTAATTCAGTTTCTTCTTGTCCTTACTACGAATGGTGATGATGTAGTCGTCGTCTTTGACCTTAGATTTCATTTCTTCAGATTCCAAGTACTTATTAATGACGTGCGACAACTCCTCAGCAAACTCCTCTGCTTCCGAATCAGAGCTTTTAACCGAAGTCGTTATAAGTACTTCTGGCTGCGGATGGACCGTATATCCTAAACTTGTCACCTTGAAGTCCTCTTTACCCATCACTTCTTCAGCAAGTAACGAGATAATACCTGCCCAACGCATATCCTGATCCATTTTCACCATATCGATTTTCTTAACATGAATGGTGTACCCATCATATCCTTTTTCGTCAAGGACGCCGTTGATGATCGCCTTGATTTCTTTAATCTTCTCATCAGAAGTAGCTTTTGGAACTTCAGCCATGATCTTTTCGTTATCACGAATACTCGATAAAGGAGATTCGATATTTCGAGCTTTAAATGCATCATTGATATCGTTCATCACCCACATCGTTTCTTCATTCCGCCTCTTCTCTTCTTCACTTAAAACCATTTCCGGTCCTGGTTCTCTCGGGCGGTCCACCTCTACCGAATACGCATCGAAACCGCGCTTTACCAGGATTTCCTCTACAACTGATTTCACATCAGCTTTTACCTCTGCATAATAGCCATCGTTTCCTCCAAGCGTGACGTGGACCACACTCTCTGGAAAATAAGATGTTCCTACTCCTTCAATCTTGTAGTCTTCACCTATTTCAGTCCAGATAACTTCTGTAATCGAATCTTGTTCAAAAAACTGCCCTAGATAAGGAAGCTTTGATGCCATCTCAGCCATCACCGGATGTACAAACGCCGATCCAACGAATAACCCAAACAGGACTGCTGCACTGGCCAGGAAATACCCCAAATTCTTCGTACGCTTTTTCGAACTATCAGACCTACTGTTCATCTCCTGCTTCGCCTTCTCCACCCCAAGCTGAGCACGGTTATGTAACTCTTCCGGTATCTCGATTTTCTCCAGTTCACGTCTGATTTTATCGCTCATACACATCGTCTCTCCTTACCTTTTTCCGAAGCTTCCCTAGTCCCCGATAGAGCACTGACTTAACCGTACCTAGGGGCGTTTCCGCAATCTCCGAAATTTCCTGGAACGTGTAACCGTAATAATATTTGAGGATCACCATCTGTTTCTCCTCTTCATTCAAATGTTCCATCAACTCTTTCAGAGAAACGGATAAAGGAACATCTTCCTCTTCTGAATGGATGAAGTTTGCATGTTTGGGGTTCAGGTGCACAACCTTCTTTTTCTTCCGCAAAAGGTCAATCGCGCAACTCATCGCAATCTTGATCAGCCAGGTTTTGAAATACTGTGGATGCTTGAGCGTTTTAATCTTTTTAAAAGCACGATAAGCCGTCTCTTGGACTACATCCAAAGCATCGTCTTGATTTTTCACGTAAAGATACGCTGTCCGGTACAGATCTTTTTCATATGTTTGGAATAACTCCAGGAAGGCTTTGTCACTACCTTCTTGCGCTCGTTTCACTAACTCATTAATGGCACTCACCTTCATTTCCCTCAAAGCTCTTTTCTTATTAGACGTCTATGTATTGGATTTGGCTTACATTTTTCCAAAATAAAAAAAGCAGGCATTTAATACCTGCTTACATCCCTATCAAATCAACAACCTCATTATGCCGGTAAAACAACCCGCTCATACGATGCGAGTGCCACTTCGATGTGCTCTTCTTCAGGTTGAGACGTAAACAGCACATATTGAGCAGCGAAACCGATCTTGTAGATAGGCTTCAGCAGTTTGTTTACCTTTTTGTTACGTAAAATGAACACTTCATACCCGAGCATGAAGGCGAGGACAGTTGCTGCCAGACTGTTCATCATCAAGGCGAGCACCGAATAGAACATGAAAATGAATACGACCAGGTTCGTCCCGCACTTCGCGTGAATTCTGGAATAATTCATCACATTTTCCACTGAAAGGTCCTTCGATTGGGCATATGCATTGTCCACCATATGCTCCGCCCCATGATATTTACCTAAGGCAGTCGTTTTTACGAACAAAGCAAATAGAAGCATGAAGCCACCGAACGTGACGATATGGTGCGTCTTTTCAGGAAAGATCGCCAACACATTCCCGAAGATTGCGTCCATGCTCATACTACTGGCACCTTCCAGTTTGCCACCCGTCATCTTTGCAAAAAACAACACCAACAAAGCAGTCACGTACATTTTCCAGTTCATGATTGCGGCCTTCACAATCATCCAAGCGCCACGGATGAACGGAATCTTCTCCAGCTTTTCTTTGAATTTCAGCAAGCGATTCGGTACGATCTTCTCTTCTTTCACGACGATTTCGCCGTTCCGATTCCGCTTCGCTCGGACTTTCTTGTCGTTTCCGAAGTACAGCACCGAGTTCAGGCCAGCCATTCCACCATGTATGCGACCCATTCAAACCCTCCTTTGCATCAACGTTTCCACAAGCGTAACTCTAGTTTAACACAATTTTCTGACTTCTTTTACTAAAAAAAACTCCAAATTGAAGTCTTTTATTTGAGCACATAATGCAATTCCGCAAACTGCTTGTATTGGCGCACTTCCTTTAAATGCAGGCGAGTATCATAATCTCCTGATTTGAACAAAAGAAGTCCATGACCAATGAGCGCTGGTGCAATTTGTACAGTAAATTCGTCGATCAATTTCGCTTCAAGAAGCGGTTGCATCACTTCACCGCCACCAACGACCCAAATGTTGTTGCCCTCTTTCTCTTTCAAAGCATTCGTGAATGCCACAATGTCCTCGTTGATAAAAGTGACGTTCGCGTTAGATCCGGTCATCGTACGCGAAAACACATAACACTCCTTGCCTTCATATGGAAATTCATCCGGAGATAAGATCAGCATTTGTTCATATGTTTTCCTACCCATAATGATCGTGTCGACCGTCTCATAGAATTCCGCGTACCGGACTTCCTCTTCTCCTTCTATTCCCATTAACCAGTCGAGTGAATGATCTTCTCTAGCGATGTATCCGTCCAACGTAATCGCCCCATAGAATACAACTCTTTTCATATAAGCACCTTCCTTTATCACACTTTTTTATAACCCAAAAGTCGTATATTATAATAATTTTCAGTTAAATGAACCTGTTTTTGCCTGAATTGTTTTATAATTGCACTAATAACTTCAAGAGGAGTTCTCGTATTGGGTATACATGAATTACTAATCAACTTACTTGTCGTCTTAGTTTCCATTTTATTTATCCAATACTGGGTGAACAGGCGTGATGTTAAAAGAATTCAGTTTGAACTCATACTTTTCACATCCTTTAGTGTAGCAATTCTTATATGTATGATGTTCCCTATTACAATTAACAGCGGCTTTCTGCTTGATTTACGTTTGATTCCATTTCTATTGGCATGCTTTTATGCATCCCGCTACTCTATAATAGGTCTGGCATTGGTGATCATTATTATACGTTCTTTTATGGGTGGCAGTGGTATATGGGTTAATTTATTGCTTACCCCTATTATTCTGCTACTCACCATTTATCTTAGACCCCATTTTCAACGTTCACGTATACGAATCAAATTATTGATTCCAACCATACTCATAGGTTTAATCAGCGTATTAATCCTGTTATTAGCCAAAATCAAACTTCCAGATGCTGTTCCCGACGAACTTTGGTTTTCTTTTATAGGCATCCAAATGGTTGGTATGATCCTAGCCACCTATATGGCCGAAACGATTCGCTCTCAACAGGTTCTATTACTGAAACTAGTTCGTATGGAAAAGCTGGAAATCGTAAGTCACTTAGCAGCCAGTATCGCTCATGAAGTCCGAAATCCACTCACCTCTTCAAGAGGCTTCTTACAATTGGGGCGTGAATCAGAAAAGATTCCACCACAAGAGAAAGAATACTTGAGCTTAGCCTTATCAGAAATGGACAGGGCTGAAGGGATCATTCAAGATTATCTCGCTTTTGCTAAACCTGTAAATGAAAAAATGAGTACATTTGCTATTCAAGACGTCGTTAAAGAAGTAATCAAGATCATTCAACCGTTAGCGAAAGTGCATTCCATCCATTTCATTTCAGAATTAGAACAACCTCAGTTTATTCAGGGAAATGTCGGTCATTTTCAACAAGTTATGATTAACATCATCAAAAATAGTATCGAAGCCATGCCTGATGGAGGAACGATCGAAATAAAAATGGAAGAAGAAAACGATCATGTTCTTTTGAAAGTTAACGATCAAGGAATCGGTATGACTAGAACGCAAATTCAACGCCTGGGTGAGCCTTACTTCTCTACAAAGGATAACAATGGGACTGGCCTTGGAATGATGGTCGTATTTCGAGTGATTGAATCGATGAATGGGAAAATAAGCGTTAAGAGTAAAGTTGGAAAAGGGACGGAGATTTCACTTCGCCTGCCACTAGATAACACGACATAGTTTGTAAAAACAGAGTGCATACGTTAGTATCCACTCTGTTTTTTATTTAGCAGATGAAGGCTTTGCCGAAGTACCTCTTTCGGTATCTCGGCGTAACTATCTCCAATACTGACTTCGAAATAGCAAGACGTGTCGCTCGTCGGTCTTGTGTAGCTCGTGAGCCCTACTCCGGTTGTTTCATAGATTTCTGCAAGGAGCTCCTCAAGCTTGTTTTGCGGCATGTCGATATGCACATGGAACATGTTGGAAACCGGGTGCTCCGGTGTTGTCGAAACCGCGTTACACTCGTTGAACAGGGCAGCGAGCTCTTTCGCCTCTTCGTAGTACTGAGCCATTTTCCCGGCCCGTTTCTCGAAGAAATGGTCCGCCGACAGAATGTAAGGGTACAAACTGATGAGGTCGCCACCGTGCCGTCTTTTCCAGATTTTTGACCCTTTGATAAAATCACGACCACCCACGAGGATCGCACCTGCCACGCCACCGACCCCTTTGTAAAAGGAAACATACACACTATCAAACAGCGCGCAAACTTCCTCTGCTGTTTTTCCATAGTAAGGGAGAATTTCAAGCAGTCTTGCCCCGTCGAGATGAAGCTTGATGCCTTTTTCACGGCAGTAATCCGAAATGGCGACAAGCGTTTCGTACTCCGGCAGTTGCCCGCCGATTTCGCGTTGCGGAAGCTCCAGCAACAAGCATGCGATCTCCTCGTCCAGTTCGACGACATCATCCAGTGTGATGACCCTCGTTTTATCCGCCAACAAAATCGGTTCAATATGGTGTAGCTCTTTCAAGCCATCCTCCTCATGGATCTCGAGGTGACACAACGGATGGTACGCGACTTTCTTTATGTCTTGCTGATCGCACCAAATCCGGAGGGCGATTTGCTGCGCCATCGTACCACTCGGGAAAAATACCGCATCTTCCTTACCGAGGTACGTCGCCATCTTTTCCTGAAAATCTTCGATAATCTTCCCTTTACCATATATGTCGCTCGATTGCTCACCGTCCACATCAGCAAGTGCATCCTTCAACACTTGAATGTTCCGCTCACCATGACCACTAATTCGATAGCTCGTTTGCTTGAATGCATGTACCAATCGATTTTTCTCAGCCATTCGACATACTCCTTTTTACGGTAGATTGTTTCCAGCTGCAAGGTACAGCTCGTACCATTCTTGACGCGTGAGTTTGATATGGGATGCTTTCGCGATATCAGATAAGCGCTTCGGATTCATCGACCCGACGATCGGTTGGATGTTCGCTGGGTGACGTAAGATCCAAGCAATCGCAATCGCCGAATCGGTCACGTCGTATTTTTCCGCAAGCTCCTGAAGTTTCACATTCACTTCAGGGAAGTCAGGGTTTCCAACAAACACGCCCTCGATCATCCCGTATTGGAACGGAGACCACGCTTGGATTGTCATGTTGTTCAGGCGGCTATACTCAAGCATGCCACCGTCACGCATCACGGAAAAATCGTTCTGCATGTTCACGTTGATGCCCGCGTCAAGCATTGGCGTGTTCATGAGGCTGAACTGCATCTGATTGAGGATCAAGTCTTGTCCGAGGCTACGTTTCAATAGCTCGATCTGCATCGGATTATGGTTGCTCACACCGAAATGACGAACTTTGCCGCTCTCTTTTAATGTTGTAAAAGCTTCCGCTACCTCTTCCGGCTCCATAAGCGCATCCGGACGATGAAGCGCCAAGATGTCCACGTAATCCGTGTTGAGACGTTTCAAACTCTCTTCCACAGACCCGATAATATGCTCTTTCGAAAAGTCATAAAATCCAGCCCGGATTCCGCACTTCGTCTGGATGACCATCTTCTCTCGGATTGAGGAATTCATATCCATCGCAGCGGCGAAGGCTTCCTCAGACTTTCCTTTTCCATAAATATCTGCGTGGTCGAACAGGTTGACCCCTTCATTTAACGCGTTTTCAATCACATATGTAGCATCCTTCGTTTCAAGAGCGTGCATGCGCATGCAACCGAGCGCAATTTCTCCGACTTCCAAACCACTATTCCCAAGCTGAATTTTCTTCAAAGTAGCACCTCATTTTTTCATTTTTCTCCCCTTATCGTATCACGAAGTAGCTCCCTACACCTGATTCGAGCCTTAAATATAGAAAAACCTGAACGCAGAAGAACGATTCTGCGTTCAGGTTCATATTTATAGACCTATTTCGAAAATTATAGATCTATTTCAGAAAATATAGACCGATTTTGAGATTTATAGACCAGATTTCAAAATTATAGCTCAGATTTCAGAATTATAGCCCAAAATCCAGAATTATAGCCGAAATTTCGAAATTATAGCCGAAAATCCAGAATTATAGCCCAAACGCCAAAAATACTGCCCAAAACAAAATCAGTGCCAGGCACCGATCCGCAACCGTTGATACAACTGTATTCTAAATCGGTACCTGGCACTCCCCTCTACTCTTTCATCAGTTGATCCACCCGGTTTTGCATGGATAAGATGACGGTCCGTTTATACCGTGCACCGAGATACAACACGCGGATCTGCTGAAAACGCGACAGCTCTTTAAAACGCGGCTCCTGTTTCAAAAACATCCGGACAATCGACCAACTCTTCGGAACGAGTGGGTAGTCATCCTGATGCGGCGCACTCCGAAAACGCATCAACCAACCACGCCAGCCCCCAGGACCCTCCCGATCAACCAAACATGGCGCGTACACATTCTTCGTGAACTTGCTCAAATAGTCGAACCGCTCCAACCCGCTCACCAAAATGTAGTTGTCGTCCTTCCGGTTTTCCTTCACCACCAGCAAGTACATACAGTCCCATACGATTCCCTGCAACTTCTTCAGCCGTTCTGTCATTTTTACAGACGTACCGGGTTTGATCTTGTTCAACGGAATATACTGGACCGTGAATTTCATCCGCACCCTCTCCTCCGCCCTTCATTCCCTCAACTGCAGTATATGAACTGTCTGGGCGTTTGTGCACAAAGGACAAATCGGCTAAGACCTGTACTTCTATCTATACCAAAAGACGAGCCCTTGAATACACTACTATAGTCTCTCTTAAGGAGGTGATCGAATGTACAAGTTCTTTGCTGCCAATTTGAGCGGGAGAGAGGAAGTTCCTCCAGTGGTGACGGACGCCAACGGTATTGCCAAATTCGCTGCTTCAAAGTGCAGAACCCGCATCAAGTTTGAATTACAGGTCAACGATATCCGCAACCTCGTCCAAGCTCACATCCACTTTGGGGCACGTGGTGAAAACGGACCTGTCCTTGCTTTCTTGTTTGGAGCAGACCTAGCGACACTTGCTGAACAAAACGGCATTACAACGCGAAAAGGTACAGTAAGGGGAACGATTACGAACGATGACATCGAACCGAATAATGTCGGTGTAAAAACGGCGGAAGACCTGCTTCGCCTCATGGAGCGAAAATTGACATACGTGAACGTTCACACCGAGCAAAACCCGGCTGGAGAAATCCGTGGACAGATCAAACCCGTTTTACTATAGTGCCATTTTCAAGAAATGGACGAGTATGTATTGAATACAAAACAGCAAACCACCCAAAAACACCTCCCAGCATAGCAGCAAGGAGGTGTCTTTTTATATTTCATCCAGTCGTTCAAGCGAATCCAGCACATGGTCGATTAAATTCGGAATGTCCTCGATTTGATCTTCGTTAATTTTCCGATTGAACGTCACTTCAATCGTGTTCATCATTTCATTTTGCCCATACACATAGGACAGCGTTTGTACCGGTGGTTGATCCTGGTCCCAGATTTCGTCCAGCGCATCTTCAATCTGAGCGCACTGTTCTTCGACAGAATCCATCTCCTTGTAAAAACGAACGGTGAGCTGGCACCCTGGATCTTCTCCTTTTACCTCTAAAATCTCAGCAGCGAGATCGTTAAGAGCCGCTTTCAAAACGATCTCTGCCTTCACCTCAGGAGAATCCGCGAGCACGAACTGGAGTACAAACGACCTCGACATGCTCGCCATCTCCATATGGTCCTCCCGGTTGGTCACCGTCACTTCCTCTGCGAGGTTATCGAGATCATACACATAATTCTCGATGGATACTTTTAAGTTGTCAAAAATGGTTGGATCAAACATATGAGGTACCTCGCGATCTATGAGTTCACTTTTTCTTTACTCTTTGATGATATTGTCTTCCTCACCAGTTTATCACCACTGTATTGTTTTACATAGGTTGTATTCTTCAGTTGGAGGTTATTTCCCTTCTGATGTGTTCAAGAGTACCTCCAAAATAATCTTGGATACTTCTTCAGGATTATCCAGCATGAGATTGTGTCCACCTTCCACTTTCATGACTTTTCCGTTCCTAGAGAGTGTTGCTGTCTCTTGTTGCTTCTCCAACCAAATTTCTTCAAGCTTTTCTGCTTCCTCCTCTGAAAAACCCATTTGATCGAAACCCATGGGCTCGGAATGAGTAAGGATCATCAATGGAAGATGATCAAAGTCCTGATTAGCTAACCCGTATTCCAGCTTTTCTGCTTGAACGACTTCTTCATTCATGGCATCGAATTGCTTCGACTTCATCGCAACATTTACATACGTTTCCTTTTGCTCATCCGTAAACCCATCCATCAGCTGGTTTTTCAATAAACGCAACAAACCGGTTGTGGCCAAAACTTTTCCCATATGATTTTGACTGACTGTAGCGTTTGAGATTTGCTCTGCCGCTTCCGGTGAGATATCGTGGAAGACTTGATTCATTCCGACGGGCCGCGGATCGACCAACACCATACCAGCGACTTCATCAGGATAACGCGCCGCAAAATTCCGCATATATAAGCCTCCCAGTGAATGACCCACCAGAATATATGGACCATGAATTCCTTTCGTCTCTAAAAGAGCATGTAACTCTTCGTTGATCTGGTCGAAAGTTCGTTCAGTCTGGTTAGGACCGCTCCAACCATACCCCGCCCGATCATACGTAACGACCATTGTTTCTTCAGCTAATTTCTCTTGGATGGGGAACCAATCATAGGAAAAGCTACCACTCCCCGCTTCTATAATGATGGGAGGGCGCTCTGTCTGTTCCCCTAACACCCTCACATGCAGTGTATTTTCTCCCACAGCAATCAATTCACCTGGTGGTTCATACTGTTCTGCATTCACTTTTGAAGATACAGCTTCATAACCAACACCGATTACGAGCAAAAACAAGACAGTTGCCGATAATATCATAACGATTCGCATAAGTTTCATAAAAAAATCACCACCCTTAATCCACTTTCTTAATCATGAACATACTTGCAAAGATGAACTTGTAGCGTTTGAATTTCAATATGAAAAGAAATTGCTTAGGTGCTTTGTCGGTGAGATCGCTCTTTTCCATATGGACCATCTCCTTATCATCATGCGACTCCTCTAAACAGTGTCGCATGATGCATTTCGCATTCTCTTACCTTGCCTTGCTCATTTCCTTACTTTCGCTAAAAACACACTCGACACCGAAACGGATCTAGGTGATTTTGAACTCAGACTTTCATTGCTGTATTTTTCAATTAAAGAATTATAGTCATTGATGAATGCTGCAATCTTTTCGTCTGTGAAATGGAACGTATCCCTTTTGAAAATCGTTTTGCCTCTAAAGTTCTCACCATCGGACTTCTTGAGATTTTCCAGTACACCCGCCAAGAAAATAACCAGTAGGACAAGCTTCTCATCCTCAGAAATGTGATCCAGATCCCCACTAGTGAAATCTTCCTCTTTTAAGGTATACACCTTTTCCGCCTTCCCTTTTACCTGCTTTTCCTGTACCAGCTTGATGATGCCATATTGCTCCATCAACTGGATATGCCGGTATACCGTCGCTTGTGGAATCTCTTTGATTCGGTTCGCAATTTCTAATCCCGTCAGCTTTTTTCCATGTAAAAGTTCTTGAATAATCTTGAGCCTGCCTGGATGTACGACCACTTTTAACGAGTTCATAATGAAGGCCTCATTGATACCAAACTCCTTGTGTATTCTCATTTTTGAGAACAGATGGCATTGACAATTATTTCTGGAATATTCTGTTTTCTATTCAAATCGATTATATCAAGGTTTATAATAAAAAAAGAGGCAATAGAGGCAGTGGAAATTTCCTGTTTTTTGGAGGTGTTGGTCTTGAAGCTAGAAGAACTCTATATCACACTGAGGCAATACTATCGTGAAGTACCGAATGAGGAACAAATAACGGTCACACTGCAAGATTTGGCTGACCGGTTGTTTTATACGGTTCGAAATACACGTGTGCTCATTCAAAAACTGGATTCGTTACAGTGGATCACATGGGTGTCCGGAAAAGGCAGAGGTAATCATTCATCGATCACCTTTCACAAGACACTTGAAGAGGCACAGTTGGAATACTACAAGTCGATGATTTTAGACGGGAAGGAAAACGAAGCATTCATCCGGGTGGATACGGAGGCTCCAGCCATTAAGATGGACTTGTCCGACTGGTATTATCAATCCAAATTCCTCGTGCATTATGACCCTTCCATCAACAGGGTCCACATCCGCTTGAGGGAATTGATCACGAAGGATAATGTCGAACTCTACTCTCAATTGATCAAGGAAAACTTAGAAAAAACCTCGCCTGATTATACGATCTTGATGGATATGACTGACGAGCAAGTCAACACTCCGGATGTCGAAGACCAAATGATTGAGCTGCGACAACTCGTGATCGATAAAGAATTGAAGGGGATTGCGACGTACACCAGCTCTGATCATCTGAAAACGTACATGAAGTCCAGATTGGATGAAATGGGAGACAACAAAACTTTTCTGACACGTGAAAAAGCCGAAGCCTTTTTGAACGAACTTTAATAAGAAACCATAATCGTGAGCGAGCGATTATGGTTTTATTTATTTTGTAGCGCGTGCTTATGGTTCGGGTTGAAGAGCTGCATGCCGATCACAGTGATGGCAAGACCGATCACGACGAACGTAATGAAGTATGGAGAAATCATGTCTCTGAACGTCCCGGCGACAAGTGAGCTCGTAATCATGCCGAGTGAAAAAACAGCGGACAGAATGCCGAATGCAGTGCCGTGCTTGCTCTTATCGATGTTCTCTGTGAGTAAGGTTGTAACGGCTGGAAACAGCACGCCGAGCCCCGCCCCAATCAGGAACAACAACTGGTTGAAGGATATCGGTACGAGCGGCATGACCATTTGGTAAAAGGAAAAACCTAACAAAAGCATGCCAAACATCGTCCGGATCAAAGCCGATATTCGGTTGATCCACGTCATACATACGACGACCAGCGTCCCAAGCCCGATGATGCTGAACAACTTCCCGCCGTGACTCATCGAGACCCCCTCTTCCACCATTAAAAATGGCAGCTCATACATAAGTGTTCCATGCACATACATGAGCGTGAAGCTGACAAAATAGACTGCCACCAACTGTTGGCTCAGCTTAAACATTCCGCCACTATTCACCTTTTTCCGATGGACCACGATCGGTTCGAATTCCTTTATGAAAAAGAGCGCGTATACAGCGGTCAGTAAGAGTGATGATCCAATGACGAAATACGAACCACGAAAGTCCACGTGCTCCACCAGGTGTCCACCTATTAATGGTGCTAAAATGTTTGCAATCGTAATGAGCAACCCGTTAAAAGCCATGTTCTTCCCCTGCTCATGGCTGTTCCGTGCATATCCCGATAAAAGCGCAAAACAGGCAGGTGTCATAAAAGCGAGCACAAAACCGTTGAATAACCTCAGCACCAACAAGCCGTCGGGTCCCGTAACGAACCCATGCCCTGCCATTAAGAGTCCAGAGATAAAAAGCGGCACAACGATGAAATGTTTCTTACCGATCGCATCAATAAGCGGACCAGCAATCAGGTTTCCGCACAAGTTCGCGAACGAAGACACACTCATTAAAATGCTCACAAAAAAGGTCGTCGCCCCAAGCGCCACCGCATAAGGCGTAAAGATTGGAAACTGTATATGTAAACTCAACGACATGAAGAACAAAACCAAGTAGATTGCAAAAATGCCCCTTCTTCTTTCATTCATACAATCGCCTCCAAGATAAGTGTATGAATGAAAAAGAAAAAGAGACATGATGGGAGGATTTTAATTAACTTAAGCCTTCATCCTTAAAAAACCATGGACAACTATAGTCTTTCATTTACACCAACTTATTCTGTACTTCCCCATACAGATCCCATTCCCCTAGCGTTTGAAGAATGAATCTTTTGACGTCTGCAATTCGTGTCTCGCCACATTCCTCTCTGTTGACTAATCCACTTAATGCGACCAAATCTTGTAGTTTAGCTTTCTGAAGCCACTTTTCAGGTAGTTGCCCACCATGAGCCACATAATTCGATAAAAATGGGGTCATGAATGAACTGTTAGAAACCTTTTCATATCTCAGCATATTACCAATATCCATCAGCGGGGAACCGCTCATCGCATATTCCCAATCAAGGATACCAGTAATAGTCGCTTGTTGGTTGTCCACGAGGATGTTCAATGGGTTGAAATCACTATGTACAAGTGTATTTTGTTCATCTGGTTCATCCATTAATGGTGCGTTCTGTTGACAAAAGTGCCAAACTTCGAGGCATAGGTCACGCCCAAGATGCTTTTCAGCGTATCCATTGATTAACATCTCTTCAATTAGAGCCAAGAAAAGATCCGCTCCGAATTTAACCGTTTCCTGTATGTTCAATTCTTCGTCAAAAAAGCCGGATTGCGGAAACTTAACCTTATGTATTCTTGCTAAATACTTCCCTGTTTCAGTTGCTGCGGTTACGATTTTCTCTCTATTCTCTCGGTATATCAGTTCTGAAAGCTGAACACCTTCCACCCAGCTCAAAACGATGAAAGGATGGGCTAATTTTGTACATGAAGTATCCATAAAAAGCACTTGAGGAACAGGAACTACACCCTTAAATCGTTTCAGAAGTTCTCGCTCAATTTGTAAACTTGTCTCGTTACGACTATAAATACGAAGTACATAATGCTCTCCATCCATCGTCGTCACTTTTAGATTCGAGTTATTCAAACCACCACTTAACGAAGAGAGCTGACATACACCCTTATCATTGAAAAATGCAAGATTCCGAACCGTCCCTACGTCCGGCATAATCAATTCATGTGACCTCTCCCAGCCTGCTTTCATGCTACCCCTCCCTAGCAAATACTACTTTCTCAATCGCAGCACGAATGCTTCATCTATATATGTCTTAATTTGATCTAAGTTTTCTACCCATTCTAAACGTACATATACTTCTCCAGGAGTTAATACAGTGTTATCACTCTCAGCATATTTTCTACCAAGCAGCTGATCAATTTCTTCCTGTAGTTCTTTTGCTCTATGTGTGTGAAGTTTTTTTCCAAGGTGTAATACAAAACATACTTTTCTAGCTTCTGTCAGTGTAGCAAATTTGAATGGACCACTTTTACTCTTATAGCCAATACAGTCTGTTCTTTCTTTTCCTTGAGACTCGTGTGAATCTTCTACATCGTCCCTATAATAAGATTCTTTATTTATATAATGGTCAATTTCTTTTGCAATTTGACGAGCTTTATCGGTTTTAAATTGGTTAAAGAAATACTCTTTTGACTTATAATTGCTTGTGTTTCTATCTCCTTTAACCCATTGCGCAACAAAATTCCAATCTTTTACTGTACCATCTTCATTTAGGATGTTTAGAAAGACTCCGTCACCTTTACCGACTTGCCAAATTGCTTGTGCGCTATTTTCTTTATCAGAGATACCACTTGTTTTTATGTATTCAAAAAAGGTTTTCTTTCCAGAACCATAGTTCTCAGCAACAAAAGCGACCAAGTATATATTTATACAGCTTGGACCAAGTTCTGTGGGGTGATTTTTGAGAATTAATTGTCTAATGATATCTATTTGTTTTTCAGGTGTTGCAAGTAATAATTCTGATTTAATCTGATCAATTTTATAAGATTGATAACTTCTTTTTTCCCATTGTTTTAACTGGTTATAATCACCTCTCACTTCAATAAGTTTTTGAAGTAAGTTACGCAAATTACATACTGTGGGAATAATATTGGTATGTAAGCTTCTTCCTCTCAAAGTACTGGGCAACTGAATAGTATTCTCTTTTGCTACTAACATAAAACCCCTCCGTTTAAAGTAAAATTAATATGCGGTGTTAACTGAAACTATCTCAGAGCACGTTTTTATTAGCCTTCGGTACTAACATAGGTGGCATTTCTCGTCTTAGCCTCCATGTAATACTAATTGGCTTACTTCCAGAATGTTGAACATAATCAGCCGTACCTAAGAAAATGAATGGTGATGTGTAGCCATTCTCTTTTTTGTACTCGCGGATAAATAGTGCAATTTGGTGGTTACTTTCTCTGTGGTGTATGTAGCGTTGTCCTGTAATACTTGTATCTGAAACAGTACTTTGAGACTGCCAATGGAACAGTTTTTCGTTAATAGCGAAGTCTTCATAGAGCGTAGAGGGAGAAAAATCCTTTTCTGACTTGTTCAACGTAATAAAGAAGATATCTAGATTCTTCTCCTTGAAATGTTTTGCTCCTTCCCTAAACGCAGGACTTTTCTCTTCGTTAAAATAGCCGAAAGCTGCCATAATCTGTGCCGTCGTATAATTACTGTGCACGGCTAATGGATTTGCAAACGGAAAATCATGCTCGTATTCTAGTAACTTGATGTGGTTGTATTTATAGGAAAGGATTGAGCGAATCTCGTCTTTAAAGGCTGGTACAGATAAGATTCTTCTCAACCCTTCCTCAATAGAACGAAGCCCTTCTTTTTCCGGATGACTGTTATAAAACGAGTAGTACAACATATTGACCATGAGCTGCTCTTCCTCATTTTCCGCCTGGCATCCATCTACATACCTCAAATAAAATCGCAACAGTTTTTGTGAATCCAAGTGAAAAAGGTTCGGTAGCCGTTTCGTCCAGACATTTTCGTTTTCAATAGCCGGCTCATCTGTCAGTCCTGCCTCAGCCTTCATTCTAAAAAACAAGCGATTACCATTTTTTCCGTAAAAATCATATAACATCAAGTTGTAATAGTTCAGGAAGTTTTCGAGAGTCAGTTCCAAACCTGTGTCTTCTTGGAAGTATTTCATCTTTTGGATAAGGTTCGCTCTAGTATTGGCGGTTGACTTGATGTTACGTAGAATATACTCCTTCGCTTGCTTATCAAGCTGGATGAAAGATCCCTTTGGCAAATTCGAAAAGCCATTCTCTACATAATGCTTCACAGAGTGTTTCGTTTTCCCTATCAATGCACGAAACTTCTCTTCAAAGCTGTAGTTTTTATGCGCTTGTCCTATGAAATCCAGTACCGTAAGGCATTCTTTGTTTTCTGCTAGGCGCAATCCTCGCCCTAACTGTTGCAAAAACACCGTCAAACTTTCTGTTGGTCTCAGGAACAAAACCGTATTTACTTCAGGCAAGTCGACACCCTCGTTATACAAGTCAGCGACAAAGATAAACCGGATTTCTCCGGATAACAACATATGTTTAGCGGAGTTTCTTGTATCTGCATCCGTTCCACCATGCAAGGCAATGGACGGTACACCGTGCTCATTGAAAAACTTTGCCATGTATTTCGCATGGTCTACTCCGACACAAAATCCAAGCCCTTTTACATCATCCATATCCGTGACGTATTTATGGATGCTCTTTAATACTTGGCTGCTTCGCTTCGTATTGTGGGTATAGACATTCTCTAGTTCTCGCAAATCATACCCTTTACGACTCCACTTCAGCTTAGAGAGATCAACTTCATCGGTCACACAAAAGTACTGAAAAGGACTAAGCAGTTTCCGATTAATAGCTTCAGTTAGCCTCATTTCAGCTGCAACCCGATCGTCAAAGTAAGACAATATGCTTTTTCCATCCATTCGCTCAGGAGTTGCCGTTAAGCCAAGCAATACTTTCGGTTGGTAGTACTCCAGCAGCTTTTGATAGGAGCTGGCAGCTGCATGATGAAACTCATCAACAATGATAAAGTCATAATAATCCGGCGTCGTCTTCTCATACAGCTTCGTACTATTAAAGCTTTGGATACTGATAAAAAGATGGTCCAGATCTTCAGGCTTTTCTTTTCCAACAAGCAGATCTCCGAAGTTCAAGTCCTGAAGAATTGCTCGGAACGTATCACGGCTCTGTTTTAAAATTTCCTCGCGATGAGCAACAAAAAGTAGCCTCTGTGGATGTCCATACTCTTTAACAAATCGACGATAATCAAACGCAGAGATGACCGTCTTCCCGACTCCTGTCGCAGCTACAAGGAGATTCTTGTTACGACCATACACTTCACGTTCCACTTGGAGATTTTCAAGAATTTCTTTTTGATAATGATAAGGTCGAATTTCGAATGAAAAATGGATCGGTGTTTCTTCTTTCGCAGACTTTTTCAGTGTGGTTCTAAGGTGGTTTCGGTCATTTTCGTCATCATGATTGAAGGGAACGAATTCTTCATCATTCCAGTACGTTTCAAAGGTGGCATCCACTTTCTTCATCACATCGAATGAATCTTTCTCTGTAATCTTCACGTTCCATTCAAGTCCTGAAGTCAACGCCGGATTTGAAAGGTTAGAGGAACCAATGTAGGCAGTACTGAAATTCGTATCCCGTTTGAACATATACGCTTTCGCGTGCAGTCTCGTCCGCTCGATATCATAGGAGATTTTAATTTCTGTGTTCGATAGCTTGCTGAGCTCCATGATTGCTTTAAAATCTGTTGCTTCCATGTAAGATGTTGTAATGACACGAAGACGACCATTCTTTTTAGTAGTAAAATCTCGAAGCTCTTCAATTATGCAACGCAAGCCACTCCACTTGATGAACGATACGAGCATATTGATCTCATTGGAGGTTAAAATTTCTTTCTTCAATTCATTGAGCATATTCGGCTCATAGTTGGATCCCGTAAACAAAGAACTCTCCGATAAAGGAGTGACAGGGCGTAACGGCTTCTCCTTTTTCAAGCTTTTGATAGTATTCAATCTAGAATAAACTGACGTCAGAATTTCCCCTTCTTCAGAGATTTGTAAGGAATCGAACTCCTGATCATCTAAATAAGTACTAAGATAACTAATGATTTCATTACAAACACGAATTTGGCGTAACAATGCCTCTCGATCATCCGATTCTGTATCCCGAGCCAGTTTCAAAGCTCTTCTTGTTACGTAGGAGATATAGGCAGATAATTTCTTCCGTGCTTCCTCCACTTCAATTGGCTCAGTCCCGATATCAAACTCTTCCCGTTCAATTAGCGTCAAATTTTCTCGTAACTTCTGACTGATAACCTCTTCATATAAACCCTCTCTAAACAAACATATCACCCCAAAAGAAAAAACCTATTATTGGTAATTATACCAAAGTAATAGGTTCCAACTTCCTGTTTGAATAATTTATTATTATTTATTGCTGTAATATCCTTTCACTTCTCTGAATATTTCTTATTACTAATCTGATTTTTTGTTCAGCCTCTTCCACATCATAATGCTTTTGTCTATTCTGCTTTCTAATTGAAGTATTATATTCCTCTATTTTACCTAAAATCTGGTGACAACATAATAAAAATGTCGCTTGTTCACTTGGGGAAAATTTAGAATAAAATTTATTATAAAAGTCATAATAATGTTTCCCATGCCGTAATGGATAATGCAAGTGAGAGGGTTTATTTTTATTTTCATAAATTAAATTATGAGCTTTTAAGAATGAATCTAGAGCAGACGTATGATCTTTCCCTTCATAAATCTCTTTCTCTAAAAGGTAACGTGCATAATGAGTGTTTAACTGAAATTTATCAAAATTAGGTCTATCATCTGCATATGCATAAGCATTTTCAAAATGCATTTTTGCCTCTGCATACTGTTTTAAATCTAGCCTAGCAATTGCATATTGAAACCAGAAGAAAGGATTCTTTCTGTTGAATTGTAGATTTTTAATATTTTCATAATACTTAATAATATAGTCCGAAAACTGCGAAATATTACTCTCGTTAAATACTAGCCTTAAATTTGAAAATGAAACTAAAAGTTTCATTAAATTATAATACTCTTCATCTAACGCTTTATTATCTGCTGCTTTCATTAATTTTATTAGTAGTTCAATAATATTATTTGTTTCAATCTTATTTCTAATAATATATTGTGCGAAAATAGAAGATTTTACGTTAATTGAGTTTTGTTCAATATTAATTAATTCATTTATTTCTGGATTTCTTACTATACTAGCACTTATTTGAGCATGGCCTAACAAATAAATAATATTATCAAGATCCAAGTCTAAGTTTAATATATTATCAATAAAAGAGATAATTACAATATCTTTTATAAGAGTATCAGTTTCCATTATTTTTAAAATTTCGTTTAATTTATTAGCAATACTATCAGATTCTAGCAACCCAAGCAGAATATTTTGAAAACTCCCTTTGTACTCACTCTTTATCATTCTATATTTACTATTATTATTTAAATTGGCATTAGCCCCCCATAAATGATACTCATTTAATAGTTTTATTAGAGATTTGATTTCTAAGTTATTCAATTTATTCAATTCGTATATACCAACCTCTGATTCATCTATATCTAGTGATGAAATAAGATTATTATAGAAAACATCATTTATAAAACTTCTTGCCGTAAAAATAAATTTGGTATTTATATCTCTATACAATTTGAATATTTTTATATACTTTATATATAAATTATAATTCTCAATAATTATATATTTTCTTCCTCTTAATTTAGATATTCTTTCAAATTCCTCTGCAAATGTGTCTTTAATATTTTTTAATAAAAATACTTTATCCCCTTTTTTTATTAAAGATGTTCCTAAGCTATATATAAATCCAGTTTTACCATTTCCCAAATGAGAATGAATGACTGCAACATTAAAACATTTTTCTAAATCTTCAATAATTCTCTCTACCTCATAACGATGAACAAAATATTTCCCTTCTTCTTCACCATAATTATATAAGTGAGAAAAGTTGATCTGGCCTTTAACCAACAAATCTATAATATTTTTATCAGTTATTTCATTTAAAGTAATATTTTTTTTATTTAATTCCTCAAATGAATAATAGTTTTTTTCTTTATATTCTACTGGAAGATAGTTAGCTGAAATTGAAGAAATTTGTTTTGCAAAGTTCGTAATGCCAATCGACTCTACTCTTCCAAAACTACTCATAATATCCCTTGTTATTTCATTTTCATTTGTGCTTGTAATAAAAAAGCATTTATCCTTAAGATTTTTAGTTTTATTTATAATTCGTTGGATATCTATATCATATTTTAAGGAATATCCCACAAAGAATATTGCTTTAGCACTATCCAAATCATGTCTAAAAAGTGTTGCCCACTTGCTATCCGTAAAATCATCATTAATATAACTTTCTCTTGATAGTTTAAATTCTTTATGTAATTTATCACTAGAAATACTTTTGATGTACCCATTTAAATGGATAACTAAATCATCTTTGTTTTTACATTCACTAGGATCCATTCCGAGTGTAATTGGGATTTTTGCTTTCCCTAGGTTATCTGATGCTTTTTCTATGATATCATCGTAATTTGTTGTATATATACGTTTCCAATTTAATTTCGATATTTCAGAGTGACTTTGAGTGAAATTTTTACAAATGTATTCTTTTTGTAACAAAGCAATAAGTTCATCTGCACCTTTTTCCTTGATATATCTGCTGGATAGGTAACCTAGATCATAATAAGTGGAAATATTTAATTCTTCACATAATTGTTCACAAAGTTCTTTTGACCATTTAAAAGGTTTATCAAGTTGATTAATAGCCTCAGTAGAAAATCCAGCACCTGCAAATAAAATAGCTTTTCCATCAATAGCATATTTTATAGCGTCTTCAAAATTCATAAATATACCTCCTTTTTACATATTATACCACTGATGCGTTCTATAAATAAATTAACTGCCCCTATTAATATCACTAGGGGCAGTTAATTTATTTGCTAAAAATTTTTATATTGTTCTCCATATTTATTATGTGCCACAAAAGGTTTTGTAGGTTTGATATGAAATAGGTGGCAACCCATTGAAATTTTTTTGTTCGGTTCTATGAGAGTATGGATCTGATAAAACTTGAAGTAATTGATCCATGATTTTTAAATCACCTTGTTCTGTTGCTGCTTTTAAAGCTTCTTCCACTCGGTGGTTTCGTGGAATGACTGCTGGGTTGTTGTCTTTCATCAATTGTTGAGAGTCTTCTTTTGATTGCTCTTGTTGGTCGAGTCGTTCATGCCACCGTTTTTTCCACTCTTCGTACTCTGAGCTCTTCAACAAATCTTCGGTTCCTTCATATTCCTTATCAAAGGTTAGTGCTAGGAATGTGTTGGTGTAGTCGGCTTTGTTTTCTTGCATGAGTTTGAGCAGGTCTTCAAATAGTTTTTCGTCTTCTTTTTCCTCATTAAATAGACCAAGTTTCTTACGCATGCCGTCGAGCCAGTGCGCATAATAGAAGTCTGCGAAATACCCGAGTTCTTTTTCAGCAAGCTTGATTGCTTCTTTCTGGTCTTCGTGAATGAGTGGCAATAGCGTTTCTGCGAATCGAGCAAGGTTCCATGCTCCGATGGCGGGTTGGTTGCGATATGCGTAGCGGCCTTGAGTATCAATTGAACTGAAGACCGTTGCTGGGTCGAATGTATCCATGAACGCACATGGTCCGTAGTCGATAGTTTCTCCGCTGAGTGCCATGTTATCTGTGTTCATGACGCCGTGAATAAATCCAACGAGCTGCCATTTCGCGATTAATTCAGCTTGTCGCTTCATCACTTCCTTCAGCAAGGTCAGATACCGCTCTGGACCTTCCTCTTTTATATACGAGTAATGGCGGTCAATCGTATAGTCTGCGAGTTCTTTCAATTCATCCACATCATCGCCTTTACCTGCTACGTATTGGAACGTTCCGACACGAATGTGGCTGGATGCGACTCGAGTCAAAATCGCTCCAGGCAATGCCGTTTCTCGATAGATCGGTTCACCTGTGGTCACGACCACTAAGCTTCGAGTCGTTGGGATTCCGAGTCCGTGCATGGCTTCACTGATGATGTATTCCCGAAGCATCGGTCCGAGTGCTGCTCGTCCGTCTCCTCCTCGTGAATATGGTGTGCGCCCTGATCCTTTCAGTTGGATGTCGAATCGTTTTCCTTCTGGTGTGATCTGCTCGCCGATCATCATCGCTCGTCCATCGCCTAACATCGTGAAGTTTCCGAATTGGTGGCCTGCATACGCTTGAGCGAGAGGTAGTGCACCTTCAGGAACAGAGTTCCCTGCAAACACCTCAAGTCCCTCTTCACCTTGAAGCGCTTCTTTATCTAATCCGAGTTGTTCTGCTAATTTTCCATTAAAGATAATCAGTTTAGGGTCTTGTACCGGGTTCGGTTCTATCTTGGAGTAGAAGGATTCGGGCAGTTGTGCGTAACTGTTATTAAAGTTCCATCCTGCGTTTGTCACTTCCATCTCTCCTTTCCATTAATAGATCATATTTATAAGAACGTCTATAGTGTTACTTTTTACCGTTTTCATATACTCTAACACATTTAAAAAACTGAGTTGAATCGCTCAACTCAGTCTTCGTCTTATTCCCATTTAAAAACATAGCTTGCAAGTGCGAATCCGCCAACGAGCCATGCGCCAAGGATTAGGGTTTCCGTTCCTAACTGCATGATGGACGTTCCTATGTTCATCGTTTCGCGTAAGGCAGAGCTTAAATGTGCAATCGGTAAGATTTTCACAATCGGCTGAATCCAGTCGGGCATGTTGCTGATTGGGAAGAACACGCCACCGAGGAACAGCATCGGGAATGAAGCAAACCCCGCAATTGGTCCGGCACTTTCCGGGTTCTTCGCAATTCCGGCAATAATGAAGCCGATCGCCATAAAGGCGAGCGTCCCTAACGCGATAAAGAAGATCAACGCGAGCCAGGAACCGACCACATTAATGTTGAAGATGAGGTCCGCAATCAACACAACGAGCAACGCTTGCGTTCCGTTTAATGCTAGACGCGCTGTGATCTGTGCAGCGATGAACGTCGATGCTTTCAAGCGAGTCCCTTGCATCCGACGCAATATCCCGCGTTCACGCCAGGCGGAAATCTGCCCTGCTACGCCGTTCATGTTGTTGCTCATGATCATCATCGCGACGATTCCTGGGACAAGGAAGTCGATGTAACGGATATTCAACGCTTCGATGCCGACCTTCTCCACAGTCACGACCGGTTGATAGTCGACGAGCTGTTTGCTGTATTGATCAATGATGCCGTTCACGACCGTTAATCCGAGCTCAGCGGTCGTTAAATTTTTCTCATTATAATAGACCGGAAGAGAGAAGGCATCATTCCCCTCTTCTAAGCTCGCTTCATATCCTTCAGGTATCTCGATCAGTAGCTGGATGTCGCCACTTTCAACGGCATCCTTCCCTGCTTCTACTTTTTCATAAGGATCGGTTTGGATTCCTTCATTCTTGTAAAATAAATCTCTCAACTCTTTGGATGCTTCGGTATCATCCAGGTCAACCATCCCGACGTTCAAGGATAGCGAATTGCCACCACCGACAAAGGAGCCTAAAGCGAGCATCAAGATGACTGGGAAGAGTAATGTAAAGAATATGACTTGCTTGTTCCGCGCAAAGATCCGGAGTTGGGCTACGGTTAACTGCCAATATGCTCTCATGATTCTCGTAAACTCCTCCCTGTCATATGGATGAATACATCCTCGAGTGTTGCGGTACGTGTTTGTAGGTCTTCAATGTGCAAATCGTGTTCAGCCGATACTTGAATGAGCGATGTAAGTGCGAGCTGAAGGTTATCCGTAAACAGCTGCACAAACGTGTCTTTGATCGACACTTCCTCTACGCCGTCCATCTCCATGAACCATTCCTTCTCAGGTGGGTTGGACAGACGGAATTCGACTGTGCTTGTCGCGTCCAACTTTTTCACCAGATTCGTTGGTGTGTCGAGCGCAATCAGCTCACCTTGGTCCATAATTCCGATCCGATCACAGAGAACATGGGCTTCATCCATATAATGTGTCGATAAAAGAACCGTTTTCCCCCGTTCCTTCAATCGGAGGACAATGTCCCAGAGCGTACGTCTTGCCTGTGGATCGAGTCCAGTCGTCGGTTCATCCAAAAACACAATCTCAGGGTCATGGATGAGCGCGAGTGCAATCGCGAGTCGTTGTTTCTGTCCACCAGAAAGCCCCTTGATTCGGTCCTTCCTTTTTTCCGTTAAAAGCATGTCCCCAATCAACTCGTCGAGGTCCACATTCTTCGGATAGAAGCTCGCATACAGGTGAAGGATTTCTTCCACTTTTAACAGTTCAAATAAAGACGTGGATTGAAGCTGAACACCGATGACCTCTTTCACTTGATTCACTTGATTCCGGACGTCAAAGCCTGCAAGTGCTGCCGTCCCATCATCCGGTTTCCGGAGACCGACAAGCATTTCAATTGTCGTCGTTTTCCCGGCGCCATTCGGCCCAAGCAGCCCGAAGATTTCGCCTTTCTTTACCTGGAACTCCACACCGTTCACGGCGGTAAAGGTGCCGTACCGTTTCACTAAACCTTTTACATCCACCATTGTTTCCGTACTCATGACTCGCCCCCTAGCATTTATGTAAAGAAAACTTAAGTGTAAAAAAGAAACAGCCCTTTGATGAGCTGTTTTAAATTTCCTCTTCAATTATACGCGATGATGGTCAGCCCGCCAATTTTGAACGGCTTTTTTAATATCATCTGGCTTAAGTTTTTCAGCCTTCGCGCGTTCCACCAAATCCATGTACTCTTCATCAGAAGCGAACCGGAGTGCAATCACCTGCGCAGTCGTGAGCTCCGAATCTAGTAAATTCCCTGTCAGGCGGTAATGCCGGAAGTTTTCCTCAGCACGGATGACCCGGTCCTGAACCTTCAATGCATATAACCGTACAATAGCCCCAACTAAAAGAAGCGTAAGCAGCATAAATAAGACGACTAGACTTAGCAACCATTGATCAGCGATATTCTGGATGATGAAGGTGACCGATAAAATGAGCGTAATGAGTGCGAGAACCGTAAGCGCCTTGTGGTACTTCGGATCGATTTTCCGGTGGTTTTGATAGTTTTGTTCGTTCAAAAAGATAACCTCCTCTATTATGTAAGCCATCTAAAGTATATCGTTTCTAGCGTTAGAATAGAACGATAAATGCTTTCGTACAGTGCCGCCTAAAATATTTTTTGAAAAAATGAGAAAATTATGTCATTTTTCTAGCTCGTTCATGTATTATATATAGTAGAAATCTACTAATTTCTTAGGGGGTTGTTTAAATGAGTCAAGGGTTGGAGCAACAAGCCCGTGAACAGTGGAAGTCGCGTACTGGCTTTATGCTAGCTTCGATGGGTTCCGCAATCGGGTTAGGGAACATTTGGAAGTTCCCTTACATTACGGGGGAAAATGGGGGAGCCGCATTTATTATCGTTTATCTAATCTGTATCGCCCTCATCGGTATTCCGATCATGCTCGCAGAATTTGCAGTAGGTCGAAACACACAAAAGGATGCCGTTGGTTCTTTCCAACAGCTGACACCTGGTAAACCATGGTTTATCACCGGTATTTTTGGCGTAGCAGCCGCATTTCTTATTCTTTCTTTCTATGGAGTCGTTGCAGGTTGGGCATTATCGTATACGACTAAAGCAATGAGTGGGGATCTCCTCGCTATCCCTGCTGATCAGATGGGTGACGCTTTCGGTGGGTTCATCGGAAACGCTCTCAGTCCGATTTTATGGCAGACGTTATTTATGGCAATCGTCATCATCGTTGTTGTAAGAGGGATTAAGGAAGGTATTGAGAAATGGAATAAAATCTTGATGCCGACACTAGCTGTCCTTTTGGTTGTATTGGTTATCCGAGCTGTCACACTTCCTGGTGCAGGAGAAGGGGTTTCCTTCCTACTATCACCTGATTTCTCAGCATTGGATGCCAATGCAATTCTAGTTGCATTAGGTCACGCGTTCTTCTCCCTCAGCTTAGGGATGGGTACCATGATTACGTACGGTAGTTATGTACCGAAAAACGTGAACCTACCGACTGCAGCGACTGGTGTCAGCTTAGCGGATACAGGTTTTGCATTATTGGCAGGTTTGGCGATCTTCCCGGCGGTCTTCGCGTTCGGTATGGATCCAGGTGCTGGACCAGGATTGATTTTCGTCACACTTCCAGCTGTATTTGAAATGATGCCATTCGGTCAGTTCTTCTCAGTCCTATTCTTCTTATTGATTTCAATGGCAGCATTAACATCAGCGATTTCAATCCTAGAAGTACCAGTTGCGTACTTCATGCGTAAGTTCCAATGGACTCGTAAAAAGGCAACATGGATTCTCGGAACAATCATCTTCTTGTTCGGAATTCCATCATCCCTTTCCCTTGGAGCATGGGGTGGATTCACAATCTTCGGTCTAGGATTCTTCGATGCTGTGGATTACCTGGCATCTAACATCCTTCTCCCACTCGGTGGATTGTTAACTGCTCTATTCGTAGGATGGGCACTTGGCAAGCAGAAGTCTCTTGAAATCGGTGGACTTCGTGAAGGCGGTCTTTGGGGAATGCTTTGGATTTGGTCCTTAAGACTGGTCGCTCCAGTGTTGATCATTATTGTTATGGCTTCCGTTTTAGGATTCCTGACGTTTTAATTAGGGGACGGTTCTCTTGCTTCATCAGCAGGAGAACCGTTTTTATTATGCCCTTTTCCTCTCTTTCCTCAACAGCACTTCCATCGGAATATACGTGATGAAAAAGACAATTACCGCCGCGATTTCAAGATTGATATAGTACAAGACGCCGGATCCGAAAAAGGACAAGATCGTTTCAGATTCGGTTGAGTTGGCTAAGTAGAAGAAGTTGGTGTCTAACAGAAGATTAAGGAAGAAGATCGGAACAGCGATGGCGTTTATAAGAAGAAAACCGGACCAGATTGCTTTCCTTGGCACTCGATACCCTTCATACACGATAAAATATATAACCGCCCATGTGATGGCTGCGTGATGGAGAAAGTATTTGAGAAAGCGGAAATGAGGAAATTGGTAAAACACTTCAGGTGTCAGAATGCTTAAGAATGGCGGAATCAGCCCTGTGAAAAACAAGAAATAGAACGCTTTTTTACTTGGTTTTAAGAATATATAAAGGGCGATGAAAGTACTGATGGAACAGAGGTGTAAAGGTAAGCTAGCATATTCCCATTGACCTGTCGCCACGGTCCAAATTTGTCCGGACACTTCGCTCAAGACTAATATCGTGAATAACGTCCATTTGATTTTGGACTTGTGGGGTTTGAGGTGCTTCCTGAATGTAATTATGAAAAAGGATACAGCCAAGAACATCAAGAGCACGGTGATATGCGAAACAGAGAACAACTCGAACGTACGCATTTCGGTAACCGAAAACATGATGCCACCCCTATCCTTCTTATGAAGTTGTTACGATTAGTTTATTCGGCCTGGATAGGGTTTAAGAACAGACGCAAAAAGACGGCCCTTCTGCAAAATGGCAAAAGAACCGCCCCCTCACACATCCCTTTTCGTAAAAACAAGTGCGGATAGAACATAAAAGAAAACCATATGAATGACGATGTTCCAGATTGAAAAGTTCAATGTCATCCCGTAAAACATCGGTTCACCGTAAAAGTACTGAGATAGATTCGTGTTGGCAAACAGAACGTATTTGAACTGTACAACCTGAAAGTGATTCATGACTGCTAGCAATATTTTAATCGACATGAGAAAGAAGATCGAAAATGCGACAGAAAACAGACTGCTTCTGGACAATACAGAAAGCATCATCGTAAAGGAAGCGATAATGATCATTTCAAGCGTACCGAATAGCGTTTTTAACACGATCTTCATGAATATGCCATCCTCTATGTCCATTAAAGTTGGAAAAAAGAATAGGAGCCCGAAAAAGATCGCGAACAGCAAGTGGATCGTCACGACATAGAAGACCGAACTCACGACCGTTATGTATTTCGCGTGTAGGATTTTCAGTCGGTTCACAGGCCTCGTCAGCAGCATTTTCACCGTACCTTGAGCGAATTCACTCGATACGATATCTCCTGCAATGATTACGATTAGGAAGTTAAGCATAAAAATCAAATACGTGCTAACATGCAGGTACTGCCAAAACGTAAAATCTGTGTTGGAATAGATGAACTTCATACCGACAGCTACGAAGAAGTTCAGGAAAAATAACAATCCTAATAGCACGAAAGTTCTTCTGCGTTTATATTGTTTGATATGTTCGTTCAGAACCAGCGGGTTAAAGTATGTCATCGTTTTCTCCTTAATCGGGATAAGAAAGCATCCTCAAGCGTCGCTTGAACTCTTTCAATTCCAATGATGTCGATCTCGCATTCTACTAATAACCGATTCATACGAGCCACCTCATGTTCCGTCCCTTGTATGTAAAAACCATCCGCCACCACTTCAACCACCTTTTGACAGAGTGGATCCGTTTTAGGTAACTGAATAAACTTGTCCATGTCCAATAATCTGAAGAAATACCTTCCTTCTTCAGATTGCATAGACCTTACATCATCTAGAATGCCTTCCGAAACAATTTGCCCCTGGTCAACGATGATCACCCGATCACAAATCATCTCGATTTCAGCTAATAAATGACTGGAAATAAGAATAGAGACCCCTTCGCTTTTCAGTCTCTTCAAGTAATTTCTGAGGTCTTGAATACCTTCCGGATCCAATCCGTTCGTCGGTTCATCCAACAATAAAATGGACGGTCTGCTGAGAAACGCCTGGGCTAAACCAAGTCTTTGTCTCATCCCCAATGAATAAGACTCGACCTTGTCGTGTATGTATCCTTCCATTTCAAGCAGTTCAATCGCTTCTTCCAATCTATTTTTTGAGGTGTCCGGTACGAGCCGCACATATTGCATCAAATTATCGTATCCGGATAGATAATCATAAAAATCAGGGTTCTCAATGAGCGCTCCCATGTGAGAGATCGCCTTTTCGAAATCTTTCTGAATCGAATATCCCTCGACCGTGATGCTTCCACCCGTCGGTTTCAACAAGCCAACCAATAATTTTAACAGCGTTGTTTTCCCTGACCCATTCGGTCCGAGAAGCCCTTTTATTTCTCCCTGATTCAAACGGAACGACA
This sequence comes from Rossellomorea aquimaris, assembly GCA_020524245.1. Taxonomy (GTDB): domain Bacteria; phylum Bacillota; class Bacilli; order Bacillales; family Fictibacillaceae; genus Pseudalkalibacillus. Next base: position 61,046 of record JAIVLN010000006.1, on the reverse strand, counting down.
CATCATCAATGATCGTCGCGTCCCCGATTTTCTTTGACAGGTTCGTGACCTCCAAAACTGTATCTCCCTGCATCCACATCTTCCTTCCTCAAACACACCAAGTGATTAGTCACTGTTCTTTCGCTTCATCATTTCAATACATTTTAAGGAATCTTGATTTAAGTCAATGAACTCTTTCATGAACCGTATTACGATTAAATTAACTTAAAGGGGGTTTTGAAATTGAAAGAAATCAAATCAGTTAAAGCACCGATGATTGCTGGTATATCTTTAATCTTAATGGCCATTGCGGCATTTTTCTCATATGGGTATGTCCACTCATCATTGGTGATCAACGGCGAACCTACCACAACCTTAACGAACATCCAGGAATCCATCCCATTATTTACTTTCGGAATACTCGGATGGGTTGTAATCATCCTTCTGGACATCATTGTATCCTGGGCTTTTTATGTAGTCTTGAAGCCTGTCCACCGAGCATACTCGCTCTTAGCCGCATGGCTTCGCTTGATTTATACAGCCATCTTAGCGATTGCTGTTTCGCATTTAGTCATCGCTCGAAACATCATCCTTGATTCTGCAGACTTGATGCAAACTCAAGTCATGACCCACATCCAAGCATTTGAGTCCATCTGGTCTATTGGATTAATTGTGTTCGGACTGCACCTATTGGCTGTCGGTTATGTCGCTCTAAAATCCGTTCAAATCCCGAAAATACTCAGCTATTTATTAGTAGCAGCTGGCATCAGCTATACAGCCGTGCATCTGTTACACAGTTTCTTTCCACAATTGGAGAGCACTACAAATCTGTTGGAAGCCATTTTAAGCATTCCGATGTTTGTCGGTGAACTCGGTTTTGGCATATGGCTCCTCATCAAAGGCAAAAAACTCACGGATTAATCTACTTTCTCTGCTCGCTTTTTTATACGGCTTAACGATTCAGGGGTGATTCCCAAATAACTCGCTAACTGATGCTGGGGCACTCTCCTAATGAGATCAGGTTTCTTTTCCTTCAGTGCTTTATAACGATCTTCCGGTTTAGAGGCGACAAATGTAGTGAATTCATCGTGCATCTCCCCCATGTTTGCTTCCACCATTTTACGGATCATACTTTCGAGAACGGGATGTGTATCGAACATATCCTGTTCGATCGATAAGTCCCCAACGACCAACACACTGTCCTCTAGGCAGCTCAGCGAATATTTCGAGGCTTTCTCCAAACTATGTTGGTTGAAAATCGTTACACTCTCCTGTTCCGTAAAAAAGTTGAACGTATGCTCTTTTCCATTTTCATCGACGGCGTACTGCCGCACACATCCTTTTAATACGAAAAAACATCGCTTCGGGACCTCACCTTGATGGACCAAAATCGTTCCCTTTTCAAACGTTTCAACAGGTACATCGGCAGCAATTTTTTCTAATTCAGCCTCATCGAGATCGACAAACTTTTTCATATAGTCAATAAGGATTTCCTTCATCCCCTTCCACCTCTCGCAAAACTCTTAACTTTAGTATATCAAGGAATCTCTTCATCTTATTACCCCTATGTTAAAATAAAAGAATCGTTTTAAAGAAATTCAGCAGCATAGGAGTGTACGCTCGATGAATAAGAAAGACATCGCCGGGTTGCGCCGGCAACTGAAAGTGGACAATGACTTACTCAAAATCTCAGACATCTTTAACGTATATATCATGAAGGAAACGACTGACATTTATCACTATCAAAGTCAGCCGTTCGAAATGCTCGATCGCGACCAGCAGGAGCTTTTCATTAAGAACTTTAAGAAACTGCTGACGGGTCAGTTGAACGAAAAGCTCTTCGAATTGAAGTTCAAACGCGAGGCCGATAGCCAGCTCATTTTACATAAAGGGTTGTTGAGTGACGGTGTCGAGGACTGGATGAACCAAATGCTTCTCATGACGGAGAAAATGCTCAAAGACAATCCGTATGAAAAGGACGTCGTCATCACCTTCATTAAAGCTGAATACTTGAAGCCGATGAAAAAGCGGAATGACGAGGCGGAAGAAAGCGAACGGGATGCGGTGTACTCCCACCCCTTCATCCTTTGCAGCATCAACAAAACACAGGAGTCGAAAAAAGAGTTGGTGTTCGATTACGTGGAGAAGGAATTCAAGTACAACATTGATGTCGACTCGGTCATTGACCTCGACACCCCGATGACCGGATTCTTGTTCCCTTGCTTCTCCAATGGAGCGTCTGATGTAAACCATGTTCTTTACTCGTCGAAAAAAGCGAATGAACCGGATCATAGATTCATAGATGAAGTGTTGAACAGTGAACATACCATTACGGCGAAAGAAGACAAAGAAGTGTTTGAAGAAGTAATGCGGGATGTCATGGGCGATCATCTCAACCCATCTACCCTCGCGAACGTTTACCGGGAGATCAACACGATGGTCGAGGAAAACGAAGAGGACGAAGAACCGAAGCTCGATTACAAGCACGTCGAGCGCGTCTTTAAACAAAGTGGTGGCGAACAAGTCGATTCAGAAAAAGTGAAAGCTGCTTTCGAGAGAATCACAGATAACGAATCGTACGAGCTGAAAGCAAGCAGCGTCGTACCGAAATACAAGTCAAAGTCAATCAAGATCCAGACGAAAGTCGCAAACATCTCGATCAGCCCGCAAGACTTGGAGTACGTGAGACAGGTCAATTACAAAGGGAAACGATGCATCATGATTGAAATTGAAGAAGATGCAGAGATTGAAGGGTTCAAGATGTTGCCGGAAGCGTTTGGGGAGTGAAACAAAGGGACGGTTCTTTTGCTTCATTATGAAGCAGAAGAACTTTCTTTTTAGCCAAAATAGACTTTTACACTGCCCTCTTGAACCGCAGTTGATAGACATTGTTGGATAAATTCGAGGATTTGTTTTTGATCCCAATGATTTGGCGTGGAAGACCCATCATGATTAAATAATTCCTTATAGTTCTTCATCGCTTTTTCAAGGTGCTGTTTTGATAGATTTGTACTGCGTCCACACCCACTCACTCCGGCATAATATTTTGTCGCTTCCAGCAATCCATACAATAAAATAGCGTTATGATTCCCCATACTAAATCGAGCATAAGCAATATCATCTCCTGCTTTATTGAATCCATAAATATCGTGCCCCATAAGCACATCCTCCTTAAATTTTAATTTTTAAAAATGAATCTAAAAAAAGACTACAAAAGTATATACTGCTCCCTTCTAAATAAAAGTATTGGAATAGGTTGATAGAAAGAAATAAAACTGGATGAAGGTTAGAGTGAAGGTTTTGGGTGTTCAAAGGGTGTTTTTAGGGATTAATGAGAAGGAGTTAAGGCGGACTTTCTTTAAAGAGGTACCTTTGTGATGGTATTTTTTATTTTTCCATTTAATGTAAAGTTTGTCAAGATAAAAAGAATGCTTATTTTCTATAAAAATCCAACTCTATCATTTTATTTTTCTGAAAATTTTTACTATAATAATAGATAATCGAAAAACATTTTTCTTTTCAAATGATTCCTTCTTTAGTATTATTATAATGTAACATTGATTATAATAATAATTTTAATAAATGAGAGGAGCTTGCTAAATGGATAATAACGAAATGCATGACAGTAAAGCTGCAGCTGGTCAGTGCCCATTCACAGGCGCGAAGACGAAGGAAGAAACTGCCGTTACGACCACAAAGGTTGGTACGAAGAACAAGGATTGGTGGCCGAACCAACTCAACTTGAACATCCTTCGTCAGCATGACACGAAGGCGAACCCGTTAGGTGAAGACTTCGATTATGCCGAAGAATTCCAGAAGCTCGACTACGACGCATTGAAGCAAGATCTTCATAACTTGATGACAGACAGCCAGGACTGGTGGCCTGCAGACTATGGACACTATGGTCCCCTCTTCATCCGTATGTCTTGGCACGCAGCTGGTACATACCGTACTGGTGACGGTCGTGGAGGCGGTGCAACAGGACAACAGCGTTTCGCACCACTGAACAGCTGGCCAGATAACGCGAACCTGGATAAGGCGCGCCGTTTGCTATGGCCGATCAAACAAAAATACGGAAACAAGATTTCATGGGCGGATTTGCTTGTCCTAGCAGGTAATGTTGCGATTGAAGACATGGGATTGAAAACGTTCGGTTTCGGTGGTGGACGTGAAGACGTTTGGCATCCGGAAGAAGACGTATATTGGGGTAATGAAACAGAATGGCTCGGTGACAACCGTTACTCTGGCGACCGTGAGCTAGAAAGCCCGCTTGCTGCCGTTCAGATGGGTCTGATCTATGTTAACCCTGAAGGACCAAACGGAAATCCGGACCCTGTTGCAAGTGGACGCGATATCCGCGAAACGTTTGCTCGTATGGGAATGAATGATGAAGAAACCGTAGCCCTCATTGCCGGTGGTCACACATTCGGTAAAGCGCACGGTGCTGGTGATGCGGATGCGCATGTTGGACCAGATCCTGAAGCTGCGGATATCGAAGATCAAGGCTTCGGCTGGAAGAGCACGTACGGCAGTGGTAAAGGCCGCGACACGATTACAAGTGGTGTTGAAGGTGCATGGACAGCGAAACCGACAGAATGGGATAACGGATACTACGACTTGCTATTCGGTTACGAGTGGGAACTGACAAAGAGTCCGGCAGGTGCACACCAATGGAAGCCTGTGAACCCTAAAGAAGAGCATCTTGCACCAGATGCCGAAGATCCATCTGTAAAAGTTGAGACGTTCATGACAACCGCTGATATGGCATTGCGTATGGACCCTGAATACGAAAAAATTTCTCGCCGATTCCATAAGAATCCGGATGAGTTCGCTGATGCTTTCGCACGCGCATGGTTCAAATTGCTTCACCGTGACATGGGTCCTAAATCAAGATACCTCGGTCCTGAAGTACCGGAAGAAGATTTGATCTGGCAAGATCCAATTCCGACAGTGGATTATGAATTATCAGATGCTGAAGTGGAAGAACTGAAAACGAAGATTCTCGACTCTGGCCTATCGGTCAGTGAACTCGTGAAAACGGCTTGGGCTTCTGCAAGCACGTATCGTGGATCGGACATGCGCGGTGGTGCGAACGGTGCACGTATCCGTCTTGCTCCTCAGAAAGATTGGGAAGTAAACGAGCCTGAACATCTTTCTAAAGTGCTCTCTGTTTACGAAGAGATCCAGAGCACATTGGATAAAAAAGTAAGCCTCGCAGACCTGATCGTTCTTGGTGGTAGTGCTGCGATTGAAAAAGCGGCAAAAGATGCAGGTGTTAACGTTACTGTTCCTTTTGCAGCTGGACGCGGTGATGCGACCGAAGAGCAAACCGATGTGGAAAGCTTTGAAGTATTAGAACCGATGGCAGATGGATTCCGTAACTACGAGAAGAAAGAATACACGTTGAGCCCAGAGGAAATTTTAGTAGACAAATCTCAACTGCTCGGTTTGACGCCACCAGAGATGACGGCATTGATCGGTGGAATGCGTGTACTCGGTACGAACTACAAAGGTACAGAACACGGCGTATTTACAGACCGAGTCGGCACACTCTCAAACGACTTCTTCGTGAACCTGCTGGACATGAACATCGAGTGGAAGCCTGCAGGCTATAACCACTACGAAGGACGCGACCGTAAAACAGGTGAAGTCAAACGCACCGCAACACGCGTCGACCTCGTATTTGGATCCAACTCCGAACTCCGCGCCCTAGCAGAAGTCTACGCACAAAACGACAATAAAGAGAAATTTGTACGTGACTTTGTAGCAGCATGGACGAAAGTTATGAACGCAGATCGGTTTGATTTGAAAGCTAAGAAGTCTTCGGAGATGTATGCTTAAGAAATAAATTAAAGCTGAAAAACACCTTACCAAAATGCGTTGAGGGCATGAGGTAAGGTGCTTTTTTTATTTTTTATTATCATAACTGCTGATTTCCGCTTATGGTTAGAGGTTCGTCTCTTATTAACTATAAAGTCATACTTTATAGTTCACTGGTGCTAAAAACTCTCGTAAAAACGTTAACAGAATTATGAAATAGTATGTTCCCTCGTTGTATCGGTTGCTTCTAAAAGTGAGAATGATTCCCGGAATATTACTTCCATAATTTTCTTCCAACTAGATTCAACTTTTGCCCAATCATTATCCCAATGCATATTTATATATTGGTATGCTTTATATGGTTTTTCTGAGCTTGGTGCGTTATAACCTAATATATCTTCCATACAATTTTCAAGTATAAATAATCTTGAATCATCATCAACTGCACTTTTGATTGGTTCATTAAACTTTTCAGCATGTTCATTACCTTCATCTTTATCATGCATTACATAAGGATGAATCCCCATTGCCTTCAAATATTTCACAAGTGAAATGATTGTAGCTTTACCACGTGCCTTAATAATTTGCCAATTATTTAAAATATCTTCTTTAACTAGATCTGGAAGTCTCACGATACTCTCTTTTAAAACAATATCCTCTGTATCACCTTCTACAATTAATACATTTTTGGCAAAGAATACTTTAGAAATATAATCATCAAGTTTTACAATCATCTTGATATAGGTTTTGTCATGAGTTTGTAGTTGCTTATAAGCATCTGTGATGTTAAAAGGAAGAGCGTATATTTTTTCCACTTCAATAGTCCCACCATTTAAAGGAAACTCGGTTGAAAGCGTGTTAAGAGTATTCAACACTTGTTGAGATTTTCTACTTAAATCAATCATAAATGGTGAGTGAGTGGTACATACAATTTGGTTGTGTTCATCACCAGCTAAATCATAAATCGTATCTCTCATTTGATGGATTGCGTTTGGATGTAAATAAATCTCTGGTTCCTCAAATCCAATAATTAATGGTCTGGTTGAAATAGAACTCTCCTTCATGCTTCTATACCTTAACATAGCAAATACTGCAGACCTAATTACCCCTGTACCTTGATTTTCTATGGGTGTATTTACATTACTACCCATCTGGATATCGAATTGAGGCTTTATAACTTTATCAGGGTCTGATAAATTTGCACTAGCTAAAAGTTTTGTCCTCGGGAAAATTACACCAAGAATAGAATTTAGTTCATCCATCATTTTTCCAAATTCAGTTTCGTTATCATCAGGGTTTAATTCTCTCTGTAATAGTCCTAAAAAATGCTGTGCTTGTTGGAAATTCGCAGAATTTTCTCTTACATCATCAAAGAGACTTGTAAGAGTTTTAACTAGGGCACCACTATTCCCTGACAACTCATCTATCTTATCTTGAGCAGGTATTAATAAAAATTTAGGTAAACGGGATAAAACATTTCCCGGAATTCCACCTGGATTTTCAAACCATTCTTCACTTGAATCATCAATGGTATATAATTCATCTAATTCCAATAGTGTTTTATATATAGTAGAAGACTTAGTAAATGTCTTATCTTTGTCAAGGTCAGGAAAACTTTCGTCAATAACTTGTTCCGGAACTCCAATTTCTATAAATTTATTTAACGTATTACAATTGCTTGCACCATCAATTAGTTCCCTTTTAAATTGCTTCATTTCTACTTTATAGTTTTGGCCGGGTTCATATGTCTTTTTATAGATCATCTTTATACCAGACTCTTCAGGACAATCAGTATTATCATATCTAAACGTTCGACCTTTAAAACCCTTCCAGTATCTACTTTCTTCTGGAAGATCTCTAAATTCACCTGTTAAAATAACTTTATCAGTAATTGGTTGATTTTCCTGGGTAGATTCGTCCAATACTGAACAAAATTCCTCTGATGTTAATTTTTTTGTATCAGACAATAGACATTCTAGAGCTTTTAAAACTGTACTCTTTCCTATGTTATTTCCACCAATAAGAAAAGTTGCATCAGAAAAAGTGATAACTGTATCAATGTGTTTTCTAAGCCCCTCAATTCTTAATGTATGTAGCTTCATTAAATCCCTCCTAACTTATTTCTAAATAACTTCTCTTATTTCCACTTTTTCCCTCCTTTTTCTTTTGAATTTCTCTAGCAAATTTCGACTTGGAGATTTGCTAGAGAAATTATTATATTTTAGGGATTAACTTTTATTATCTTTCAAATTTGTAAGTTTATATTTAGGATTGTCGGGTACTTAAAATTATTCTCAATCAACCTTCCAATAAATAAACAAAATTACCAAAAAATGATATTATATGACAAAACCCTATTAAAATTGGATATAAAACTAAGATTAGATTTATTAGTAGGTAGTAGGAGGGTATTTTTATGGGTGGGAGTTTAAGATTTAAAGTTAATGAAAATCATCATTATATGAAACGCGCAATTAACAAGTTATATAAAGTTAAAACAAAATCAGAATATGAAGGACTTTTTAATTTTAAAGAAGGTAATTCAATATTGAAGGCACTTAATGATAATATTCCAAATTATGCATATGTTCATTATTCTGTTCGTAATAATATTTACAATTCCACATATTTATCACCGAAAAATGAGGATAGTTTAATAGCATATAGTAAAATAACTGATCCAAACTCTCCCTTAAAAAAATATTTTGTTGTATCTAAACCTGATGGTAAAAGAAAGTATGATACTAATTTAAAAGTAGGGAGTCCAAGAAATATTATAACTCCTTACCCCGATTTTTTAGGATTTGGAAAACCGGGAGGAGCGTGGTTAAGACATACTGATACAGAGGCTATCTTACTTGAGGAACTTAGCGATAGATTTAATAAAAACACAGATGCTGTTTTGCACTTATTCTCTTATTTAGAGCCCTGTTTAAGTTGTGATCATGTTATAGCAAAGTTCCTTGAAGAATTTCCGTTTATTGATATGCAAATTTATTATTTTGAAGACTCACTTACATGTAAAATCGGAGGTGGGGATTAAATGGAAACATGGTCAAGTGTTAATGATAAAGAAATGCAGAAGATAGTAGAAGATTATTGGAAACTTTTTAGTAGAGACTATGATAAAAACGATAATACCTATTATTATCAAATAACATGCAGAATTTTATACGAAGTTAATAAGTGGATTGAAAGAGATACTTCTTTAGGTCCAATTGTTTATTCTAAATTACTAGATTTAAATAAAGACCAAGACTATGCCTATAGGCTTAAAACTCATACTCTGGATATGCTTCAAAACACTAATTCCTATATATTACAAACTAAATTAGATTTAGGTGAAATTCCAAAAATAGAAAAATCGCAAAAAACAACAGATAGTTCCTATAGAGTGGCTTTAAAATATGTAATTTCTAAATTAATGCAGGGAAATTCTGAGATTTTGTATGCCGCTAGTAGTTATCATACTATCTCCTTAGTTTATGGAGATAATCATTATGAAAAAGTTAAAGTTAGCATTTCAAAGGACTATTGTTATGATGAACAATTTGATAATCAGATTAGTTCCTCCCAACATAAAGGGTTCATCCCTAAATTCATTGAACAGTACGACTATTTTATTTTTATAAATAAAGAAACTCTTACAGCACTTATATTCTCAAATAAACAATTAATAGACCTCCTAAGTAAAAAGGAATACATAAATAATTATTTTAATTTTCATTTTCATTGGTTCAAAGATGGCACAATTACTGATGAGATTTCAGAAAATCCAATTAATGTATCTGATTTTAATGCAGATAAAACGAGATGGAAATTACCAAAACACTATATGCAAAAATAGAGAAACTTGGCTTTCTAACATTTAATTGGGTACTTTATTAAAGAATGTCACTTCTAATTCAAAAATACAAACAATAACAGATTTGTTATCGCGTATCATTAACATTAACAATCAAACTAATTTTTTCAAAAAATTTGATAGTATGATTCGTAAATAGAAAAAAGAAACTATAGAGGTGAAGGAATTGGAAGAAAAACCAGATAAGAGGAAAATAGTTGAATTTAGTAATCAAGTAAGTGACAAAGCATCGGAAGTTGGAAACAAATTAAGTGAAACAGTAAAAATAACAATTGATCATCTGAATTTTTTAAAATACTTTACCGAGTTAGATAAGTAAGTTTCCAAGAATGAGAAGGAAAAAGCAATAGATATAATAAATGTTATCAAGGAAATAAAAGACGATGAAACAAAAGCTAAAAAATTAGAAAGTTATGTTAAGTCCAATAATCGAAAGGAAATAATAGATAAGTTAATTTACGCTGTAAAGTATTTATCAGGAGCAGTCGCTGTAATTGTAGTTGCTGTACTTTTGAAGCAAAAAAATGAAAGCTAATGACAACCAAAGGTTTTAAACCTCCGAAAGAGAATCTTTTCACTATATAAATAAAGTATTAAAATATCATCAAAGAGCTTGGAAGATACTCCAAAAGCTCTTTGATGATTCGTTTTCTCTCGCTTCACTCGAAGTAGAAATCAGTAAAGTTCATTGTGTATTTTATTGATTATTGGTTAGTTGAATTTTAAAGTTAGTTGTGCCACACACTCCACATGCGTAGTATGTGGGAACATATCCACTGGCTGAACTTGCTGAGTTTGGTAGCCGCCTTCTTCTAGGATGGCTAGGTCTCGGGCTAGGGTTGCTGGGTTGCAGGATACGTAGACGACTCGGTTCGGTTTCATGTCTAGGATCGTGTTGAGCAAGGATTCATCGCAGCCTTTTCTTGGTGGGTCGACGACGATCGTGTCGGCTTTGATCCCTTTTTCATACCAAGCTGGGATGACCGTTTCTGCTTCCCCTACTTCAAACTCCACGTTTTCCATACCGTTCAGTTCCACATTCCGTTTTGCATCTTCAATTGCTTCAGGAACAATTTCAACACCGTATACTTTGTTCGCTTTTTGTGCGAGAAACAGGGAGATTGTCCCAATGCCACAATAAGCGTCTATCACTGTTTCGTTTCCTTCGAGCTGTGCGTACTCGAGTGCTTTGTCGTAGAGCACTTTTGTTTGGGTCGGGTTCACTTGATAGAAGGAACGAGCTGAAATCGCGAATTGGATGTCGCCGATCGTATCGTAAATGTATTCGTCTCCCCAGAGGACTTCAGTTTTATCTCCAAAAATGACGTTCGTTTTCTTCGGGTTGATGTTTTGTACAATTGATTTTACATTCGGGATCTGATCAACGATGTCTGCGACAATGTTCTTCTTGTTTGGTAGTTCTTTTCCTTTCGTTACGAGTACGACCATGATTTGTCCGGTGTTTTGACCGTACTTCGCGACGACGTGACGGAGCGTTCCTTTATGGGAGCGTTCGTCATATGCCCGGGTGCCATAGTGGTTGGCAATCTCTTTTACCGTCTGGACGACAAGGTCATTCGCTTCCTGCTGGATGAGGCATTCCTTCATGTCGATGATGCGGTGGCTTCCTTTTTGATAGAAACCGGTGATCAGTCCGCCTTCTTCCTCACCGACCGGGACTTGCGCTTTGTTTCTGTAGCGCCACGGGTCGTCCATACCTAAGACGGGCAGTACGTTCACGTCCTTCAGCTTCCCAATCCGTTCCATCACGTCTTGGACTTGCTTGCGCTTGTATTCGAGCTGTCCTTCGTACGTGAGGTGCTGGAGCTGGCAGCCGCCGCATTGCTTGTAAATCGGGCATGGCGGTGCCGTGCGATGCTCGCTTTCCTTCGTCACTTCCAGCAGCTTTCCGAATCCGAAGCCTTTCTTCGTCTTGATGACCTTCACTTTCGCTTCTTCCCCTGGTAAGCCTCTCGGTACGAAAAGGGTATAGCCGTCGACCTTCGCTACACCTGCGCCATCATGGGACAGGTCTTGGAACGTGACGTTCACGATATCGTTTTTTTGGACGGGTAAATCTTTTTTGGACATTTCTTTTCCTTCTTCCGCTCGTAAAATTCTTATCTGATTGTAGCACAAGAAGTACATTGTAAACAAAAGGAGATATTCGGGCATACTGGAGTGTAACCAAACTTGCGAGGTGAACGATATGCAATTCATTACGGTACCGTTGTTGATGGCGCTCGGAGGCTTTCTGTATGGACTGGCTCAAGGTGGTCTTCCGACAGCGATCAGCTATGCGCTCGGCTTTTTCATCGGCGGATTCATGTATCGGGTGTTACGTCATTTACTTGTTAACAATCTCAAAAACATCAGCCCTAAGCGATAATCGCTCAGGGCTGTTTTTTTTGTTTTATAAAATAATCAAGATTTGGTCTGAAGTTTTCAATTGAGTGGACGGCTTGATTGATCGGTTGTTGATCTGGATGGTCCCTTCTTGGATTCGTTTATTGATTTCGGTGCGGCTCCATTCATCGATTTGTTTGGCAATCGTTTTATCAATCCGGAAGTTCCCTTCGACTTCTGTTAACTCAATCTGGACTTGTTCAATCCCTTTTTCCGCATAATCTTCAATCGGGATCTTACATACTTTGTTGGTTGATTCTTTCTCCTCTTCCACTACTCTTGCGTGGTCGGTATACGCCTGGTAGATTTCAAGCTTTTTGTTCCATGTATGGTTCTTTTCACATTTATAGATGGCAAACCGGTAGATGTTCTTTCCGTTCGCGTTATGGCGGCGGATCATCGTGTCTGTGAACAGGACCGACTTTCCGCAGTTGCTGCAATGTTTTTCGATCGTCATATCTTGTGCCTCTTGAAGAGACCATGTCATTTGTACGTTCTGCATTTCCTTCACCTCTTTGTAGGATGTAAGGAAACGTAACGCTTCTATTTGGACACCTTGCAGTATGAAGTTTTTTGACCAATATAAAAAGGTTCCCCGAAATAGGGAACCTCAGAATCTGTACATGCTGCAGATTTCGGTTACGTTCCTATGTAATGGGTTTGAGACAGACTGCTCCCGTTCAGCACGCCTTCATAAAAGCTGCTTCGGTAAGCGTCTATATCCAAAATGTGTTCCATTACAAAGTTGTTGTTGGCATACAGGTAACCTGAAATCCTTTCTTCCAAATAGATTAACCTCAGTTTACTAGATTGTTCCAGTTTTGGCAATGCGAGCTATGCCAACACATTCCCTTCTACTGGGATCGGGTTTTCTTTCAGGATACGTGCCATGTACATGAGGTTATGGGTCATCGTTTTGACATTGTTTTGTGTAAAGTCGTTTTCGCGTCCGGCTTCCATATAGGACGGTCCTGGGCCCGCTTCTCCGACCCAATAGGTGTCCACGTTCGGTGGAATCGTGAAGCCGATGTGAGATAACGCATATAAAATCGAGCGGGCAGCGTTCTTTGCACCGTCTTCGTTTCCGGTGATGACGACGCCTCCGACTTTGTTGTAGTAGATGGCTTGTCCTTTTTCATTCGTATGATCGCTCGCGCCGTATAAGCGTTCAATCGCGTGCGCCGCGATACTGCTCTTTTCACCTAACCAGAGCGGCGTTCCGATGATCAGGATATCGGCTGCTTTCACTTTTTCATAGATTTCAGGCCAGTCATCCCCTTCGCCTGTGTTGTCGGTGATTCCATAGCCGATGTTGTAATCTGCTAGCCGGACGATATCGTAAGTCACATCGTTGTCCTTGAAGATCTTCAGGGATTCATCGATCAACGCTTGAGTGTGGGACGTTTCATCGCTTTTTTTCAAAGAACAATTGAGTACGAGTGTATGTAGTTGCAAGAATGATCTCCTCCTTTAGCTTCGTATAGGGTTTATTCCCTATTACAGAGGACACTAATCCTTGAGGAAAATTTTTCTAGTTAGGAATTGATCACCACTTCACTTTTTCAGGGTCTCTACTATACACATCAATAGAGATGATTTCTCCATTTCTACCATTGATATGTGTATTGACAAGAACCCACCCTTCCCAATTTTTCAATTCAGTGTGACTGTAAAATGTGACCGAATAGATCGGTGTTTTATCTTGAAAGAAGAACTGGAGATCAGGTTCATTACTATAATAGTTGCTTACTTCAACTGTTCGTTCTTCATAGTTTACATATTTTTCTGTAGCAATTTGAACGGCCTCATCTTCGGTAATTTCATTAAAGACCGAATACCCAAAATAGGATGTACCGAGAACAATTACTACAACAAGGATTAGTAAGATCCTTTTCTTCATTCCTGACATTAACTTGAGACTCTTCTCTTTAAAATTTGGTCTACAAATGCTTTCTTTCCGTCTGTGTAGGCTTTTTCGTCGTTAGGGTGTTTTTCGGCGAGCTGTTGTTTATGTGCCTCGTATTCTTTGGCGATCTCTGGGTTCTCGTTCAAGTAATCTCGGAAAAACGTATGCTCCTGCCACCAGCTTCCATTATGTTCAACGACGTGGAGGATGTGGGTTTTGGTGAGGTTTTCTAGACTTGAGAATTTGGCGAAAACGACCTTCCCCTCTAGAACGACCTTTTTCAAACGGTAGTACCCATGTTCTTTCAGCTTGTCCTCATTAAACTGTTCTACATGATTCATAGATTTTACACCAATAAGGATATCGATAATCGGCTTCGCTTCTATGCCATTGATTGCGGTACTCCCCATATGCTGAATGTCAGTGGTATGTTCTCCGATGATGGAATCGAGTAATTCTTTTTCTTTTACAAACAACGCTTTCCAATTTGAATCATGTGAGGCTAATACAACCTCTCCTTTATTGACTCCGAGCATGCAATCCCTCCCGAACTTTTAAGCTTCACTCTAATCTACAGGGTTCTAGAAATAACTTCTCAGACCTTCTTTTTAAAAATTCTCGTTGACACGGTCTTCATCGGCGTATAGAATGTGTCTTAATATTTTTTAATGCAAAATAATAAAAGCTCGCTCGTATAATATTGGAAATATGGTCCAAAAGTTTCTACCAAACTACCGTAAATGGTTTGACTACGAGAATGATGGTTGGAGTCCTGTTCATATTTGGACTGCGATCCTCCTTCTTAATGTCAAACTCTAGGTATCTAGGGTTTTTTATTTTTCTGGGAGGGGTCAATATGAAACAGAACAAAGATCAATTGAAGAAACGGATTGCAGTCGCGAGCCGGCAGTTGCCTGCAGATATAGTTATTAAAAACGGTCGGATCGTCGATGTTTTCAACCTAGAAGTCATTGAAGGGGATATCGCAATAGTTGATGGGATGTTCGTCGGCATTGGGTCGTATGAGGGCAAACAGACCATTGATGCGGAAAACCGTTATGTTTGTCCTTCCTTTATCGATGGTCATGTACATATCGAGTCGTCCATGGTGACACCGGCTGAATTCAGTAAAGTCGTGATTCCCCATGGTGTTACGACTGTCATCACAGATCCACATGAAATCGCAAATGTCTCAGGTGAAGAGGGTATCCGATTTATGCTGGAAAACTCCGAGGGACTTCCCCTGGACGTCTATTTCATGCTTCCTTCCTGTGTACCTGCAACGTCTGTGGAGAATTCAGGGGCAGAATTGTCAGCGAATGATCTGGAGCCTTTTTACAACCATAAAAGGGTTCTCGGTTTGGCCGAGGTGATGGACTATCCAGCGTTACGCTCTGGTGCTGATACGATGGTCGATAAGCTTGTAATGACCTCTCAGTACACAGGCCAAATGGACGGTCACTTAGCCGGTCTTGACGCGGACGCCATCAATGTCTATAAGGCTGCCGGGATTGGGACGGATCATGAATGCAATACGGTCGAGGATGCATTGGAAAGGTTGCGGCGCGGAATGTATCTGTTAATCCGTGAAGGATCGGTTGCAAAAGACTTGAAAGCGCTGATTCCAGTCGTGACTCCGAACAATGCACGCCGTTGTCTCTTTTGTACAGATGATAAGCACCTGGACGATCTTATTGAAGAAGGCAGTATCGACCATAACATTCGTTTAGCAAGCGAGAACGGGTTGGATCCGCTGATGGCGATCCAGATGGCCTCACTGAACGCTGCTGAATGCTACGGACTGAAGCAGAAAGGTGCGATTGCTCCGGGATATGAAGCTGACTTTTTACTATTGGATGATCTGGATTCCATCAACATTAGAGAGGTTTATAAGTCGGGGCAGCTGGTCGCCCTTGATGGAGAGTATGTCGGAAATCTCTTGGAAAAAGAAGAGCCTTGTGAGGAGCTTCAAAACACAGTGAAGATTCCTAATTTGGAAGAAGTCGACTTGCAGATACCCATTCGTGATGATGGCACCGCGAATATCATTGGAATCATCCCAAACCAATTGAACACATCCTACCTTCAAGAGGTGGTTGAATTCGAAAACGGGCTGTTTACTTCTTCTATCGAAAAAGATCAGCAAAAGTTGGTGGTCGTGGAACGCCATAAGAACACAGGGAATGTGGGATTAGGGATCGTAAAAGGCTTCGGGTTGAAAGGTGGAGCGATAGCAACCACAATCGCCCATGACTCGCACAACATCGTCGCAACGGGTACAAACGATGGAGATATCCTGCGAGCGATTCAAGCTCTACAGGAGATAAGAGGCGGACTGGTTATCGTCAAAGATGGTCATGTGGTTGCTTCGCTCTCCTTGCCGATTGCAGGATTGATGTCGGGTGAAGGTTACCGTTCGATGGCTATCGGTCTCCATCAATTGAAGCAATCACTCGCAGATGTTGGATTTGAAGGTGGATTCAATCCATTTTTGACCCTATCCTTCCTGACACTGCCCGTCATACCAGCCCTGAAGCTGACAGACCTCGGACTCTTCGATGTGAACCAGTTTAAGCACATAAAAGTGTGAGTGCCATTTTGAGTGCCAGGTACGACAATTTACCCCTTGCCCCACAAGGGATTGAAAAAAGTGCCTGGCACCGATTTCGACTCGTTGATACATCTGAGTTTATAATCGGTGCCAGGCACTTCATTTTCTTTTAGAGTCGGTTGTTAACGGTTGTGGCGAACTTTTCGGGTTCATCATTCATGATTTGTGTAAAGGTGAATTGATCTCCTTCCACCTTCAGAAAATACCGCTTAGTAAATAAGCGTTTTTCTAGTTTGAACGTGTGTACATCCTGATATGGGAAGAGTTCCGTGAACTCGCCGCCTTCAACATTTGCGTCACTTACAAAAATGAGTCGTAACGTTGTCGCTGCGAGCAGCCCCGGACGCGGTACTTTGCTGTAATGGTAGACGTTAATTGAACAACGGATTGTCGATAAGATCTGCTCATCTTCAACTAATAGCTTTTCGATTGAGTTTACAGTAGCCTGCATGAAATCTCTCCTGACATTCTGTTTGTACTTTTTACGAATCAGTCCAATTAAAGTTCCCAATCACATTCACTTAATCGGTACAGTGATTGAGTCTTCCAACGGTTCAATGGCTTCATACTCCGTAATGTGCAGGGACGAGTTACCTGATAGAACACCATCAAAACGAAGTTTTAAGACTTTGAGCAAACCATCGTCTGTCTCTTGATAGGATGGCGCATCCACTGATTCTAATGAAATTGAACGATCTTCCCCTACTAGTTCTGCTTCCACTACAGTGAAATTTTCATCAGCAGTTAGAGTAATTTCGGTTTTTCCATCCACTTCATTCCTTTGATCGATAGACACTCTCTGATTTCCAACCTCATAAGACCCTGGTTTTACCGGAATCTTCGTATCGGTTGAATAGGTGGTCAAAGCACCATCGAGATAAATCAACAGCTCTTCCACATCCCCTAATGGGTCGAACTCTACGTCGAATGTATAACCGAGTAATCCTGAAGAACTCCCTTGTCCTTGCTTCCGTATTGTTTTGCCATCTGCTTTCAGCCGGACTTCAAATCCATTAGAGATCATCCCACTGTTCCATGCCTCTTCGTCTTTTACGTGAATTTTTCCAGTCAAGACAGTTTGGGTAGGTGTTGCCACCAAATCCTTAAAAACGAAGTCTGCACTGTCTGTCTCGATGGTCTGGTTGATCTTCTGCTTATACTTCGTCATCATCGCTTTCGAACGATCAATTTCAAAAGGAATTCCCACAGTAGTCCTAGGTTGATTATCAATGTGTAAATGAAAAGTCAATTCTTTCGCAAACGGATTCGGAGGCTTATACGATTGGGTAATTGTCACGGTTGTCTTGTCCTCGCTTGTCATGGCTGTTCCCGAAGTTTCTCTGGTCTCAACAAGGAACCCGTCTATCGTAGCCCGTGTGCTGGAGTAGAGCTCATCAGCATTTTTATTAGGGTCATAAAGCGTGTAGAAGAGAATCAGTTGATTATCATCCAGCATCAAGCCATCCAGCGTGACCTTTCCTCCGTTCGGAAGATCCGCACTTTTTCCGATGACCTGCCCTTTCCCTTGTTCGTTTAACTCGCTCAGAGAGTCAGTCAGAATCTCATCATACCCAAGAATTTTCTTTCCGTAATAAGCAATCGTATCGAATTGGTAGGTGAAAAAGAATACAAAGATAAAAGATGCAGCAAGAAGGAAACCCTTTTTCCATTGATTGTTCCGTTTCGGTGGTGTCTCGTTCAACCTCTGACGAAGACGTGCTTCAAAAGAATCTGGCGCTTTCAAGGAGCGCATTTCTTCTCCATCTTCTTTCAGTTTCTTTTCGATTTCCTTCATAGGTATTCACCTCCCAATAATTCTTTCAGCTTCTTGAGACCGGTTGAAATCCTGGATTTGACCGTGCCAAGAGGGACTTTCGTGATCTGCGCAATGGTTTCATAATCATAATCCAGCCAGTATCTTAACTGAATCGCTTCCTTCTGGTCGTGATTCAAACGTTCTAAGTGGGTTTTCACGTCTAACTTGTAGATGGCAGTGTCTCCTTCTTTATTTAGGAATGATTCGGGCGTATTTTCCACCACCGTTACCTTGTTCCGTTTCCTTAATGTAACGTGACACTGGTTGACGAGAATCGTTTTGCTCCAACTGTAAAAGGATGCTCGTTTTTTCAGTTTGTTGATTTTCTCATAAAGGATGACGATCATGTCCTCTAACGCGTCCATGGCGTCCTCTTCATGTCTTAAGTAGCTATAGGCAAGCCGGTAATACTCATCTTTTCTGGCAAACACCAACTGTAGTAATGCTTCTTTATCCCCTCGTTGCGCTCGACGCACCAACTTATCGATCTCCAATGGCTCTCCCCCCACTTTCTTACCTGTTAGAGTCGTGAACCCCACAAAAAGTTCATTTCTATTTATGATTTTTTTAAGCATCACTTAGAAGTGCCAGGTACCTTTTTAGAAGCCCTGATATACAAGGAGTCCTAAAAGGTACCTGGCACCGGATGGTCTTAATTAAACGTTTGTTTGATTTTACGAATGTTGATAGGACAGTGGTTTGGCCTTATTAATCAAATGTTTGTTTGAATTGTTGAGAAAGATGTCGATGGCCTTATTAAGCTCTTTTATATGTACTCATCATACCTTTTAACACATTTGTGGGTATCGGTTTCCCTTTCACCCAATCCTGGAATTTGAGCTCCAATGTCTCACCTTTCGCAAGTTTGGTCAATAGAAGGGCTTTGTCAAACAGGTAAGCGAAGGTATGTAATGTTCCGTAAAACTGCTCATAATCTTCAAAGAACATCGGAGATTCCGGATCACTGAACCACTTGAAGACCTCCTCCCCATCTGCATGCTTTGCTTCAATCGCATCTTGCCTCGCATTAGAATGCCCGAGCCGTTCTCGGTTAAATTGACTCATCCCGGCATCCTGAAAGTGGTTCGTACATGCTAACGCCTCTTCTCCTGAGCGAACCACCACTTTTTCCGTTGAGGCTTCCACAACCGCATGATTTCCGTTGCTGTCGCCGATGGAATAATTGTAAGAGCATGCGTGTGGAAGCTCTTTTAACAACTGGATACAGTCATCCGTCGATTTACACAGGTCCGCCATCATCCGGACGATTGTACTGCTCATAAACCCCGTCACCTGGTTCGCATTGTTCACAAAGTGAAGGGCAGTCGCCACTCCATGCTCGTTGACGCTTTCATGACGTCCCATCTGATGAAGGGTATATCCAGCACTGGCAGCTGCCTCCGTCGGCTGGCTGAAAACGAGCTGATGATCATAAACCGCAGGAGAAAAATCATAGTTCCGTACCAGGTAATCCTGTGTGACTTTGGAAGAACATCCGATGGCTTCAAGCTTCGGTAAATCGTATCCGCTGAACAAGCGCAAAGCTCTTTCGAAGGACATCTCAAGTGCATCTCCTAAGCCTTGAATCTCATCTAGTAAATGTGGAGCGAAGCTTTTGAAAACCGCTGTTGTCTCGTCTGCATCAATTGGAACATGAGTAAAGTCTTTCATCCAATACAGACTCTTCGGATCCAACTGTTTCCCCTGGTTATAGCCGATCTGATACGCACTGCCTCTAAACTCCAACACCTTTACCTCGAAATTCCCCAAAACTGACGCCTCCTTATGGTATACTTTTCCATCAGTTTACCATACAAAAAAAGACATAGCTTACAAAGCTATATCTTTTTCTTTAAATATATTCAACTAAACATGTAAACACTAATTCAATAATTATAGAGGGTATGTTCATTTACTTTTTCATTTTTATTGTTGTAGTGGGTTACTGTAATTCCATCATCTTTCAATAATGCTTGATTCAGATCAAAAAATACCCAATATTTTGTTCCATTTTTCAAGTGTATTAGTTGTGTTAATTTCTTGTTAATGGTCACTTCTTTAACCTTATCTTCAATTTTTCCAAACCATATGTTTTGATTCCCGTCAAAATTAATTAACATAGATGTATTTAGCCCTTCAATAATGTCGGTGATTTTCCATCCAAACATATTTGTTTTGAGAATGATCACTTTTTGAGGGGTAATTACAATTGCCGCATTTTTCTCTTCGTTAAAAGTAATATTAAATTCAGCATTTGTGGATAATTCATTCTTAATGGCTTCCGTAGGGGTTTCATATGTAATTGCTAAAGTCTCTTTAACTGATAAAAGCACCCATATTAAACCAAATGATACTATACTGCTAAGTAGAATTTTTTTCCACATGCTCTCATCCCCTAATAAAAGTGAAATTAACTATCTGAAAAACTTTTAAAATCCTTTTCTTACAAGAGCAAAATCTATATACTTCTCATTCTGATTATACCAATCTTTTCCGAACATAGACCAATACAATACAGCACCACTAAATTCTGTGACTTTATTACCGGAACATTTAGAAGTGTTGGAGCAGTCCCAGTTTAAAGATCTTGTTGCAATCTTACCAATCACACCATTACTACCAACTACACCAAATGCTTCAAATGACAATTTGTGACCTAGCTTACTAACACTTTTCCCACTATGAGTTTTTGTAAATGGACTATAACTAGTGTAAATTTTATGATTAAAGATATTTATATCTACTGTTACATAACCTGAAGTGTAATGTGTAGAAAGATTATTCTGTCCGTAGGAGTAAAAATAGTTTCCACCCAATCCACTTGCCGAAATTTTTTTACAGTTTGTTAGTATGTTGTATTCTTTTTACCTACATTAAAAATGTCATCCACCATTTTAAATAAGCAGCAACAAATCTGCGCAGATAGTGTCTGACACTTCAATCAAACGTTTGTTTGAAGTGAGTTTAAATTTGTCGAATGGCTCTACACATCTTTCCGATCTACGTACAGGGAGCCGTCTTTCTGGACCTCTGCGTAAAACACTTCCGCTGGTGATGCTATGTCCACTTTTCTTAATTGCTGCTCTAACCATAAAGCACTCAGGTTCAATTTGGCTAAGTTCTCCTCCGACACTTCTCCATCCGAGATGACTTCTGTGCCGATTGGAATGACTTTCTTTGAACTCATCAAATTCAAATCTGCCTTGGTCACTGTCTGCTTTTGCTCTTTTTTCATAACCGATAACGTTCCGTCCGTTTCGAAGATCGCATAATCTACATCGGCCAGGCTGAACACGTTTTTCGAGCGTAGCATCATATTCAATGAATCCATGTCCAGCCGGGCACTGGACATGGCCCCTTCTACAATCTTTCCTCCTTTAATGACGATGAGCGAATCTCCATTCAATAGCTTCCGTGATGTTTGAAATTTGAGATTGAGGTAACCGAGCGCCACTGTAAACAGCGACCATCCTACAAGCCCATATAGCCCATTCCTAATACTCAGTGCATTGTCGGCCGCCAAAGATCCAGCGATGTTCCCGATTGCCACAGCAGACACAAAGTTATGGAAAGTGATCTGGCTCAGTTCTTTCCGTCCCATCAAACGCGTTAGGATCAGTAAAGCGACGAAAGACAGCACTAACCGAATCGATAATTCATAGAGGCTCATTTCTATCCGACCCTTCATAGACATTATCCTTAATGTAACCTACTTTCCTACGAATAATGTTCGATACGAGGTTTAAGAAGGTATATAATGTCAATAAGAGGGGGTTTAGAGAATGGAGTTTTTTTGGGCAGGGTTTCTATTCTGGGGTTGTATCATCTCATCGCTTTTCATCTTGATCTACTCCATCATAAAGCGAGACTATTCTTATACCATGATCAGCGGGTTTATCCTGTTTCCTGCTACCCTTTACTTCCTTGGTTCACCCACTCTATGGTGGATTTCGCTCCTCCCTTTACTAAATTTCAGCTTAGCCACATACATAAAAAGAAATAGCAGCGTCTAGGAGGCTATCATTATGACCGATATTGTTCTGTTGGTTGCCATCAGCTTCAGCTGGATCATCTTCAGTTGGCTGATCATCTATTTCCACGATAAAATGCTCTGGTACATACTTCCCTATTCTGTTTTCCAATTAGGTGCAACCCTTCTGGTTTACAGCATCACTTTTATTAAAGGATGGGCTGGCATTGCCTATGGCGGTATCGGACTGCTGATAATCGGCATTTCGTTGTTTTTATTATTGATTGTAAAACTCTATTACCGTGCGAAATATAAAGACCAAATGGAAGACTCGGAATTCATGTAGGGGGTCTTATGAAAAAATTCTTTAAGGGGCTGCTTATTCCAGGCTTAGTTGTAGGCGTTATCATTATCTTTGCAGGCTTATTCAGCACATCACCTCCAAAGCCAAAGGTTTCAGTTGAGGGAAAGCTTATCTCCATTCCGACTACGCAAGGCTCTTATTGCTGGGACGGCCTTATGAGTGCCCAGTGTATGGATACCGTCGCACCACCTGAATTAGTGGAAGATTCTGCCGTGATTGTTCCAGCTGGTGCAAAGATCACGATCGACTTCCGCAGAGAACCTCAAGAAGGATCCCTCGGTGCCTCCCTTTGGACTACTACCGATCTAGAAGAGGCTCAGCTAGATGGCAACATCCTAACTGTCCCCGAAGCTCCAGGAACTTACATATACAGCATCCATGCCAGCTGGGACCGAGGCAGCGGTTCTTTTGCTTTCAAGGTAAAAGTTCAATAGAAAAAGAGTTGCATCCTTAGTGGATCAACTCTTTTTTTACGTTAGTCGCCATTCGTTACGAAGCGATTTTTCGGGACGATCATCTGTAGGTGGTGTCTCAGGTTCACGAACTCCCCTGGTAAAAGCCCACCGTATTCACCGTCGAGATTCAACTGCATTTTTTCATCCGTATGGATTTTCACGCGTCTTGCTTTTTCATAGATGATGTGTTCGTCTCGGATATGCTCGCCTTTGATTGCAAGCGTTGCAATCCGGATAAACTCCGCGAGGTTCGTCTTTTTCAAGATGACGAGGTCGAAATAGCCGTCGTTGAACTCTGAAAGGGGCGCGAGTTTTTCAAAACCGCCGACAGAGTTCGTATTCGCCACAAGGAACAGCATGATGTCGCCTTCGAACACTTTGTCATCATACTCAATCTTGACGTTCGTCGGACGGATCGATGGCAGCATTTCCATCCCTTTCAAGTAATAGGCAAGCTGCCCAATCATCGTCTTCATCTGGCTTGGTACCGCGTACGTCAACTCGGTCAGCTTACCGCCACCGGCGATGTTGACGAAGTACTTGCCGTTCACGCGTCCGATATCGACCGGGATGTCGACGCCTTCACACAACACTTCTACAGCCCCTTCAATCGTGCGTGGGACTCCAAGTGCACGTGCAAAGTCATTGGTCGTTCCTGCTGGAATGATGCCCATTTTCGGTCGGTTCGGGAGCTCGGCAATGCCGTTGATGACTTCGTAAATCGTTCCGTCTCCGCCGGCTGCGATGACGAGATCGTACTCCCTCTCCACTGCTTTCGCAGCAGCTCGTGTCGCGTCACCTTCGTCGGCACAAGTGGCGTGAGTGGACGTTTCATAGCCTGCTTTCTCGAGTTTTTCGAGTATGTAAGGCAATTGACGTTTCACTTGTTCCCGCCCTGATGTCGGATTATAGATTAATCGTGCTCGTTTCATAAGGATCACCTTTTTTAACTTTCTATCTGTTTACGTCATAGGCTCCAGTTTCGTGTCAAGTTTGTGCTAATTTTTTCTAACTCATCTTATTATAGTGACCTGTCATCCAAAATGCAAAGTTCTAATTTCACAGGACAAGCAGATTATTTTTGCAATCAGAAAGGAAGCCCGATAGTGGGGCTTCCTGGTTCATTTTCCTTATCTTTTGTCCATTTCTTCAACGAGCA
This sequence comes from Rossellomorea aquimaris, assembly GCA_020524245.1. Taxonomy (GTDB): domain Bacteria; phylum Bacillota; class Bacilli; order Bacillales; family Fictibacillaceae; genus Pseudalkalibacillus. The sequence goes on along the minus strand of JAIVLN010000006.1, from coordinate 36,695 downwards.
ATTTGTTGACCATCGGCGGGTTCGCTTTCCCTTTTGTCGCCTTCATCACTTGGCCGACGAGGAACCCGAGCGCACGGTCTTTTCCGTTCTTGTAGTCTTCGATCGATTGTTCGTTTTCATCTAAAATGCCTGTCACGATCTTGCGCAGTTCACCTTCATCAGAGATTTGGACGAGTCCTTTCTCCTTGACGATGACTTCTGGATCTCCTCCGTTTTCGATGAGTTCCTTGAAGACTTTTTTCGCAATTTTAGAAGAAATCGTTCCTTTTTCAATGAGGTCGATCATCTTCGCTAAGCCTTCTGGCGTAAGCGCGACTTCGTCGATCTCCTTGTACTCTGCGTTCAAGTACGCAGAAACTTCACCCATCATCCAGTTGGATGCGGCTTTCGCATCTGCACCTTGTGCAAGCACTTCTTCAAAGAAATCGGACATTTTCTTCGACTGTGTTAAAACCATCGCGTCATAAGCAGGCAGCTTCATGTCTTCGATGTAGCGCTGTTTACGTACGTCTGGAAGCTCAGGGATTTCTGATCGGACGCGTTCGATCCAGTCTTCATCGATGGAAAGACCGACGAGATCCGGTTCTGGGAAGTAACGATAGTCGTCAGATCCTTCTTTAACACGCATGAGGATCGTTTTCTTCGTCTGTTCATCAAAACGACGTGTCTCTTGAAGGATTTCTCCACCGCTAAGCAGTTCTTTTTCCTGACGGACTTGTTCATGTGCTAGTCCTTTTTGAACGTTCGCGAACGAGTTCAAGTTTTTCAGCTCTGCCTTCGTACCGAACTTCTCTTGTCCGACTGGACGAAGGGAAATGTTCGCGTCGCAACGCAACGATCCTTCTTCCATTTTACAATCGGAAACTTCGGTATATTGCAGGATCGCCTTCAACTTTTCCAAATAAGCGTATGCTTCTTCCGGCGTACGGATGTCCGGCTCGGATACGATCTCGACGAGCGGCGTCCCTTGACGGTTCAAGTCCACGAGGGAGTGTGTGCCGTCGTCTGCGTGCATTGATTTACCTGCATCTTCTTCCATATGAAGACGCGTGATTCCGATTCTCTTTTTCACGCCATCTACTTCAATTTCAATCCATCCGTTTTGACCGATCGGCTTATCAAATTGCGAGATCTGGTACGCCTTCGGGTTATCCGGATAGAAGTAGTTTTTACGGTCGAATTTCGTTTCGCGTGTGATTTCACAGTTCAGTGCCATCGCGGCGCGCATTGCAAAATCAACTGCTTGTTTGTTCACGACAGGCAGAACCCCTGGGTGTCCAAGACAGATCGGGCACACGTTCGTGTTCGGCGGTGCACCGAATTCTGTGGAACAGCTACAGAAGATCTTCGAGTTCGTTTTCAGTTCTGCGTGGACCTCAAGTCCAATGATCGTTTCAAAATGCATCTCTTCGTCCCCCCTTACAATTCCGGCTTGTTTTGATGATGGTCTGTCGCTTGTTCGTAAGCGTGCGCTACGCGATAGACGGTGCTCTCATCAAATGCTTTTCCGATGATTTGTAGTCCGACTGGCAATCCGTTTGAAAGTCCGCATGGAACGGAGATTGCTGGTACGCCTGCAAGGTTCACAGGTATTGTCAGGATGTCGTTCGCATACATCGTCAGTGGATCGTCGATTTTGGAGCCGATCTTGAACGCTGTCGTCGGAGCAGTCGGTCCAAGGATGACATCATATTTTTCAAAGACTTGTTCGAAGTCGTTTTTGATCAATGTACGTACTTTCTGAGCTTTCTTATAATATGCATCGTAAAAACCAGAGCTTAGCGCGAATGTACCAAGCATGATTCGGCGTTTCACTTCGTCCCCGAATCCTTCGCTTCGCGTTTTGTTGTAAAGCTCAAGGAGGTTCTTGGCGTCTTCCGCTCTTACGCCGTAACGGACACCGTCAAAGCGAGCAAGGTTGGAAGAAGCTTCAGATGAAGCGAGCAAGTAGTATGTCGCAACCCCGTATTTAGAGTGAGGTAGGGATACTTCTTCCCACTCAGCGCCCATGCCTTCAAGGACTTTGAGGGCTTCCATGACGCGGTTTTTGACTTCTTCATCTACACCTTCGCCGATGTATTCTTTCGGTACCGCGATTTTGAGACCTTTTACATCGCCAGTGAGGGCTGATGTGTAGTCTTGCTTGTCCACGTTCGCAGATGTAGAGTCCATCGGGTCGTGACCTGCGATCGCTTGTAGCAAGAACGCATTGTCTTCAACCGTGTTCGTGATCGGTCCGATCTGGTCGAGTGAAGAAGCGAATGCCGTTAGTCCGAAACGGGATACGCGCCCGTAGGTCGGTTTGAGTCCGACAACACCACAGAATGCCGCTGGTTGACGGATGGAACCACCTGTATCGGATCCTAATGAGAAAAAGACTTCTCCTGCCGCGACGGATGCTGCAGATCCACCAGAAGATCCTCCTGGTACGTAGTCGGTGTTCCACGGGTTACGCGTTTTGAAAAATCCTGAGTTTTCGTTCGAGGATCCCATCGCGAATTCGTCCATGTTCAGTTTTCCGATCGTGACGGTCTCCGCTTCGTTCAGCTTTTGTACGACCGTTGCGTCATAAACCGGTACGAAGTTGTCTTGCAGCTTACTTCCGTTCGTCGTGCGGAGGCCTTTCGTTGAGATGTTGTCTTTCACCCCGATCGGCAGACCGAATAGGAGTCCGCGCATCTCATCGGTCCCCATTTTACTATCGAGGAAGTTCGCTTGTTTGCGTGCCTCTTCTTCATTCAACGTCAAAAATGCTTTCACTTTCTCATCCACTTGCTGGATACGAGAGAAGGAAGCATCAACGAGTTCACTAACTTTCATTTCTTTCTTATGTAGGAGCTCGTGTAGCTCTGAGATCTTCTTATCAAATAAAGACATCGTCCGTTTTCTCCCTCCCTACTCTAGAACTGCTGGAACTTTGATAAGTCCGTTCTGCTTGTCTGGTGTATTTTTGAGCGCTTCTTCGTTGTTGAGCCAAGGCTTCTCTACATCCTCACGAAGAACATTCTTCATATCTAAAACGTGTGTGGTCGGTTCCACATTTTCTGTATCGAGTTCATTCAGCTGTTCAGCATAACTGATGATGTCGTCCAGCTGTTTCGTAAACATGTCCGCTTCTTCATCTGTCATGTCCAGACGAGCAAGCTTCGCAACGTGCTTCACTTCTTCTTTCGAAATTCGAGACAAATCGTCCACCTCCAAAAAATCGTACGTATTGCAATATACTGATGATACCAAAAAGAACTGCAGAGAATCAACACAAGACCCCAACACGCTCATGGCGTTTAATTCCAGCGAACTAGGATGACTCTTTGTTCTTGCATCCCACTGTCCACATTTCTGCTCTTATGGGTTGTTTCTCCGCTCTTTCGAACCACTTCTCCGCTCTTTCGAACCACTTCTCCGCTCTTTCGAACCGCTTCTCCGCTCTTTCGAACCACTTCCCCGCTCTTTCGAACCAATTACGATTTTGTCAGCTGTACGGCGATCAGCGAGGCAAGTTGAGTGACCCCTTCCGTATTTTCGCGGTCACTGAGTGTTGAGTAGCTGAGACGGATCGACGGTGTTGGCGCATCGGTCACATAGCACGTGCTACCTGGTAAAAAAGAAATCGAGTGTTCTTTTGCTGCAACTTGCAAGGCTTCCACATCAACCGGTTCAGGTAGCTCTACCCACAGGTTCAATCCGCCTTTCGGAAGTTCATATTGCACTTTCCCTTCCAAATAGACATCGAAAATCTCCCTCGTGATGTCCCTTCGGATTTGTAAGGCAATCCGGAGCTTTTCGTGATGATCTTTCATGCGCCGGGTTCTCATGAACGGCAAGAGCGCTTTCTGGTTCAACAGCGGGCTTCCCACATCCATCGAAGCCTTCGAAATATACAACGCTTCATATAAAGATTTGTCAGCAACCAGCGCTCCGAGACGGATTCCCGGTGCCATCGTCTTACTGAAGCCTTTCAGGAAAATACAATGCCCAGATGTATCGAAGAACTTGATCGGCTTCGGTGGCAAAACACCATCGAAATACACTTCACTGAACGAATCATCCTCTACGACTAAGAAACCGTATGTTTCAGCAAGCTCAAGCAGCTCTTTCCGACGCTTCTCACTCATCGTACGTCCAGTCGGGTTCTGGAACGTCGGATTCACGTATACGAGCTTCGGTGGAGCCACATGGCATTGCTCCTCCAACACATCCATCCTCATCCCTTCTTCATCCATCAGAATCGGCAAAATCGCATTCCCTCGGTTCATGAATGTATCGATCGCCGCCCCATAACATGGACTTTCCACGGCTACCGTGTCTGTTGCGGTCAAAAACGTATTCGCCACGATGTTGATTCCCTGCTGGACTCCACTCGTAATCAGGATGTTCTCCGCTTCCGTTTTGTATCCGAGCTGATGCTCCAAGTACTTTGAAACCTCATCTCTCAGCTCCTCGTCCCCTTCCACCGGTCCATAAGTCGTTAAAACCATCGGATTCTCATCGAGGATTTTCTTCGTCTGCTGAGCGAGAAAGTGACTCGGCAACAGCCCCGGTGACACGACCGCTTTGGAAAAATCGTAATGACTTTTCGTTCGATTCACCAAATATTGAGACCGTTGAAGAAGCGTTGAGAAAACCTCCTGCTCACCACTGCCTTCCGTATACGGCTTCGTTTTGTGCTTACTTTTTACGAACGCCCCTTTTCCTTGAAGGATTTCGATATGTCCCTCTTCTTCTAGCCGCTGATACACTTTGTTCACCGTCAGATAATTGACCTTCAATTCCGTTGACAGCTTTCGTAACGACGGCATTTTTTCTCCGTCTGACAAAGATCCGGTCTGGATCCGGTTCAAAATCTGGTGGTAGATCTGCTGATGGATAGGCGTTGCAGAGTCCTTTTGCACGACGAGCTTCATGAAGACACCTCCTTTGCACACTTTTTCTCTTACTCTAAGTTAACCTCACCGACGAACCTTTTTCAAGACTAAGTGTTATATAGGAAATTCAACTGTTATACATTTCGAGTTATATACTTTTCTTATCGTCAAAAGGAGGTATTCATATGATTTTTTTCAACTATCTGCTCGTCTGTGTTATATTCGGCACCACTTTCCTGTTTATCAAAATTGGCATTGAAGCAGGAGCGACACCGATCTTATCTGGTGGTGTCCGGTTCACCATTGCCGGTTTGATCGTTCTTGCTTACTTCGCGATAAAACGGGATCAGGTGAAGCAAGCGTTACGCTCTAAACCACTGATCGTCGTGGGATTCTGCATTACGTTCATGACGTTCTCAACGCTATACTGGGCAGAGCAATTCATTACATCCGGGCTTGCTGCAGTACTGTCGGCAACAGGACCGATGATGATCCTGCTCATCCAACGACAGCGAAAGGAAGCTACGCTGGACTCTGTACAGATTCTCGGCCTCGGCATCGCACTCGCCGGTGTGCTGTTCATCTCGTTACCAGGCTTCTCAAATGCGATCTCATACATGTGGGTGATCGGATGCATCGCGGTCTTGATTGGTGAATTCGGCTATGGATATGGCTCTGTTTATTCGAAACGATACTTTGCGACCGAGCGACGTTTCTCGCCTTTTCTCATGAATGGCGTGCAAATGTTTTACGGAGGCCTGATGCTGATGGCTTTTTCTTTTATCGTGGAAAAACCGAGTTTCGCTTCGTTAATTGCGAATCCGAACGCACAACTTTCCATGCTTTACTTGATTCTCATCGGATCGATTGGTGGGCACGGGCTATACTACTGGCTCATCTCCAAGACGAATCCCGTATTCCCGTCCACTTGGTTATATGTATCACCACTCATCGCTATCTTCGTCGGCTATCTGTTTTTAAAAGAACTCGTCACACCAGTGATGATATTGGGTGCTTTCTTGATCATTTTCGGCGTACTGTTATCCAACCGGCATTCGATTGTGAAGCTTGTAAGGAACGGCGAAGTGACACGTTCGAATTTTTAACATAAAAAAGGACCGGCTCTCCTAGTCCGGTCCTCACTGTTATTCTATATTGGCATTAGCTGGTTATCATGATAATCAACAATACGAAGAGTATGATTGGCACGAGGACGACGAGTGCACTTAACAACAGGTTCCCTATCGCTTTCCATGAAGAAAAACGCTGTGCTTCCGCAATGCCCTTTATCAAAATGATGATACCCCACACCATAAGCACCATTTCTATCGCAGCAATTACGAAAAAGAGTACGTATAAGCTCGTATTGCTATCCACCCGGTCCATTTCCGTTGTAAACATCTCATCTCCAAATAACAGCAATTGAAGAATCCATAGGATTAAACCGATGATCGCCGGAACATTCGTCCAAGCATAGGCGACCTTAATGTCTGATTTATCCCCTGCTCCTCCGATCCAATTTCCTGTCCATCGAATCAAGAAAGCTCCGATATGTAATGTAATGATTCCACCAATTGGTCCTAAGATGAACGCCAACAACAGGATCAGCCATAATGAAGTATCATCTCCTGCACTACTCCCAGAAGCACGATCCAGTGAATTGGTAATACCAGCGACCATTGCTAGCATGTAGATATACTTTGTGTTCCCACTATCTAAAATGCTGCGTATGGTTTGCCGCGGACTTGTCCAAATTGTAAGAAAAGCTTTGTTTAAAACTGAATTATCCATAATTTCCCTCACCGCCCAACTACCCCTAATATCGGACACAAACACAAAAGATTAAGAACCAGAGCCAAAATCAGTGCCTGACACTTCTATTCTAATACATGAAAAAAGGACCGGCCCTTACAGGCCAGTCCTTACAACATTCAGCTTAAATTTCGTCTGCTACTTCGTCGAATTCATTTTCTACAGTGTCTTTCGGTCCGTTACCCATCAAGCTGACAACGATGATGGCAATCGTAGCAAGGATGAATCCAGGTACGATTTCGTAAAGGCTGAATGGAATGATGCTTGCAGAAAGCGTCTTCCAAAGAACAACCGTTACGGCACCGACGATGATACCAGCAAGCGCACCATTACGCGTCATACGCTTCCAGAATAGTGACAAGATGACAACAGGTCCGAATGCGGCACCGAATCCTGCCCAGGCATAACTAACAAGCGTCAATACTTGGCTTTCTGGGTCGGATGCGATGAAGATTGCAATCAATGCAATTCCAAGTACTGCGAAACGACCGATCCAAACCAATTCTTTTTCACTTGCATCTTTACGTAGGATCGCTTTGTAAAAGTCTTCTGCAAGAGCACTTGATGAAACAAGTAGCTGAGAGTCGACTGTACTCATGATCGCCGCTAGGATCGCTGCAAGTAAGATTCCAGATACCCAAGGGTTGAACAATACTTGCGTGAACAAGATAAATACTGTTTCAGCGTCTGCACCTTCAAGTGGGTTATCAGCAAAGTATGCGATACCCGCTAGACCAGTGAAGATCGCACCAAATAGGGAAATAACCATCCAACCGATTCCGATCACACGCGCTTTCGGAATGTCTTCTGGTGATCTTACTGCCATAAAACGAGTAAGAATGTGCGGTTGTCCAAAGTAACCAAGACCCCAAGCAAGTGATGACACGATTGCGAAGAATCCTGCTGCACCACCCATACCTGCCATGATGTCTACATATGCAGGGTCCATGTTGCCGACCTGGTTAATTGTTTCATTCCAACCACCAAGTTCGTTGATGGCAACAATCGGTACGATGATCAATGCTAAGAACATCAAGATTCCTTGAATGAAGTCTGTCCAACTTACCGCGAGGAATCCTCCCAAGAATGTGTAAGAGATGATGACGATTGCACCAATCCAAAGCGCTGCCGTATACGTCATATCAAATGAAGATTGGAATAGTTTCGCTCCTCCTACAAGTCCTGAAGCCGTATATACGGTAAAGAAGAATAGGATTACAATTGCTGAGATAACACGAAGAACTTTCGAGTTGTCACGGAAACGGTTTTCAAAGTAATCCGGAATCGTAATGGAATCCTTTGAAACTTCCGTGTACGTACGAAGACGTTTCGCAACAAACTGCCAGTTCAAGTAAGCACCGACAGATAGACCGATACCGATCCATGCTGCGCTCATACCACTTGCGTACATTGCACCTGGTAAACCGAGTAAGAGCCAACCACTCATATCTGAGGCTCCCGCACTAAGTGCTGCTACACCCGGAGTCAGGCTTCTTCCACCAAGGACATAATCGGACAAGTTACTGGTTAGACGATAGGAAATAATTCCGATCGCCAACATGACGACTAGATAGATTATAAACGTTATTAACGTAGGTAAATCCATTGAATTAATTCTCTCCCTTCGTTTCTACGAAAAATGAAATGATTGATAGTATGACGACTAATGGCATGGGTACGAGTAACCAAAACCAAGTTGCTGCTGATAGACTGAATTCTTCCACGAGAGCACCTCCTGTACGTTTATATACAATCATTATGCAAAATGAAAACTTCCTCGCGATCCGCGATACTCCGCACTTGTTGTCACCATTAAAAACCATAACATAATATAATGTTAAGAACATTGTGATAATTATTAAATTACAAGTCAGATGTATATTTATTCATATTCATTGGAAATGAAAGCCTTTTCTCGGGAATAAAATAATATCTATTCAAAAAAATTTATGAAGATTAATTTAAGGATATATTTACCAATTAACTGTATTTACAACATGTCATCCCTCCTATATTTTGCCCTAAACGTAAAAATTATTATGCAATCACACCTGTCGAAAGGCCTATTTTAAGCCGCTATACTTTTATATACCCACAAACCCAAAATAAAACCCATAAAATTGGAAGCTTCATTAGATTTGTAGTGCCTGGCACCGTTTCAAACCCGTTGGGCGCCAACGGTTTCAATTTGGTGCCTGGCACCGTTTCACTTCCCTTCTCCCACAAGACTTTTCTGTGCGTACCTGGTACGAGCAATCAAAAAACACCGCTGATCAGCGGTGTTCCGATGATCGTCGGCAGGACCCTAAGATGAGCACCGGCAGTTCATTCGGCAGCCCAAAATGGCGGGACAACCAATAAACCGCCCAGGAAAAACTTCCACCAAAATGAAAAACCCCCTCAACAAGTGAGGGGGTTTTTCGTATCTTAATCTATTCTTCTTACAATCCTTCAGACGTTGTCTTCGGTTGCATGTGTTGTACGAGGTAGTCTGGTCCTCCAGCTTTGGAGTCTGTACCGGACATGTTGAATCCACCGAATGGTTGGTATCCAACGATTGCACCTGTACAACCACGGTTGAAGTAAAGGTTACCAACATGGAAGTCTTCCTTCGCACGCTTGATCTTCTCACGGTCGTTCGTAAGAAGTGCACCTGTCAATCCGTACTCCGTGTTGTTTGCAATTTCAAGCAGGTGATCGAAGTCACGCGCTTTACTGAATGCCACAACTGGTCCGAAGATTTCTTCTTGCATGATGCGAGCTTTTGGATCTAGATCAGCAAAGATTGTCGGTTGGATGAAGTAACCTTTAGAGTCATCACCTTCACCACCAGCCATTAAGCGGCCTTCTTCTTTACCAACTTCGATATAGTCCATGATCTTGTCATATGCGCCTTTATCAATAACTGGTCCCATGTACGTGTTGTGGTCCATAGGGTTACCAGTAACGAGTTCTTTCGTCAACTTGACTGCGCGCTCCAATACTTCGTCGTAGATGTCTTGGTGGACGACTGCACGGGAACCAGCAGAACACTTCTGTCCAGCGAATCCGAATGCAGAGTATACGATCGATTGAGCAGCTAGATCAAGGTCAGCGTCAGCGTCGACACATACTGTATCTTTTCCGCCCATCTCAACGATGACACGCTTCAACCACTTCTGGCCGTCTTGGATTTTCGCAGCGCGTTCCCAAATACGTGTACCAACGTCACGTGAACCTGTAAAGCTGATGAAACGAGTTCTAGGGTGATCGACTAAATAGTCTCCCACTTCAGAACCGCTACCAGGCAAGTAGTTCAATACGCCTGCTGGCGTTCCAGCTTTCAACATCACGTCAGCGAACCAAGCTGCAACGACTGGTGTCGCGCTTGCTGGCTTCAGGATGACTGTGTTACCCGTTACGATTGGTGCAACAGTTGTTCCAGCCATGATCGCAAATGGGAAGTTCCAAGGAGAGATCGTGATACCTACTCCTAATGGAATGTACTTGTATTGGTTGTGTTCGATAGGACGACTTTGGATCTGTTTACCGTCTTTGATTTCGAGCATTTGACGTCCATAATACTCTAGGAAGTCGATTGCTTCAGCTGTATCAGCGTCCGCTTCCTTCCACGGCTTACCTGCTTCTTTTACCAACAAAGCAGAGAATTCATGCTTACGGCGGCGAATTTCTGCAGCAGCACGGAATAGTACGTTTGCGCGCTCCTCAGGATCTACCTTGCGCCAAGTTTCAAAAGCTTTGTCCGCGGATTGCATCGCTTTTTCAGCAAGCTCCTGGTTCGCTTTCGAAACACGACCGATGACCTCTTCTTTATTTGCTGGATTGTAAGACACAATCTTTTCATCCGTAGAGACATACTCTCCGTTGATGATTAGGTCATAGTCTTTACCTAATAGTTCTTTCTCAACTTTTTTCAAAGCTTCTTCAAAAGCTTCACGATTTTCCTTAACGGAAAAATCGGTAAATGGCTCGTGTTTGTAAGGTACTACCATAAGTATGAACCCCTCCAATATCCCAATAGAGTAGTATTGAAAACGCATACATAGTTTTCAATTACAACCTCATTCTAACCTATAAAAACTTCGCTTTCAAACATTGAGGAATAGTCAGAATATTTTATTTAGCACAGCACAGAATTTCTCCATTTTTCTTGTAAAATCGTCCGTTTTCACGCTTTCATAAATGATGTTCCAAACAAAGGAAAATCGGGAATACACAACATACAAGAATTTTTATAAGGAGGGGCACCATGTCCGATGTTGACATCCTCATACCCGGCTATATCATTATATTTCTACTCGTCTTCGCTCTTACTCTCTTCTATGCCATCCAAAAACCTTACGTATCGGTCTGGCTGATCCTCACCCTATTCGTCATAGAAGAAGCCGTCATCATAGCAGTCTTCTTCAAGCTAGCCTTCCCGATCGGCAGCGGCATATTCGCCATCGCCTGGACGTACATCGGCTTGATCGGTATCGTAGTCGGCGTCATCATCCTATTGATCACACTTTTGATAAAAAGAAAAAATCCCTGAACCGCTACCGAACGGTTCAAGGATTCAATGAAATCAATAAATATGGACAACAGAGTCATCTTTCGATGGATCCGATACGATGAGACTCTCCTGCTCATCGAGTGACGACTTGATGTTCACTTCGACAACTTCATCCGGGAAGTATTGCTTCACCAGATAGTTCACGTACTGGGTGAAGGAAATGACCTCGGACTTCCCTTTGAACTGCATTGGAATCTCAATCGTCAGTTTCGAGATCTGTCCGTTTCGATATAACGCTTCGCCGATTACACCGATATAGTTCGGGAAGTACTCTTTGATTTTTCCTTCAAACTGGACGAATCGGTTAAAGTCTTCGCGATGATCCTCTTCTGCTTTACCAGATGGGAAGAAGTAATACTTCTCATCGACGTCTTCCCAGTCCACTTTCGTCGAGCCGCCCTTGACGACAGCTTTTCCGAAGTAGTTACCTGGTACAACCGAACCGTGTTCTTCTTCATAAAATAGGGAAATCACAATCGGAACATCCTGAAGCTCAGGGTGCTGACGAAGCCGGTTCACGACTTCCTGTCCGGTTTTCGCCGCATACTTCTTCACGTCGTCCGCATCAAGTTTCTTATCACCCTTATGGATAAGACCTTTCTCATCTCGGACGCTGTAATAGTAAGTAGAGTTGAACGCCAACGCTAGTGAAATCCCACCAAGCTTAACACTATCTTTTCCGCTGTCCTTCAAATAATTCTGCTCAAGGATATAAGAAAGGATCTTCGGGTTGTTGCTTTGCATCTCTTTCTTTTGGTCGACGCCGGCTTTTTCATACACCTCTTGGTCAAAACCTGGGTTCAAACCTTCCTGGATCAAGCCTGATCTTGCTTTCCCAGCTTTGTCACTGGAGCGTTTTAACCAGTTCCGAATCGTCGTCTTATCGAGATACTGTCCTTCCTGGAAATAGTAATCATCGATTGCGAACGTGTCTTTTGACAGACGCATCAATCCGGTTTCCATTTCGTCGATGTCAATCCGGTTGTCGACGCCATAACCGATTTCTCCACGCGCAGCCCCAGGCTCATAGTTTTTCAGCGATTTATAATACTTATCATCGGTCGTATTGATATTTTGAAGCGGAATTGCTTTTTCATTTTCGTTATCGCTTTCTTCTTCCACAACGGGATCTTTCTTCAAGTTGTCGAACGGAAGACAGCCAGACAAAAGGATTAAAGAGGCACTCAGAATTACGAATAGCTTTTTAAACATCCCCTAAACTGCACACTCCTTAGTTATTCAGCTTATTGATAAAAGTTTGCTCATCCCAGACGTCGATTCCGAGCTTCTCTGCCTTCGTAAGCTTTGAACCTGCGTCCTCTCCGACGATCAACAGGTCCGTACTCTTACTTACGCTACCAGTCACTTTTCCACCAAGCCGTTCAATTTCTGTTTTCGCTTCGTTACGAGAGAGTTGTTGCAGTTTTCCGGTGAGAACGATCGTCTTCCCGCTGAACGGGGAATCGATGTTTTCCGTTTCGCTGCGCTTCAACCCTTTATATTCCATATTGACGCCTACACGTCGCAAGTGATCCAATAAATCATCCACTTCAGGTTTTTCAAAATATAGCACAACAGAGTCTGCCATGATGTCACCGAACTCATGGATGGCAGTAATGTCTTCACGAGTCGCCTTTTGCAAGTTTTCCATCGTTTCGAAGTGTTCAGCAAGCGTACGAGCTGCTTTCGCACCGACATTTCGAATCCCAAGACCGAACAATAGCTTCTCGAGTGAGTTGTCTTTAGAAGCATCAATCGCTGACAACAAGTTATCGACGGACTTCTCACCCATCCGCTCAAGCTGGAGGAGTTCCTCCCGCTTCAATTCGTACAAGTCTGCGACATCCTCGATCAATTTTTCATTGAATAGTTGAGTAATGACCTTTTCACCGAGTCCATCGATGTTCATCGCATTCCTGGAAACGAAGTGGATCAACCCTTCACGGATTTGAGCCGGACATTGCGGGTTGATACAGCGCAATGCGACTTCGTCTTCAATGCGGACGAGCTCGCTTTCACACTCCGGACAATGCGTCGGCATGTGAAAGTCCTTCTCTTCACCTGTACGCTTCTCTTCAATGACGTTCACGACTTCCGGAATGATGTCGCCCGCTTTTTTGACAATGACATAGTCACCGATCTTGATGTCCTTCTCACGGATCAAGTCTTCGTTATGAAGGGAGGCACGCTTGACGGTCGTACCAGCCACTTGGACTGGCTCGAGGATCGCCGTCGGTGTGACGACTCCCGTACGACCAACAGTCAGCTCAATGTCCTCAAGTCTCGTCACCACTTCCTCAGCAGGAAACTTGTACGCGACAGCCCAGCGCGGACTCTTCACTGTTGTACCTAGTTCATCCTGTTGATCAAGTGAATCTACTTTAATGACGATTCCATCGATCTCATAGTTCAAGTCCGGTCGTTTTTCTACCCAACCGTTCACATATTCAATCACGTCTTCAATCGTGTCACAACGTTTCCATTCCGGGTTCGTCTTGAAGCCGAGCTTGCTCAAGTAATCCAGGCTCTCGCTGTGAGAGTCGATGTTCACGCCTTCATATTGACCTGCACCATAGACAAAAATGTCGAGGTTGCGGCTCGCGGCGATTTTCGGATCCAGCTGACGCAAAGAACCAGCGGCTGCGTTCCGAGGGTTTGCGAACAGCTCGACGCCCTCTTCTTCACGGGCTTCATTCAGCCTTGTGAAAGACCCTTTAGGCATGAACGCTTCGCCACGGACTTCGAGCGTCGCTTCTTCTTTCAAACGGAGCGGAATGGAACGGATCGTCTTTAAATTATTCGTGATGTCTTCCCCTATTGTACCGTCCCCGCGGGTCGCCCCACGGACAAAACGCCCGTTATCATAGAGAAGCGAAACAGCTAGACCGTCAATCTTCAATTCACATACGTATCGGACTTGGCCGCCGACACCTTCACGCACACGACGATCGAAGTCACGAAGATCCTGCTCGTTGAACGCATTCCCGAGACTGAGCATCGGTGTGCGGTGCTCGACCTTCTGGAACCCTTCAAGTGGCTCTCCACCGACACGCTGGGTCGGAGAATCCTCTTGACGCAAGTAAGGGTATTCTTGCTCGAGCTTCATGAGCTCGTGGAGCTTCGCATCGTATTCCGCGTCGGGAACGGATGGTTTATCCAGTACGTGATATTCATAATTATATTGATTGAGGACCGTGCTTAATTCCTCGATTTTGGTCTTCGCTTGTTCCTCCGTCATCACTTTACCTCTTTCCTATATCAGTTAAAAATTTCTTCGAAATACACTCCCTTTCCGCGGGCGAACCGCGAGCCTCCTCGCTCACTGAGGAGCTTCGCAGTTAATGTTCGCTGTGGGGTCTCGCCTGGCTCGCTATTCCCGCAGGAGTGTCGTGTACCATCTCGAAATTTCAAAATCATAAACAAAGCCAACAGCCTTTTAAAGTTGAGTTATGCTTTCTCAATCGGCGCAAACTTCGCCAGCAAACGCTTGATGCCTGTCGGTTGCGGGAACGCGATATCAAGCTCAAGAGAATCGCCTTCACCCTTCGTGCTCACAACCGTACCAACACCCCACTTACCATGCTTCGCCTTATCACCGACGCTCCAGTCAAGCCCTTCCCCACTTGGACGAGCAGGCATTTTACGTTGCGCACGTTGCGGAGCTCCTGGTCTTGATCCCGCACCAGGTCCACCAGACCTCTTCATCCATGGAAGGGTCTCCTTTTCTTCGTTCAACGATTCGACGAGCTCTTCCGGGATTTCATTGATGAATCGAGACGGTGCGTTCATCGTCGTTTTACCGTATAGTGTACGCATTTTCGCATTCGTCAAATACAGTTCTTCCTCTGCACGAGTGATTCCGACGTAAGCGAGACGGCGTTCCTCTTCCATTTCGTCCTCTTCAAATAGAGAACGGCTATGCGGGAAGATTCCTTCTTCAAGTCCCATCAAGAAGACAACAGGGAACTCAAGCCCCTTCGCAGAGTGCAACGTCATCAACACGACGCCGTCTTTCTTCTTGTCCTCTTCGTCATCATCCATCTTGTCGATGTCGGCAACGAGAGCGAGGTCCGTTAAGAACGATACAAGGCTCTTGTCTTCGTTGTGCTTTTCGAATTCCTGTGTAACCGATAGGAATTCATCCAGGTTCTCGAGACGGCTTTGCGATTCGATTGATTTTTCCTTTTTCAACTCTTCTTTATAACCGGTCTTCTCTAACACTTCTTCGGTCAGTTCCGTAACAGAAAGGTATTCCTGCATTTTCGACCAGTTCATCACTTGGTCGCGGAACTCCGTAAGACGGTTCACGAAACGAGCGCTCAAGCCCATCTGCTCGACTTCGCCTAACGCTTCCATGACGGAAAGGTCGTGCATCGCAGCGTATTGGACGATTTTATCAAGCGTTGATGATCCGATGCCTCGTCTCGGCACATTGATGATCCGGCTCAAGCTGATGTCATCATCCGGGTTGGAAATGAGACGCAAGTACGCGAGAATGTCCTTGATTTCTTTTCTGTCGTAGAACTTCGTGCCTCCGACGATCTGGTACGTAATATTTGATTTGAGGAGCGCTTCCTCAATGACACGAGATTGGGCATTCGTTCGGTATAAAATCGCGATATCCGAAGGCTTCCGTTCGCCTTGCAGCATCTCCTTGATTTTCCCGACGACGAAAAAACTCTCTGTCTGTTCACTATCCCCTTGATAGTAATGGATATTCTTACCTTCCGTATTCTCTGTCCAAAGATTCTTCGGCTTACGGCCTGTGTTATTCTGAATGACCTCGTTCGCCGCTTGCAGAATCCGTTTCGTCGAGCGGTAATTTTGCTCAAGCAAAATGACTTCTGCATCCGCATAGTCCTCTTCAAATGAAAGAATGTTCGCGATGTCCGCTCCACGCCAGCGATAGATCGACTGATCGGAGTCACCGACGACACACAAGTTACGGAACCGGTCCGCTAACAGGTTAACGAGCACATATTGCGCGCGGTTCGTATCCTGATACTCATCGACATGAATGTACTGGAACTTACGCTGATAATGCTCGAGCACTTCCGGTACCCGCTGGAACAGCTTGATCGTCGACATAATCAAGTCGTCAAAATCGAGCGCATGGTTTTTACGAAGCTGCTTTTCGTACACTTCGTACACATCGGCTGCAACCTCTTCAAACAGGCCCGATGCGACTTTCTGGAAGTCTTCTGCGGTTTTCAGTTCGTTTTTCGCTGAACTGATCGTTCCGAGAATGCTACGCGCATCGAACTTTTTCGAATCGAGGTTCAAGTCCTTCAACGCCTGTTTAATGACTGACAGCTGATCCGTCGCATCGAGAATCGTGAAGTTGCGGTTGATTCCGATTCGGTCCGCGTCTCTACGTAAAATTCGCACACACATCGAGTGGAACGTGGAAATCCAAATGTTGTCCGCTGCCGGTCCCGTAATGGCTGCGACTCTGTTCTGCATTTCGCGAGCCGCTTTGTTCGTAAACGTAATCGCGAGGATGTTCCACGGTGCGACGCCTTTTTCCACGAGCAAGTACGCAATCCGATGCGTCAGCACACGGGTCTTTCCACTTCCCGCACCTGCCATGATCAATAATGGTCCTTCTGTATGTTTGACCGCTCTTTTCTGCTCAGGATTCAGTCCTGAGAGCAGTCTTTCAACGATTTGTTGCAATTTCAACACCACCTAAGCAAACGTATGTTCTTACTTTTTATTCTACCCTATCGGTCTTGGATTTACAATTTAACCTTTGACGACTTTTACCGTACTAAGCGCTGCGTCCAGGTCTTCATAAATGATATTGCCGACGACGATCGTGTCTGCAAACTGCGCCATTGCCCGGGCCTGCTCTTTGTCCTTGATTCCGCCACCATAAAAGAAGCTCGTCTTATCAAGAACGGTGCTCACATCTTTTACAAGATCGACTTCACCATATGTACCGCTGTACTCCAGATAAAAGATCGGCAGACGGAACATGTGCTCAGCCATTTCGGCATAAGCCAGGACGTCCTCTTTGTCGAGATCCGCATTTGCTTCCGATAGTTGAGCAGCCTTCGACTCACCATTCACGATGCAATAGCCTTCGGTCACTAGCTCATTCCAGTTGATGAGATGTCCGAACTCTTTGATCGCCTGATGGTGCAAACCGACGATCCAATCCGGATTCTGGCTGTTCAGTACACTCGGCACAAAATAAAAATCGAACCCCGGAGTGATTGATTCAATGTTGGAAACCTCCAACACACAGGGAACGGTGTATTTCCGTATACGAGAAAGAAGGTCGATCGTATTTTCAAGTGTGACCCCGTCACTACCGCCGACGATGACCGCATCGGTACCCGATTCACAGATCTGATCGAGCGCTTCCGGCGTGATTTCCTTGTTAGGGTCCAGCTTGAACACGTGCTTCCACTCTTTATATTCGAACATAGTGTGACCTCCTCAATTTACACTTCCTCTAAGGATTATAACAGAAATGAGGGGGCGGAAAAACAAAGGAGGAGAACGTGAATAGTAGAATTAATTGGATTTTGGGTAGAATAATTCTGAGTTTGGTTACAATTAATTCAAAATTGGGTAGAATTATGCGGAGTTACGTTAGAATTCATCCTATTTTGGTAATAAAAAAACGTCTGCTCCCCTCCCAGGTTGCAGACGTTTCCTTTTGGATTATTTTTGCTCCTTCAAACGGTCGAGCGCCATTTCATACGTGTCGTTACCGTAGTTCAAGCAACGTTTCACACGTGAAATCGTCGCTGTGCTCGCGCCCGTTTCATTTTCGATCTTATGATACGTAAACCCTTCACGCAGCATACGCGCCACTTCCAAACGCTGTGCCAACGATTGGATTTCGTTGATCGTCGCAAGGTCATCGAAGAAACGGTAGCACTCCTCGCGGTCTTTCAATGTTAGGATCGCATCAAAGAGCTGATCGAGCGTTTTCCCTCTCAATTTATCAATTTGCATCCATTGTCACTCCTTCTAATCTATTCCCATGTTACTTTCGAGCTGAAATCCGAGTCGGGAACGAGATTGACCCACGTTTTACCTGGAACGAATGGTACTTCCAATCCATCCTTCACCGGTATGATGCGGCCATTGTCGTTCTTCCACTGGACTTGTTGCGCCTTCCCGTTCTGGATCAGAATTGCAGCACCACCACTCGTCAGATTCACATCCCGGCGGCCGACGCTGTCCACAATCTTATGATTTGCAGCTACAATTAAAACGTTTTCCAGTTCGACCGGTGTATCCGTCTCCCGATCGACGGTCTGTTCATTATTCGTTGTATAACGGTGATAAAGTCCTTTATCCGTATCAAAGCGATATTCGACCTGGTACTTGCCGTAGACGACCTTCACTCTTTCAGCAGGCTCGCCTTCAGTCGCGACTCCGTCCACATCTTCCTTGAACTTGAAGGACGGAATCTCCTGTTCCAGCTCGTAACCTTGTTTTTTCGATTCATTCATGATGTTCTCATACGAGATGTATGAGTTGTGCGGCGCTTTTCGGAAGCTCGCACGCTTGAACAATGTCCCATCGTAATACAACCCGTTGATCGAGTCAATATTACCTGTCGTGAGCAACGTCTTCGCATCAGGACTCCAACCGTGGTGCACATAAATGGAATCGAATCCATTCGCTAACCGTACATAGTAATCCCGTGCACTTCGGACCGGACCGATGACGTCAGGCTCCTCACTTTGAAAAAGTGCGACCAATCGGGTGATACGTCCTTCAGCCAACACTTCATAGACGAGATCGGCTTTATGTAAGCCGGACTGTTGACGGGCTTGTGGCGCATTGTTCACCATTACGGCGACAACCCGCGGATGTAACGCCTCATCTGTCCCTTTACCCGTTAATGGAAACGTGTATGCGAACTCAGGCTCATCTGGTTCCTCTTCTTCTGGTTCCTCTTCCGTCGGTTCTTCCGTTTTCGGCTCTGAATCCTTTTGTTCCTTGGATTCTTGATCCGAAGACGCCTCCTCAGACTTACAAGCGGCAAGCAACAGGAACACGGCAACAAGACACGCCACCAGTAACCACTTTTTATTCATTTTAGTACAACACCCCTAGTTTTCCCTTTTTTCCCTTCTCTTATCTCTCTACTTTATAGTTTAACGCATTACAACAGGAAAGAGTACCTCATTTTTCAAAACATCGATGATCCCGCTTGGTGTGATGCGGATGTACGGTAGATGTGTCGATGAGAAGAACAATAAGCTGTAAATCGGATCGACGAACGTGTAGCCTCGTTCTTTCAGGGCTTGAACGAGTCGATCTTGCTGCTCCATGACCACTTCCATAGGCTCAGTTGAAAATCCTCCATTCAGCTGAAGTGGAATTTCACAGACGACTTCTCCGTGTTCAACGAGCACGATGCCACCGCCGATTTCCTTCATTCGATTAAAAGCAGTGAGCATATCCTTTTTGTTTTTACCAATGAGAAGGATGTCTCCGCTGTTCGAGTACGAGCTGACAAAGCCGGACACATGTGTCGCGAAGCCTTTCAGCATCGTACTGATACGCCACTTCCCATTGTGATCGATCAGACTGAAAAAGCACTCATCATGTTCCTTAGAGAGCTCCTCGACCCCAAAGTCCACTTCGGATCGGTACGGTTTCGTAATGACCGCATTGACCATATCAATCCCGGCACGAGCTGTCTGATGCAGGTCATCTTCGGATAGCGACCAGTCGAGTGCATACGGCTTGATATCGTATCGGCTCCAGTCGAATTCGGAGGTCGGCTCATCCTGTACCCACACCCCTTTTGATAAAACCGCTTCCGGCGTCGGCTGGCGTGGATCTTCGAGTACATTCAAGTTCGCAAGGCGCCCCGGTGCAACCATGCCATGGAGGTGATCCATTCCGTAGTGACGTGCGATGTTGTAGGACACCATCGCGTACGCATCCTCAAGCGGTACCCCTTTATCGAGGGCAATCCGTAGCACCTCATCCGTTACGCCATTTTTATAAAAAGTAGGTGTCGAGCCGTCCGTCGTCATCATCACCCGGTCGAAATTAGAAACGCTGAGCCGGAGCATTTCCTCGAGGATTTCCGGGAGATCCGGACGGATGGAAGAATAGCGGAGCGACGTCGTATACCCGAGCGACATTCTGAGGACCGCTTCTTCACCCGTCATCGCCTCGTGATCACAATCGACGCCAAGCACCGCCATCTTAGTGAGCGTTCGTTCAGAAGCACCCGGCAAATGACCTTCTACTTTTTTGCCGCGACGCTTCGTTTCCTGCATCCAATGGAGCGTCTTGTCATCCCCTTTCAACACTTGAGGCCAATTGGTCAGCTCACCGCCTTGAAGGACGTACGGATGGTCGAGGAATTGACGGAACATTTTATCCGAGAACACTTCCTCCTCATTTTGCAGTTTCGTCTGAGAGTCGTAACGACACCACCAGTAAAAGGAGTAAGGCAACTCCTTGTTGATGTCCCCCATGAAAGAAAGCGCTTTCTCATGAGGCAATGGAAGGAGCATCAAATTGTCGCTAATAAACGTTGTCGTCCCTCGCTTTGCTGCATAAGAAGCGAACGTCTGGGGATTATAAAGTTGAAATGGATGGACATGAGGTTCGATGTATCCTGGCACGATGTATTTGCCTTGGCAATCGACGATTTCACATCCCTCATCGTTCTGCGGCATTCGATCGCCGACATAGACAATCCGATCTTCATAAATCCAAATGTTTGCGTTCAACCACTGACGCAATACGTTGTTCAAATAAGTCGCATTTTTTAGCACGATCGTAGGTGGCGTTTCCCCCTGGATCACTTGTACATGGGTACGGAGCTGCTGCTTCGTCCAATTCATGAAATATCACCCCGGTTGTATGTATGTTTTTTACGATGAGATAAATGTCAGTATTTTTAAAATATACGCACGTTTAATCTTACCACAATCCTTTACATTCCTATAGTACCTAAACGAAGGAGGAACAAGGTATGAAGCCAAATATCGGTACCGGAAACGCACTGCTTCGGATCACAGTCGGACTGACGATGGTCGGTGTGGCTACCGCTCGTATGGGGCGTAGGTCCGGAGAAAACCACATGATGATGATGCTGATCGGTTCGATGAAAGTCGCTGAAGGCATTACGAAATACTGCCCGATGACTGATCTCTATAAGCGCAGCCAGGAATTCAATAATATGGACCTCGCCTCCATGACAAAAGAAGGCTCACCGATCAACCCATCGTGATGAGGGTTTGATGGGGTTGCTCTCTTGCGGGTGCGATATCCGCATTTTTCCGGTTTCGGGGTGCGCAATAACCCCATCGGAGTGATTCCAATCATTATCTAATGAGAAAATCGCTGGTCTAGCGATTTTTCCGATTTACAAAATCAAAAAAGCTCCCGCACTGGGAGCTTTTACACTAAAGTTGAGGTGAATTTGAATGCAAGTTCTCATGGAATACTTGACCGACATGCTGTTCGTCTACATCATGATCATCGGTGCAATCGTCGCGTTTATTTACTTCCTCGTAAAGAAGAGACAGACTTGATCGCTTTATCCGCGATATCCGCCCGGTAAAAGCTGCCTTCGCAATGGAGCTTGCCCATTTCGGCGTAGACGAGCTTCTGAGCCGCTACCAGGTCCGACGCTTTTTGCGCCAACAGAAGGATTCGCCCGCCATCGGTAACGAAGCCACCCAGCTCGCCGTTCTTCACACCTGCGAAAAATGTGAGCGCACCAGTTGAAATGACCTCCAGACCTTTGATCGGGACGCCTTTATCGTACGCTTCCGGGTAGCCTCCGGATGCAAGGACAACGCCGACATACGCATCATCGGACCACTTGAGTTCGATCTTTTTCCCATCCAATAAAGCGTCCATCACATCGTACAAATCCGTATCCAAACGTGGCAGCACGACTTGCGTTTCCGGATCCCCGAAACGAGCGTTGAACTCGATCACTTTCGGCCCTTCGGCTGTGAGCATCAATCCTGCATACAAAATCCCTGTGAACGGTGCCCCCTCCTGAACCAAAGCATCCGCCATCGGCTGCAAAATTCGTTCAACAGATTCAGCAACCACTTCCTCACCAATATGCGGTACAGGCGAATAGGCGCCCATGCCACCAGTGTTCGGTCCGAGATCGCCATCGAACGCACGCTTGTGGTCTTGCGAAATGACCATCGGCAGCACTGTCGAACCGTTCACGAACGCCATTAACGAGAATTCTTCCCCTTGCAAAAATTCCTCGATAACGACGCGCGCACTCGCGTCACCGAACTTCGTCTCGACCATCATTGAATGGAGCGCTTCTTCCGCTTCTTCCATCGTCATCGCTACAACGACGCCTTTTCCAGCCGCTAGACCATCCGCTTTAATAACGATCGGCGCACCTTTTTTCATCAAGTAATCCCTTGCCTCCGTATAATCGGTGAACGACGCGGAAAAAGCAGTCGGAATGCCGTACTTGTCCATCAACTCATTCGCATACGTTTTGCTGCCTTCAATGAGTGCTGCTGCCTTCGTCGGTCCGAACACACGCAATCCGACCGCCTGGAAACGATCAACGATACCATCCAACAACGGTTGTTCTGGACCGATGACAGTCAGATCGACGCCGTTTTCCTTCGCGAATTGAACGAGCGCTTCATGATCGGATTCTGGAATCGCGACGCATTCCGCCACGTCTTCCATCCCGACGTTCCCTGGTGCGACAAACACCTTCGTGACCCGCTCTGACTGTGCCATTTTCCATGCCATTGCATGTTCACGGCCACCTTTTCCAACGATAAGAACTTTCATCTAGACCCCTCCTCTTTAGTGTTTGAAGTGACGTATGCCTGTCATGACCATCGTAATGCCGTACTCATCCGCTTTATCGATTGATTCCTGATCACGGATCGATCCGCCTGGTTGGATGATCGCGGTCACGCCTGCCTTCGCTGCAGCTTCCACCGTATCACTCATAGGGAAGAACGCATCAGATGCCATCGATGACCCTTCCACATTCGCACCTGCCTGCTCTAACGCAATTTTCGCCGCACCGACACGATTCATCTGACCTGCACCGACTCCAATGGTACGGTTGTCCTTTGCAAGGACGATTGCATTCGACTTCACGTGCTTGACGATTTGCCATCCGAGCTTCAGGTCCGCCCATTCCGCTTCAGTCGGCTCCCGTTTCGTGACGACCTTCAACTCCGCATTGTCAAAGCCATAGTGGTCTTCCTGCTGGATGAGTGCGCCACCGGAAACCGACTGGATACGTCGATTCACTTCCGTCGCGACCGTCTTCGGTTCAATCTGTAACAACCGCAAGTTTTTCTTTTCCGTTAAAATCGCTAGCGCTTCCTCAGAGAACGAAGGCGCGATGATGATTTCTAAGAAAATCTCACGCATCATCTGAGCCGTTTCCGCATCGACCTCTTCGTTCGTCGCAACGATTCCACCGAAGATTGAAATCGGATCCGCTTCGTAAGCCAACTGGTAAGCTTCCGCTAACGTTTTACCAACGCCCACGCCACACGGGTTCGTATGCTTGACCGCAACGACCGCCGGCTCATCGAACTCCTGGATGATCTGGAGCGCCGCATCCGCATCATTGATGTTGTTGAACGAAAGCTCCTTCCCGTGGAGTTGCTTCGCTTTTGCAATCGTAGAAGGATCTCCGATCGGCACCTCGTAAAAAGCCGCCTGTTGGTGCGGGTTCTCGCCGTATCTCAACGACTGCTTTTTCTCATATGTAATTGTGTATGTCTCCGGGAACTCTTCTTCCGTCAAATACTGAGCGATCAATGCATCATAAGCCGCTGTGTGACGGAACACTTTCGCCGCAAGACGACGTTTCGTCTCAGCCGACACTGCACCGTTCGTCTTCAATTCGTCTAGAATAGGCGCATAGTCCGCTGGATCGACCGCTACTGTCACAGACGCGTGATTTTTCGCTGCCGAACGAAGCATACTCGGACCACCGATATCGATGTTCTCAATCGCATCTTCAAACGTCACATCTGGCTTAGAAATTGTCTCTTTGAACGGATACAGGTTCACGACCACAAAATCGATCGGTGTGATGTTGTGCTCCCCGATTTGATTCATATGATCTGCGTTTCCTCTCACCGCAAGCAAGCCACCGTGGATGTTCGGGTGGAGCGTCTTCACTCGTCCGTCCAAAATTTCCGGAAATCCAGTCACGTCTGAAATGCCGGTAACCTTCAGTCCTGCTTCTTCTATCGCTTTCTTCGTGCCTCCTGTCGAGACGATCTCGATTCCTTGCTCGATCAGACCTTCTACGAATGGAATCAACCCTTCTTTGTTGGAAACACTCACTAATGCGCGCTTCATACTCCTGCCCCTTTCTCAGTTTGAATTGACTTCTGCTGGATGTAATAGTTTCTGTAAAACCTTCGGGTAAAGCTCGTGCTCCACCTCATGGATTCGTTTCCGTACATGGTTCTGCGTATCCTCTTCATAAACCGGCACAGCGACCTGCTCGATGATCGGTCCCGTGTCCATTCCGTTATCGACGTAGTGGACCGTCACGCCGGTTTCGCTCACGCCTGCCGCGAGCGCTTGCCCAATCGCATCCTTTCCAGGAAACGCCGGCAATAAAGAAGGGTGGATGTTGACCATCTTCCCCTCGAATTGGTTGAGCAGCGTCGGACCGATCAAGCGCATGTAACCTGCAAGCGCGATGAAATCCACCTCTGCCTCATTCAATTTTTCTAAAATCTCTGTTTCGAATGCTTCTTTATCGACATACGTTTTCGGTGAGAAAACGAAGGACGGGATGCCGTGCTTTTCCGCTCGTTCAATGGCTTTCGCACCTGGCTTGTCGCAAACGAGCAAAGTGATGGCCGCTTCTAGCTCTCCTGTTTCAACTGCGTCAATGATCGCCTGGAAGTTCGATCCCGAGCCGGATGCGAATACCGCGATGTTCTTCAATCGAGATCCCCTCCTTTATACGTGATGCCTTTCCCTTCTGTGATATGGCCGATCTGGTACGCTCTTTCCCCTTGTTCGATCAGCATCCGCATCACAGCATCTGCTTCTTCTGGTTTTACAGCGAGTACCATTCCGATTCCCATGTTGAATGTTCCGAGCATATCCTTAAGCGAAAGGTCCCCTTCTTCTTGCAATAAGGTAAAAATCGGATGTACCGGCCATGAACCGAAGTCCACTTCTGCACGTAATCCTTCCGGAAGCATACGAGGGATGTTTTCAGTGAACCCGCCGCCTGTGATGTGTGCGATTCCGCTAATGTTAAAATGACGAACCACTTCGAGGACAGGCTTCACATAGATTTTTGTCGGTGTTAAAAGTACTTCTCCAAGCGGTTTATCGAGTTGATCAAACGTTTGATTGAACTCATAACGCGCCTGCTCAAGTAATACTTTTCGCACGAGAGAATACCCGTTACTGTGAATTCCGCTGGAAGCGAGCCCGATGAGCACGTCGCCTTTTTCTACTTTTTCAGGCGTAATCAGTTTCGATTTCTCCGCTACTCCCACTGTAAAACCAGCAAGGTCGTATTCCTCCGGATCATACATGCCTGGCATTTCAGCCGTCTCACCGCCAATGAGGGCCGCACCTGCCTGCTTGCATCCTTCCGCAATCCCTTTGACGATCTGTTCGACTTTCTCCGGGTCTAATTTTCCTGTTGCGATGTAATCGAGGAAATAGAGCGGCTCCGCACCTTGCGCGACGATGTCGTTCACGCACATCGCGACCGCATCGATGCCGATCGTATCATGCTTGTCCATCTGGAAGGCGAGCATGAGCTTCGTTCCGACTCCGTCTGTCCCGGAGATGAGCACAGGTTCTTTTACGTCGAGCTTGGAGAGATCAAACATGCCACCGAACGCGCCGATACCCCCCAGCACCTCCGGCCGCATGGTTTCGTTCACATGCTTCTTCATGCGATTGACCGCTTCATAACCCGCCTCCACGTCGACTCCCGCTTGTTTGTATGCTTGTGCCATTTCACATCGCCCTCCCTATGGTACATCTATAAGCTTCAGATCTCTTTGTCAGCCTCGTTCATCCGGTACTCATGTAGGATTCACTACACTCCGTTCCTCTGAACTTCGCTTCCTCGACCTCTTCGCTTCTAGAGCACCAATTATATTTGACCTTTGATAAGCTACGTTGATTCATCAGTAAAACTTATTCATTCGGAAGCTTTTTTCTTAAAAAAGCTCACCTTATTTGATTTTTCCTGCGTATCGTTACCCAAATCCCGTTTGCCCCACATTTCGGTAACGATTACTTAAATACCAGCTCTTTTTCGTGTGGTAAGACGGTGTCTGGATAGATTTCCGTTGGGTACTTGCCAGTAAAGCAGCCAAGGCATTGGCCACAGTTTGGCTCGCTCTGGTTGCGTCCGATTCCTTCCAGCATACCGTCCACGCTTAAGTACTCGAGCGAATCCGCACCGATGATCTCGCGAATCTCCTCAACCGAGTAATTCGACGCAATCAATTCTTCCTTCGAAGAAATATCAATACCGTAGTAGCACGGGTGAGCGATTGGTGGTGAACTGATGCGCACATGGACTTCCGTAGCCCCGGCATCACGCAACATCTGCACGATACGTCGGCTCGTCGTACCACGAACGATCGAATCATCGACCATGACGACGCGCTTTCCTTCCACGATTCCACGAACCGGAGACAGCTTCATCTTCACGCCCTGCTCGCGCAACGCTTGAGAAGGCTGGATGAACGTCCGTCCGACATAGCGGTTCTTAATCAACCCGAGTTCATACGGAATGCCAGCCGCTTCAGCATAACCGATCGCTGCTGAAATACTGGAATCCGGCACCCCCGTGACAACATCCGCTTCCACGAATGCTTCAGCCGCAAGGCGTTTACCCAAGTTTTTACGAGCGGTATGGACGTTGATATCATCAATATGGCTGTCCGGACGGGAAAAATAAATGTATTCCATGCTGCAGATCGCCCGGTTCGTCGAAGACGTGAACGAATCCGTTTCGAGTCCATCGTCGTTAATAATCAAAAGCTCCCCTGGACGCACGTCACGGATATATTCCGCGCCGATGACATCAAATGCACACGTTTCCGAGGCGACGACATACGCGTCGCCGATTTTACCAAGAGACAAAGGACGCAAGCCGTTCGGATCTTGAGCGGCCATGATGCCATTCTCGGTCATGATGACGAACGCGTAAGCCCCCTTGATCATCGACAGAGCATTCTTCACCTGGTCACGTAGATTGTACAGACCACTGCGCTTAATCAGATGCGCAAGCACTTCCGTATCGGATGTCGTTTGAAAAATGCTTCCTTGTGCTTCGAGCTGCTGCTTCAGCATGTTTGCGTTTACAAGATTGCCATTATGCGCAAGCGCCAAGCCCCCACGCTGGGATTGGAAAACGAGCGGCTGGACGTTGGCATATTCCGTGCCACCAGCCGTCGAGTAACGGACATGCCCGATTGCCGCTTTTCCCGTCAACGTGTTCAACTCGCCTTTGTTGAACACTTCTGTCACGAGCCCGCTGTTTTTATGAAATTTTACCTGTTCGCCGTCAGTCACCGCAATGCCAGCACCCTCTTGCCCGCGGTGCTGAAGGCTGTGGAGACCGTAATATGTGAGCTGCGCCGCGTCCTGGTGACCCCAGATCGCGAACACGCCACATTCTTCGTTTAAACCTTTGATGTCAGCAAACATGGTATAGCTCCCTTCCAAGCTGTCTCGAGCTCTTCTTTCGTCGCCGAAACGAGCTCTTTCCCTTCTGGTGTATCGATGCGTAGCATTGCGCGATCCAACACGAAACCGATCTTTGTCGCGTCTACGAGACTTTCAAACTGCTCCGTGTTTTCCGGTTTCACTGAAACGAGGAAACGAGATTGCGATTCGCTGAAAAGTGCCGCTGCTTCCTCTCCTGATAGCGTGACCGATGCGCCGAGTTCCGCGTCCATCATGGATTCTGCGAGTGCAACCGCTACTCCACCTTCTGCTACATCATGAGCAGATTGGACGAGACCCTTTTGAATCGCTTGTAAAAGTTGAGATTGATAGCGGGCTTCTTTTTCCAGGTCTAGCTCTGGCGCTTTCCCCGAAATCGAACCTTCTAATAGTTTCTGAAGCTCACTTCCGGAGAATTCCGGCTTCGTTTCACCGATCATGTAAATGACGTCGCCCGCTTCTTTAAAGCCCTGAGTCGTTACGTGGTCGATGTCATGGACAAGTCCGACCATGCCGACAACCGGCGTTGGATAAACCGCGACTCCATTCGTTTCGTTGTACAATGAAACATTTCCGCTGATAACAGGCGTTGAGAGTGTGCGACACGCATCGCTCATCCCTTCGACCGCCTTCTCGAGCTGCCAGAAGATCTCCGGCTTTTCAGGGTTACCGAAGTTCAAGCAGTCCGTAATCGCGAGCGGTTCCCCACCAGAACAAACGATGTTCCGCGCCGCTTCAGCAACTGCGATTTTACCGCCGACCTCTGGATCTAAATACAAGTAACGAGAGTTACAGTCTGTCGTCATTGCCAACGCTTTCCGCGTTCCGCGGATACGAACGACTGCCGCGTCTGATCCAGGAGAAACGACTGTGCTTGTGCGAACCATATGATCGTACTGATCGAATACCCATGACTTGCTTGCGATTGTTGGCTGAGCCAACAATTTCAACAATGTATCTTTATAATCTGTAATTTGTGGTTGGTAAGCTTCTTGCGTTTGGAACGCTTCATAGTAAGCCGGTACCGCACTTGGCTTGTGATAAACCGGTGCTTCTTCCGCCAAAGCATCAACCGGAACGTTCGCAACGACTTCACCGTTATGAAGCAAGCGAAGTTCTTTTTCCTCGATGACGTGACCGATCGTGACCGCTTCGAGTTCCCATTTATCGAAAATCTGCTTGATTTCGTCTTCGCGCCCTTTTTTCACAACGATTAACATCCGCTCTTGAGACTCAGAAAGCATCATCTCATAAGGCGTCATGTTCGTTTCACGTTGTGGGACAAGGTCGAGGTTCATTTCGATCCCAACGCCTGACTTACTCGCCATTTCGCTCGAGGACGAAGTCAGACCTGCCGCTCCCATGTCTTGGATCCCAACAAGGGCATCCGATTGAACAAGCTCTAAACACGCTTCAAGTAAAAGTTTTTCCATGAACGGATCGCCGACCTGGACTGCCGGACGCTTTTCCTCAGACGCATCGTTCAATTCTTCCGAAGCGAATGTCGCCCCATGAATGCCGTCACGGCCAGTCTTCGCACCAACGTACATGACCGAGTTGCCGATACCGTTCGCCTGACCCTTCTGGATATCCTTATGATCGATCACTCCGACACACATCGCGTTCACGAGCGGATTGCCTTCGTAAGAAGCATCAAACTGCACTTCTCCACCGACTGTCGGAATACCGATACAGTTTCCGTAGCCCGCAATGCCAGCGACAACCTCTTCGAACAAATACTTCACTCGATCAGACGTGAGCTCACCGAAACGAAGAGAGTTCAACAATGCGACCGGACGCGCACCCATCGAGAACACGTCACGGATGATTCCTCCGACACCTGTTGCTGCCCCTTGGTACGGCTCGATGGCAGACGGATGGTTGTGGCTTTCTATTTTAAAAACGACGGCTTGATCGTCACCGATATCGACGATTCCAGCCCCTTCTCCTGGACCTTGGAGGACGCGCTTGCCTTCTGTCGGGAACTTGCGCAAAACAGGCTTCGAGTTCTTATAGCTGCAATGCTCGGACCACATGACCGAGAAAAGACCCGTTTCCGTATAGTTTGGAAGACGACCTAAGATTGACTCAACCATCCGGAACTCGCTATCGTTCAAGCCCATTTCCTGATACAGCTTCTGTTCCTTGATCATTTCTGCAGTTGGTTCATGAAGTAGTGACATGTGCTTCCCTCCAAGATTTCACGATTGATTGAAACAGCTTCAGTCCGTCCGCGCTACCGAGCAAAGCGTCGACCGCTCGCTCTGGATGCGGCATCATGCCTAGGACGTTTCCTCGTTCATTCGTAATGCCCGCAATTCCGTGTCTTGATCCGTTGATGTTTTCGGCATACGTAAAAGCAATCTGGTTATTCTCTGCGAGCTTCGTGTATGTCGCTTCATCGCAGTAGTAGTTGCCTTCACCGTGTGCGACCGGAATCGTGATCTTCTCCCCTTTTTCATAAAGAGAGGTGAACACCGTTTCGTTGTTCGCCACTTCAAGCTCGACCTGCTTACAGATGAATTTCAGCTTTTCGTTCCGTTGCATCGCACCTGGCAACAATCCTGCTTCTAGTAAAATTTGAAAACCGTTGCAGACGCCAAGGATCGGCTTGCCTGCCTGATTCGCTTCGTAAATGGACTCCATCACGTTGGAAAAACGAGCGATCGAACCGCTTCGCAAGTAGTCCCCGTACGAGAATCCACCCGGGATGAGAATACCGTCAAAGCGATTCAAGTCCTGGTCGTCATGCCAGACGTACTCGACTTCCTCTCCCAGCTCGTCCTTGATGGCGTGGTACATGTCTATGTCACAGTTGGACCCTGGAAAAACGACGACGGCAAACTTCATTGAGGGATGACCTCCTCGATTTCATACGTATAGTCTTCAATGACTGTGTTCGCTAAGAGCTTTTCGCACATTTCACGGACTTGCTGATCGATGTCGCCATCTTCTTTCTTTAGCGTCAATTCAATGTATTTTCCTACGCGTACATCTTCAACTGCGTTGTAAGTGAGACGATGGAGCGAATCTTTCACAGCAGCTCCTTGTGGATCTAGAACACTTTCCTTCAAAGTGATGAAAACTTTAACGTTATACATGAAATCGGCCTCCCCGAGTGGTTGTTTTTGATTTATAAAGACTGTTTGCGCAAACTTTGTTGCTCTTGAAAGTGGTTGATTTCCGCTCCAGGATGCTCGCTTTCCGCGGGGCGTGCGGTGAGCCCACCCACTTGCACAGGATGTGCTGGCTTCGACGTTCACCACAGGACGTGGTGGGTTTTAGTCGAAGATCCTTTTAAAAAGTAAATGGTCTCACCTGTCCCGCTGATCCCGCTGGAGTCTCGCACCTTGCTCTCCAATCAACTTTTAAAATACACAACATTCTTAAAATTTTTCATATGAGGGGTTCGGGAAATCAGTCCGGAACCCTCTTATTCTATTGATCTACTTAACGTCAGCTTAAGGCGCGATCGTCAATCGTTCCAACAGCTTACTGTATGTGTCGGTTAAGCTTCCGAGATCGCGGCGGAACACATCTTTATCGAGCTTCTCACCTGTCTCCGCATCCCACAATCGGCATGTGTCAGGTGAAATCTCATCCGCCAGCAGAACGTCTCCATCCGGGCCGATGCCGAACTCGAGTTTGAAATCGATCAAGTCGATGTTCAGAGACTTGAAATACGGAACAAGCACTTCATTCACAGCGAGACCCTTCTCTCGTAAGAGTGCCAGCTCTGTTTCTTCGACCAAGCCGAGCACGCGGATGTGGTCGCGCGTCAACAACGGGTCTCCCAAATCATCGTTCTTATAGTAAAACTCGACGATCGTTTCTGGCAGCACTTCGCCTTCTTCCATCCCCAATCGGTGTGCAAGAGAGCCTGCCGCGACGTTACGGACGACGACTTCGAGCGGTATGATCTGGACATTTTTCACCAACTGTTCCGTTTCCGAAAGCTTTTTCACAAAATGCGATTCGATTCCGTTCTCACGGAGCTTCTCGAACAATAACGCTGAAATCTCGTTGTTCAATCGGCCTTTCCCTGTGATCGTCGACTTCTTCTCGCCGTTGAAGGCGGTCGCTTCGTCTTTATACTCGATCCAGACGATTTCCGAATCGTTCGTTTCATACACTCGCTTCGCTTTTCCTTCATACAGTAACGCTTGCTTTTCCATCAACGTTCCTCCTCGCGCCTGTGCGGCGATTTACTCAAGTCCAACGCGTTTGAAAATGTTGTCTACTTCCTTCAAGTGGTAGTTGTAGTCAAAACAGTCGTTGATCTCTTCTGGTGAAAGCATATCGGTCACTCGCTTCTCCCCTTCAATCAACTCTCTGAACTGGATGCCTTTCTCCCAAGCTTCCATCGCTTTCGGTTGCACGAGGTCGTATGCTTCTTCACGGTTCATGCCCTTGTCGATCAGTGAAAGCAACACACGCTGCGAGTAGATCAAGCCGTACGTTCTCGTCATGTTGCGCTTCATGTTCTCCGGGAACACCGTTAAGTTTTTCACGATATTGGAGAATCGGTTCAGCATGTAATTCAGTAGGATCGTGCTGTCTGGAATGATCACGCGCTCAGCGGATGAGTGCGAAATATCGCGTTCGTGCCATAGGGACACGTTCTCCATCGCCGTCACCATATGACCTCGAATCACGCGAGCAAGACCAGTCATGTTCTCGGATCCGACCGGATTACGTTTATGCGGCATAGCGGATGATCCTTTTTGACCTTTTGCGAAAAATTCCTCGACTTCACGTGTCTCACTCTTCTGTAAGCCGCGGATTTCCGTTGCGAACTTCTCGATGGATGTCGCGACGAGAGCAAGCGTTGAAATGTAATGCGCGTGACGGTCACGTTGCAACGTTTGCGTGGATACAGGCGCACGGTTCAGACCTAGCTTTTCACACACGTACTCTTCCACAAACGGAGGTATGTTCGCATACGTTCCGACCGCTCCTGAAAGCTTCCCGAAACGGATGCCTTCCACCGCTTGCTCGAGCCGCTCTTTGTTCCGCTTCATCTCTTCGTACCAGAGCGCGAGCTTCAAGCCGAATGTCGTCGGTTCCGCATGGACACCGTGGGTTCTCCCCATCATCACCGTGTGCTTATGCTCTACTGCTTTTTCTTTTAAAATCTCGATAAACTTCTCGACATCCGCCAGTAAGATGTCATTCGCTTGCTTGATCAAATAGGATAACGCTGTATCGACAACGTCGGTAGAAGTCAGACCATAATGGACCCATTTGCGCTCTTCCCCAAGTGTTTCTGATACCGCTCTTGTAAAAGCAACGACATCATGACGCGTTTCCGCTTCGATTTCATGGATCCGGTTCACGTCAAACCCAGCGTTTTCACGGAGCTTCGCAACGTCCTCTTTCGGAATGTCTCCAAGCTCTGCCCATGCTTCGCAAGCAAGAATCTCTACTTCGAGCCATGCCTTGAATTTATTTTCTTCTGTCCAAATCGCACCCATTTCAGGTCTTGTATAGCGTTCAATCATTTTACTTCCTCCAAGTTGTCTTTTTGTTGTAAGTTCTTAACGATGGTTTCTGCTTGATCAACTGCTTCTTCTAATGAATCGTTTATGATCGTAAAATGTCCCATCTTCCGTTTGTCCTTGATCTCTTTTTTCTCATATAGATGAAGATGGACATCGTCAAACAATGGTGCAACTTCCAAAATCGTCGCGGCATCTTGTCCGAGCAAGTTCACCATTACGCTCGGCTTCAGCAAGGTTGGCTTTCCAAGCTTCCAACCGCAGATCGCGCGGATATGCTGCTGGAATTGCGAGAACATACAGCCTTCAATCGTATAATGCCCCGAATTGTGTGGGCGTGGTGCCAACTCATTGATATAGATGCCCTCGTCATTCGTCAGGAACATCTCGACCGCCAAAGTACCGACAAGCTCCAACCCGCTCGCAATCTGTCTCGCAAGGTTTTCCGCTTTTTCCAGGCTCACTTCAGAAATGCGTGCTGGAACGATCGATTTATAAAGAATGTGATCTTTATGGATGTTCTCCGCAACCGGGAACGTTTCTGTGTCGCCACTCGTATTCCGTGCGACGATCACTGAAATCTCTTTTGCGAAGTTGATTTTCTTCTCTAACACACATGGGGTGCCACCAGCGAGCAACTCTTTTGCTGCTTTCAAATCTTGAGGTGCCTCAATCATGACCTGGCCTTTGCCGTCGTAGCCGCCACGCGTCGTCTTCAAAATTGCTGGATATCCAATTTTCTCAAGCGCCGGTTCAAGTTCCGCACTCTCGTCAACAAGTACATAAGGCGCTACTTGAACGCCGATTGCTTCTAGCGTCCGTTTTTCCTCTGCCCTGTCTTGTGTTACTTCTAAAAGCCGACTGCCCTGTGGCAGATGGTGATTCCGCTCCAACCACTCTGCTGTTGCAAGATCGACATTTTCAAACTCGTACGTGATGACATCACTTACTTCAGCTAGTCTCTTGCGCGCTTCCTCACTCGCATAGTCACCGACGATTTCGATGTCTGCGATCAAGCCACATGGAGAACCTTCTGTCGGATCGACTGTCGCTACTTTGAACCCCATCTCTTTTGCCGCGATCGCCATCATCCGTCCGAGTTGTCCGCCACCTAATATCCCAATCGTTTGAGGAGGTAAAATAGGTTTCATCATATCAATTCACCACTGCTTTCCAACACTTTTTCCTTCGTTTGGTTCCGTCGATTCTGAAGTCGAGCAGCTACATCCTCTGAAGTCGTGCCTATAATCTGTGCCGCTAAAAGACCAGCGTTCGTCGCTCCTGCTTTTCCGATCGCAACCGTTGCGACCGGTACACCGCCAGGCATCTGGACGATGGATAGAAGCGAATCCAGACCGTTCAAAGCTTTCGACTGAACCGGAACACCAATGACCGGCAAGGTCGTTTTCGCTGCAACCATACCCGGAAGATGTGCTGCTCCGCCAGCTCCAGCTACAATGACCCGTATCCCTCGGTCACGTGCTTCCTCTGCGTATTCAAACATGAGTTCAGGCGTACGATGAGCCGATACGACTCGCTTTTCGTACGGAATTTCAAGTTCTTCAAGAACATCACACGTATGTTTCATCGTCTCCCAATCCGATGTGCTTCCCATAATGACTCCTACTATTGCCTGCATGACCTCACCAAACCTTTCTATCTATTATGTAATTCCTGTTTTTGCCCGAAAAAAAGACCCAGGATCTTTTCTGTTTCTCTTGGATGTGAGAAAGCATAAAAATCCTGGGTACACTTCGCTTTTAGCATACCGTTCGCTTTCCCTCATAGTCCAGTAATTTACGGTTACCGGGTAGAAACTTATGGGCCATATCCCCAAGATTATATGAGAGCTGTTTGATTCAGTTATATTGTAACAACGCCAAAACGCGTATGTCAACGAAAAATCGAACGTTGGATAATTTTACGAATTAAATGTTCGGATTTCACTGTAATTTTCCTTCAAAAATCACTTTTTGTCGTAAATATTCCACGTCTTTCTTCCCATTTTGCGTCTTTTCCTGGAAAACCGGCTCTTCCATCCGCCTTACAGGCATGTAGCCTTCCTTCTTCATGCGATCGAGGCAGTCTGAGATGCTCTCGTTTTCCAATACTTCGAACTTCTTCTTTTTCGGTTTACTCTTATCCATCGTCCGTTACCTCCGTACAGCCTTGACCCAGAACCCTCCATAGAAGGCTTTCGGTTCATGCGAAATGATGAAGGCTTTTTCATCCATTTTCTTTACCGTAGAGTATAGATCGTACTCGGATTTTCTCGAAGTCAGGATTTGCATCATAAGACGTGGACCATCTCGTCCATCCGCGAGCCAGTTCGTGACACCATAGCCCTTGTTACGAAGAGCTGATGGGATATCCGAATCGAATTCTTTCGTGATTACGTTAACTGTGATATAACCAAGTGCTAGCTTCTCTTCGATCTTCATACCGACGATGACGCCGATCCCGTAACCGACGGCGTAGGCGATCAGGTTTTGGATTTCATTCAGGTTCTCCAACACAATTCCGAGTCCGATGACGTAGATCAGGACTTCGATGACACTTGTTGCAGCTGCGAGATAACGTTGGTTTTTCAACGTAAGGATCATACGCAGCGTGAAGAATGTTACATAAACGATATTGATGATTAAAATAATCGCAATCAATATATAGCCATTTTCAAGCACTTTGTAAAACCTCCAAAACTCAAGTTTTCATTTTTTGTAACTCTTAGGATAGCACGAAAGTTCACCAAAGAGAAAGAGATAGATTTTATGAGTTTTCATCTGGGCTGACCTAGCAGGTTCCAAGGTACGAATCAGAAGAGGTAGATTTTTGAAACAAAAATCTTTCATTTAGGACGTGTAAATAGAAAAGTTCCAATAAGGTACGGATTTTTGAAGAAAATCCTACATTTATCATTAAGATTATGGGCAGCATGTGGAAGTTTTACGCTCTCTTGTGGAACTTTCGCGTTGACTTGTGGAACTTTCACCTTAACTTGTGGAAGTTTCATGCTCACTTGGGGAACTTTCAGGTTCACTTGGGGAAGTCGGTACTTTGTTACCATCAAAAAAATCCGTCAAAAAAGAACAGCCTCGCGACTGCTCTCTTTTTTAAAAACAAAAAAAGATGAAACGACATGGTGTACGTTTCACCTTTTTACGCCCGGCGATGTCCTACTCTCACAGGGGGAAGCCCCCAATTACCATTGGCGCTGAAGAGCTTAACTTCCGTGTTCGGCATGGGAACGGGTGTGACCTCTTCGCCATCATCACCAGACTA
>JAIVLN010000005.1 GCA_020524245.1 Rossellomorea aquimaris | reverse complement strand
TCTTTCCGACATTGTAAAGTCTGGAACTTCACTGTTTGTGCTGTCTGAAAGTAGACAGAGGACACCTTCTGCTCCAATTTGAGCCATTTTGTTCAAGTTCGCAGGTTCACCGACTGGTGTGAAGTCAAACTTGAAATCTCCTGTGTGGACGATGTTTCCGGGAGGTGTTTTGACGACAATTCCGTAAGAATCAGGAATAGAGTGCGTTGTACGGAAGAACGTAACGGATGTTTTACGGAACTTGATGACATCCTCTTCTTGAATTTCGTAAAGCTTAGCTCTTCGAAGAAGTCCGTGTTCTTCTAACTTGTTTCTAATTAGCCCAATAGCTAACTTGCCTGCATAAATTGGGATGTTGATCTGACGAAGCAGATATGGAATTCCTCCGATATGGTCTTCGTGACCATGAGTGATGAACAGTCCCTTGATCTTATCAACATTTTTCACAAGGTATGTGTAATCAGGAATCACATAATCAATTCCAAGTAGTTCATCTTCAGGGAACTTGATACCTGCATCGATGAGGATGATTTCATCCTGGAACTGGATTCCATAAGTGTTCTTTCCGATCTCGTCAAGTCCGCCTAGTGCGAATACTGCTGTTTGATGATTTTTTACGAATTTCATTTGTTATCTTGTCTCCAATTCAAAATCTTCATTTTGTTGTTCATATTCAAGATGGGCTCCAGTTACTTCTTGAACAAATTCGATGTTGTAATTCCGATCCGCTAGTTGTGCGCGTACTGCTTGTACGGAGTCTGCTTCAACATAGAGGCTTTTTGTTTCTTCACGTACCGGTACCTCAAGCAGGTTCTCCTGATAAAATACTTTAAAAATCATGCTTAACTCTCCTTACCGTTTTCAATTAGATTCATCTGCGTATTATTATAAATGAATTCCATATGTTTTTCATGTTTTTTTGCAAGCGTTTATATATTTGGGAGGAAGGTGCCTATGTAAAAAGGTATCTGAATACATAAGATACCAAAATAATCACTGCAAAACAAATGTTATCTCAATTGTATTGCGGAGGTTGATATCCTCTCCAAACATTCCATTCATTCCGAATTCGATTCCTCAATTTTTTCAGCATCATTTTTGCCCTCCTTTATTTTAGATCCTTCAAAGAACCCGTTTGGCAAATAAGAAAGCAAGAATTCGATTGGATTCTATGTTTGCGTTCGTCTCATTTTTCAAATGTGGATGGTATACTTAGTATGGAAATTCTAAGGTCCATTCATCAAGGTAAAAAGTGGTATTGAAAAGCATGGACCGATATTGAAAAGAGGAAGCACGATGAAATTATACCTTGCATTGATTACGCTCAGCCTGATTTGGGGTACCTCCTTTTATTTTATTAAGATACTTGTGGAAGATTTAGGGCCATGGGGAATCGTCTTCGTAAGATGTACATTAGGTGCTTTAACGTTGTTTTTGATTATTTTGGTTCAAAGAAAGTTTATGATGTTTAGGAATTTACCCTGGAAGTCACTCCTTTTAGTCGGAATAATGAATGCGCTCATTCCCTGGGGCTTGATTGCCATAAGCGAAACGACGATATCAAGTAGTCTCGCATCAATCGCCAACGCTACCACACCAATCTGGACAAGTGTCATCGGTGTAATGTTTTTCTCAATCGCACTTACGTTTCGTCAATGGTTCGGTGTCCTAATCGGGTTTATCGGTATCCTTGTTTTGATTGACTTGAACGTGACGCAACTGTTTCAAGAAGACTTGATTGGAATGGGGACGATGATTGCTGCAACTCTCTGTTATGGTTTCAGTTCGCAATATACGAAAAGACATTTGCAAGGGATCAGTGTTATGATGATTTCATTGGTGACTTTGCTTGTAGGAGCCATTGGTAGTTTGCTGATTATCCTCGTTACAGGTTCTCAGCCTCAAATGGGTGTCTTTACAATGGATGCCATCGTTGCCATGATTGGATTAGGTGTGTTCGGCTCAGGTCTTGCGTATTTGTTATTTTATTTCATGATCCAAGAGGGTAGTGCAGAGTTCGCTACTTTCGTAACCTACCTGGTACCGATCACTGCGATGTTTTGGGGTTGGTTCCTCTTAGATGAACGCATTCCGGCTCATGCTATTTTCGGATTGGTTTTGATTCTGGCAGGTGTTTATCTCTCTACAAGAAAGACGGCGAGACGAGCACAGGCTACAACTGAGACAACAAACAACAAGAAACAAAGGGGTATTGTATGACAAACAAAATTGTATTCTTCGATATAGATGGAACCTTGTTAGACCACGAGAAGCGAGTACCAAAAGGAACGATAGCGGCCATTCAGGAGTTGCAAGACAACAAGGTCCCGATGGTCATTGCAACAGGTCGTGCGCCATTTATGTTTAAGGACCTACGCACCCAGCTTGGGATTAACGGGTTCGTAAGTTTTAACGGGCAATATGTTTCTTTTGATGACCAATGTGTTTACAATAATCCACTGGATGAGGAGGTCCTGACCCGTCTCGTCACTCATTCCTCTGAACATGATCATCCGATGGTCTTTTTGAATACAGAGGAAGGAAGAGCGACACATCTTGAACACCCACATGTTCAAAAATCGATGGATGACTTGAAGATGCATCACCCATCGCATGATCCGAATTTCTATAAGGGTCGTTCAATCTTCCAAGCACTATTGTATTGTGATGATATGGAGAAGGAATCGTTCTACCGTGACACATATGAGGATTTCAATTTTATCCGTTGGCATCAATATTCAATTGATGTACTACCTAGAACTGGATCAAAAGCGGTCGGAATCGAAAAGATGATACAGCACCTTGGCTATCGTCAGGAAGACGTCATCGCATTCGGTGATGGATTGAATGACTTGGAAATGTTGGAGTATGCGGGAACTGGAATTGCGATGGGCAATGCGAAAAAAGCAGCGAAACAATCCGCAGATTTTGTAACGAAAGCGGTCGATGATGATGGAATTCGTGAAGGACTTAGAAAAATCGGATTGGTTAAGACCTGATATGTAGGTCGTTAATTTAAAGGGAGATTGTAGAGGAAGATCCTCTACAATCTTTTTTTATTTACCAGAGCCAGAACCAGTCTCGATGGTCTCTTTCTCTTGAACTACGCTTTTTGTCTTCATGGTGTTCATGACCGGAACCATGTTTCTTACCGGATGATCTTTTCTTGCCAGAAGATTTGTAGTGATCATGATCATCGTGTCCTGAACCATGTTTTTTCCCATAGGATTTATGATGATCGTGGCTGTCATCATGTTCCTTACCGTATGATTTGTGATGGTCATCATGTTTTTTGCCTGAAGATTTGTGGTGATCGTAGTCATGCTTGTAATCGTCATGCCCGGAAGAGTGTTTCTTACCGCGGGAATGCTTGTCCTTTTTGTAACAAACGCATTCATATTCATATGAAGAATAGTACTTCTTCTTTTTCTTTTCACGTTTCTCGCGACATTTTTTGCAGTCGCATTTCTTTTCATATTCTTTGTATCCCATAAAATTCAACCTCCTTTCCCTATTACTAATCTATTCATGCTTGTCCTGACGCGACTGTACTATTAAATGATGGTAAACGCATATTTTTATTGAAATGGGCGATTAATGCATAAAAAAAAGACTAACGGAAAGCCGTCAGTCTTACTTCTCTAATTAGCTAATTATCTTCCAATTGCAATCCCATCTGGTCTTTCAAATGGTTCTTCTTGATTAATGTGGTCATAAAACATGACACCGTTCAAATGATCGATTTCGTGTTGAAATACGATTGATGGCAACCCTTTTAACTTCAATTCAATTTCATTGCCATCAAGGTCAGTTGCCTTCACTTTCACTTTATGATAACGAGGTACAAAACCGGGTACGTCTCGGTCAACGGATAAACAACCTTCTCCGCCCTCAAGATACGCTTTTTGCACCGAATGGCTCATAATACGTGGGTTGAATAGCGCATAATCATATAATTGACCATCTTCATCCTCCACAAGAACAGCAAGCATTCTTTTACTGACACCGATTTGCGGAGCAGCGATGCCGATCCCTGGCCGGAGATTGTATTTCGCACTTGTTTCAGGGTCCTGGCTGTTCACGAGGAACTCACGCATTTTAATTAAAGTGTTGCGATCCTCTTCGGAAGGAGGTAATGCAACGGCTTCTGCCCTTTCTCTCAATATAGGGGAGCCCTCTTTCACAACATCATTCATTGTTAACATATTTTCAACTCCTGTGTTCGAGTATGATCAACGTTCAAAAAAGCATTGTGATTAGTTTAACACAACTTGGTTTCTAAAAGAATATGTACCTAAATTTGATTTGTTCTACATTTGTTCTAAATCAAAAGAATCGGTCATATTGTACTAATATCCTCGTCCTACTTAATTTTACTTGTATAGCTTTATGGAAACGTATATCATAAATAATCAGAGAGAATTTGTTAGGGGGAACCATTTTGTCCATCAGAAAAACCGTTTTCGTCACTTTCTTATTATTAACGATAGTCATGAGTGGCTGCTCGGTAGATCAAACAGCTGAAGAGAAAATCTACGATCATTTGGAGAAGACCGTTAGCCTCGAAAAAGGATTCAGTGATGTTCAGAAGCCTCTTGTTGAAGCTGAAAAGAAAGAGCAGACACTATTCAATGAAATGTTAGGATTAAGTATGAAAGAGTTCGATAAGATCAAACAAATGGCAGATGAAGCGATTGCGTCAGCTGAATCCCGTCAAGAGATGATACAAAAAGAGAAGCAAAGCATTGAAGAAGCTTATGAACAATTCAAATCCGTAAAAGAGCTTGCAGATGAGATAGAAGAGGAAAAGATCAAATCCTCTGCAGGTAAGTTAATTCAGACGATGGACGATCGACATACAAGTTATCAGGATCTGAACAAAGCATATGCTGAAGCATTGAATATGGACCTGGAATTGTATGCTCTATTGAAGAAAGAGGATCTTTCCATGGATGAATTGGAAACCTTCACGGAGAATTTGAACAAACAATATGAAGATGTTCTGAATAAACAGGATTCTTTCAATCGTTTGACAGATCAGTATAACGAACAGAAGAAAGATTTTTATAAATTAGCTGGATTCTCAACAGATGAAAAGAAAGCCTCATAAACGAATGATATGAAGACCGATCCTATGGATGGGTCTTTTTTATTTAGGATATTTTCGCAAACTTTGTTGCTGTTGTGAGTAGTTGATTTCCGATCCAGGTGCTCGCCTTCCGCGGGTGCATCGCTTGTTTAATATAGCGATTTTCTTCGGGAGTGGTCGAATGTTTTCATGTATCCGTGTGGTAATACAGACACACATTCTATACTAATACAGTTTCTGGTTATCTAGACTTTCGCCCTATGGATTAACGAGTGATAACTAAGAATAGTCAATATGATTGACGTTTTTATTTGTCGTAGTGTACACTTAGGAACATAAAAGGTTGTACTAGTATTTATTCGCATTTCGATTAGTACAGTTCTGTCGTAAGCTACGACTGATGAATCGTTGTTTATGACGATTATTACACTTGGAAAAAGGGTAAAACATGATGTAGTCCGAACGGGTGAAATTCGTACAATGGATTTCATCACGTTTAGTCATGCTTTAGAAGAAAAGTGGACAATCTAAATAATGTGTATAAATTGTCTGGTTGATTAAAAAAGACACATCATGAAACTTTTTAATAGGAAAGGAAGAGGTGACCTTCATGGGTACAAAAACCCTGCAACAAATCGAAGAGGAATTTGAAACGTTCCAAATTCTAAATGAGGAAGGCGAAATCGTTAACGAGGATGCAATGCCTGACTTATCAGATGAAGATCTACAAGAGCTGATGACTCGAATGGTCTACACAAGAATCTGGGATCAACGAGCGATCTCCTTGAACAGACAAGGGCGTCTTGGATTTTATGCGCCTGTAGCTGGCCAAGAAGCTTCTATGTTGGGAAGCCAATATGCGTTGGATAAGGAAGACTTTATTCTTCCGGGTTATCGCGACGTACCACAGATCGTTTATCATGGATTACCACTTTATCAAGCATTCTTGTTCTCACGTGGACACTTCCATGGTAATCAAATTCCTGAAGGTGTAAATGTCATTTCACCTCAAATCATCATCGGTGCACAAATCACTCAAACTGCTGGTGTTGCACTCGGACTGAAAAAACGCGGTAAGAAAAACATTGCAATTACTTATACAGGAGATGGTGGAGCATCCCAAGGGGATTTCTACGAAGGAATCAACTTCGCAGGTGCTTTTAATGCGCCAGCTGTATTCGTTGTTCAAAACAACCGATTCGCTATCTCTGTACCAGTAGAAAAACAATCCGCAGCTAAGACAATTGCACAAAAAGCAGTTGCTGCTGGTATTCACGGTGTCCAAGTTGATGGTATGGATGTTTTGGCGGTTTACGCTGTTACGAAACAGGCACGCGAACGTGC
The DNA here is from genome assembly GCA_020524245.1 of Rossellomorea aquimaris. Taxonomy (GTDB): domain Bacteria; phylum Bacillota; class Bacilli; order Bacillales; family Fictibacillaceae; genus Pseudalkalibacillus. Next base: position 319,672 of record JAIVLN010000005.1, on the reverse strand, counting down.
AATTGAAGAAGAAACGCCATCACTGATTGAAACACTGACATACCGTTATGGACCGCACACGATGGCTGGGGACGACCCTACACGCTACCGTACAGAAGATATGGACGACGAGTGGGAAAAGAAAGATCCGCTTGTACGTTTCCGTAAGTTCTTAGAATCTAAAGATCTATGGTCTGAAGAAAAAGAAAACGAAGTTGTTGAAAAGGCGAAAGAAGATATCAAGGCTGCAATTAAGAAAGCAGACGAAGCGCCTAAACAAAAAGTAACGGATCTAATTGATATCATGTACGAAGAGCTTCCTAAAAATCTACAGGAGCAAATGGAAGAATACAAAGAAAAGGAGTCGAAGTAAGCCATGGCCCAAATGACGATGATTCAAGCGATCACAGATGCGATGCGCATTGAATTGAAAAATGATGAGAACGTTTTGATCTTTGGGGAAGACGTTGGTCAAAATGGAGGCGTATTCCGCGCAACTGAAGGTCTTCAAAAAGAGTACGGTGAAGATCGCGTCTTTGATACCCCGCTTGCAGAGTCTGGAATTGGTGGTCTTGCGATCGGATTAGCACTGCAAGGTTATCGTCCAGTTCCCGAAATCCAATTCTTCGGTTTCGTATACGAAGTAATGGACGCAATTTCAGGGCAAATGGCACGTATGCGTTACCGTTCAGGTGGACGCTACAACGCTCCGATTACAGTGCGTTCTCCATTTGGTGGAGGCGTTAAGACTCCGGAGCTTCACGCAGACAGCCTTGAAGGATTGATGGCTCAACAACCTGGATTGAAAGTTGTCATCCCATCAACACCATATGATGCAAAAGGATTGCTGCTCGCTTCTATCCGAGACAATGACCCAGTCATTTTCCTTGAGCATATGAAATTATATCGTTCTTTCCGTGGTGAAGTTCCTGAAGAAGAATACACGGTAGAAATCGGTAAAGCTGATGTGAAGAGAGAAGGGAAAGACATCACGATCATTACTTATGGAGCGATGGTTCATTCTTCTCTGAAAGCAGCTGAAGAGCTCGAAAAAGAAGATATCCAAGCGGAAGTAATCGACTTGCGTACAGTGAGCCCGATCGATATCGATACAATCATTGAGTCTGTCAACAAGACAGGTCGTGCCATTGTCGTACAAGAAGCACAAAAACAAGCAGGAATTGCAGCTAGCGTTGTAGCTGAGATCAATGATCGTGCAATTCTTTCCTTGGAAGCGCCAGTGTTACGTGTAACAGCACCGGACACAGTGTTCCCGTTCTCTGCTGCAGAAGATGTGTGGCTGCCTGATTATAAAGATATTGTTACGAAATCCAAGCAAGTCATCGACTTTTAAATAGAACAAAAATCAACACTCCAATCTGAGTATATACAAAACAAGGAGGCGAACCCTGTGGCGTTTGAATTTAAACTGCCAGATATCGGTGAAGGTATTCATGAAGGCGAAATCGTTAAATGGTTTGTCAAAAAGGGCGACGAAATCAAAGAAGATGACATTCTTCTTGAAGTACAAAACGATAAAGCTGTCGTGGAAATTCCATCACCATACGATGGTACAGTAAAAGATATCAAGGTAGATGAAGGAACAGTAGCTGTTGTCGGAGATGTCCTTCTTACAATTGATGCAGAAGGTTATGAAGGCGAAGAAGCTGAAGAAGCTGAAGCGAAAGATGAAAAGCAGGAAGAAAAAGAAGCTAAGACAGAAGAGAAACCTGCTGAAGAAGAAAAGAAACAAGAAAAAGAAGAAACAAAAGCAGAACCTGCAGCAGAAGAAGAGGACGATCCGACTAACCGAGTTAAGGCTATGCCTTCTGTACGTAAGTACGCTCGTGAAAAGGATGTCAACATCAAGAAAGTCCAAGGTTCAGGTAAGAATGGACGTATCTTGAAAGAAGATATTGATGCATATCTAGATGGTGGACAAGAAGCACCTCAAGAGGAAGCTACGCAAGAAACGGAAGCGAAGCAGGAAGATCGATCTGCAGAAACGCAACCAGCAGCTGCTCAACAGCAACAGCTTGAAACTCGTGAGAAGTTGAAGGGTATGAGAAAAGCTATTGCGAACGCAATGGTTAACTCGAAGCACACTGCACCTCACGTAACGCATATGGATGAAGTGGTTGTGACAGACTTGGTTGCACACCGTAAGAAGTTTAAAGAGGTTGCTGCTGATAAAGGCATCAAACTTACTTACCTGCCATATGTAGCTAAAGCATTGGTTTCTGCATTACGTGAGTATCCAATCCTGAATGCTTCAATTGATGATCAGAACGAAGAGATCATTCATAAGCATTATTACAACATCGGAATTGCTGCAGATACAGATGCTGGACTTGTTGTTCCTGTCATTAAAGATGCAGATCGAAAATCCATTTTCAAGCTTTCAGACGAGATTAATCAATTGGCAAAGAAAGCGCGAGATGGTAAGCTAACAACGGATGAAATGAAAGGAAGCACATGCACGATCTCAAACCTGGGATCTGCTGGTGGACAGTGGTTCACTCCGATCATCAACCATCCTGATGCTGCGATTCTTGGTGTAGGTCGTATCCAAGAAAAGCCGGTCGTTGTAAATGGAGAAATCGTAGCTGCTCCAGTATTAGCGGTGTCCATCAGTTATGACCACCGCCTTGTAGATGGAGTAACAGCTCAGAACGCGTTGAATCATGTGAAGCGTCTGTTAAACGACCCACAACTCTTGATAATGGAGGCATAAAAATGGTAGTTGGAGATTTTGCTGAAGAAATTGACACACTGGTCGTTGGTTCTGGCCCTGGGGGATACGTAGCGGCTATCCGAGCTGCACAAATGGGGCAAAAAGTGACAATCGTCGAAAAAGGCGAGATCGGTGGAGTATGTCTGAATGTAGGATGTATCCCTTCAAAAGCAATCATTAACGCAAGTCATCGTTTTGAGCATGCTCAACATTCAGATGATATGGGTATTACTGCTGAAAATGTCAAAGTCGATATGAGTAAAGTCCAGGAATGGAAAGCTGGTATCGTCAAGAAATTGACTGGCGGAGTAGAAGGTCTCCTTAAAGGAAATAAGGTTGAGATTGTAAAAGGAGAAGCTTATTTCTCTGATACGAATACCGTTCGTGTAACGAAAGATGAGTATACATCTCAAACTTATAAGTTCAAGAACTGTATCCTTGCTACAGGCTCCAGCCCGATCGAACTTCCTTCATTCAAATGGAGCGATCGTGTCATCTCTTCTACTGGTGCACTCGCTCTTTCTGAAGTGCCGAAGAAGATGGTTGTCATCGGTGGAGGATACATTGGTATCGAACTTGGTACGGCATACGCAAACCTTGGCACTGAGGTAACCATCCTTGAAGGTGGTAAGCAGATCCTCCCAGGATTCGAAAAGCAAATGAGTACACTTGTTTCTCGTCGCCTTAAGAAGAAAGGCGTTGAAATCATCACTGATGCGATGGCAAAAGGCGTTGAAGAATCAGATGACGGCGTAAAAGTCACAGCAGAAGTGAAAGGTGAAGAGAAGACATTTGATGCGGACTATGTACTTGTCACAGTTGGACGTAAGCCGAACACTGAAGAGCTTGGCCTTGAGCAAATCGGCGTCAAGATGACTGACAAAGGCTTGATCGAAGTGGACAAGCAAGGTAAGACTTCTGTTGATGGATTGTACGCAATCGGGGACATCGTTCCTGGTCCAGCCCTTGCACACAAAGCATCTTATGAAGGTAAGATTGCTGCAGAAGCCATTGCAGGAGAGGCAGCAGAAATCGACTATCTAGCGATTCCTGCGGTCGTATTCAGTGATCCTGAACTTGCAAGCGTAGGTTATTCTGAAGCTGAAGCGAAGGATGCAGGATTCGATGTGAAAGCTTCAAAATTCCCATTCGGAGCAAATGGACGAGCATTGTCATTGAACGATGCAGAAGGATTCATGAAGCTCATTACCCGTAAAGAAGATGGTCTTGTAATCGGTGCGCAAATTGCAGGTCCTAATGCATCTGACATGATTGCTGAACTTGGCCTTGCGATTGAAGCAGGTATGACTGCTGAAGATATCGCTATGACAATCCACGCACATCCAACACTAGGAGAAATCACAATGGAAGCTGCAGAAGTCGCAATCGACTTGCCGGTTCACATTGTAAAATAAAGATAGGAAAGGAACGACCTGATCAGGTCGTTTCTTTTTTATTAAATAAAGGGTCTTAGTAGAAGCAAAAAAAGGACTGCACTGTGCAGTCCTTTTTGTATGGGATCATTTTGTATAGGCGGCTTCTAAATGACTTTCAATCGCCTTCACCTTACGTTTTCCTTCTAAGCGGGTGATTTCTTCTTTTCCATCAAGAACAATGATGGTAGGGAAAGTGTTGATCTGATAATGGCTAATCAATTTATCATTCTCTTTCTTAATGATCTTGATAGAATCAAGTTTGGTTGGATACTTCTTCTGTAAAGTTAACAGCGCTTCATAATAAAAACGTTCAACATCATCACTTCTATTCGAGGAGAAAATCAATGTATGGAATTGGTCAGAAGCCAGGTTGACTGGTAACCGATCGTCGACAGGTGTAAACTGACAGCTACTTAATAAACTTACGATTGCAAAAAGAGATATAGAAAGAATTCCAATGGACTTCAATTTCATGGAGTTCACTTCTTTCATAAGTTGTAATGCATTTGTTCATAAAAAGATTTTAACATGGAAAGCTGTCGATTTTTGAAACGTCGTGAATTCGTAAATGAAATGTTACAGAAATGAAATTTGAGAACCCGATTCTTGAGGTCGTAACATGATTGTAATTTACATATAAATGGTACGGAGGACTGGAAGGGGAGGAAGGAGCATGTACACTTTGTTAATGCTTTCTTCAGTACAATTGATTACATGGAGCTTTTATGCACTTGTGACTTACTTATCTCAGAGAGATCCTTCACTATTTGAATATATTTTATTAGGGATATTCTGTTACTTCGGGTATTTGTTCAGTATCTATCTAAAGGGGCCAAGGCTATATTCTGTCGTTTCTAGTTTTATCGGTGCGGGGAGTTACTTGATATACAAATATCTTATTACATGAAAAATGGAGAGGTTTAGGTACCTCTCCATTGCATAAAACATTGTTTTTATTTCTTGTTCAATCGATAATCTTCCTTCAACGCTCTCATGATCGCAAATACGATGAAGATCATGATAAAGGTAAATGGAAATGCAGCGATAATTGATGCTGTCTGAAGGGCAGTGAGTCCTCCTGAGTAAAGTAGGATAGCTGCTGATGCCGCTACGACTCCACCCCAAATGAATTTGATGTAGTTGGATGGGTTCAAGCTTCCGTTTGTCGTTTGCATTCCAAGTACGAAAGTCGCCGAGTCGGCAGATGTGATAAAGAACGTACTGATTAATAGAATGGCGATTACAGACATGACTGCTCCTAATGGGAACTGTTCAAACAAGGAGAACAAAGCAACCTCTGTCCCTTGATCCGTCATTAGCTGGTAAAGTCCTGTTCCTTCCATACGTTCCTTGAAGATCGCAGATCCACCGAAAACAGAGAACCAAAGACCACCAAAGATTGTTGGTACTAGTAGTACACCAAGAACGAATTCTCGGATTGTTCGGCCTTTTGAAACACGGGCGATGAACATACCGACGAATGGAGCCCATGCAATCCACCAAGCCCAATAGAAGACAGTCCAGGATTGGATCCAACCTTGTTTCGTCTCGCTATATGGCCCAAGCGTGAAACTCATGCTTGGCAAGTTCTGGATATAGGAACCTAACGTTTGTGTAAAGACGTCCATGATGAAATTTGTTGGTCCGGCGAACAGTAAGAAGAACATTAAACCGATCGCCAAAACAATGTTTGTATTACTTAAGTATTTGATTCCTTTGTTCAGTCCAGTTGAAGCTGAAATGATGAATAGAACCGTCACAATCGCGATAATCACTAATTGGGTCAGCTTCGTATTTTGTATGCCTTCAAAGACATAGGATAAACCACCACTGATTTGTGCAGCACCAAAACCAAGTGAGGTAGCTACACCGAATACGGTCGCAAACACTGCGATGACATCAATTAAGATTCCGATAGGTCCATTCACACGGTCACCTAGTAAAGGTCTGAAAATCGCGCTGATCAAACCAGGAGCACCTTTACGGAATTTAAAGTAGGCAAGAGCTAGACCGACAACGGTGTAAATACCCCAAGGGTGTAATCCCCAGTGGAAAAATGCATATCGGAGTGATGCTCTAGCGGATTCTACGGTCTCCCCGTTTCCTGATGGAGGATCGTAATAATGGTATAGAGGCTCTGCTGTACCCCAGAACACAAGTCCGATACCCATTCCAGCACTAAATAGCATGGCGAACCATGTTACCAGGTTGTAATCGGGTTCATCGTCATCTTTTCCAAGTTTGATTTTCCCGTATCTACTGAAAATCAAATAGATGGAAAAGATTAAGAATGCTGTAGCAGACAAGAGATAGAACCAACCGAACTTTATCTGAAGAAAGCTCTGAACTGCACTTGTCTTTTCTTGTAGTCCTTCTGGGGATAAGACGCCCCATCCAATGAAGATTAATGAAATAATTAGTGAAATGATGAATACTTTGGTGAATTTCTTCATTAAACTTCTCCTTTCTTTTTATTAGGTGTTTTAAACACGTATCCCATTGTACCGAAATCACTATTTCATTTTCAAGGATTTTGATAGTCACAATATACTAAAGACATTTTAGCTATACCCTATTTTGTACCTAGATAACCAATTTATTCATGTCTTTAGGTGTTTTGTCTCTTCCGTTTCTACATTAGAAATTTTATACTGAATAAAGCCATAAGAGTATAGAAAAAGGGGAGTCATCATGAAAAAAGCACTATTATCATTATTGATTGTGTTGTTGGCAGCATGCAGTGCTCAAACAACAGAAAAGCCGAATGAAAATGAACATGCTGGAAAACAGATGAATGAAGATCAGAAACAAACAGAAGAGGAAGGCGAGGATGAGGCAGATACGGAGTCTAATAACGATTCAAATTCCGAAGAGAATACTGAAGATGGTAAGGATGAAAAAGAAAGCGAACCGGACCCTATACAATATACCGTACATCCCGCGAATTGGACTTTGAAACCTCAAAGTGAATCGGAGCTTCAAACCGTCTTGTTGACCATTGACGATGCCCCAGACAAACATGCATTGGAAATGGCTCAGAAGTTGAAGGATTTGAATGTACCTGCCATATTCTTTGTGAATGGTCACTTCATGGATACAGATGAGGAGAAAAAGATTGTAAAGCAGATTCATGAGCTAGGATTTGAGATCGGGAACCATACGATGACCCATTCAAACCTTTCGAAGTTGTCTGTAGATAAACAGCGATATGAAATTAAACAGTTGTCTGAGGAAATCCGAAACGTAACAGGGGAAGCCCCAAAATTCTTCAGAGCACCTTTTGGGGTCAATACAGATTTTTCAAAGCAATTGATGGATGAACTACAAATGATCTACATGAATTGGACCTATGGATACGATTGGGAGAAGGAATATCAGACGAGTGAATCCATTGCAGATATCATGGTCAACACACCTCTTTTGACAAATGGAGCCATCCTATTGATGCATGACCGGGATTGGACGAATGAAGCTCTCGTGGATATCGTGAAGGGGTTAGAATCAAAAGGATATACTTTTGTGGATCCGGATCAGATCGTACCGTAATGGATGTAGAAAGGATGACATATCGATGTCATCCTTCTGCTTATCCTTATTATCGCTTGTAATAATACATGATCCTTCCGTTGAAAAGATGGAGTTCTCCATTTAGCTGTTTGGCTAGAAATTTGCTGAATTCTACAGCTTTTCCTTTATCACCATGCGTGGCACCATCTGGTAGGACAATTTGAACTTGGGTAGTGTTCTCCGAGTTAAATTCTGACCCAACTCCGACAAGTATGTAGTGATAGCCTTGATCTGAACCTTTCAATTCGTAGTATTTTAATTCCTTGGACTCACGGCGTTCAATGGAGTACGGAAACGCTGCAGAGCCATATTTCCAACCAAGTTGTTCCCCTGTTTTTGAAGTGATTTCTTTGTAGTATCGTATGAGTTTTTCAACATCATCCAATGTTATGGATTGCTGTTTGGATTTTTCCACTAATTTGACGTATGCACTACTAGACAATATCGTTCACTCCTGTCAGTACATGGATATTAATAATAGTATCATTAGATTTGAAAAATTGACAGACGTAGGTGAAGAGAAATCCAAAGGGCATATCTAAGAAAGGAGGAGGATCAGATTACGACTGTCATCCAATTGAAATAAAAAGTATTGTCGAAAGCATTGTTATTTCTGGGTTCCAGGAGTATAATTAGTTATAATATTCAAAAAATTCAGAAGGAGGGCGTGGTATGGATCTTTTTGACAAACTTTATGATGAAGACGAAACGGTTAAAGTCAGGTTTGTAGGGTTCACTACCGAACATGTCCGATATGATTTCGGAATTGTCTACACAAACATGTTCTTCGGTAAACCGCTCGTCGTTTGCATGCAGACCGGGCGCTCCACATTGATGGATGCGACTGATCTGAAGAACACGGAAAGTATTCAAAAAGCCTTTAAAATCCAGTCCAGGAAAGAGGCAGAAGAGCTGTCATCTTTTTTTGAGGAATCGCTCCCGTTCTCTCCAATTGCTGAACAATATGAATAAGAGATGTAAAGCCCGGTATTCGTAAGAATGTCCGGGCTTTTTTTAATAAAAAATGAACCGGCTGTAATAATGCATACTTTTCTTCAATGTGACATACAATTTATCCTTGACAATTTAATTGTGACATCATAATATGAATGTAACGACATAATAAAAGCGCTTACACGAAGCGAAGGAGAGGGATGGACAATGGGAACAGTAATTTGCCAAACTTGTGATATGACGATTGAACATTTTGATGTGGATAAGGTGACTACTTTATACTCCAACTGTCCGGACTGCAAACGGAAAAGAAAAAATGGCAAGAAGAACGCCTGATATATGGGAATAAGAGAAGACCGCCTCTGTAACGTTGAGGCGGTCTTCTTTAAGTTACATTGATTGTGAATTGATCCATCAACTTTTTTTCAGTATCTTCAATCAATACATCAGAATTAAAAAATCGGCTTGTGCTCCTTGATTACACGGATCATTTTCAAAGATTCATCTTCAGGTCCTTGGACTGGTAATCCGGCTTCAATATTTTCAAAAATATAATCGATATTTTCCTGGGTGATGATCTCCCCAGGGATGAAAATCGGAATACCTGGTGGATAAACCATCACAAATTCAGCGATAATCCTGCCTGTCGCCTCTTCAAAAGGAATGCTTTCCGTCTCTGCATAGAACGCATCACGGGGTGATAATGACAAGACCGGAATACTTGGAACACTTACTGGAATCGTCGTTTTGGTTTCCTTGTTTGATTCTTGATGCATGTGAGAAAGCTCAGTCAAAGCTTCAATAAGCTTTTGGACTTCCTCTTCTCTATCTCCGGACGTAATGATACAAAGTATATTATAGAGGTCCGATAACTCAACCTCAATATTATGCTTCTCCCTTAACCATACTTCTACATCATACCCAGTGATATTAAGCTCTTTCACCGATATGATCAGTTTTGTAGGATCAAAATCAAACGTTGCCGGTGTACCGAGTATCTCCTGCCCAACACAATGGATGTTCGTAATTTCATTGATCTGTCTCCGTGCCGATTCGGCGAGGTGAATCGCCTGTTCCGCTAACTCATATCCCTGAGTAGCCAATCTTCTTCTTGCTACATCAAGTGACGCAAGTAAGATATAGGAAGTAGATGTAGTCGTCATCATACTTAAGATAGACTGGACACGTTCCGGTGATACGAGGTTGCCTCGGACATTCAATATGGAGCTTTGTGTCAACGATCCTCCCAGTTTGTGGACGCTTGTTGCGGCCATGTCTGCACCAGCCTGCATTGCAGAGAGGGGCAACCGATCATGGAAATGGATATGAACTCCGTGTGCTTCATCCACAAGTACTGGAATGTCATATGAGTGAGCGAGTCGGACAATTTCTTTCAAGTCGGCACTGATGCCGAAGTAAGTCGGATTGATGACAAGTAACCCTTTCGCATCTGGATGTTGCTCAAGGGCTTTCTTCACTGATTGAGTCGTTATACCGTGTGAAATACCAAGAGTAGGGTCGATGTCTGGATGGATGAATACAGGAACAGCACCTGAAAAAATAATCGCTGACATGACAGACTTATGGACATTACGTGGCACGAGTACCTTTTCACCAGGTTTACACACAGCAAGGATCATCGTCATGATCGCACCGCTCGTACCTTGTACTGAAAAGAAGGTATGGTCCGCTCCAAAAGCTTCTGCAGCAAGTTGCTGAGCTTCCTTGATCATCCCGTGTGGATGATGTAGATCATCTAATGGACCAATGTTGATCAAATCGATTGATAAGGCGTTTTCGCCAATGAAATCCCTGAATTCGGGATCCATACCTCTACCTTTTTTATGACCAGGAATATGGAATTGTATCGGGTCCCGTTTTGCATGGTTCAATAGACCAGTAAAGAGGGGTGTTTCGTTTTGTGACAATCAGTACACCTCATTTATATTAAATAATGAATCGTCGAACATATGATAGAATGATAAAACAAGACAAAGTATATCAAATCTGCGTGCGGTTGCAAGTAATTTTTTTCATTCTTGTAGCAATACAAGAGAATAGGAAGAAACTACATAAAAAGGACTGGAGTGAGAAGATGAACTTTACAACTCGGCTTACGACACTTTTAGGGATTGAATATCCGATTATACAAGGAGGTCTGGCCTATTTAGCCTATTCGGAACTTGCCGCTGCAGTCTCCAATGCTGGTGGATTAGGTCAAATAACAGCCATGTCCCTCCCATCACCCGAAGCGTTAAGGAAAGAAATCAGGAATGTGAAACTAAAAACGGATCGACCTTTCGGTGTCAATTACGCAATTGGCCAACACGGTCGCCCGTTTGAAGACATGTTACAGGTAGCAATTGATGAAGAGGTGCCCGTCATTTCAATGACCGGTGGAAATCCAACGCCCGTTTTTGAGCAACTAGAAGGTGTCAATGTCAAAAAACTCGTACTTGTCGCCTCGAAAAGACAAGCTGTGAAAGCTGAAAAGCTCGGTGCAGATGCTGTGATGGTCGTTGGGCAAGAAGGTGGCGGCCACATCGGAAAAGAAGATGTCAGCACGATGGTGCTCACACCTCAAGTAGTGGACAGTGTCTCCATTCCAGTTGTAGCTTCAGGAGGTATAGGAGATGGAAGAGGTATGATGGCTGCGCTCGCGCTAGGTGCGGATGGAATTGAAATGGGAACTAGGTTCATCGCAACCGTCGAGTGTACCCATGCACACCCTTTCTATAAAGAAGCGTTAGTCACTGGAAAGGAGACAGATACGATGCTTATTAAACAATCAATAGGTGCACCTGGACGTGTCGTTCGAAATGAATGGGCTGAAAAAATCTTGGAGATTGAAAAAGTAGAGCCAAACTATGAGGCGATTAAAGATTACATATCGGGAAAAGCGAATCAAGCTTTCGCTAATGAAGGGAAGCTCGATCGTGGGTTCGGCTGGGCAGGTCAAGTTATCGGCAGAATTAATGATGTACCGACTGTAGAGGAATTGTTCAAGCGAATCCTTACTGAAGCTGAAGAGATCAGGAACAAGTGGGGGAACTGAATGAGTTTTCGGTAAAAAATTGGGGAAAGCAGAGCTCATACGAGGCTCTGCTTTTTTCATTATAGATCAGATTTAAGAATTATAGATCGATTTCAGAAATTATAGACCGATTTCAGAAATTATAGCCCAAAATCCAGAATTATAGCCCAGAATCCAAAATTATAGCCCAAAATCCGAATTTATAGCTCAAATCTGAAAAGAGGCTGACATCAAATGGTGGAATTTACCCCCATCTGAATGTCAGCCTTCTTCTTAAAATTGATGTACAACATCCATTTGTAGATTTATTTGTTTTCTAATGATAAATACCTATACGTTCGATTCAACCCTTTAATATAATACATTAACTTTAAATGGATCAGCTAGTAACATATACGCCCCTGGCATATTCATATAAAGGCAACAGAGTATGGAAAGTGCGATCCATTTCAGAAAGTAAAGCTTCTCCATCCTGTAGTATTTTATCGTCATGTGGTATATGAATGCCACAAAGTAATTCTGCTTTCTTGACATCCTTCAGACGCTTAGTCATTTCAGTGAATTTGTCCTCATCCACGTCGGTATGTGGAATGGCATCTGGTTTGGTGTGATCGGTAGACCATACGTAATGATTAGGGATTTGTTTTAAGATTTCCTGTTGGTGATCTGCTAATTTCTCGGCGAATTCCTTCTTGATTGGAGACTCATAAATCACTGCAAACCAAACGAAAAGATGACTTTGGAACAAACCGATTTGGAAGTGAGGTAGCTTCTTGTAACCACGATTACTTTTCGCAAAAGCTACCCATGTATCATCAGGAGGGTTGACCGTTCTCCGAGCATGTTTGGCGGTATGATAGAATATTTCCTCACCTGTGGCTGCAGAAAGAGTAGGAGCAAAATGTTCACCTAATTGTTCAAGTTTAGGACGGATATGGTTTTGAATCCCTTCCATTCTTGGTTCTAATCCTTGGATTGTAAATACATTGAAATCGTCTTTCGAGAAACCTTCGAAACTCATGTAATTCACCTCGTTGAAATATTAAATTGAGTTTACCACAGGAATAATCCATATCAAAATCAGATACATCTTTGCTCTGATCAAGTGATATGGGTATGGGAAGCCTAAAGAAAGTGGAATATTTATTTAAATATTCAGAATAGTATGATAATGCAAGTTGGAGTTGAAAGTCAATTCGCCCATCCGATTAGACCCCTATCAGTATGAACCAACGCTTTCAAAAAAGAAAAGGAGTGTGAGTTACCATGAAACAAGTGATTCAAACGCTTAAAAAGACAGAAGCGGAGCGCCGGATCCCAGTTCTTCGGTTAGAGATTGATTATGAATTGGCAACTCTACACGATGCACTCGTCGCAAAAGATTCTGATCAGGTCAAAAGGTCGAAGAAAAAATTAGAACGATTAAGACAAGAAATGTTACAATTAGAGGCATAATAATTGTAATTTGGATAGAACGAACCTACACTAATGGGGTTCGTTTTTTGTGAATAAAAAATACATAGAGGAGTGACAAAGTGGCAACTGATTGGAATCGCATTAGTCATCATGCCATGGATTGGGCATATGAAGCAGGAACTGTAATCCGTGAATCATTCAAGAAACAATTGACCATTGAGACGAAGTCGAACGCGGATGACTTAGTGACGAATATGGATAGAGAAGTAGAGAGCTTCTTGATTGATAAAATAAGAAAACATTATCCTGAGCATCAAATCCTGGGGGAAGAAGGCAGTGGAGATGATGTCCAGTCGATGGAAGGAACCGTTTGGATCATCGACCCGATTGACGGAACGATGAATTTTGTCCATCAACAAACGAACTTTGCCATTTCCATTGCGGTGTATCATGAAGGGGAAGGGAAAGTCGGGCTGATCTACAATGTCGTCAATGATGAAATGTTCCATGCTATCAAGGGTAATGGAGCCTATATGAATGAACATCCCTTGCCGAAGTTAGAAAAGGTAGAACTTGAAAAGTCAATCATTGCCATCAATGCAACATGGATTACGAGCAATAAACGGATGGACCCATCCATCTTGATACCGATTGTTGACCAGTGTCGAGGAACAAGATCGTATGGATCGGCAGCCATTGAACTGGCATTCGTAGCAGCTGGACGTCTGGATGCTTATATCACAATGCGGTTATCTCCGTGGGACTTTGCAGCTGGAAAGATCTTGATCGAAGAAGTCGGCGGCACCATTACGAACCTGGATGGAGAAGAACTTGATATGCTTGGCAAGAATTCCATATTTGCAGGAAAACAGAATTTGCACCAGTATATTCTGGATGAACATCTTTTGAATGATAAAAAATGATTCAAGCGAGAAGACTACAAGAAAAAGATCTCCCTGTCCTATCGAAATGGTTTGAACAATCAGAAGAATGGCTCAAGGAAGAAGGATTGTTGGCAGTCGAAATGAGTCCATCTAGGCTCAAATTATGGATGTCACTATACGATCGCTATGATGGAGAATGGTTGGTTTGGTTCAATGCAGACGGTTTTATTGGCTTCAGTCAGCATATTCTTCATGCTCCATCCAATGCCAAACCATGGATCGGCATGGTTATGATTGCTCCTGAACGAAGAAAACAAGGTTGGGGCAAGGAAATATTGGAAGAGATCCTCCGACGGGTGGACTATCCGATCGTCTTTGCGGGTTGTCCTTATGAAAGGATTGGTTGGATTCAATTTCTCGGTAAAAGCGGATTTGAACAAATAGGACTGGATGTTTTAGATAACGGAAGGAAATATTTGAAAATGGCTAAACCGATTGAAGAGTAGTAGGACAGGGAATGATCTGTGGTTTTATATGAACAGATTGTTCCCTGTTTTTTTACTCAAGAATTTTTTTCTTGTTCTCTGAATTTCTTTTTCAATGTGAAACCTACGCCCATCAACAAGAATGCACCTGCAAATCCGATGAATGCCAATAAACCGCTTTGTTCTCCGATTGCAACACCGATCAAAGCGATGCAAAATGTGACCGCTACAGAGATTAAGATGAATATTAAGGATTGTTTGTTCATTGCTTTACCTCCTATCACTAGTGTATCGAAAATACAAAGAAAGAAAAAGATTTCATTTTATGCTATAATAGAAAAGTTGAATATGAACTTGTTTTACACGAATAAGTAGGGGCTTTCCCCACGTTAAGGAGAGATTTGAAGTGAATCTTCGAGAAGAAATTCGAAACATAGCTATCATTGCCCACGTTGACCACGGTAAAACCACATTGGTCGATAAATTATTGCACCAATCAGGTACATTCCGAGACAATGAACAAGTCAGCGAACGTGCTATGGATTCGAACGATTTAGAAAAGGAACGCGGAATTACGATTCTTGCGAAAAATACAGCGATCAACTATCAAGACAAGCGAATCAACATCATGGATACACCTGGACACGCAGACTTCGGTGGAGAAGTTGAACGAATCATGAAAATGGTTGATGGTGTTCTCTTACTTGTGGATGCTTATGAAGGGTGTATGCCACAAACACGCTTCGTACTGAAGAAAGCATTGGAGCAAAAGTTGACACCGGTTGTTGTCGTCAATAAAATCGACCGACCGTTCGCTCGCCCTACAGAAGTAGTGGATGAAGTACTCGATCTGTTCATCGAACTCGGTGCAGACGACGATCAACTTGAATTCCCTGTCGTTTATGCATCTGCCTTGAATGGGACAGCAAGTAAAGATCCAGAACCAGAAAAACAAGAAAATGATATGAGTGCGATTTTCGAATCCATCTTAGATAATATCCCTGCACCTGCTGATACAAGTGATGAGCCATTACAATTCCAGGTGGCATTGTTGGATTACAATGATTACCTTGGCCGAATCGGAATTGGTCGTGTCTTCCGTGGAACGATCAAAGTCGGTCAGAGTGTTGCGCTGATGAAAATAGATGGATCAGTCAAGAAATTCCGTGTTACCAAGCTATTCGGTTTCCTCGGATTGAAGCGAATTGAAATCAATGAAGCGAAGTCTGGTGACCTGATTGCGATTTCCGGAATGGAAGAAATCAACGTGGGAGAAACGGTTTGTCCAGAAGATCATCAAGAAGCATTACCGATCTTGCGTATCGATGAGCCGACGATCCAAATGACATTCCTTGTCAACAACAGTCCTTTCGCAGGTCGTGAAGGGAAGTATCTGACAAGCCGTAAAATCGAAGAAAGATTGAATCAACAATTGGAGACCGATGTCAGCTTGCGAGTTGAAAACACGGATTCTCCAGATGTATGGACAGTTTCAGGACGTGGAGAATTGCACTTGTCCATTTTGATTGAGAACATGAGACGTGAAGGCTACGAGCTGCAGGTTTCCAAGCCAGTCGTCATCATCCGTGAAATCGACGGTCAAAAGTGTGAACCTGTTGAACGTGTACAAATCGACGTACCTGAAGAGCATACTGGAGCGATCATGGAGTCACTAGGTGCTCGTAAAGGTGAGATGGTCAACATGTTGAACCATGGTAACGGTCAAGTACGACTTGAATTCTTGGTTCCAGCACGTGGATTAATCGGATATACGACTGAATTCCTGACACTCACTAGAGGATACGGAATTCTGAATCACTCTTTCGATAGCTACCAACCGGTTATCCAAGGAAAAATCGGCGGACGTAGGGAAGGTGTTCTTGTGTCCATGGAGTCTGGAAAAGCTTCTCAATATGGAATCCTGAATGTCGAGGATCGAGGAACCATTTTCGTAGAACCTGGTACAGAGATTTATGAAGGGATGATTGTTGGAGAACACAACCGTGAGAATGACATCACAGTCAATCTTACGAAGGTGAAACAATTGACCAATATGCGTTCCGCAGGGAAAGACAACACAATATCCATGAAGAAAGCGCGTGTTATGACACTTGAAGAAGCGCTAGAGTACTTGAACGATGACGAATACTGTGAAGTGACACCAGAATCCATCCGTCTCCGTAAGAAGATTCTAGATAAGAATGAACGTGAGCGTTTGGAGAAGAAACGTAAGCTTGCTGAACAGAATTCTTAAAAAGAGAAAAGGAGACGGTATGAATGAGCGTCGATGTGAATGAACGTCTTCAATTCTTTGCAAGATTATATCAAGTGGACCAGAACCCGGAGCTCGGGATGTGGTTCTTGTACCTGACAGTCTTATTGCTTTCGATTGTGG
Source organism: Rossellomorea aquimaris (assembly GCA_020524245.1). GTDB lineage: Bacteria > Bacillota > Bacilli > Bacillales > Fictibacillaceae > Pseudalkalibacillus. The sequence continues at coordinate 302,788 of JAIVLN010000005.1, read as the reverse complement.
TTTTCAAGTTAGGATTTTCAAGGAAACTTCCGTTACTTAAAGCTGTAGTCGTTTACGTCTTCCTGGCATTAGGCTGTACGTTCTTAACCTTCTTCGCTGTCTTCCTGCCTGTAACAGAAGGCTTGATGGTGGCAGCAGCAATACTGATTATTTATAAAGTTCGTTTGAACCAGCACAAAAAGGAACAAAGCGAATAAAAAAACAGCTCAGTTACGACTGAGCTGTTTTACTATCTTTGGAAAGGGGAGCATCTTATGAACCTTCAAGATACGTTATACAACTGGTTGAGTATCAAAAGGGTTGCTGATGAACGGCAAGACGATCAAGCTGCAAAAGACACATTGGACTTTTTTGAGGAAATGTTGACAGAAGATCATCTCGTTGAAGATATAAATGTTGAGAAGAAACCGCCGATGTATATCATCCATTATTCCATTGAAGGGACTACTCATCAGAAGCAATTCCCCATCGAGTTGATTGATGCTCTATATGAATCAATAGAGTCAGAGCCGAAGTATAATTGATCTACCAGGTTTCTTCTTTTGATGAATCGTTGTAGATGATGAAATTACCTGATGCTTTACGTTCTTCTGTTCTTTCTTTTATCCGATGATGGCATGATTGACACATATAGGTGTGTATCGGTCTGTTCCGCAGTTTCTTAGCCAATGGGCTTTCGTCTTTGAGTTTTTCGATTTTATCACATAGGACACATTTGACACGCATGATATCCACCTCTTTCTAGGACAAGTATACCACGAAAATCCTAGTGTGTATAAATCATGCCGCAGCAGGGATAATAAGATTTCTGTCGAAGGTAAAGTTATAAGAAAGTGTTACTTTGTAATCAACTGCATACATGATACGTGAAAGGAGCTGTTCGGTATGGCGACGAAAAGTGTATCTACATTGAATGAAACGCAATTTCAGTCATTGCAGAAAGAATGCTATGTGATTGTAAATACTGTCGATCCGGTGGCACATACCCCTTATGTAAATGCGATCTCCTGGGTATATGCACCTGACATGGAAACGATCTTGTTTGCGGTGGATAACCGGTCCAAAGCGGTACGCAATGTTCACGAAAATGAAAATGTCTCAATCACGTTCATAGGGGATGAAACGACGTCCGTGATCAACGGTACTGCCGAAGTGATTGAAGAACATATGGATTCGGTGCCGATCAAACTTGCGATGATCAGAGTGAAGATATATGAAATCCGTGATGCAATGTTTTATGGTGCGAAAATAGCGCAACCTCCTCAATATGAAAAAACTTATGATGCACAGGCAGCAGCAAAGTTGGATAAGCAAGTCATGAGCGCGCTCAAAGAAAAAGCAAAATGACATACAAAGAAGAAGGTGGCCGATTCGGTCACCTTCTTCTTTTATTGTTGCTCTTTGACGCGATCAGGGTCGCTAGGTTTGCTTTTTCCTTGCTTTTCTTGTTGGTTTTGCAGTTCATTTTCTTTGTTTTGTGGCAGATTTTTATCATTCTTACGAATAGGATCCGGTTCTTTTTTGTTCAGTTGTCCTGGGATTTCCGGAATCAGTCTTCCTGCAATCGCTGCCAACTCTTCCATGATGCCACCAATCGGTTTACCCTCAGCAATTTGCTTGCCCATTTCCTGTAGGCGGGTGAAGATATCAGGATCCGCAGTGATTGCTGCATTCGCACCATATGGATCATGTTGCAAAGCTTCAGCAACACTATATTTGATGGATCCTACTCTGGATCGATCCAAATTATCGTCCACGTCAATACCTACGATTGCATATTTTCCTACTACGACTGCTGTTGCATCTTTGACATCTGGTACTTTCATTGAAAGTTCAACGAGCCGTTTGGAGATCTGTCTGGAACTTTTACGCTCTTCTTTGTTATATTCTACACTCTGTCGAACTTCAATCGGCTTGGCATCGTTCGCTATACTTTCATCTTGCTGGTTGTTCTGGCAAGAAATGAGTATCAGAAATGAAGATAGGATCAATAAACAAGGAATATTACGCAAGGCTGACCATCCTTTCGAGTATATCAAGTTACCTTTATTCTTCGTTTAATCTTCTATCTTTATTCAAGCGGACATACAGTAGTAGAGTATGAAAAAAAGAAGCTTCTCCAAATGCCATGGATCAGCTCCTTTATACTTTCTATTTAACATTGATTTGTACGATGTGACGAATCGGATTTTCACGGTTGGATCCATCTCCGAAGTAGAAGTGTACCGGACCGTCTTTCAGTGGTTTACCATCCAATGAAAAACCCAGGATTCCAGCTCTTGCTTCTTCTAATGTTAGTGTTGTTGTCTCGTTCTCTGAGGTGCAAAGTTCAACTTCGGATGCATCCTCTTTCGGCTCTGAGTTGTCGAGAAAGCTTACGAAAGGGATGCCGTAGGATTTTGAAAATAGTTCCTGTTTGTCGTATTGGATTTTGTTTTGATTCGTATTGACAGGTCCTTTAGCACCATTTCTTCGTTCTCGTTCCCAGTGCTCTGCAACTTCTTTCGCATAATGATCTTCCGCTTCCATTGGTTTTTCATCAAAATATGTGTTTAAATCAACTTTTCGATCATCGAAAATCCATACACCTGGATCAAGTGTGATCGGAAAGGTGACATTTCCTTTTATAAATACGATGGGTTCCATGTATCTCACTCCTAAAAAAAAAGTCGTACTAAGTATATCGTTCCATCTTCATTTTGTCACATTAGGGTATAGTACTAATAACGGTTCATAGAAAAATGGACAACAAACTAGAAATGTGACATGTGGAGGTGGAAACCATTTATGTACTGTGAAACAGATGATGAACTATTGGAACTCGTTGAACGCGCAAGAAAGTACACGGACAAAGGAAAGGTAGCAAGCTATATACCTGCACTTGAAAGAGCAGACAAGAATGACCTTTCCATGGCACTTTACTATTCAGATGGCCGATGTGTCAAAGCTGGGGACGTTGAAAAGAAATTTACATTGCAAAGCGTATCGAAGGTATTAACACTTGCTTTAGCCATTATGGACCGAGGAGAAGAGGAAGTATTCAGCAGAGTGGGGATGGAACCGACGGGCGATCCGTTTAACTCAATTGCTAAACTGGAAACGCAAGTTCCGGCTAAACCGTTGAATCCGATGATCAATGCAGGAGCCCTTGTCGTGACGAATATGATTGCAGGGGGATCTGTACACCATAGGCTGGGTAGGTTGCTATCCCTGATCCATGATATGACCAACAATTCATCCATCGATATCGATCATGAAGTTGCACAATCGGAATATGAAACAGCTAATTTGAACAGATCCCTTTGTTATTTCATGAAACAGCATGGCATCGTTGAAGGAGATGTCGATGAACTCATCGATTTATACACAAAGCAATGCGCCATTCAAGTGACCTGTTATGATCTTGCTCGAATTGGTGTCGTATTGGCAAACAAGGGACTTGATCCACAGACGAACAGGCGGATCCTCCCTGAAAGGATTGCGACGATCGTTAAAACATTTATGGTCACATGTGGAATGTATAACGCGTCTGGGGAATTCGCAATCCAGGTTGGTATTCCCTCAAAAAGTGGCGTATCGGGCGCAATTCTTGCCCTAGTGCCACCATCGATCGGTGTTGGTGTGTATGGTCCGGCGTTGAATGACAAAGGAAATAGCATTGGAGGAGTCAAGCTTCTTGAAATGTTGTCTCAACGTTATGATCTAAGTATATTTTAAGGTGAACCTGCGTAATTATGTTGCATTTTCAGGTGTGAAACGATACTATTAGTAATAGAGAGAGGCACTTGGAACGGAGGGATTCGATTTGTCGACTGAGATGGTTACCGGTCATCGTGAAAAAGCATTTGCCCTTTTGCAGGCCGATGCAGAAAAAATCCTAAAGTTGATTGAAGTTCAGATGGAAAACTTAACGATGCCGCAATGCCCTCTCTATGAGGAAGTACTCGATACTCAAATGTTCGGACTTTCCAGAGAGATAGATTTTGCAGTTCGTTTAGAATTGATTGAAGCTGAACAAGGGAAAGCGTTATTAGAATCGCTTGAACGTCAGCTTACTGCTTTACACGATGCCTGGTCTAAATAAGACTTTGATATCAGTGAACCCTGGGCTATGCTCCAGTTGAACATTGATGGATAAATAAAACTCAAGCTGTGGATACCAGCTTGAGTTTTTTTATGAGAAAATACCGACCGGTTCCTCAAAATTGATAAGCAAATTTAACTTTATGACCAATATCGGTATGGTACGATGGTGAAGTGACCACCTAAGGAGGTGCGTGGATGATACCGATCATCGTCATCTTGATTTTATTCCCGATTTCGACTTTTCTACATGAAATGGGTCACTACATAACAGCTCGTATGACAGGTATAAAAGCGACAGAGATTCGCATGGGATTGGGCCCGGCCATTTTAAAGATTAAGCGACCTACCTTGAATTTGGAAGTCGGACTATTCTTTTTTTTAGGTGCCTATACGGTTTCCCAAGGTTCAGAACAAACGGGTGATTTCCAGCGACTTCTCATTTCGTTGAATGGTCCACTTGTGAACCTTGTCTTAGCGATTTATGCTTATTTGATTTTGAAAACCCCTCAAGGGGATGTATATGAAGCTCTTGTTTCGTTGTTTGCATTCATCAATATGTGGATTGCCATCGGAAACTTGATTCCATTTCAGATTAAGGGGAGAAAGTCAGATGGATGGATTGTATTTGAAAGCCTATGGAATGTCATCAAGAGAAAAACAGCACATTGAATTCCTGAGTGCTCGATTAAATGATTTAGTGGAATGTGGAAGGAAAATGGCTGTTTGACTCGAATAGTTTCTTAATAAAGATTTATGTGGGGTTGGCAAACATGCTAAAAAAAATGTTTAAAAACTATGATTATACGATGATCGCGATCGTACTTGCTTTATGTGCCATCGGTCTTGTGATGGTCTATAGTGCAAGCATGATCGAAGCGGTGACGAAGTATGGAAAAAGTAGCGATCACTTCTTCAACAAACATTTGATATTTGTTTTTCTTGGTATCATCGTATTTTCCGTTTCCATGATCCTGCCGTATAAAATGTATCAAAAACTGATAGTACCGATTACGGTCGTGATGCTATTGTCTTTGGTCGCGGTATACTTTTTCGGTAAGGAAGTCAACAATGCTAGATCCTGGTTTTCCGTCGGGGGCTTCAGTATTCAGCCGGCAGAATATGCGAAGTTAGGGATCATATTATATTTGGCATCTGTTTTCTCTAAAAAACAGAGTTACATATCCGATTTCAAAACAGGAGTAGCACCTCCATTAATCGTATTGTCCCTGGTTTGTTTCCTCATCTTCATCCAACCCGATTTGGGAAGTATGATGATTGTTGCAATGACGGCAGGGGTCATCCTATTCTGTTCAGGGATGAAGTGGAAGCATCTGACGATCATGAGCTCAGTACTCTTTTTTCTCGGGTTCATCGCTTTCAAGTTTTTCTTAAGTAGCGAACAATTATCCCGTTTTTCCGCAGCTTATCATCCATTCGAAGATCCGACAGATTCTGGATTTCAATTGATTAATGGTTATCTAGCACTTGGGACAGGCGGGATGTTCGGTAAAGGGTTAGGACAAAGCATACAAAAGTATGGATTCTTGCCTGAACCCCATACGGATTTCATCATTACGATTGTTGCTGAAGAACTTGGTTTTGTCGGCGTGTTCGTCATTATCCTTATGTTGATGTATATCGTCTTCAAAGGAATGTACACCGGGCTTCATTGTAAAGACGCTTTCGGCAGTCTCTTGGCAATCGGGATATCCGGGATGATTGGAATCCAAACGATCGTCAACCTTGGAGCTGCATCGGGCATACTTCCTGTCACTGGTGTTACACTACCATTTATCAGCTACGGAGGCTCGTCACTGCTCCTCTTAATGATAAGTGTAGGAATTCTAGTCAATATATCCATGTTTGTGAAATACCGTAAAGAGCAATCACCTCCAGCCAATCATTCGATCCCATCATCACAACAACGAACGAAGCTGAGAGTCGTATCACAACAACAACGTGTATCTCAATAAGGAGGAATCACTATATGCAAAAGATCAACAAAATTCTAGTTGCCAACCGTGGAGAAATCGCGATCCGGATTTTCCGGGCATGTACGGAGTTGAATATCCGTACAGTTGCTGTCTATTCCAAGGAAGACTCCGGGTCTTTCCATCGATACAAAGCAGACGAAGCTTACCTGATTGGTGAAGGCAAGAAACCGATTGATGCATACCTGGATATCGAAGGGATTATTGAAGTTGCGAAGCGTTATGAAGTGGATGCGATACATCCGGGTTATGGATTCTTATCTGAAAACCTTCATTTTGCCAAAAGATGTGGAGAAGAAGGAATTAAATTCATCGGTCCTGAAACTGAACACTTGCTCATGTTCGGAGATAAAGTCCGTGCGCGTGCAGAAGCGATTAAAGCCGACATTCCAGTCATTCCTGGAAGTGACGGACCTGTTGAGACAGTAGAGGAAGTAAGAAACTTTGCAAAGGAAAACGGATTCCCAATCATCATCAAAGCTACGCTCGGTGGTGGAGGACGTGGAATGCGAATCGTCCGTAATATGGCATCTCTTGAAGATGCATACGACCGTGCGAAATCAGAAGCCAAAGCAGCATTCGGTAAAGATGAAATCTATGTAGAAAAATTCGTGGAGAATCCAAAACATATCGAGGTTCAAATTGTCGCAGACGAACACGGTAATATTGTGCATTTGTATGACAGAGATTGTTCTGTCCAACGTCGTCATCAAAAAGTCGTCGAGGTTGCCCCAAGTGTTTCATTAACAGAGGAAAAACGGGAAGAGATTTGTGCAGCAGCTGTCAAGTTGATGAACAATGTACAATATGTGAATGCTGGGACAGTCGAATTTCTCGTAGCGCAAGATGGTTCATTCTATTTCATCGAAGTGAACCCTCGTGTACAAGTTGAACATACCATTACTGAAATGGTGACAGGGATTGATATCGTCCAATCGCAAATCATGATTGCTGAAGGTTATAAGTTGTATGAAAGCCCGTTGTCCATTCCGACGCAGGACCAAATTGCATGTCACGGTGTGGCCATACAAGCACGTGTTACAACCGAGGACCCTGCCAATAATTTCATGCCTGATACAGGAAAAATCATGGCTTATCGTACCGGTGGTGGTTTCGGAGTCCGCTTGGATGCCGGGAACGGGTTCCAGGGAGCGATCATCACGCCACATTACGATTCGTTACTTGTAAAACTTTCAACGTGGGCTTTGACTTTCGAACAAGCTGCATCGAAAATGGTCCGAAATTTAAGAGAATTCCGTATCCGTGGAATCAAAACAAATATCGCCTTCTTGGAGAATGTCATCAAGCATGAACAATTCGTATCAGGTGAATACAATACAGCGTTCATTGACACAACTCCGGAATTATTTGTTTTCCCTAAGCGTAAGGACCGGGGTACGAAAATGCTATCGTACATTGCGAATGTCACGGTCAACGGTTTCCCGGGGTTGGGGGTTCAAAAGAAACCTGCTTTCAATAAACCGAGGATTCCATACGTGAACTATACAGACCCGATTCCAGAAGGAACAAAGCAAATCCTCGATCGGGATTGTGTAGAAGGACTGACGAACTGGATCAAATCAAGGGAAGAAGTCCTGTTAACGGACACGACTTTCCGGGATGCCCATCAATCCTTGTTGGCAACCCGGGTTCGTACCAACGACTTGCTTCAGATTGCAGAACCTACTGTACGACATATACCTGAATTGTTCTCATTGGAGATGTGGGGAGGAGCGACGTTTGACGTTGCATATCGGTTCTTGAACGAAGATCCATGGGAACGATTGATCCAAATGCGAAAAAAATCACCTAACGTCCTCTTCCAAATGCTGTTGAGAGCATCGAATGCAGTAGGATATAAAAACTATCCGGACAACGTAATCAAGGAATTCGTTGAAAAATCTGCAGATGCAGGAATTGATGTATTCCGTATCTTTGACAGTCTTAACTGGATCGATGGAATGAAAGTAGCGATTGAAGCTGTTCGGGAAACTGGAAAAGTAGCAGAGGCAGCAATCTGCTACACAGGAGACATCCTGGATCCAAATCGTCCGAAATATGATTTGAACTACTATGTTTCAATGGCGAAAGAGTTGGAGCAAGCAGGCGCACATATTTTAGGAATCAAGGATATGGCGGGGCTATTGAAACCTCAAGCAGCTTATGAATTGATTTCTGCCTTGAAACAAGAAATCAATATTCCGATCCATCTTCACACGCATGATACGAGCGGAAACGGAATCATGACATATGCGAAAGCAGTCGATGCGGGAGTCGATATCGTCGATGTGGCGATCAGTGCCATGTCGGGGCTAACTTCCCAACCAAGTGCAAATTCCTTGTACTATGCATTGGAAGGTAGCGGAAGACAGCCGCAGCTTTCCATCCATAACTTAGAAGAGCTATCCCACTACTGGGAAGATGTCCGTAAGTATTACCAGGGCTTTGAAAGTGGCATGAATGCACCACATACAGAAGTATATGAGCATGAAATGCCGGGTGGCCAATATAGTAACCTGCAACAACAGGCGAAAGCAGTCGGACTCGGCCACCGTTGGGATGAAGTGAAGCGAATGTACCGCAGAGTCAATGACCTATTCGGAGATATCGTCAAAGTAACACCATCTTCCAAGGTAGTAGGAGACATGGCGCTCTACATGGTTCAAAATGAATTGACCGAGGATGATATCTTTGAAAAAGGTGAGTCGCTCGACTTCCCTGATTCTGTTGTTGAAATGTTCCAAGGGTACTTAGGTCAACCACACCAAGGCTTCCCGAGAGAATTGCAACAGGTCATTCTGAAAGGAAGAGAGCCGCTTGCGGTTCGACCTGGGGAACTGCTTGAGCCGGTCGATTTCCAAGAGCTGAAAGAAATTCTCTATCATAAACTCAATCGTCAAGTTACGAGTCACGACCTCATTTCCTATGCCCTTTACCCTAAGGTGTACATGGACCGTGAGAAAATGGAAGAGCAGTTCGGTAATGTGAGCGTGCTCGATACGCCAACTTTCTTCTATGGAATGCGCTTAGGCGAAGAGATTGAGATCGAAATTGAGCAAGGTAAAACCTTGATTGTGAAGTTGGTTTCCATTGGGGAACCACAAATCGATGGAACAAGAACCGTCTACTTCGAATTGAACGGTCAACCTCGTGAAGTCGTCGTCCGAGACGAAAATGTGAAAACGAATGTAGTGACAAAACCGAAGGCAGATAAGTCTAATGAAAAACATATCGGCGCATCTATGCCTGGTACAGTCATCAAGGTTCTTGTGGAAAAAGGGGAGTCCGTCAAAAAAGGTGATCACTTGATGATCACGGAAGCCATGAAGATGGAAACGACGATCCAAGCTCCGTATGATGCAGAAATCAAAGACCTCCATGTGAAAAATGGAGACACACTACAACCAGGTGACCTACTGATTGAACTAAGCTAATCTAAAATGAACCATCTGGCCTCTAGCCAGATGGTTTTTTCATTTTTTATTGTTACCCAAAACGGCAGAATACTGGGTTTTCAGGGTAAGATAGAGGGTTTATCGTTACTCAAAGCGACAGAGCCCTACTACCTTTCGTTAATGAAAAAACACGCGTCTGAAGGACGCGTGTTTCATTTTCCCGATAATTAAGACTTTCGTAGGAGAACCATGATTAAGTAACTTAATGTCGCAAAGAGAAGAGAGATGAATAGCCCGTGTGCCAAACCGATGAACAGGTTCAATTTTGTAAAGATGATGAGTGCTCCTGTTGTGACTTGCAAGGAAACCAGAATCAGGAGTATTAAGAACGAGCGGTACAGGGTCTGGATGTCTCTGTAATACATCCGAATTTGGATGAAACTTAGTAATACCCATACGAAGAATAGTCCAGCCATGAACCGATGGCTATAATGGATTAGTTCCAATTCATTCGTTGGTGGTAGTATCTGACCGTTACAGAGAGGCCATCCGGAACATGCTAAGCTCGCTTTCGTGTGTCTGACCAGTGCCCCAGTGTAAACAAGTGTATACAAATAAATGAAAAGAAAGTAAGCATTCCACCTGAAGCTGCGATCGACCTTTAGAACGACTCTCCCTTTTTCACCCTGGAAGATGACTACGGTCAACAGGACGACACTCGCAAATGAGATCAGCGAAAAACCGAAATGAAGGGCGAGCACGAAAGAAGATTGTCCCCATACGACAGCAGCTGCTCCTAACAGTCCTTGGAATACAATGAAGAAGACCGATAATATGCCGAGCAATTTCACTTCTCTTGATTTTCGATATGTTAACCATGACCAGACCGCTAGTATGATGACCATCAAACCGAGTGCAGCGGACACAATTCTATGGCTGTATTCAATGATCGTTTCTAATTCGGGTTGGGTAGGGAGTACTTCACCATAGCATAATGGCCATGAATTTCCACAACCTTCTCCGGACCCTGTTGTTGTTACGATTGCTCCCATAAGTAGGACAATCAGCATTCCGAAGCTTGTCAAAATACCATATAATTTCAATATTCGAGTCAACGTCGACACCTTCTCGTAAAGTAGTACACCACTAAATTTTATAATATAGAAGCATAGATTAGATTGCGTAAGAGAAACTAAGTCCTAATGTCGAATGGAGTCTTGATTAAGTATACAAAACTATTGAATTCGTTTATAATGTTAAAGGACATTTCAATCGTGAATATCGTAACATATGTCTTGGGAGCAATTCACTATAAATGTGAACAACCATAGACAATTTACGAAAACTTGTTTTCACGAAGCCTATTTACTGATAAATTAGAATAGGTGTTTTCCTTACGCTTATGAATGATGTAAGATATGGAAATAGAGCTTTTTAAAGGAGGTGGAAGCATGAGCAAAACGAATACGACAACTTATGAAGCATCAAGCCGAGTGATGGAGCCAGGTCCTTTATCAGAAGCTAATCCGACTGGTACTTGGAAAGATTTCCTGACACTCGCTAAAATGGGAATCGTCATGTCGAACCTCATTACGACATTCGCAGGTTTCTGGATTGCATTGAAAGTCACCGAGTCCAGTTTGATCGCAAACATTCCAACAGCACTGTTGACTCTGTTAGGTGCAGCACTCGTCATTGCTGGGGGATGTAGTCTGAACAACTATATTGATCGTGACATCGATCATTTGATGGAAAGAACACATGAACGTCCGACCGTAACAGGCAAGATTGATGCCAATCAGGTATTGTGGGTCGGAATTATTCTGTCAGCAATCGGAACATTGCTATTAATGTTCGCCTCCTTGATGGCTGCACTCCTTGGTGTGATTGGGCTCTTTGTGTATGTTATCGTTTACACAATGTGGTTGAAGCGTACGCATTCCATTAATACGGTTGTTGGTGGAATATCTGGCGCAATCCCGCCACTGATCGGTTGGGCAGCAGTGGATCCTAACCTGCATATGACAGCATGGCATTTGTTCTTGATTATGTTTTTATGGCAGCCTCCTCACTTCTTGGCCTTAGCAATGAAAAGATGTGAAGAGTACCGTAAAGCCGGAATTCCTATGCTTCCTGTTGTATCAGGTTTCAAAATGACGAAGCGGCAGATGGTAGTTTATGTAGCAGCGTTGCTTCCGGTAAGTTTATACCTGTATCACTTCGGCATGGTCTACGTGATCGTTGCCGCTGTTCTTGGTCTAGGCTGGTTGGCTCTCGGTATCTCCGGATTCTTCATGAAGGATGATATCAAGTGGGCTAGATTGATGTTCGTCTATTCCTTGAACTATCTGACCATCATGTTTGTGGTTATGATTATCGTCAATCGCTAAGGGTGGACACGCCCTCTGGCGATTACATAATAATGTAAAATTCGTTCTTAAGTACAACAGAGAAAGCGGGGTTTGATTTAGTAATGAAACGATGGCTTCGAATCGGGCGCATTATTCCTATTTTTGGAATTTTGATGCTTGGCTTAATGGGTTGTGGAAACCCTCAGTTATCTGCATTACAACCACAAGGAAAAGGAGCAAGTGCTCTTTTTGATCTTATGATTCTTAGTCTTGCAATTATGGTTGTCGTGCTTGTAGTCGTATTTATTCTATTTGGATATGTATTGGTGAAATTCAGAGAACGTAAAGGTGACGATACAATCCCAGAGCAAGTTGAAGGGAACCATATGTTAGAGGTTCTTTGGACTGCTATTCCGATTGTGTTGCTCCTGGTACTCGCTGTACCGACAGTTATGACGACTTTCGACTTGGCTGTTAGTGAGAAGAGTGCTGAAGAATCTAAAGACGCTTCCGGTGATAAGGAAGGCCCAATGACAATCAATGTTACAGCACACCAATACTGGTGGGAGTTTGAATACCCGGATCAAGGTGTAATCACTTCTCAAGAGCTTTACCTTCCAGTAGATGAAAGAGTGAATGTGAACCTTTCTTCTGCAGACGTTATCCACTCTTTCTGGATCCCAACAATTTCCGGTAAGATGGACACGAACCCTGGAGATAAGCTTGAGAACAAAATGTGGCTTCACCCAGAAAAGGTAGGTACATTCCAAGGGGCATGTGCTGAGCTTTGTGGAGATTCACATGCTTTGATGTATTTCAAAGTTAAAGTTCTTGAAAAAGAAGAGTTCGATGCTTGGATTGAAAGCATGAAGAATACGAAGTATGATGATGCTCCTTCTCAAGTCGCTGAAGGACAAAAGATTTTTGAAAACAACTGTCTTTCATGCCATGCGGTTGGCGATAAAGGTGGTAATGTAGGACCAGCATTGACTGGGTTTGCTGACAACGAGAAAGTTGCTGGAATCCTTGAACACAACAAAGATAACATTAAAGATTGGATTAACAATCCACAAGATATCAAGCCTGGTAACAACATGCCGGACTTCAACTTCAATGAACAACAGTTAGATGCACTAGCAGACTACCTATTGGAACTTAAAACCGCTGAGTAAGCGTAGTTTCAATCGCTTTATAAAGGAGGTACAATCGTGAGTAACGCACATGCAGCGAATAAAAGCGTTTTATGGGATTGGCTTACGACAGTCGACCATAAGAAAATTGGAATTCTATACCTCATTTCCGGCGGATTCTTCTTCTTAGTCGGGGGTTTAGAGGCTTTATTGATCCGTATTCAATTGATGGGTCCAGAAATGACATTCTTGACAGGGGACCTTTATAACCAAGTATTGACGATGCACGGTACAACAATGATCTTCCTGGCAGCCATGCCGATCATCTTTGCATTCATGAATGCAGTTGTGCCACTGCAAATAGGGGCTAGAGACGTAGCCTTTCCGTTTTTGAACTCATTAGGCTTCTGGCTATTCTTCTTCGGAGGAGTTCTTCTTAACCTTAGTTGGTTCTTAGGAGGTGCACCGGATGCAGGTTGGACGGCCTATGCGCCACTATCAACGCAATCCAGTGGTCACGGAGTAGACTTTTATGTATTAGGATTGCAGATTTCTGGTGCAGGTACGTTAATGGGGGGAATCAACTTCCTCGTAACAATTATTAACATGAGAGCACCTGGAATGACGTTCATGCGTATGCCTTTGTTCACTTGGACAGCATTCGTAACATCTGGACTTATTCTATTTGCTTTCCCAGCTTTGACAATCGGTTTCTTCCTATTGATGTTTGATCGTATTTTCGAAGCGAACTTCTTTGATGCAAATATGGGTGGTAACGCCATCATCTGGGAGCATATCTTCTGGATCTTCGGTCACCCTGAAGTATACATTCTGATATTGCCAGCATTCGGTATCATTTCAGAAGTTGTTGCAACATTCGCTAAGAAACGTCTATTCGGATACAGTGCGATGGTATTCGCTACCGTATTGATCGGTTTCTTAGGATTCATGGTTTGGGCTCACCACATGTTTACAGTTGGTTTGGGACCAGTAGCGAACTCGATTTTCGCAGTAGCAACAATGGCGATTGCAATCCCGACTGGGGTTAAGATTTTCAACTGGATCTTCACGATGTGGGGCGGTAGGAACCGTTTTACAACAGCGAATCTTTTCTCAGTAGGATTCATTCCGACGTTCGTAATGGGTGGAGTAACAGGGGTCATGCTCGCAGCCGCTCCAGCTGACTATCAATATCATGATAGCTATTTCGTAGTCGCTCACTTCCACTATGTTATTGTTGGTGGATTGATTCTCGGACTATTCTCTGGACTTTATTACTGGTATCCAAGAATGTTCGGTGTCATGTTGAATGAAACGCTTGGAAAATGGAATTTCTGGACATTCTTCATTGGATTCCACTTGACGTTCTTCCCTCAGCACTTCTTAGGCTTGATGGGCATGCCACGTCGTTATTTCACATATCCTGAAGAGTTCCAGCTTGGTTCATTAAACTTCATCAGTACAATTGGTGCTATTGGAATGACTGTTGGTACGATTATATTCGTCATCAACATTATCGTTACGCATGCTAAAGGAGAAAAAGTGAGTGGAGATCCATGGGATGGCCGTACGCTTGAATGGGCGATGCCTAACCCTACACCTCACTATAACTTCTTACAAACTCCTTTAGTACGTGGGTTGGATGCATTGTGGATCGAGAAGATGGCAGGAAACAAAGGGATGACACCAGCCGAACCGATTGGTGATATCCACATGCCGAACAATTCGATTTTGCCATTTGTTATGTCCCTAGGATTCTTCATTGCAGGATTAGGGTTCATCTACATCAATACTGCAGGACTACCAGCTTTGATTGCAGTAATCGGCGGTATCGGCATCGGACTTGTTTGTATGTTCTTGAGATCATGGATCGACGATCATGGTTATCATATCCATAAAGAAGATTTACTGAAAGAGAACAAGGGGGTTGATGCATAATGGACGTAGGGCAACGCTTAACGGATCAAAACTTCCCTGAATCCCCTGAAAAAGCAACTCTCGAAGGTAAAAACAAGTTTTTAGGATTCTGGTTGTTTTTAGGTGGAGAAACTGTATTATTTGCGACTTTGTTCGGTACGTACTTAGGTTTACGTAACTCGTTCGGTAAAGGTCCAGAAGCATCTGAGATCTTCCAATTACCGATCGTTTTCATCGCAACAATGATTCTACTTACGAGTAGTTTGACGAGTGTGTATGCCGTTTTGGCTTTGAAGGAAAATAGAGTTAAGGCCATGAGAGGCTGGTTCTTTGTAACACTTTTACTTGGAGTTGCCTTCCTTGGACTTGAAATTTATGAATTTGTGCATTATGTACATGAAGGGCACACCTTTACTTCAGGTGCCTTCGGATCAGCGTTCTATACGCTGGTTGGTTTCCACGGAGGACACGTTCTTTTCGGAGTCCTTTGGATCGCAGCTTTACTTGTACGTAACAGCGGACGAGGATTGACTCTGTACAACTCGCCAAAGTATTATCTTTTCGCTCTATACTGGCACTTTGTCGACGTTGTATGGGTGTTCATCTTCACAGTCGTATATCTAATGGGAAAGGTGGGGTAATTGATGGCTAGTCACGAAGAAACAAAATCTGTCCATCACCACACGTCCTTGCAGAAGAAAATTAAATTGAAGCAAGAACGTCGTCAACATAATGTCTCTTTCGTTATGATGATCTTGTTGACGATCGTAGCGTTCGCAGCGATTGCTAGCGATGCCGTTTCTAACCAGGTTGCCATTCTTTTCATCCTTGTCTTAGCAGCTGTCCAAGTCTTCTTCCAGCTTTATGTATGGATGCACCTTGGACATAAAGGTCATGAATTCCCGATGTGGGGAATCGCAAGTGGTCTTTTGATCGCTGTCATCACAGTCGGTACATTGATGGGACTTATCTGGTAGTTTGAGACAGGAAAGGTTGATCCTAAATTGGATCAGCCTTTTTTTATTACGATCTGAGCATTCAAGAAGTAAAATAAAGGGATTTTTACAGATCTGGAGGAATATAAGTGGAGAGGAATCAATAAGGGGGTTCACATTGCAAATGGAAATTAGAACGATTAGAGATGATGAATTCAGAGATTTTTTACGAATGGGAGAATTTGCGTTCCAATATGAGTTATCAGACGAAGATGTAGAAAACCGAAAATCGCTATTACACCTTGAAAATTGCTGGGCACTTTATGAAGATGAAGAAATGGCTTCTAAATTGACCATACATCCGATGGAAATCTGGCTTGGCGGAAAGCAAATGCCTATGGGAGGTATTGCAGGTGTCGCTTCATGGCCTGAACACCGGAGGAAAGGTCATATAAAAGCTTTAATGAGGAAATCACTTGAAGTCATGAAGGAGAAAGGACAATATGTCTCCATGCTGCACCCTTTTTCTTTTGCGTTTTATCGGAATTATGGATGGGAGATGACCCATCAAGTGATAAAATATGAAATCAAACCAGAGCAGTTACCGAAAAGGAACCACAACTATTCTGGAAGAGTGTACAGGATTTCCCATGATATTGAACGATTGAATGTCATGTATGAACGATATGCTGAACAATTTTCAGGGATGTTGAAGCGATCTGAAATATGGTGGAAACAGTCCATTCTACATAATGATCGAGATATCGTTGCCGTCTATCAGGATGTCGATGGAGTCGACCAGGGATATATGATCTATAAAGTCAAAAAGGACCATATGGAGATCGATGAGTGGATCAATCTGACGGGTGAAGCTAAACGAGCGATGATGGACTATGTATCCAATCACGATTCTATGGTGGATAAGATTACGGTTCACCCACCGTTATATGAAAGCTTTGCGTTTTGGATGTCAGACCCGAAAATCAAGCAGGAAATCAGTTCTTATTTTATGAGCCGGATTGTTGATGTGGAGAAATTCTTAAAGGAATATCCATTTCAAAAGCCTGTAGATGACAAACCCTACATTTTTCAAGTGATGGATTCATTTGCTGAATGGAATAATGGTGTTTATATTGTCAGAATACATGAGGAGGGTGGGAATGAAGTAGAGCATATACCACCGAAGGAAAACAGTAGCTGTGTACATAAGCCCAAGCGAGGGCTCTCATGTGATATCAATGCTCTATCTACAATGTTCTTCCACTGTATGCGCCCATCAGAATTGGCTGAGCAAGGTTTGATTTTAGGTAGTGATACGGATATAGAGCGATTGGAAAAGGTGATCGGCTCGCACAGACCATTTTTATATGACTTCTTTTAAAAATTGGTTGTTTTCGCAAACTTTGTTGCTCAAGCACTATAAAGTACTTTCTTCAGTATAAGTGCAACTAAGGCTCGACCTACAAAAGGCTTGGTCTCACCAAGTTTACTTTAAAAGTCGTTGATTTCCGCTCCAGGATGCTCGCTTTCCGCGGGGCGTGCAGTGAAGAAAAGAGCCTAAAGATTTGATCCTGTACCTAAAATTAAAAAGGTGACCGACGTTTCCTATTCTAAGCTCGAAACGTTCTGGTCACCTTTTTCATATTTTAAAATTCGTTTTGACGATTCCAGCTTCTTTCGCTGAATTGAACAGAATCAAGATGAGTGGACCGACGATGAAGCCTATTGGTCCAAGTAGTTTCAAACCAAGATACATAGCGATCAATGTAGAAAGCGCTGATAAACCGATATGGTGACCCATCACTTTCGGCTCGACTGTTCTACGGATGATCAAAAGAATGACTGCTAAAACAGCAAGCTTTGTCCCAAGAACAATGTTCCCGATCAACAAATAATAAATTGCCCATGGACCGAGGATCACGATTGATCCAATAATCGGTATAAAATCAATGATCCAAATGATGAAAGCCATCAATAAGGCTACATCCGGAACGATAATGTATAAACCAGTCAACGCAGCGATAAAGATGACAATACTCACGAGAAATTGCGCCTTCATGAAGCCAAAGACAACATAGGATAGTCTTGTTGTCATGAAATGCACTTTCTCAGCTGTCTTTTCTGTCAGGTGAGAATAAAATTGTCGTCGCAATCGAGGAAATTCCAATTGAAACAAGAACAGGGTAATCAAATAGACGATGATACTCACTAAATAACTTGGTATGAGAGATACAAGCGAGGTAAGCGTCTCGACATAATTTTTTTCAAGTAGTTTTCCCCTGATTGATTCCAGGAACTGATTGACTTGATGATTGATTTCAATAACGAATTCCTCTGGCAAGTCTTGTGCAGCTTTTTCGAAATTTTGTTCAATATCATCCCAGACATTGTTCACTTCAGAAATATACATCGGAGAATTTTCGATGAAATTGATTGCTGAGGCAACAACTTTCGTAACGAGAAGATAACTGCCCATCCCCATTAAAATGACAAAAAGCATGAAGATGATGAAAGCAGAAAAATTTCGTTTGAGGGAGAACCGATTCTGTAACATCCTCACGGCAGGTTCTAAGAAAAACGCTGTTAAGAGGGCGAAGACGATAGGGAGAGAAATCGGTAAGATCCAGATGAATAGTGCTGCAATAATAAGTGTGATCAATGTATAAACGATCCAACGTTTACGTGGTGTCAATGGTTTCAATATAGTCCCCCTTCCCCTTATACTCCTTACTTTATATTATATGGGTAATGTGAAAATATGAACAGACATCTTTCTTGAATTTTCAACAAAAAAAGTCTGACTGCATAGCCAGACCTTTTTTGTTAATTCGTATGATGTTTATCAATTTCTTCTTTTAACTGGTTTAAGAGCTTCTTACAAGTGTTTACGATCTTATTTGGGAAATCTTCATCATATTCAACACCATGAGGATAATAATGTTTCCCTAAGTACGGTTCCATTAATTTGATGAGCGCATGTCCAGTTTCCACTTCACCCTCAACGGCATAACAAGGAACACGCAAGTAGAAGACTTCACCCGTATCCATGTTTTCAAACTTATAATCGTATGTAATCCGTTCATAATCCCATTGGCCAGCTCGAACGAATCCAACTTCATTCGTCAAATGCTCAAGCATCTCGAAGTCCAGAACCTTGCCCGCCAAGCCGATTTCTTCAAATTTCATGAGTTATCCTCCACATCCTTCGATATGTTCTTTCCTACATTATAATAGTACGAAACTGTTAAATATGCAATCCTTCCACAACTGATTTGAAATAAATTGTAATGAAAACTGAAAAGAAATTGAAAAATTGGTCAAACTAAACGATGAAATGGAGGAGATGAGATGAAAAAATGGATGGTCTTAGCTTTAGCATTGATGTTGAGCTTTTGTCTTCAATCACCTGCTCAGGCTCAAAGTCAATCGGTCCACATCGTCAAATCTGGAGATACACTCTGGAAAATTTCAAAATGGTTTCAAATCGGGTTGTCTGAGATCATCAATGCGAACCCCCAATTTGAAAATCCGGATCTGATCTATCCTGGAGATAAAGTGTATATTCCAAGAAAACAAGAGATAAAATCGATTGAATATGAGGTCATCAAACTTACGAATCAAAAACGTGCCGAGAATGGCCTCGGACCATTGAAAGCAGATTGGCAATTATCACGTGTGGCGAGATACAAATCTAATGATATGAAGAATAATGGATACTTTTCTCACCAATCACCGACATACGGATCTCCATTCGAAATGATGAGAGATTTCAATATCAACTACACATCCGCAGGTGAGAACATCGCAATGGGACAAACTTCTGCACAAGCGGTCGTGAATGCTTGGATGAAGAGTCCGGGTCACAGGAAAAATATCTTAAGCTCTAATTATACGTACATTGGTGTCGGTTATGCCAAGGGTGGTTCTGGAAGGTATTACTGGACACAAATGTTCATAAGGAAATAGGTGATCGAATGAAACAATTAAGGGACATCATGACCAAACCTGTAGACTTTTGTACTGTACTGGACAACGTTTATGAGGCAGCTGTAAAGATGAAGGACGATCATGTCGGTGCGATTCCGGTCTGTGAAAATGACAAATTGGTCGGCATGATTACCGACCGGGATATTGTGGTTAGAGGTGTAGCTGAAAAGAAGCCGAACGCATCCAAAATCACAGATGTGATGAGTGATCACGTCATTACTGGAACTCCTGAGATGTCGGTTGATGAGGCAATCCATTTAATGATGCAGAATGAAATCCGTAGACTCCCGATCGTTGAAGAAACTCGCCTCGTCGGCATCGTTTCTCTTGGAGATCTTGCGAAACACAAAGAAACAAATGAACAAGCTGGTGTGGCACTTACGGACATATCTGAAGCAGATCCAGATCAACAACCTTATCACTAAGATAAACAGCGGGTTGACCTTAAACAAGGTCAACCTTTTTTGTATGAAACATTATGATGTTGAATAGGATGTATAGATACACTCTGGTTTGTCCAAATAGACAACCTGGCATCTTTCATGTAATGTGAGGATAAAGTCTATACGATGGATGGGGGAGGGCTAAAATGAGGAGTTTCGGGTTGATTATCGTAATTGCAATAATCATGTATGGTTTCAGTATTCTGTACGAAGATCTGAAGCATCTCCCGGAAATAAATAGATTAGACGAAGCCCAACTGGAATCAGTTGAAAATCCATCTGCTACAGCAAATCTGGACCTTCCTGAAGGAGGCATATACGATTACTTCTCCATGAATCAGGAAGAGCTGATTACAAAATTGGGTGAACCAGATCGCATCGATTCGTCAGCTTACGGGTACCAATGGTGGATATACGAGGAGAATCCAGACCAATATATCCAGTTCGGGGTTGAAAAAGGGAAGATTGTGACTGTGTTTGTACTCGGAAAAAAAATCGACATATCTCCATTGAAAATAGGTGAAAAGACATCCGACGTACAGTCAAAAGTGAACATTGAAAGAGAAGTTCCTTTAAATGTTGAAGGGAATCGTTATCGGTTCGAACTGACTAAAGAAGAATTAAATACAAGGCCGCTTGTGAAAATCAACGGCATCTGGGCTCAATTGTATTTGGATCAATTTGACGGTACATTGGTGGGAGTCCGTTACCTGGATCCAAAAGTATTGGTCATGCAACGTCCATATTCCCTTGAGTACCGTGGAGAATTGATCGAGCAGCCTAGAATCTCATCAGAAGAGCGAAAGCAGATTCGAATCGCGGAAGAAGAACAAATTTTTACAATTACTAATGTCATCCGTCAACAGTACGGGCAAGCTCCGTTACAGTGGCACGAGAATACGGCTCAAGTCGCATACGGACATAGTAAAGAAATGAGCGAAGAAAATTATTTTGCTCATGAGTCTCCAATATCCGGAAGCTTATCTGATCGGTTAGAGAATGGCGATATCCGTTATCTCCAAGCAGGTGAAAACATTGCGGCAAATTATATAGATGGCATTGAAGCCGTAGTCGGATGGTTGAACAGCGAGGGACACCGAAAGGCATTGTTGAATAAAGACTTCACTCATCTAGGAGTAGGGGTCTATGAAAAATATTACACTCAAAACTTCATTGTTCCATTTGAATAAGAAAATTTAAAGGCTGGCTCTCAGAGAAGAAAGTTCTCTTGAGACCAGCCATTTTAATTTACCTTGGGATCAAATAAAAACTGCCTGAGGCGGCTGCCACGAGTGTTCCTTCATTATTATAGATTTTACCTTCCGTAACGGAAGTCTTCGACCCTAGATGAAGGATGGTAGCTTCACAGCGTAATTCTTCACCAACACCAGGAGCAATGTAATTCAGCTTCATCTCTGAAGTCACCGCAACCAGGTTTTCAGGAATTTTTCGATTGACGAGAGTACCCATGGCTGTGTCAGCAAGTGTTGCCGTGAATCCCCCATGAACGATATCTACTGAATTACTAAGAAACGGCGTAATCGGGATACTCATTTCAAGCTGATCTTCGGATTCCTGTATGCTCGTTTTCATGAAACTTGTTATGTAAGTCTTATATTCACCACTGTGTTTAGCTTGAAGTCCGTTCAATAGTTGTGAAAGAACATGTTTATCCTCATCCGTTGCAGATGTCAGAACATCTTGCACCTTGTTTAGAATTTCCTGGTTCAAATCCATTTAAGTTGCCTCTTTTCCTTTATGTATGCGCATTGTAAGTGTATCAATGAAAAAATACGTTCCGCAACTATAAAATAGGCGAACATAATAACGTGTTTCATTGTACTATATACTGTAGGCTTGAGTTGAACGTAATGGGGAGGCATTAAGGTGAGTAAGCAAGCGAATAAAAACGTAAAGGTCGAACAATTCAAGATGTTTGTACGCTCACACCCTGGATTAATCGATCACGTAAAAACTGGCAACCAGTCATGGCAAGAAGTATTTATGGAATGGAACTTACTTGGTGAAGACCATGAGCAATGGGGTCAATACATTGAGCGAAAAATAGGGGTTGCAAATACAAAAGAAAAAACGAAGAAAAAAGGAACAAGTGTCAATGATCTGTCCGTTGGGGAGTTATTGAATATGTTCAAAAATCTCGATATGGAAGAAGTAAGGGAGTATGTATCTCAGTTCAGTTCTGCGTTAACGGGCATTCAAGATATGCTCCAGTCCTTCCAATCGAAAGGTCCGACGAGACCACCCATGAATAACAACCCGTTTAATCAATATTTCAAAGACTAGGATAAGGGAGTCAGAACCATGCGGAAAGAAATCATCCAATACTTGGATCAACGGCCGGATCTGAAATTCATCATCCGGGAACAACCCCACTGGTATCGTAAATTGTCTCGTAATCCTGCTTCCATCCAGGAACTTGAAGAAGAAGCAAAAACCTTCTATGGTCAAACGTTCGGTCAAAGAGTGGACCGATTGAATGGACAAATCGAGTCCTTTTCTAAGCTTTTACAGCTATTTGCAAAACAATAATGCAGGTTGACTCAATGAGAAGTGTTCCATACCTCCAGAACCATTTGGGCTGTGAGGCTAATAGCACTTACGAGTCAGCCTTTTATATTCGGACAAGCAAGCGGATAAATTTTTCGTGGTCCGCAAAAGATATCGGGTGAGGAGGTATCACCTGATCATGATTAAGAATCGACTATTGTTATCCACTTTTGTCATTGGATTGTTGTCCGGATGCCAATGGTACCATGACGATAAATTGCAGCAAGTCGTCGTAGAATCAAGACCGGATTCATTTCAAGCGATGGAAGTGACTAATCCAGCTACTGAATTGACAATGACCGTCAGGCATATGGTGACGAATAACGATATCTCAGTAGAATGTTATGTACCAGGATTTGAATTCACCAAAGGGGAAGGGAAATCTCAACATGACAAAAAAGGGTACTTGAAGATCTCTGTCGATCATCAAAAACCCTTTCCGGTATACAAAGCTGCATTTGTCATTAAAGATCTAGCCAAAGGTAACCACCATATCCGTGTATCACTTGTCGATATAAACGGAGAAAAAATTGATGGTTTGGAAAAGCAATTTTTTGTTCAAGTCCGTTGAAAATTATGAGCTCAGTGGCGTCACTTGTTTAGAACCGAATGGATTCGGTGGGTGCAACGGTTTGAATTCTTTCAACAGATATTGAAAGATCTTTTCTTGTAAGTTGATTTTCATTTCTCTAAGAGCATCATTACCAAACAATGTATTGAATTCGATGAAATAATACTTTCCATTCACATAGGCAAGATCAAAGCCTGCATGATTCACATTCAATTGCTTTGCGACTTGCAAGGTCAACTTCAACGCTTCTTGTGGTATGTTATTGACATCAACATGTCCGCCTTTTGAGACATTGTTATGAAATCCTTCGCTAACACGCCAATAAGCGGCTACAACTTCATCACCAACGACACATACTCTCAAGTCACGGTCCATTTCCAAGTATTCTTGCACATAGAAGGTTTCGTTCTTTTCAGCATACTCGAGGAATTCCTCTTCTGAGTTAATTAAAAACACACCTCTTCCCATGGAGTTGCGAGGTTCTTTAACGACAAATGGAAAAGAAAATGTATCAAAAACGTGTCTAATGTTCGATTCTGTTCTACCTAAGATTTCGGTATAGGGAACATGTTCAGGGCATACCGTCCAGAAGGCTCTGGTCATTTCCACCTTGTCATATCCAAGATGGATGGTTTCTACGCTTGGAAACACCGGTTTCTTCAATCCATACACAATGGAATTCACTTGCCAGTGTTCAGGATACAGGATGACTTCAGCGTCTTTGATGGACGAACTTTCACGGAACATCAATTCCGGTTTGATGTAACGGACGCCAGGAATACCAATGGTGCGAAACGGATTAAACGTAATTAATTTCAATTCTCTATCCCCTAAAAAATATACTAAACGAGAAAATTATATTGCCATTCCTACATTCTGTCAATTGATTTTTTTAAAGGCTGTTTTTGCAAACTTTGTTGCTCTTGCACTTGAATAAAGTATAAAATACTTTCTTCAGTATAAGGGCAACTAAGGCTCGACCTACAAAGGCTTGGTCTCGCCAAGTTTCCTTTAAAAGGTGTCGATTAGTCGAAGATCCTTTTAAAAAGTGAGTGGTCTCTTTTTCAAGGAAGCACATGTGCTCCTGCGTCTACAAGAAAGTCCTGTCGAAGTGAGCTTCCTCGTCGCATGCCTTGCGAGGAGATTATTCAGGTAGTAGGCAGGCTGGAGTCTCGCACCTTGCTCTCCAATCAACTTGCACAAGGTCAGTTTCTAAAAGTCACTAAAAAGCAACAATCTTTCAGATAAGAGCCTTTTTAAACGAAATACCTTCCCTTGAATGGTTGTCTTGCAACTAGTTGGAATCGATTCGGCTAGAAGCATGGAAATGTGTGGCGTTTGTGTGGCATAATAGTGATAACCCATTGAAAAGGGTGGAGGTGTATCACGTGTTAGCAACAATTGAAGGCATTGAAATTCTGGATGGTGCAGATGAACTTGCAGCAATGGTCGTCCATTCAGATGTCGCACAGCAATATAAAGAAGCTAAACGAAAGCTTCTGAATGATAAAAAGGCTCAGAGCCTCATATACGAGTTCAGCAAGATGAAGGAAAAGTACGAGGAAGTCCAGCGATTCGGTAAATATCATCCGGATTACAAGACGGTTTCGAAGGATATCCGAGTCCTTAAGCGTGAAGTTGATCTTCTGGATACAGTGTACGAATATAAAGTAGCGGAAAAAGCACTCGAAAAACTGCTGAACGAAATCAGCGGAATCATCGCAGGTCAAGTTTCCAAGAATATTAAGGTTCCTACAGGCAATCCATTCTTTGATAACATGTCATGTGGTGGAGGCTGTGGTTCCGGTGGATCTTGTGGCTGTGGATGATGTATACTTACTTAATA
Source organism: Rossellomorea aquimaris (assembly GCA_020524245.1). Classification (GTDB taxonomy): domain Bacteria; phylum Bacillota; class Bacilli; order Bacillales; family Fictibacillaceae; genus Pseudalkalibacillus. Next base: position 277,568 of record JAIVLN010000005.1, on the reverse strand, counting down.
GAGAAAGGGAAACCCGAACGGGCTTCCCTTTTTTTGATCGGTTGGAAATTCAACTCCTGAATCGTATGCAATCATGGCATAAGTTACCGCAGCAGAACATCTTTTCCTGAGGAACGAAGAATCTTCCGCGGTAAACGTATACATTCTCTTCCTTTCGAACAAATATCATCTCAGAATGAAGCCTTTTTCCTTTCATGGCTTGAACGGCTGCCTTTTCTATCAGCTTTTGCATTTGTTTATGGTCTATATTCTCTAGAACTGTCAAATAGAAGAAAGGTATCCCTGCCATTTGTGTTTTTTCAACAGATTGAATGTCTTCTTCTTTTTGAAGTTGTTGGATGAAAACAGCCCATACTTTATCAAGATCCATTTCACCACACACCTTGGATATTCGATAATTGAGATTGCCATGTCAGCGATCTTCGTGCTAGACTGAATAAAAACCGGTATAAAGGAGTGTGCTTATGCTGACGAACCGGACAGGATTAGCTATTTGGCTACATTCTTTAAAATACATAAAACAGCTTCGGAAATTCGGTAACATCCATTATGTTTCAAAGCGTATGAAATATGCAGTACTTTATTGTGATACAGCTCAAAAAGAGCGGATCATCGAAAAGATTGAAAAACTTCATTTCGTCAAGAAGGTAGAGCCTTCACATAAGGCGTACATCAAGACGGAATATCAAAACGCAATGCCAGACAAAGCAAAAGAATACGATTATAAAATCGGATTATAATACATCATTGCCAGGCAGGAATGATGTGTTGCAGTCTCAGAATACCTGTAAGGTACTGATAATATAGGTCGAGTTCATTAAATCCACTCGAAGGACGAACCTCCAAGAGTTGGATTTCTTTATTATGGCGCACTGCGGATTGCTCGAATAAATCCCAACGTTTTGAGTGTTCGGGAATTCCTTCCCGACAGATGTAGATAGGTTGGAAGTTGGATTCACCTGCAGGGTGCAAGACGATGGCAAGCGAGCATATTTCTTGTTCATTTTTGACTGTTTTTAATGCGACGAACTTACTTAGTCGTGCCGCATTCGTATCAGCTAATTCAATAAGTTCGTACAGGTCTGAGTAACCCTCACCTTGTTCTATGAATCGTTGTATCATATGTAAGACTCCTTTCACTACATACATACTTTAGCACGAATCCATTGATGTGTGAAAGTTTTGTCCCGTTTGTGTTCCTATAGCTTAGGATTGTGTTAATTGGATTACAGCGTCCGAACAAACCATATACATACATGTAATTCATAAAAAAATGCCCGCAGGTAGGAATGCCTGCGGGCTGTTCCATATCAAAACATGCTAGAAACATCATTGAAATGTTTTTTCGCCGTAAGAATGGAACAATGGGAGAGGAGAAACCGGAGTTAAGCCTATGGGGAAATTAAGCTTACTCCGTGGTTCAACTAACAACACCATCTATGATGTTGTTAATCCTATTATTGTACAGTTCAAAAACAGATATACACTGTATTTAAGAATTTGCTTCTTTTATGGTAGGATAGTGGAGGAAAATATAACGATGTGAGGTATAGGAAATGAGAATCATATCTGGTGATTTTAAAGGAAGAAGATTGAAGGCAGTACCCGGAACCGGTACAAGACCTACATCGGATAAAATACGTGAATCGATCTTCAATATGATCGGTCCATTTTTCGAGGGTGGACGATCCCTTGATCTATATGGAGGCAGTGGAGCTCTGTCCATCGAAGCACTAAGTCGTGGGGTAGAACAGGCGACGATTGTTGACGCAGAACCGAAAGCGATTGAAACGATCAAAGAGAATATCCAAACACTCGATATAGACGAAAGGGTAGAAGTGTTTCGGAATGATGCATACAGAGCTTTGAAAGCGCTTCGAAAAAGAGAGATTCGATTCCGGTACGTTTTTCTGGACCCCCCTTATAAGAAACAGAAGATCGCAAAAGAAATCGAGTTTCTCGTGGAACATCATCTATTAGAGCCACAGGCCCTGATTGTGGCTGAACACGATGCGAAACTTCGATTACCTGAGCAAATTGGTACCTGTAAAATGCATAAACATGAGCAATATAACAGTACAACAGCGGTTACAATATTTGTGAATGAGGACGAAAGGACGATGACACATGAATAAGAAGCTAGCAATCTGTCCAGGGAGCTTTGACCCGATTACATATGGACATCTCGACATCATCCAAAGGGGTGCAAGTGTCTTTGATGAAGTGATTGTCGTTGTTGCGAATAATCAGAGCAAGAGTTCTTTGTTTTCAGTTGAAGAACGGATGGAACTCATTAAAGAAACGACGAAAGACCTTCCAAATATTAAAGTGGACACATGTAATGGGCTATTGATGGATTATGTTCGAACGACTGGCGCAAAAGTCATTCTTAGAGGACTTCGTGCCGTTTCGGACTTCGAATATGAGATGCAGATTACATCAATCAACAGAAAATTGGATGAATCAGTGGAAACCTTCTTCATGATGACGAATAATCAGTACTCCTTCTTAAGCTCCAGCATCGTCAAGGAAGTGGCAAAATATCATTCCCCTGTTTCAGACTTGGTACCTAAAATTGTAGAAGAAGCGCTCAAAAAGAAGTTTGCTAAATAAAGCGTTGTATACTTAAGCTTTTATCTGGCGGATTTCCATTTGAGTGATTTCCAATGTAAGCTTACATAACCTAGGAGACTGATGAATGTAATCAATGCACCGACCGATAGCAGGCTTTCCCAGGCACCATAAATCCATGAAATCGATGGATGAGACGAGAATGTTTCAACCACTGTAGGTTGATGACCATGATTCAAGTAGAGTGGTTTCCAAAGTAGTAGCGTCAATACAGACGCTATGAAACCATGCAGGATCCTCGCTAGGAAAAATGGTTTGAATCGGATATCCGTCTCAGCCAGTATGCTAGCTACTTGAGCTTGTACGGAAAAGCCATTGAAAGCGAGTATGAAACTGACGACAATCGCTTGCTGTAATAGTGCGGAACTGGAAGTCTCGCTGATTTGTTTACTTCCTAAAGTGATTTCAAACAATCCGGAGATGAATGGTGATATGATTTCTTGAGAAAAACCGATCAGGCTAGCCACTGAAGCTAGTAAGGTAGCCAATAACACTGTAATATGGAATTCCGCCAACATTCTGTTCAGAACGGAAAATAGGAGAATGAACCCTCCTATCATTAATAGCGTTTGAATGGAATGTTTTACTGCATCTCCCATTTGTTTTCCGAAAGGACGTGGGTCCATCTGTCTTACATGATACATTCGCTGTAATGCATGCTTGAAGAGATTGATTTTTGTCGGCTTCCTGTGAGCAGGCGCGGTGACTGTAGAGGACCCATAAAAGCGCATGATGATGCCAACGATGATGTTACCTATATAATGTGAAGCTGCAAGAAGGATACCCAGTTCAGCATTGTGAAAGAACCCGACGGATACAGCCCCCAGGATGAAAAGAGGATTGGAACAATTGGTGAAAGCGACCAACCGTTCAGCTTCGTATTGTGTCACTTCTTTTTCTTGCCTTAAACGTGCGGTCAATTTGGCGCCTGCAGGAAATCCTGATGCTAAACCCATTGCCCATACGAACCCCCCTGAACCAGGTACGTTGAACAATGGCCTCATGATCGGCTCCATTAAAACTCCTATAAAGCGGACAACACCAAAGCATATCAATAATTCACTGATTATGAAAAATGGAAGCAAAGAAGGGAAAACGATTTCCCACCACATTTCAAGTCCTTTCAAGGATGATTCGAAGGCAGCTTTAGGGTATACCATAATAGAGAAAGCGAATAGGGTCGTCAGAAGGGCGATAATCAGATTTTTTATGCGCGAAAGGTACAATCTAAAGCCTCCTTATGAATAGTCTAAGTATATAGGCGATCTTAAAGAAGTTGTCCCTATTATTTATACGTACACATGTACAGATTAGACCAATTGTCCCTACACGAAGGAGGACGTGCGGTGAAGGAACCTAAAATCGGTATAGCACTCGGTTCGGGTGGAGCCAGAGGGTTTGCGCATATAGGCGTCTTGAAGGCACTCCATCATGCCGGCATTAAGATTGACATGGTAGCAGGTAGCAGTATGGGAGCACTCGTAGGAGCTTTTTATTGCACCGGTCATGACCCTGCTACGATGTTGAAAATGGCGAAAATGTTTCGTAGAAGGTATTATATGGATTATACTGTTCCGAAGATGGGCTTCGTTTCTGGAAAGAAAGTTGAGCAATTGATCTATGCGTTGACCCAGCGGAAGAAGATAGAAGAGCTCGATATACCGTTTTCAGTCATCGCAACCGATTTGTTGAAGGCTGAAAAAGTCGTCATCCAGGAAGGCTTGATATCAGAAGCTGTTCGAGCAAGCATTGCGGTGCCTGGAATTTTTGTCCCATATAAGAAAGACGGACGACTCCTAGTGGATGGGAGTGTCATTGATCGTGTACCTGTTTCTGTTGTGAAAGAAATGGGGGCAGATATTATTATTGCAGTCGACATTTCCCATATAAAACAGAATCCCGAAATCAATACGATTTTCGACGTCATCATGCAAAGCATCGATATTATGCAAAGAGAATTGGTCAAAGCTCATGAAATCACGACGGATGTCTTAATCAGGCCCCATGTGGAAAATTTCAGTGCCTCTGCTTTCAAAGATATAGATGAAATTATTGAAATTGGAGAAATAGAAACGAATGGCCGGATTGCGGAAATCGAAGCTGTAATACAAAACTGGAGGAAACAGAATGAAGAGATATAGAGGTTATTGGCCTTGGGCAGGTCTCCTACTCGCAATTTTGCTTGCATTCGTACCGATCCCGTATTACTTCACACAACCTGGAGATGCAAAAGAACTCACTCCCATCATTGAAGTGGAAAACAGATATAAGGCAGAAGGCACCTTCATGTTGACAACGGTACTGGTCGGGAAAGCGAATGGAGCCAAATACTTATGGGCAAAGCTGAGTGACTATAGAGAGGTGTATCCGGAGGATCATATTAGAGGGTCTGATGAAACGGAAGAAGAATATCAGTCCCGTCAGCTGCAATTGATGCAAAGCTCCCAACACGCAGCAACCATCGTCGCCTATAAAGAGGCGGAAAAGGAAATTGAAATAAAGAATAAAGGCGTTTTCGTAACGGGCGTCATTTCAGGGATGCCTGCAGCGGATTTATTGAATGTAGGCGATCTGATAACTAAGTTGAATGGGAAAGAAATCAAGACAGCTGAAGAACTCGTCGAAGGGCTTAAGAAATTTGAGGCGAATGAAGAAGTAGAATTGACGGTAGTGCGTGATTCAAACGAAGAAAAGGTAAACATACCGCTGAAACCCTTCCCCGAAAAGCTTATGGACGAAGACGGTGATGAACGTGCCGGTATTGGGATCACTTACCCTGTCACATTCACTGAGATCAATACAGATCCCAAACTTAAAATCGATACCAACCAAATCGGTGGTCCTTCTGCTGGTTTGATGTTCACGTTAGAAATCTACAATCAATTGACAGACACGGATTGGACGAAAGGGTATCACATCGCGGGTACAGGCACAATGAATGAAAAAGGGGAAGTGGGACCGATCGGTGGTATCAAACAAAAAGTCGTAGCAGCAGATAATGCGGACGCAGATGTTTTCTTTGCACCCGTTGCTGCAGACAACTATAAAGATGCAAAAGATGCAGCTGATGATATCAATACCGATATGGAAATTGTACCTGTAAAAACATTCAAGGACGCCCTTAATTATTTAAAGGAACTAGAAAACAACGAATGAGATAGTAGGACAAGAGCCGGATATCCGTAGAAGAACGGATGGATCCGGCTCTTTTTATGTGTTTACATGGAGTCGTATAGGAGGTGTGGCGTATTCACGCTTCCAGAGCAATATGTGTTGTTCGTTTGGATATCCAAGAATGTAGGTATTGGTTGCGGTTTTATCCAATTCGAAAAATGGGTCGCTGTATTTCGAAAGTATGCTGACTAGAGGGAGGTCCATATCTTTCTTTACTTTGTTCAAGTAGGCTTGACCGTCCCGACTCATTCCCAATAGTCGTACATAGGAAGGAGCTTCTGAGAGCGCGCGTTCCATCGTGTTGTTCTTCGCATTGGTAAGGATATGGGTGCAAAGCCGTTGTAAGCGGGTCCATGTATAACGTTTTGTTTTGACCCGTTCGATGAATTCCGTAAACGATTCTGCTTGAACGATACATTCCTTCAACCGGTTTTCTATGCCTTCCACACATTCATAGATTTGTCTGAGATCTTCTTCGGTCGATGTAATGATTCTGTGTTTCAACAGGGGGAAGTATCGATCCCAATTCATGAAATGACCGAATTCTTTTTGATGTTGGGTTAGTCCATTATACGTAGAATGCGGGACGAAACGTTGAATGGAAGATAAGTCTGCTTCCCCTTCAAAAAGCATTTTTCGTATGCCTGTCGCACTTGCGATATCATTTTCGCCTTCACCATGTTCATGGTAGCCTGCGCCTGTTCTTTTTACCGTATTGGGATGGATGTCTGGATTGATGTGTTGGATCGAACGTACGTAATGATAGCCAAGAATATTATTAGGTTGTGAGAGATCCACAATATCCTCAGGTCGGTTAGTGAGTTGAGTGAATGCCTCTGAAGCAGCTGCCGGATAACTGATTCCTTTCTTGATGTTCTCTTGTATCCGCTCGTTGTATTCTTTCTCATGGGTGGTCAAAAAGTCGACTGTTTCCATAAAAGGTTGTATATTTCCGGATTCACTGCCGAAAATAACTTCATCTGTCCTTAACGCATTCAGAATGGAGATCGATCCATATGCAAAGCGGTCCGCCCGTTGTGTTGCATAAGCGTAAGGAAGTTCTACAACGATGTCGACGCCAGCCTCAAGCGCCATGCGAGCTCTCGTCCATTTTGACACGAGCGCAGGCTCTCCACGTTGCAGAAAGTTCCCGCTCATGACGGCAATCGTCACTTCCGCCTTCGAGGACTGTTTGGATTGCTGCAGATGATAGAAGTGTCCATTATGGAAGGGATTGTACTCCACCACTAAACCTAATGCTTTCATATTTTGACTCCTTATAATTTGGTAGTAAAAAAGAGTTTGCGTTACACTAATGGTATGTTGAAAGAAAATACGAATGTGGAATTCTATTGTACCAAATTCTGCCGAAAGATTGAAAACGACTGTAAAGAAAAAATGTTGACAATTTTTTTGTGGAAAGCTATAATTACTACTGTTGCCTTGAGGTGATGACAAATGAAATGGTCCATACAACAACTGAGAAGTTTTCAACGTAAAGGACTAGAAATTGATGAAACCATTAAATTGGATTCAATAAGCGATTTGGAGCCTGAAATCCGCGATCTGACACCGGTCCACATAACTGGGAACGCGGAAGTCAACCAAAATCGTGCTGTATTCCATCTGACGATTAAAGGTGCGATGACGTTACCGGATTCGGTGACTCTCGCAGACGTACTTTACCCATTCAACATCCATTCAACTGAAATTTTCATGTTCGAACCCGATCATGGTATGGATGCGAATGAAGAAGACATCCATGTCGTCGAAGGAAATACAGTGGACCTGATACCTTATATTCAGGAAAACATTCTGTTGGAAAAGCCGTTGAAGGTCATCAGCTCTGAACCAACGGACAACCCTCCCGCACCACCATCTGGTAAAGGATGGGATGTCGTTGAGGAAGAACCGGATCAAGAAGAAAAAGTTGATCCTCGGATGGCCGAATTGGCCAAATTCTTTGATAAAAATGATGAAAAGTGAAGAAGCATTGACATGCTCTAGCTGAACAATTCCTTCAAGGAGGTGGAAAACCATGGCAGTACCTTTTAGAAGAACCTCTACAACTCGTAAAAACAAGCGTCGTACACACTATAAGTTGAAAGTACCTGGAATGGTCAAATGCCCTAACTGTGGCGAATACAAGCTTTCTCACCGAGTATGTGGCGAATGTGGCACATACAAAGGAAAAGAAGTAGTTGAAAAGTAAGTTTTAAGATAACAAGGAGGAATTGTCCTCCTTGTTTTTTTATTGGAGAAATTTATAGTTGGGAGTTAAGGCTACCTCTAGAGGCATACCTTGCCCCAAAAATGCAAATTTCCTATTATGAGGTAAGGATCATTCGCAGATGACACTCACCCCTAAATGAAAGAACTATGATTCATTACATGCGGGAAGATGTATAATGAGTAGTGGACAAATAATGGAGGGTAGGGGAGTTTTATGGTGCAAAACAAGATTCTGGTAGAAGTGAAAGAAGGAGTCGGTTGGATTACACTCAATCATGCAGAAAGATACAATGCCATTAACTACGAGATGATGGATCTACTCGACAACGCGATTGATGAACTGAAGCATGATGACAACGCAAAAGTCCTTGTCATTACCGGATCAGGTGACAAAGCGTTTTGCTCAGGCGGAGACCTTTCTGCGTTCCATCAATTACATACAGAAGAAGAGGCGTACACGATGCTTTCCAGAATGGGGAACGTCTTATTCAAGCTATTCACCTTCCCGAAACCGACCATCGCGCTGTTGAATGGTGTAGCGGTCGGAGGAGGCTGCGAAATCGCTTCGGCTTGTGACTTCAGGCTTGCAGCTCCTCATGTGAAATTTGGGTTCATTCAGGGAACTTTAGGTATCACCACTGGCTGGGGAGGGACTACCTTCTTGATGGAAAGGGTGGCAAATGATACAGCACTAGAATGGCTGCTCAGCTCCGAAAAATACACGGCTGCAGAAGGAGTCGCGAAAGGATTCATCCAAAAAGAACTCGGATATACGCAAGATGAATTTCAGAATTGGCTACAGACGATTTCCAATAAAACCATTGGCGTTCTCAAGGCATACAAACAACGTCGACTTGATCAAATGAATCTTGAGCAAACAAAAGCTAACATGGAGACTGAAATTCGTGAATGTTCTAAGCTATGGGCTACAGAAGAACATCACGAAGCGGTGGCTGCCTTTCTGAAGCGTCCTTAAGGCAACCTATTGTTGGCCCTGCATCTTTTACTAGAACGAAGTCTATCTTTTCTACTATGTGCATATGTTGGTAATAAAAGTAGAAATGTATGGAGGGATGCAGATGGGCTCCACACGCCAAGATGCATGGAATCACGATGAAGATCTATTGCTAGCTGAAGTCGTTCTCCGACATATACGTGAAGGTGGAACTCAATTGGCGGCATTTGAAGAGGTAGGGAAGAAATTATCAAGGACACCTGCTGCATGTGGTTTCCGGTGGAATTCTTTAATACGGAAAAAATACGATGCAGCCATTACCATCGCAAAAAAACAACGTAAACAAGCAAACCAAGTTTCTTCCAAGTCGAAGAAAAAGTCGGCACAACCTGAAAAGGATCAAGTAAAAGTCATGAATACCGACAACCAAAGTTTATGTATGGAGGATGTCATAAACTATTTGCAAAACATACAAGAAACAGAAATGAATGCAGAATCAATAATGGAAGAATATCAGCAACTGAAAGAAGATTATGCTCAACTGGCTGAGGAGAATAAAGAGCTTGAGTGTCAGATTAGAAAAGTCCAGGATGAATACGAAAAAGTACATGAAGATTACCGGGTATTATTGAATTTCATGGACAGAGCCAGAAAGATGGCGATAACAGAAGATGATGATGAATCTTCACAAGTGAAATTCCAGATGGATTATAACGGGAATCTGCAGAAAGTAGAGAAATAATGGAAATTTACTCATACTCATAAGAAAAAGTGGCCGATCATCAATGGTGATCGACCACTTTTTGCGTTTTAAGATTCGATGCTTTCCGAGGATAGATCCATTTCCTTCAATGGACCTTCACTTGTTGTGGAGTCTTGTTGCTCGTGTACACCGGCAGGATACCATACATAAGGGTTCTCACCGCGGTCACGATTCGGGTTGTAAGTGACGGAAGTGAAGCCCATCTTTTCCCAAAATTCACTAGAACGTTGTCGTCCGTTCGTTTTGATTGGTAGATTGTATGACTTGGCATATTGGACGAGCGCGCTTCCGAATCCTTTTCCATGATAATCAGGCAATACTTCCAATTTCCACAATTCCAGGTAGTCTTGTGGTGGATCGAAATATCGGTCATAATGCCCGTCAATTCGATAAAGGCTCATTCTAGCAACAAGCTTGTTACCGTAGTAAATTCCATAAAACGGTGATTCACTATCGTTTTCGATGATATTCTCTTGAAGGTCCTCGAGCATGGATAGCTCCTGAATCCCGTATTCCTTGAATTTTTTGAATTCCTCAAGGGTTTTATAGTTAACGAGAAGTTTTTGCACTTTATACATAATCGCATCCCCCTTCATTTACTCTCCCTATATGTCTAACTTTATTATATAATAAAATTACGAAAAATTCTGCAATAGTGAAAAATTTCTGCAGATTTCTACAGGAATCTACCCTATTCTTGTTGAAAGTAGTAGATTGTAGCCCATTGGAGTAGGAGGAGATCGTTTGAAGAAAATACTAATCGCGAACAGAGGAGAAATCGCAGCAAGAATCGTACAAACATGCGAAAAGCTAGGAATCGAGCCTGTGATCGTTTATTCACAAGCCGACCGTGACCTTCCTTACGTGAAAAATGCTAAGATTGCATATGAAATAGGTGAGCCGCCAGTCGCAAAATCCTATTTGAACAGCGAACGGATATTAGAGGTTGCCCGAACTGAAAAAGTTGACGCAATTCATCCTGGGTACGGATTTTTATCCGAAAATGCAAATTTCGTACGTGAAGTTGAAAACGCTAACATTACGTTCATCGGACCTTCTGCTGATGTAGTAGAAGCGATGGGGGACAAAGTGAGAGCAAGAGAAACGATGCAAGCAGCAGGCGTTCCTGTCGTTCCTGGGAGTGACGGGGCATTGAAAGATGTTGAAGAAGCTGTCAAGCTTGCAGATGAGATCGGCTATCCTGTCATGATCAAAGCAAGTGCAGGGGGCGGAGGAATTGGAATGCAACGCTGTGAAGATGAAAAGTCTTTGCGAAGCGCATTCGTTTCCAGCCAGAATCGTGCAAAAGCATACTTCGGCAATGACGAAATGTTCATGGAGAAATTCATTACGAACAGTCGCCATATCGAAGTGCAGATTTTCGGAGATGACCATGGAAATGTCGTCCATCTGTTCGAGCGGGATTGCTCGATCCAACGAAGACATCAAAAAGTCATCGAAGAGACACCATCTCCTTTCTTGAGTGATGAAGTCCGCCAACAGATTTGTGAAGCTGCCGTTCAAGCGGGGAACCATGTAAACTATACGAATGCTGGTACTGTCGAGTTCATTGTGGATGAAGAAGAAAACTTCTATTTCCTGGAGATGAACACTCGTTTACAAGTAGAGCATCCTGTTACAGAAATGATTACAGGGTTGGATCTAGTTAAATGGCAGATTGAGATCGCGCAAGGAAATCCGATTCCGAAAAAGCAAGAAGAATTGACTACAAAAGGTCATAGCTTCGAGTACAGAATCTATGCGGAAGATCCAGTCAACTTCATGCCATCACCAGGAAAAATCGAGACATTCGATTATCCTAAAGCAGATGGTGTCCGTGTGGATACTGGATTTGCCTCACAAACTCAGGTCACACCGTTCTATGACCCGATGGTCGCAAAAGTCATCATCTATGGCGAAGACCGTCAAGACGCTTTAGAAAAGTCCATTTCGTTCTTCAATGAATGGAAATTGGATGGTATCAAGCACAATGGACCTTTATTCACGACCATCTTGAATGAAGAGTCTTTCCAAAAAGGGAATTACACAACGAATTACCTGAACCATGTTAAAACAAAAGTAAACAATTAGGAGTGGTACAACATGAAAGAGATTAAAGCATCTATGGCAGGAACAGTATTGAACGTATTGGTAGCTGAAGGAGAAAATGTTTCAGCAGGACAAGCGGTTCTTACACTTGAGTCTATGAAGATGGAAATCCCGATTGAAACGACAGAAGAAGGAGAAGTGGGTACTGTCAATGTAAACGTCGGTGATTTCGTAAATGAAGGTGACATACTCGTTGTCATGAAATAAAAATGAATGAGCGCTCGTTCTCTCACTAGCAATGAAGGAGGATTCAGATGTTGAAAACGATAAATGAAACATTGCAAGAGACGAAAGCAAGGATTGAAGCTGGTGGTGCAGAGAAGTACCATGAAAAGCTGAAAGCACAGAACAAGCTATTCGCAAGAAAACGTCTCGAGTTATTATTTGATGATGGATCTTATAAAGTAGAAGACGGAAAATTCGCCAATAACCAGGCTGACGGTCTTCCGGCAGATGGCGTCGTCACAGCGATCGGTAAAGTGAATGGTCAAACAGTCTGTGTGATGGCGAACGATTCAACTGTCAAGGCAGGCTCTTGGGGTGCGAGAACAGTCGAAAAGATCATCCGCATACAGGAAACAGCGATGCGCCTTAAAGTACCGATGTTCTATCTGGTCGATTCTGCAGGTGCTCGAATCACTGATCAGATTGAAATGTTCCCGAACCGAAGAGGAGCTGGGAAGATCTTTTACAATCAGGTGAAAATGTCCGGAATGGTTCCGCAAGTTTGTGTATTGTTCGGTCCTTCCGCAGCAGGTGGCGCTTACATTCCAGCGTTCTGTGACACGGTCATCATGGTGGATCAGAATGCATCCATGTACTTAGGTTCACCGCGTATGGCCGAGAAGGTCATCGGGGAGAAAGTGACCCTCGAAGAGATGGGTGGCGCACGTATGCATTGCAGCGTCAGTGGATGTGGAGATGTACTCGCGCATAATGAAGAGGAAGCAATCGAATCTGCACGTACTTATCTTTCGTACTTCCCATCCAATTACAAGCATAAGCCTGAGAAGGTAGAAGCGGTCATCCCGAAGGAAGGACGCAATCTATCCGAAATCGTTCCTGAAAATCAGAACGTACCATTTGATATGTATGAATTCATCGATGGTCTAGTAGATGAAGGAAGCTTCTATGAAATGAAGAAGCTGTTTGCTCCTGAGATGGTGACGGGCTTTGCGAGAATCGACGGAAAAGTAGTCGGAATCGTAGCCAACCAGCCTAAAGTCAAAGGCGGGGTTCTATTCGTAGATTCAGCAGATAAAGCGGCGAAGTTCATCACGTTATGTGACGCTTTCTCCATTCCGCTATTGTTCCTTGCGGATGTACCTGGTTTCATGATTGGGACGAAGGTGGAAAGTGCGGGTATCATCCGTCATGGCGCGAAGTTGATTGCAGCTATGAGTGATGTGACCGTTCCGAAGATCTCGGTCGTTGTCAGAAAAGCATATGGTGCAGGTCTTTATGCAATGGCTGGTCCTGCATTCGAGCCGGACTGCTGTATTGCATTACCAACAGCGCAAATTGCCGTCATGGGACCAGAAGCTGCAGTGAACGCGGTTTATTCCAATAAAATCAATGAAATCGAAGATCCGAAAGAACGTATGAAATATGTTCAAGAGAAACATCAGGAGTACAAAGAACATATTGATATCTACAAACTTGCATCAGAAATGATTGTTGATGAGATTGTTTCAGCGGATGATCTTCGTAAAGAATTGATTGATCGATATAGCATGTACGAAACCAAAGAAATGACGTTCAGTGAACGTAAACACCCGGTGTATCCGGTTTAACTCCAAAGATCGAATGCTCGCTGAAGATCAATCCGACTTATGTTCGGATTGATCTTTTTTACATAGACTTTGATTATCGTGGAAAACGGCGTGTTTCGGATTGGTTGCTGTGCTAATATGGAAAAAGAATGAGTAGAAAGTAGGGGTTCGGATGAAGGTAGCGGTCATCGGTGGAGGATCGGTCGGATTATTGTTTACCGCCTATTTGACGCATATGGGGCACGATGTGGAATTGTTTGTACGCAGAGAAGAGCAAGTAAAAACAATCAAAACGGATGGACTGCTCTTAAAGGTAGGGGATGTTGAATGTTTAACCCGTCCAGGAGTAAGTCTGATTGACGAAGACTCATTGGTTGAAAAGGACCTTCTCATCATAGCAGTGAAGTCGTACCAATTAGAATCCATCATGAAGTTCATTTCAGAAAGGTTTGAGCCGACAAAAGCCATTTTGTTTGTGCAAAATGGCATGGACCATATACAGCTGATACCGGAATTGAAAAGCCATTCTCTCTTTCTCGGAATCGTAGAGCATGGTGCGTTAAGGCAATCAGATGGTGTCATCCAACATACTGGAATGGGTCGTACAAAAGTGGCACCGTATGTGGATGGTCACTCTGGAATCAACTGGACAAAGCTTTCTTCTGAAGCATTTCCATTCCTCCTTCAATCAGATTGGTATGAGATGCTTAGCCGTAAGCTGCATATCAATTCAGTCATCAACCCTTTGACGGGTTTATTCAAGGTGCAGAATGGAGAATTACAAGATAATTCTGAGTGGCAGAAATTAATGAGTCATTTAAGTCGCGAAGCATGTCGAGTACTTCAGTTGAATGAAAAGGACGCTTGGGAGGATTTGATGGCGGTTTGCAAGAATACTTCATTAAATAAATCTTCCATGCTCAGGGATATCGAACAAGGACGTAAGACAGAAGTCGAGGCAATCAATGGGTACTTAGTACGTCTAGCAGAGAAAAACAATATGAGGATTCCGAATCAGGAGTTCGTCTATCGTGCGATAAAGGGGATGGAAAAGGGAAGAAGGGGTAACGATGGTTGACGTTTTGCTTGGTTCTTTAGCTACATTCGTGACAGTACCGATTCTTGCTTGGATAGCAGTCTACTGGATCACCAAAAAATTGACGAAGAAGAAGAAGAGATCCTTCTTAATGGCCACAGACGTGACGACATTCTTTCTCATCTTATCTGTGCTGGTCATCATGTATACGATATGGAGTCTGTCCTTTGTCTGGCCGATCGTCGTCGTATTGTTGTTGGTCGTCATCGGTATTACATTCGTATTTTGGAAACAAGATAAGGACGTTGGGATCTATCAGATCATCAAAACTTCGTGGCGATTCAATTTCTTATTATTTTCAACCGGTTATTTGGTCTTATGTCTGTATGGATTGATCATTCGAGTCATAGATATAGGGCGGTAAGCAAATTTGTTTATGGCAGACCATGGGATTTGCTATACTCATAATCGCAACGTGACGGTGTGAATGTAGAAAGGAAGAGCAAAATGAATGTACTAGATATACCATACCAACATAAAGACGATCTATACTCCGCTTACCTTTCTGGCGATGCGAATGTGCTTGGTCTATTTGATTACAATCCAACTTCAGAACAATCATACATCGACCGGTGGAAAGAATTGAAGGAACGTCATTTTCCAAGAGAAGCGGTCTATGAACACCTGAAGGATTACCACCGGAAGTTACCTGCTTCCGAGCATACGTATACGAATATTGAAAGGATTAAGGACTCGGAGACAACCGTCGTCGTGACAGGGCAGCAGGCGGGTCTTCTAACTGGACCACTTTATACGATACATAAATGTATGTCAGCCATCCTTTTTGCGAAAGAAAAAGAAAAGCAACTTGGAACACCTGTCGTCCCTGTATTTTGGGTTGCAGGTGAGGACCATGATTTTGATGAAGTGAATCATGTTCACGTTCCGGATCAAAGCATGGTCCGGAAGAAGAAGCTTTCTTTAAATGAAGGGAAAAGGTCCGTTTCATATATTCAGTTGCAAAAAGATAAAATGCATTGTTGGATTGATGAAGTGATCCGATCGTTCGGTGAAAAAGAACATACGAATGAAATAAAGTCTTTAATGGAAGCTGCGATTGAACATACAAGTTCCATGACAGATTTCTTTTCATATTTGATGCTGACTCTTTTCAAAGACTATGGAATCGTGATGCTTGATTCGAATCATCCGCAAATACGAAAAATCGAAACGCCCTATTTTCTTGAGATGATTAAACAGAACCGTGAAACCGATCATGCTTTTCAAGAAGGTATGGAAGAGGTTTCTGAGTTAGGATACTCTACAATTATTGAATCAGAGGAAGCGAATTCCCACCTATTCATCGATGAGGGAGATACCCGGGTATTGCTGATTCGAGAAGAAGGTCATTTCAGAGGGAAGCATAATGAGTGCTTATATACAAAGGAAGAAATGCTGGAAATCGCGAAAAAAACGCCTGAACGGTTCAGTAACAACGTTGTCACCCGTCCATTAATGCAGGACCTACTCCTGCCAACATTGGCATTCGTCGCTGGCCCGGGGGAAATCAGTTATTGGAGCATGTTAAGGAAGACCTTCCATATTTATGGAATCCAGATGCCTCCGGTGATTCCTCGTCTATCGATCGCTGTCATCGACCGGATGACTAAAAAATTGATGGACGATACGGGGTTATCTTTGGAAATGATTCAGCATACCGAGGTCTCGTCTTTGAAAGAGGATTGGTTGAAGAAGCATACGGAATACGATCTCGACGAAGAATTTACCACTTCCCTCCACAACTTGAAAAAGGAGCATGACCGTTTGAAAGAGATGGCAGTCGACCTGGATAAGGGGTTAAAGCCTATAGTGGAGAAGAATTGGGAAATCATAGAAGGGCAAATCTCGTATGTGAAACAAAAGATGGAGCGTTCTGTTTATCAACGACATGAAATCGAAATGCGGAAATACGATCATCTATTCACCCACATCTCACCACAAGGTCAACCTCAAGAGAGGGTCCTCAATGTTTTTTATTATATAAACCATTGTGGGATGGGCTTGATTGACACACTCATGAGCGGTCAATATGAATGGAATGGAAATCCGAAAGCAGTCTATGTATAATTCACCATGATTCATGGTCCGACGCATACAAAATATGCACTCGTACATGATCTTGATAGGAGCATTCTACGGTCGTCTACAGCATACGTATTCCATGGTGGAAGTTCTTAACTGAATAACAGATTTACTGTCGGAAAAAGACTGCCAATCGTGTAGTTAATAGACGATAAAAACTTTAAAAAATCCTGCTTACAACAGCAGGATTTTTTTTTGTTCAAACGAATACTAAAACAAGTGGTGCAAAGTGGGGAGTTGTGGTAGACTTAGGGATGAAAGTGGGGAGGGGGATCCGTCTATGTTCATGGGAGAGCATTTACATACCATCGACGATAAGGGAAGAATGATTATCCCCTCAAAATTCCGTGACGAACTGGGATCCACTTTCGTACTTACAAGAGGACTAGACCAATGTATTTTTGGATACCCTCTTGATGAATGGAAACAGCTTGAAGAAAAGTTGAAAGCACTCCCATTCACAAAAAAAGATGCTAGAGCTTTTACACGATTCTTTTTCTCAGGAGCAGCAGAATGTCAGCTCGATAAACAAGGTCGTGTGAACATCGCATCGACACTACGACAATATGCAAAGTTGGAAAAGGACTGTGTCGTCATCGGGGTAAGTAATCGGATCGAGATCTGGAACAAGCAGATCTGGGAAGAATACTTCTCCCAATCAGAAGACTCATTTGGTGAGATTGCTGAAAGTCTTATGGATTTTGACCTGTAACGCAGCCAGACTTTGTTTACATTGGAAATTGAGGGAACGTTATGTTTGAGCACGAAACAGTGTTGAAAGAAGAAGCAATTGAAGGACTGAACATCAAAGAAGACGGTATATACGTGGATTGTACACTTGGTGGGGCGGGTCATACAGAAGAAATCGCAAAAAGGCTCACCACCGGTCATGTATATGCTTTCGATCAAGACATTCACGCCATTGAAAATGCAAAACAGAGATTGGCGCAGTATGAAGGGAAATTCACGATCATAAAGTCGAATTTCAGACATCTGAAACAAGAGCTCATGGAAATAGGGATTAGTGGTGTTGACGGGATTTTGTTTGACCTTGGTGTTTCTTCTCCACAATTGGACGAAGCAGAACGAGGTTTCAGCTACCATCAGGACGCCCCATTGGATATGAGAATGGATCAGACGAGCGAACTTTCTGCCTATCATGTTGTGAATGAATGGTCCTATGAACGAATTGTCTCGATTCTTTTCAAATATGGAGAAGAAAAATTCGCGAAATCCATCGCGAGGAAAATCGAATCGTACAGAGAGCGAAAAGCCATTGAAACGACTGGTGAATTGGTCGATCTCATTAAGGAAGCCATCCCTGCAAGAGCGCGTAGAAAAGGCGGCCACCCGGCTAAGAGAACCTTTCAAGCGATCCGGATTGCAGTGAATGATGAAATCGATGCTTTCGAAGAGGCTTTACGAGACGGGATTGAAATGCTGAATTCAGGTGGAAGAATATGTGTAATCACCTTCCACTCGCTTGAAGATCGGTTATGCAAAAAGATCTTGAAGGAAGAAAGTAGTACACCGGATCTTCCGCAAGGATTGCCGGTCATCCCGGATGAGTACCAACCGAATATGGATCTTATCACTCGTAAACCGATTACACCAGACACGGGAGAAACAGATAAAAATAGAAGAGCTCGATCATCGAAGCTCAGAATCGCAGAAAAACGCTAGAAAGGGGAGAGGGGTATGAGCAATCTAGCCCATCAAGTACAGAGAAATACAAATCATGTTTCAAACCCACAACCGAAACCACAAGTCGTCAAACGCAAGCTTTCACGCATAACGAAAGGTGAAAAGGTTTTATGGTCAATCGCTGGTCTCATGCTGATTGCCGCATCGATCTTCGTTATTTCTAATTATGCTGAAATCTACACAGTGAACAAAGACATTCAAGTGATGGAGCAAAAAATCGATCAGCATAATAAAAAAGTGAACGATCTTGAGCTACAAAAGGCAGAATTGAGTGAGCCTCTCCGAATTATGAATTATGCTGAAGATAAACTTGGCATGAAATTTGACGATAAAAATATTAAAGTAGTCAATAATTAATTAGGTGTGGTTCGGATGATTGAAAAGAAGAATTCTAATATCAACAAAGGAGCAGTGATTTTATCTTTGATATTTGTCCTGCTCTTTT
Source organism: Rossellomorea aquimaris (assembly GCA_020524245.1). GTDB lineage: Bacteria > Bacillota > Bacilli > Bacillales > Fictibacillaceae > Pseudalkalibacillus. Next base: position 258,605 of record JAIVLN010000005.1, on the reverse strand, counting down.
TCTTATTGATCGGCAGGTATTTCTACTTAGGTTGGACAGGGAAAGCGGAAGGTGTCGACTTGGAGCAATGGGCTGAAGAAAAGTGGACACGTTCTAATAAACTTGATGCAAATCGTGGAACGATCTATGACCGGAATGGAGAACCGATTGCGGAAGATATCCCTTCTTACACGGTTATCGCCATTTTGAATCAAGACTACGCAAACCATATTGAAGATCCTTCGAAAGCCGCGTCGAAATTGGCCCCTGTACTCGATATGTCTGAAGCAAGAATAAGAGACTTATTGGAAAGAGGAATCGAAAGAGAAGCATTTCAGGTAGAGTTAGGTCCTGGTGGAGACAAAATCAGCCATTCCAAAATGGAAGAGGTCAAAGCACTTGGCATCCAGGGTATAGAATTTAACCGAAAGACGAAACGGTATTATCCTAACCAGGATTTCGCTTCCCATATTATCGGCTTCGCAGCGAATAATGATGACGGGACACGGACAGGTGCGATGGGTCTTGAAAAAGCATTGGACGAATATTTGCAAGAAGAAGATGGCATGCTGAAGTATCAAAGTGATAGCGCAGGGTACAAGCTCCCTGACCCGAATGAAGTGATTAAAGAACCGAAGCATGGCGCGAGCGTCTATTTGACCATTGATGAGAAGATTCAATTGTTCCTTGAAAAAGCGATGAACAATGTAGAAGAGGAATATAGTCCAGAACGGATGATCGGGATTGTCGCTGATCCGAAGACAGGTCAGATTTTAGCGATGTCGAACCGCCCGAGCTTCAATCCGAACATCCGGGACATCACCAACTATACGAACTTCGCAATCAGCTCTGCCTATGAACCTGGATCGACGATGAAGATCTTCACCCTTGCTGCTGCGATTGAAGAAGGGGTTTACAATGGAAATGACGAGTACAAATCAGGAGTCTACAAAACAAAGTATAGTAGTGTAGGAGACCACAATGGCAGAAAAGGATGGGGGACCATCTCGTATGATGAGGGTGTACGTAAATCCTCAAACGTAGCTTTTGCAAAAATTGCGAACGAACAACTTGGATTTGATAAGTTGTATGAGTATATCAATAATCGTTGGGAATTTGATGAGAAAACAGGAATTAACATCCCCGGTGAGGGTAATTCAGTGATTCAAGATTATAGTGAAATAGATCGGTTGGCCACTGCATTCGGACAAGGTAGCGCCATTACACCTATACAACAAATACAAGCGGCAACCGCAATTGCCAACGGCGGCAAAATGATGAAGCCTTATGTGATAGATAAAATGGTAGACCCAAATTCCAATAAAACAATCCAAGATGCAGAACCGAAAACTGTCGGTACACCTATTTCCTCTGAAACTGCAAAAAAAGTCCGAGAAATTTTACGGACAGTAGTAACCGATGGTACAGGTAAAAACTATGAACTTGAAGGTTATGATGTTGCAGGAAAAACAGGAACTGCACAGCTGTACGAAAATGGAAAACTTATGTCGGGTTGGGACAACTACTTATTTTCATTCTTAGGGATGGCACCGAAAGATGATCCTCGTTTAATTGTATATGTCGCTATTGATCGTCCAGACCTTGACGATGCAAAATATGAATCTGGATCTGTTCCGGTATCGAAAGTCTTCAACCCAGTAATGAAGAGCAGCTTGCAGTATTTGAACATCACTCCAGATGATAGTTCAGTAGAAGCACAGGAGTCATCTGGTGATGGGATTGTTCTGGATGACCTTACAGGAGAATCCTCTATTGAAATGAAAAAGACCCTCGGAGAACAAGGACTTCAAGTTCAGGTATTTGGAGAAGGGGATACGATCATCAACCAAGCTCCTTTTGCCGGAACAAACCTTTTAAAAGGCGAAACGGTCTTTTTGAAAACGGATGGAAAGGTGACGATGCCGGATCTGACCGGAATGTCACGCTCGGAAGTTCTCAGACTTGCAAAGGCTTTGGATTTGAAAACACCTGAATTCACTGGTAGCGGATTTGTAGCTTTACAAAGTATAGCGAAAGGATCTGTCGTGAAGGAGAATTCTCCGCTGGTAGTAGAGTTGAAATCTCCACAAGAACTGAAAAAGATGCAAGAGGAAGCGTCAAAAGATAAGGAGAAGAAAGCAGAAAACAAGAAAGAGAAGAACAACTAACAAGTTCTAGTCGTTTCTGTACAAGCATATAATTGGAACGAGCTTATCTGCCGAGGAGGTTGGACTATTGCGCGTTTCAAATGTGACTGTGCGGAGACGGCTTATTTTTGTTTTTGTAGCTGGTCTCTTATTTTTATTAATCATCATGGGTCGTTTAGCGTATGTTCAGTTTGTGAAAGGGGATTGGTTGACAGGTTTAGCGCTTGATTCCTGGAGCCGTAATGTCCCTTTCGAGCCGAAACGGGGTGAGATACTTGATCGGAATGGTGTTCCGATTGCAATGAATGTCAGTGCCCCGACGGTATTTGTCGTACCGAAACAGGTGAAGGATCCTTCGGAAACCGCAAGAAAATTAGCGGCTTCTCTCAACCTGAGTGAAACGGATGTTTATAAAACGATTACGAAGAGAGCATCCATCGTAAAAATCAAAGGTGGTAAGAAAATCAGCAATGAAAAAGCGAATGAGATTAGAGCATTCGATTTACCTGGTGTGTTTATCGGGGAAGACAGTAAACGGCATTATCCAAATGGAAGCTATCTCTCTCATGTTCTCGGGTTTGTCGGAATCGACAATCAAGGACTGACAGGGCTGGAACTACAATATGATGATTATTTGAAAGGTGATAAAGGGTACGTTTCTTTTTATACAGATGTACGCGGAAACCGAATGCCATCTCTATCGGATGAATATAAGCCTCCCACCGATGGAATGGATTTGAAACTGACAATCGATTCGAACGTCCAGTCCATCATCGAAAGGGAGTTGGATATTGCGGAAGCGACGTATAATCCGGATGGGGTTGTCGCAATTGCAATGGATCCGAACACAGGTGAAATCCTCGGTATGGCGAGCAGGCCGGACTACAACCCTGAAAACTTCCGGGAGGTCCCTCAAGAGATCTATAACCGCAATAAGCCGGTTTGGAGTACGTATGAGCCAGGATCTACCTTCAAAATCATCACACTGGCTGCAGCATTAGAGGAAGGGAAAGTAGATCTGCAAAATGATCGTATCCATGACCCAGGTTCGATCGAGGTGGCCGGCCGAAAGCTGCGATGCTGGAAAAAAGGCGGTCATGGAAGTGAAACGTATCTTGAAGTCGTTCAAAACTCATGTAACCCAGGGTTTGTCGTTTTGGGTCAACGGTTAGGGAAAGAAAAATTGTTTTCTTACATTAAAGACTTCGGTTTCGGAACAAAGACAGGGATTGATCTTCAAGGGGAAAGTACAGGGATCCTCTTTAATTTGGATAATGTAGGTCCGTTGGAACTGGCTACGACTGCTTTTGGCCAAGGGGTTTCGGTGACACCGATCCAGCAGGTGTCTGCCGTTGCAGCAGCTGTAAATGGAGGATACCTTTACACACCTTACGTTGCTAAAGAGTGGCTCGATCCGGAAACGGGGAAGACAGTGGAACAAACAACTCCACAGATGAAACGGAGAGTCATTTCTGAAGAAACCTCTAAACAAGTCCGTGAAGCTTTGGAAAGTGTAGTCGCTCAAGGAACGGGTAAAGGCGCATTCGTCGATGGCTACCGGGTCGGAGGAAAGACGGGTACTGCGCAGAAGGCTGTGAACGGACAATACTTGAAAGACAATCATATCGTGTCCTTCATCGGCTTCGCACCTGCGGATGATCCGCAAATTGTCGTCTATATTGCGGTTGATAATCCGAAAGGAACACTTCAATTCGGGGGGATCGTAGCCGCTCCGATCGTCGGTAATATTATCGAAGACAGTTTGTCAGCTATGAAAGTGCCGAAACGAAAGAATCAGATCGAGAAAGAATTAACATGGCTGGATCAACCTTTAATCGAAATTCCGGATTTAAAAGGAAAATCAAGGCAAGATATCCATAAGGCCTTTTACGAGTTGAAAATTGTAACGGTCGGTGAAGGTGATACAGTTATCGATCAGGCACCGGAACCTGGAATTAAAATGACGGTTGGTTCAACAATACAGCTATATATGGGTGACAAATCCGCTTCAGAAGATTAAAATGTAAGCTATAGCATTCATTAAATGGAACAGTGTCTGACATTCTTTCTTTTCAACTTCATCTGGATGGTTCCAGACCAAGAATGTTGATAGGATGTCCGACACTTTCTTTTGCATGTTAAATGGAATCAGGTTGAATAAAAGGATGGATATGAATACTATGAAGAATTTGAAATCACTATTGGACCATTTGATGGTCTATCAATTGTTCAATGAAGATGACCCTTCCATCACCAGTATCGAGATGGATTCTCGAAAAGTGGAAGAAGGGAATTTGTACATCTGTATCAAGGGTGAAAAGTTTGATGGGCATGAATATGTCGAAGATGTCGTCGAGAAAGGCGCATCAGCGATTGTTGCTGAACGAATGGTCGAAACGACCATCCCTGTCATTCTGGTGAAGGATAGCCGGCATGCGATGGCCGTCCTGTCAGATTTTTTCTATGATCAACCGACACACGATCTTCAATTGATCGGTGTGACTGGAACGAACGGCAAGACTACAGTCACTCATATCATGGATCACCTATTCCAGGACCAGAACAAACGGACGGGTGTCATCGGTACGATTGAAATGCGGATCAACAACCAGAAATATCCCGTCGCCAATACGACGCCAGAAGCACCATTCCTTCAAAAAGCTTTTTCTAAAATGATTGATGAAAAAGTCGATAGTGCTTTCATGGAAGTTTCCTCTCATGCACTGGAAATGGGGCGTGTCCGAGGGTGTGATTATGATATCGCAGTATTCACAAACCTTTCTCAGGATCACCTGGACTATCATGAAACGATGGAGAAATATTTGCAGGCGAAAGGTCTTCTGTTTTCTCAGCTAGGTAATACATATGATAGAAAGAAGCAAAAAATTGCAATCCTGAACGCAGATGATGATGCTTCAAAACAGCTGAAAAGAATGACATCGGCTCAAATTATGACCTATGGCATCGAAAATGAATGTGATGTCATTGCGAAAGACATCCGCATTTCCGGGAAAGGTACCCAATTCAAAATCAGAACCTTAAAAGGTGAATACGAAGTCACAATGAAGCTCGTCGGCAAGTTCAGTGTTTATAATGTACTGGCAGCGGTGACAGCTGGGATTGCAGCAGGACTTGATGAGCAAAAAATGATCTCTTCTGTCGAACAATTGGAGGGTGTACCGGGACGTTTTGAAGTGATTGACGAAGGACAACCATTTCCGGTGATTGTCGATTACGCTCATACACCAGATAGCCTGGAGAATGTCCTGACGACGATCCAGGAGTTTGCTGAAGGGGATGTCCATGTCATCGTCGGTTGTGGTGGAAACCGTGATCGGACGAAAAGACCATTGATGGCACAAATAGCCGTCAAACATTCAGACCATGCGATTTTTACGTCCGATAATCCCAGAACAGAACCACCAGAGCAAATTTTAGAGGATATGGAAGCTGGCATTGCTAAAGGCTCCTACACCTCGATCATAGATCGGAGAGCAGCGATTGAAACGGCTGTGAACATTGCTAAAAAAGGTGATGTCATCCTGATAGCTGGAAAAGGTCATGAAACGTATCAAATCATAGGTGATCAGACGATTGATTTTGATGACCGCGAAGTGGCGCGACAAGCCATCAAGCAACGATCTGACGTATAATCTTGCAAATTGATCAAATATGTTGTAACTCATAATTTACTGGGAGGGGTTAGTTCAAATGGATACAGCATTAATCGTTACCCTTCTAGCTTCATTTATTGTAGCTGTCGTCCTTTCGCCGATATTCATTCCATTTTTGAAACGTTTAAAATTCGGCCAAAGCATACGTGAAGAAGGGCCCAAATCACATCAAAAGAAATCAGGAACACCGACGATGGGTGGTATCGTCATCATCGTTTCATTATTGGTTTCCACTCTGCTCATCGCGCTGTATTTCGGATTGTTTACAACGGAAACGATGATTTTATTATTCGTGACTTTCGGATACGGAGTGATCGGGTTCATTGATGATTTCATAAAAGTCGTCATGAAGCGGAACCTTGGTCTTACTTCAAAACAGAAGCTGCTTGGGCAACTTGTCATTGCCATCATCTTTTATTTCGGTATGAGGCAAGCAGGTATTTCGACTGCGTTAGCTGTTCCTGGAACGGACTGGTCGATTGAACTTGGATGGTTTTATTTCGTATTGATTATCGTTATGCTTGTTGGTGCTTCGAATGCCGTTAACCTGACAGACGGCTTGGATGGATTGCTCGCCGGCACTGCTGCAATTGCATTTGGCGCTTTCGCGGTCATCGCATCAAGCAAGCTTGACTTGGATGTTGCTTTATTCTGCCTTGCTGTCGTGGGATCCTTGTTAGGGTTCCTCGTTTTCAACGCACATCCTGCAAAAGTGTTCATGGGAGATACGGGGTCATTGGCGCTTGGAGGCGCAATTGCCGCGGTTGCGATTTTAACAAAAACCGAATTATTACTTGTCCTGATTGGCGGAGTCTTTGTCATGGAGACCTTATCTGTGATGATTCAAGTCGTATCCTTCAAAACGACCGGGAAACGGGTGTTCAAGATGAGTCCACTTCACCATCATTACGAATTGAGCGGGTGGAGTGAATGGCGGATCGTCGTCACTTTCTGGGCAGTAGGACTATTGCTCGCAAGTCTCGGAATCTATATTGAGGTGTTGATCTAAATTGAACCGGAAACATGAATTGGAAAACAAAAGAGTGTTGGTGGTTGGCCTTGCCAAAAGTGGATCAGCAGCGGCTAAAGTTTTGCATAGTCACGGGGCGCGGGTAATCGTCAATGATCAAAAGGCACTGGAAAACAACCCGGAAGCGAAGGATCTTCAAGGACTCGGGATCGAGGTGCACTGCGGAGGTCACCCTATCAGTCTGTTGGACGAGCATATCGATTTTATCGTAAAAAATCCTGGGATCCCGTATAAAAACCCGTTGATTCATTCTGCACTTGAAAGGAACATACCAATCTACACAGAAGTGGAATTAACCTCGTATCTGACCAATGCAGAACTGATTGGAATTACAGGTTCCAATGGGAAGACGACAACGACGACACTTGTTGGGCAAATGCTTGAAGGTGGGAAAAAGACCCCTCGCGTTGCTGGAAACATAGGAACGGTTCTGTGTGAAGTTGCCGACCAGACTTCGGCGGACGAAATCATTGTTGCTGAGTTATCCAGCTTTCAATTGATGGGGATTGATTCTTTCAAACCGAACATCGGTGTACTATTGAATTTGTTCGACGCCCATCTTGATTATCATGGAACACGTAAAGAATATGGGGAAGCGAAAGCACGGCTGTTCATGAATCAGACAGCTGAGGACTATTGTGTCTACAATGCTGAAGATGAAGAAGTCGTTCAACTTGTAAAAGATGTAAAGAGCACAAAGGTTCCATTCAGTACCAAAAGGAAAATGGAAGATGGTGCGTATATCCTCGATGGGAAAATCATGTTCAAGAATGAAGCAATCATCCCAGTTGAGGAGGTCGTTCTCCCTGGAGAGCACAACCTGGAGAATATTTTGGCTTCCATAGCTGCAGCAAAATTGGCTGGAGCTTCTAATGAGCATATAACCAAAGTTCTCCGCACCTTCAGTGGTGTCAAACACCGGCTGCAATTCGTCGCTTCTCACAATGGTATTCGCTTTTATAATGATTCCAAAGCGACCAACATTTTAGCGACACAAAAAGCCATTGCAGCCTTTAGTGAGCCAATGGTACTCCTCGCAGGTGGTTTGGATCGAGGAAACGAATTCGATGAGTTAACGCCGTATTTAGATAATGTCAAAGCATTGATTACTTTTGGTGAAACAGCACCCAAATTGATCAGAGTAGCCGAAGAGGCAGGAATAAAGGCGATTGAACATGTTGATAATGTTGAAAAAGCCGTTCCTGTTGCAAACCATTACGCTGAATCTGGGGATGTCGTATTGTTATCACCGGCATGTGCAAGTTGGGATCAATACCCTTCCTTCGAGCAAAGAGGGGACATGTTTATCCAAGCTGTGCATAAACTTAGGTAATAGGGACGTGTAAACCTTTAGATTCGAGGTGTCTTGATTGCCTAAGGCTAAGAAAACACCAGATTTCGTATTAGTGATCGTGACAATGACATTGCTTGCCATCGGTATCATCACCGTTTATAGTGCAAGCGCCCAATGGGCGGAGATCAAATTTGAAGATTCTTTTTTCTTTGCCAAGCGACAATTACTATTTGCCGGTCTCGGAATCTTTGCGATGTTTTTGATCATGCAGGTTGATTATTGGAACTGGTCGAACTGGTCCAAGGTATTGTTGTTAGCCTGTTTCGTTCTACTCATCGCTGTTTTGATTCCTGGAATCGGTATGGTCCGGGGTGGTGCAAGAAGCTGGATCGGTGTTGGAGCATTCTCGATCCAACCTTCTGAATTCACCAAGTTGGCCATGATTGCCTTTCTAGCTCGTTATCTAGCATCCAATCAGAAGAAGATCACTTCCTTCAAAAAAGGATTGGTGCCATCGCTTGGTGTTGTCATGCTCGCGTTCGGGATGATTATGCTCCAACCTGATTTAGGTACAGGAGCGGTTCTCGTCGGAACGTGTGTGGTTATGATTTATGTTGCAGGTGCTCGTGTCAGTCACTTCGTCGGGCTAGGATTCATCGGTTTGATCGGATTCGTCGGTCTGATCATATCCGCACCTTATCGAATCAAACGGATCACATCTTTCCTCGATCCATGGAGTGACCCGCTCGGTAGTGGATTTCAGATCATCCAATCTTTATATGCAATCGGACCTGGTGGCTTATTAGGCCTTGGTCTCGGACAAAGCCGTCAGAAATACGGTTATTTGCCTGAACCACAAACGGACTTCATATTTGCCATTCTTTCTGAAGAGCTCGGCTTTATCGGAGGCTCACTCGTCTTGCTGTTGTTCGGATTGCTCCTCTGGAGAGGTATTCGCATCGCACTCGGAGCACCGGATCTTTTCGGTAGCCTTTTATCCATTGGTATTATCGGAATGATTGCCATACAAGTCATGATTAACATCGGAGTTGTTACCGGACTCATGCCTGTAACGGGTATTACACTTCCATTTCTGAGTTACGGAGGGTCTTCACTCACCCTTATGCTCATGGCACTAGGAGTGCTGTTGAATATCAGCCGTTATGCTAGGTATTGAGTGTAGACATTACTTGTGGATTGGATTAGACTTAGAGTGGTAGAATATGTTCTCCAAACAGCTTGGCTTCTGCCAAGTTTCTTTTTTTGCTTATGAATAATATGGTCGGGTGCGCTAAATGATCCATTTTACTAAAAATGCCATGTTTAGCTATGGACATGTAAGGTGCATATCATATTATAGAGATGTAAAAGGTGGTGTCTGTGAAATGAATGATTTGATGAAAAAATTAGAGGATGCGAAAGTCGGGAAAGTCTCTCAGGACGAACCGCTCGCTAAACATACAACGATGAAAATCGGGGGACCAGCCGACATATTGGTGGAACCGAATTCAATCGAGGACTTGAAAAAAACGGTCCAAATCGTAAAAGAGAGTGGTCTGCCCTGGACGGCAATTGGTCGTGGCTCGAATTTACTTGTAATGGATGAGGGTATTGAAGGTGTCGTCATTAAATTGAGCAAAGGGATGGACCATCTTGAAGAAAACGGCGAAGAAATTACAGTAGGCGGAGGCTATTCACTTGTCAAGCTATCTACCATCATGAGCCGTAAAGGTATGGCTGGACTCGAATTCGCAAGCGGCATACCAGGTTCAGTAGGTGGAGCCGTATACATGAACGCAGGAGCACATGGTTCGGATATGTCTCAAATTTTGAAGAAAGCACATATCCTTTTTGAAGATGGATCAATGGAATGGCTTACTTGCGAAGAAATGGAATTCTCCTATCGGACCTCCATCCTTCAAAAAAAACCGGGCATCTGTCTTGAAGCCATTCTTCAGTTGGAGCAAGGAGACCGGGAATCCATCACAGAAGTCATGCAGAAGAACAAAGACTATCGTAAAGAAACACAGCCTTGGAACCATCCATGTTGCGGAAGTGTATTCCGTAACCCGTTACCGAATTATGCAGGTCAGTTGATCGAAAGTTCCGGGTTGAAGGGTCATACGATAGGTGGTGCGCAAATTTCGGATATGCATGCCAACTTCATCGTGAATACCGGAGATGCCAAAGCAAAAGATGTACTCGACTTGATTGAATTGGTCAAAAAGACGATAAAAGAAAAACACAATATTGATATGGAAACAGAAGTTGAGATGATTGGAAGAGAAAATTCTTAAAAAATGGAAGAATGATGCATAAAGTTGGATTAAAGTTCCATTTCATTATGCTATAATACATCTGAATAGATGTATTTTAATCATAGTGGACATGTACGTATGAAGGTGTCTGACTCGATCGTGCAGGTCAGACCCTTTTTCACTCTTTCAAAGTCCTCGATTATTGGGGGAGACCTTATGGAAAATAAAAAGGTTACGACACTCGAAGACCGCATACCGAAACTGAAGGAACAACGTAAACAAAAAGCGAATCGTAGAATGACCTTCTATGTTTCCTTTTTCTTTTTGCTCATTCTTATCATCGTTTATTTTCAATCACCTCTCAGTCATGTGAGGACGATTACGATCAAAGGTAACGAGGTCATAACCGAAGAAAAAATCATGTCCAATATCGACCTTACTACAGAAACAAACTATTGGTCAGTCAATGCAGCTGCTATCGAATCGGATGTCCGAAAACTGGTCCAAGTGGAATCAGTGGAGGTTGATAAAGTATTTCCGAACAAAGTAATCATACAAGTTACAGAATACGGTAAGGTCGCTTTTCTTGAAAAAGAAGGCGTCTATTATCCACTCCTACAAAACGGGGAATCGCTCCCAAAAGTCTCCGAAAATACAGTTCCGACAAATGCGCCGATCCTGATCGGCTGGAATGACAAAGAACGGATTCAAAGCATGGCAGAAGAATTGAATGAATTGGAAGAAAGTATCCGGATTCGTATCTCTGAAATTCACCATACTCCTGTTGAGAAGGACGTACAGCAAATTACACTCTATATGAATGATGGGTATGAAGTAAGGGCTCGTATTTCCAATTTTGCTACATACATGCAATACTACCCTTCCATTGTGGAGAAATTGGATGGGCAAAAAGAAGGAATCATTTATATGTCTGAGTCACCAAGGTTCGAACCTTTTGAACAGGGAGAAGGGAAGGAAGAAACGGAGAATGAAAGTCAGGGGTAAACATGCAATATACTCGTTGGTTCTTCTGGTTGCAGGATTTATCATTTCCTATTCCTTTCAATACACAAGCCAGGCGGACAAGCGTCCGACCAATGACCAGTGGAAAAGGGAAGACCAGTTGAGGACCTCGATTCTGTCACTACAACGGGAAAACAGAGAGTTGCAAAATGAACTGGAAGATGCTCAAACAGTCGTCAATGACATGGAAGAAAAGATTGCAACTCAAGAGAAAAGATCCTTTAACATGGTAGAAGAGGTAAAAAAACTGAGAAAAGTGGTCGGGGAAGTCGGTGTAGAAGGTCCTGGAATCAGAGTAGAGCTTGAAGACAGCTCTTATATCCCGGAAACCGAAAACCCGAATGATTATATCGTACATGAAGAGCATATCAGAAAAGTCATACATGAGCTGTATGTTACAGGTGCGGAGACCATTGCCATCAATGGACAGCGAATCTCCAAGACGAGTTTCATCAACTGTGTTGGACCTGTCGTGAATGTCGATGGGGTAAAACACCCTGCTCCATTTGTCATCACCGCCATTGGAGATTCGGATGTTCTGTGGAATTCATTGAATCTATCAGGAAATGTGACAGATCAATTAGTAGATGATGGAGTCGAAGTTAAAATGAAAAGAGAATCTAGCATCGAGATTCCACCATTCATCAATCGGGAAGGATGACAACAACGATGCGTAGAAGTGTGATTTTTGCGATAACCACGATGATCTTAGGGTTCATGGTTGCCGTTCAGTTTCATACGACCCAAGAGCCGATTGTAAGAGATACACGAGACATATGGGAATTAAGACAAGATCTCGAACAACAAAAGAAAGTTCAGCAAGAACTCTACAATGAGATTTATAAGAATGAACAACTGATTGATGAGTATTCCGGAGAAAGTACATCGAATCAATTAAGGGCATTGGAGAAAACTTTATCCGAGCTAAAAAAAGATGCGGGCTTGACAGAAGTTAGCGGTCACGGAATCATTCTGACCATCGAACCATTATTAAACGACGAAAATTTAGCAGGATCAAATGTGAATACCATCCATCCCGAATTACTGCGTCGTCTGATCAATGAACTGAATACATATGGTGCAGAAGAAATGTCCATTGATGGTAAAAGAATCATCAATACGACCCCGATTCGTGAAGTGAATAACAAGACTTTTGTGAATGACGAACCGCTATCCTCATTTCCGATCAGGATCAAAGTACTTTCAAAAGATTCGAACAAACTTCATACGGAAATGCTCACTTCTCAGTCTGGTGATGATTTCGCCAGAGAAAACCTTTTGTTGTCATCTGAATTGGTGGACAGCGTCACAATTCCTGCATATGACAAGCAAATTCGTGTCAAGTATATGGATGAGAAGGGGGAATCTTAAATGTGGCTACCTGTTTTAGGTTTATTGATCGGCCTCCTTCTTGGGTTCATGTCAGAAATAAGAATTCCAGATGAGTATACCAGTTACTTGTCAATTGCCGTTTTGGCAGCTCTTGATACATTATTTGGAGGTATTCGCGCCCAGCTGCAAAAAACGTTCGATGATCAAGTTTTCATAACGGGATTCTTCTTTAATATCCTGCTTGCCGCAGGTTTGGCTTTTCTAGGTGTTCATCTTGGTGTAGACTTGTATTTGGCTGCAATTTTTGCATTCGGTGTAAGACTTTTTAACAACATTGCGGTGATACGTCGTTTGATTTTATCGAAAAACACAAAATTAGAAGCCACAGAGCGAAAAAACTTATAAAAAATAAAGGGAATACTTGCTTAATGTTGAATACATTCCTTAAATACGCTTTTAAACCAGTATTTTCGCTTATTCATTAGGAATGAAACATATCAGATCTCATAATGGATCGAGCAAGTAGATATTTTGAGGGAGGTGCCACAGAATGAACAGCAGCGAAGTTATGATTAGTTTAGACATCGGTACATCCAATATTAAAGTAATCATTGGAGAAATGTCTGATGAGTCCTTTAATGTCATTGGAGTAGGGAATGAAAAATCAGAAGGAATCAAAAAAGGTTCCATCGTTGACATTGATGAAACTGTTCGTTCAATAAAAAAAGCTGTTGAACAAGCTGAAAGAATGGTAGGAATAAAAGTCAATTCCGTTATCGTCGGAATTACCGGAAACCATGTCCAACTCCAACCATGCCATGGAGTTGTTGCCGTATCCAGTGAGGATCGGGAAATTAGAGATGAAGATATTACAAGAGTCATAGATGCTGCTCAAGTAATGTCCATACCTCCTGAAAGGGAAATCATTGACGTCATTCCTAGAGAATTTGTGGTCGATGGGTTAGCCGAAATCAATGACCCTCGGGGTATGATCGGCGTCAGACTAGAAATGGAAGGCATACTCATTACCGGATCAAAAACGATCTTACATAACGTACTAAGGTGTGTAGAACGAGCTGGATTAGAAGTTGCAGATATTTGTCTACAACCTTTAGCAGCAGGAACAGTCGCACTGAATAAAGACGAACGCAACCTGGGTGTCGCATTGGTCGACATGGGTGCAGGTTCAACCACTCTTACCGTTTTTGATCAAGGTTCGATTCAATTCACAAAAGTTCTTCCAATCGGAGGAGACTTTGTTACTAAAGATATTTCAATTGGACTGAGAACGACCACAGAAGATGCAGAACGTGTTAAGGTAAAACATGGGCATTCCTATATTGACCATGCATCAGATGAAGAAACATTCGAGGTTGCTCGAATCGGTTCTTCTGACGAACAGCAATTCTCGCAATATGAATTAGCTCATATCATCGAGCCGAGAATGGAAGAAATTTTCGGCTTGATTGTAGAAGAATTGAACCGTAATGGCTATCAGGAACTTCCAGGCGGTTTTGTCCTGACTGGAGGGGTCGTCGCAATGCCGGGTGTACTTGAACTGGCACGTGAAGTGCTGGATCAGAATGTCCGGATTTCCATGCCGGATTACATTGGTGTCCGAGAAGCGCAGTACACGACTGGAGTAGGACTGATCCAGTTCACTTTCAAAAATGTGAAAGTACAAGGAAAGGAAGTTGCTGCCGCGATATCAGAGGAACATATGGAAGAACAGCCCGTCAAAAAGCGACGTAACGCAGAACCACAACGAACAGACAAAGAAAAGCCGGGTGTGAAGAATAGAATGAAAGAATGGTTCGGAACCTTCTTCGAATAACCCCACAAATTGAGAAAATCAGATGATTAGGAGGATCGCAAATGCTAGAGTTTGATATGAATATGGATGGCCTCGCAAAGATTAAAGTAATCGGTGTCGGCGGTGGAGGTAGTAATGCCGTCAATCGTATGATCGAAAATAATGTACAAGGTGTTGAATTCATTGCCGTCAACACGGACGCACAAGCATTGAACCTTTCCAAAGCAGAAACGAAAATGCAGATCGGATCGAAACTTACAAGAGGACTAGGTGCAGGTGCTAATCCGGATATCGGTAAAAAAGCTGCTGAAGAAAGTAAAGAGCAGATTGAAGAAGCTCTTGAAGGAGCAGACATGGTGTTCGTCACAGCAGGAATGGGTGGCGGAACTGGTACAGGTGCAGCTCCAGTCATTGCAGAGATCGCAAAAGAGATCGGTGCATTGACGGTCGGAGTCGTTACTCGTCCATTCACTTTCGAAGGTAGAAAACGTTCGACTCATGCAGTCGGCGGAATCGAAACATTGAAGGAAAAAGTTGATACGTTGATCGTCATTCCAAACGACCGACTATTAGAAATCGTTGATAAAAACACGCCAATGCTAGAAGCGTTCCGTGAAGCGGATAACGTTCTTCGTCAAGGTGTACAAGGTATCTCCGACTTGATTGCTGTACCAGGTCTAATCAACTTGGACTTTGCAGACGTCAAGACGATCATGACTTCCAAAGGATCAGCATTAATGGGTATCGGAGTTGCAGCTGGTGAGAATCGTGCATCTGATGCAGCGAAAAAGGCGATTTCAAGTCCATTGCTTGAAACATCCATCGATGGCGCGAAAGGCGTATTGATGAACATCACTGGTGGATCGAACTTAAGTCTTTATGAAGTGAACGAAGCTGCTGATATCGTATCTTCTGCTTCTGATGAAGATGTAAACATGATCTTTGGTTCTGTCATCAACGAAGATCTGAAGGATGAAATCCTCGTTACGGTCATTGCGACTGGTTTCGATGAAGTTCAAAATCAAGCGAAGTCTCAACCGCAACGTCCTAAGCAAACGATGAACAACCAAAATCAACAACCTTCACCTCAAAAGAGCCGTGAAGAGCAACCACAACGGCAGGAAAGTCAGCGATCTACGAATTCGTCACCACAGACGGATATCAACGACACGCTCGACATCCCAGCGTTCTTACGTAACCGTAACCGTCGCCGTTAATTTAAAGTAGCGATTTATGAAGGACTGTCCCACTAATGGGACAGTCCTTTTTCATGTTAAGAAAGGTAGTTCATGTGCTTAGTAAGATGTGACTAATTGGAAAGACGTTACGCTTTTTTCGAGAGATGAATGCTCTTTTTCGGGAAACAAACGCACATTTTCGAGAAACTATGCGCCGATTTCGAGAAACAAACCCCCATTTTCGAGAAACAGCCTTTCCATCTCCCATATGCAACTGTCTTTTACCTCTAAAAAGCGCAGGAAATCCAGCTTGTTGTCCCGAGAATCATATTTTGATCTAAAAACCCACACAAATCCCCCAAAAAACCACCGACAAAACCTCTATAAATCTTCCAAAATTAATGGGTCGTACACTTCATAAACCGACAGACAATTTTAAAAGGTTTAGGCTATACTGATTTCACAGTTCAAGCTGTGAAAGGAGCGGCCAATGTCGATATATTTGGATGTCATTTGGTTTCTGAATTTCTGTATCGATTTCATGTTGTTATGGCTGACTTCCATCATCTTAAAAAGAAACACGAAAATCGGAAGGTTGGTCCTAGGATCATTCTTAGGATCACTCTACGTACTGTTTTTGTTTGTAGACTCAAGCCTCGTTTACCATCCGATTGTTAAACTCATTTATTCTGTCTTCATCATTTTGTGTACATTCGGTTTCAAACGTTTCCGTTATTTTGTACAAGGCCTATTTATGTTTTATTTTGCGACATTCATAACAGGAGGAGGGATATTAGGCGCGCATTATTTTCTTCAATCTGAAGCTCAGGTCATGAATGGTGTCTTGATCACTCAGTCGACCGGCATGGGGGATCCAATCAGTTGGGGATTCGTACTCCTCATGATTCCTGTCATGATCTACTTCACGAAGCGTAGAGTCGGGGATATTGAAGTCCGGAAACTTCGATATGATCAGATTATGAATTTCGAGTTGAAAATAGACTCGACGATCCTAAAAGGACAGGGTCTCTTGGACAGTGGTAATCAACTCCATGACCCGATAACCAAAACACCTGTCATGATACTCGACCTGACTGTGTTCCAGAATGAGTTGCCAGATCCAGTCGTTCAACAAGCGAAGAGTATAGACCAGCTAGGAGATATGGATGATGAAGAAAATCCATGGATTGACCGGATGCGCATCATTCCATACCGCGCAGTTGGAAGTAGCAATCAATTTTTAATGGGGATAAAAGCCGATCAAATGACGATATGGGCAGATGGAGTGAAATATGAGACCAGGAACTTCATTGTTGGTCTCACTTTCACAAATGTTTCGGGAGAGGAGGAATACCAGGCAATCCTCCATCCGAAAATGTTGTCCCACGCAACTGTCGTCTCATCAGCCTCTTAAGACTCAACCAAATTTTCGAGGGAGGATAAGGAATGGGGAAGCTGAAACTTCGCATAACACTGTTTTGGTATAAGTTGTTGATCAAATTAGGGGTGAAGCAAGAAGAAATCTACTACATAGGAGGAAACGAGGCTCTGCCTTCACCCCTTTCGAAAGATGAAGAAGCCTTACTCCTGAAGAAGTTACCGAAAGGAGATAAAGCAGCAAGAGCCGTCCTCATCGAACGTAACCTCAGACTCGTCGTCTATATTGCAAGGAAATTCGAGAACACCGGAATTAACATCGAAGACTTGATCAGTATTGGTACGATTGGTTTGATTAAAGCGGTCAATACATTCAATCCGGAAAAAAAGATCAAACTGGCCACTTATGCTTCACGTTGTATCGAGAATGAAATCCTCATGTATTTAAGGAGAAACAACAAAACGCGTTCAGAAGTTTCTTTTGATGAGCCATTGAATGTAGACTGGGATGGGAACGAACTCCTTTTATCGGATGTATTAGGAACAGATGAAGATATCATAACAAGGGATATCGAAGCGAGTGTGGACCGAAAACTATTGATTAAGGCCTTATATTCCTTGTCACCTAGAGAAAAACAAATCATGGAGCTCCGCTTTGGTCTTGCAGGCGGGGAAGAAAAGACTCAAAAAGATGTCGCTGACCTTTTAGGAATTTCACAATCTTATATTTCCAGACTTGAAAAGCGCATCATAAAACGACTTCAAAAAGAATTCAATAAGATGATGTAGCAGGACATTCGACACATTTTGAAAGCTTGTGCATAAATTTCCCTCCTGAGGAGATACTTATTTTTACAGTTACTCCCAATTGGAGGGGAAGATATGACACGAAATAAAGTTGAAATTTGTGGTGTGGATACATCTAAGCTTCCAGTTTTGAAAAACACAGAAATGAGAATTTTGTTCAAAGAAATGCAGAATGGTGATTTATCAGCAAGAGAAAAATTGGTCAATGGTAACTTGAGATTGGTCTTGAGTGTCATCCAGAGGTTCAACAATCGTGGAGAATATGTTGATGATTTGTTCCAGGTCGGATGTATCGGTCTCATGAAATCCATTGATAATTTTGATTTAGGACAAAATGTTAAATTTTCAACTTATGCCGTCCCGATGATCATTGGGGAAATCAGAAGATACTTAAGGGATAACAATCCAATCCGTGTATCTCGTTCATTGAGAGACATTGCGTACAAAGCCCTTCAAGTCCGTGACAAGATCGTCAGCAAAGAATCGCGGGAACCGAACCCGACGGAAATCGCCCGGGAATTAGGTGTCACGAAAGAAGAAGTCGTTTTTGCACTGGATGCCATACAGGATCCAGTTTCCTTGTTCGAACCGATCTATAACGATGGTGGTGAACCAATCTACGTGATGGATCAGATCAGTGATGACAAGCAGAAGGACTATCAATGGATTGAAGAAATAGCTCTCCGGGAAGCCATGACTCGTCTAAACTCGCGTGAAAAGATGATTTTAACAATGCGTTTCTTCCAGGGGAAAACGCAGATGGAAGTGGCTGACGAGATTGGTATTTCCCAAGCTCAAGTTTCTCGACTCGAGAAAGCAGCCATCAATCAGATGAACAAGAGTATACAGAGCAGTTGAATCAAGAATAAAAGAGCGCTGACCCAAAGTGTCCTAAACGACACTGAAATCCGGGTCAGTGCTTTTTTTGTTCATATAAAATCAGAGGCTCATATATTTAATAGAGAAGCCTACTTTAACGTTAGCCAATTATGAAAGGCAGGGAGTAAACTGTGATAAAGATCTCTGAATTCCAAGTAAAGGATGTTGTCAACGTTTCCAACGGCCGTAAGCTCGGACACATTGCAGACCTTGAAATCAATCTAGGTACGGGAAAAATCGAAGCCATCGTCATTCCCGGAGCCGGACGGATGATGGGCTTCATGAGAAAGGAAAATGATATCATCATCCCATGGAGAGATATTGTGAAAATCGGAAAAGATGTCATCCTGGTCCGATTTGAAGATCACTCGGAAAATCAACTTTCGCCACAAGGATTCCATAATTCTACGAAAAGTTAAAAGCCGAGAAGCAGTTCTCCAACAATTCAACAAGTTGTGATAAAATAAGGAAAGCGCAACAAAAAGTCGACATTACTGTTGAGATTTGAGGGTTGAATATGGTTGAATCATTCCGACAAAAGCATGAACGATACTTTCAAATCGAGGGGATTGAGACCTCGAACAAGCAGGTATTCGCAGGATTCTCCTCACGGCATGGCGGATGCAGCAACTCACCATTTCAATCCTTGAATCTTGGTCTTCATGTCAACGATGAACCAGACAAGGTCATCGAAAATCGTAAGCGGCTTGCAGAGTCGATTGGAACGACACTCGATCAGTGGATTTTTGCAGACCAAGTCCATGATAAAGTGGTACAAGAAGTGACAACGAAGGACCATGGAAAGGGTTCAATTTCCTATAATACGGGAATAATGGGTACAGATGGTTTGTATACGAAGGATCCGAATACTGTTCTTGCGCTTGGTTATGCAGACTGTGTACCGATCTATTTTGTTTCAAAAAATCATTCCATCATCGGTGTTGTCCACGCAGGATGGAAAGGGACGGTTTCTGGAATTGCCCAAGAAATGATTTCCAAATGGGAAAACCATGAGCATGTGCCTGCTTCTGATATCGAAGTTTGGATCGGTCCTTCCATACAGCAATGCTGTTATGAAGTAGATGAGCGCGTCATTTCTCATGTCGATGAAATCCTACCCGACAATTATGAAAAGCCGTACTCCACAAAAAGTGAAGGAAAGTACATGTTGAACTTGCAGCTGTTGAACAAGCAATTGTTGCTCCAAGCGGGGATACGAGAAGAATATATTCATGTCACCGACCACTGTACGAGCTGTGGGGTTGAAGATTTCTTTTCGCATCGTAAAGAAAATGGAAGCACGGGCAGGATGCTAGCTTTCATCATGATGAAGGAGTAGGAGGTGAAACCGGTAATTTTGAATATCCAGGATAATTTGAATCAAATACGCCATAGAATTGAAAAGGCTTGTCAGAAGTCAAATCGAAGCCCTGAAGATGTATCTGTGGTTGCAGTCACTAAATACGTAAGCGTCGAGACTACACAGAAAGCGGTTGATGCTGGAGTTGTTCATCTCGGAGAAAATCGGGATGATGGTTTCTTACATAAGCATGAACAAGTTACCGGCGACATCCGATGGCATTTCATTGGGACACTTCAATCCCGTAAAGTGAAATCCATCATTGATAAGGTGGATTACATACATTCGCTTGATCGCAAGTCGTTAGCCAAAGAAATCAATAAACGGACTGATCGTAAAGTGAAGTGCTTCGTTCAAGTCAATGTTTCCGGTGAAGAGTCGAAACATGGACTAGAGCCTGATCAGTTGATTGATTTCATCAAACAACTTCAACCATATGACTCCATTGAAGTGGTAGGCTTGATGACGATGGCACCACATATTAAAGACGAAGAGCGGTTACGGAACATTTTCAAAAATACTCGCAAACTACAGACAGATATACAAGCTCTGAATCTTCCATTTGCTCCTTGCACGGAGTTGTCCATGGGCATGTCAAATGATTATGAAATTGCCGTTGAGGAAGGTGCGACATTTGTAAGAATCGGCACTTCTTTAGTTGGTAAAGAAATATAAATGGTATTGAACCTATACTATAAGGAGGCTCACCATGGGAATCAAATCGAAGTTGAAACATTTTTTTGCATTTGATGACGACATGTACGAAGAAGAAGTATATGAAGTCGATGAAGAAAACGGCGAAGAATATGAAACGATGAGCCGTTCTCGACGGGATCAGAAGAGCCAGAGCCAGAACATCGTAAGTCTGCAAAGTGTCCAACAACAAGTTAAAGTGGTTTTGTTAGAGCCACGTACATATTCTGAGGCACAAGAAATTGCAGATCAATTGAAAAACCGAAGAGCGGTTGTCATGAATCTCCAGCGTATCCCACTCGATCAAGCGAAGCGGATTGTCGATTTTTTGAGTGGCACCGTTTATGCGATCGGTGGAGATATACAGAAGCTTGGACCGAATACGTTCATGTGCACTCCAGATAATGTGGATGTATCAGGTGCCATCTCAGAAATGGCTGGAGAAGAATAGTAGAACAAAAGGGTGGTATAGAGAATGCTATTAGAAATCATATTGTTTGGAGTCGGCGCTTATAGATGGCTGATCATCATTTACATTTTCATGTCCTGGGTACCGAATGCCAGAGAATCTTCCTTCGGACAATTTTTAGGTTCCATTTGTGAACCGTTCTTATCCTGGTTCCGTAAGATCATTCCACCACTTGGTATGATTGATCTTTCCCCAATCGTTGCATTGTTTGCCCTTTACTTTGTTGAAATCGGAATCGTTTCGTTATTCAACATGTTTTAGGTAGGATGTAAGATGTCAATTTACGAACATTTCAGACCTGAAGAACAGCCATTCATTGATCAAGTACTGGAATGGCGGAGAATCGTAACAGACCAATATCGGATGAAAGTGACAGATTTTCTGGATCCAAGAGAACAGCAAATTCTTGTTGCTCTGATGGGAAAGAACGATGAGATACAATTCGATTTATGGAAGGGGTACCAGGGCATCGAGAGAAGTCGAGCCTTGCTGTACCCCGTTTATTATGAACCAGAAGCAGATGATTTCGAAGTTCAATGTCTTGAGGTAGAATATCCCTCCAAATTCGTGACGTTGAAACATTCGGATATTCTTGGCGCCTTGATGAGCCTGGGGATAAAGAGGAAGAAATTCGGAGATATCCTTATAGCGGATGAAAGATGCCAGATCGTCGTTGCGGGAGAAATTGCCGATTATGTCCGTTTGAATCTGACCTCTATAGGGAAGAGCAAGGTGAAGGTTAGTGAGATATCAACGGATCAACTGATCCAGACGGATGAAGAGTGGGTTGAATCACAGAGCACCGTTTCCTCACTCCGCCTTGATGTCATCCTTGCAGAGGTATTCCGTCTCTCACGTACGAAAGTCGTACCTTACATTACGAATAAAAAGGTCAAGTTGAACTGGAAAGTTGTCGAACAACCTTCGAGCATGCTGGAAGCGGGTGACCAGATTTCAGTACGAGGTTTAGGCAGGGCAAAGCTTATGTCCATAGATGGACAAAGCAAAAAAGGAAAGTGGAAAATCTCTTACGGTACAAAAAAATCGAAATGACAGCAGGAATCAATAGACAATATGTCGAAAAAACAGTTAGTAAGACATCGATACGGGGGTGGCGTCATGCCTTTAACACCATTGGATATTCATAATAAGGAATTCAATCGAGGATTCCGTGGCTATGATGAAGATGAAGTGAATGAGTTTTTGGATCAGGTCATCAAGGATTATGAGACTGTGATCCGCGAAAAGAAAGACTTGCAAGAAAAGCTAGCAAAGATGGAAGAGAAATTGACTTATTTCTCCAACATTGAAGAAACGTTAAACAAGTCCATCGTGGTTGCGCAGGAAACAGGGGAAGAAGTGAAGCGCAATGCGAACAAAGAAGCGCGTCTCATCATCAAGGAAGCAGAGAAGAACGCTGATCGAATCATTAATGAATCACTAGCAAAGTCTCGTAAAGTAATGTTGGATATCGAAGAATTGAAAAAGCAATCATCCGTTTATCGTACACGTTTCCGCATGTTGATCGAGGCACAGTTGGAAATGCTGAAAACAGAAGATTGGGATCAGCTCATGCCTCCAGAAGATGAGGAAGATGAGTACCAACTTCAAGAGTCCGAAACTGAAAATGCAAACGTCACTTGACGAAGTGATTTTGAATCCGATATACTTTTAGCACAGTCTTAAACGAAAACTAAGATGGGGACAGTACGTTTCAGAGAATTTCGGAGCGAGTCGGGAATGGTGGAAGCCTGACAAAGGATCTGATATCGGAAAATCACCCCGGAGTTCCTGCGCTGAAAAGTAAAGTAAGCGAGGGCGATTCATTCACGTTACGAATGCTTAAGTGGGTCATGACCTCTGTTAAATGAGACATGCACCTATTAGGGTGGTACCGCGAGCAACCTTCTCGTCCCTATTTGGGATGAGAAGGTTTTTTTGTTCGAGATTACAACATAGCAAAAGGCTCTTTTCTAAAAAAATGTTGCTTTTGATTCATTTTTTGAAAGCTCACCTTGGGCAAGTTGATTGGAGAGCAAGGTGCGAGACTCCAGCGGGATCAGCGGGACAGGTGAGACCAATCACTTTTTAAATGGATCTTCAACTAAGACCAACCACGTCCTGTGGTGAACGTCGAAGCCAGCACATCCTGTGCAAGGGATTGGGCTCACCGCACGCCCCGCGGAAAGCGAGCATCCTGTAGCTGAAATCGACTACTTTCAAGAGCAACAAAGTTTGCGATAACAGCCTAGCAAAAAGATAAAGAAAAGAAGAAAGGCAGGAAAGATGGATGAATTATAAAGATACCTTGCTAATGCCGAAGACAGACTTTCCAATGCGTGGCGGTCTTCCGAATAAGGAACCTAAAATCCAGGAGAAATGGGAAAACGAGAAAATTTATGAAAAGGTGCAAGAGAAGAATAAAGATCTTCCAAAGTTCATACTCCATGATGGACCTCCATATGCAAACGGAGATATCCACCTGGGTCACGCTGAAAACAAAATTCTAAAGGATATCATTGTCCGTTATAAATCAATGAACGGATTCAACGCACCGTATGTACCTGGTTGGGATACGCACGGATTGCCAATTGAAACGGCTCTGGCGAAAAAGAAAAAAGTGAATCGTAAAGAACATACAATCGCCGAGTTCCGTAAAATGTGTGCGGACTATGCAATGGAACAAGTGAAGCTTCAAAAGGAGCAGTTCAAACGCCTCGGTGTACGGGGTGATTGGGATAACCCATACATCACGTTGAACAAAGAATATGAAGCGGAACAGATCAAAGTATTCGGAGAAATGGCGAACAGAGGTCTTATCTATAAAGGGAAGAAACCAGTCTATTGGTCTCCATCATCTGAGTCAGCGTTCGCTGAAGCTGAAATCGAATATCAAGATAAGCGTTCTCCATCCATCTACGTCGCTTTCCCTGTGAGGGATGGCAAAGGCGTGTTGGAACAGGATGTTTCCGTTGTTATTTGGACGACGACGCCTTGGACGCTTCCTGCCAACCTAGGTATTTCCGTACATCCTGATTACACTTATGTGGTAGTTGAAGCGAATGGACGTAAATTTGTCGTCGTAGAAGACCTTCTTGATCACCTTACGACTGAACTGGATTGGGAAAACGCAGAAGTGTTGAAAAAAGTGAAAGGTGCAGAACTCGAACATGTCGTTACGACGAACCCGTTGTATGACCGTGATTCACTCGTCGTTCTAAGTGACCATGTCACGACAGACTCCGGTACAGGCTGCGTCCACACAGCACCAGGTCATGGTGAGGATGACTTCAAAGTCGGTAAACGATATAACCTAGGCATCCTTTGTCCTGTAGACGACAAGGGGTATATGACCGAGGAAGCACCTGGATATGAAGGCATGTTCTATGATGAAGCGAACAAACCGATTACCGAGAAGCTGAAAGAACTCGATGCCCTGTTGAAGCTTGAGTTCATCACGCACTCTTATCCACATGACTGGAGAACTAAGAAGCCAATCATCTTCCGTGTGACGGACCAATGGTTTGCATCGATTGATAAAATCAAAGATCAGATTTTATCCGAAATCAAAGATGTGAAATGGTACCCTAGCTGGGGTGAGACTCGTCTCCATAACATGGTCAAGGACCGTGATGACTGGTGTATCTCCCGTCAAAGAGCATGGGGCGTTCCGATTCCGGTGTTCTATGGTGAAGACGGTGAACCGATCATCACACCAGAAACGATCGAACATATCTCGAACTTGTTCAGAGAGCATGGCTCAAATGTCTGGTTCGAGTGGGATACGAAAGACTTGCTTCCGGAAGGGTTCAAATCTGAGCACAGCCCGAATGGAGAATTCACGAAAGAGACCGACATCATGGACGTATGGTTCGACTCCGGTTCTTCTCACCAAAGCGTGTTGAACGAACGACCTGAACTCGAACGTCCGGCAGATGTCTATCTGGAAGGTACCGACCAATACCGTGGTTGGTTCAACTCGTCTCTTTCTACAAGCGTCGCTGTGACAGGGAAAGCACCTTACAAAACGATCATCACGCACGGATTCACCTTAGATGGTGATGGTAAGAAAATGAGTAAATCCCTTGGGAATGTCATCGACCCGATCAAGGTCATGAAGCAGCTTGGAGCTGACATCATCCGTCTTTGGGTTTCGTCCGTCGACTATCAGTCTGACGTTCGTGTATCCGATGATATCTTGAAGCAAGTTTCTGAGGTGTATCGTAAAATCCGTAACACGCTTCGATTCATGCTTGGAAACTTGAACGGGTTTGATCCTACACAGCATCGTGTTCAATATGAAGATATGAATGAATTGGATCAATACATGGCTGTGAAGGTGAACGAACTCGTCGACCGTGTCAAAAACGCATACGATGATTACCAATTCCTATCGGTGTACAATGCGATCCACAACTTCTGTACGATCGAACTGAGCTCCTTCTATCTCGATCTTGCAAAGGATACGTTGTACATTGAAGCAGAAGACGATCATAAGCGTCGCTCTATGCAAACCGTCCTATATGATAGTGTTGTTGCGTTGACGCAAATGGTTGCACCGATTCTGGCGCACACGGCAGAAGAAGTTTGGGAATACATCCCTGGCGAGAAAGAATCAAGTGTCCAACTTAGCAATATGCCTGACGTGAAGGACTACGATAACGCTGATGCATTGCTGAAAAAATGGGATCAGATGTTGGATATCCGTGACGAAGTATTGAAGGCTCTTGAAAACGCCCGTAATGAAAAAGTCATCGGTAAATCCCTTGCAGCATCCATCAAGCTGTATCCATCTAAGAGTGCAAAAGAATTATTGGAAAGCGTAGCTGAGCTTGATAAGTTCTTCATTGTATCCGATGCTGAAGTAGTCGGTGGGAAAGAAGAAGCACCAGAAGACGCTGAAGTATACGAGCAAGTTGCCATCGTTGTTCGTGCTGCAGAAGGCGAAACATGTGAACGTTGCTGGACGGTTACAACGACAGTCGGACAGGACGAGGAACATTCAACCCTCTGTCAACGTTGTGCGACAGTTGTTAAGAATAATTATTAAGATTCATGTAAAAGAAACCGGCCTTTTGATGGGCCGGTTTTTTTATCGGACAAAATCCAGATGATATCAGACATTTGGAAGGCATGGACCCAATCTATAATGAATGAATGGTGTAAAAAGGTCTGCTCTGGTCAAACTATATGTAGGATTCTTCAAGAAGGGAAGTTGGGACATGAAATATGATCATTTGAAAAGACAGTTGGAGCAGCGGAAAAAAGAAATCGAGCATGAATTTGAACAAAATGACCATTACGGTCTGAATCGAGGATTCGCAAGCGATACGTCATCAGGTGAACTCTCACAGTACGATAATCATCCCGCTGATTCTGGAACAGAATTGTATGAACGTGAAAAAGATATCGCTTTAGATGGACATCTGAAAGAAGAGTTATCTGACATTGAATACTCTTTGAACCAAATGGAGAACGGTACTTACGGTATATGCGAAGTGACGGGGCAGGAAATTCCGTTGGAGCGACTTGAGGCGTTACCGACGGCGAGAACGATCAAGGAAGCTTCCCCCAACCAAGAGATTTCCAGGGACCGTCCAGTCGAGGAAGAGATCATTCAATCAATGGAAGAAAATTACTCAGAAGAAACGAACAACGAAATCAACGATCCGAACGCTTATTATGAAGTGGCTTCCTTCAATGAAAACAGCATGACCTACGAAGACTCGTCCTTGATTGATAACCAAGACAAAACGGGTTATGTTGAGGAATACGAGCAATTCGTCTCTACGGATATCGACGGGTATACCGGAGCAGATCATGTGAAATTCGAGCGTAATGTTCAGTACGATGAATATATGAACGAGCAGTCGAACATAGATGAAGGAGAACAGTCATAAGGTGACTGTTCTTTTTGAAGTACTTAAGGTGTAGATTTCTTCGAAATTCACTCCCTTTCCGCACTTGCACAGGATGAGCTGACTTCGACGTTCACCACAGGACGTGGTGGTATTTAGTTGAAGTTCAATTGTAGACCTAACTCGCTATTCCCGCAGGAGTGTCGTGAATTTCGTTCGAATTCTACTGTACTTCAACGAACGGCTTCACCTAACTACATAGCGTTGTGAAAGTACCTTTATTATGCTAAAATCAAACGGATAGAAACAAAGGTGGGGGAAACATGGAGAACGCTCGTTATTATCTATTAGCGATTTTAGTATTGATCATTGACCAGATTACGAAATGGGTGGTCGTCACACGTATGGAATTAGGTCAGCAAGTGACCTTGATCGAAGATTTCTTTTATATGCACTCTCATCGGAACAGAGGGGCAGCATTCGGCATCCTCCAAGGACAAATGTGGCTGTTCATCATAGTGACGATCGTCGTTATCATCGCCGTCATTTATTATCTACATACGGAAGCGAAAGGAAATGTATTGTTGAGTACATCTCTCGCACTTATACTTGGTGGTGCGATTGGAAACTTCATCGATCGGTTGTTTCGTGGAGAAGTTGTCGATTTTCTTGACTTTTACATCTTAACTTACGATTTTCCGATCTTCAATATCGCTGACTCCGCATTGGTGATCGGCGTCGGACTGATTGCGATTGCATTTTTATTTGAAAGCAGAAATTCTAAGGAGACATAATATGGAACACGTTTTTATTAAAGTAGCAGATTCGATTAACCGTGAACGAATAGATAAAGTCATTTCCAGTGAGCAGGAAGATGCCTCCAGAACTCAAGTTCAACAATGGATCAAAGAACAACGAGTGAAAGTGAACGGGGAATTGGTAAAGGCGAATTACAAATGCTCGGCAGGGGATGAAATTGAGATTGAAATACCAGAGCCAGAACCATTGGAAGTCGTACCTGAGCCGATGTCATTGGATATCATCTATGAAGACCAGGATCTAGTAGTCGTCAACAAGCCAAGAGGCATGGTCGTCCACCCTGCGCCAGGTCATTTGACAGGGACATTAGTGAACGGATTGATGGCACATTGTGGAGACTTGTCCGGGATCAATGGAGTGCTAAGGCCAGGGATCGTCCACCGTATCGACAAGGACACTTCAGGTCTTTTAGTGGTGGCGAAAAACGATAAGGCCCATCAACATTTAGGTCAGCAGATGAAAGACAAAACAACGACTCGAAAGTATGAAGCGATCGTCCATGGTGTCATCCCGCATAACAAAGGGACAGTGGACGCTCCGATCGGTCGAGATGTCCATGATCGACAAAAAATGGCGGTAACTGATAAAAACAGTAAAGACGCTGTGACTCACTTCAATGTGATTGAACGGTTCAACAAATTTACGTTTGTCGAATGTATCCTGGAGACAGGTCGAACACATCAGATCAGGGTCCACATGCATTACATCGATTTTCCGGTGGCGGGTGATCCGAAATACGGACCGAAAAAGACCCTGGATATCTCAGGACAGGCCTTGCATGCTAAGACATTAGGATTCGTCCATCCGAGGACGGGAGAAGAGATGCAGTTCACTTCTGAGCTTCCGGAAGACATGTCGACTTTGTTAGACGAACTTCGTCGAAATAATGCTTGACACTTCTCAGAGGCTTTGAGATAATCAGTTCAACATATGAAAAGCACCTTTAAAATCAGTCCCGTGAGGCTGAGAAGGGAATCGGTCAATCCATGAGACGTATGTGCATCTCTATGGATTTTTCAGGAGAAGTTTACCCTTTCGCCATCACGGTGAAAGGGTTTTTTTACGTAAAATATCAGTCCAATAGACATTAGGGGGTGAACGGTGATGGAACAAACCGTACTGCTTGATCAACAAGCGATCCGCCGGGCTTTGACGAGAATTGCCCACGAGATATTAGAAAGAAATAAAGGCACTGAAAACCTCGTCCTCGTTGGAATTAAAACACGGGGTGTGTACCTTGCAAACCGGCTCAGTGAACGGATTGAGCAAATCGAAGGGGAAAAGGTCAATAAAGGGGAAGTCGACATCACATTGTATCGGGATGACTTATCTAAAAAGACCGATAATGAAGAACCGATGTTAAGAGGTACCAATATACCGGTTGACATAACGAATAAAACGGTCGTACTGGTAGACGATGTCCTTTATACGGGAAGAACCGTAAGAGCAGCAATGGATGCAGTCATGGACCTCGGACGGCCTTCGCAAATTCAACTGGCTGTTCTCATTGACAGAGGACACAGAGAGCTTCCAATCCGACCGGATTTCGTCGGTAAAAATGTACCGACATCCCGTGAGGAAATCGTAAGCGTGGATTTAAATGAAGTCGATGAAAAAGAGCAAGTCATCATACAAAAAAATCAATAAGGCCCTTTTTAAGTCAGTCCCGTGAGGCTGGCAAAGGGGAATGAGACGGTGTGGTTCTGGACATACAGGAGATCTGTATACTTAGAGCCCCCTTTCATCCAACCTCTTTGCATGCCTGCAAAGAGGTTTTTTTGGGCCTCGAAACTGAGGAGGAAATTAATTATGAATCAAAAAGAAGTCGGAATCCGTGAAGTACCAAACCCAGGTAAATGGTTGACGTTGAGCTTTCAGCATCTTTTCGCGATGTTTGGTGCTACAATCTTAGTTCCATTCCTGGTCGGTCTCAGTCCAGCAGTTGCACTTGTATCAAGTGGAATGGGAACACTAGCTTACTTATTGATCACAAAAGGGCAAATCCCTGCTTATCTAGGCTCTTCATTCGCCTTCATCGCACCGATTGTTCTGGCAAAGTCGCTCGGTGGAATGGAAGCGGTCATGGTCGGAAGTTTCTTGGCTGGTCTCGTCTACGGAGGAGTCGCCTTGCTAATCCGCTCGTTAGGTATTCGTTGGTTACTGCAAATTCTACCTCCGGTCGTTGTCGGTCCGGTCATCATCGTTATCGGGTTAGGCCTTGCTACAACAGCGGTCGACATGGCGATGTACGTTCCTGGCTCAGATCCACAGGAATATAGCCTGACACATTTCTCGGCAGCCCTGGTCACTTTAGGTATCACGATTGTCGCAGCTGTCTTCTTGAAAGGATTCTTCAGCTTGATTCCAGTACTGGTAGGGATCATTGGCGGATATACGTATTCCTACATCATCGGTCTGATCGACTTCACTCCAGTGCGTGAAGCGCAGTGGTTCCAGGTCCCAGAATTAATGGTTCCATTCGTCACCTACACACCGGTGTTCTCATGGCAAATCGCATTGATCATGGTACCAATTGCCGTCGTTACCATAACTGAGCATATCGGTGATCAAATGGTTTTGAGTAAAGTAGTCGGTAAGAACTTCATTGAAAAACCGGGGCTTCATCGTTCGATTTTAGGGGATGGTGTAGCGACGATGATTGCCTCCTTCTTAGGGGGACCACCAAATACGACTTATGGAGAGAACATCGGTGTATTGGCGATCACGAGAGTCTTCAGTGTATTCGTAGTCGGAGGAGCAGCCGTTCTCGCAATCCTGTTCGGGTTTATCGGAAAGGTCTCAGCATTGATTGGCACAATCCCGACGCCTGTCATGGGCGGGGTTTCCATCTTGTTGTTCGGTATCATCGCATCGTCCGGATTAAGAATGTTGATCGATAATAAAGTGGATCTTGGGAATAAACGAAATCTCGTCATCTCATCTGTCATCCTTGTACTCGGAGTCGGAGGAGCGACATTGCAAATCACAGACGAGTTCCAAGTGGCCAGCATGGCACTAGCTACCATCACAGGTATTGCCCTGAACCTACTTATACCTGGACGAGATAAAAACGTTCATAATAATGCGATTTTCAGTGAAATCGAGCAAGAGAAATCAAAAGAATCTGCAGCATGATGTACCATCTTTTAAATAATGTCCAGAGAGGCTTATAAAGGTGGGCTGTTCGCGAAAGGTCCGAAGTTCGTCGAGGACCTTTTGCTTCAACACGCCTTGAAATTAGTCCAAGGCGTGTTTTTTTACACAACCATAATTAGGAGTGATTCCCATGAATCATTTACTCACGATTGATACATTGAATCCTGCTTTCATTGAGAACGTAATGGATCGCGCTCAAGAAATACTCGATCAGAAATTCGACGTAACTGTGCCTATGGAAAAAAAGTTCGTTGCCAACCTGTTCTATGAACCGAGTACACGGACGAAATTCAGTTTTGAAGTTGCGGAGAAGCGATTAGGCTTACATGTTCTTAACTTCGAAGCGGAAGGTTCGAGCGTTCAGAAAGGGGAGTCCTTGTATGATACGGTCCGTACACTGGAAGCAATCGGAGCGGACGCAGTCGTCATCCGGCATGACGAGGATCGATATTTTGAACAGCTGAAAGATGTTGGGATTCCGGTTTTGAACGCGGGAGACGGGTGTGGCAACCACCCGACCCAGTCTTTGTTGGACTTGTTGACCATCCGCCAGGAGTTCATCGTATTGCAAGGATTGACGGTTGCGATCATCGGGGACTTGAGACATAGTCGTGTAGCTCGATCGAACGCAAGCTTACTGAAAAAGATGGGTGCGAAAGTCCTCTTTTCGGGGCCTGAACAATGGTTTGATGAAGAGATGCCGAATGGAACCTATAAACCAATCGATCAGGCTATCGAAGAAGCCGACGTGGTCATGATGCTGAGGATTCAGCATGAGCGGCATCATAATATGATGGACATCACGAAAGAAGAATATCATGAGCAATTCGGTTTGACAGTAGAAAGAGAAAAGCGGATGAAAGAGCAGAGTATCATCCTTCACCCTGCTCCAGTCAATCGTGGGGTAGAAATCGCTGATGAACTGGTCGAGAGTGACCGCTCCCGCATTTTTAAACAGATGACTAATGGTGTAGCAATACGGATGGCAGTCCTGGAATGGACACTACAACTCAAGGAGGTAGAAAGCTATGGGATTACTACTTAAAAACGCAAAGTTATGGAATCAGGCGCAAGACGGATTGGTGGATGTTTTGATCAATGAATCAAAGGTATCAGAAATCGCCTCAAAAATAGAGCCTGAAGGTCACGAGGTCATTGATTTGGAAGGTAATTTACTAGCACCAGGGTTTGTCGATCTGCACGTCCATCTGCGGGAACCGGGTGGAGAACATAAAGAAACGATTGAAACCGGTTCGCTTGCCGCTGCTAAAGGCGGGTTTACGACCATAGCGGCGATGCCGAATACACGACCCGTCCCGGACAGTGTAGAAACGATGCGCAACCTTCAAAAGCGTATCAAGGAAACAGCCGTTACAAGAGTATTACCGTATGCTTCCATCTCGATTCGACAGATTGGAGACGAGCTCGTCGACTTTGACAGCTTGAAAGCGGAAGGGGCATTTGCTTTTACCGATGACGGTGTTGGCGTGCAGAATGCAGACACGATGCTTCGAGCGATGCAGAAAGCATCTGAGTTGGACATGGCAATCGTCGCTCATTGTGAGGAGAATTCGCTCATACATAGCGGCTGTGTGCATGAAGGCGAATACTCAAAACAACATGGATTGAATGGAATCCCTTCTGTTTGTGAGAGTGTGCATATCGCGAGGGATGTGTTGCTCGCAGAAGCGACAGGTGTCCATTACCATGTCTGTCACATCAGTACGAAGGAGTCCGTCCGAGTCGTACGCGATGCGAAGAAAGCGGGCATCCATGTAACCGCTGAAGTCACACCTCACCACCTTTTACTCTGTGAAAAGGATATCGTTGAGCAATCACCCAATTTTAAAATGAACCCACCATTACGAAGTGAAGAGGACCGGGATGCCCTTATTGAAGGGTTGTTGGATGGAACGATCGACTTCATTGCAACAGACCATGCACCACATACAGAGGAAGAAAAATCGGTCGGCATCGAAAGGGCGCCATTCGGAATCGTCGGTCTTGAAACAGCTTTCCCGCTTTTATATACCTACCTTGTTAAACCAGGAATTTGTGATTTGGAGTTCCTGATTGATCGTATGACGGCAAAACCATCCGAAAGCTTCGGATTACCATATGGAAGAATTGAAGAAGGTGCACCAGCAGATCTGGTCGTCTTAGACCTGGAGCACGAAAAACCGATACAACCTGAACATTTTCTGTCCAAAGGGCGTAATACACCGTTTACGGATCGTATCTGTAACGGATGGCCAGTACTGACACTGGTAGCTGGAAAAGTAGCATACAAGAATGGGAGTGTATTTGCATGATGAAGCGACAACTCATTTTAGAAGATGGCAGTATTTTCGAAGGAATGGCGATCGGCAGTGATCGGGACTCGACTGGTGAAGTCGTCTTTACGACCGGAATGACCGGTTACCAGGAAACGTTATCAGATCCTTCTTATTGTGATCAGATCATCACGTTTACGTACCCGTTAATCGGAAATTACGGGATCAATCATGAAGACTTCGAATCGATCGAGCCCGCAGCTGCAGGAATCATAGTGAGCGAAGCCGCTTCTGAGCCTAGTCACTGGCAATCGACGAGCACACTTGATGAATTGCTGCGGGTGAAAGATATACCTGGATTGACTGGGATCGATACACGGGCTTTGACGAAAAAAATCCGTACACATGGAACATTGAAGGGGAAAATGTGTGGCATGGATGTCCATGTTGAAAAGGTGGTCGAATCCCTTCAACAGATGTCTTTGCCAACAGATCAAGTACAAAAAGTATCAACAAGTACACCTTATACGTTGCCAGGTAGAGGGAAGCGAGTTGTGCTTGTCGACTTTGGGGCAAAGCGAGGCATTCTTCGGGATTTGATCGAACGTGGTTGTGATGTGACGGTCGTACGCTATGACGTCAGTGCAGAGGAGATTCTCCGACTGCAACCGGATGGCGTAATGCTCAGTAATGGACCTGGAGACCCGACAGATGTCCCACAAGCGATTGAAATGGTGAGAAGCATACTTGGGAAAGTGCCGGTCTTCGGAATTTGTCTAGGTCACCAATTGCTCGGATTGGCTTGTGGAGCGAAAACGATGAAAATGAAATTCGGACATAGAGGCGTCAACCACCCTGTAAAGGATTTGGACACGAACAAAGTGATGATCACTTCTCAAAATCATGGATATACGGTTGAACCGAACGGACTAGAAGAACTTGGACTCATCGTCACCCATGTAGCCATCAACGACGGAACGATTGAAGGTTATCGTCATAAGGAGCATCCAGCTTTCAGCGTCCAATTCCATCCGGAAGCTTCACCTGGACCAACCGACTCCAACGACCTGTTCGAACAATTCTTGGCTCTGATGTCTACTTCAAAGAAAGCGGGGAATGTATTATGCCAAAACGTATAGATATCCAAAAGATTCTCGTCATCGGATCGGGACCGATCGTCATCGGTCAGGCTGCAGAATTCGATTACGCAGGAACGCAAGCTTGCCAAGCGTTAAAAGAAGAAGGATATGAAGTCATCCTCGTCAACTCCAATCCAGCCACGATCATGACAGATACGACGATGGCAGACAAAGTATACATCGAACCTTTGACAGTCGATTTCGTCAGTCGGATCATCCGTAAGGAAAAACCGGATGGTGTCCTTGCGACACTTGGCGGTCAAACCGGTTTGAATCTAGCTGTGGAACTCTCTGAAGCAGGGATTCTTGAAGAGCATGGCGTTGAATTGCTCGGGACGAACCTCAATTCAATCCAAAAGGCAGAGGACCGCGATTTATTCAGAACGTTGATGAATGAATTGAATGAGCCGATTCCGGAAAGCGAAATCATCCGTTCTTTACCTGAGGCGAAGGCGTTCGTTCAAAAAATCGGTTTTCCTGTCATCATTCGACCAGCGTATACGCTTGGTGGAACCGGTGGAGGAATCGCCAACAACGAAGCCGAATTGCATGAATTCGTTTCAAGCGGTTTGAAATATAGTCCGGTATCGCAAGTCCTGCTTGAAAAGAGTATCGCAGGCTTCAAAGAAATCGAATATGAAGTGATGAGAGATGGAAACGATGGCGCGATTGTCGTCTGTAACATGGAAAACATCGACCCGGTTGGAGTACACACGGGTGACTCGGTCGTAGTTGCACCGAGCCAGACCTTAACGGATCGAGAGTATCAGATGCTCCGGAACGCAAGCTTGAAAATCATCCGTGCTCTTGAGATCGAGGGTGGATGTAATGTCCAACTCGCGTTAGATCCGGATAGTGCTAACTATTACATCATTGAAGTCAACCCACGTGTGAGTCGCTCATCGGCTCTTGCGTCTAAAGCGACTGGTTATCCGATTGCAAAGCTTGCAGCAAAAATCGCAGTCGGTTTCACCCTGGATGAATTGAAGAACCCAGTCACGGGTCGGACGTATGCCTCTTTCGAACCAGCACTGGATTATGTGGTCACGAAAATCCCGAGATGGCCTTTCGATAAATTTGAGGCGGCAAACCGTACGTTAGGCACACAAATGAAAGCGACGGGTGAAGTGATGGCGATTGGCCGTAACTTCGAAGAGTCTTTATTAAAGGCTGTCCGATCGCTTGAAACGGATATCGATCACTTGCATAGTTCAATCGATTCGAAACAGGTTGAAAATTGGGAAGAAGTCCTGAAAACGACCGACGATCAAAGACTGTACAACGTAACAGAAGCGTTGCGAGTGGGTGTGGAAATTCCCACGATTTACGATTGGACCAAAATCGATCCATTTTTCCTATACAAACTGAAGAACATTACTGAGATTGAAAAGAAACTCGTATCCCACCCTTACGACGTCGAGGTGTTGAAAGAGGCGAAGTTGCGAGGATTTTCCGACAAGGTCATTGCCCGACTATGGAACACGAAAGAAGTGGACATCTACCGATTCAGGGAAAAGCAAAATCTGTTCCCAATCTATAAGATGGTGGATACGTGTGCAGCGGAGTTCGATTCTGCCACTCCATATTATTACGGCACATATGGTATGGAGAATGAAGTTGAAGTCAGTCAAAAAGAAAGTGTACTCGTACTCGGTTCTGGTCCGATCCGCATCGGGCAAGGGATCGAATTCGACTATGCGACAGTCCACACCGTTTGGGCAATCCAAGAAGCAGGGTACGAAGCCATCATCATTAACAACAACCCTGAAACGGTATCGACCGATTTCAGCACGTCTGACAAACTTTACTTTGAACCTTTGACTGTTGAGGATGTCATGCATGTTGTCCGTCAGGAAAATCCGATCGGGGTCGTTGTCCAATTCGGTGGACAGACAGCCATCAATTTGGCATCTGAGTTGAGTGCACGAGGTGTGAAAATACTTGGAACGAGCCTCGAGGACATGGACCGAGCGGAAGACCGGGACAAATTTGAACGGACATTGCAATCACTCAGCATTCCGCAGCCACCAGGGAAAACGGCTACTTCTGTTGACGGTGCGGTCCAGGTAGCAAGAGAGATTGGATACCCTGTCCTTGTCCGACCATCCTATGTACTCGGTGGGCGTGCAATGGAAATCGTCTATCAGGAACAAGAACTCCTTCAGTACATGGAGAATGCGGTGAAAATCAACCCTGAACACCCTGTGTTGATCGATCGTTACTTGTTCGGTAAAGAGATTGAAGTGGATGCGATTTCTGATGGAGAAACGGTCTTTATTCCAGGGATCATGGAGCATATCGAGCGAGCAGGAGTCCACTCAGGTGACTCGATTGCGGTCTATCCACCGCAAACCGTCTCTACTCGAATGAAGGAGCAAATCATCGAGTGCACGACGAAGTTGGCGAGAGGGTTGAAGATCGTTGGATTACTCAACATCCAATACGTCATTTGTAACGATGACCTGTTCGTCCTTGAAGTGAATCCGAGATCAAGCCGGACGGTACCTTTCTTAAGTAAAATAACCGGAGTGCCGATGGCGAACCTCGCAACTAGGGCGATACTTGGGGAACGCTTGATTGATTTAGGATATGAAACAGGTTACCACGACGAACCGAACGACGTTTTCGTCAAAGTACCGGTCTTCTCATTTGCAAAACTGCGAAGAGTCGACATCACACTAGGTCCGGAAATGAAATCAACTGGAGAAGTCATGGGAAGGGATCGTACTTTGGAAAAAGCATTATACAAAGGATTGATCGCTTCAGGAATGAAAATACCAACGTTCGGGTCAGTCTTGTTCACCATTGCGGACAAAGATAAAGAAGAAGGGCTCGATCTTGTGCAACGATTCTATGACATCGGTTATCAAATCCTTGCGACAGAAGGAACAGCGAACTTCATTGCTGAGCATGGGATTCCGGTCACGGTCGTCAATAAAATCCAGGAAGGAAGCCCAAGCTTACTTGATCGCATCCAGCAAGGGGAAGTGCAATTTGTAGTGAACACGCTGACAAAAGGGAAGCAACCTGCTAGAGACGGTTTCCGGATCCGCCGTGAAGCGGTTGAGAACGGTGCGGTATGCTTAACCTCATTCGATACCGTCAAAGCGCTATTGAATGTCATCGAATCCATGACCTTCTCAGCGAATGAAATGCCTTCCTTTGAACGAAAGAAGGCAGGTGTACTCGTTTGATAAAAGAATGGACGACGATTCTACACCAAGAACAGATTGCGGATAAAATCTACGAGTTGACGTTTGAAGGAGAATTGGTCGAGCGGATGACAGCGCCCGGCCAGTTCCTCCACATCCGTGTCGGAGAGCAATATATGCCCCTCTTAAGAAGACCGATCAGCATATGTGATGTGGATTTGGAACAAAAGCAGTGTACGATTTTATACCGTTCTGAAGGAGAAGGCACCCGCCTGTTATCGAAGAAGCGAGTAGGCGACTCTCTGGACATATTGGGACCTCTTGGGAACGGTTTTCCCCTTGATGCGTTACAAGAAGGAGAGACCGCACTGTTGATCGGCGGAGGAATTGGGGTACCGCCTTTGTATTACCTTTCTCGTAAATTGGTCGAACGCAACATTCGCGTGAAGCATGTACTCGGATTCGCTTCCAAGAAAGATGCTTTTTATATAGATAGATTCAATCAGCTTGGTGAAACGACCGTCACTACGATTGATGGTACTCTTGGATACCAAGGATTCGTGACTGATTATGTCCTGAAAGAGAATCCTGAATACGACGTGTTGTACACTTGCGGACCTACGCCAATGATGAAAGCGATTGAAGAACAATTGAATCCTGCTCGTGCCTATTATTCATTCGAAGAGCGGATGGGATGCGGCATCGGTGCGTGCTTCGCTTGCGTATGTCCAGTGAAAGAAGATCCGACGGGTACCGAATACCGCAAAGTATGTTCAGACGGTCCCGTTTTTCCACAAGGGGTGATACAGTTATGAGCAGGTTGGCAATCAAACTACCAGGCCTCTCTATGAAAAATCCGATCATGCCAGCATCCGGCTGCTTCGGATTTGGTAGAGAGTTTGCGAGATATTATGACTTGAGTCGATTAGGAGCGATTGCGATCAAGGCGACGACAGAAGAAAGCCGGTTCGGAAATCCGACTCCTCGTGTTGCTGAGACCCCAGGAGGCATGTTGAATGCAATCGGTTTACAGAATCCAGGGCTCAAGAAAGTGTTATCAGAAGAGCTGCCTTTCTTGGCAGACTATGATGTTCCTATTCTCGCGAACATCGCAGGTACGAAAACCGAAGATTACGTGAAGGTAGCAGAGGATGTATCAAAGGCACCAAACGTCACCGCACTCGAATTGAACATCTCTTGTCCGAATGTAAAAGAAGGTGGAATATCCTTCGGGACGGATCCGGAAATCGCGGCTGCACTGACGAGAGCGGTAAAAGATGTTTCTGAAGTTCCGGTTTATGTAAAGTTATCTCCCAACGTATCGGATATCACTAAAATTGCCGTAGCTGTAGAAGAAGCAGGTGCTGATGGGTTATCGATGATCAATACCCTCCTAGGAATGAGAATCGATTTGAAATCTGAGAAGCCCGTCATCGCCAATCGGACCGGTGGTTTGTCGGGACCGGCCATTAAACCGGTAGCGATTCGGATGATCTATGAAGTAAGCCAACGCGTTTCGATTCCAATCATCGGTATGGGCGGTATCACTTCAGCCGATGACGTATTGGAATACTTCCTGGCAGGTGCAAGCGCAGTTGCCGTGGGAACAGCCAATTTTGTAAATCCATTTATCTGTCCAGAAATCGTAGATGAGTTGGAACAAAAACTGATAGATAAGAAAGTCGACCATATCAGTGAATTAATCGGAAGGAGCTGGAAGTCATGTTACAGCCCGTCATTATCGCACTAGATTTCCCTACTAAAGAAGATGTGATCTCGTTTTTGGACCAATATGGTGATGAGCGTTTATTCCTCAAGGTTGGTATGGAGTTATTTTATCAGGAAGGTCCAGAACTGATCCGCATGTTGAAGGAAAGAGGTCATTCCATCTTTTTGGACTTGAAACTCCATGATATTCCGACGACAGTCCATAAAGCGATGGTTGGACTGTCAAAATTGGAGGTGGATTTGGTCAATGTCCATGCCATGGGTGGGATCGAAATGATGCGTCGAGCGTTAGAAGGTCTTGAAGAAGGGGCTCGTAGATCAAGACCGAAATGTATCGCGGTCACACAATTGACCAGTACAACTTCAGAAATGATCAATC
The DNA here is from genome assembly GCA_020524245.1 of Rossellomorea aquimaris. Lineage (GTDB taxonomy): Bacteria > Bacillota > Bacilli > Bacillales > Fictibacillaceae > Pseudalkalibacillus. The sequence goes on along the minus strand of JAIVLN010000005.1, from coordinate 218,788 downwards.
ATGAAGTGGGACTTTCTGGTACGGTTGGAGATTCCGTCATTCACCTCGCATCAAACGCTGAAAAGGCAGGAATGGACGGTGTCGTCTGTTCACCACTGGAAGTACCACTCATCCGTGACCATTGCACTCATACGTTTTTGACTGTTACGCCAGGCATCCGTTTGGATGCCGATGACCGACATGATCAAAAACGAGTGACAACTCCTCTCGATGCAAAACGATTGGGCAGTGATTTTATCGTAGTAGGTCGAACGATTACACAGTCGGAAAATCCATTCCGAACCTATCAAACCATCATGAAAGAATGGGGGCAATCATATGAAAGAGCAAGTCGCTAAATATTTATTGGATATTGAAGCTGTTACGTTACGTCCAGAAGAACCCTTCACCTGGTCCTCTGGATTACGTTCACCTATCTATTGTGACAACAGGTTGATCATCTCTTATCCAGAAATACGATCAGACATCGCGTCTTTTTTCGTTGAAAGGATTCAAGAACATTATCCTGAGGTGGATGTGATTGCAGGTACAGCAACTGCGGGGATTCCTCATGCAGCTCTTATTGCAGATCGGTTGAATTTACCCATGGTATATGTACGGTCTAAACCGAAAGCGCATGGAACAGGTTCACAGATCGAGGGGAGGATCCGACCAGGAGATAAAGTTGTCATCATTGAAGATTTGATTTCCACTGGCGGAAGTGCATTGAATGCGATGAACGCTTTACTAGAGAGCGGAGCAGAAGTTTTGGGTTGTGCAGCGATCTTTACCTATGAACTGCAAAAAGGGAAAGAAGCTCTTTCAGAAGCTGGATTAAACGTGCAAACGATCACGGATTTTAGTACATTAGTGAATGTAGCCGTTAACGATAGAAGAATCACCGATGATTCGATTGTACATTTGAAGGAATGGTGCAAAGATCCAGTAGCATGGTCGAACGCGGTTACGAAATAACAGTTCTGGAGTGAGCAGTCTTGAGAAAAATGGACGGGGAAGAATTCGATCAGCTTGTTTCTTTCTTTGATGGGATGGCGAGGACAAGTTGGTTGAGTTCCATCCATAATCGTTTGAAAGAACAATCTGGGAGTTGGGATGGTGCCCAAGTACTTGATATTGGGTGCGGAACGGGTCGCTTGCTTCTTAAGGGAGTAGAAGAAGCGAAGCATCTGACTGGTGTAGACCTTTCTTCTGAAATGATCAAAGCGAGTCATCAGAATTTCTTTTTACATAATCGTGCTGAAAAGAGCACATTCCTCATTGCGGATGCCTATGAGTTACCTTTCGAGGATGATCGTTTTGATATTGCTCTTTCGACATGTGTCATGTTTTTATTACCTGAGCCCGAAAAGGGTCTTAAGGAAATGATTCGAGTAACGAAACCTGGTGGAACGATTACGATGTTGAACCCGAGTAAAAAAATGAATCAGATGAATGCCTTTGAATATAGTAAGGCACATCAAATCACAGGCTTTGAACAAACTACATTGTTGAAATGGTCAAATGTCTCAACTAGAAGACATCGATATTCGGAAGAGGATATGACAGAATTGCTGAATGAATTGGGAGCAACGGAAGTCATCAATACAGAAGTTTTAGATGGTCTTGCGATGATTACAACTGCAAAGGTCTAAAATAACGAAAGACGCTTTCATCTAATGAAGCGTCTTTTTTTTAAAAGGCTTTTTTCTTGCGCAAAGCGACAAGTGCTCAACGCACGCCCCGCAGAAAGCGAGCATCCTGGAGCGGAAATCAACGGCTTTGAAGAACAACAAAGATTGCGAAAAACAGCCTTTTAAAATCATCAAATGGGTATAAGATTATGCATTCGTCGAACGCTAACATCATGAATGAGAAGAGAGTTGGCGTTCTGATGAAGAAAAAATGGTTGATTCTTGTCTTTTACATAATCGCCGTGGTGCTCGTTTTCATGAATCGGGAGTTCTTAATGTCTTGGATTAAAGAAAGCGACACCTCCAAACTACCCATCATGTTCTTACTCTCGTCTTTTTTTGCGACGATTCCTGTTGTGCCTTATACATTATTTGCCGGGATCATGGGTGCGAAATACGGCATTTGGATTGGTCTTCTCATCAATTGGTGGGGTGGGGTTACGGCTTCTCTCATCTATTTCCTATCCTCAAGGTATCTGTTTGCCGACTATTTCAGGACCTACATACAGAAGTTTGATGGAATCCATAAATTCAATGGATTGATCGAAAAGAACGCTTTTATCACCATCCTATTTGCACGTATGGTACCGATTGTCCCCCCGCCTGTCGTCAATATTTACTCCGGATTGACGAAGATGTCCTTTCTCGTCTATTTAACAGCATCAGCGATCGGAAAGGTCCCGCCAATGTTCATGTTTGCTTTTGGAGGAAGTCAACTGTTTTCATCCATCCATAATCTCGTAATCGGATTGTTGAGTTATCTCCTGTTTTTGTTGGTTGTCTATCTGATTTATCGGATTTGGACAAGAAATAAAGAATGAAAACGAAAGGCAGCCCTGAGTGAGGGCTGCCTTCCGTTTACTTTATAATAGTTGTGCATAATCAGACATTAGAGCATGTTGATAATAAAACTGATGACCACGATGGCTCCGATAATCATTAAAATAGTGCGTAGCATAATTCATACTTCCTTTCTTAATTCGAAATTTTTTATGAATCGTGATAAAAAGTCTTAGAAGTATAATTCACTACTACACAGAGAAATAAACCTCGGAATGTTTATTTTTCAACTATTCCGTTGTCTGAGCTGGTAGACGAGATCTTCGTCTGGCGTCACATGGATCGTTTTTTGATGATCATATGTCACAAATCCAGGCTTCGCACCACTCGGTTTTTTCACATGTTTGATATGTGTATAGTCGACTGGTACTGAGCCGGAGTGCTTGGCTTTACTGAAGTAGGCAGCGATGTTGGCCGCCTCTAATAAGGTTGTTTCATCCGGATCGCTATCGCGGATGACGACATGTGAACCTGGAATATCTTTTGTGTGAAGCCAAGTATCATAAGCATTTGCAAATTTATTCGTCAAATAGTCATTTTGTTTATTGTTTTTGCCGACCCAAATATCCACATCTTTTGTAGAACGATACCGTTCAATCGAAGGTTTATCGTTCTTCTTCCGCTTCTGTACGTTTTTCCTCTTTTTCAGATAATGTCCGTCTTCAAGTTCCTCTCGGATTTCCTCTACATCACTGGCGGAAGCGGATTCCAACTGCTGTAAGAGGGACTCCAGATAACGGATTTCGTCATTTGTCTCTTCCAGTTGTTGATGGATATGTTCAATTGAATTTTTCATCTTATTGTATTTCTTAAAATAATGCTGGGCATTTTCAGATGGCGTCTTTTGCGTATCCATCGGTATTGTGATCATTTCGGCATTTTCATCATAGTAATTCGGTACTTCCGCTTTGTTCATGCCTCGCTCGAGCTGATAGATATTGGCCGTAATTAACTCACCATACAATTTGAACGTATCGGCTTTTTCGGAGTTTGATAAAGTCGATTTCAGCTTCGGGATTTTCTGTTCGTTCTTCTTCAGCTCATTTCTTAAGAAGCGTTCCAGGTCTGATGCTCGTTGCTTGACCCGATCTCTTTCAGCTTTTCCAAAATAAAAGCGATCCAAAAGGGTGCTTACATCTTTGAAATGCGTTGCCTCACCTTTCAAATGGGAGAGCTCAATCACTGAGAAATACTCTTTCTTGTCGGTGATGACCATTTGCGGTGAGTAATCGTGTGACTTCACTTTTTCCATCAGTGTCATGAAAGAAGAGGATAATGATTGCTTATTCCCCAGTTGTGAACCATAAACGATCTCGTTTGCTACGATAGGCGCTAATCCCTCGAACTGCTGGACAATCTGCCGGTCGATTTTTCCACTATTGAAATCCAGCTTCCTGATAAACGTCTCCTCATCAGTATCCAATGGATTGATTTTGTCCTGCGCTGGCGGGAACACATACGGACTACCCGGTAGTAATGTACGATATCGGTTCTGGGATGGTGGGATATGTTTCACACAGTCCACGATTAGTTCTGTATCTGCATCCACAAGAGAGATATTGCTATGGCGACCCATGATCTCGACGATCAGGCGTTTATGAGTAATATCTCCGATTTCATTTCGGGAGGCAATGTTGAAAATGATCATCCGTTCCATACCTGGTTGCTCAATCACATCGATGACTCCACCTTCTAAATGCTTTCTTAACAGCATGCAGAACATAGGAGGGACTTTTGGGTTCTCGTACTGCTGTTCCGTTATATGGACTCTTGGATAACTGGCATTAGCGGATAGTAGGAGTTTATGAGACTTCCCTTTCGATCGTATGACAAAAATGAGTTCAGTCGGGAAGGGTTGATAAATTTTTGTAATCTTTCCTTTTGAAAGGTGTTCAGTCATTTCATGTGTGATGGCTCTGGTCATGATTCCGTCAAAGGACATACTGCGTTCACTCCAATGTATTAAATACTTCTTTGTTTAACTACGATATGATTTCTTTAAAAAGTCATTGGTTGTGACTTTCATTACATTCATCTAGATCAAAGACTTTTTTCCAGGCTAAAAGTGAGGACCTCTATGAATAACCATCTATGCTTTCCCCTTTAAAAAGAATTTTTGAGTGAAGCGAAGGCGCTGCAAATGCACAATAAAGTGTCACGCTTGCGTGTAAACGTTATTGTGCTGAAGCAGAGCTAAAGGGGAAAGCATATGTATAATCCTCTTCTATTCAACCCAATTGTGCCTCTTAAATATCCGTTCCATTATAGCATTTTTTGGGACAATCCTGAATATAGATGGCTTGTATAAGAAGGTTTAAACGGGGTGGAAGGATGAAATGGTACTCAATTTCAACAGCAGAGGTTGAAAATACGCTTCAGACGGATATCAAAAAAGGTCTAACTGAAAAAGAGGCTAAGAAACGATTGATGGACCATGGTCCGAATGAACTTCACCAGGAAGAACGTATGTCTCCGATCATCGTTTTCTTATCCCAGTTTAAAGACTTTATGGTACTTGTGTTATTGGTTGCAACCCTTATATCAGGCATTCTTGGCGAGTATATGGATGCAATCGCCATCATGCTCATCGTTTTCGTGAACGGAATTTTAGGATTCGTCCAGGAACAGAAAGCGGAGAAATCCCTTCATGCATTGAAACAATTATCAAGTCCAAAAGTCAATGTGCTACGTAACAATGAGTGGATTACCATTCCTTCTCAGGCAGTCGTCATTGGGGATGTCATCCGTTTTTCAGCAGGAGATCGGATCAGTGCGGATGTGCGTCTCATTGATTCGAAATCATTGTCTGTTGAAGAGTCTGCCTTAACCGGTGAATCCATCCCTTCTCAGAAAAAGGCAGGCGCGCATTTAACTGGAGAGCAGCCTCTCGGAGATCAAGAGAACATGTGCTTCATGGGTACGATGGTGACCAATGGGAAAGGCATCGGAATTGTTATCGGTACTGGAATGAAGACAGAAATGGGTAAAATAGCGCACTTACTCACGAGCGAAGAAGGATTACAAACCCCGCTGCAACGCCGATTAGAGCAGTTGGGTAAAATACTGATTCTAGTCGCCCTCGCTTTGACGGCATTGGTGGTCGTCGTCGGGGTCGTACAAGGACATGACCTATACACAATGTTCCTTGCAGGTGTATCACTAGCAGTTGCTGCAATTCCAGAAGGATTGCCGGCCATTGTTACCATTGCCCTTGCTTTAGGGGTACAGAAAATGATCAGACGACGGGCCATCGTTCGTAAACTGCCTTCTGTTGAAACGTTAGGATGTGCGACCGTAATCTGTTCGGATAAGACAGGCACACTGACACAGAACAAAATGACAGTCACTGAATTATGGAGCAGCGGAAAGAGTTGGAGGGTGACAGGGACAGGTGCAGATCTCGAAGGGCATTTCATGAATGGTGATTATCTCATTGATATAGAGCGGACCCCTTCATTGAAACAGTTGCTCACTTTCGGAGTACTTTGTAATAATGCAACCATCCGGGACGTGGAATCTAAAGGTCGGAAGGAAGTCCAGATGAGTGGTGATCCGACTGAGATTGCTCTGAAAATTGCCGGATATAAAGCGGGAATTCAAGATTCTGTCGTTGAACGTTCCTATAAGTTGGAAGATGAATTTCCGTTCGACTCTGAACGGAAGATGATGAGTGTCATTGTCCAATCAGCAGATGGGCAACGCTATGTGGTGACGAAAGGCGCACCGGATGTCGTTCTATCCAGATGTGAACGAATTCTTTGGAATGATCGACAATCACTGTTGGATGATCATCGGAAGAAAGATGTACATCGGACTGTTGAAAAAATGGGATCTCATGCACTGAGGACGATTGCGGTCGGCTACCGGCCATTAAAAACAGGTGAACAAGTAAAATCCGCGTTTGAAGCTGAAACCAACCTCACACTCATCGGATTACAGGGAATGATCGACCCACCAAGACCTGAAGCAATTGATTCGATACGTGAATGTCAGCAGGCAGGCATCAAAACGGTCATGATTACAGGTGACCACGTCGTAACCGCTAAGGCCATCGCCAATCAGTTGAATATGCTGCCACCTGATGGAAAGGTCATGGAGGGCAGTACACTAGCTTCCATGTCGATAGAAGAGCTGGAAGATATCGTGGATGATGTCTACGTATTTGCCAGAGTTTCTCCAGAGCATAAGTTGAAAATCGTCAAAGCATTGCAAAACCGGGGTCACATCGTCGCCATGACTGGTGACGGTGTAAATGATGCACCGGCGATAAAAGCAGCGAATATCGGAATAGCGATGGGGATTACCGGTACAGATGTTGCTCGTGAAGCTTCCTCACTCGTCTTATCCGATGACAATTTTGCCACCATCCGAGCAGCTATTGAAGAAGGACGCAACATTTACGAGAACATACGGAAATTCATTCGATATCTATTAGCCTCTAATGTTGGTGAAATCCTAGTCATGCTCTTTGCGATGTTGATGGCTCTACCTTTACCACTCGTTCCTATCCAGATCCTGTGGGTGAACCTGGTTACGGATGGACTTCCAGCGATGGCTTTAGGAATCGATAGTGCCGAAGAAAACGTCATGAAACGAGCCCCGAGGAGGACGAATGAAGGGGTGTTCTCGAGAGGGTTAGGATGGAAAATCATCAGTAGAGGATTCCTGATAGGGATTGTAACCATCATCGCATTTGCCATCGCCTATTATGAAAACCCGGAAAACCTGGTGAGGGCTCAGACGATCGCTTTCTCCACATTAGTCATGGCACAGCTCATCCATGTCTTTGATTGCAGAAGTGAACGGTCCGTCTTCCACAGAAATCCGTTCGGGAACATTTATCTTGTCTGGGCGGTCATTTCATCCATAGTTTTATTAGCCATCGTGATCTACTATCCACCGCTGCAACCGATCTTCCATACAACGGCATTGAATTTGAGAGAATGCTTGTTAGTACTTGGAATGGCAGGGCTACCGACCTTCGCGTTGGCAGGTTCACACCTATTCAAACGTACGCAGAAAGCGAAAGGCAATTTTGCAAGCTCAGTTGAATAATAGAAGCAAGACCCATAAGTGGAAATCACTTGTGGGTCTTTTCTTTCATAATCTTGTCCACTGTTGTAAAATTGTATAGAATAGTACAATGGAAGTGATAACGTGATAAAAAGTATGACGGGCTTTGGAAGAGCAGTTGTTGAAGAAGAGCAATATTCGATTACAACGGAAATCAGGTCAGTGAATCATCGTTTCTGTGAAATTCAGGTTCGATTGCCTAGACAACTCTCCATCATCGAAGATAAGATAAAGAGATGCGTCAACGAATACATAAATCGCGGCAAAGCGGATGTTTGGATCAGTATCGATGGTGAGAAAGGGATCGAGAGGAAACTGAAGATTGATTGGGCTCTGTTGGATCAATATGTTGCTGCACAAGAAGAACTTAGAGAGAGATATGAAGTAGACGAGAATATTCGTTATCAGCAGTTGCTAACCTTACCTGACATTGTCAATATACAGGAAAAAGAACAGGTGACCGATCATTTTGCTAAACAAGTCCTTCTTTCTGTAGAACGAGCTGCCGATCAGTTATGTCAAATGAGGGAAGAAGAGGGCAAGAACCTTGAACGGGATTTGAAACAACGACTCGAAAATGTGGAAACCACCATGATCGAGATTGAAAAGTTTGCGCCTGAGGTTCAAAAAATTTATCGGGATCGTCTCTATAAACGAATCAAAGATCTGACGGATCAGCATCTTGAAACAGATGAGACCCGGATATTGACAGAGGTTGCCTTGTTTGCCGATAAAAGCAATATTGATGAGGAGATCATCCGTCTAAAAAGTCATGTGCATCAATTCAGGGATATTTTAAAAGAAACGGGAGCAGTCGGAAGAAAACTGGACTTCCTCGTTCAAGAAATGAATCGTGAGAGCAACACGATCGGTTCCAAAGCAAATGATTATTCAATCAGTAAAAATGTTGTACAATTGAAAAGCGAAATTGAAAAAATCAAAGAGCAAGTACAAAACATTGAATAACACCAAGCAAGATGGTTGTAAGCTTTAAAACTTGGATACGCTAGATATAGAACGCAGGAGGTAACCATGAACATAAAGTTAATCAATATCGGATTTGGAAATATCGTGTCTGCCAATCGAATCATCTCAATCGTAAGCCCGGAGTCAGCTCCGATCAAACGAATCATTACCGATTCACGCACTCAACATAAATTAATCGATGCAACTTACGGAAGACGTACCCGTGCCGTTATTATCACAGATAGTGATCACGTCATCCTCTCGGCTGTACAGCCAGAAACGGTTGCACAACGGTTATTGAATAAAGAGGATTTGACTGAAGAATAGAGATTGACTGAGGTGTAAGGAGAAATGAAAAAAGAAAGAGGCATTTTATTCGTTTTATCTGGTCCTTCCGGAGTTGGGAAAGGGACAGTGAATCGATCACTACGACAACAATGGGATGGATTGGAGTTTTCCATATCCGTAACGACCCGGAAACCTCGTGAAGGGGAGCAAGATGGTGTCGATTATTTTTTCAAGTCACGTGAAGAATTTGAAAGGATGATCGAGCAAAACGAATTACTCGAGTATGCGGAGTATGTTGGAAACTATTACGGCACACCGCTGAAATATGTGGAAGAAACACTGGCATCTGGTAAAGATGTGCTGTTGGAAATTGAAGTACAGGGTGCTTTACAAGTACGCAAGCTTGTTCCGGAAGGGGTATTCATCTTCTTGGTCCCACCGAGTCTGGACGAGTTGAGAAACCGGATCGTCGGTCGAGGTACTGAAACCGAAGATCTGATCAACAATCGCATGAGCGTCGCGAAAGAGGAATTAGAAATGATGGATCATTACGACTATGTCGTTGAAAATGATGAAATCCAGGCAGCGTGCGACCGAATCAAAGCCATTGCGATTGCAGAACATTGTAAGAAAGATCGAATCAAACAACAATATCTACGATTACTGGAGGTAGAATAAATGCTTTATCCATCTATTGACTCCTTAATGGAAAAATTAGATTCAAAGTACACATTGGTGACGTTATCAGCAAAACGAGCTCGCATCATCCAACAATCACCTGCTTCGACTTTAGAGCAATCCAAGTCTAACAAGCCTGTAGGGAAGGCCTTGGAAGAAATCATCGAAGGCAAATTGAGCTGTGACATGAACAGCAATCGAGAAGGATAGACAACCTATTTCATAGGTTGTTCTTTTTTTCATTCTGCCTTTAATTTATGTCAGTGATTTATATAATCACGAACAAACGAAATTCGCGACACCTCGGAAAGGGAGTGAATTTCGTAAGTTTTGAGTAACGGGAAAAATATTATGTATACCAATTATGCCGGGGGATGGTTTCAGTGTCTGAAAAGAAAAAAATCTTGTTATGTGTAACTGGTGGTATTGCGGTTTTCAAAGCTGCGGGATTGACTAGCCAAATGAGCAAAGCAGGTTATGACGTGAAAGTGATGATGACCCAATCGGCAATGAAATTCGTCACACCACTCACTTTCCAAACGCTGTCACGTAATCACGTCTATCATGATACGTTCGATGAGAAGGACCCTTCAGGGGTTGCCCACATCGATCTTGCAGATTGGGCAGATCTCGTTGTCATCGCCCCAGCGACAGCGAACTGTATCGGAAAGTTAGCGAACGGAATTGCAGATGATATGATTTCCACGACCTTATTAGCTACTACGGCTCCGATCATGATTGCACCTGCAATGAATGTCCATATGTATGAACACCCAGCCGTTTTTGCAAATATGGAGCGACTTGCAGAGTTCGGTCACCGCTTCATCGAGCCAGGTGAAGGATTGTTGGCTTGTGGATACGTAGGAAAAGGTCGTCTTGCAGAACCTGAAGAGATCTTGAAAGCAGTACAGCAATTTTTTGAAGAGGAAGAGAACCAGGTATTGAGTGGTAAGCATGTATTGATTACAGCAGGTCCGACTCGAGAGCAAATCGATCCAGTCCGGTTCTTCACAAACCGCTCTTCAGGAAAAATGGGATATGCTCTTGCAGAAGTTGCTGTATCCCTTGGGGCCCATGTGACTTTAATCAGTGGTCCATCGAACTTGAAACAACCATACGGTGTCGATTTCATACCAGTTCAAAGTGCTGAAGAAATGTATAAGGCGGTCATAGAAAAGTATAACGAAGTCGACCTCGTCATTAAATCTGCCGCTGTAGCGGATTATCGTCCAAAAGTTACATTTGAATCTAAAATGAAGAAGAAGGATGGAAACTTATCGATTGAGATGGAACGGACGACAGATATATTGAAAGAACTGGGCAAGAGAAAAAGCCATCAGGTCCTGGTTGGATTTGCTGCCGAGACGGATGATGTCACTCGTTACGCAAAAGAAAAGATGGAAAAGAAAAATCTCGACATGATTGTCGCGAATAATGTTTCGCAGCAAGGCTCAGGATTTGAAGGAGATACGAACCAAGTCTTCATCTATGGTCGGGACGGGCATGAAATGGAAAGTTCACTTCTATCAAAAAGGCAAGTTGCTGAAATCGTCTTGAAGGAATGCCTTAGATATTTGGAAGGTCCGGATCATAAATGATTGCAGGAGTGATTGTGGATGTCCCCGCGATGGGGACGGATAAGACTTTTGATTACCGGATTCCTGAGCACTTGGAGGAAGTCATCAGTATCGGCATGCGTGTCGTCGTACCGTTCGGACCTCGGAAATTGACTGGATTCGTCATTGCCTTGAAAGATACATCGGAGCATAACCGTTTGAAGAAGATTGAAGACATCGTGGATCCATCTCCGATACTGAATCGTGAGTTGATTGAACTGGGTAAATGGATTGCGGAGAACACCCTTTGTTTTTTGCATTCTGCCTATCAATCGATGCTACCCGCAGCGATGAAAATGAATTATTCGAAGAAAATCTTTTTGACGGAGCAGGCCGATCTAACCGGAATTCCAGAAGTGTTCCATCAGGGTCTGCTTTCAGAGGATGGTTTGACATGGGATGAAGTATTGAAGCATGAAAAAGCGGATGTACGTAAAATTCAACAAGCTCTGACTGATGGAGAACTGGAAGTACAGTATGAAATCCGCTCAAAGGGAAAGAAAAAGAAGCATAAGGTCATCCATATCGATCTTTCGAGTGAAGCATTGGCACTCTCTCTTGAAGCGATGAAGAAAAAGGCGCCAAAACAGGCCGATGTCCTTTCCTATATCCTTGACTATGAAGAAGAGGAAATTCCGACCTTGAAATTGATGGAAGAGACGGGCGCATCCCGGGCGACTGTCAAAAGCTTGATCGACAAAGGCTTGTTCAAGGAAACGGAAGAAGAAGTATACAGGGACCCATATAAAGATAGAGAGTTCAAACATACAGAACCATTACCTTTAACTGAGGAACAACAACAGGCAATCACTCCGATCCTTGATGATATTGAGAACCGGAATCATGGAACGTTTCTGATCCACGGTGTGACAGGTAGTGGGAAAACGGAGATTTATCTACAGTCGATCGAAAAGGTAATCCGTCAAGGCAAAGATGCCATCATGCTTGTACCTGAAATTTCCTTGACTCCACAGATGGTCCACCGTTTCAAAGGAAGGTTCGGTTCAGAAGTCGCTGTGTTACACAGTGGTCTATCTGTCGGCGAAAAATATGATGAGTGGCGGAAGATCCAACGGAAAGAAGCGAAAGTGGTCGTAGGGGCACGATCGGCGATTTTCGCGCCATTTGAGAAAATAGGGATCATCATTATTGATGAGGAGCATGAATCAAGCTACAAACAAGAAGAAAATCCGAGATACCATGCGCGTAACATAGCAATTGAACGAGGGAAATTCCATCAATGTCCTGTCGTGCTGGGGAGTGCTACACCGACTCTTGAATCGTATGCTCGTGCTCAAAAAGGCGTATACACTTTATGTACGCTTCATGAACGGGTAAATCAAAAGGAACTTCCATCAGCTGAAGTCGTCGATATGAGAGAGGAATTACGTTCAGGGAACCGTTCGTTGTTTTCCACTTCTCTTTTTGACCGATTGAAAGATCGCCTGGAGAAAGGGGAACAAAGCGTACTGCTTCTAAACCGAAGAGGATATTCAACCTTTGTGAATTGCAGGGACTGTGGATTCGTTGCCCAATGCCCGCATTGTGATATTTCCTTGACGTACCATAAACGCTCAAATGTGTTGAAATGCCATTATTGCGGACATGAAGCTCGTCATCCGTCCCATTGTCCAGAATGCTCATCTGAACATATCCGGTTCTTCGGGACGGGAACACAAAAAGTGGAAGAAGAATTGAATCGGTTGCTTCCTGAAGCATCGGTCATCCGTATGGATGTCGACACGACGAGCCGGAAAGGGATGCATGAAAAACTTTTGAACACGTTCGCCGAGCAAAAAGCGGATATCTTGCTGGGGACACAGATGATCGCAAAAGGCTTAGATTTTCCGAACGTCACATTGGTCGGGGTCCTTGCTGCAGATTCCATGCTCCACTTACCAGACTTCCGATCCGCAGAGCGTACATTCCAACTACTCACTCAGGTGGGCGGAAGAGCCGGCCGTCACATTCTCTCTGGTGAAGTCGTCATCCAAACGTATACACCTGAGCATTATAGCATTCAGCTAGCACAGCAACATGATTTCCTTACTTTTTACAACAAAGAGATGCAAATGAGGAAGCTTCATCAATATCCACCTTTTTATTTTCTTGCACTTATCACGATTTCTCATGAAGAATTGATGTATGTGGTGGATATATGTGAAAAGATTGCTGCAAGATTGCAGGAATCTTTAAGCTCCAATGCAATCATACTGGGGCCTGTAGCGTCTCCCATCCCTCGTGTGAAAGATAGATATAGGTATCAATGCGTGATAAAATACAAAAATGAACCAAACTTGAAAGAAATCTTGAATGAAATACTCGTGCATTATCAAAAACGGATGCAACAAGACCAACTGACAATCAGCGTCGACATGCATCCTCAAACGATCCTGTAATAGAGATAGGTGATAATATGAAAATTGTATTTATGGGAACACCGGATTTCTCAGTTCCGGTACTACAAAGACTCATCCAGGATGGCTATGAAGTCGTAGCGGTCGTAACCCAACCGGACAAGCCGGTAGGACGGAAAAAAGTCATTACTCCGCCACCCGTTAAACAAGAAGCATTACGACATGAAATTCCTGTGCTCCAACCGAAAAAAGTTCGGGTTGAATTTGAAGATATACTTGCTTATGAACCAGACCTGATTGTAACGGCGGCTTACGGACAAATTTTACCGAATGAGCTGTTATCATACCCGAAGTTTGGTTGTATCAATGTGCATGCTTCCCTCTTACCTGAATATCGTGGAGGAGCTCCTATCCATAAAGCGATATTAGATGGCAAAAAGGAATCAGGCATTACCATCATGTATATGGTCGATAAACTCGATGCAGGTGATATCCTGACACAAGTGAGTGTGCCGATCGAAGAAACCGATGATGTCGGTGCACTTCATGATAAATTGAGTGTTGCTGGGGCAGATCTACTAAGTGATACAATACCGAAACTCATTAATGGAGAGATCGAGCCAGAAAAGCAAAATGAAGAACATGTCACATATGCACCCAATATTTCACGAGAAATGGAAAGGATCGATTGGTCTGCTGATGGTGAAAGGATTTATGACCAAATCAGAGGACTTCGACCTTGGCCGGTAGCTTACACGCTCTTAAATGGTAAACAGACGAAAATCTGGTGGGGTGAAAAGGTGTCTGACGCTCCGGGTGGAGAGCCTGGTCAAATCCTTCAATTCGACCAACAAGGGATTTTGGTCGCAACAGGGAACGACACTGCGATCCGAATCACTGAGCTTCAGCCTTCAGGAAAGAAGCAAATGGATGCTTCCCAATATGTGGCTGGTGCACAACTTAGTACAGACATGAAACTTGGTGAAGAATAGTGAAGAAGAATGTAAGGGAAGTTGCGACGGATCTGTTGTTGAAGATCGACCGCTCGCAAGCCTATAGCAACCTGCTGCTGAATCAGGCAATCAAGAAAAATGAACTCAGCTCAAAAGACTCAGGTCTGTTGACTGAAATCGTCTATGGTACGGTACAAAGAAAGAACACTTTAGATTTCTACCTGAAGTCCTTCATAAAAAAACCGTTGACCAAATTGGATGACTGGGTAGTCGTCCTACTTAGATTATCGGTCTACCAGATGGTGTATCTGGATAGAGTTCCTGATCATGCCATCATCAATGAGGCTGTAGCGATCGCCAAAAAGAAAGGTCATAAAGGTACATCTGGTTTCGTCAATGGTGTGTTACGAAATGTTCAAAGAAAAGGCGTTCCACCACTTGCATCCATTAAGGAAAAAGAGTTACAATTGGCGATTGAGTGTAGTCACCCTGAATGGTTGATTGAGCGATGGATTGACCAGCTAGGTGAACAAAACACGATGGACATGTGTACGATCAACAATTTGCCACCTATGGTTACAGCAAGAGTAAATAGGTTGAAATCGACGGTTCAAGAAGTAATCGACCAGCTCGAGAATGAATCGGTCGTTGGAAAGCCGAGTGAAATTACACCTGATGGAATCAAAGTCACATCTGGAAACCTGCCGAAAACAGACGTATATAAGTCCGGTCTTTTGACGATTCAGGATGAAAGTTCGATGTTAGTCGGTTACGCAGTGGATCCCCAAAAAGGTGAACGAGTACTGGATGCTTGTGCAGCTCCTGGTGGGAAAACGACCCATCTTGCAGAACGGATGGACAACGAAGGTGAAATTACAGCGATCGATCTGCATGAACACAAAGTTCAGTTGATTGATGAACAGCTAGAACGGCTTGGACTCAACAACGTTCAAACGATTGCCATGGATACTCGTAAAGCGGCTAACCTGTTCCAGGCAGAAAGTTTTGACAAGGTACTTCTGGACGCTCCATGTACCGGATTCGGCGTTATTCGAAGAAAACCGGATATCAAGTGGTCCAAGCGACCAGAAGATATCGAACGGATTCAACAGGTTCAGTACGAATTGCTCGAATCAGTCGCTCGAGTGCTAAAACCAGGTGGATTATTAGTGTATAGTACCTGTACAATAGAAGCAGATGAAAACCGTCATCAAATTGAACGGTTCCTGCAAGACCATCCAGAGTTTGACTGGGACGTCTCATTTTACAACCGAATGCCGCAATCCGTACAACCTTACATTTCAGATAACAAAGGTGAGCTGCAAGTGCTCCCTCAATATTTTGAAAGTGACGGATTTTACATTGCATCCTTGAGGAAAAAATAACAGAAAAGGCGGTGATGGAACATTGTTAAAACCGTTAACCGAGAAACAAACGAATCCTGATATCAAGAAATCAATCTTTTCATTAGGATACGAAGATTTGAAAAAATGGCTCAAGGAGGAAGGTGAACCTTCTTTCCGAGCGAAACAGATTTACGAATGGCTCTATCAGAAACGGGTTGAATCTTTTCAAGACATGACGAACCTTTCTAAAGGACTTCGAGAGAAGCTTGAAGAAGAATATGTCATCACACCATTGAAAACGATCATTAAACAAGAATCACAAGACGGCACGATCAAGTTCTTGTTCGAACTCGAAGATGGTTATTCGATCGAGACTGTGTTGATGCGCCATGAATATGGAAACAGTGTTTGTGTTACCACACAGGTAGGCTGCCGATTAGGTTGTACATTCTGTGCATCCACCCTAGGTGGGTTGAAGCGTAACCTGAAAGCTGGAGAAATCGTATCACAAGTATTGGAAGTACAACGTGCAATGGATGAAACAGACGAGCGAGTCAGCTCTGTTGTCGTTATGGGTATTGGGGAACCATTCGATAACTACGAAGACTTGATGTCCTTCTTGAGAATCATCAACCATGATGAAGGTCTCAATATCGGTGCACGTCATATCACGATTTCTACAAGTGGAGTCGTTCCAAAAATCTACGATTTCGCTGATGAAGGAATGCAGATCAATTTTGCAATATCGCTGCATGCCCCTACAACAGAAATCAGAAGTCGACTCATGCCTGTCAACCGTATGTACCCGCTGGATGACTTGATGGATTCTATCCGGTATTACATTCGTAAAACAGGTCGCCGGGTGACATTTGAATATGGTTTATTCGGTGGAGTGAACGATCAAGTGGAACATGCAGAGCAATTAGCCGATTTGATTTCGGATATCAAATGTCATGTGAACTTGATACCAGTTAACTATGTGCCAGAGAGAGATTACGTCCGTACGCCTAAGAATCAAATTTTCAAATTTGAGCGTACCCTGCGTGAACGCGGTGTCAACGTAACGATCCGTAGAGAGCAAGGGCATGACATTGATGCTGCTTGCGGTCAGCTCCGTGCAAAAGAGCGTAAGGACGAAACGACGTAAATAGAGGTGAGGAAGGTTGTTAAAGGCATTCTTTCAGACAGACCAAGGTAAAGTGAGATCCCACAATGAAGACAGCGGGGCAGTGATTCCGATCTCTGCCTCCGATGTTTTTGCTGTGGTTGCAGATGGTATGGGGGGACATCAAGCTGGAGATGTGGCAAGCCAAATGGCAGTCCATTTTGTCAAACAGCATTTGGATACATACATAAACGAAAAAGAAACATCATCAGAAATCATTCATTCATTAATTGAAGACGCTAACAAAGAAATATATTCCTATGCTCAAAGCCATCCGGAATGCAGAGGAATGGGTACGACCGTCATTGTATTGCGTGCAAATAGGAATGAGGTTCACCTTGGACACGTTGGAGACAGTCGTTGTTACAGGATCCAAGGAGGGGAAATCACCCAACTGACAGACGATCATACACTTGTAAACGAACTTGTGAAGTCCGGACAAATCACCGCTGAAGAGGCGGAATATCATCCAAGGAAACATGTCGTCATGCGTGCGCTTGGAACAGATCCTGAAGTTGAAATCGATGACTTAACTTATGAATGGACAACTGGAAATTATCTCCTCATTTGTTCAGACGGGCTTTCCAATAAGGTTTCCACACAATCCATTGTGGAAGTCGTCAATGGTGAGGCAACTATTGAAGAAAAAGCCAACCAACTTGTCACTATGGCGAACGACGCTGGTGGCGAAGACAACATCACCCTGATCCTTTTGCATAATGATGTCGCTTCTGAAGAAGGTGCGTCTGAATGATCGGCAGAAGAATCAGTGATCGGTATAAGATTTTAGAGATCATTGGTGATGGCGGTATGGCGGTCGTTTATAAAGCTGAAGATTTGATCCTTGATCGAATCGTGGCCGTCAAAGTATTGAGGTCCGAATATTCAACGGATGAAGACTTCATCCGGAGATTTCGAAGAGAGGCTGAATCTGCAACAAGCTTGAACCATCCTAACGTCGTCAATATCCTCGATGTCGGTGAGGAAGAACAGATTTATTTCATCGTGATGGAGTATGTGGAAGGGCAAACACTCAAACAAATCATTCGTGATCGAGGACCGTTATCGCCAGTACGATCCATAGAGATCATGAAACAGATCTCTTCTGCCATTGCACACGCCCATGACCATCACATCGTTCACCGGGATATCAAGCCACATAATATTTTAATAGATAAAAAAGGAAACGCGAAAGTGACGGATTTCGGGATTGCGTTAGCGGCTACTTCCGCAACCATTACCCATACGAATTCAGTTCTTGGTAGTGTGCATTATTTTTCACCTGAACAGGCTCGAGGCGGGATCGCCAACAATAAGTCTGATATCTATTCGTTAGGTGTCGTTTTATATGAAATGGTCACGGGGAGATTGCCGTTTTCAGGTGAATCTGCCGTGTCTGTCGCACTGAAACACTTACAAGAACAATTTCCTGAACCGAAGTTGATCAATCCTGATATTCCTCAAAGTTTGGAAAATATCATACTGAAAGCGATGGCGAAAGATCCGAGCCAACGGTTTGATAGTGTAGAAGATTTTGGGGAGAAGCTTGATTTCGCTCTCCAGCATCCTAATGAGCCTAAGCTATACATCGATGAAGATGAAGAAGCGACAAAGGTTTTGACCCCGATCGGGAGTTCAAAAGAACAGGTGAAACCAGCAGCAGAACCTCCTAAAAAGGAGATGGAGGACAAAGCGCCATCTGAACCAAAGAAAAAGAAGAAAAAGAAAAACTGGATTGCGATCCTCCTCGCCATCTTTCTGTTAGTCGGAATCGCAGGAGTCGGTGCATTGACGATCTGGCCGGAAATTCTGCAAACGGAAGAAGTGCCTGTGCCGGACGTCATCAATATGTCTTATACGGATGCATATGAAAAATTGAAAGATGCAGGTCTTGATCCAGAGAAAGAGGAGCAGCCGAGTGCCGAGGTCAAAGAAGGGAATGTAATTAGGCAAACACCTCCTGCTGGAACGAATGTGAAGGAAAACACGAAAATTAAATTGTATGTAAGTACAGGTCCTGAAAAATTCGAAGTCGAAAATTACGTCGGTCAAGAAGAAGATGATGTTAAGCGAACGAATGTAAATGACCTGTTCAAGAGCGTGGAAACGACGAAACGAGTGAGCGAAGAGTATGAAGAAGGTGTCATCCTCGATCAATTCCCTGCAGCTGGGGAAATGGTGATACCGGGTCAAGAGGTCCTGATTTTATATGTGAGCAGCGGACCTCCATCGTTCGATTTAGCTGATTTGACCGGTAAAACGATCGAAGAAGCGAAAATCTACGCAGAAGAGAACGGTCTCACTATTAAAGAGGCGAGTGAACGGGAATACTCTGAAGATGTGAAGGAAGAAAGTATTGTCCGGACCAATCCATCTGCTGGTTCATCTGTACGCTCTGGAGATGAAATCACCGTCACCTTATCCAAAGGTGTTCCAGATCCGATATCGATCGAAGACATGGTTGAAGTTGAAATCGAGGAAAATCCAGGTGAAGGTGATGGACAGGGTAACGAAAAGGATAAGAAGGGACAAAAGAAACATAAGGTCACAATCGTCACAAATGATGTGAACGGGGAAAAGACGATTGTTGACACGACTATAACTGAAACGGAAATGTTTCCAATTCCATTAACGATTGCCTATAACGAAGAAGGCAGCTATAAAGTTTTGGTTGACGGTGAAGAATACTATAGCGAGTCGTATACGTATGAAGAAGCGAAAAAATTTCAGAATGGAGAGTAGATGAACTGCATGCCAAAAGGAACGATCATTAAAGCGTTGAGCGGTTATTATTATGTGAAAAGTGAAGGTGAAGTGTATCAATGTCGTGGCAGGGGCAACTTTCGGAAACGAAAGCTGACCCCGCTAGTTGGTGATGATGTTGAATTCGAATCAAGCAATAAGACAGACGGATATGTCTTAGAAATTCTTGAACGGAAAAATGAGCTCATCAGACCACCGATAGCCAATGTGGATCAGGCACTTCTCATTTTTTCAGCGCAAGAGCCAGCGTTCAATACGCTCCTTTTGGACCGGTTCCTCGTCCATATAGAAGCAAACGATATTTTACCTGTGATTTGTCTCAGTAAACTGGATTTACTGGATCAACCTGAAGAACTCAAGGACGATCTCAATGTGTATCGCGAAATCGGATATGAAGTAATTGAAACCTCTTCTACGGAAGAAATCGGTCTTGAAGATGTTCGAACCGTTTTCGAAGACAAAGTAACGGTAGTGGCTGGACAATCGGGTGTCGGCAAATCGACTTTGTTGAATGCCTTGAATCCAGAGTTGAACTTGGAAACGAACCAAATCTCAGATCACCTCGGACGTGGAAAACATACGACCAGGCATGTCGAGTTGATTCCCTTCGGGGAAGGATTAGTAGCGGATACACCTGGCTTCAGTTCTCTTGATTTTGTTGATATGGAGCCTGAGGATCTGACGATTTATTTTCCTGAAATGCGTGACAGACGACCGGATTGCAAATTCCGTGGATGCACACACACATCCGAACCGAAGTGTGCAGTGAAAGCTGCGTTGGCGGATGGAGAGATTGCGCAATTCCGTTATGAACATTATGAGAAATTTTTACAAGAAATCAATGAACAAAAGCAACGGAGGTACTGACGATGACGAAAATAGCACCATCGATCCTTTCTGCTGATTTCTCAAAGCTGGGAGAAGAGATTAAAGATGTTGAACTAGGTGGCGCGGATTATATCCATGTCGATGTGATGGACGGACACTTCGTACCGAACATCACAATTGGACCATTGATTGTAGACGCTATTCGCCCGGTTACGGATCTCCCTTTGGACGTCCACTTGATGATTGAAAACCCGGATCAATATATTCCGGAGTTCGCGAAGGCCGGCGCGGATATATTATCTGTCCATGTAGAGGCTTGTCCACATCTACACCGGACGATTCAATTGATTAAAAGCCATGGGGTGAAAGCGGGCGTTGTCCTTAACCCTCATACCCCAGTCAGCATGATCGAGCACATTATTGACGATGTCGATCTTGTTTTGTTGATGACCGTCAATCCTGGTTTTGGAGGTCAATCCTTCATCGAACAAGTCCTTCCGAAGGTCAAAGCTGTATCGGATCTTTGTAGGGAAAGAGGACTCGACATCGATATCGAAATCGATGGTGGTGTCAATCCGGAAACCGCAAAACTGTGCCGCGAGCATGGTGCCAATGTTCTTGTCGCAGGTTCTGCGATTTATAAAAAGGAAAACAGGAAGGATGCAATTAAAGCCATCCGTGGTGTATAATGAGGAGTAGAAATTAAATAGTTGCAAAGAAACCACTAGGGGAATCTCCGAAAGAGATTGAGAGTGAAGTGTATGCTTCTGACCCTGAGAACCTGAACAGGATCATACCTGCGGAGGGAAGTTGGCTTTCAATCGATAATAGATAGATATAAACTATTTGAAAGCGGCTGTCCCTTGGGCAGCCGTTTTTTTAGTACCTATGAGAATAGTGATTTCTTTGTAAACATAAAGGGGAGAGAGAAATGAATAAACGTATGTTGATGATTTCAGAAGTTGCCATTATGGCTGCATTAGGAGTAATTCTAGGTTTTGTTAAATTAAGTGGACCATGGGCTTTCGGGGGATCGGTTTCATTAGAGATGCTACCAATTTTCTTAATGGCATTTAGACGAGGGGTAGTTGGAGGCGTTCTTACAGGATTCATGATTGGGATTTTACAGTTAATCATCAATCCTTTTATTGTCCATCCCGCACAAGTAATATTAGATTATCCTGTTGCATTTCTTGTTATTGGACTGGCAGGGATTGTACGTCCAAGTTCTGATAACCATTTCGGAAAAAGAATTTGGCTTATTATTATAGGTACATTGATTGGCAGCCTATTACGTCTGATCAGTCATGTGATTTCTGGTATCGTTTTCTTCGAAAGTTATGCACCAGAAGGGACTCCAGTATGGCTGTATTCCATAACATATAACCTGTCATACATCGCGCCAACATTCGTTTTGACAGTCATTTTACTCGTGTTGTTATCTAAGACTGCTCCTAAACTGATTCATGGAGAGTGACAGTATTGAAGACAATTTGCTTAGTTTCAGGGGGTCCTGAGTATTTGCTACCTGAAAAGTTGGATAAGGATGATGCGACATTTATCGGAATAGATGAAGGTGTTCTTTTTCTTCAAAAAAGGAATATCGCTCCCTCAGCAGCTTTCGGTGATTTCGATTCGATAACAGATGAAGATGTTGAAAGTCTTAAAGAGCAAAATATGAATATGTTTACATTTGAACAAGAAAAGGATATGACGGATCTAGAACTAGCTTTGCAATGGGCTTTTGAGCAAGAACCTGATCGTATTGAGTTATACGGAGCAACGGGTGGTCGCCTCGATCATGAGATGATCAACATGCAACTGTTGAAGCAAGGACTCGATCGCGGCATTGAAATGGTAATCATCGATCGGACGAATGAAGTGTTTATGAAAAAGCCCGGGCGTTACATGTTGGAAAAAGATGAGCGATTCCCTTATGTATCCTTCATTCCATTTAGTTCAGAGGTCAAAGGCATCACGCTGGAAGGATTCAAGTACCCTCTTGATCAAGCTGAACTCGTGTGGGGGTCGACACTCTGCATTTCAAATGAGCTTGTAACAAAAAAAGGTACTTATTCATTTGAAGACGGCATAATTATGGTGGTAAGAAGCAAAGACTGATTTGCAAACGTAAACTCCTGGTACTTTTTTTAAGTAGACGAATATACTTAAATAGAATGTTATTTTTCCGAGTGGGTATCCACGGAAACTAACGTTGGAGGAGGCGGAATCATGAAATTTTATACCATCAAACTGCCGAAGTTCTTAGGGGGATTTGTAAGAGCGGTCCTGGGGTCCTTTAAGAAGGGGTAAGCAAAAAAGCACCAACCGAGGTGCTTTTTTGTTTTGCCTATGCGGTACCCGAAACTGAGAAAAAGCCGAAATCGGGGTGCGAAAGAAGCGTTTGCGGTACCCGAAATGACGGAAAAACGAAAATAGGGGACCGAAAGCGTGAAGTGCTTCCGGTCCCACAAATTAAAAATGAACCCGATCTTGGGTTCATTTTCTTTTCATGCAATTAAACGCGCTCTACTTTACCTGATTTCAAGGCACGAGCAGAAACGTATACGCGCTTCGGCTTACCGTCAACAAGAATACGAACCTTCTGAACGTTCGCTCCCCATTTACGTTTTGTAGTGTTCAATGCGTGTGAACGCTTGTTTCCAAAGCTTGTTTTCTTACCAGTAACAACACATTTTCTAGCCATTATGATTGTACCTCCTTTATTGCAAATAAGAGAAATAATGCAGTTTATAGTTTATACGAAAACACTACACTATAGTAGCACGAGTGTTCTTAGATTGCAACAAGCAATATCAAGTTTATTTACTTGACATGATATTGGCGTTTATTGATATTTTCTTTTAAAATGTAAGATATTATAGTAAAATGACACTAGTCATAGGTATTAAATCCAAGGGAGGATTCTACATGTCTATAGAAATGAAAACTAAGTATGGAGAAATTGATATCTCTAACGATGTGATCGCTACGATTGCAGGTGGAGCCGCAATCGATTGTTATGGTATTATCGGAATG
Source organism: Rossellomorea aquimaris (assembly GCA_020524245.1). GTDB lineage: Bacteria > Bacillota > Bacilli > Bacillales > Fictibacillaceae > Pseudalkalibacillus. The sequence goes on along the minus strand of JAIVLN010000005.1, from coordinate 195,206 downwards.
GCATCGCAAAAGCAAATTAAAGATGGCATTACAGAGCTTCTAGGACGTGACAATTTCAGCCGTGGAATCGTCGTACGCCAAGAAGAGGATGAAGTACACATAGACATGTATATCATCGTCAGCTATGGAACGAAAATTTCTGAAGTAGCTCACAATGTTCAAACAAAAGTGAAGTATACGCTTGATCAAATGCTCGGATTATCAGTTGATTCCGTCAATATCTTTGTTCAAGGCGTGAGGGTGACGAACCCGTAACGAGGAGGAAGAATTCGTGACAGAGAAGAAGTTAGGCGGGAAAAAGCTTTCCCAGATGTTTATCTATGGGGCGGACAACCTGAACAAGAATGTGAAGATGGTCGACGCCCTGAATGTATTCCCGGTTCCGGATGGAGATACAGGAACCAATATGAATTTGACCATCACTTCTGGTGTGAAAGAAGTGAAAGGTCTTGACTCGGACGATGCAGGCTTGATTGCGTCTACATTCTCTAAAGGTCTTTTGATGGGGGCGCGAGGAAATTCTGGTGTAATTCTTTCCCAGCTTTTCCGAGGGTTCTCTAAAGCACTTGCAGGGAAAAAAGAAGTGGATGCAAAGCTTTTTGCGGAAGCATTGGAAGCTGGTGTGGAAACGGCATACAAAGCAGTCATGAAACCTGTAGAAGGGACAATCCTGACAGTTGCAAAGGATGCAGCGAAGAAAGCATCCAAGGCAGCCCGTAAAACGGATGATCTAGTTTCCTTGATGGAGCAGACATTGAAGGAAGCGAAAGAATCACTCGACCGTACACCGGATCTGTTACCGGTATTAAAGGAAGTCGGGGTCGTTGATTCAGGCGGGCAAGGACTCGTCACGATCTATGAAGGGTTTTTATCTGTGCTTGAAGGAAAAGAGTTGCCAGAAGTAAGCATTTCTGGACCTTCTATGGATGAATTGGTAAGTGCGGAACACCATAAAGCTCAAATGCACATGAAAACGGAAGATATCCATTTTGGATATTGCACGGAGTTCATGGTCAAGTTCAAGAAAGAGAAAACGGAACAAAACCCGTTCTCTGAAGATGATTTCCGTAACGAGCTGAATGAACATGGTGATTCATTGCTCGTCGTTTCGGATGAGGAACTTGTCAAAGTTCATATACATACGGAAAAGCCGGGAGATATGCTGTCTCTTGCGCAATCGTATGGAGATCTGATCAATATCAAGATTGAAAACATGCGCGAGCAGCACACGGCAATTTTAGAAAGTGAAAATAACGAACCGAAAGCGAAAGTCCCAGAAAAGAAAAAACCTTTCGGCATTATTACGGTGTCAATGGGAGCTGGCATTGAAGAATTATTCAAGAGCCTAGGTGCCACTGTCGTGATTGCAGGAGGTCAAACGATGAATCCAAGTACGGAAGACATCGTGAAAGCCATCGAAGAAGCGCATGCTGAAAAGCTGATTATCCTGCCAAACAACGGCAACATCGTCATGGCAGCTGAACAAGCAGCTTCTGTTGTAGATGAAGAAGTTGCAGTCGTAAAGACGAAAACCGTTCCACAAGGTATTTCAGCTCTACTGGCTTTTAATCCAAGCGCATCTCTTGAAGAGAATCAAGAGAGCATGACTGAAGCGGTTGGACATGTGAAATCTGGTCAAATTACTTTCGCAGTAAGAGACACTTCGATTGATGGAGTGGAAATCAAGAAGGACGACTTCATGGGAATATTCGATGGGAAAATCGTTACATCGATGAAATCCCAAAAAGAAGCGGTGGAAGCCCTCTTGTCGGAAATGATCGATGAAGATGATGAAATCGTGACGATCATTTATGGAGAAGATGCCGATCAGGAAGAGGCCGAGACGCTAGAAGATTGGATTACAGAACACTACCCAGATGCGGAAGTTGAAATTCATCCGGGTCAACAACCAATCTATTCCTATATCATTTCTGTTGAATAAACCCTAAACATATTCCTACCATGATCTTTCTGAAGACCGATCGGGTAGGAATATTCTATATCAGGGGAGTTTTATCATCATAGTTCCAAAAAACCGCTTATCCTGGAGGAATGTAGGATGAAGTTTAAAAGCGTTTTTGATATCATCGGACCGATTATGATTGGTCCATCCAGTTCACATACAGCCGGTGCAGCCCGCATCGGACGAGTAGCACGTTCATTATTCGGACGTAAACCGGACTGGGTACATATATCCTTTTATGGTTCTTTTGCAAGGACCTATAGAGGGCATGGAACCGATGTAGCTATCGTTGGTGGGATTCTAGACTTTGATACGTTTGATGAACGGATCAGTGAATCTTTGAAAATCGCAAAGAAAGAAAAGATCAAAGTGAAAATGACGGAAGAAGATGCTTTGACCGACCATCCCAATACAGCTCGAATACGGATGGGGGATGAGCAAGGCGAGTTGGAAATCGTGGGTATTTCAATCGGTGGTGGAAAGATTGAAATCATTGAGTTGAACGGTTTTGAACTTCGTTTATCGGGTAATCATCCAGCTCTGCTCGTCGTCCATAACGACCGATATGGGGCAATTGCAGGTGTTGCAAATCTTCTTGCCAAACTCGAAATCAACATCGGACATATGGAGGTCAGCAGGAAGGAAGTCGGTAGTGAAGCATTGATGACCATTGAGGTTGATCAAAACTTAGAAGATTCCGTCCTAGAAGAAATTGAAAAGCTGCCTCACATCATCAAGGCAACTCGAATTCATGAATAATTAGAAGGGTGGTTATCGATATGATGTTCCGAAATGTCAGTGAATTGGTCGAACGTGCGGTTTCGAAGAAGATTCCGATTTCTGAAGTGATGATTGAGCAAGAAATGGACGTGACCGGACGAGATCGAGAAACTGTGATGGATCTAATGGAAAAGAATCTTGATGTCATGGAACAAGCGGTTGAAAAAGGCATCAAGGAAGGCGTGAAATCACATTCAGGTCTCACCGGTGGGGATGCTGTCCTTTTGCAAAAATATATCGAGAGTGGAAAAAGCCTCGCTGGAACAACGGTTTTGGATGCAGTCAGTAAAGCAGTTGCGACGAATGAAGTGAATGCTGCGATGGGAACGATTTGTGCAACGCCGACCGCCGGTTCTGCAGGCGTCGTTCCAGGTACCTTGTTTGCGTTACGAGATAAACTGAACCCGACTCGAGAACAGATGGTCAGATATTTGTTCACTTCTGGCGCATTCGGTTTTGTCGTGGCGAATAACGCATCCATATCTGGTGCTGCTGGGGGCTGTCAAGCTGAAGTCGGATCAGCGACTGGAATGGCAGCTGCTGCTATCGTAGAACTTGCAGGAGGCTCCCCTGAGCAATCTGCCCAAGCCATGGCAATTGCGTTGAAGAATATGTTAGGGCTTGTTTGCGACCCTGTCGCTGGGCTAGTGGAAGTTCCATGCGTAAAACGAAATGCAATCGGCGCAAGTATCGCCATCACAGCTGCAGATATGGCTTTAGCAGGCATAACGAGCCGGATTCCATGTGATGAAGTCATTGATGCAATGTATAAAATCGGCGAATCCATGCCGACAGCATTGAAGGAAACTGCACAAGGAGGATTAGCGGCGACTCCTACAGGTAGAGCGCTTGAAGCGAAAATTTATGGAGTTCCGTTAAACAAGAAATAATGGATTTGAAACAACCAGTTATCCAAGTGAAAGGAATCGGTGAAGCTCGCGCTGAAGAGCTTGCTGATTTGAACATTTATACAATCGAAGATTTGCTCCTTTATTTTCCTTATCGTTATGAGGATTTTCAAGTAAAGGATTTGACAGAACTTAAGCATGATGAAAAAGCGACTGTAGAGGGGAAGGTTCATAGCGAACCTTCTTTACGCTATTATGGCCGGAAGAAATCAAGATTGACCGTCAAAGTCCTTGTAGGCAAGTACCTTGTAACAGCGGTCTTTTTCAACCGAGCATTTTTAAAAAAGAATTTCTCAATTGGACAACCTGTGACGATCACGGGAAAATGGGATCAACATCGACTGACGATTACCGGCCAGCATGTTACATTCGGTCACCAGGATCAAGATGAAAAAATAGAACCTGTATACTCCGTGAAGGGGGATTGGACGGTTAAACGAGTGAAAAATGTCGTCCATCAAACTCTTAATCAATATGTCCGTTACATTGAGGACATATTACCAGAAGAGAAGCGACAGCAATATAAGTTGATTGATCGCAGACAAGCGGTTCAATGGATGCATGTACCGGAGAGCCATGATCATCTGAAACATGCGAGAAGATACTTCGTGTATGAGGAGCTGTTGCTTTTCCAATTGAAGATGCAATGGTGGCGCAAACAAGAAAAGGAAAAGACCGATGGGAAAGCGAGAGCATTTGACAAGGACAAACTGCAAGCGTTCATCCAATCGTTGCCTTTCCCGTTGACCGGAGCACAACAACGTGTAACAGATGAGATTCTCAAAGATTTGAGCTCTCCATACCGCATGAACCGGTTACTTCAAGGTGATGTTGGTTCAGGGAAGACGATCGTTGCCGCCATCAGTATGTACGCATTGGCTACGGCAGGAATGCAAGCAGCCTTGATGGTACCGACAGAAATACTAGCAGAGCAGCACTATGAATCTTTGAACGATCTTTTTAAAGAGATGGATATCAAAGTGGAGCTGTTGACGAGTTCTATCAAAGGGAAGCAACGAGCAGAAATTTTGAACCGGGTGAAGGAAGGGGAAGTTGACTTCCTGGTCGGTACACATGCTCTAATTCAAGGGGAAGTTCAATTCCACAATCTCGGTCTCGTCATAACCGATGAACAGCATCGGTTCGGTGTGAATCAACGGAAAGTGTTACGGGAAAAAGGCATTACACCTGATGTCCTGTTTATGACCGCGACACCTATTCCTCGAACCTTAGCCATTTCTGCATTTGGTGACATGGATGTGTCGACCATAGATGAGATGCCTGCTGGTAGAAAGCCGATTGAAACCTATTGGGCAAAGCACGGCATGTTGGACCGGGTGCTGACTTTTATACAAAAAGAACTTGAAAATGGAAGGCAAGCCTATGTCATCTGTCCGTTGATCGAGGAATCCGATAAGATGGATTTCCAAAATGCTGTAGATGTGCACGCTCAGCTTCAACAATATTTTACGGACTTCAATGTCGGTTTGATGCATGGAAGGCTGTCTGTCGATGAGAAAGAAGAGATGATGACGAGGTTCAGTAAAAATGATGTCCAAGTTCTCGTATCAACAACTGTCGTTGAGGTCGGAGTAAACGTACCGAACGCTACCGTCATGGTCGTCTATGACGCCGAGCGCTTCGGATTGGCACAGCTTCACCAATTGCGCGGACGTGTCGGACGTGGTGATGCACAATCCTATTGTATCCTGATCGCAGATCCAAAATCGGACGTAGGTAAGGAACGAATGCAAATCATGACTGAGACGAATGACGGTTTCGAGCTTTCACAACGAGATCTTGAACTTCGTGGTCCAGGAGACTTTTTCGGCAAAAAGCAGAGCGGACTCCCTGAATTTAAGGTAGCTGACTTAGTGCATGATTATCGTGCCCTTGAATTTGCGAGACAAGATGCAGCAACGATGGTCAATTCTGAGGAGTTTTGGCATGAAGATGTATATGCTTCTTTACGCACCTGGCTGATGAGTCAAGTCGAGCATTGGGAAGAACTTGATTAGTCCTGTTATCCTTGAAAATAAGGACTAATCATTATATACTACTTTTAGTACCTACTCATAAGAGTAAGAGATGGTGAAGTAATGAAGCGTAATAAAAAGGAACGTCAACAAGTGTTGAAAGAGACCATTCTGATCAACCCTTTCATTACAGATGAAGACTTGGCGAATCAATTCCAAGTCAGCGTTCAGACCATTCGTCTGGATCGGCTGGAACTCTCGATTCCAGAGTTGAGGGAAAGGATCAAGAACGTGGCTCAGCAACAATTAGATGAAGTCAAGGCTCTTTCCATTGAGGATGTCATAGGTGAAATCATCGACTTGCAGCTGGATGAGTCAGCTATCTCGATACTCGACATCAAAAAAGAGCATGTATTCTCAAGGCATAATATCGCGAGGGGTCATCATTTGTTCGCACAAGCCAATTCATTAGCTGTTGCGATCATTAACGATGAACTTGCGCTCACAAGTAAATCGGATATACGCTTTACGAGACAGGTAAAGGTTGGCGAGCGTGTAGTTGCTAAAGCGGTGGTCCAAGAACATCAGGCCGATCGAACGATTGTTGAAGTGAAAAGTTATGTAGAACAAGAACTGGTTTTCGAGGGCATTTTTACAATGTTCCGTTCGAATAAAAGGCAAACAGAAGGGACGTAAAAGGATCGATGAGAATTGCCATTGATGCAATGGGAGGTGACCATGCACCAGAGCAAGTCGTTCTGGGTGCCATGGAAGCCATCAAAGAATATAAAGATTTAGAGATCACATTGGTCGGTGACGAAAACGAAATCAAGAAATACTTGAGTGATTCCGATCGATTGAACATTTTACATACAACAGAAAAAATTTCTAGTGAAGACGAACCGGTCAGAGCTGTAAGAAGGAAAAAGGATGCATCAATGGTCCTTTCAGCTGTCGAAGTGAAGGAAGGACGAGCGGATGCTTGTATTTCTGCTGGGAACACTGGCGCTCTGATGACGACCGGACTTCTTCACGTAGGGCGGATCAAAGGTATCGATCGTCCAGCACTTTCACCGACATTACCTACGCTGGACGGAAAAGGCTTTGTACTGTTGGATGTCGGTTCAAATATGGACGCAAAAGCAGAACATCTTTTCCAATACGCCTTGATGGGCACGGTTTATAGTCAAAAGGTTAGAGACATTGAACGCCCGAGAGTCGGTTTGCTGAATGTCGGTACTGAGGAAGGGAAAGGAAACGAACTTTCCAAGAAGACCTATCAGATGTTGAAAGACTCAGAGCACATCCATTTTGTCGGGAATGTGGAAGCACGTGACCTACTTGATGGAATTGCGGACGTTGTCGTTTGTGACGGTTTCTCTGGAAACCTCGTCTTGAAAACAATTGAAGGAACTGCAATGTCGATCTTTTCAATGTTGAAGGAACAGTTGATGAGTTCAATGAAAAGTAAATTGGCAGCTGCGGTCTTGAAGCCACAATTCAAGGCGCTGAAAGCAAAACTGGATTACAGCGAGTATGGGGGAGCGGCTTTATTCGGCTTAAGAGCTCCTGTCATAAAAGCACATGGATCCTCGGATGCCAATGCGATTTTAAACGCGATTCGTCAAGCACGTCATATGGTCGAACATGACATGGTGGATATTATTACAGAAAAGGCATCTCGTTTGGAAGGGAATGAGGAATGAATGGGTAAAGTAGCATTTTTATTTCCAGGACAAGGCTCCCAGCAAGTAGGGATGGGACAAGAAATCGCAAAGGAAAACGAACGCTCTGAAGCAGTGTTTGAGCAAGCGGACCAAAGACTTGGATTCGAGCTATCCGATATCATCAAAAACGGTCCGGAAGATGCGTTAACAAGAACGGAAAATACACAACCAGCGCTACTGACTACGAGCATAGCGATCTTGAAAGCGATGGAAGAACACGGAATTCAACCAGACTATACAGCAGGACACAGTTTAGGTGAGTACACTGCTTTGGTTGCTTCCGGTGCACTTTCTTTTGAAGATGCCGTTTATGCTGTACGAAAGCGCGGCATGTTCATGGAAGAAGCCGTTCCTGCAGGGGAAGGGGCTATGGCAGCCATCCTAGGAATGGATGCAGATACACTTCAAACCATCGCAAACCGTGTGACAGAAGCTGGAGATTCTGTCCAATTAGCGAATTTGAATTGTCCTGGACAGATTGTCATCTCTGGTACGAAAGAGGGAGTAGAAAAGGCGTCTGACATTGCAAAAGAAGAAGGTGCGAAGCGAATCATCCCTCTTCAAGTCAGTGGTCCATTCCACTCTGAATTGATGAAGCCAGCTGCGGACAAGATGGGAGACGTCCTCGATGAATTGACGTTTTCTGACGCTGCCATCCCAGTTGTTGCGAATGTTACAGCAACTGCAATAACAGACGCTTCTGAAATCAAGAAGAAATTGATCGAACAAATATATTCTCCTGTTCGTTGGGAAGAAACGATTCAGTTTTTGTTAGACGAGGGAGTAGATACATTCGTCGAAATCGGACCAGGTAAAGTTCTATCTGGATTAGTAAAGAAAATCCATCGTCGTGCAACGACCATCGCCATTTCTGATTCTGAATCATTAACTGCTGCGATGGAAAAACTGAAGGAGGTATGAAACGATGCTTAGTGGTAAAACTGCGTTAGTAACCGGTGCTTCTAGAGGAATCGGACGAGCAATCGCATTAGAACTTGCCCGACAAGGAGCTTCCGTTGCTGTCAACTATTCTGGAAGTGAAGAAAAAGCCCGTAAAGTCGTAGAAGAAATCCAAGAAAACGGTGGCACCGCCTTCGCGATCCAATCCGATGTAGCGAGCATGGACTCCGTAACATCTATGATCAAAGAAGTCATCTCCACATTCGGGTCACTTGATATCCTGGTCAACAATGCAGGAATCACACGTGATAACCTGTTGATGAGAATGAAAGAAGAAGAATGGGATGCTGTCATCAACACGAATCTTAAAGGAGTCTTCAACTGCACAAAAGCGGTGACCCGTCAAATGATGAAACAGCGCTCCGGACGCATCATCAACATCGCCTCCATCGTCGGTGTATCCGGCAACCCAGGACAAGCGAATTATGTTGCAGCCAAAGCCGGAGTCATCGGATTGACAAAAACAACAGCAAAAGAACTATCCAGCCGAGGTATCACAGTCAACGCGGTCGCGCCTGGATTTATCGAAACCGATATGACCGACGCACTCGAAGGTGATGTGAAAGATGAAATGCTCAAACAAATTCCACTCTCAAGACTCGGTCGTCCAGAAGATATCGCAGCAGCTGTGAGGTTCTTGGCGGGGGATGAGGCGAGTTATATTACGGGGCAGACTCTCCACGTCGACGGCGGAATGGTGATGTAGCTGAAAATTTCTGGTAAACAGGTCCTACGCACAGGAAGTGCTAGTACTGCCGTTGTCACAGAACGCGACGGTATTAGGCAGTGTTCATTACAATGCGTGCCTTGTATTTCGAGGCCCTGTTTGTCCTCAATTTTTAGCTTTCATTTTAAAACATGCCGAAGCATAAATCTTCGAGACTTTGTTTGATATTCTTAAAAGCTAGTTAATTATTCATTGTTAATACCAGATGAAATTCTCAACATTCCTCATTGCGGTTCGTCCGTGGAGTGGTAATGATTTTCAAGAAATCAACATGACTATTTAACAAAACCTAAAAGATTGAGACAATCACAATTTACGAAGTCGTGTACTTCTCGTATAATTACTTGAGAGGAGGTGAACGGACATGGCAGACATTCAAGAGCGTATTACAAAAATCATCGTTGACCGTTTAGGGGTTGATGAGGAAGAAGTGAAACTAGAATCTTCTTTTAAAGAAGATCTTGGAGCAGACTCTCTAGATGTTGTTGAACTTGTTATGGAACTTGAAGATGAGTTCGACATGGAGATTTCTGACGAAGATGCAGAAAAGATTGCTACTGTTGGCGATGTAGTAACTTACATAAATAGCCATCAATAGTTTGTCGGGGTTGACCCTTACCGGTCAGCCCTTTATCTAATTTTCTGCTAAAATAAAGACAGAACCAATTGAACACACACTAGAAAAATGACATGCGAAAGGAATTATGGAGGTCACTATGTCCAACCGTACTTCATCAAAGAATAAATATCCAAGACCGAAGCGCAGACCATTTACGAAAGAAGAACTATCGGTCCGTTTTGCTGCGTTTCAAAAGGAATTGCACATCCACTTCAATAATGAAAAATTGTTGTTTCAAGCTTTTACTCATTCATCGTATGTGAATGAGCATCGTAAACGTCCTAGTGACGATAACGAACGCCTCGAATTTTTAGGAGATGCAGTCCTTGAGCTGACGATTTCACAGTACTTGTATAAGAAATATCACAATATGTCCGAAGGTGAATTGACCAAGCTACGTGCAGCCATCGTATGTGAACCATCATTAGTGACCTTTGCACATCAATTGAAATTCGGAGATCTTGTTTTATTGGGTAAAGGGGAAGAAAATACAGGCGGACGTACCCGACCTGCGCTATTGGCGGATGTTTTCGAAGCCTTCATTGGTGCTCTTTATCTCGATCAAGGACTTGAAGTGGTAGAGAGCTTTTTGGACGAATTTGTGTATCCTAAGATTAATGAAGGTGCTTTTTCCCATGTGATGGATTTCAAGAGTCAGCTACAGGAGTTCATACAACGTGAAAATCACGGTACACTGGATTATCGGATCGTACAAGAAACAGGTCCTGCACACAACCGTGAGTTCACATCAGAAGTATATTTGGGCAGTGAACGATTAGGAGTGGGGCATGGCCGTTCCAAGAAGGAAGCGGAGCAACAAGCCGCCCGGGAAGCTTTACAATACTTGAATTCTAAATGAGTGAAATGAAGAAGGGTTGCCCCGAACTGGAGGCAACCCTTTCCTGACTTATTTGCTTTTGCGCAACTCACTCAATTCTTGAATGATGCCTTCTGTCTCACTGACACTGAAATGGTCTTTTTTCATGACGAATTCATATAAGTCCTTCAGATCTTCATATTGATCGACATCAAAGTCTTCAGAACGCATAACCCCTGTATTGACTACTTGCATTTGTTTTTGCATTTGCTCAAGCATATATGCCATATTTTCATGGCTTTTGACACTAAGATTCACAGAACCATCCTTTCTACCATTCGTTGATCAATTTTCATTGTAGCATGAATCATAGGCACTTGTTGAATTTCACTTGTATTCTTCTTCAGCTTTCCTCTTTATGATAAAATATATAGGTATGTATTCAAGGGAAGGGGGAATCTTACATGTTCCTCAAACGTTTAGATGTCGTCGGGTTCAAGTCCTTTGCTGAACGAATCGGAATCGAGTTCGTTCCAGGGGTTACAGCCGTTGTAGGCCCGAACGGCAGTGGAAAAAGTAATATATCGGATGCAGTCCGTTGGGTTCTTGGTGAACAATCAGCCAAATCGTTGCGTGGCGCAAAGATGGAAGACATCATTTTTGCCGGTAGTGATACACGTAGACCACTGAATGTTGCCGAAGTGACACTTACGTTAGATAACGAAGATCAGCATATACCGATTGAATATAATGAAATCAGTATTACTCGTAGAGTTTACCGATCCGGAGATAGTGAATATTTAATCAACCGCCAGCAATGTCGATTGAAAGACATCATCGATTTGTTCATGGATTCAGGTTTAGGGAGAGAAGCCTACTCCATCATCGGACAAGGTAAAGTCGAAGAGATTTTAAGCAGCAAACCAGAAGATCGCCGTAAGATTTTTGAAGAAGCGGCTGGTGTCTTGAAATATAAGACACGTAAAATCAAGGCGGAGCAAAAGCTTAAGGAAACAGAAGAAAACCTCAACAGAGTGGAAGATATACTTTATGAATTAGAAGATCAAGTTGAGCCTCTCAAAATCCAGGCTTCCATTGCAAGGGATTATCTTGATAAAAAGAGTGAGCTTGAGGTTATCGAATCGGCATTGATTGTCCATGAAATCGAGGATCTACATAGTCGCTGGGAAGCGAAATCCAAAGAGATTGAACGATTGAAAGAGGAAGAAGTGAAGCTTCAGGAACAAGTGTCTAAAAAAGAAGCTTCCATCGATAAGATCCGTGATGAGTTGTCTGCTTTGGATGAGTCGATTGATGAATTACAGGATGTCTTACTGAACGTCAGCGAAGAGCTTGAAAAGCATGAAGGTAAACGTGAAGTCATGCGGGAGAGAAAGAAGAACTATCATCAGAATAAAGAACAGCTGACAAAGAAGATAGCAAGTCACAAAGAGAAGAAACAATCCATCGATCAGATGCTGACGGGTGAAAAAAAAGTGTTGAAGCAGCATCAGGACAAACTGAGTCAATTGAAGGCACAGTTGAAAGAAGAAGAAGGTCAGCTCGTCATGATGGACAAAAATATTGAAGAAGAGCTTGAACAGTTGAAAAGCCAATACTTCGATTGTCTGAATGAGCAAACCTCCATCAAAAACGAAATCCGTTATTTGACGGAGCAGCTTGAGCAGCAATCGAACAAAACGAGCAAACTCGATGAACGTCATGAGCAATATATCGAAGAGCGGGAGAAAATCACTTCTAGAAAAGCCGAACTGACGGAGCAGCTCTCCGTTGTGCAAGAGCAACTGGAATCACAGATGGACGGGTTTTTGAAGTTGAAAAGACAAATTGAACAAGATGAAGCGAACCTTTCTGAGAAAGAATCGAACCTTTATAAGGCTTATCAGTTCATCCAGCAATTCCGTTCAAAAAAAGAAATGCTTGAGGAGATGCAAGAGGATTACAGTGGGTTTTTCCAGGGAGTCCGTGAGATCCTTAAAGAACGTGGAAAGCGCTTGAATGGAATTGAGGGGGCTGTTGCTGAACTTGTGACCGTAGCGAAGGAGCAAGAGACCGCAGTTGAAACAGCCCTTGGTGCAGCTACGCAGAATGTCGTTGTAGATTCTGAAGAGAATGCGCGAGCTGCCATCTCATTTCTAAAACAGAAGCGACTCGGACGAGCGACCTTTTTACCGATGTCAGTTATTCGCAGTCGGAAACTACCGGCACAAGAGGAAGAGAAGGTGCGGAGCCATAACGCATTTATCGGAATCGCATCCGATCTTGTAACCTTTGACGACCGATATCGAAACGTCATTGAAAACTTGCTTGGGAATGTAGTGATTGCACAGAATTTAGAAGGTGCGAACGCTATGGCCAGGATCTTGAAGCACCGATACCGAATCGTCACCATTGAAGGAGATGTCGTCAATCCGGGCGGATCGATGTCAGGTGGTAGCCTAAAACAGAAGAACAGCTCTCTGTTATCGAGGCAACGAGAGTTAGAAACGATTACTGAAAAATTATCTTCCATGGAAGTCCAAACAGAAAAGCTGGAAATGGAAGTGAAAAACGGGAAAAACGAGTTACAAGAGCAAAAATCGAGTATGGAAACGATGCGCGAAAACGGTGAACAGATTCGTCTTAAAGAACAACAATTGAAAGGCGAACTTCGTGAGATTGAACTCGAAAGCAAAAACATCAACGAGCATCTCTATCTGTATGACCGTGAGAAAGGTGCTTTCCATTCAGAAAAGGAAACGATGGAAAAAAGAATATCGACCTTGAAGGAATCATTAGAGTCCTCTGAAGTAAAGGCATCAGAGCTTGAAACAGAGGTCGAACGTTTGACGCATCAAAAGAAAAACGTTCAAACGACGAAGGAAGACTTGAATGAGTCGATTACGACACTCAAAGTGAGCGTTGCTCAATATGAACAACAGTACACGAATTCAAAAGATACTGTTCATCGTCTTCAAAATGATCAGAGTGAAACAGTTCAAGCTTTAGAAGAAGCGGAAGAGGAATTCTGGTTACTAGAAGAAGCGGTTAACACGAGTTCATCTGATGAAGAAGCGTTGGATGAGCAAATTATACAGCATCGCAAAGACAAGGATGCGACCATCCAGTTAATCGGTGACCGGCGTAAGGAACGGACAGAGAGACAAGAAAATATAGAAAAGCACGAAATGGAATTGAAAGAATTAAAACGAGTCCATAAACAGATGTCAGACGGAATTCACCAAGAAGAAGTCCGGATGAACCGCCTGGATGTGGAGCTTGAAAATCGATTGACTCACTTGAGTGAAGAATATCAGTTGACGTATGAGCGCGCTAAAGAAAAGTACAAGCTGGAAATGGACCCTGATGAAGCTCGTACGAAAGTGAAATTGATTAAGCGGGCGATCGAAGAATTAGGCACAGTCAATCTCGGTGCAATTGAAGAATATGATCGTGTTTCTGAGCGATTTAACTTCTTGACAGATCAGCGTGACGACTTGAACGAAGCGAAAGCGACGCTATACGGTATCATTACAGAGATGGACGAAGTAATGACGAAACGGTTCAAGGAGTCATTCTTTGAGATCCGAACGCATTTTCGGACGATTTTCAGTGAACTCTTCGGAGGGGGACGAGCGGACCTTGAATTGACTGATCCCGATGATCTGTTGAACACGGGTGTCAACATCCTTGCGCAACCTCCAGGGAAGAAGCTTCAGCATATGGCGCTTCTTTCTGGAGGAGAGAGGGCACTAACTGCCATCGCACTTCTGTTTGGGATTCTGAAAGTCCGGCCTGTTCCATTCTGTATTTTGGATGAAGTAGAGGCTGCTCTTGATGAAGCGAACGTAAGCCGGTTTGCAAAGTTCCTGCGTGCTTTCAGTGAAGAGACCCAGTTCATCGTAGTCACACACCGTAAAGGAACGATGGAAGAGGCTGATGTGCTGTATGGCGTCACTATGCAGGAATCAGGCGTTTCCAACCTTGTTTCTGTGAAATTGGAAGATACGAAAGAGCTAGTAACGACGTAGTTTAGGAGGATAACATGAGTTTTTTCAAACGAATGAAAGAAAAGTTCACGAACCAAAGTGAGACGGTAACCGAGAAATTTAAAGACGGACTGGAGAAGACCCGTAATTCTTTTTCAACTCGAGTCAACGAACTCGTGAAAAATTACCGTAAAGTCGATGAGGAGTTCTTTGAAGAATTAGAAGAGATTCTGATTGAAGCGGATGTCGGTGTAGCCACCGTTATGGATCTGATTGATGAATTGAAGGATGAAGCTAGACGTCAGAACATTAAAGACACTGAAAAATTGCAAGTCGTCATCTCAGAAAAGCTTGCAGAGTTTCTGGAGAAAGAAGACGAGGACAATAAACTGAACATCCAAGAGGACGGTTTGACGGTCATCTTGTTTGTTGGAGTGAACGGTGTCGGAAAGACGACTTCAATCGGAAAACTCGCGCACAAGCTGAAGCAGGAAGGTAAGACGGTCATGATGGCTGCAGGAGATACGTTCCGTGCTGGAGCAATCGATCAATTGCAAGTTTGGGGCGACCGTGTCGGTGTGGATGTTGTCAAACATAGTGAAGGTTCAGACCCTGCAGCGGTGGTTTACGATGCGGTCCAATCCGCAAAATCCCGTGGCGTTGATGTACTCTTGTGTGATACGGCAGGCCGACTTCAGAATAAAGTCAACTTGATGAATGAACTTGAGAAGATCAAACGCGTCATCGGACGTGAGATTCCGAATGCTCCACATGAAGTGCTTCTTGTCGTCGATGCGACAACAGGTCAAAATGCGATGAGCCAGGCGAAGACATTCAGCCAAACGACCGATGTCAGTGGACTTGTGTTGACGAAACTGGATGGAACGGCCAAAGGTGGAATCGTCCTTGCCATTCGTCATGAACTTGAAATCCCGGTAAAATTGGTCGGTCTTGGCGAAAAAGTCGATGACCTTTATGAGTTCGATGCTGATCGATTCGTATATGGCTTATTCTCAGACCTCATCATGGAGGAACAAGACGAAACCATCAATTGATCAAAGAGATGTAAAAAGAGAACACACGCACACCGCGTGTGTTTTTCATTGGAACCCTGAGCAGTACCAGGTACTGCTCAGGAATGCTGTCATATCAAGCTTCTATGGGGGTGCCAGGTACCATAGAGGAAGCTTAATATAACAGGCTTCAAAAATGGTACCTGGCACCGCAGACTGATGTTAAGAAAAAAACTTGACAAAGGTTTCTATGGGGTGTAGTATGATTAATCGTAAAGGCATTTCGCTTAACAAGGGGTGGAAAAAGTGCTCGAAAAAACGACACGAGTCAATTTCTTGTTTGATTTCTATCATGCGCTTTTGACTCCAAAGCAGCGAAATTACATGGCGCTTTATTATCTCGACGATTTGTCCCTTGGAGAAATTGCCGAAAGTTACGATGTAAGCCGTCAAGCTGTATATGACAATATTAAACGTACAGAGCTTATGCTTGAAGAATACGAAGAAAAGCTTGAACTTCTCGATAAATATCAGAGACGCCAGCAACTTCTCGAGACACTCCGTCAACAGATTGCTGAGGAGAAGGATCAGAAAACCGTTCTCGATACGATCGATCGTATCGAAGAATTGGATTAGGAGGCGGCACTTAGATGGCATTTGAAGGATTAGCCGACCGACTTCAACAGACACTTCAGAAAGTCCGTGGTAAAGGTAAAGTTACCGAAGCGGACGTCAAAGTCATGATGCGAGAGGTTCGACTAGCGTTATTAGAAGCTGACGTCAACTTTAAAGTTGTAAAGCAATTCATCGCTAAAGTGAAAGAAAGAGCAATCGGTCAAGAAGTACTTGAGAGTCTCACACCTGGTCAACAAGTCGTCAAAGTCGTCAATGAAGAACTGACCGAGTTGATGGGTGGAGAACAAAGTAAGATTGCTGTCGCCAACAAACCGCCGACCGTCATCATGATGGTAGGTTTGCAAGGTGCCGGTAAAACGACCACAACGGGGAAACTTGCCAATCACTTGCGCAAGAAAAATAACCGTAAACCATTGCTTGTCGCTGCAGACGTTTACAGACCTGCCGCGATCAACCAACTGCAAACACTCGGAAAACAGCTAAGCATGCCAGTATTCGATCTTGGAACGGATGTAAGTCCAGTTGAAATTGCGAAGCAAGGGATCGAGAAAGCGAAAGAAGAACATCACGATTACGTGATTATCGATACCGCAGGTCGTCTACACATCGACGAAGGACTGATGGACGAGCTTTCTCAAATTAAAGAGATCGCGAAGCCTGATGAAATCCTGCTTGTTGTCGATGCGATGACTGGACAAGACGCCGTGAATGTCGCACAAAGTTTCCATGATCAGCTCGGACTCTCCGGAGTCGTTCTGACGAAGCTTGACGGAGACACGCGTGGTGGTGCAGCATTGTCCATCAAGTCCGTGACGAATACACCGATCAAATTCATCGGTATGGGTGAAAAGCTGGATGCCCTTGAGCCATTCCATCCAGAACGGATGGCGTCTAGAATTCTCGGAATGGGAGATGTATTGTCCCTCATTGAGAAGGCGCAAACCAATGTAGATGAGAAGAAGGCGAAAGAGCTCGAAGAGAAAATGCGTACGATGAGCTTTACCTTTGAAGATTTTCTTGATCAACTTACGCAGGTCAGAAGCATGGGACCACTTGATGAGTTACTTGGTATGCTGCCTGGATCTGGACAGATGAAACAACTGAAAAACGTCAAGGTAGATGAGAAACAGCTGAACCATGTGGAAGCGATCATCAAGTCGATGACAAAAGCTGAAAAGGTTCAACCTGAAATCATTAACGCAAGTCGAAAGAAACGTATCGCTAAAGGAAGCGGTCGTACCGTACAAGAGGTCAATCGACTCTTGAAGCAATTTGAGGACATGAAGAAGATGATGAAACAAATGTCCAATATGCAGCAAAAAGGCAAGAAAAAAGGTGGAATGGGTGGCATGAAATTCCCATTCATGTAACATTGTGTGGACCGGTAGTCATTACCGTAAAAATAATTTTAAAACAAATTCTAGGAGGAATTATAGATGGCAGTAAAAATCCGTTTAAAGCGTATGGGAGCAAAAAAATCTCCATTTTATCGTTTGGTCGTAGCAGACTCTCGTTCACCTCGTGATGGACGTTTCATCGAGGAGATCGGTTACTACAACCCGATCGCTCAACCAATCGATGTGAAAATCGACGAAGAAAAAGCACTTGAGTGGATGTTGAAAGGTGCAAAACCTTCTGACACAGTACGCAACCTTTTCTCAAACGCTGGTCTTATGGAAAAGCTTCACAACGCAAAAAACCAAAAATAAGTAAGGTGTGACGATAATGGAAGAGTTAATCGAAACCATCGTAAAAGCTCTTGTCGATCACCCAGAAGAAGTACGCATAGAAGAAGTAAAGACAGATTCTTCGATCACGTATCAACTTAGTGTCCATAGTGAAGACATGGGCAAAGTCATTGGCAAGCAAGGTCGGATTGCTAAAGCGATCCGTACCGTTATCAATGCCGCTGGTACGAATGAAAACAAAAAGATCCATTTAGAGATCGTTTAGTTAGTGAGAGGTGGGGGCAACCCCGCCTTTCTTTCATATCTGACGAATGATGAACGGCGGATTAACGTATAGGTTCTGTTCATTTTTATCAAGCTAGTAGAAAACGCTAATCGGAGGAGAACAGATGAGCGAATGGTTGAATGTAGGGAAGATCGTGAATACACATGGAATTAGAGGGGAAGTAAGAGTCATTACCCGTTCGGATTTTCCAGAAGAGAGATATGAAGAAGGTGCTGAGCTGCACTTGTTTCATCCGAATAAACCTGAACCGATTCCATTGGTCGTCCGGTCACATCGAAAACACAAGCAATTCGATCTCGTCGCTTTCGAAGGCTATCCGAATATCAACGATGTAGAGCCATTGCGAGACGGCCTATTGAAAGTAAAGAAAGATGTCCTAAAGGAATTGGATGAAGGCGAGTTCTATTATTATGAAATCATCGGATGTAATGTCTTCACAGTTTCTGGAGAAGAAATCGGTAAAGTGAAAGAGATTCTTTCTCCAGGTGCGAATGATGTTTGGGTCGTCGAATCGAAAGAGAACAAGAAGGAATACCTAATTCCTTATATCGAACAAGTTGTGAAAGAGATCGATGTAGATAGTAAACGGATTGAAATTGAACCGATGGAAGGGCTATTAGAATGAAGATTGATATCCTTACCCTTTTTCCGGAAATGTTTGACGGTGTTCTCAACAGCTCTATTTTGAAAAAAGCACAGGAAAAAGGTGCTGTGGCCTATAGGGTGACTGACTTTCGGGATTATGCCGAGAACAAACATCGTAAAGTCGATGATTATCCTTATGGCGGCGGTGCTGGTATGGTGCTGACACCACAGCCGTTGTTTGATGCTGTTGATGCGATGAAAGAAGGGACTGAGCATCAACCGAGAGTTGTCATGATGTGCCCTCAAGGTGAGCGACTGACCCAACGGAAACTAGAAGAGCTATCTGAAGAAGAACATCTGATCTTCCTTTGTGGTCATTATGAGGGATATGATGAAAGGATCCGGAAGCATCTAGTCACTGATGAAATCTCCATTGGAGATTATGTGCTTACTGGCGGTGAACTTGCATCAATGGTGGTCATCGATGGTGTTACCCGTTTACTTCCTGAGGTGCTCGGTAATGAAGAATCGGCGAAACTGGATTCCCATTCATCCGGATTATTGGAACACCCACATTATACGCGTCCTGCAGATTTTCGAGGTATGAAGGTGCCAGAGATACTCTTATCAGGGGATCACGCGAAAATTGAGGATTGGCGCCGCATAGAGTCATTGAAACGGACCTATGAACGACGACCGGATCTCATTGAGCAAAGCTCATTGACTGATGAAGAAAAACAATACCTGGAATCAATTAAAGAAAACACTGATTCGTAGAGAAAATCTTAAGAGAAATATTGCTTCATAGGCTTCTATATGCTATGATATTCTTTGTGGCTAATGTCACTTGATTACGATGTTCCGCTGTTATGATGGAAAAGGCATAAACAAGAGCATTTGTATGGAAGGAGGAATACCCGATGCAACAACTACTTAATGATATTACAAAAGAGCAGTTAAAGACAGACTTGCCTGAATTCCGTGCAGGAGACACTGTACGTGTAGACGTTAAAGTTGTCGAAGGTACGCGTGAGCGTATCCAGGTATTCGAAGGTGTAGTCATCAAGCGTCGTGGATCTGGCATCAGTGAAACTTTCACTGTACGTAAGATTTCTTACGGTGTTGGAGTTGAGCGTGCATTCCCTGTACACTCTCCAAAAATCGCTAAGATCGAAATCGTACGTCACGGTAAAGTACGTCGTGCGAAGCTTTACTATCTACGTGCACTACGTGGAAAAGCTGCGCGTATCAAAGAGATCCGCAGATAAGCAAAATCAAAGACGTAAAAAGGAGCTTGGAGACAAGCTCCTTTTTTCATATACAAAGAAAAGTATAGGGCCGTTTAAGCTTCAGCCTACCAATGTTGTTTAGGCTTGGTTTACATATTGATTGATTAATAGTTGAAATAGTAGTATATAAAGAAGAAATAGATTAAACGAGGTGGAGAAATGGCCAAGGGGAAAAGTGAATCATGGGAGTGGATGAAAGCACTTGCGATCGCTTTAGCGATTGCTGCAGGCATCCGGTATTTCTTGTTCGCTCCGATTGTAGTAGATGGTGAATCGATGATGCCGACGTTGCATAATGGTGACCGGATGATCGTCAATAAGATAAGCTATGATTTCGGCAAGCCGGAACGATTTGATATCATTGTATTTAATGCCCCTGAGGGGAAAGACTACATCAAAAGAGTCATCGGTCTCCCTGGTGATAAAATCGAGTATCGAGATGACACTTTATTTGTCAATGATCAAGAAGTTCCAGAACCTTATCTGAGCGAATATAAACAATCTATACCTGATGGGAATTTGACGGATAATTTTCAGTTGAGTGAGGAAATCGGAACGAAAACCGTCCCTGATGGCCATCTGTTCGTACTCGGCGACAACAGACAACATAGTAAGGACAGCCGGAATATTGGGGCGATACCGATGGATAACATCATCGGTAAAGCGAACGTTATTTTTTGGCCTGTCGATCACTTAAACGTATTAGAGTAGGTGAATATACAATGAAACAAATTCAATGGTTTCCTGGCCATATGGCAAAGGCTAGAAGAGAAATAACGGAAAAGCTGAAGATGATAGATGTCGTATTTGAGCTCGTTGATGCTAGAGTCCCTCTTTCATCAAGAAATCCGATGATTGATGAAATCGTCGAGCATAAACCGAGACTGATTCTTCTCAATAAGTCGGATATGGCTGATCCGGCCGTTACGAAACAATGGGAAGAGTACTTCGCCGAAAGAGGTATGCGAACGGTAACAGTCAATTCGAAATCAGGCCAAGGTTTGAATCGAATTTCAGACATTGCAAAGGAACTGATGAAGGATAAAATCGATAAAATGATTGAAAGAGGAATAAAGCCTCGAGCAGTGAGAGCATTGATCTTGGGTATTCCAAATGTGGGTAAATCCACCCTCATCAACCGTCTGGCCAACAAAAAAATCGCAAAGACTGGCGACCGGCCTGGTATTACACAACGTCAACAGTGGATTAAGGTAGGGAAGGAAATCGAGCTATTGGATACGCCAGGAATCCTCTGGCCGAAGTTCGAGGATCAGACAACAGGCTACCGTTTGGCCGTTACAGGTGCGATCAAGGATGAAATACTTGATTTCGGCGACATCGCTTTCTTTGCCGTTCAATACTTGAAGGAGATGTATCCTGACAAGCTAATGGAAAGATACAATCTCGAAGACACATCTGCACCCCCTCTTGAGGTTTTCGAAGAAATCGGCAGAAAAAGAGGTTGCCTCATTAAAGGTGGAGAAATCGATTATGAGAAAGCTGCAGAAATCATTTTAAGAGATCTTCGTTCAGAAAAACTCGGACCTCTCTCGTTCGAGCGTCCATCTGACTTTTAAAGACAAAGACCTTGTTGGATATCGGCTGACAGGGTCTTGTTTTATTTACATAAGAAAGAAATTCACCAAACAGATAAGGAGTTCCACATGAAGGACAAATCCATAAAAGAGATTCAGAAATACTTAGAGAATGTCCAAGGTAACGTAAGCGAAGAAGTCATTCAAGAGATTGAAAAGGACGAGCGTAAAGGGGTTCAGAAACTTTGGGCTCAGTGGTGCAAAAGACGACAAGAAGAGGAAAATCGTCAACAACGTTACATAGAAATGTCGCAGTTCGAACAAAAATGCTATTCACAAGGATTTCGTAAAATTGCAGGAATCGATGAAGTCGGTCGTGGGCCGCTTGCAGGACCGGTAGTGGCCAGTGCGGTCATCCTCGATCCTGATGCTACCATCATCGGTCTCGATGATTCGAAGAAGATTCCTGAAATGAAGAGGGAAGTACTATATGATGAAATCATTTCAAAAGCGGTAGCAATTGGAGTAGGAATGGTTACAGCAGAAGAAATCGACCTTATCAATATATATGAAGCCAGTAAACTTGCGATGTTGAAAGCACTTGAGGACTTACCAATCCAACCAGACTACTTGCTGATCGATGCAATGAAATTGGACGTAGATCTGCCTCAAGAATCACTCATCAAAGGTGATGGCAGAAGCAATTCAATAGCTGCAGCATCCATCATCGCGAAAGTGACGAGAGACAGATATATGAAAGAAGTGGGGCAACAGTACCCTGCCTACGCGTTTCATTCCAATGCCGGTTATGGGACTGCTCAACATTTGGAAGCCTTGAATATCCACGGGGTCACCCCGGAACACCGAAAAACATTCGCACCTGTCGCTGAACGAAATACCAAACAATTATCCCTCTATGACGATAAATAAAGTAGTGAGATCTTAAAAGAGGCGTGATGGTATGAAAGCATTATCCATTGAGACGATTATGACGAACCTGACCAGGTTCAACTCGAAAATAGAGCTTAAACCTGGACAGATTTTTTCGGGTAAAGTGCTGGCTTTGTACCCGAACGATATGGCCAAAATTCAACTTGCTGGCAAAAACATGACTGCACAATTGATGACAGGTCTATCCCTTGGAGAAAAGTATTGGTTCCAGGTCAAACCGAATTCGAGCGGATCCGTACCTCTCTTACAAGTTATAGAAGGGACCAAGGGGACCCAGACACCTCCACCTCAAAGTATCGGCATACGAAAGTTGAATCCACAGGTCCGTTTACTTGTGGAGGCATTGAGCCGGGAACAACTTCCGATGACGAAGGAGACGATACGGAAGGCAGAACAATGGCTCGCTCAGGTAAGCTCTAATGAAAAAGGCATTCAGGCTATCAAGACAATGGTGCTTAAGAATCTTCCGCAAACCGATTCAGTCTTCAGAGCACTTTATCATGCGCAATCGTCAACTCCGATGTCTGCAGAAATGGATGATCTGATGCAGTTATTACAACAACGCGTGCCTGGTAATGAAAAGGCCATAAATAATGTGACCAGTTCGATTCAAACATTGAAAACAATTACCACACCTTTAACCAATATTCAAACGGTTAAACATTTGTTTATGATGTACCAGCAACCTGATACGGGTCATACCGTTAAGCAACAGATTCAGGATGTGTTCCAAACATTGAAGCTGCCATTACCAACACAACATAACGGTCAACAGTCAACCGTTAAAGGAACAACGCTTTCTTTACCTACTGATGAAATGTTGTTACAAAGTTTGAAGCTGAACATGTCACCTAGGAATGCGGAAGTTTTCTTACGAGAACAGTTTTCTCAACTTAATCAAACGCAAATGAATAACCTGAAACAACTGACTCAAACGATAGATCAGAAACCACAATTCAATTTGATTGAGATGGTCAAAGGGTTAGGGTTGTCTTTGGAAAAAGATCTGATTAGCCATCAAATAGGTGAGTTGCAAAGAAACCCACCATTAAAATCTGCACTACTAGAGTTGCTGAATCAAGAATTACCCACTACAATTCGCGATAAAGCAGAATCCCTCATGCACCGTCTTACAGGACAGCAACTTCTGCATACGAGTGAGAACCAATCGTTGATGACGCTGTTTTATCAATTGCCGATACATTTCAAAGAATGGAAAAGCGATTTGATGATGAGATGGGATTTAAAGCAAAACCAATCCGGGGATATTGATGAGGACTATAGTCGAATTCTGTTCTACCTTGATTTACAACATTTGAACGAGACAGTAATCGATATGAACGTCCAAAACCGTGTCATCTCGTTGAAAATCGTGAATGATCAAATACATGTAAGTCAATTGATTCCTCCATTCAAAGAAATGCTGAAAGAGCGTTTAGAAGAGCATGGATATACATTGTCGAGCGTAAAAGTGGAACAATCTGTGAATGAGTCGAAGAAACACCTCACTTCGACCATGATGGAAGCTTCCATACGAGGAGTGGACCTCTCGATATGACAGATGAAAAACGTAAATCAGCAGTTGCGTTGAAGTATGACCAATCGAATACCTCCGCTCCGAAGGTCGTAGCGAAAGGGAAAGGTGACACAGCTGAAGAAATCATGAGGCTAGCTGAAGAAAACGGCGTTCCGATACAACAAGACGATTCTCTCATACACCTGCTATCTCAGCTTGATATCGATCGCGAAATACCGCCTAACTTATACCAAGCGGTGGCGGAAGTATTTGCGTTCATTTATCAGCTTGATCAAGCAGCTAAACCGAAATCGTAATAAGGATGAGGAAATCACCACATACTATTGAAAAATAGTGAGGTGATCTGAGTTGAAAAAGAATGCACTTGAAGTACCAGGTTGTGAACAATGTGTCCAAGGCTTCAGAGAAGAGTTTGCTGAAGAATTCGGGATCTATCGTGCTGCAGCAGAAAGAGAATCGATTACTAAAAAGCTAGTTGAAGAAAACAAGAAAAAGGATTGCTAAAGAAAACGCCGATACAGGCGTTTTCCTTTGTCTGTTGGATGGCGATAAAGGTGTGACTAGACCTGATTGTTGATTCCGAAGAAATCAACATCATAAGAAAGTATGGACTTACATTTACCATAATTAACATCAATCTTCCAACTTTTATGACATTCAAATCCTCAGTTTCAGCAATATTCTCGTTTTTCGCAGGATTTCCAACCGCAACGGTAGACATGAGAGCGGTTTATTTATACAATAAGAACGGTGTTGCATAGATTAGACACATGATAGGAGGATGGAGAATGAATATCCACGAGTATCAAGGAAAAGAACTCTTGAGAAAGTACGGGGTATCTGTTCCGAATGGAAAAGTTGCGTACACGCCGAAAGAAGCAGTTGACGCAGCGAAAGAACTCGGTACTGAAATCAATGTTGTTAAAGCACAAATTCACGCTGGTGGACGTGGTAAAGCCGGTGGTGTTAAGGTTGCCAAAAATCTTGATGAAGTACGTACATATGCTGAAGAGATTCTAGGCAAAACACTGGTGACTCATCAAACGGGACCAGAAGGTAAAGAAGTAAAGCGCTTACTTATCGAAGAGGGTTGCGACATTAAGAAAGAATATTATGTCGGCCTTGTATTGGACCGTGCGACTTCACGTGTCGTCATGATGGCTTCAGAAGAAGGCGGAACTGAAATTGAAGAAGTTGCAGAACAAACACCAGAGAAAATCTTCAAAGAAGTGATCGATCCTGTAGTCGGTCTAACTGCCTTTCAAGCTCGTCGTTTAGCATTCAACATCAACATCCCTAAAGAACTTGTGAACAAAACTGTTAAGTTCATGATGGGCTTATATACTGTATTTGTTGAAAAGGATTGCTCAATCGCAGAAATCAATCCTCTCGTCACAACAGGTGATGGAAATGTAATGGCACTCGATGCGAAGTTGAACTTCGATCCGAACGCTTTATTCCGTCATAAGGATATCGTTGAATTCCGTGACTTGGATGAAGAAGACGAGAAGGAAATCGAAGCTTCCAAGCATGACCTCAGCTATATTTCCCTAGATGGAAATATCGGTTGTATGGTTAATGGTGCAGGTCTTGCAATGTCTACAATGGACATCATCAAGTATTATGGCGGAGACCCGGCTAACTTCCTTGATGTTGGGGGCGGTGCAACTGCAGAGAAAGTTACAGAAGCCTTCAAGATCATCTTATCTGATAAGAATGTAAAAGGTATCTTCGTAAACATTTTCGGTGGAATCATGAAATGTGACGTCATTGCTGAAGGTGTCATTGAAGCGACAAAACAAGTTGGTCTTGAATTGCCACTTGTTGTGCGTTTGGAAGGTACAAACGTCGATCTTGGTAAAAAATTATTGAACGAATCTGGTTTGAATATCACTGCAGCTGAGTCTATGGCAGACGGCGCAGAAAAAATCGTTTCATTAGTCAAGTAGGAAGGTGGGGAAATTACGATGAGCGTTTTCATTAATAAAGATACGAAAGTTATCGTACAAGGGATCACTGGTTCTACAGCCCTTTTTCATACAAAACAAATGCTTGATTACGGAACTCAAATCGTCGGCGGTGTGACACCTGGTAAAGGTGGAACAGAGGTAGAAGGAGTACCTGTTTTCGATACAGTTGGAGAAGCTGTTGAAAAGACAGGCGCGAATGCTTCCGTAATCTATGTACCTGCTCCATTCGCAGCGGACGCTATTCTAGAAGCAGTGGATGCAGAGATGGATCTTGCAATCTGTATCACAGAACATATTCCTGTAATGGACATGGTGAAAGTTAAGCGTTACATGGAAGGCAAGAAGACCCGTCTTGTTGGTCCGAACTGCCCTGGTGTCATCACACCGGATGAGTGTAAAATCGGAATCATGCCTGGTTACATCCACACGAAAGGTCATGTCGGAGTCGTTTCTCGTTCAGGGACTCTTACGTATGAAGCTGTTCATCAGCTGTCTCAAGCAGGTATCGGTCAGTCTACTGCTGTCGGAATCGGTGGAGATCCTGTAAACGGAACAGATTTCATCGACGTATTGAAAGCTTTCAATGAAGATGAAGACACTTATGCAGTCATCATGATTGGTGAAATCGGAGGTACTGCTGAAGAGGAAGCAGCTGAATGGGTGAAAGCAAACATGACGAAACCTGTCGTTGGCTTCATCGGTGGACAAACTGCACCTCCAGGAAAACGTATGGGACATGCTGGTGCCATCATCTCTGGTGGTAAAGGTACTGCGGAAGAGAAGATTAAGACAATGAACGCTTGTGGCATCAAAGTGGCGGATACGCCATCTGTCATGGGTGAGACGTTGATTTCTGTATTGAAAGAAAACGATCTTCTTGAAAAATGTAAGACTGTAAAATAAGCATCAATACACTTCGATGGGACTGACTCAATGGGTCAGTCCTGTTTTATTATGCTTAAACCTCTGAAGAATTGAATTTGATATCCTGATCATTCAAGACACTCCTGCGGAGAGGGAGTGAATTTCAAAGAAATCACTATGAGATCAATTTCAAAAAGAGGAAATCATGATCTACATATCGAACGAATGGTGAAGGCGATTAATATCGTTCGCTATTTTTTGCATGCTAGTTAATAGAAGAAGGAGAACCCGTTTGTTAAATAACGTCGAAGATCGGATTACATACCTGTCTCAATGTAGGGGTGTTGGAAGGAAACAACTGACCCGATGGCTGAATGAAGATCCGAGCCTGGAAAGCATCCTTGTAAGAAAGCCCGATGAACTGTCTGAACGCTATAAGCTTCAACCAGATCTCATAGATCTTTTGATTGATCCAAGGAATCAGGAGAATTTCTTAAAAAAGAGAGAAGCATACCGAAGGGACAACATTGAAACAATCACGATCCTTGATGTCGACTATCCACCACAACTCAGACAGATATATGACCCACCGATTGTTCTTTACTTGAAGGGAGATCGGAGATTACTCACCCATCCTAGATTACTTAGTGTCGTTGGAACTCGATATCCGACAATCAATGGAAAGAATAGTCTTCGAAAGATACTCTCTCCTTTAATTCAGAAAGGATGGGTAATCGTCAGCGGTTTAGCATATGGGATCGATCTGCACTCCCATAAACAAGCCATGATGCAATCTGGGAAAACAATTGCGGTATTAGGAAGCGGATTCCAACATATCTATCCTAAAGAGCATATCCCAATTTCAGACGAAATCGCCTCGAAACATCTTCTGTTATCGGAATATTCTCCAGATGTAAAACCCGCTAAATGGCAATTCCCTTTACGTAATCGGATTATAAGTGGGCTTTCTAGGGGAACATTGATTATAGAAGCCCGTGAAAAAAGTGGATCGCTCATCACAGGGGACTTGGCACTACAGGATGGAAGAGAAGTTTTTGCTGTTCCAGGGTCGATTTTGGAACCATGCTCAGCGGGGACGAACCGCCTTATACAACAAGGTGCCAAGCTCACTACATGTGCTGAAGACATACTTGAAGAACTGACTGATTTCACGACAAACGTTTGACAAACCAATATACTTTATACAATAATAGTGAAGATTTCAAAATAAGAGAAAAGGGGGAGACAGAAAAAGATATGGCTGATTATTTAGTAATAGTAGAATCTCCCGCTAAAGCAAAAACGATTGAAAAATACTTAGGAAAAAAATATATCGTCAAAGCTTCAATGGGACATGTACGTGATTTGCCTAAAAGTCAAATGGGTGTAGATGTTGAAGAAGGCTTCGAACCTAGATATATTACGATCCGCGGAAAAGGTCCTGTTCTGAAAGAACTGAAGACTGCTGCCAAAAAAGTGAAGAAAATATATCTCGCAGCCGACCCTGACCGTGAAGGGGAAGCCATTGCCTGGCATTTGGCTCATAGTCTTGAAATAAATGACCATTCGGACTGCCGAGTTGTCTTCAATGAAATTACGAAACAAGCGATCAAGGATTCCTTCAAGAAACCACGCGCAATCAATATGAATCTTGTGGACGCACAGCAAGCTCGACGTGTACTTGACCGGCTTGTCGGTTACAACATCAGTCCTTTATTATGGAAGAAAGTGAAAAAGGGACTAAGTGCAGGTCGTGTACAGACCGTTGCATTGCGTATGATCGTAGAACGAGAGAAGGAAATTCAAAACTTCAAACCAGAAGAGTATTGGAAAATCAAAGCGATTTTCGACAAAAGTGGGGAAGAATTTGAAGCCTCATTCTTCGAGTTGAATGGAAAAAAAGTAGAGTTATCAAAAGAAGAGGATGTAAAGGATGTTCTGAAGCATGTGAACGGGAATTCGTTCGACGTCACTTCCGTCCAGAAGAAAGAGCGTAAAAGGAATCCAGCAGCACCTTTTACAACATCCTCCCTCCAGCAGGAAGCAGCTCGGAAACTTAATTTCCGTGCTAAGAAAACGATGATGCTTGCCCAACAATTATATGAAGGTATCGATATCGGAAAAGAAGGAACAGTCGGTCTCATCACGTATATGAGAACCGATTCAACACGTGTTTCTGAAGTTGCCAAGGATGAGGCAAGACAGTACGTCCAGGACACTTACGGGCAGAAATATACGACCAATCGCTCAGGCGGTAAGAAGTCGAATAATTCACAAGATGCCCACGAAGCAGTCCGTCCGACTTCGACATTGCGTGATCCAAAAATCGTCAAGCAATTCTTGAGCCGAGATCAACATCGTTTGTATAAGTTGATTTGGGAACGGTTTGTTGCCAGTCAGATGGCTCCAGCAATCATGGACACAATGGGAGTCAATTTGGAAAACAACGGAGTCGTCTTCCGTGCGAACGGTTCTAAAGTCAAGTTTCCTGGATTTATGAAAGTGTATGTAGAAGGAAATGACGATAACAAGAAGGACGAAGATAAAATCCTTCCGGAGCTGCATGAAGGGGACAAAGTCAAATCGAAAGACATTGAACCGAGTCAACATTTCACCCAGCCACCGCCGAGATATTCTGAAGCGCGACTCGTCAAAACGATGGAAGAGCTGGGAATCGGTCGACCTTCTACGTATGCGCCGACTCTCGATACGATTCAACGTCGAGGATATGTAGCGCTTGATGCAAGAAAGTTCGTACCGACTGAACTTGGCGAAATCGTTCTCGATTTGATTCTGGAATTCTTCCCGGAAGTCATCAACGTAGAATTCACTGCTGATATGGAAACGTCTCTTGACCATATCGAAGAAGGTACAGAAGAATGGAAGAAGGTCATCGATAATTTCTATCAAGAGTTTGAGAAAAAGCTGAAGATTGCAGAAGAAGAGATGAAAGAAGTAGAGATCCAGGATGAACCCGCCGGTGAGAACTGTGAGAAGTGCGGCAGTGAAATGGTCTATAAGATGGGTCGCTACGGTAAGTTCATGGCTTGTTCCAATTTCCCAGACTGCCGGAACACGAAACCGATTGTAAAAGAAATCGGGGTCAAATGTCCGAAGTGTAAAGAAGGGAACATTGTAGAACGGAAAAGTAAAAAGCGACGCATTTTCTATGGTTGCGATCGATATCCATCCTGTGATTTCGTTTCTTGGGATAAACCGATCAGCCGTCCTTGTCCGAAATGCAGTAGCTTGCTTGTTGAGAAGAAATCGAAGAAGAGTACATCGATCCAATGTACAAACTGTGACTACAAAGAGAAACAGAATTAGGGTGATTGAAAGTGAATATACAAGAAGTAAACGTTGTGGGAGCGGGATTAGCTGGAAGTGAAGCTGCGTGGCAATTAGCGAAACGCGGCATTCACGTCCATCTTTATGAGATGAGACCGAAGAAGCAGACCCCTGCTCACCACACAGATAAATTCGCAGAACTTGTTTGCAGCAATTCCTTGCGATCCAATGCATTGACAAATGCGGTCGGTGTATTGAAAGAGGAAATGAGACAATTGGATTCCGTCATTATTCAAAGTGCGGATGATTGTTCTGTCCCAGCGGGAGGAGCCCTTGCTGTCGACCGACATGAATTCGCGGCGAGAGTGACTGAAAGAGTAAAAGGTCATGAAAATGTGACTGTCCACGATGAAGAAATCCGAGAAATTCCAGAAGGGCCAACCATCATTGCGACAGGACCTCTCACTTCCAAAGATTTATCGAATTCCTTAATATCCTTGACGGGTGAAGAATACTTATATTTCTACGATGCGGCTGCCCCAATCATTGAAGTAGACAGTATCGATCGTGATAAAGTATATTTAAAAAGTCGTTATGATAAGGGAGAAGCGGCTTATCTGAACTGTCCGATGACAGAAGAAGAATTCGATCGTTTTTATGAAGCCTTGATCAGTGCTGAAACGGTCCCATTGAAAGAATTCGAAAAGGAAATCTTCTTCGAGGGTTGTATGCCGGTTGAAGTCATGGCACAAAGAGGGAAGAAAACGTTATTGTTCGGTCCGATGAAACCGGTTGGACTAGAAGATCCGAAAACCGGCAAGACACCATATGCGGTTGTGCAACTGCGTCAAGATAACAAGTCTGGTACCCTTTACAATATTGTTGGCTTCCAAACCCATTTGAAATGGGGACCACAAAAAGAGGTTATCCGTTTGATTCCAGGACTTGAGAATGCAGAAATCGTTCGATACGGTGTGATGCATCGTAACACCTTTATCAACTCTCCGAACCTGTTACGTCCGACTTATCAGTATAAAGATCGAGATGACTTGTTCTTTGCAGGCCAGATGACGGGTGTTGAAGGTTACGTCGAAAGCGCAGCTTCGGGATTAATTGCAGGACTGAATGCCGCTCGACTCGTGCAAGGAGAAGAGCCAGTGGTATTTCCGGTAGAAACCGCGTTAGGCAGCATGGCTGAATACATCACCACTGCCAACCCAGACAACTTCCAACCGATCAATTCCAATTTCGGTCTGTTCCCACCGCTTGAAAAGAGGATTAAAAACAAAAAAGAACGTAACGAAAAGATCGCTTCCAGAGCACTGGAAACAATTCAGAATTTTATAACAAAAGTGTGAATATATATTGTCAAGGCCTCTATGTTGTGTTACGATTTAGGGGTCTTTATGCTAATTGTAATACTATTCAGAAAATAGGTAGTTGATTACAAAAATGGAAGAGCACATTCGACTGTTCATTGAGTATTTACAGATTGAGAAGAACAGTTCATCCCATACCATACTGAATTATCAAAAAGACATCGAAGATTTTGTAGACTTTACGAAGCAGCAAGGCTTGGACCAATTTGCTGCTGTTTCTTATGTACATGTGCGTCATTATTTAACCATCCTGCATGAGAAAGAATATGCACGAAAAACAGTGGCACGGAAGATTTCTTCTTTAAGAAGTTTGTATCGTTTTTTGCTGAGAGAAGAATTCGTGTCTCAAAATCCATTCCAAATGGCTTCGTTACCAAGGAAAACAGAGCGACTCCCCAAATTCTTTTATCAAGAAGAACTTGAGGAGTTGTTTAAGGTTTCAGACCTTACTACTCCACTTGGACAAAGGAACCAAACCCTTCTGGAAATCCTTTATGGCACAGGTATCCGAGTCAGTGAACTTTGTCATTTGACTGTGAAAGATATTGATATGAACATAGAGACGATGCTTGTACAAGGAAAAGGGCGTAAAGAGAGGTATGTTCCTATCGGAAGTTATGCATTGGAATCTTTGAATCGTTATTTGAATGATGGAAGAAAGAAACTGATGAAGACACATTCACACGACAAGCTTTTCGTGAATTATAGAGGGGAACCACTTTCTGATAAAGGGGTCAGAAAAATATTGCAACAAATGATCAAGTCGACTTCCTTGACGATGAAGATCACACCCCACATGATGCGTCATACTTTTGCGACCCACCTATTGAATGAAGGAGCTGATCTGAGAGCGGTACAGGAACTCTTAGGACACTCACAACTCTCGTCCACTCAGATTTATACACATGTTACGAAAGACCGTTTACAAGAGTTATACCGTTCCTATCATCCAAGAGCATAGGAGAGAGAAAGAAGAATCATGGAAGGAGGTTGTTTCGGAATGGGTTCATTTCATGCAACAACGATATTTGCAGTAAGGCATAATGGAGGATTTGCAATGGCTGGTGACGGTCAGGTGACCTTCGGAAATGCTGTCGTTATGAAACATACTGCCCGGAAAGTCCGCAAATTGTATGGTGGAAAAGTGCTTGCAGGATTTGCAGGATCTGTGGCGGATGCATTCACTCTTTTCGAAAAGTTCGAAGCGAAACTTGAAGAGTACAATGGGAATCTCCAACGTTCTGCTGTAGAACTCGCTAAAGAATGGAGAGGGGATAAGATTCTCAGAAGGTTAGAGGCGATGTTGATCGTCATGAATAAAGAATCCATGCTTCTCGTTTCAGGTACAGGAGAAGTAATTGAACCAGACGATGGAATCCTTTCCATAGGTTCAGGTGGGAACTATGCATTAGCAGCAGGCAGAGCATTGAAACGACACGGTGAACACTTGAGTGCAGAAGATATTGCAAAAAGTGCTTTAGAGATTGCTGCAGACATTTGCGTTTATACGAACGATCAAATTATTGTAGAACAATTAACGTGAAACGGGGGGAGTTTGACACGATGAAAATGGATTACACACCAAGACAAATTGTCGAACGGCTGGATCAATTCATTGTCGGTCAGAAAAGTGCGAAGAAGGCGGTCGCCATCGCCCTCAGAAATCGTTACCGAAGAAGCTTGATCGATGAATCGATTCGTGATGAGGTTGTACCTAAGAATATTTTGATGATTGGTCCTACGGGAGTAGGTAAAACAGAAATCGCTAGACGTTTAGCGAAGATTGTAGGAGCACCCTTCATTAAAGTGGAAGCTACAAAATTCACTGAAGTAGGCTATGTAGGTCGTGACGTTGAATCAATGGTCCGTGATCTTGTTGAGACATCCATTCGGATTGTAAAAGAAGAGAAGATGGTGGATGTGAAAGAGCGGGCAGAACAGAATGCAAACAAACGACTCGTTGAACTGCTTGTCCCTTCAAAAAAGACAGACCAAAGCGCGTACAAAAACCCGCTGGAAATGTTGTTTGGTGGGAACCAACAATCAAACGATACCACTGCACAGGCAGACCAAGAGCAAGACCAGGTTGCCACACGACGGAAGCAAATTGCGCACCAGCTAGCATTAGGTGAGTTGGAAGACCGTTATGTCACCGTTGAAGTGGAAGAACAGAATCAGAATATGATGGATATGTTCCAGGGCTCTGGCTTAGAGCAGATGGGGATGAATATGCAAGATATGCTTGGTAGCTTCATGCCTAAGAAAAAGAAAAAGAGGAAGCTCACTGTCAAGGATGCCAGAAAAGTCTTGACTCATGAAGAAGCCCAGAAATTGATCGACATGGATGAGGTCGGTCAAGAAGCTGTTACAAGAGCGGAACAAACGGGTATGATATTCATAGATGAGATTGATAAGATTGCAGGTAAAGGAAGTCAATCTGCAGATGTTTCCCGAGAAGGTGTGCAACGGGATATCTTACCGATTGTAGAAGGTTCGACAGTCGTCACGAAGTATGGACCAGTAAAGACCGACCATGTATTGTTTGTCGCAGCAGGGGCGTTTCATATTGCAAAGCCATCTGACCTTATTCCAGAATTGCAAGGGAGATTCCCGATCAGGGTTGAGCTGAACAGTCTTACCATCGAGGATTTTGTCTCTATTCTAGTAGACCCTGACAACGCACTGACAAAACAATATAAAGCACTTTTGAAAACGGAAGGTATAAACATAGAATTTTCTGACGATGCTATTCGTAGAATTGCAACGATTGCTACAGAAGTGAACCAACATACTGATAACATTGGTGCGAGAAGATTGCATACGATTCTTGAGAGGCTGTTAGAAGATTTATCTTTCGAAGCCCCGGATATTTCACTCGAAACGGTTACAATTACTCCTGAATATGTCGATGATAAACTAGGAGCTATTGCAAAAGACCGAGACTTGAGTCAATACATTCTATAATACTTAGGAGGAGTTCCAAATGAATTTGTTAGAAAAAACACGTAAAATCAATGCCTTATTACAAGAGTCTGGTGGTAAACCAGTTAACTTTAAAGAAATGGCGGGAACACTTTGTGACGTCATCGAAGCGAACATCTTCGTTGTCAGCCGCCGAGGAAAATTGCTTGGATATTCACTCGTACAGGAAATTGAAAACGAAAGAATGAAGAAGATGTTGGTCGATCGTCAATTCCCAACCGAGTATACAAAGAACCTGTTCAATATTACAGATACTTCTTCTAATCTTGATATCAACAGTGACTATACTGCATTCCCGGTTGAAAACAAGGACCTATTTAATGAAGGGCTTACAACAATCGTTCCGATTGTCGGTGCAGGTGAACGACTAGGGACATTAATCCTTTCTCGTCTGAATGAATCCTTCAAGGACGATGATCTAATCCTCGCTGAGTATGGCGCAACAGTTGTAGGTACTGAGATTCTTCGTGAGAAGACAGAAGAAATTGAGGAAGAAGCTCGTAACAAAGCTGTTGTACAAATGGCAATCAGTTCATTATCTTATAGCGAATTGGAAGCAATCGAGCACATTTTTGAAGAGCTTGATGGTAACGAAGGACTTCTTGTTGCCAGTAAAATAGCAGACCGTGTAGGTATCACCCGATCCGTCATCGTTAACGCACTTCGTAAATTGGAAAGTGCAGGCGTAATCGAATCTCGTTCATTAGGTATGAAAGGGACGTACATTAAAGTATTGAATGACAAGTTCCTTCACGAATTATCTAAATTGAAAGCTATGTAACGCTAAGCATGCAAGAGGCTAGGCCCAGTCGGGTCTAGTCTTTTTTATTTTCTATCAGTTTTTTGAAGGGATATCCTAGTTGCACTAGAGCCAACGTTAGCGTTTAAAGAAACTTTAAAATCTTAGAAATTTGTCGAATCTTAATATCTCTTGGCAGGTGATGCCGTTTAAAATAGAGAATAGATAGTAATGCAATACCATAAATGTCGAATGAGCAAATAGTCCTGTTTTTTTAATGGGGCTTTATATCGAAAAAAATCGAAATGTCGGAAATTACATAGACAGTTACAGTTTATTTCTATAAAATACATCTGAAAGGAACTTAGAAATTGTTGGATTTTAAGGAAATTTTACTATAAGGAGGATAGATATGCTAGATTCAGGTATGATTCGACATCTTGAACATGCATTAAACTATCGTTCTGCAAATCAAAAGGCAATCGCCAACAATATTGCGAACGCTGATACACCTAATTATAAAGCCAAATCGGTGGAATTCCGGCAGACGTTCAATGAGTCCCTCAAGGCTTATCGGACAGATGCGAAACATGTGCCTTTCTCTTCTGAATCGAATTCAACTTCTTCCCATCAAATAAGGACGAACCAAAATTCTTCTTATTCACATAATGGAAATAATGTGGACGTCGATCAAGAGATGGCGAAACTAGCAGAAAACCAATTGCATTATCAAGCACTTGTTCAGAGATTAAATGGAAAAATGAACTCTATGAAAATGGTGTTGAAGGGAGGTAGATGATAGATGGGGATGTTTGATTCAATAAATATTTCAGCTTCTGCCCTGACAGCACAAAGATTGAGGATGGATGTAGCATCTTCGAACATAGCCAATGCGGATACGACTCGAGGAGAATTTGTCAATGGTGAATGGCAGCCCTATAGGAGAAAGATGGTGGTTCTTCAACCAAAGTCGACAAGTTTCCAATCAATGTTGTCTAAAGCTCAAAACAACACACCGATGGAAGGCGTCAAAGCTGTAGAATTACGGGAGGATGAACAACCATTCAAGCTGGTCTACCAGCCCAACCATCCAGATGCGGATGATCAAGGTTATGTAAGACTTCCGAACGTTGATCCATTGAAGGAAATGGTGGACTTGATGAGTTCAACCCGTTCATATGAGGCGAATGTTACTGTGATGAATGCAGCAAAAGGTATGTATATGAAAGCGTTGGAAATCGGTAGATAAAATCTGTTCATAGGAGAAGATGATATATGGAATCCGTTTCATTGATGAACAAACTGGCCAATCAGACAGTTGTCAAAAGCGCAACACCTGACCAAGCGCGTACTGAAATGGCATCATCATTCAAAGAGATGTTGAAAAAAGTTAATGACGCACAGATTAAGTCGGATATCGAAACGGAGAAGCTGATCTCCGGAAAGACGGATAACCTACATAATGTGATGATTACAGCGGAAAAGGCAAGTGTTACGCTGCAAACCGCTGTTGAAGTGCGTAATAAGGCTATTGAAGCCTACCAAGAAGTAATGAGAATGCAAGTTTAATTGCAAATATAAACTATTAATTTATTCGTACATAACTTTCGAAATGTGAAAATGTTTTATGTCCATTGAAAATATTTTTTTAAATGGACGACGACCGGGGGATAAAATGAACGAAAAGATCACGTCATACAAGACACAAATGTTGCAATATTGGAATGAACGTTCAAAGAAACAAAAAGCGTTGATCCTTGGTTCAATCATCGGGTTATTCGCCTTCGTCACCATACTAACGGTCATCATTTCAAACGATCAATATGTTCCATTGTATAGCGGACTCTCCCCGGAAGAAACCGGGCAAGTGAAAAGCAGCCTAGAAGCAAAGGGAATTCCTTATGAGATTTCTAGTAACGGCACGGTAATCTTGGTGCCCGATCAGCAAGTGGATGCGTTGAAGGTCGAACTTGCTGCTGAGGGTACACCTAAAAGTGGCGCAATCAATTATGAATTCTTTGGTGAAAACAACGGGTTTGGAATGACAGATAAAGAATTCGGGGTTCTGGAACGTGCTGCGATGCAAACTGAACTTCAAGAGTTGATCGGAAGTATAGACGGCGTTCAAAATTCCAAAGTCATGATTAATTTACCGAAAGAAAATGTATGGCTCACAGATGCTGAACAGTCTGCTTCAGCTTCTGTCGTACTTGATTTAAAGCCAGGATATACATTGAAGCAGCAACAAGTGAATGCTTTGTATCACTTGGTTTCGAAAAGTGTTCCGTCATTGCCTATCGATAATATCGTCATCATGGATCAATATTTTAACTATTTTGACCTGAATAATCCAAATGAGCAATCTAACGCATTGACTGCATATGAACAGCAGAAGACGATTAAAGAGGATATCGAGAAGGATTTGCAACGAAACATTCAGAGAATGCTTGCTACCATGATGGGTCCTGAAAAGGTCGTCGTATCTGTGACGACTGACATCGATTTTACGAAAGAAAAGAGACAAGAGGAGCTTGTTGAGCCTGTCGATAAAGACAAAATGGAAGGTATACAGATGAGCGTGGAGCGTATCCGTGAAACATACACCGGGAACGGTGCACCTCCAGGAGGGGTGGCAGGAACTGGTGAAGATGACATTCCGTCTTATCAAGGTGAAGATGGAGGATCTGGAGATTACCAACGTATTGAAGAGCGTATTAACAGTGAAGTGAACAGAATACATAAAGAAGTTGAAGAAGCTCCGTATGAGATCCGGGATATCGGGATCCAGGTCATGGTAGAGCCGCCAACACCAGATGACCTCAATTCTTTACCCGCTGAACGGATTAATGATATCGAACAAGTGTTAAGCAGTATTGTTCGAACGACGATTTCAAAAGACATATCCAATGAAATTACTGATGAAGAAGTTCAACAGAAGATCATCGTATCGGCTCAGTCCTTTGAAGGGAAAATGAACATGCCGGAGCCTACACCTGTTATTCCGACTTGGATCTACTTTGTTGGAGGCGTCCTACTCGTACTGATCATCTTATTGATTATCCTTCTACTTAGAAAAAGAAAAGAATCGGATGAGCCTGAGGATTACAGTCCAATCAATTATCAGGTTGAGGAAGTACCGGATTTACAGCCTCAACGATCGGAAGAAACCACTCGCAAACAACAGCTAGAGAAATTAGCCAAGGACAAGCCAGATGAATTTGCCAAGCTATTACGTTCATGGCTATCTGATGAATAGGAGGAGGACCAGTGGTAAGGGGATTACAAAAGTTATCTGGAAGAGAAAAGGCTGCGGTCCTGTTAATCTCATTAGGACCTGACGTATCCGCCCAGATTTATAAGCACTTAACTGAAGAGGAAATCGAACGATTGACATTAGAAATATCGAATGTAAGAAAAGTCGATTCTACAGTGAAAGAAGACATCATTGATGAATTCCATCAAATCGCATTAGCCCAAGAATACATCACTCAAGGTGGAATCGGATACGCCAAGACGGTACTGGAAAAAGCCCTCGGCTCGAATGAAGCGTCGTCGATCATACAGCGGTTGACGTCCACTTTGCAGGTTCGTCCGTTTGATTTTGCCAGAAAAGCCGATCCAGGACAGATTTTGAACTTTATCCAGAATGAACATCCTCAGACGATTGCACTCGTATTATCATATTTGGATTCAACCCAATCTGCACAAATACTGTCAGAGCTGCCTCAAGAAGTTCAAGCAGATGTAGCCAAAAGGATTGCATTGATGGACCGAACATCACCTGAAGTCATTACAGAAATTGAGCAGATTCTGGAGCAAAAACTTTCTACAACTGTCACCCAGGACTTCACACAAGCTGGGGGTATTGAAGCGGTTGTAGAAGTGCTTAACGGAGTAGATCGAAGCACGGAGCGTACGATTTTGGATGCATTGGAAGTTCAAGATCCTGACCTGGCAGAAGAAATCAAGAAAAGAATGTTCGTCTTCGAAGATATCGTCACGTTGGATAGCCGTTCCATTCAACGTGTCATTCGAGAACTCCCGAATGAAGATCTATTACTCTCACTAAAGGCTGCAAGTGAAGAAGTGAAAGAAATTGTATTCCAGAACATGTCGAAAAGGATGGTCGAAAACTTCCAGGAAGAAATGGAGTATATGGGCCCTGTCCGTTTAAGGGATGTAGAAGAAGCTCAATCAAGAATCGTTTCGATCATTCGAAGGTTGGAAGAGGCTGGAGAAGTTGTAATTGCACGTGGTGGAGGAGACGATATCATTGTCTAGAGTTATCAAATTTTCCCCTGTAATTCAGAACAGTGATACAAAGCCTGTGGAAATCAAACGATTGAGTGCTTTCCAATCAAAGGAATCCATGATTGAGCAGCCCACTCACGAGTCCATTATGAGAAAATCG
Source organism: Rossellomorea aquimaris (assembly GCA_020524245.1). GTDB lineage: Bacteria > Bacillota > Bacilli > Bacillales > Fictibacillaceae > Pseudalkalibacillus. The sequence goes on along the minus strand of JAIVLN010000005.1, from coordinate 155,587 downwards.
GCTGAGCAAGACGCAGAAAGACTTCTTGCAGAAGCAAGACAAGAAGCAGAACGTCTCGTTTCAGAAGCTCATAATGAGATGAACCGGAAAATGGAAGAACTTGCTCAAAAAGAATCTGACCTGCAGTCCTATATCTCAAAAGCTGAACAAGAGGCAGCTGAAAAAGGTTATCAAGATGGTTACAAGCAAGGTCAGAAAGTTGGAGAAGAGGAATACGCGTCTTTAATTGCAGAGGCAAATCGAATCCTCGCTAGTGCGCAATCCCATCATCATCAAAAGATGATGGAATGCGAACCGGAGTTGATAGAACTAAGTATTTCTGTTGCAAGAAAAATCATCGGTGAGACATTGGATTTCGAGGACAAATGGAAGACATTCATTAGTGAAGCGTTGAGTCAGGTGAAACAAGAAGAGGATATCAAACTGTTTGTTCCACCAAAACACTTCACTTTATCAGTCGAGCTGGCTAAAAACTTATCAAGAATCTTCAACACAGAAATCATTGTTTACCCAGATGATTCAATAACGGACCATGGTTGTGTCATAGAAACCAAGTATGGACAGATTGATGCTTCAATTGATAGTCAGCTGGCAGAACTGAAAGAAAAACTATTAGAGCTTGTAGGTGAACAGAATGGACATCACTCGGGTTCTGGAGTCACTTGATAAAATCGATCCTTATAAACGGTATGGAAAGGTTAATCGTGTAATCGGTCTCATGATTGAATCGAAAGGACCTAGAACGTCCATTGGAGATGTTTGTTATATCCATACCGGAGAAGGATTACATAAACGAATACCTGCAGAAGTGGTAGGGTTTCGTGAAGAGAATGTATTGCTGATGCCTTTCACTTCCATCCAGGAAATTTCACCAGGAAGTCTTGTAGAAGCAACAGGAAAACCTTTACAAATCAAAGCGGGTGAAGCATTAATCGGGCAAGTGCTTGATGGCTTAGGAAAACCGTTGGATGGTGAATCCTTACCATTCGGTTTGTCATCAAGGCTGACTGATACGCTACCACCGAATCCGATGCACCGACCGAGGATTTCGGAACAGATTAGTTGTGGGGTAAGAGCAATCGATAGCTTTCTTTCCATTGGGAATGGTCAACGAGTCGGTATTTTTGCTGGTAGTGGAGTAGGGAAAAGTACACTTCTAGGCATGATTGCTCGACAATCGAGTGCAGATGTGAACATCATCGCCTTAATCGGTGAACGTGGTCGTGAAGTAAGGGAGTTTGTTGAACATGACCTCGGTGATGAAGGATTGAAGAAGTCCATCGTTGTCGCAGCGACTTCTGACCAACCGGCCTTATTACGGATTAAAGGGGCACTCACTGCAACGACACTGGCAGAGTATTTCCGAGATCAAGGTAAGAACGTCATGCTCATGATGGACTCTGTCACCCGGGTCGCCATGGCTCAAAGGGAAATCGGACTAGCGGTAGGAGAACCACCTGCAACAAAAGGATATACACCGTCTGTATTCGCCTCACTCCCTAAGCTTTTGGAACGGTCAGGAACGAGTATGAATGGTAGTATCACCGCATTCTATACAGTACTTGTAGATGGTGATGATATGAATGAACCCATTGCTGATACTGTTCGAGGAATACTGGATGGACACATTGTATTGGATCGGAACTTAGCCAATAAAGGACATTTTCCATCGATCAACGTTCTGAAAAGCGTCAGTCGAGTGATGAACAACATTGCAAGTCCAGAGCATATCGCATTCGCATCAAAAGGTCGGGAATTATTATCCGCTTATGCTGAATCAGAAGACCTCATCTCTATCGGTGCATACAAGACCGGGACTTCCAAGAAAGTGGATGAGGCAATCGCATACCAACCGAGGATCATGGAATATCTTCGACAAGAAACTTATGAAGACGTAACAGCAGCACAATCCGCAGAAGAACTTGCAAGACTTTTTCATGAGGGGTGAAGATCGTGAGTTTTCAATTTAGGATGGATCAAGTACTGGATTATAAACATCATGAAAAAGAGCGTACACATAAGGAGTATATGGAAAGTCAAACAGTATTCGAAGAGGTCGGATACGAGTTGTATGGGCTCCTAAAGAAAAAGGAAATATTAATAGAAGAACAATCTCAACGAATTCAGCATGGAGAGCAAGTGAGGAACATCCAACAGATCAATTACTTTATCGATCGATTGGATGGACAAGTGAAACTTCTTCAGATGAAATTACAACAAGCTAGAGACAACATGAATCAAACTCATGAGCGATTAGTGAGTCAGACCATCGATGTAAAGAAGTATGAAAAGCTAAAGGAAAAACAGTTTGGTCGGTATCAGGAATATGTAAAGTCAGAAGAGACGAAGATCACCGATGAACTTGCAGTTTTACGACATACGACAAATGGAATCAGGTGAGGTCATTGGAGAAGAAACCGAATAAAGCCTTATGGTTTTTGCTAGTTATCGTCATTCCGCTCTTATTCGCAGCTTCCTTAACTGTTATCATTTTCTCACTGTTGGGCGTGAACTTGATTGATAAAGGTAAAAATTATGCCGCTAACGTCCCCATCATTTCGGAGTGGGTTGAACCAACGGATGTGAAAGAACGTTCAAGAGAAGAAATGATTTTGACATTGGAAAGTCAAGTGAAGACCTTACAAGCGAAAAATGAAAAAGCGGAAACTGAAGTCTTGAAGCAAGAGGAAGTCATCAAGCAACAACAATCCGACATTGCCCGATTGAAGAACCAATTACAAGATAAAGAGTCAGAACAAGCCGACCAGAAGAGTTCTTTAGATCGATTATCGGAAGTATACAGCGCAATGCCGGCAGGAAATGCCGCACAGATATTCGAAACGATGGGTAAATCTGAAGCTGCTATCATTCTGACCAACTTAGAGACGGATGCACAGGCTGCGATTTTAGCTGAAATGGATCCTGCTACAGCAGCAGAACTCACGAAACTTCTAACGAATGGTTAAATTCAAATGAATTGAAAGGGGGTGAACAAAAATGACATCGATCCCTACGATGATGATGCAATCCATGGTCATGAATGGGAACAAGACTTTACAAACGAAACATTCAGGAACAAAAGACGATTCTTTCAAAGGAATGATTGCTTCTCACCTGTCCCATGCTACTTCATCTGAAACTTCTAAAGTAAGCGTGAATCAGTTGATGACCTTGCTAGAGGATTTCAAGCGTTCAATCAATGCAGAGAATGGAACAGAACTGACGTTGGAAGATATGGTTGACCAACTTCAAAAAGAGCTCGATTCATTAGGACTTGGTAACTTCCTTTCTCTTTTGAAGAAGTTCGATCAAACCTTACCGATAACCGTCCATTCAAAATCAAGCATGAATGGTTTCCTTGTTCAAAGTCAGGGTGAAACGCCTGCTCCAGATGTTTTAACCAACACTACTGATCAGCAGCATAGGACTTCGGAACTTATAAATTTGCTGAAGTCGACTGGAAAAGGTGAAAGTACGTTGCAAGAGTTCATCAAGTTCCTTACTAAAACGGACACAAGTAAATATTTACCCCAACTAAGCAATTTGAAACATCTGTTAAATCAGGTTCAAAGCCAGCTAAAGCAAACACAATCAGGGGACAAGGGGAATTCACCGTCGAATGAATTGGGAGCACTGCAAAATAAGCACCAGGCTCTTATACATACAAATCATTCAGCATCCCGAACATTTAACGAACAGACGAGTGTCAACAAACCGACAAAAGGCATGACGATAGAAGCACCACAAACATTCGGATCCATATCTTCATCTCTGAGTCTAATGAGTAAAGTAGAACAATATGTTCTTCATGCTCCTCAAGAACAGGAATCACCTGCCCGGTTTGTCAATGAAATGGCAAAACTGATGAATCGTGGAAGACTCATGACTCTACCGAATGGGAATACGCAATTATCCATAAAATTATTCCCTGAGAATCTCGGGGCATTAGATATTCAAATCGTTCAACGGAACGGTGAGATTGCAGCAAAGATCATCGCTTCTACAGCACAGGCAAAAGAGTTGATCGAGACGAACCTGAATCAACTTAGGCATGTACTCCAGGGTCAGAACATTACAGTAAACCAGATAGAGGTCAGCAACCATGTGCCGGATTGGATGAATGATGATCGTGAAAAGCAGAATTCAGAAAATCCTTCTGGAAGACAACAAAATAAAGAGAATGAAGATGAAGAGAGTGGACCTCAAACGTTCCAACAATGGATGGAAGAACTAGAGGGTGAAGGGGAGGTTTAATGCTGAATGGACAATAAGATTGAACAGAGTCTCTTCTTACCGGATCAACAGATCAGGAAGACTGGCGGTTCGAATTTAGGGAAAGATGACTTTTTGAAGATTTTGGTCGCACAGTTAGCCAATCAAGATCCATTAAAACCGATGGAAGATCGGGAATTCATCTCTCAGATGGCGAACTTCTCCAGTCTTGAGCAGATGGTGAACATGAACCAGACATTGAACAGTTGGGTCGCCCACCAAAATAACGGTCAACTTTTACAGTACAGTGAATTGATTGGTAAAAAAGTGACTTGGGTAGATTCAGATGAAGATGGAAACGAAACGCATACAGGAACAGTCGCTAAAATTCACTTTGAACAAGGGGAAACAACGATCGAGTTGGAGGATGGAACGAAAGTGACTCCTGCTCAAGTGACGACACTTTCTGCGTAAATAGAATATCGAGGTGGTCAAATGCAACGAATCTATCAAACTCCGATCACTTCAGCTATACCGCCTAACAGCAAAGTGGTCAAAAATGGTCAGAATTCGAATACGAATTTCAAAGACATTCTAAAAAACCGTGTACAGAGTCAAGAACTGAAAGTTTCAAAACATGCAAATTCCCGTTTAGCGGAACGAAACATCACGATCGATCAGATGACATGGGACAGAATCAACAAGAAGTTGTCTGAGGCAAAGCAGAAGGGTATCAAGGATTCATTGGTTCTTGTAGGAGATGCTGCACTTGTCGTTAACGCGGACAACCATACGGTCATCACTGCAATGAACCGGCATGAAGCTTCAGAACATATTTTCACGAACATAAATGGCGCAATTGTAATGAATTAAGAGCTGGACCTATATGGGGGCTCGCATTTCTGCCGAATGACAGAGGCAGGACTTAAAATCGAGAGGGGAAATGATGTAATGCTTCGATCCATGTATTCAGGTATTAGTGGAATGAAGAACTTCCAATCCAAATTGGATGTTCTAGGAAATAACATTGCAAATGTAAATACGTACGGATTCAAAAAAGGGAGAACTACGTTCAAGGATCTCGTCTCCCAGCAGATTTCCGGAGCAAGTGCACCGAATGGTAACCGCGGTGGTGTGAATCCGAAGCAAGTCGGTCTTGGTTCCCAACTATCGACGATCGATACCATCCATACACAAGGAAGCTTGCAGACTACCGGAAGACCGCTGGACCTTTCCATTTCAGGAGATGGATATTTCGTCGTTTCTGACGGTACCAATGATTTTTACACAAGAGCTGGGAACTTTTATTTGGATCAAAATGGCACGCTCGTCAATTCTGATGGATTGAATGTTCAGGATATTAATGGAGCGAACATCACAATTCCAACAGATGCTGAAAGTTTCAGTATCGGGAATGACGGAAGCGTCACTTATATTCAAAATGGCATTTTGAACACAACACCTCAACAAATTGCAATCTCAAAGTTCGCGAACAACGGTGGACTTGAGAAAGCGGGTAGCAATCTATATCAAGAAACAACGAACTCCGGAGCTGCAAATGTAGTGAATGCAGGGACGGCTGGAGCTGGTGAAATTGTAGCGGGTACATTGGAAATGTCCAATGTAGATCTATCTGAAGAATTCACTGAGATGATCGTTGCCCAACGTGGTTTCCAAGCAAATACAAGAATCATTACGACTTCAGATGAAATTCTCCAGGAACTAGTCAATCTAAAGAGATAAAGTGAGGTGACCGGGGCTGGATAAGTCCAGCCCCACCAACATTATGATTGAACTCACAAAATTGAATGGGCAGCAATTCACGCTTAATGCAATCTATATCGAGCAGGTTCAGGCCTTCCCGGATACGACCATCACACTCACGAATGGAAGGAAGTTCTTAGTCAGAGATTCCGTCAACGAAGTCCAGGATGCGGTAAAAGAGTTTTACCAACAAATCTCCATCATCGGCTTACCGATACAAAAGGGGGATGACGATGAAAGGTAACCTCGTCAAAACGATGCTGGTCATGATATCGGCTATCACAGTTTTAGCGATTGCTGGTGTAGTCCTATACATAAATCTTTCGGGAGATGACAAAAAAGCTTCCGGAAAATTATCAGCCGATGAACTGGTGGAGTTATCCGTAACGACAGAAGAAATCATGACGAATCTGTCAGATGAAGGCTTTGCTAAAGTGACGTTCCGAATCCAAGTGGATAATTCGAAAGCCAAAAAAGAATTGGAGACAAGGATGTTTCAGATCCGCAATTCGATCATCTATCAGTTATCAGGCACACAAGCAGAAGAATTGAAGGGACCAGAAGGAATTAACAAACTCGAGACAGATTTACAAAAAACCATAAATGGGTTTTTGGAAAATGGAAAAGTCGTCAGGGTCTTCACAACCGAGAAAATTGTACAATAACTCCATGATTTGATGCAGAAAAGAGGTGAGGCTGTTGGCTGAAGTATTATCCCAGAATGAAATCGATGCGCTGTTATCCGCACTTTCTACTGGAGAGATGGATGCTGAAGAATTAAAGAAAGAAGAAGCTGAAAAGAAAGTCAAAGTCTATGATTTCAAAAGGGCTTTACGGTTTTCTAAAGATCAGGTAAGAAGTCTAACCAGGATTCATGAAAACTATGCTAGACTACTAACCACTTTCTTCTCGGCTCAATTACGTACATATGTACAAATCTCTGTAGCTTCTGTCGATCAGATTCCATATGAAGAGTTCATCCGCTCAATACCGAAGATGACTATTCTGAACCTATTCGAAGCCCCGCCTCTTGAAGGGCGGTTGTTGATCGAAGTCAATCCGAACATTGCATATGCCATGCTCGATCGCGTACTAGGTGGACAGGGTGCAGGCATGAATAAGATTGATAGTTTGACAGAAATAGAAACAAAAATCATGAATCAATTGTTTGAAAAAGCATTGGATAGCTTCGGAGAAGCATGGTCTACAATCTTAGATGTGGAACCAGAGATGGTTGATTTTGAAGTGAATCCACAATTTCTCCAGATGGTTTCACCAAACGAAACTGTCGTTGTCATTTCTTTTACAACAACGATAGGTGAGACAAGCGGTATGATTAATATTTGTTTGCCGCATGTCGTTTTAGAACCGATTATCCCGAAACTTTCTGTCCATCATTGGATGCAGAAGAAGCAAAGGGATAAGCTGCCTGAAGAAGTAGAAAAGCTTGAGAGACGTGTCAAGAATGCCATGCTTCCTCTTACAGCTGAATTAGGCCGTTGTGACATCTCGGTACAGGAGTTCTTGTCACTGGCAACAAATGATGTTCTGGAATTGGATCAAAGAATATCGGCTCCATTAAATATCAATGTCCAAGGAAAGAACAAATTCATTGGACAACCAGGTAAAGTGAAAAATCAGATGGCGGTTCAAATCATAGATGTTTATAAAAAGGAGGAATTTGACGATGAGTGATGACATGCTCTCCCAGGAAGAAATCGATGCTCTATTGAATGGAGGCGGTGATGATTCTTCAGATTCCAATCAAGAAGAAGAGTTGACCGAAATTGAAAAAGATGCAATCGGCGAAATCGGAAACATTTCCTTCGGAAGTGCTGCTACAGCATTATCAACATTACTGAATCAAAAAGTGGAAATTACGACGCCGACCGTGTCAGTCGTTCGTAAGTCCGAACTTTCAGATGAATTTCCGAAACCACATGTAGCCGTCAATGTCAGTTATACAGAAGGCTTTGATGGATCCAACCTACTCGTCATCAAAACGACTGATGCGCAGATCATTGCAGACTTGATGCTTGGTGGGGATGGGACGAATCCGCACGGAGAGCTTGGAGAACTTCACTTGAGCGCCGTTCAGGAAGCGATGAACCAGATGATGGGTTCAGCATCAACTTCCATGTCCACAGTATTTAACAAAAGGGTCGACATATCACCTCCGAGTATTGATTTGATGGACATTAACTCGAATGAAGGCACGGACAGTATTCCAGACGCAGATATGCTGGTCCAAGTCTCCTTCAAATTGAAAGTTGGAGATTTGATTGATTCGAGGATCATGCAGTTGGTCCCTCTACATTTCGGGAAAGATCTTGTCGAACAATTGATGAATCCGGAACCGATGCAAAATCCGGAAGAGAAAATGAGTTACGAGGAACCTCCTCAGCAACCTGCTCCTCAACCACAAAATGTCAGGGCATCAGCTACAGAAAGTTCTGTGCCGCAACCGACGCCTCAGCATGCACCACAGCCGAGAGCGGAACCTTCTTATCAAAATAGAAGGCAGGAAAATGTCCATCCCGCTGCGTTTACGGACTTTTCTCAACAAGAGCGGGTATCAGTGGATCAGCGTAATTTGGACATGCTGCTTGACATTCCATTACAGGTGACAGTGGAGCTCGGACGTACGAAACGTTCCGTAAAGGATATCCTGGAGTTGTCACAGGGATCGATTATCGAGCTTGATAAACTGGCGGGGGAGCCGGTAGATATATTGGTCAACCAGAAGCTCATTGCAAAAGGTGAAGTCGTTGTCATCGATGAGAACTTTGGTGTCAGAGTTACAGAAATCATCAGTCAAAGAGATCGCTTAGAAAAATTACAATAATCCTAGGGGGAATAAAAATGGCTAATCGTATTTTAATTGTGGATGATGCAGCATTTATGAGAATGATGATCAAGGACATTCTTAGTAAGAACGGCTTTGAAATTGTAGGTGAGGCTGCAGACGGCGCACAAGCAGTTGAATTATATAAAGAACATACGCCTGACCTTGTAACGATGGACATTACAATGCCAGAGATGGACGGAATCACTGCGTTAAAGGAAATCCGAGGGATGAACCCGGATGCAAAAGTCATCATGTGTTCAGCTATGGGGCAGCAAGCAATGGTCATCGATGCCATTCAAGCAGGTGCAAAGGACTTTATCGTTAAACCTTTCCAGGCAGATCGTGTTTTGGAAGCCATCAAGAAAACACTAGATGCATAAGTAGGTGCTATTGTTGAGATGTAAAGGAATTGTACGGGTCCTGTTAGTCGCTATCGTACTTTGGAAAGGACCCGCTTACACCCACGCGAACACAACACAGACTCCAAGTGAATGTAAGACGGTTGCAGAATGCATGAAGGAAGAGAGTGATCAAAAACAGTCAGATTCAAAGAACGGGGATGTGCAGACAGTTAATACGAATTCAAGTGTATCCTCTGTCAGTACGATGTTCAAAGTATTGTTCGCTCTGGCTTTTGTCGTGGCATTGTTGATTCTTGTGCTGAGACTATTACATAAACGTACCCAGGTCGTCCAGCAAGGTAAAGGGATCCAAACGCTCGGAGGGACGATGTTAGGCAATCAACGTTCTGTCCAATTGGTGAAGGTTGGTAACCGAGTACTGGTTGTCGGAGTCGGGGATAATGTTGAACTAATTAAAGAGATCGAAGACCCGGATGAAGTAGACTCTTTATTACGGATGAATGAGTCCCAAACATCTCCTGGAGACTCGATCAAGGGCTTGAATAGCTGGTTCAATGCGTTGAGGAACAATAATGAACAACGAGGTCAATCGAATTTCAGGAATATTCTTGATAAACAATTAAGTGACTCCAAACAAAGGAGAAACTCGATTTTGGAAGCAATGAAGAAGGGGCAAAAACATGATTGAAATACCTGGAATCAGCAATGAGCTGTTCAACAATAGTCCAGAAAGTGTAGCCACTACAGTTCGATTGTTAGTCCTGTTGACCGTCTTGTCTTTAGCCCCGGCGTTTCTTGTCCTGATGACCTCATTCACAAGGATCATCATTGTTCTATCTTTTGTCCGAAACGGATTGGCAACGCAACAAATGCCACCGAATCAGGTTCTGATTGGACTCGCACTCTTTTTAACCTTTTTCATAATGGGTCCTGTTTTATCAGATGTGAATGATCAAGCACTGACGCCTTTCTTAGAAGGTGAAATTTCTCAGGAAGAAGCGATGGAACAAGCGAGCATACCGATGAAAGAGTTCATGGCAGAGCATACGAGACAGAAAGATTTAGCATTGTTCATGAACTATACAGGGGAAGAACGTCCTGAAAGTGTTCAGGATATACCGCTCTCTACACTCGTTCCAGCATTCGCCATAAGTGAATTAAAAACGGCATTCCAAATGGGCTTTATGATCTTTGTCCCTTTTTTGGTCATTGATATGGTGGTTGCCAGCGTGTTAATGGCGATGGGGATGATGATGTTACCTCCGGTCATGATTTCTTTACCGTTTAAAATCTTATTATTCGTATTGGTCGATGGATGGTACTTGATTGTACGATCGTTATTAGAGAGTTATTAGATCATTTAAGAGAAGGTGCTGCTTCACATGGATACACAATTCGTTATATCACTTGCAGAAAAAGGCGTTTATACGACTCTGTTAATTAGTGGACCACTTCTGATCTTAGCTCTCGCGGTTGGGTTGTTCGTCAGTATCTTCCAGGCGACGACACAAATCCAGGAACAGACACTTGCTTTCATACCGAAAATCGCAGCTGTGCTTGTTTCACTTATCTTTTTCGGTCCATGGATGTTAACTCAGATGATTACATTTACCCACGATCTGTACAGCAACATGAACCAATATATAGGGTTGTAATCGTATATGGAATTTGTAAACATGCTCCCAGCCTTCTTGCTCGTACTAGTCAGGGTCACTGGCTTTATGGCAACCGTACCGATTTTTTCGTACCGCAATATCCCAGTGATCCATAAAATCGGACTTTCTGTCGCGTTATCGTTCATTATTGTTACAACAATTCAAAACCCGCTCATTGCGTTGAATGGAGAGTATTTCCTTTTATTGATTAAAGAGTTGATGGTTGGATTGAGCATCGGATTCATCGCAGCGATTCTACTATATGCGTTACAAGTTGCAGGTGGATTCATCGATTTACAGATGGGTTTTGCGATTGCCAACGTGTTCGATCCCCAGACCGGTATCCAATCACCGTTGATCGGACGTTATTTATACATCTTCGCCATTCTTTTCCTGTTGAGCATTGATGCTCATCACATGATACTGAATGGGATATATCTGAGCTATCAATTCGCTCCTATTGATGAATGGATCTTTATGTTCGGAGAAGGTAACGTGGCAAGGCTTGTATCGGATACAGTAGTGACGATGTTTTACATCGCGTTTCAAATGGCCATCCCAGTTGTCGGTTGCCTGTTTCTGGTCGATCTCGCTCTTGGGATTGTTTCGAGGACCGTACCCCAAGTCAATGTGTTCATCGTCGGTTTACCATTGAAGATTTTTGTCAGTTTCTTTGTATTGTTGCTGGTGATTCCGATCATGTTCCAAATGATTGAAGCTTTATCGATCGATATGCTCGAGACGATGAGAAAAATGATGAAATTGTTAGGTGGTCAATAGCCAATGTCCTATCGTTCGCTTGATTTACAATACTTCTCTCAGGAAAAGACGGAAAAAGCAACCCCGAAAAAGCGGCAAGACAGCCGGAAAAAAGGTCAGGTTGCCAAGTCGAGCGATGTGAACACTGCCATTATCTTATTAATCGTATTTTTATTTCTATGGCTTATTGGTCCATTCATGTTGAACTCATTACTCGGCATTTATCAAATGAGCTTCCGTGAATTTATACATTTCGATGTTACAACTGAAAACATCCAACAAGTAATGGCTTCCTTAGCCTTTGAAGCAGCTAAGATCGTTGCCCCGGTACTCCTGATCGCGATGGTGGCAGGCGTGGCGGCAAACTATTTACAGGTCGGTGTCCTCTTTTCGACAGATCCATTAAAAATGAAGCTAGAACGGATCAATCCGTTGAAAGGGGTCAAGAGAATCTATTCAATGAGGGCAATCGTAGAATTGCTTAAATCGATTCTGAAAATCTCTCTCGTAAGCTTCGTGACATTCGCAATCCTTTGGTTGAAACGGGATGAAGTGCTGACACTATCAAAAGGGACAGCTGAACATTCATTGACGGTCATCGGCACTCTGACAATCCAGATGGGACTCGCAGCTTCCGTACTTCTGATTTTCCTTGCTGTGTTGGATTATACGTATCAGAAGTATGATTTTGAGAAGAGCATCAAGATGAGTAAACAAGATGTCAAAGATGAACATAAGAAATCCGAAGGGGACCCTTTGATCAAGTCAAAAATCAAAGAAAAGCAGAGACAGATGGCAATGCAGCGGATGATGCAAGAAGTTCCACAAGCAGATGTCGTCATTACGAACCCGACACATTATGCGATTGCATTGAAATATGATGATGAAAAAATGGATGCACCAATTGTAGTAGCGAAAGGTGTCGATTATGTCGCTCTTAAGATCCGTGAAGTAGCGAAGCACCATCAAATTGAAGCGGTCGAAAACCGACCTCTGGCCCGCAGTCTTTATGACCAGACGGAAATTGGAGATGCGGTACCAGAAACCTTATTCAAAGCCGTTGCAGAAGTACTGGCTTATGTCTATCGATTGAAGAAATTAGTTTAAAAGATTCATTGAAGAATGAAAAGGAGCGTACAACGATGAAGCCTAGAGATCTGACAGTCCTACTCAGTGTCATACTAATCATCACGATGTTGATCATACCGCTTCCAACGTGGATGCTCGATTTTCTTATCATTACGAACATATCATTAGGACTGTTGATCATCCTCATCGCGATGAACACGAATGAGCCATTGCAGTTTTCGATCTTTCCGTCGTTGTTGCTCCTCGTCACGCTTTTCAGACTTGGTTTAAACGTCTCAACAACGAGGTCGATTCTGAGCCAAGCGAAAGCGGGTAATGTCATTGATACGTTCGGATCGTTTGTTGTGGCAGGGAATGTACTCGTCGGGTTTGTCGTTTTCGTCATACTGATCATCATTCAGTTCGTCGTCATAACCAAAGGGTCTGAACGTGTTTCTGAGGTTGCTGCGAGATTTACTTTAGATGCGATGCCAGGTAAGCAGATGAGTATTGATGCGGATCTGAATGCCGGATTGATATCCGAAAGGGAAGCTCGTGAACGTAGACAGAAGATTGAACAAGAAGCAGATTTCTACGGAGCGATGGACGGAGCAAGCAAATTCGTAAAAGGAGACGCAATCGCCGGAATCATCATTGTCATCATTAATATGATTTTCGGAATCATCATCGGGATGGTCCAACAAGGCATGCCATTATCAGAAGCTTCAGAAACCTATACGTTGTTGACAGTAGGTGATGGACTGGTCAGCCAAATACCAGCCTTGATCATCTCCACTGCAACAGGAATCATCGTGACCCGAGCAGCCTCTGATGGTAACCTTGGACAAGATATCACGAAGCAATTGCTTGCCTATCCGGCAATGTTGTATGTTGCATCAGCGACAGTATTCCTTTTGGGACTATTCACACCGATTCACGATGGTTTCACGATTCCGATTGCATTATTGCTTGCTTTTGGAGGATTTCAGTTGAGTCGTGTCGAAAAACAACGAAAAGTATCTGAAGAAGAGGTTGAAGAAGAAGTTCAGACAGAAGAGTTCAAGAGTCCGGAAAGTGTCGTCAATCTTTTACAAGTCGATCCGATTGAATTTGAGTTCGGGTATAGCCTTATTCCCTTAGCGGATACGAGTCAAGGCGGAGACTTACTTGACCGGATTGTTATGATACGTCGTCAATTAGCTTTAGAACTTGGTCTTGTCGTTCCTGTCGTAAGGATCCGGGACAATATCCAGCTTCAACCGAATGAATATCGAATCAAAATCAAAGGGAATGAAATCACCAGAGGAGAACTTCTTTTGGATCACTACCTGGCTATGTCTCCAGGTGTCGATGATGAAGAGATTGAAGGGATTGAGACGGTTGAACCGGCATTCGGATTGCCAGCCCTGTGGATTTCAGAAGATTTGAAAGAGCGTGCAGAGTTGTCCGGATACACGGTAGTGGATCCACCATCAGTTGTATCGACTCATTTAACCGAGATCATCAAGAAACATGCCCATGAATTGTTGGGAAGACAAGAAGTGAAGCAACTCATCGAGCACTTGAAGGAATCCCATGCTGCGCTCGTTGAAGATGTTACTCCAGATCCGTTGAACATCGGGGATATTCAAAAAGTGCTTTCTAAACTATTGAAAGAAAACATCTCGATCAGAAATCTGCCAATCATTTTCGAAACACTTGCTGATTATGGACAGATGACAAAAGATACCGACCTACTTACAGAATACGTCCGTCAATCGTTGTCACGCCAAATCTCCAAACAATTCGGAGATGAACAATCCAGTTTGAAAGTGATTACGTTGGCAGGAAATGTTGAGAAACGCATTGCTGAATCCGTCCAACAGACCGAGCATGGAAATTATCTCGCCATGGATCCGAATGATTCACAAGCAATCTTTGATTCGATTACGAATGAAATCAAAAGAGTGAAAGAAGTCAGTCCTATGACGGTCCTATTATGCTCGCCTGCCGTCAGGATGTATGTCCGACAGTTGATTGAACGATATCTGCCAGATGTCACTGTCTTGTCCTACAATGAATTGGAACCTGATCTGGAAGTACAAAGCATAGGGGTGGTGAACGTCTGATGAAAGTGAAAAAGTATATAGCACCGACTATGCCCGAAGTGATGAAGAAGATTCGTAAAGATTTAGGGAAAGATGCAGTCATTTTAAACTCGAAAGAAATCAGGACTGGAGGTTTCTTCGGTTTCTTCACAAAACCTTCCTTGGAGGTTGTAGCTGCTTTAGATCCTGAGCCGATCTATACGGAGAAAAGCAAAGATACTGATCAGTTCAAGAAAACAACTAGACCGATTAGAGACGAGAAAAACTCAGCTAAAGAATATAATCGTTTTGAGTATGGTGAAATGCAAAGCCTGTTACGGAGCCTGGCAAATGAGAAAAGCCATTCGAACCATCTTCCTCCAGACATTCTGAAAATCATGAACCAATTGGAGGAACAAGGTGTACAACAAGAATTGCGAAATGTCATTTCCAAACAAATGCTCAAAAAATGGTATCAGGAAAATTCTGAACAGGAAGCTAATGAGAAACTACTGAATTGGTTGAGGGAGGTCCTTCTCAGTATCCTACCAGAAAAAGGATTTGGTGGATTCCAATATGATAAGCGATTTCTGAATTTAATTGGGCCTACCGGAGTGGGGAAAACGACTACGATTGCAAAAATCGCTGCAGATGCAGTCCTTAACAAAAAGAAAAAAACTGCACTGATTACGACGGATACATATCGAATTGCGGCGATCGAGCAATTGAAAACATACGCAGAAATCTTGAATATCCCTTTGGAAGTAGCCTACAACCATGAGGATTTCAATAAAGCGAAACAAAAGTTCCATGATTATGACGTCATACTTGTCGATTCCGCTGGACGTAATTTCAAAAATGCAAAATATGTTGCAGACTTGGAGCACATTTATCAATTCAATGAGGAAATGGAGAATTACCTCGTGCTTTCACTTACTTCCAAGCATGCGGATATGGTGAAGATTGTAAGCCAATTTGAAAAAGTACCGATCGATAAACTGGTGTTCACGAAGAAAGATGAGACAGAAACGTATGGAGATATATTAAATATCTGTCATCAAACTGGAATTGGGGTAGCGTACATTACAATTGGTCAAAATGTTCCGGACGATATAAAAGAAGGAAGTCGTCAACATATCCTAAACCTGGTTATTGGAGATATCCATCATGCATGATCAAGCGGAAATGCTTCGGAAGCGGTTGGGTGATGACAAGAAACAAGCCAAAGTATGTGCGATCGCAAGCGGCAAGGGTGGAGTCGGAAAATCCAATGTAACAGTCAACCTTGCCATCTCGCTTGCACAGTCAGGCTCAAGAGTGATCGTGCTTGATCTGGATATCGGCATGGCGAACCTGGACATTTTGATGGGTGTCCATTCCAAAGCGAATATCGTCGACCTCGTAGAACAAGAACTCTCTATATTGGAGATTGTTGAAAACGGTCCTGGAAAAATTAATTACATCGCAGGTGGTAACGGATTGAATAGACTGTTCCAATTGAATGAGCGTCAGTTTGAACATTTTACTGAACAACTCCAAGTGATACATGAGCTTTATGACTATATCTTTCTCGATATGGGTGCGGGGGTTTCAAAAGATAGCCTACAGTTCATCACTGCAGCAGATGAAGTATTGCTCGTTACAACCCCTGAACCGACTGCAATAACCGACGCGTATGCGATGCTGAAATTCATTTTGAAGCAAGAACCAGCTACCAAAGTATCTGTGATTGTCAACCGAGTGGAGAATACGACAGAAGGTAGGGAGATCGGTAAGCGAATCCAACTAGCCTCGACTCAATTTTTACAAAAGGAAATCCAATTGTTAGGGGTACTACCAGATGACGAAGTGGTATTTAAAGCCGTGAAGCAACAAATCCCTTACATGATCCATTCCCCCTCCTCTCCTGTCTCCAGGGGAATGAAACAGTTGTCGGATACCTACAAAAAAGGATCTGAAATGAAGGAGATGCAGGAGGAAGGATTTATACAACGATTTTCGCGATACTTTTTTAGAAAGCAGGGTGCCAAATGAACATGATAAAGGTGTTGGTTGTTGATGATTCCGCCTTCATGCGGAAAGTCATCTCAGATTTGCTAACCAGCGACCCATCTATAGAAGTTGTTGGTACTGCAAGAAATGGAGAAGATGCGTTACATAAAATCCCCCAACTGTTACCGGATGTCGTCACACTTGATGTGGAAATGCCGGTGATGGATGGGTTGACCACATTAAAAAAAATCGTGGAACACTATTCGTTGCCTGTGATTATGGTCAGTAGTGTCACCAAATCGGGAGCAAAACAAACGATTGAAGCCATGCAGAATGGTGCAGTAGACTTCATTTCAAAACCATCAGGCTCCATTTCATTAGACATACATAGGATTCAAGGAGAATTGGTTGAAAAGGTCAAAATTGCAAGTCAGGTAAACTTACCGAAAGACTTTACAGAACAACCTCCTTTCCAGCCTGACCCCATCACACCGAAAGTACCATTGAAGACGGGAGGAATAGGTGAGAGGAAAAAACTGATAACGATCGGAACTTCTACAGGGGGTCCCAAAGCACTTGTAGAAGTCATATCCAAACTTCCGAAAGAAATCAACGCTCCTGTGCTCATCGTGCAGCATATGCCGGAAGGGTTCACTAAATCATTGGCTGAGCGATTAAATAAATTATCAGAATTGAATGTAAAAGAAGCAGAAACAGGTGAACGGATCCAAGAAGGCTGTGTATACATCGCACCTGGAGGTCGCCACCTGAAAGTGAAAAAAGATACAGAAGGCATATATGTCCAGCTTGATGATGAAACACCACCGACTAGAGGACACCGTCCCTCTGTGGATGAAATGTTTAATAGCCTGACAGAGATCGAAGACTATGAGAAGATTGCCGTCATCATGACCGGGATGGGTTCAGATGGCACAAACGGTCTTTTGTCACTAAAGCAGGATGATTCGACAATTGCCATAGCTGAAGCAGAAGAGACTTGTGTAGTGTTCGGAATGCCGAGGGCTGCCATCGCTACGACTAAAGTAGATGAAATTGTACCTTTAAACAATATTGCTGAAAGAATCGTCCATTATTTAAAGTAGGGGGTTGTACATATGGATATGAATCAATACCTTGAGGTCTTCGTTGATGAGAGTCGGGAACACCTTCAAGCCATAAACGAATATATGTTAAAGCTTGAAAACAATCCATCAGACATTGCCATCATCAACGATATTTTTCGTTCTGCACATACATTAAAGGGGATGTCTGCATCGATGGGATATGAAGACTTAGCGAGTCTTACCCATCAAATGGAGAACGTGTTGGATGCTATCCGACAGGAGAAAATAGCGGTAAAGGGTCATACTGTGGATGCATTATTCGAATCAGTGGACCACCTAGAAGCGATGGTTGAATCCATCATCGCAGGTGGAGATGGTAAGCGGGACGTGAAAGATATCGTCCAAATACTGAATTTGATTGAAAAAGGTGAGGATCCGGATTCAGATTCCGCAAGCTCAACTCCTCAAACAGGATCTGGGAATTCTGGATTGGATGAATTTCAGAAGTCGATCCTACAGCAATCCGTCGATCAAGGATTGAATGCATTTACGGTCAAAGTAACGTTAGAAAGTACATGTATGCTTAAAGCCGCTCGTGTCTATATGGTTTTCGAAGTGATTGAAAAGATCTCTGAAGTCGTCCATTCTTCACCAGCGGTCAGTGATTTGGAAGAAGAGAAGTTCGACCAAGACTTTACAGTGACCTTGATTACTGAATTGAAAGCAGAAGAAGTCCAAACGAAAATCGGTAAGGTTTCAGAAGTCGAGACAGTTATTGTTACGCCTTTCAGTACAACGAAAGAGGATATCGAAACTACTCAAGAAGCAGCAGCAGCCGTTGAAACGGATAAACCAATAGAGAAAAAACCAGAAAAAGAACCTGCGGAAACGAAAAATGCAAAAGCTGCTGCGAACAACAAGACGATGCGAGTCAACATCAATCGATTGGATAGTCTAATGAATCTCTTTGAAGAACTGGTCATCGATCGGGGCAGGTTGGAAGCACTCGCAAAAGAAATCGATAATGGCAGTTTGACAGATACCGTTGAACACATATCTCGTCTGACTAGTGATTTGCAAGATTCTCTTATGACGTTGAGGATGGTTCAGATTGACACGGTATTCAATCGATTCCCGCGTATGATCCGTAGTCTTTCAAAAGATTTAGGTAAGAAAATCGACTTTAATGTAACAGGTGGGGAAACTGAATTGGATCGTACGGTCATTGATGAAATTGGTGATCCTCTCGTCCATCTATTACGAAACTCAGTCGATCACGGAATCGAAATGCCGGAGAATCGGTCTGAAGCTGGTAAACCTGAAGTAGGTACGATATCACTTACCGCCTATCACAGTGGTAACCACATCTACATCGACATTGAGGATGATGGTGGCGGTATCAATCGTGAAAAAGTTTTGAAGAAGGCAATTGAAAACAACATTGTGGATGAAGCGATGGCGGAAAAGCTGTCAGACAACGAAGTGTATCAATTATTGTTCGCTTCTGGGTTCAGTACGGCTGATACCGTATCAGATATCTCAGGTCGAGGTGTCGGACTTGATGTCGTCAAAAGTAAGATCGAATCATTGGGAGGTCACATCCATGTGACCTCGAAGCCTGGATACGGTTCGAAGTTCGCAATCCAATTGCCATTGACACTGTCGATTTTACCGGTGATGCTTGTCACCATCGGACATGAAACGTACGCAATTCCACTTTCCAACATAGTGGAAAGTATTATCATTCCGAAAGAGGATGTCATGAAAGCCCATAATCAATTGGTCATAGATTTCAGAGGTAAAGTCGTACCGCTTGTTTCTATGAAAGATGTATTGGAAGTCGAGTCGGCAGGAGAGGAAAAAGATAATTTTTCAATCGTGGTCGTCCGAAAAGGAGATCAGATGGCCGCCTTGATTGTCGATCGATTCATCAGCCAGCAAGAAGTCGTCCTTAAACCGCTAGGAGATTACCTGACCAATGTCTTCGCTATATCTGGTGCTACAATTCTTGGTGATGGTAAGGTTTCGTTAATACTTGATTGCAACGATCTAATCAAATAAGGGAGGATTCAGAATGTCCGAAGTGAAAACAGTAGAAACCGAAATGAAAGCGATCGTATTCCAGCTTAAAGATGAAGAATATGGTGTGGATGTTCATCAAGTCCGTTCCATCGAGCGTTTACAAGAAATTACTAGAGTCCCGAGAACCCCTTCTTTCGTGAAAGGTGTCATCAATTTGAGAGGAATTGTCACCCCAATCATAGATTTGAGAAGTCGATTTGATATAGAAGAAACCGAGCCGACAGATGAAACGAGAATCATCATTGTCAATGCAAATGATTTGGAAGTAGGAATGATTGTTGACTCTGCGAATGACGTTATTGATGTACCAGCAAATGCTGTGGAACAAGCTCCGAAAGTCGTTGGAGGCATCGACGCAGAATATCTGGATGGTGTGGCGAAGCTCGAAAAGAGATTATTGATTTTGCTTAACCTGGATAAAGTATTGAATCCTGAAGAGATCATTGCACTCCGCCAATTCAAGGAGAAGGGTGAATGATTACACCTGAAAGATTGACAGACTTCCATAAAGACATACTGAAGGAAATCGGTAATATCGGAGCGGGACATGCCGCTACCGCGTTGTCAGAACTCGTCAATAAGTCAATCGATATGAATGTCCCATCCGTGAAATTGGCCCCATTCCACGAGGTGACTGAGTTGCTTGGAGGAGAAGACACCGTTGTTGCGGCCACTTTCCTCCGTGTCACAGGAGAGGCTCCAGGTAACATGTACTTCATTCTGACCATTGAAGAGGCGGTTTCCTATATCAGACAACTTACTGGTGATGAGAGCATCGATGAAAACCGTTTTTTTGATTGTGAAATGACTCGTTCAGCTCTACAAGAAACAGGCAATATATTAGCGGGATCCTATCTTTCTTCCTTTTCCGATTTTACAGGGTTGAAGCTATCTCCTTCGGTGCCATATTTGACGATCGACATGGCGGCTGCGGTGTTATCTTTCGGTCTCGTGGAGATGTCACAAGTAAGTGATTATGCCATTATCATAGATACACAGTTGAAAGAATCAGATGGGTTACAAAACGGCATCGACGGACATTTCCTGTTATTGCCTGATCCTGACTCTTTCGAAAAGATCTTTCATTCTTTAGGAGTTCCTATTAATGAATAAAACCATTGAAACCATCCAGGTCAAAATCTCAGATTACCAGCTCGCCAAATCACCACAACTTTTGAAAACGACAGGTCTCGGCTCATGTATCGGTGTGGTTGTTTACGAACCTACTGCCAAGGTTGCTGGTATGGCACATGTCATGCTACCGAGTTCGAAACTGACGAGAGGGACCCCTTTCAACTTAGCGAAATATGCAGACACGGCTATACCTGCGATGGTTGACGAGATGGTGCAAACTTTTCATATCAATAAAGGGAATTTGCAAGCCAAGATGGCAGGGGGCGCTCAAATGTTTCAATTTACAGGAAAAAGTGAAGCGCTGAGAGTGGGACCAAGGAATACAGATGCCGTCAAAGAAGTACTGAAGACACTGAACATCCAGATCGTAGCTGAAGATGTCGGTGGTCAAAACGGTAGGACGATCGAGTTCAATACAGATAACGGAGAATTGATGATTCGGACGATCCACAAAGGAATGACAACGATTTAGTCCGGTTAACGGTGGATTAAGAATGAAGGTAAGGAGGGATTGGATGCGTAAAGGGGCAACTTCTGAAGCGAGTGTACATTGGGATAACTGGTCGAAATTCCGTGACAAAGACTCATGTGAAGCCTTATTGGAAATGCATTTACCCTTGGTCCAATATCATGTTCAACGGATTGCTGTAGGATTACCACGGAATGTCAATAAGGATGAACTTCGCAGTCATGGCCTATTAGGATTATACGATGCTTTAAAAAAATTCGATCCTACTAGAGACTTGAAGTTCGATACATATGCCTCTTTTCGAATAAGAGGTGCCATACTCGATGGACTTCGTCGAGAAGATTGGCTGCCGAGATCATTGAGAGAGAAAACGAAGAAAATTGAAATGACAATAGAACGGATGGAACAGGAAAAGATGCGTTCTGTCAGTGCATCAGAAGTCGCATCAGAAATCGACTTGACAGAGGATGAAGTACTCACCATCATGTCCGAAAGTTTTCTGGCGAACGTTCTCTCCATTGATGAAGAGAATAAAGACAGTGATACGAATGAAAAGGTCGGTTATACGATTGAAGATAAGAAAATAGACACACCTGAAAGCATGATTTTAACAGAAGAATTACATAAACACCTGACGGATATCATCCAAGAATTAAATGAAAAGGAACAACTCGTCGTGAGTCTCTTCTATTATGAGGAACTAACATTGACTGAGATTGGACAAGTTCTTGGATTGTCAACTTCCCGTATATCTCAGATTCACTCCAAAGCACTATTTAAATTACGCGGTGTACTGAACAAATACTTGAATTAAGGAAGGAAGTTCAATTGTGGGGATTGATCTCGTTTCAGGAAACGTGCAAATAAAGATCAAAGACGGTGGCATGACAGCCATATTGGTGCCGAATTCTTCCTTTGAAGGTGAATTGACATCCGAGGACCTCATCCAATATCTATCCGACCAAGGTGTCGTGAATGGGATACAGCATGAGATCATCGATGAACTGATACAGCTGTCTGAACATTGGATTGAACCATTAGTCGTTGCAAAAGGTACGAAACCTGTCAATGGTCAACCCGGTTATATCAGTCCAGTATTGAAGGAAGAAGAGAATACAACCGATTTGGACAAACGTTACATTGACCTGAGATCCCCCACCTACATCCATTCTGTCAGACAAGGGGATTTAATTGCTGAGATTGTTCATCATACTGATGGTACAGACGGTGTCAATGTTCTAGGTGAGACTGTCAAAGCGAAACCAGGTAAACCGATACGTGTAAAGAAAACAAAAAACATCCGTGTTGCTGAAAAGGAAAATAAGATTTACTCCCTTACCGATGGACAAGTCAGTTATCAAAAGAGATCCGTCCATGTTTTCCCTGTTTATGAAGTACATGGAGATCTTGATCTGAAGACCGGGAATTTAACTTTTACAGGAAACATCCACATCCATGGCGATGTCCCTTCAGGATATACGATCAGGGCCGATGGAGATATCCGGATTAACGGTTCAGTGGAAGCTTCTGATCTTAAAGCGGGAGGCTCTGTATTCATACGGAATGGTATTGTCGGACAGGGGAAAGGGAAGATTGAAGCAGGATGTGATATCCGCACAGGTCATATCAATCAAGGCAAAGTAGTAGCTGGCGGTGACTTACATGTAGGTCTGATCAATCATAGCGACATTCAAGTGGACGGTCATATCTTCTGTCAAAATGGTAAAGGAATTGTCCATGGGGGGAATATTACTTCTGGGGGCAATATCCATTTGAATCAAGCGGGTAATGATTTGATGACAAAAACCAACTTCTACTTCGGAGTCCCTCCCCATGTCATCCAAAAGCATGAGCATCTATCCAAGAAGATTACAGAAGAAGAGGATAATCTGAAAAAACTGAAATTGCTACAAGCTAAAATCGAACAAAAAGAAGAAAATCAACGTACAACGAAGGAGAGGCTATTACTTCTCAGGATCAAAAATACTTATTTGCAATCCGAGAGTTTCATTGAGCAGCTGAAGGGAGAGCTTGATCTCGTTAAGGAGGACTTCATTGATGTCCAAAACCTTTCACTATTTGTCAATGGTGTTCTCTATCCTGGTGTAGAAGTCACATTTGGAAAATACACACGAGTGATCAAAACAGATTATAAGGCAGTTGAAGTGAAACTATCATCAGGCGAAGTCATCGTTCAACCTTTCAAAGAATAAGGATTTTTTGCATGGAGGAGTGAAAGAGATGAGTCTGAAGTTGGTTAGGAGGAGAAGATGACAGGATTTTTACTCGGAATCAGTTTTCTCATACACATCATAACGCTTCTCTCCATTATTATTTTATGGAAGAAATTCCAAGCGACAGACGACATTGATGTGAAAAAAGCTAAGCAAGAGATGGAAGATATCCTTCTTGCCTACACGACAGAAATGAAAGAAGAAAATGATGCCTTCCTTAAAGAGTTACAACAAGTGACGCTAACAAAGGAACCACAAACGTCCAAACAAAAAAGAGATTTGCACAACCCGGATGATTCTGAACGACTAAAAGAAACATCCGATCCTATACGAAGCCAAGATGTGCATGAACCGTACACCCCGCCGTTAGACGATACGAAAGAAACATTCGGTCCTTCCTTATTGTCTCAAGTACTTTCTCTCAAAGACAAAGGATATTCAATAGAAGAAATAGCCAAAAAAGTGGATAAAGGCAAAGGGGAAATCGAGTTGCTCATAAAATTTTATCAAGATGGGCGATAGATACTTGCTAGATTCACGCAGGATGTGTTATATTTATTCTCGGTGTTTAGTGATATATATATTTGAAATTTATATCTACATCTACCACACACGTTCGTGGATTCAGCCATCGGTGCTGTATGGAAGTTAAACCTTATCATACAGTTTTGGTTGTTCAGAAGCGGGCGGAGGAAAAAAACCTTAGGAGGTGCCATTCATGGCAGTAATTTCAATGAAACAATTGTTAGAAGCTGGTGTTCACTTCGGTCACCAAACACGCCGTTGGAACCCAAAGATGGCACGTTACATCTTCACAGAGCGTAACGGCATCTACATTATCGACCTTCAAAAGACTGTAAAGAAGGTAGAGGAAGCGTATAACTATATGCGCGACATCGCAGCTGACGGAGGTAAAATCCTTTTCGTCGGTACGAAGAAACAGGCTCAAGAGTCTGTTAAAGACGAAGCAGTACGTGCTGGTCAATACTACATCAACCAACGTTGGTTAGGTGGAACGTTGACAAACTTCGATACGATCCGTAAGCGTATCAAGCGTTTGAAGGATCTTGAGAAGATGCAAGAAGATGGAACGTTCGATGTTCTTCCGAAAAAAGAAGTTATCCTTCTTAAAAAGGAAATGGATCGTCTTGAGAAATTCCTAGGCGGAATCAAAGACATGAACGGACTTCCAGATGTTCTTTTCGTAATCGATCCTCGTAAAGAGCGTATTGCAATTGCGGAAGCACGTAAGTTGAACATCCCGATCGTTGCGATCGTAGACACAAACTGTGATCCTGATGAAGTGGATGTAGTCATCCCAGGTAACGATGACGCAATCCGTGCTGTCAAACTCTTGACTTCCAAGATGGCGGATGCTGTGGTTGAAGCAAACCAAGGCGGCGCTGAAGAAGTTTCTTCTGAAGAGGAAGAAGTTAAAGCGTAAATGAATGCTCATTAAGGGTGATAGAGGGGAACTGACCCTTTATCACCTTTTTTAAACAAAAGGTGAAGTCACAAGTGATGTTGTATTTCTAAAGGAGTCAGTTCGTTAGAAATCCTCTTTTGCGGACAACCTTTTAAAGAAACCAAAGCTTATGAAGCTACATATTTTAAAGGAGGAATTTATCATGGCAGTTACTGCACAAATGGTAAAGGAACTACGTGAAAAAACTGGCGCAGGAATGATGGACTGTAAGAAAGCTCTTACAGAAAACAACGGAGATATGGACAAAGCGATCGATTGGCTTCGTGAAAAAGGGATCTCTAAAGCAGCGAAGAAAGCAGATCGTATTGCTGCAGAAGGTCTTACTCACATCGAAGCAAAAGGGAACGCAGCGGTGATCGTTGAAGTCAACTCAGAAACTGATTTCGTTGCAAAGAACGATTCCTTCAAACAATTGATTGCTGAAATCGCTACTCACTTACTAGAAGTTAAACCAGCATCTGTAGAAGACGCTCTTAAGCAAGAAATGACTGGACAAAGTATCCCTGTTGAAGAGTACATCAACAATGCGATTGCTAAAATCGGAGAAAAGATTTCTCTTCGTCGTTTCGCTATCCTTGAAAAAGGAGACCAAGATGCGTTTGGTGCATACCTTCACATGGGAGGACGTATCGGAGTACTTTCTGTTGTCGCTGGCACAACTGATGAAGAAGTGGCGAAAGACGTCTCTATGCACGTAGCTGCAGTAAATCCTCGTTATATCAGTCGCGACCAAGTTTCTGAAGAAGAAGTTGCTCGTGAGAAAGAAGTATTGACTCAACAAGCATTGAATGAAGGTAAGCCTGAAAACATCGTTGAAAAGATGGTTGCAGGACGAATCAACAAGTACTTTGAAGAAATCTGCTTATTAGACCAAGGATTCGTCAAAGATCCAGATCAAAAAGTAGGTAAATACGTTGAAAGTAAAGGCGGCACTGTAAAAGGTTTCGTACGTTACGAAGTGGGCGAAGGTATGGAAAAGCGTGAAGAGAACTTTGCTGATGAAGTAATGTCACAAGTTAAGAAATAATTGAGACAACTTATTTCTTAATGCCAACTACAAGAAGGGGGACACAGCATGTGTTCCCTCTTTTTCAAAAAGCTTTGTTTAAAGCCGAAAGTTGACCTGCAAAGAGATCAACTTTCAAACCTATTACAGAGTTTTTCTTTTGATCGATTTATTTAAATGAGGAATCGCTGATGGAGGGAAAAAATGAGTACGCCTAAATATAACAGAGTCGTGTTAAAACTGAGCGGAGAAGCACTTTCAGGTAGTATCGGATATGGGATCGACCCAACAATCATCCAATCGATTGCTAGACAAGTAAAAGAACTAGTCGAAATGAACGTAGAAGTTGCAGTGGTTGTCGGTGGAGGTAACATATGGAGAGGGAAAGCTGGAAGTGAAATGGGGATGGACAGAGCTACAGCTGACTACATGGGAATGTTGGCTACTGTCATGAACTCACTTGCTCTTCAGGACAGCCTTGAAAACATAGAAGTTGAAACACGGGTTCAAACCTCTATCGAAATGCGACAAGTGGCTGAACCTTATATCCGGAGAAAAGCGATTCGTCACCTGGAAAAGAAACGTGTCGTCATCTTTGCTGCTGGTACTGGAAACCCATACTTCTCTACAGATACGACTGCGGCCCTACGTGCTGCAGAAATCGAAGCTGAAGTCATCCTGATGGCGAAAAACAACGTCGATGGTGTCTATACAGCTGATCCTAAAACGGATGAGACTGCGAAGAAGTACAACAGTCTTTCTTACCTTGAAGTCTTGAAAGAAGGACTTGCGGTAATGGATTCTACAGCTTCATCCCTATGTATGGATAACGATATACCTCTGATTGTATTCTCAATCATGGAAGAGGGTAATATCAAAAGAGTAATTGAAGGTGAAAATATCGGAACCGTTGTGAGGGGGAAATAACATGCCAAACACAATCATTCAACAAGCAGAAGAAAGAATGAAAAAAGCAGTCGCATCTTACAGAAGAGAATTAGCGACATTAAGAGCAGGTCGTGCAAATCCATCATTACTGGATCGAGTAACCGTTGATTATTATGGTGCACCTACACCATTGAACCAGATGGCGAACATCTCTGTTCCTGAAGCACGTCTACTGTTGATTCAACCTTATGACAAATCAGTCATCGGTGACATCGAAAAGGCGATCCAAAAAGCGGAACTCGGCTTATCGCCTTCAAACGACGGAGATGTGATCCGTATCGCGATTCCTGCTTTGACAGAAGAACGCCGTAAAGAGCTTGTGAAGCTTGTGAAGAAGTATACGGAAGAAGGAAAAGTAGCGGTCAGAAACATCCGCCGGGATGCAAATGATGAATTGAAGAAGCTTGAGAAGAACGGTGACATGACTGAAGACGATCTTCGTCACTACAACGACGAAGTTCAGAAGTTGACAGACCGTTATGTTGCAGAGATTGATTCTATCGCTTCAGACAAAGAAAAAGAAATCATGGAAGTATAACCTGATTCAAGTTAAAATAAGATAAAGAAAAAGACCCTCTTTTTCATAGAGGGTTTTTTGCACATAAAGACAGCATATGTTTTTTTAGTGATGGAGGGATGATGTGTTACCCAAAACATGTCTGGCTTCATCGCGATATACATAATCGGTACCTTAATGAGTAAAATGACTGAAACAATGCTGGACAAACCTTACGAGTGGTTTGATTTATTCTCTCTGGGGGACATAATAATGCTGAACAAGCTTACGAATTTGACAAAAACGAATAACAAAGATTCAAAAAAGGACATTCAACTCGATTTAAGTCGCATTCCGAGTCATATCGCCATCATCATGGATGGAAATGGCCGCTGGGCGAAGAAAAGAGGCTTGCCAAGAGTTGCAGGACACCGTGAAGGGATGAAGGTTGTCAGGAAGGTCGTCAAGAGAGCGAATGAATTAGGAGTAAAGGCATTGACTATGTATGCTTTTTCTACTGAAAACTGGAAGCGTCCGAAACCAGAAGTAGAATTCATCATGAAGCTTCCTGAGCAATTTCTGTTGACCTATTTACCAGAGTTGATTGACGAGAACGTGCAGGTTCGTATCATGGGAGAAGAGAAGGGTGTTCCTTCGTACACATTGAAAGCTGTTCACGAAGCAGTAGAGAGAACAAAGCATAACGATGGTTTAATATTGAATTTCGCTCTGAATTATGGGAGCAGATATGAAATTACACAAGCTGTCAGGCAGCTTGCCTCTGAGATTGAAGAAGGAAAGATCAAGTCCGAAGAGGTGGACGAGAAGCTGATCGGTTCCTATATGATGTCGAGTGAAGTTGGGGATCCTGAATTGTTGATTCGTACGAGTGGAGAAATCCGTTTGAGCAATTTCATGTTATGGCAACTGGCCTACACTGAACTATGGTTCACTGATGTGTATTGGCCGGACTTTACAGCGTCTGATTTGGATCAAGCAATTCTTGACTATCAGAACAGAGGTAGAAGGTTTGGCGGGGTGTAACCCTAGGAGGCTTATATGAAAGTACGTATCATTACCGGAGTCCTTGCTGCTCTAGTATTCTTACCAATCGTTTTCATCGGTGGTGGCTGGTTTTACACTGTGATGGCATTGCTCGCCGCAATCGGTTTGAAAGAGTTACTACGTATGAAAGGAATCCGGCTTAAGAACATACCGGGAATCATTGCACTTATTACAGTGATCATCTTGGTCATTCCAAAAGATTTTCTACAATTACCTTATGATTTGAATACGATTAAGATCAATACGATCATTATCGGCTTGTTTGCTCTGCTCACCTGGACGGTCATAACGAAGAATCAATTTACGTTTGAAGATGCCAGTTTCGTCATCATGTCGACCTTATACGTCGGAATAGGTTTTCTCTATTTCAATGAAACTAGAGCACTCGAAAATGGGGTGCGAAGCCTGTTTTTTGTATTATTCATCGTTTGGGCAACGGATACAGGAGCTTATTTCTTTGGAAAATCACTTGGAAAACGTAAGCTTTGGCCTGTAATCAGTCCGAACAAGACGATTGAAGGTTCGTTGGGAGGTCTTGTTTGTGCCATTATCGTAGCCTTGATATTCCAACTCTTCTTCCCGATTTATACTACCATGATTCTAGCTGTCCTTGCAGCGGTGGTCATCGGTGTATTCGGACAAATTGGAGATCTGGTCGAGTCTGCTTTCAAGAGGCACTATGAAGTGAAAGACTCGGGTACAATTCTTCCTGGACATGGAGGAATCCTTGACAGATTCGATAGCATTCTGTTCGTTTTGCCGATTTTACACCTTATACAATTGATGTCCTAGCATTCAGAAACATTGGGAGGAAAGTATGAAATCTATCAGTATTCTAGGTGCTACTGGATCGATCGGAACACAGGCATTCGAAGTAGTTCGAGCACATCCAGAGCATTTTCGCATTACATCTTTTTCATTCGGAACCAACATCGAGTTAGGAGCAAAGCTTGTTGAAGAATTCAAGCCGAAATGTGTCTCGGTTTCTTCAAAGGAATTAGCAGATGAATTAAAAAGGACTATCCGACATTCCTGTATCGTATACTATGGGGAAGAAGGGTTGTTGGAAGTTGCAACAGATCCAGAATCCGATCTGTTGATAAATGCAGTCATGGGAAGTGTTGGACTTGCACCAACTCTAGCTGCGATTGATGAGAAAAAAACGATCGCTCTTGCAAATAAAGAAACCCTTGTAACCGCGGGACACATCGTGATGGACCGTGCGAAAAGGAACCAAGTGGAAATACTACCTGTAGATAGTGAACATTCAGCGATCTATCAATGCTTGAATGGAGAAAATCAATCGGAAATGTCCAAAATGATTTTGACCGCTTCGGGAGGAAGTTTCCGTGACAAGTCTAGAAAGGATCTAGAAGGCGTTACAGTCGAAGAAGCATTGAACCACCCGAATTGGTCGATGGGTTCCAAAATTACAATCGATTCAGCAACAATGATGAATAAAGGTTTAGAAGTCATTGAAGCCCATTGGTTTTTCGGTACGCCATATGAGGAGATTGAAGTTGTACTCCATCGTGAAAGTATCATCCATTCTATGGTAGAATTTGTAGATGGCAGCATCATCGCTCATTTAGGAACACCGGATATGAAAGTTCCGATCCAATACGCGTTGACACATCCGGATCGACTTGAAGTGCCTAGTGGAAAAAGGTTAAACTTAGTTGATATCGGAACATTGCACTTTGAGAAGATGGATCTACACCGTTTCCCTTGTCTCGCCTATGCATTTGAAGCAGGGAAAGCAGGAGGAACGATGCCTACAGTCCTGAACGCAGCTAATGAAGCTGCAGTAGGTGCTTTCTTGAAAGGACAGATTTCATTCTTAGAAATCGAATCTTTCATTGAAAAGTCGTTGAATCATTTTGAAATTATGAGAAATCCATCGCTTGAAGTTATCCATGAAGTAGATGCTAGAGTACGACAATATGTACAAACACTTATCGTGTAAAGGTGGTCACTCAAATGAACACAATCATCTCCATCATCATCATTTTTGGAGCCCTTGTCTTTTTCCATGAGCTCGGTCATTTACTCCTGGCGAAAAGAGCGGGAATCTTATGCCGTGAGTTCGCGATTGGATTCGGCCCAAAAATATTCTCATCAAAGAAGGGTGAGACGTTATATACGATCCGACTATTACCTCTAGGTGGATTCGTTCGTATGGCTGGAGAGGACCCGGAAGGAATTGAAATCAAGCCTGGCGCTCGTGTCGGGATGCTGTTCGATTCAGATGGCAAAGTGAAACAAATCATCGCCAATCAAGTGTCTAGATATCCAGATGCAAAAGTCGTGACAGTTGAAAAAGCAGATCTTGAACATGATCTGTTAATCAGAGGTCACGTGAATGATGAACTTACGGAAACGTATCATGTTCATCCTGAAGCTGAATATGTTCAAGATGGTATGCCGATGCAAATCGCACCATACAATCGTCAATTCGGATCCAAATCGTTGTGGGATAGGTTCCTCGCTATTTTTGCAGGTCCTTTCATGAACTTCTTACTTGCATTCGTCTTATTGACTGTTTATGCGTTGACACAAGGAATTCCTGTCGATCAAGCAAAATTAGGACAACTCGATCCTAAAGGTGCTGCATATGAAGCGGGTCTTCAGGAAGGCGACAAAGTCTTATCCGTTGATGGTGAAGCTGTTAATACGTGGAGAGAGCTTGTAACCGTCATCCAGCAAAATCCGAATCAAGAACTCCAGTTTACAATTCAACGTGAAGGCGAAACGCAAAATGTCTCGGTCAAACCGAATGAACGGGAAGGTCAAGACGGTAAAGCAGAAGGCTTCATCGGCGTATACATGCCAACAGAAGTATCTGTGTTAGGTTCGCTACAATACGGGGTTGAGAAAACAGGTGATTTGACGGTTGCGATCATTCAAGCGATTGGTCAGCTTGTCACAGGTCA
The DNA here is from genome assembly GCA_020524245.1 of Rossellomorea aquimaris. Classification (GTDB taxonomy): domain Bacteria; phylum Bacillota; class Bacilli; order Bacillales; family Fictibacillaceae; genus Pseudalkalibacillus. The sequence continues at coordinate 123,944 of JAIVLN010000005.1, read as the reverse complement.
GATCGCATTTGATAATCTTTCAGGACCTGTCGGAATCTATAATTATACGGACCAAGTCGCAGATGAAGGTGTGTTCGTCCTGTTACAATGGGCAGCATTCCTCAGCATCAACCTTGGAATCTTCAACTTATTGCCGTTACCAGCATTGGATGGGGGACGTTTGACATTCCTAGCCCTTGAGGGAATTCGTGGTAAACCGCTCGACCCTCAAAAAGAAGGTCTCGTCCACTTCATCGGTTTTGCACTACTGATGCTACTGATGATTGTCGTCACCTGGAATGACATTCACAAGTTCTTCATCAATTAATCTGTATAAACTTGGAAGCCTGACCCGATGGTCACTCATCGGATCAGGCTTTTATCTTTTATTAAGGCTTTTTCTAAGAGATGGTTGCTTTTGAGTAATTTCAAAAAATCACCTTGTGCAAGTTGATTGAAGCGCAAGGTGCGAGACTCCAGCGGGCTCACCGCACGCCCCGCGGAAAGCGAGCATCCTGGAGCGGAAATCAACGACTTTTAAAGAAAACTTGGCGAGACAAAGCCTTTTGTAGGTCGAGCCTTAGTTGCCCTTATACTGAAGAAAGTATTTGATACTTTCTTCAAGTGCAAGACCAACAATGTATGCGAGAACAGCCTTCATTAAAAACAATAGGATCCACGATTTTTGATTTCAAAGAAATCAACATCACCATTTTTATTAGCTTTCTAATTAAACGGTTGATTTTTAGCTCTACTACCTTTTAAATTAAAAGGAGAGTAATTCGATAAAGAAGGTGTCGTAATGAGACAAAGCAAACTATATATTCCAACATTAAGAGAAGTACCATCTGATGCTGAAGCAAAAAGTCATCAGCTATTGGTAAGAGCAGGATACATACGTCAAAGCGTTTCTGGAGTTTATTCCTTTTTGCCTCTCGGTCGTAAAGTATTAAGGAAAGTCGAAACGATTGTCCGGGAAGAAATGGATCGCATCGGCTCTCAAGAAGTACTAATGCCGGCACTACAACCTTCAGAACTATGGGAAGAGTCGGGAAGATGGCAAACATACGGACCCGAACTCATGCGTTTGAAGGATCGTCATGATCGGACATTTGCGCTTGGAGCAACACATGAAGAATTGATTACGAGTCTGCTCCGTAATGAAGTGAGATCTTATAAAGAGTTGCCAATGGTTCTCTATCAGATCCAGGGGAAGTTCCGGGATGAAAAACGTCCGAGATTCGGCTTGTTACGAGGCAGGGAGTTCATCATGAAGGATGCTTATTCCTTTGACGTCGACCAAGACGGCCTCGACCGGAATTATGACGAAATTTTCAATGCTTATAAGAGAGTATTTGAGCGATGTGGCTTGAATTTCAGAGCTGTTATTGCTGATTCAGGAGCAATGGGTGGAAAAGACACGCATGAATTCATGGTTCTCGCAGATATAGGGGAAGATACAATCGCCTATTCGAATGAATCCGATTTTGCAGCAAATATTGAAATGGCACCTGTGAAGGTAGACTATTCCAAAAAGGATGAACCAGAGAAAGAACTGGGAAGCGTTGAAACCGTTGGGCAGAAGACAATTAAAGAAGTTGCAGACTACTTGGACGTACCTAAAGAGGATTGCATTAAATCGTTGTTATGGATGGTCGATGACAAACCTGTCCTCGTACTTTCCCGAGGGGACCATGAAATCAATGATGTCAAAGTGAAAAATGTTCTGGATGCTGAAGTAGTTGAATTGGCAACAGAAGAACAAACAAAACAAGTTCTTGGTTGTGAGCCTGGCTACATCGGTCCGATTGATGTTTCTGAGGATGTACAAATCATTGCGGATCATGCCGTCAAATCAATCGTGAATGGGGTTTGTGGAGCAAATCGTGTAAATGAGCACTACCAAAATGTGAATCCAGAACGTGATTTCAAAGTTCAGCAATATGCCGACCTTCGTTTTATACAAGAAGGGGACCCTTCACCAGACGGAAAAGGCACGATCGTTTTTGCTAGAGGAATTGAGGTTGGACACGTATTCAAACTCGGCACGAAATATAGTGAATCGTTAGGTGCGAATATCCTTGATCAGAACGGGAAGTCTGCTCCTATCATCATGGGATCCTATGGAATCGGCGTTTCAAGGACAATGGCAGCGGTAGTTGAACAAATGCATGATGATAATGGCGTATTATGGCCGGCAGCTCTTTCGCCATTCGACGTCCACTTGATTTGTGTGAACCCTAAAAACGATGAACAATCGGAGTTGGGTGAAAGATTGTATGAAGAACTACAATCCAAACGAATGGATGTTCTATACGATGACCGGAAAGAGCGAGCAGGCGTCAAATTTACGGATGCAGACCTGATTGGGGTTCCTGTTCAAATCATCGTAGGAAAGAGAGCATCAGAGGGCATTGTCGAAGTGAAAGACAGAAAGAGCGGAGAAAAAGTTGAAATGCCAGCTGCTGAAGTAGAAACCTACCTTGGAGAAAACTATCTGTAGTTCAATAGATTTCCGGGACTGACTATCGCTGTTTTACGTCAGTCCCTTACCTTTCTTACGAACATTACGTCATTTTAGAGTTGAAAGGAGTACCTAGCCAGATGGAAGATATAGAAATCCGTAAGCAGCGTTTGTCATTATTACTGGATCAAATCGGATATCCAGATGAAAAAAGAACGCTGTTTGAAGGGGGCTACTTACAAAAGCTCTCTATTCAAAAGGAACAGAAGAAATGGACGTTCCATATCGCGATCGATTGCCCTCTCCCTTTTGAGGGCTACCAGCTGTTCGTAACCATGCTGAAGAAAGCCTTTCATACCATCGCAGATGTGCATTGCCATATTCACTGTGAACAGAGAGAATTCTCAAATGATCTTTTCAATAATTATTGGGATCTATGTGTCAACCAGTTGCAAGAGCAGTCCTTTCCAGTATTGGATATCTTGAGTGAGAAGAAACCCGCTGTTGAAGGGAACAAGATTACAGTAACGGTCTCTAATGATGCACAAGCTATGCTCTTCCAACGTAAATTGGCTCCGTCCATCAGTTCAGTCTTTTCACAATATGGTTTTCCGACTTTGGTATTCAATACGAAAGTGGAGCAGAATGAAGAAGATTATCAGAGATTCGTAGAACAACGCGAACAAGAAGATAAGACGAAGGTAATGGCTGCATTGATGGAAAAAGAAAAAGCCGAAAAGAAACTCGACAATGCAGTTCGGGATGAAAAGCTGAAAATCGGTTATGGCATTAAGGACGACCCTGTACAAATTCAATCCATTGTCGATGAAGAACGTAAGATTACATTGCAAGGCTATGTTTTTGATGCAGAGACGAGAGAACTGCGAAGCGGACGAACGCTTTTAACATTTAAAATCACAGATTACACAGACTCTATTCTGATCAAGATGTTCTCCCGTGACAAAGAAGACATTCCGAAGCTGCAAGCATTGAAAAAAGGCATGTGGGTGAAGGTCCGAGGGGGAATCCAAAACGATACATTCGTCCGTGATCTCGTCATGATCGCAAATGATGTGGAAGAACTGAGCCCTCGATTACGAACGGATGATGCACCAGAAGATGAGAAACGCGTAGAGCTCCATCTTCATACACCGATGAGCCAGATGGATGCGATCACTTCGACAGGCGCATTAGTCGAGCAAGCTGCAAAATGGGGGCATCCTGCTGTAGCGATAACGGACCACGCTGTCGTACAATCATATCCTGAGGCGTATTCTGCCGGTAAGAAACATGGAATCAAAGTCCTTTACGGGCTTGAAGCGAACCTGGTTGATGACGGAGTGCCGATTGCCTATAACGATCAGCACCGGTTATTGGAAGATGAAACGTACATCGTTTTCGATGTTGAGACCACTGGACTTTCAGCTGTTTATAACAAAATCATAGAGCTAGCTGCCGTCAAAGTCCGTGGTGGGGAGATCATCGATCGTTTTGAAGCATTCGCGAATCCTCATCATCCATTATCAGCAACGACCATTGAGTTGACTGGGATTACGGATGATATGGTGGAAAATGCTCCAGAAATCGAAGAGGTTCTGAAAGACTTCCATACCTTTATTGGTGACAGTATCCTGGTCGCTCATAATGCGAGCTTTGATATGGGGTTCTTGAATGTAGGATTCCGTAAAGCAGAAATCGGAGAAGCGAAAAATCCAGTAATCGATACACTGGAGCTGGGCCGTTTCCTGTACCCAGAGTTCAAGAACCATAGATTGAATACGTTATGTAAGAAGTTCGACATTGAATTGACCCAGCATCACAGAGCAATCTATGATGCTGAAGCGACAGGTTACTTGCTTGTGAAGATGCTGAAAGATAGCTTGGAGAAAGGGATTACCTATCATGATGAATTCAATGATCATATGGGTGAAACCGGGTTTGAGCGTACAAGACCTTCTCACTGTATCCTTCTGGCTAAAAATCAAGAAGGTTTGAAGAACATATACAAGCTCGTCACAGAGTCTCACTTGAATTACTTTTACCGGACACCAAGAATTCCTCGGTCTAAGCTGAAGAAATACCGGGAAGGCATCCTGATTGGTTCTGGATGTGACAAGGGTGAAGTATTTGAAGGGATGATGCAGAAATCTCCTGAAGAGGTAGAAGAGATTGCGAGATTTTATGACTATTTAGAAGTCCAGCCGCTCGGAAACTATGCACATCTGATTGAAAAAGAACTTGTACAAAACGAACTTGCTCTGAAAGAGATCGTCACGAATATCGTAAAGCTAGGAGAGAAACTAGGTAAGCCGGTCGTAGCGACAGGAAATGTCCACTATTTGAATGAAACGGACAAAATCTATCGCAAAATCTTGATCGGAAGTCAAGGAAATGCGAATCCACTGAACAGACAGAAACATCCTGATGTCCATTTCCGTACGACAAGTGAAATGCTTGAGGAGTTTGCTTTCCTTGGTGAGGATGTGGCGAAGAAAATTGTCGTGGAAGCAACACAAGGTATTGCTGAGCAAATTGAAGAAGTGAAACCGATACCGGATGATCTGTTCACCCCTAAAATTGAGGGGGCAGATGATGAGATCCGTAACATGAGTTATGACATGGCCAGGAGTATATATGGGGAAGAGCTTCCCCAGCTTGTAGAGGATCGTCTTGAGAAAGAACTCAAGAGTATCATCGGGCATGGTTTTGCTGTCATCTATCTCATTTCTCATAAACTCGTAAAGAAGTCTTTGGATGATGGGTACCTGGTAGGTTCACGTGGTTCCGTAGGGTCTTCTTTCGTTGCGACGATGACGGAAATTACGGAAGTAAACCCTCTGCCACCGCATTATGTTTGTCCTACTTGCAAAAACTCGGTGTTTTTCGATGACGGATCAGTCGGTTCAGGCTTCGACCTGCCTGATAAAGAATGTGAGAAATGTGGCGTCCAGTACAAAAAAGACGGACATGACATTCCGTTCGAGACGTTCCTTGGTTTCAAAGGAGATAAAGTACCCGATATCGATTTGAACTTTTCTGGAGAATATCAGCCTCGAGCCCATAACTACACGAAAGAGTTGTTCGGTGAAGATTACGTATATCGTGCTGGAACAATCGGTACAGTCGCTGAAAAAACAGCATACGGGTTTGTAAAAGGTTATGCATCCGATTACGATATCCACTATCGATCAGCAGAAATCGATCGTCTCGTAAGTGGTTGTACAGGGGTCAAGCGGACGACCGGTCAGCACCCCGGTGGTATCATCGTCGTACCGGATTACATGGACATTTTTGATTTTTGTCCGATTCAATTTCCTGCAGATGACAAAACTTCTGAATGGAAGACGACGCACTTCGATTTCCATTCCATTCACGACAACTTGTTGAAGCTAGATATCCTCGGTCACGATGATCCGACTGTCATCAGAATGCTCCAGGATCTCAGCGGAATCGATCCGAAGACGATTCCGACTGACGACACTGAAGTGATGAAGTTGTTCAGTGGAACGGAATCATTAGGTGTAACGGAAGAACAGATCCTTTGTAAAACAGGCACGTATGGAATACCTGAATTCGGTACAAGGTTCGTTCGCCAGATGTTAGAAGATACAAAACCGAGTACGTTTTCGGAACTCGTTCAGATCTCAGGTCTGTCCCACGGGACCGACGTATGGTTGAACAATGCCAATGAACTAATTGCGAATGGTACTTGCGAATTGAAAGATGTAATCGGTTGTCGTGATGATATTATGGTCTACTTGATTTATAAAGGTCTTGAACCATCGCTAGCGTTCAAAATCATGGAGTTCGTCCGAAAAGGGAAAGGTCTGCAGGATGAATGGATTGAAGAGATGAAGAAGCATGATGTACCTGATTGGTATATCGAATCTTGTAAAAAGATCAAGTATATGTTCCCGAAAGCCCATGCGGCAGCGTACGTTCTAATGGCTGTTCGTATTGCTTACTTCAAAGTCCATCACCCGATCCTGTTCTACGCTGCATACTTTACTGTACGTGCAGATGACTTTGACCTGGAATCGATGGTGCGAGGTTCAACATCCATACGTAACCGGATTGAAGAAATCAATCAAAAAGGACTTGACGCTTCACCGAAGGAAAAATCATTGCTGACAGTATTGGAACTGGCTTTAGAAATGTGCGAAAGAGGATATAGCTTCAAGAAAGTCGACTTATATCGATCTTCTGCCTCAGAGTTCATTGTGGATGACAATCAGTTGATTCCTCCATTCAATGCCATTCCAGGTTTGGGAACAAACGCAGCGATCAACATCGTGAAGGCGCGTGAAAACGGAGAATTCCTATCCAAAGAGGACCTGCAGCAGAGAAGTAAAATCTCTAAAACGGTTCTCCAATACCTTGAAGATCAGGGTTGTCTTGAAGGTTTACCAGATGCCAATCAGTTGTCCCTGTTCTAGACAGTCAGTAAGTTGCAATGGAACTGACGTTTATGGTATATTGAATTTGGAAATACTAGTGAATAGGTCGTCGGAAGGAGTGGGTGCCAGCCCACTCTTTCATTTATGTTTGATCTTTTTTTGCACTTTCAAGAGAGAGAACTTCGGCTACATATTACGGATAAGTGCATTTTGGCCAAGGCATTGTAAAGGTACAACTTTTCTTGGTTGGCTGAAACAGCAATAGATGTCTTAATACGTTCCAAACGATAAAGGAGGACCATTCATGAGTCAGAAAGTGACCGAGATTACAGAAGAACTCGTCACACCAATCTTAGATTCCATGGACCTTGAGCTAGTGGATATTGAATTTGTGAAAGAGGGTAAAAACTGGTTTCTAAGAGTCTATATCGACAGTGAAGAGGGTGTGGATATAGAAGAGTGCGGGAAAGTGAGTGAACAACTCAGTGAAGAATTGGATCGGATAGACCCGATCACCCAAGCTTATTTTCTCGAAGTATCTTCACCAGGTGTTGAACGCCCATTAAAGAAAGAATCAGATTTCCACAAGGCGATTGAGAAAAATGTTTTCATCAAGACATATGAACAGATTGATGGCCAAAAGGAGTTTGAAGGCATTTTAAAGTCCTTTGACGGGACGGAGTTATCAGTGGAAGTCCGTGTGAAGACGAGGACGAAAACAATTGAGATACCGCTTGATAAAGTTGCCAATGCACGTTTGGCGGTATCATTCTAAACAAGGGGGAGAGACGGATGAGCGATTTAATGGATGCGCTAACGGTTCTTGAGAAAGAAAAAGGGATAAGCAAGGATGTCATCGTGGAAGCGATAGAAGCAGCCTTGATCTCAGCATACAAAAGGAATTTCCATCAGGCTCAAAATGTTCGCGTAGATTTTAATCAAGATACGGGCAGTGTGAAAGTCTTTGCAAGAAAGAATGTCGTCGAAGAAATTGAAGATAGCAGGCTTGAGATTTCAATCGACCAGGCAAAAGAAATGAACCCGCAATACGAAGCTGGGGATGTCGTCGAATTGGAAGTCACACCGAAGGATTTCGGCCGGATTGCTGCTCAGACGGCTAAACAAGTGGTTACACAAAGAGTCCGTGAAGCTGAACGAGGAATCATTTATTCTGAATTCATCGACCGCGAAGAAGATATCATTACTGGTGTGGTTCAAAGACAGGACCACCGTTTCATGTATATCGACCTTGGTAGAGTAGAAGCATTGCTTCCAACGACTGAACAGATTCAAGCAGAAAATTATAAGACGAACGACCGGATTAAAGTGTTTATTACGAAGGTAGAAAAGACGACAAAAGGTCCGCAGATCATGGTGTCAAGAACACATCCCGGGCTATTGAAGAGATTGTTTGAATTGGAAGTGCCTGAAATTTATGATGGTACGGTCGAAATCAAGTCGATTTCTCGTGAAGCAGGCGACCGTTCTAAGATTTCGGTTCATGCGGAAGATCCTGAAGTTGATCCTGTAGGATCCTGCGTCGGACCACGAGGACAACGGGTACAAACGATCGTCAATGAGTTGCATGGTGAGAAAATCGATATCGTACGCTGGTCGAATGACCCGGTAGAATATGTTGCAAATGCACTCAGTCCATCTAAAGTGCTTGAAGTCCAAGTAAATGAAGAAGAGAAGATGACGAGGGTCATCGTTCCGGATTACCAGCTATCCCTCGCAATTGGTAAAAGAGGGCAAAATGCTAGATTAGCTGCCAAACTGACCGGATGGAAAATCGATATTAAGAGTGAGTCGGAAGCAATCGAACAAGGATTGTACGATCCGAATCAACAACCGGAGGAAGAGCCGGACTCCTACGACGAAGAACTGGAAGATTAAAGGAGAGGGAGACGATGAAAAAGCGGAAAATACCGATGCGAAAGTGTGTCGCTTGTCAAGAAAACAAGCCGAAAAAAGAGCTCATTCGTGTCGTCCGTACTCCTGAAGGAGAAGTTTCAATTGATCTCACCGGTAAAAAATCGGGCAGAGGTGCATATATCTGCGACCAAGTCTCATGTTTTGAGTTGGCACAGAAGAAAAAGGCATTACAGAACCAATTGAATACCCCTATTTCAGATGAAGTGTACGAAGAATTGCAAAGCCAAGTTGAAGAAAAGAGGGAATAGATGAAATCTAGATGGAATTCCTTACTTGGATTGGCTAATCGTGCTGGGAAGTGTGTTTCAGGGGAAGAGTTGGTCCTTAAAGAAATACGAAGCCAACGTGCCAAGATGATCTTGCTTGCAGAGGACGCATCCGCCAATACGAAAAAGAAGTTGATAGATAAGTGTACTTACTATCAAGTTCCTTATTATACAGTACCTGACCGGACCGAGTTAGGTAACGCAATTGGGAAAGAACAACGGGTAACCGTTGCAGTGATCGATAACGGATTTGCAGAAAAAATGAAAACCTTATTCGATCAATAATTTTGGGGGTGACCAAATGAGTAAGATGCGCGTTTATGAATATGCAAAAAAACACAATGTACAGAGTAAAGATGTAATCCAAAAATTGAAGACGATGAATATAGAAGTCTCCAATCATATGTCCACGATTGAAGATTCAACCGTGAACAAATTGGATGCGGCCTTCCAACCGAAAGCAGGACAAAAGAAAGAACAAAAGGTACAAAAACCATCCAATCAGGGAAATCGACCAAACTCGAAGAAACCTGAACAACGTGTGAGCAAACCCAACAATTCTGAAGCTAGCGGTGAGAGACGAAACAACAACCGCCCAGGTGGTAACAACCAAGGTAAGAACTTCAATAAAGGGAACAACAACAATAACAACCGTAACAACAATAAAGGCGGTAATAACCGACCTCCTCGTGGTGGTAAAGGGAAGAACAACCGTCCTACCCATAATCAACAGCAACAACCGCGTAGGGAAGCGCCTAAACCGAAAAGACCTGAAAAGATCACGTTTGAGGGCTCTCTTACAGTAGGTGAACTGGCAAAGAAGTTGCATCTCGAAAGCTCTGATATCATCAAGAAGTTGATGGGTCTTGGCGTGATGGCAACGATCAACCAAGAGCTTGACAAAGAGACGATTGAATTGGTTGCTGCAGATTACGATGTTGAAGTAGAAGAAGAAATCATCATTGATGAGACGAACTTCGAAGAAAACGAGATTGAAGAAGAAGAAGATAAACTTGCGATCCGACCACCTGTCGTAACCATCATGGGGCACGTTGACCATGGTAAAACGACATTGCTCGATTCCATCCGTAAGACGAAGGTTGCTGCGGGTGAAGCAGGCGGTATTACACAACATATCGGTGCCTACCAGATTGAAGAAAATAATAAACCGATCACGTTCTTAGATACTCCAGGTCACGCTGCCTTTACGACGATGCGTGCCCGCGGTGCACAAGTGACGGACATCACGATCCTTGTCGTAGCAGCGGACGACGGTGTTATGCCACAGACGGTTGAAGCGATCAACCACGCCAAAGCGGCTGAAGTACCTATCATCGTTGCAGTAAACAAGATCGACAAAGAGGGTGCCAACCCGGATCGAGTCATGCAGGAGCTGACAGAACACGGTCTTATCCCAGAAGACTGGGGAGGAGACACGATTTTCGTCAAGCTATCTGCACTAAGTGGTGAAGGAATCGACGAATTGCTCGAAATGATCCTATTGGTCGCAGAAGTGGAAGAGCATAAGTCAAATCCAGATCGTTTTGCAAACGGAACAGTCATCGAAGCACAGCTTGACAAAGGTCGTGGACCTGTTGCGACCCTTCTTGTCCAAGGAGGAACGCTCGAGGTAGGAGATCCGATCGTCGTTGGTAATACATTCGGACGTGTCCGTGCGATGGTCAATGATTTAGGACGTCGTGTTAAAGTGGCGGGACCATCTACACCTGTTGAAATTACGGGCTTGAATGATGTACCAAACGCAGGTGACCAGTTCAGAGTCTTCAAGGATGAGAAGAAAGCTCGTTCGATTGGAGAAACACGTGCGAAGCGTCAAATCGAACAACAACGAAAAGAAAGCTCCAAATTGAATCTGGATGACCTGTTTGAACAAATTAAAGAAGGGGACATTAAAGAAATCAATGTCATCCTTAAAGCAGACGTTCAAGGATCGGTCGAGGCACTTGCAAGCTCGCTTCAGAAAATCGATGTCGAAGGTGTGAAGGTTAAAATCATCCACACCGGTGTAGGTGCGATTGCAGAATCAGATATCATCCTGGCATCTGCTTCCAATGCAGTCATCATCGGATTCAACGTACGTCCAGATAGCAATGCTAAACGTACTGCTGAGGCAGAAAAAGTCGACATCCGCCTCCACCGCATCATCTATAACGTAATCGATGAAATCGAGTCTGCGATGAAGGGTATGCTCGATCCGGTCTTCCAAGAGAAGATTATCGGTCAAGTAGAAGTGCGTACAACGTTCAAGGTTTCCAAAGTCGGAACCATTGCAGGTTGTTATGTAACCGAAGGTAAAATCACTCGTGATTCCGGAGTGCGTCTCATTCGTGATGGCGTCGTCATCTTCGAAGGCGAAGTAGACACGTTGAAACGTTATAAAGATGACACAAAAGAAGTAGCGACTGGTTATGAGTGTGGTATTACACTTGAGAAATACAATGATATCAAGGAAGGCGATATCATTGAAGCGTATGTCATGGAAGAAGTAGAACCGAAATGATCGGGAGTTTGAAGTGTGAGTGTCAAATTTTTGACGCTCACTCTTTGAAAGAAAAACGATCCGTCGTGAAAAAAGTCATGCAAAGACTTAAAAACCAGTTTAATGTAGCCGTGGCTGAAACGGACTATCATGATCTATGGCAACGTTTTGAAATCGGTGTGGTGACCATTTCAAAAGATAAGCAGATGGTCGAGAAGGAACTACAGAAAGTTCTCGAATCGTTCGATCGCTATGAGGAATTTCAAGTGACATCCTATGAAATGGAATTATTGTAAGAGGTTTAACTTGATCACATTACGTGAATTTTCCTGTAAAGAGGGAATACTCAATAAAACTCTTTTAAATTCCGCATTCATAAGTCTCCTTGAAATGAAATGAGGTGTAAGTATGAGCAATGTACGTGCGAATCGCGTAGCAGAGCAAATGAAGAAAGAACTCGGGGAAATCATCGGACAAAAAATCAAAGATCCAAGAGTAGGATTTGTAACCGTTACAGCTGTCGAAGTAACCGGTGACTTGCAACAAGCAACGATCTTCATTTCCGTTTTCGGTGATGAAGAGGAAAAAGCGAATACACTGGCGGGTCTTGCAAAAGCGACAGGTTTCATACGTTCAGAAATCGGTAAGCGTATCCGTTTAAGGAAGACGCCGGAAATCCTATTCCAATTCGACCACTCAATTGAGTACGGGAACAGGATTGAAACCTTGTTAGATGAAATCAACGATAACAGAGAATAAAAAATGGAAAGGGAAAGGGGTGAAACCTCTTTCCCTTTTCATGCTAATCGATAGATTGATGTACAGAGGTGATGATTGAGATGCAAGAAGATGGAATTCTACCTTTACATAAACCCCGAGGAATGACTTCCCACGATTGTGTCGTGAAATTAAGGAAAATCCTCAAGACCAAACGGGTAGGTCATACCGGTACATTGGATCCAGCGGTTTCAGGAGTACTGCCGATCTGTATCAATCGTGCTACGAAAGTCGCGGAATATATGAGTGCATATAACAAGACCTATGAAGCGACAGTGTCATTGGGATCGTCAACAACGACGGAAGATCAGACTGGAGATATCGTTGAAAAAATAGAGATGGACGATATTGAATCAGTAAAGATTCAGAAGGTATTAGAATCTTTCAAGGGTGAAATCGAGCAGACTCCTCCCATGTATTCGGCTGTCAAAGTGAAAGGAAAAAGGCTCTATGAATATGCACGAGAAGGAATTCAAGTTGATCGTCCAACTCGGAAGGTGACCATCTTATCACTAGAGTGGCTTGGTGGACCAGAAAGGAACAAGGAAAGTGGGGACATCGAGTTCAACATTCGTGTGACCTGCAGCAAAGGGACTTATATCAGGACATTGGCAGTGGATATCGGTAGAGCGATCGGCGTCCCGGCACATATGTCCTCACTCGTCCGCACTCAATCCGGACCTTTTAAATTGGAAGATACCGTAACATTTGAAGAACTCGAAGAACTAGCAGGGGAAGCACGCTCTTTTTCTGAGATACTATTGCCGATTGAAAAAGCGTTGACCATTTTCCCGTCTGCAACGGCTTCAGAAGAAGTGGAGAAGCAAATTTTGAATGGGACTGTTCTTGAGGAGACGAAAGAACTTTCCAATCCTAGAACAGCCGTTTATAATGAACGTGGAGAGTGTCTAGCGATCTATAAACCACACCCCGAACGACCGGGGTGGGTGAAACCCGAAAAGGTGCTCAAAATTCATAAATAGAACTTAGGGTGGTAAATTTGAAAACGTACAGGATTGACCACACACAAATTAAAGAACAACTCACATTCGAACCAGCAGCTATGGCGATCGGATATTTCGACGGCATCCATATGGGGCACCGTGAAGTCATCTGCACAGCAAAAGCCATAGCAGATGAAAAAGGATTAGAATCGGCCGTGATGACGTTCGATCCCCATCCTTCGGTCGTATTAGGCAGGGAAAGAACTGAAAAATCTCATATCACCCCAGTAGAAGATAAACAGAAAGTCATTGAAGAATTAGGAATCGATCGCTTATATATTGTTCATTTCAACAAGGCTTTCGCTGCATTGACTCCACAGCAATTCGTAGACGAATTCATCATCGGATTCAATGTCAAACATGTCGTTGCGGGGTTTGATTTTTCCTTTGGTAAGAAAGGGGAAGGGACGATGGAAACCCTTCCTTTCCATTCGAGAGGTGCTTTCGAACATACGGTTGTAAATAAAGTATCAATCGAAGGACATAAAGTAAGTTCCACGTTGATACGGACTTTGATTGAAACAGGCGAAGTCAAAGAGATCCCGAAATATCTCGGGCGTAAGTATCAAGTAAGAGGGACTGTCATACACGGAGACAGCAGAGGTCACACGATCGGGTTTCCAACTGCTAACATCCATTTATCTGATACGTATATGATTCCGAAAACCGGTGTATATGCGGTTAAAATGAAAGTGAATGGAGAATGGTATGCCGGGGTTTGCAACGTCGGCTATAAGCCTACTTTCAAAGAAAAGCAACCTGACAAACCGAGTATCGAAGTCCACTTGTTTTCGTTTGATGCATCCATTTATGGTGAAGATGTCGTTGTCGAATGGTGTGATCACATCCGGGATGAAAAGAAATTCTCTTCAATCGATGATCTGAAAGAACAAATATCCAGGGATGTAAACGCAGCCAAACAAGTTCTGCAAAATTCATAACCTATATCGGTTGCATTCACTTAAAAAAAGTTGTATTCTAATAGTTGTACTAAATGTACAGAACCACTTCTTGGCACAACGATTCACCGACGTTTGCTAGGGAGAAGGGGATTAATGAAAAAGGAGGTGAAAAGGATGGCTATTTCACAAGAGCGAAAGAACGACTTGATTGCAGAGTACAAGACTCATGATAACGATACAGGGTCTCCAGAAGTACAGATTGCTATCCTAACAGAGCAAATTAACGAATTGAACGATCATCTACGAACTCATAAGAAAGATCACCACTCTCGTCGTGGTCTACTAAAAATGGTTGGTAAGCGTCGTAATTTGTTAACGTACTTACGTAAAAAAGACGTAACTCGATACCGTACTCTTATCAACAAACTTGGTTTACGTCGATAGTCACTTAAAAGCGGGGTTTATACCCGCTTTTTTGTTAGCTTTAAAACGTTTTTTGGATACATAATAGGTGTGTATGCCCTAGGAGTTGTATTTCTTATGGGAGTCGGCTTTTTGAACACCTACTTTTGGGTTATAATAGAACAGTGTAACCTTAATACAATGTAGTTTGAGAGGAGTTCTCGCAGAAATGGAGCAAAACAAGCATGTTTATTCCATTGATTGGGCTGGCCGTAAGCTGACCCTTGAAATTGGAAACTTAGCTAAGCAGGCCAACGGATCCGTTATGGTACGTTACGGCGATACAGCTGTACTATCTACGGCTACAGCGTCCAAAGAACCTAAGAACCTTAGCTTTTTCCCACTTACAGTAAATTATGAAGAACGTCTATATGCTGTCGGTAAGATACCTGGAGGATTCATCAAGCGTGAAGGTCGTCCAAGTGAAAAAGCTGTATTGGCTTCCCGTTTGATCGATCGCCCGATACGTCCTTTATTCGCAGATGGATTCCGTAATGAAGTACAAGTAGTCAGTACGGTTATGAGTGTGGATCAGGATTGTTCTTCTGAAATGGCAGCAATGTTCGGATCATCACTTGCGTTGACGATTTCGGATATTCCATTTGAAGGTCCGATTGCAGGTGTTACCGTAGGAAGAATTGATGGAGAATTCGTCATCAACCCGACTATCGAACAAAAAGACAATAGTGACATCAACCTAATCGTCGCTGGTACGAAAAATGCAATCAATATGGTTGAAGCAGGCGCAGATGAAGTGCCGGAAGAAGTGATGCTTGAAGCAATCATGTTCGGGCATGAAGAAATCAAACGCTTGATTGCATTCCAAGAAAAGATTGCAGAAGAAATCGGTAAGCCAAAAATGGAAGTTACCCTTCATCAATTGGATGAAGAATTAACGGAAGAAGTTTCTGGACTTTTCCTTAATGATGTTAAAGAAGCAGTTAAAGTCGTTGAAAAGCATGCTCGACAAGAAGCATTGAATCAAGTGTCTGAAAAAGTAGCTGCACATTATGAGGAAGATGAAGAAAAAGCTGGTGAAGCGAAGGAAATCTTACATACAATCATCAAGAAAGAGGTAAGGCGTCTTATCCTTAAAGATAAGTTACGTCCTGATGGTCGTAAGGTTGATGAAATCAGACCACTTTCTTCTGATGTAGGATTGTTGCCTAGAACGCACGGATCTGGCTTGTTCACTCGTGGACAGACTCAAGCGTTGAGCATCTGTACGCTAGGTGCTTTAGGGGACGTTCAAGTGTTGGACGGACTGGATATCGAGGAATCCAAGCGATTCATGCATCATTACAATTTCCCTCCATTTAGTGTTGGGGAAACTGGATTCATGCGTGGACCGGGTCGTCGTGAAATCGGCCATGGTGCTTTAGGAGAACGAGCTCTAGAAGCCGTCATCCCATCTGAAGAAGAGTTCCCTTATACGATTCGCCTTGTAAGTGAAGTTCTTGAATCGAACGGTTCTTCTTCACAGGCAAGTATTTGTGCAAGTACTCTAGCAATGATGGATGCGGGTATTCCGATTAAAGCACCAGTTGCAGGTATCGCGATGGGTCTGATCAGTGATGGAGAAGATGTAACAGTCTTAACGGATATTCAAGGTATGGAAGACCACCTTGGTGATATGGACTTTAAAGTTGCTGGAACAGCGACAGGTGTTACAGCGCTTCAAATGGATATTAAGATTTCTGGTATTAGCCAGGAAGTATTGAAAGAAGCGATGTTCCAGGCTAGAGATGGACGAATGGCAATTTTAGATTCCATGCTCAGTACGTTAGGTGAGTCTAGAAAAGAATTGTCTGAATATGCTCCGAAAATCTTGACGATGAAAATCAAGCCGGATAAGATCCGTGATGTGATCGGTCCAAGCGGTAAGATCATCAACAAGATCATCGAAGAAACTGGTGTTAAAATCGATATTGAACAAGATGGTACAATCTTCATCGCATCAACGAATGAAGCTATGAACACGAAAGCGAAAGAAACGATTGAAGATATCGTTCGTGAAGTTGAAGTTGGAGAGATGTATCTAGGTAAAGTCAAGCGGATTGAGAAATTCGGAGCTTTCGTCGAATTGTTCAGCGGTAAAGACGGTCTCGTCCACATTTCTGAACTAGCAGAAGAACGGATCGGAAAAGTTGAAGACGTTGTGAAGCTTGGTGATGAACTTCTTGTCAAAGTGACGGAAATCGATAACCAAGGTCGAGTGAACTTATCTCGAAAAGCTGTCTTGAAAGAACAGAAAAAAGCACAAGAACAAAAGTAAGAGACGGATGTTGAATCCGCCTCTTTTTTTTGGGTATTTTTATATCTAATTGTTGTTTTCTCCTAAACCTACTCGCTTTCCTCATTACCACAGGATATGCTTACTGATCACACATGGTTAACAAGTTCTAACCTGTCCTGTTCTTTCATAGTGTGACTATAGGAAGGAGTGAGCGCGGGTGAGAAAACATGCTCCTATAGTCCTCGGTGTGTTGATCATTTTACTGATCTCCTATACGAGTGTCCAAAATCCACTGACTGACCGATACTTGAATTCTTTAAAAGAAGAGACCTTGACTGTCACCGCGAATGCAGTGAAAGGGACTTTATGGAAAGAAATTGAATCCTTTGCGGCTGAGCATGACATCCAGCCTGTAAATGCAAGGATTGATCCAGTCTGGAAGTCTATTCCTGGTTATAATGGATTTTCTGTGGATATGGACGCTTCTTTTAAACGAATGAAAAAAACAGGGAAATTTGATGAATCATTGATTGTATATAAACAGACTTCACCTGAAGTATCTTTAGAAGATCTACCACCTTCCCCAATCTACAAAGGGAATCCCAATAAACCGATGGTCACATTCCTTGTCAATGTGGCGTGGGGGAATGAGTATTTGCCCGAGATCTTGGAAACAATGAAAAAGCATAAGGTACATACAACTTTTTTCCTGGATGGTTCATGGGTTAAGAGAAATCAAGATCTGGCAAAAATCATCTATGAAGAAGGTCACGAAATCGGGAATCATGCTTATTCCCATCCGGACATGAGTCGTTTGTCGAATGCTAGGATTACAGAAGAAATCCGTAAGACTAACGAGATCATTGAAAGTACATTGAAAGAAAAGCCGAAGTGGTTCGCACCTCCCAGCGGAAGCTACAGAGAAGATGTTGTTCAGATTGCTAACCAGATGGAAATGTACACGATTCTCTGGTCTGTTGATACGGTAGATTGGAGGAAGCCAGATCCGAATGAGATGGCAGCAAGAGTCGTATCTAAAGTTCACCCAGGTGCGATGATTCTCATGCATCCAACTTCTTCTACAGCAAAAGGTCTCGAGAGGATGATCGTCGACATTCAATCGAAGGGGTACACGATCGGAACGGTTTCTCAGTTGATGAGTGAAAAACGAATCATTGTAAAGCCTGAACATAAATCTGATGTTTCCAAGTAATTGTCGAAAGATAGCTTAAATGGTATAGTGGTTCTAAGTGCTAGAACCAAATTACCTACATAACTTTCCTGTTTTGACTTAGGAGGAGACAGATTGATAACGAAACATAAGTGTAAAAATGGTGTACGGATTATTACAGAGCACATACCGAGTGTACGCTCCGTTGCAATTGGGATCTGGATCGGTACGGGCTCACGTTTTGAACACAAAGAAAACAATGGTATCTCACATTTCCTTGAGCATATGTTCTTCAAAGGAACAAAGACACGTAATGCTAGGGAAATAGCAGAGTCTTTCGATTCAATCGGAGGACAGGTGAATGCATTCACCTCAAAAGAATATACGTGTTATTACGCCAAGGTGTTGGATAATCATGCTTCCAATGCTCTCTCAACATTGGCGGATATGTTCTTTAATTCAACATTTGATGAGAATGAATTATTAAAGGAAAAAAATGTCGTCTTAGAAGAAATCAAAATGTATGAGGATACACCTGACGATATTGTCCATGATTTATTGAGTCAAGCGACTTATCATCACCATCCACTTGCTTACCCGATCTTAGGTACAGAAGAATCGTTGAACTCATTCAATGGTCAAACGTTACGTAAGTATATGGAAGAGTATTATACACCTGACAATGTCGTTATTTCTATTGCTGGAAATATAGACGATGCGCTCATAAAAGAGGTAGAGGAGCATTTCGGTAGCTACACTTCCTCTAGTACGAAGCCTGAAGCGGTCAAACCTTCCTTCTGTACAGAAAAGAAAGCAAGAAAGAAAGATACCGAACAAGCGCATATGTGTATGGGATTTGAGGGTCTTTCGGTTGGAGATGACAGTATCTTCGACTTGATCGTCTTGAACAATATTTTCGGAGGCAGTATGAGCAGCAGGTTGTTCCAGGAAGTCAGGGAACAGAAGGGTCTGGCATATTCAGTATTCTCTTATCATTCAGCACATCTGGATACTGGCGTCTTCAACATTTATGCAGGTACAGCACCTGGTCAATTGGATGAAGTGTATGAGACCATTTCATCTATCGTTGGCACGTTGAAAGAGGACGGCGTTTCTGAGAAGGAAGTAGCGAATAGTAAAGAACAAATCAAAGGAAGTCTCATGTTAAGCCTTGAGAGTACGAACAGCCGCATGAGTCGTAACGGTAAGCATGAACTCATGTTGAAAAAGCAGCGGACTTTGGATGAAATCCTCCAAAATATTGATGGGGTCAATAAGAAGAACGTTGATGAACTGATTCATCGAATCTTTGCTGGAGACTTTTCAAGTTCTTTGATCAGTCCGAGCGGGGAATTTCCGAAGAGATTTCCTCATTAATGAACGAGTCGTATGAAAGTGTCTTATCCCAAATGGGATTTGACACTTTTCTTTTGGTCAGGATGTGGATTACTCCCTTCAAGTGGACATATATATAGAATGACATGCTTTAAGGGGGAGCGAAAATGAGATTAAGTGAAATTTTAGGAAAAGAACTCATTGATTATACGAAAGGTGAAAAGTTAGGGGTCTTATCGTATGCGGAATTCATTATAGATGAAAATTCCGGTTATATCGATACATTGGAGATCCCACTCACTCAATGGAACGGCTTGCGTAAGAGAAAGACGATCATACAATTTAGGTGGAATAAGATCTATCGCGTAGGTGAAGAAACGATTCTCGTCGACCCTTCAGAAGCGGATGTGCAATCCGAATATAAATAATCACCTTGCAAGTATCTTCTTCATATGATGTTGAAGAATCAGCACTCAAGTATATTATTCCTCCGTAACATACGACGAATGAGAAAGGGGAGGAACGATGTTAACAGGAATTAAAGCAGCCATCATAGGTGGAGATGCTCGTCAGCTGGAAGTCATCAGAAAGCTGACTGAATTAGACGCACGCCTATATTTAGTCGGATTCGACCAACTCGATCACGGCTTTACAGGAGCAACGAAAATGGATCTTGACGAATTGCCGATCAGTGAATTGGATGCGTTGATCTTGCCTGTAAGCGGCAGCGGTCCGAATGGTGAGGTTGAAACGATCTTCTCCAACAAGAAAATCCAGTTTACAGAAGAGTTCCTTAAAAAAACGAAAAAGGACTGCACCGTTTTTTCAGGTATTAGTAATCCATATCTGACGGGATGTACCAGCGGTGCAGGCCGGAAGCATATTAAACTATTTGAACGTGATGATGTAGCCATCTACAATGCGATACCCACTGTGGAGGGAACCATCATGATGGTCATCCAGAACACCGATTTCACCATCCACCAATCCAATATCGCGGTACTTGGTTTTGGTAGGGTCGGATTTACGGTAGCGAGGACATTCGCCAATTTAGGGGCGAATGTATCCGTCGGAGCCAGAAGATCAGAGCATATCGCACGTATAACGGAAATGGGATTCAGACCATTTTATCTCAGTAACCTGGTAAATGAAGTGGACTCCGTTGATGTATGTATCAATACGATTCCAGCACCGATCATCACTTCCAATGTCATATCAAAAATACCATCTCATACCCTAATCATCGACCTTGCCTCCAAGCCAGGAGGTACGGATTTTCGTTTTGCAGAGAAAAGGGGCATTAAAGCTATGCTAGCTCCAGGATTACCGGGAATTGTCGCGCCTAAGACAGCTGGTAAGATCATTGCAAACGTGTTGACACAACTACTTATGGAAGAAAGGAATACGGGGAAGGGGTAAGGAGAATGAAACTTGAAGGGAAACACATCGGCTTTGGATTGACAGGATCACATTGCACGTACGATGCGGTCGTCCCGCAAATCCAAAGATTATTGGATGCTGGTGCAAAAGTCACTCCGTTCGCCACATACACGGTCCAAAATACGACGACACGATTCGGTGAAGGCGAAGATTGGATTCGAAAAATCGAAGAAATGACGGGTAATGAAGTCGTAAATTCGATTGTCAAAGCAGAACCATTCGGTCCGAAAACACCATTGGATTGCATGGTGATCGCACCACTGACTGGTAACTCCATCAGTAAGCTTGCAAATGCGATGACGGATTCTCCCGTCTTGATGGCAGCAAAAGCGACCATGCGTAATCTTAACTCAGTGGTTCTCGGTATTTCCACAAACGATGGCCTAGGGTTGAACGGGGTTAACATCATGAGATTGATGTCGACCAAGAATATCTTTTTCATACCCTATGGTCAAGATTCGCCGAAAAATAAGCCGAATTCATTAGTCGCACATATGGACCTGCTCCTTGAAACTGTAGAAGCTGCACTCGATGGTCAACAATTACAACCTGTCTTACGAATATATGAATAGAAGAACAGAGATATCCATCTGTGATCGTAAACAAAACCATACCTCTGTACTCAATGATATGGTAAAATAAATGACAATATGACCAAGTATTTCAGGAGAAACGATCTTGTTTCTCCTTCTATCGTTCTTGATGGTTTGCAGACATTGTATTTCAAGATAGGTCAAAGTCATTCAAAGAGCTAGATTATGAGGAGGGACAAATTTTGAATTCAAATAAAGGATTTAACGTCGCAGTCGTTGGAGCTACTGGTGCAGTAGGTCAACAGATGCTGAACACATTAGCAAAAAGAAACTTTCCGATCGCTTCTCTCAAGTTGTTAGCAAGTAAACGTTCTGCCGGTAAGAAAGTGCAATTCAACGGAAATGAATATATGATTGAAGAAGCCACACCCCAAGCCTTTGAAGGGGTGCAACTTGCGTTGTTCTCTGCAGGTGGTTCCATTTCGAAGGAACTCGCACCAGAGGCAGCGAAGCGAGGGGCGATTGTGGTCGATAATACGAGTGCGTTCCGTATGGACCCTGACACGCCTCTTGTCGTACCTGAAGTAAATGAACATGCATTGAAAAATCATAATGGCATCATTGCCAATCCGAATTGTTCAACGATCCAGATGGTCGTAGCTTTAGAACCGATCCGTCAAAAATACGGACTGAAGAAAGTAATCGTTTCAACGTATCAAGCTGTATCAGGTGCAGGAGCGAAAGCGATTGATGAAATGAATGATCAGACACAGTCCATTTTGAACGGTGAAGATTTTACACCTGAAGTTTTGCCTGTTTCTGGTGATAAAAAGCATTATCAAATTGCCTTCAATGCTGTACCACAAATAGATAAATTCCAGGAAAACGGCTATACATTCGAAGAGATGAAAATGATCAATGAAACGAAGAAGATCATGAGCATGCAAGAGCTCGAAGTTGCAGCTACTTGCGTCCGTTTACCGGTAGAGACGGGACATTCAGAGTCTGTTTACATTGAAATAGAAGATGATAACGTTACAGTGGCAGACATGAAATCCCTCCTGACAGAAGCTGAAGGTGTAACCTTACAAGATGATCCTTCTGAGCAGCTTTATCCGATGCCAGCGAATTGTGTCGGTAAAGATGATGTATTCGTTGGTAGAATCCGAAAAGACTTGGATCGAACGAACGGGTTCCACATGTGGGTCGTGTCAGATAACCTCCTCAAAGGAGCAGCACTGAACTCAGTGCAGATCGCTGAAAGCTTAGTGAAATTGAATTTATTGAAATGAAGAAGGTGCTTTCATGAATATCGTCGTACAAAAATTCGGCGGCACATCACTAAAAACTGAAGACGGTCGGAATCGTGCCGTACAACACGTAACGAATGCTGTAAGTAACGGTAACAAAGTCGTGGTAGTCGTTTCAGCGATGGGACGTAAAGGCGATCCGTATGCAACCGATACACTGCTTGGTTTGATCACCGGCAACCCTACAGACATCAGTCCGAAGGAAACCGATCTTTTGATGTCATGTGGGGAGATCATATCATCAGTCGTTTTCTCAAATCTGATGAAGCAACAAGGTGTATCTTCCGTAGCATTTACCGGCGCTCAGGCAGGTTTTAAAACAAACGCAGAACACATGAACGCTAAAATCATCGAAATGGACTGTAAAAAGATTCTCCATGCATTTGAGGAATTGGATGTTGTCGTAGTGGCAGGATTCCAAGGTCAATCCGATGAAGGAGATATAACGACTCTCGGTCGAGGTGGCAGTGATACCTCTGCAGCAGCGCTCGGTGCAGCTCTTAAGGCAGAAGTTATTGATATATTTACAGATGTAGAAGGTGTCATGACAGCCGATCCTCGAATCGTACAGGATGCAAGACCGCTTGATGTCGTCACATACAATGAAATTTGTAACATGGCATACCAGGGGGCAAAGGTCATTCACCCTAGAGCAGTGGAAATTGCGATGCAAGCGAAGGTACCCATTCGGATCCGATCAACATACAGTGACCATCCAGGGACACTTGTCACTTCTACTACAGGAGATGGAGCAGGTCGAGATATTGAGGATCGTCTGATCACAGGGATCGCACATGTTGCGGGCGTTACACAGATCAAGGTGCAAGCTCCAGAAGGGGATTATGAATTCCAATCCAAGATCTTCAAAGCGATGGCGGAAAGACAGATCAGTGTCGATTTCATCAATATCAGTCCAAGAGGTGTCATTTATACGATCAACGGTCATCTCACAGACGTTGCGGTTTCAATCTTGAAAGATTTAGGGTATGAAGCGGATATACAACGTAATTGTGCAAAAGTATCTGCAGTAGGTGCGGGTATTGCTGGCGTACCAGGAGTCACAGCCAAAATCGTCGAAGCGCTTTCCAAAAAGGGCATCTACATTCTACAATCTGCCGATTCCCATACGACAATCTGGGTGTTGGTCCAAGAAGATGATATGATTGAAGCGGTAAATGCACTTCATCAGGTATTTGCGCTTGAAAAAGGAGACTTTATCTAATTTTCTATAAGGAGGAGATATCGAAATGAATTTCGGAAAAATTTTGACTGCAATGGTGACGCCTTTCGACCATAAAGGCAATATCGACTTTTCCAAGACGACTAAATTGGTCGAGTATTTGATCAAGAACGGGTCGGATGGACTTGTCATTGCTGGAACAACAGGTGAGTCACCGACTTTGACGAAGGAAGAGAAAGTTGCCCTCTTCAAACATGTCGTGAAAGTCGTGCAAAAAAGAGTCCCAGTTATCGCTGGTACAGGTAGTAACAACACTCATGCTTCCATCGAGTTGACGAAACAAGCTGAAGAAGCTGGTGTTGACGCTGTCATGCTAGTGGCTCCTTATTATAATAAACCGAATCAACAAGGTCTCTATCTTCATTTTAAGACAATTGCGGAGACGACGAAGCTTCCGGTGATGTTGTACAACGTACCAGGCCGTTCTATTGTCAATTTGTCTGTTGATACAATCGTTCGATTATCTGAAATCGACAACATCGTTTGTGTGAAAGAAGCGAGCGGAGATCTAGATCAGATTACAGAAATCATTACGAAAACGGCGGATGATTTTAAAGTATACAGTGGAGATGACACATTGACGCTGCCGACATTTTCAATCGGCGGAGACGGTATCGTTTCGGTGGCTTCTCACGTAGTCGGAAATGAAATGCAAAGCATGATTTCCGCTTACTTGGATGGTGATGTGAGAAAGGCTGCAGAGTGGCACGGGAAGTTGTTACCTGTCATGAACGAAATGTTCTCTGCACCTAGTCCAACACCAGTGAAGACGGCATTGCAGATCTTAGGCATTGATGTTGGCAGTGTAAGACTACCGCTCATACCGTTGTCTGAGCAAGAGCGTGTAAGACTGAATTCGTTATTGAATGACTTCGCGAAGGTAAAATAATATACACAATGAAAGAGGATGGTTTCATCTAACCATCCTCTTTTCTATGGCTAAAAACAGGAAATTACAAAGGCTGTATGTGTCTAAAGTACAAGGGATTCAGATGGATAGAAAGAAACCGATTATGACAATACTATAAGGAGACCAAAGTAAGTCGTGAAAGGAGTCCATCATGAACGAACAGCCTCATGAACATAAGACGGTTTCTCCAACCAATCCATCTCAACCTAACCAACCGGATAAACCAAAAAAACAAGATCAAAACAAAGAGGGTTCATCTAGTCTGATCAATAAAATTCAACAAATGGGTCAGACCAATGTTCCCCAAATGGAACAATCGAACATTCATTGTATGACGATAGTTGGACAGATAGAAGGTCATGTACAACTCCCTCCAAACAACAAAACGACAAAATATGAACATATGATACCTCAGTTGGTAGCAATTGAACAAAACCCTAAGATTGAAGGATTACTTGTCATCCTGAATACAGTTGGTGGGGATGTGGAAGCGGGACTTGCAATTGCTGAAATGATCGCCTCCTTATCCAAACCGAAAGTATGCCTGGTACTTGGTGGAGGTCACTCGATCGGCGTACCGATTGCGGTATCCGGAGATTATTCCTTCATTGCTGAGACAGCCACGATGACGATCCATCCAGTTCGTTTGACCGGCTTAGTGATTGGGGTGCCTCAAACATTTGAATACCTCGATAAGATGCAGGAACGGGTCATCAGCTTTGTTATGAGACATTCGAACATTGAAGAAGAAAAGTTCAAAGAATTAATGCTTTCTAAAGGGAATTTGACACGGGATATCGGAACGAATGTGATTGGTGACGATGCTGTAGCTTATGGGCTGATCGATGAAGTAGGCGGGGTCGGTGCAGCGATGAAAAAGTTGAATGAGCTCATTGAAGCAAAGAGACCTAAAGAAGAACAGGATCTCGTCCAATGATACTCTATACTTCGATGCCCCACGAAGTCGTCTTCAGTGCAGTCCAGTCTGATTTTGAGAAACATACGATGATTGAAATGAACGGTATACCGTTGATGGTTGAGCAACTGGAGAATCAAGACTGCAGAATCGTCAGGATGATGAGCACGGACCCCGCTCATTATCTTGACGCGAATCTACAGCCTGGTACAGTGTTGAAAATGACAATTGCCCCAGATCAAAATCCTTCTAGTTCACTGTAATTCTGTATGATATAATAACACTACTTAAGGGTTGGCCCATGTCTTCTTGGATGGAAAGGGCCAACCCTTTTCCACTACATAACCTCGTGTAATAAACACCACATACATCTTAAGATGGATATACCTAGAGAGGTGAAATCATGGCGAAACGCAAGAAAAAAAATAAAAAGTCATCAAGCTGGAAGTCCCAATTGACCTTTGAACTATTTGGATTGTCGCTTTTAGCGTTGACACTGATTGCTGCAGCTGAGTTTGGGAGGGTAGGGCGTGTATTTGCGAACCTATTCAAGCTCTTAGGTGGAGAATGGTATGGATTGCTGTTGCTTGGAGTCTTCATTTTATCCGTGTACGTAATCTGGAAACGTTCGTGGCCTGGATTTTTCACGAGAAGACTGGCAGGTATATACTTGTTTGTGCTTGGACTGCTTCTCCAAAGTCATGTGAAGTTGTTCGAACTGCTTACCCGGAACGGAGAATGGGAAAACCCTTCTGTCATTCAGAATACTTGGGAGCTCTTCGTCCAGCAGCAAGGGGCAGCTCCTGGTACAGCGGACCTTGGCGGAGGAATGATCGGGGCTATTGGATTTGCATTCACTTATGTCTTGTTCGCACCAGAAGGGACTCAGGTCATTATCTTTTTCATGTGGGTCATTGCTGTTCTTCTGATTACTGGTCTTTCAATGAGCGATATCTTATCGAAGATCATCGTACCATTGAAAAATTTCTTCTTGCATACATATTCTGACTGGAAAGATCATTTCGAAAGTAAGAAGGAAGAGAAAAAAGCCGAACGGACAAAAGAGCGAAAGTCGAGAGGGAAGCGAACGAATGAGAAGAAGCCTACAGTTCCGGAAGAATCAGAACCGGAGGAAGAGACCTATACTGAACCGATCATTCAGGAATATAACGAAAATGTGTATCAAGGGGCTTTCGAATTTGAAGAGCTGAAAGATGAGAAAACTACGAACCAAACTTCTGCACAGAACAACGGGGTGCCCGACTCATCTGAAAAGAATGTAAAGACTACTGAAACGAAAGAAGAATCAACAGGGTTTTCTATTGCTGAGGTGGAAAACGAAGCTTACGAATTACCATCGTATGATTTGCTAAGCCGTCCTGTGAAGGCAGGACAACATCGTGAGAGACAACATGTATCTGAAAATACGAGAAAACTAGAACGAACTTTCGAAAGCTTCGGAGTGAAAGCGAAAGTCGTCAAAGTCCACTTAGGACCTGCCGTAACGAAGTATGAGGTTCAACCAGCCATCGGTGTCAAAGTCAGTAAAATCGTAAATTTGACTGATGATCTGGCTTTAGCACTCGCTGCTAAAGATTTACGGATTGAAGCTCCTATCCCTGGAAGATCTGCAATCGGTATCGAAGTCCCAAACCAGGAAGTTTCAATGGTATCTTTACGGGAGGTTGTCGATACGAAACGCAATGATCTGAACTCGAAGCTGACGATCGGACTAGGTCGTGATATTTCAGGTGAGCCAATATTAGCGGATTTAAGTAAAATGCCTCACTTGCTCATCGCAGGTGCAACAGGTAGTGGTAAAAGTGTATGTGTGAATGGAATCATCACGAGTATCTTGTTGAAGGCGAAACCGCATGAAGTGAAGATGATGATGATCGATCCTAAAATGGTTGAACTAAATGTATATAACGGCATTCCGCATCTATTAGCTCCAGTCGTTACGGAACCGAAGAAAGCCGCGCAGGCACTGAAACGCGTCGTCAATGAGATGGAACGTCGTTATGAGTTGTTCTCACATAGCGGAACAAGGAATATTGAAGGTTACAACAATATGATCAAGCGGAAAAATGATGAATCAGATGCGAAACAGGCGTTATTACCATACATCGTCGTCATCGTCGACGAGCTGGCGGATCTAATGATGGTTGCATCAGGTGATGTTGAGGATGCGATCACTCGACTGGCTCAGATGGCACGTGCAGCAGGCATCCATTTGATCATCGCAACCCAACGACCTTCCGTTGACGTCATCACCGGCGTCATCAAGGCGAATATCCCATCACGTATAGCGTTCAGTGTTTCCTCTTCAACGGATTCAAGAACCATACTCGATATGGGAGGAGCGGATAAATTACTTGGAAAAGGGGATATGTTGTTTTTCCCAATTGGTGCCAACAAACCGACCCGAGTTCAGGGAGCATTCTTGTCAGATGAAGAAGTGCAGGATGTTGTCGACTTTGTCATCAGTCAACAGAAGGCGAAATACCAGGAAGAAATGATTCCTACTGATGAACCTGAACAAAAGGTGGAAGATGTCGAAGATGAATTGTTCGATGATGCTGTCAGTCTGATTGTGGACATGCAGACAGCATCTGTTTCCATGTTGCAAAGACGATTTAGAATCGGTTACACCCGTGCTGCCAGACTGATTGACGCAATGGAAGCGAGAGGAATTGTCGGACCATATGAAGGCAGTAAACCACGTGAAGTATTGGTTTCACGACAGGATCAAGATGCATCATCAAGCTAACTCAAGAAAGACGACCATTTGAGATTAATGGTCGTCTTTAATTTTTCACATTACCTAATTTCTAAAAAATTGGCGACACACCCGCAGAAAGGGCGTTAATTTTGATGAAATAAATATGGATTTGTGAGGAATTCACTAAATTCATTATTCTATAATAGGGTCACTCGATTGTCATCCAAATAATGAAATTGAGTGTTCTTTTTGAAACATTCGTGTAACATTTTTTCGGAAACTGTAAAAATAGTATTTATTTATTGTTGTAAAAATGATATAGTATTGTCGAATATTGTTAAATTAAATAGATTAGTAGTACTTCTGAGGTGAAGACGTGTGACCATTAAAACGGACCATCGTCTATTATATTTGCAAGTAATAGATCGATTGAAAAAAGATATTGAAGCAGGTGTTTATGAGGAGGGTGAACGACTTCCAAGTGAATTCGAACTCTCTAAGCAGCTAGGGATCAGCAGAGCGACCCTCAGGGAAGCTTTAAGGATCCTCGAAGATGAAAACGTCGTTGTCAGACGCCATGGTGTCGGTACATTCGTACGTTCTCGTGCTGTCTTTTCATCGGGAATCGAAGAGCTATTCAGTGTCACAGAAATGATTGAACGTGGCGGTAAATGCCCAGGTACGAATTTTCTAAGTTCAGATACAAGGGACGTTACGGAGGAAGAGCTACAAAGATTCAACACAGAAGAAGACGAACAGCTCGTCGTTGTGGAGCGGGTTCGTACAGCTGACGGACGACCTGTCGTATACTGCCTCGATCAGATTCCGGCAAAGTTCATGCCTGTGAATCAGAAGACGACCGAAGAAGAGTCCCTTTTCAACTTGCTTGAAAAGGAATCAAATCGACGAGTTTTGTATGCGGTTACACATATCGAACCGGTCGGATATCACGAAAGGATTTCTGAAATCCTGGAGTGTCCGCCAGAGTCTTCTCTGCTAGTGTTGAAACAGATGCATTATGACCAAAATGACAACGCTGTCCTATACTCTGTCAATTATTTCCGTGCAGATAAATTCGATTTCCATGTTGTCAGACGTCGGGTGTAAGGCCTTTTACCATTTTTAGGGGGTGAGTGCTGAAAAAGAGATCGTACAGGCATCATACGTGTACTAGGAAACTTTGAAAATACATTAAGGGGGAAAAGGATTCTATGAAAAAGCGTTATGGATTTTTAATGTCTATGGTATTAGCAGCAGGAACTCTTCTATCTGCTTGTGGAGCAAGTGACGATGCAACAGGGGATGGCGACAAGAAGGAAGATAGCTTTAAAGTAGCTATGGTAACAGATACGGGTGGAGTTGACGATAAGTCATTCAACCAATCTGCTTGGGAAGGTCTTCAAGAATTCGGAAATGAAAATGACTTGAAAGAAAAAGAAGGATATACGTACGTTCAATCAGACGCTCAAAGTGACTATCGTCCGAACTTGAACAACCTGGTTCGTCAAGACTTCGATCTTGTATTCGGAATTGGGTTCCTAATGCAAGAAGACATCAAAAAAGTAGCTGAACAACAAAAAGACGCACAATTCGCACTTGTAGATAGTGTCGTTGATTTGGATAACGTAGCTAGCATCACTTTTAAAGAACACCAAGGATCTTTCCTTGTTGGACTTGTAGCTGGACTTCAGACTAAAACAAATAAAGTAGGATTCATCGGTGGAGTAGAATCAGAACTAATCAAGAAATTTGAAAACGGATTCAAAGCTGGAGTATTAACAGCTAATCCAAACGCTGAAATCTTCCAACAATACGCAGGGGACTTCAACGACGCTGCAAAAGGTACGACAATCGCTGCAACACTATATGGTAAAGGTGCAGATGTGATTTACCACGCAGCTGGTGGAACTGGAGCAGGAGTATTCACAGAAGCGATCAACCGTAAGAAGAACGGTGAAGATGTTTGGGTAATCGGTGTTGACCGTGACCAACACGCTGAAGGAATTTACGACCAAGACGCAAACAAGAGTGTTACATTGACTTCTATGGTTAAACGAGTGGATACTGCTGTATTCGAAGTTTCCAAGCTAACAATGGAAGGGAACTTCCCAGGTGGAGAAATCGTAGAATTCGGTCTTGAAGAAGATGGCGTAGGTATTGCACCTACTACAGATAACGTATCTGAAGAAGCTTTGAAAATGGTCGAAGAGTATAAAGAGAAAATCGTTGCAGGCGAAGTGGAAGTTCCTAAGACAGACGACGAGTTTGCATCATTCAATAAGTAAAAACATGTAATCTCCATATAGCTCTATACAAAGGCTGGTAGTGACTACTGGCCTTTGTTCATGTAAATCATCCATTCAGGGTGTAAAGCACGATTGTAATCCGAAATGCTCTCCCGTCAGAATCATTAAGGTAAGACGTCAAAGCTCTTGGGTGTAACAAGGTAAGTCTTACGCTCTCAATGTGGCTTTCCTTGCTACACTCGAGAGAAAAGGGAGCATCGATCATACAACGATTGAAGGCTAAGTTTTAGGAACAACAGGTGTAGGAGTGATTACTTTTGGAATACGTCATTGAAATGAAGGGAATCCGAAAAGAGTTTCCGGGCATAGTTGCCAATGACAATGTAACGTTACAAGTACAAAAAGGGGAAATTCATGCGCTATTGGGGGAAAATGGTGCAGGAAAATCGACTTTGATGAACGTACTTTTTGGATTGTATCAGCCGGAACAGGGTGAGATCCGTGTACGAGGAAAGAAAGTTGAAATAACCGATCCGAATGTTGCCAACAATCTCGGAATCGGGATGGTTCACCAGCATTTCATGTTGGTCGAAAATTTCACAGTCACAGAAAACATCATTCTGGGACAAGAACCTAAGCATCGTGGTCAAGTTGATGTGAAGAAGGCTGCAAAGAAAGTAGAGGAAATTTCCCGTCAATATGGATTGAGAGTTGATCCATATGCAAAAATTGAAGACATTTCTGTAGGGATGCAGCAGCGCGTGGAAATTCTCAAAACGCTTTACCGTGGTGCTGAAATCTTGATTTTTGATGAGCCGACAGCGGTTTTGACACCTCAAGAAATCAAAGAACTCATTCAAATCATGAAGCGATTGATAGCTGAAGGTAAATCTATCATCCTCATCACTCATAAGTTGAAGGAAATTATGGAAGTTTGTCACCGGTGTACTGTCATCCGAAGAGGGAAAGGGATTGGAACGGTTGATGTAGCTAATACGAACCGGGACGAACTAGCTTCCATGATGGTAGGTCGTGAAGTTTCTTTTACAACAGAAAAAGAAATGGCCCAACCTAAACAAGACGTTCTAGAAATCAATGATCTTGTCGTGAAGGATTCCAGAGGTGTCACAGCTGTTAAAGGTCTTGATTTGACTGTGAAAGCTGGGGAAATCGTCGGTATTGCGGGTGTAGATGGAAACGGCCAGTCTGAGTTGATTGAAGCAATAACGGGTCTTCGTAAAGCCTCAAGTGGATCGATTCAGCTGAACGGTAAGAACATCACCAATCATAAGCCACGAAGAGTGACCGAATCGGGTGTCGGTCATATTCCTCAGGACCGTCATAAGCATGGTCTTGTACTGGATTTTTCAATTGGTGAAAACATGGTTCTTCAGACGTATTATCAAGAACCTTACTCAAAATTCAAGCAGTTGAAGAAATCCAACATATTGAATAAAGCAAAAGAGCTGATTGAACAGTTCGATGTACGTACACCAAGTGTCCATACACAAGCGCGTGCATTATCAGGTGGTAATCAGCAAAAAGCGATTATTGCGAGGGAAGTCGATCGAAGTCCCGACCTTTTGATCGCTGCACAACCAACTCGTGGATTGGACGTTGGAGCAATTGAATTCATCCATTCCAAGTTGATTGAAGAGCGTGATGCGGATAAAGCCGTCCTGCTCATCTCGTTCGAACTTGAAGAAATCATGAATGTGAGTGACAGAATCGCTGTCATCTATGAAGGTAAAATCGTGGCTATCGTCGATCCGAAGGAAGTTACCGAACAAGAACTCGGATTGTTGATGGCAGGATCCAAACAAGCTGAGAAGGGGGAACAGTAGGTGAAATTGCAACAGATTCTTTTCAAACTTAGTGTACCGGTCATAGCAGTTGCACTTGCCCTTCTCGTGGGTGGGATTCTGATGCTGACGAGTGGTTATGATCCATTCGAAGCTTATTACGCATTGTTCAGTGTTCTATTTACAGATTCATACTTCATTGGTGAAACGATCCGTCAAATGACACCGTTGATCTTATCCGGTCTTGCAGTGGCATTCGCTTTCCGTACAGGCTTGTTCAACATCGGAGTGGAAGGGCAGTTATTGGTCGGCTGGCTCGCTTCCGTCTATGTCGGAATCGCTGTAGAAGGCGTACCTGCTTTCATCCATGTGCCGCTTGCCATCCTGGCAGGAGCACTTGCCGGTGGACTATGGGGGCTTGTACCGGGTTATTTGAAGGCAAGGTTCAAAGTCCATGAAGTTATTACAACGATCATGATGAACTATGTGGCACTACATGTGACAAACTCCATCATCCGATCGTACCTTTTGGCACCAGGGGAGCGTACGGAGGAAATCCAACCTTCCGCGTCCTTATCTTCAATGTTTTTACAAGAGATCACAGATTTTTCACGTCTTCATTATGGTATCGTCGTTGCGATTCTTGCAGCCATCCTGATGTGGTATATCCTGTGGAAAACGACGACGGGTTATGAATTACGTGCGGTAGGTTTCAACCAGCATGCTTCGGACTACGCAGGTATCAATGTATCGAAAAACATCGTATTGTCGATGGTCATCTCTGGTGGTTTCGCGGGTGTTGCAGGAGCGATGGAAGGTCTCGGAACGTACCAGTACATGACAATCAACGCTGCGTTTACTGGGGTTGGTTTTGATGGTATCGCAGTCGCTCTGTTAGGAGCGAACAGTGCGATCGGTATCATTCTAGCTGCAGCTCTTTTCGGTGGATTGAAAATCGGGGCACTGAATATGCAGGCTGTTGCGCAAGTTCCACCTGAATTGATTACGATTGTCATCGCACTGATCATCTTCTTCGTTGCATCAAGCTATCTCGTGCATTGGCTGAGAAATCGCATTAATAAAAGGGGGAAAATCTAGATGGATCTCATGCAAATCTTAGGCATCATCATACCTACAGCCATCTTTGCGGCAGCCCCTCTTATATTAACTGCACTCGGTGGTGTATTCAGTGAACGTTCCGGAGTCGTCAATATCGGACTTGAAGGACTCATGATGATGGGAGCATTCGTAGGCGCTGTGTTTACGTTCTATGGTGAAACGTGGGGCTTCGGCGGTGCATCTCCATGGTTCTCGTTTGTTGTTGCAATTCTACTCGGAGCGATCTTCTCGCTTTTACATGCTGTTGCAAGTATTACTTTCAGAGCGGATCAGGTTGTCAGCGGTGTAGCGCTGAACTTCCTTGCAGCAGGTTTGACGATCTTCCTTGTAAAGAAGATATTCGATGCAGGTCAAACGCCGTACTTGAACGAACGTATTTTCAAGTCGGATGTGCCGATCCTGTCTGATATTCCGATCATCGGTCCATTATTGTTCGGAAAAGCGTATGTAACGTCCTATGTGGCGATTGCGCTTGCGGTTGTCGTTTGGTTCGTCATCTACAAGACGCCTTTCGGTCTACGTTTACGCTCCGTCGGTGAGCATCCGATGGCGGCAGATACGATGGGAATTAACGTTACGAAAATGAGATATATTGCGGTCATGCTCAGTGGGGCTTTCGCAGGGCTTGGTGGAGCGGTTTATGCGACATCCATCAGCGGGAACTTCACCCACTCTACGATTGCCGGACAAGGATTCATGGCACTTGCAGCGATGATCTTTGGGAAATGGCATCCACTTGGAGCATTAGGGGCTGCTCTGTTTTTCGGATTAGCGCAATCCTTAAGTATCACTGGTCAGCAGATTCCGTTTTTAAAAGAAATTCCTTACGTATTCCTTTTGATCTCTCCGTATGTTTTAACGATCCTTGCCCTGGCAGGATTCGTCGGACGAGCAGATGCACCAAAAGCAATCGGAAAGCCTTACGAAAAAGGAAAACGCTAACTTTTAGAGAACTTCTCTTTATGAGGAGTTCTTTTTACTTTGTCTAAATCATGCATC
Organism: Rossellomorea aquimaris; assembly: GCA_020524245.1. GTDB lineage: Bacteria > Bacillota > Bacilli > Bacillales > Fictibacillaceae > Pseudalkalibacillus. The sequence continues at coordinate 89,279 of JAIVLN010000005.1, read as the reverse complement.
AAGATCGATTTCAAATGAAATCAATTTCCTCATTTCATAAGCACAACGTAATCGTACGTCCCTGATTCGAGTATATATGAATTGTTCATGATTCTACTCCGATTCGGGTATGCTAATAAAAAAAGAAGGAGAGGTCCGAATATGGCGAAGACTAAAGAACCACGAGTGGTTTCATCCAATGGTTATACACTCCATCTTCTAGAAACAGAAAAATATAAAACAACGACATTTTCCATTCAGATCAAACGGAAGATTGAAGAAGAAAATGTCACAAAACGAGCATTGTTGGCTCAAGTTTTGAAAGCAGGTACCGAGTCATATCCTTCCTCATTACATATTCACAGATTGTTAGAGGATATGTATGGTGCCGGGTTTGTCACCTCAGTCGGTAAGAAAGGCGAATACCAGATCATCACGATCCGTATGGATGTCTCCAATGAAAAATTCCTATTAGATCAAACCCCATTACTTGAACAATCGATTTCGTTTTTAGGGGAGGTACTGTTGAATCCTCTGACGGATGGTGAGAAATTTGACGAAACGAATGTCAAAAAAGAAAAACGTGTTCTTAAACAGAAGATCCAATCCATTTATGACGACAAAATGCGCTTTGCCAATAAACGTTTGATTGAAGAAATGTTTAAAGGCGACCGTTATGCGCTACATGCATTCGGGAAAGAAGATGAAGTCGATGGCATTTCAGCTGAAGAGCTTTATCAATATTATCGAGATGTCATCGAAAATGATGAAATCGATATTTATGTCGTTGGTGATATAGACGGAGATCAAGTGACGGATCTCATCCAATCGAAGGTCCAGCTATCTTCCCGACCAAATCCTGAAAAAATGTCTGCACCTGTCATCAATCGAAAAGATCAGGAAAATGTGATCTTCGATGAACAAGATGTTAAGCAAGGGAAACTCCATATGGGTTACCGGACATCCATTACGTATTCTGACCCGAACTATTATGCAATGCAAGTGTTCAACGGCATCTTTGGTGGATTTTCCCACTCCAAGCTTTTCATCAATGTCAGGGAGAAAGCAAGCCTTGCTTATTACGCAGTTTCCAGGGTGGAAAGTCATGTAGGCGCGATTTTTGTCATGTCAGGTATTGAATTCAAAAATTATGAGCAAGCGGTATCCATTATCCGTGAGCAGATGGATAAGATGAAGAACGGAGATATCTCTGATGGAGAACTTGCACAGACAAAAGAAATGCTTCGAAACCAAATTCTTGAGTCAGTAGATAATCCGAACAGTTGGGTCGATCTCCTATATCACTCTAAAGTAGCAGGCATCGACCGTTCCATCGATGAATGGATCGAAGGGATCCAAGCTGTCACGATGCAGGATGTGTTGGAAGTAGGGAATACTGTCACTTTAGATACGATCTATTTCCTGAAAGGGGAGGGTCAATAACTATGAAAGAAGTCTATTTCGATCAACTACAGGAGACGTTGTACTCAGATACACTTGATAATGGACTTGAAGTCTACATTTTACCTAAGAAAGGTTTCAATAAGACATACGCTACGTTCACGACGAAATACGGCTCCGTGGACAACCACTTCACTCCTCTTGGAGCAGAAGAACCGATCAAAGTACCCGATGGGATCGCGCACTTTTTAGAGCATAAATTATTTGAGAAAGAAGATCGTGATGTCTTCCAGGATTTCAGTAAGCAAGGGGCATCTGCAAATGCATTCACCTCATTTACAAGGACGGCCTACTTGTTTTCTAGTACATCCAATGTAATCGAGAACTTGCGTACGCTGATTGATTTCGTTCAAGCCCCGTACTTCACAGAACAGACCGTTGAAAAAGAAAAAGGAATCATCGGGCAAGAAATTGAAATGTATGATGATAATCCGGATTGGCGTGTGTATTTCGGTGTGATTGAAAATATGTTCCATCATCACCCGGTGAAAATCGATATCGCGGGAACCGTTCCATCCATTGCAAAAATTACGAAGGATGACCTATACACCTGTTATGAAACGTTCTACCATCCGAACAACATGTTACTGTTCGTCGTCGGGAATGTGGAACCAGAAGAGATCATGAATCTCATTGTGGAGAACCAGAACAGTAAGGAATTTGCACCTCCTGAGAAAATCGAACGGTTCTTTGACGATGAACCAGCTGAGGTTGCGAAGAAAAAGTCGGTTATCAAAATGACGGTCCAAACGCCGAAATGCATGGTCGGTTTCAAACAGGCGAATCCGGGCAGGTTTGGTGATGAACGTTTGAAATATGAACTATGCATGAACCTTCTTTTGGATTACCTTTTCGGTCAAAGTTCCAACAACTACGAAGATCTCTATAGTGAGGGACTGATCGACCAATCCTTCTCATTTGATTACACTGAAGAAGGGGACTTCGGATTTACTTTGATAGGTGGAGACTCAACTGATCCTGACCGATTGACCGAGCGTATCGTTGAAATGATCGAGGCTGAAAAATCGAAAGGAATCGAAGGTTCTTCCATCGACCGTTTGAAAAAGAAAAAAATCGGAAGCTTCTTGCGATCCATGAATTCTCCTGAATATATCGCAAATCAATTCACCCGGTTCCAATTCGGTGGAATGAATCTATTCAAAGTCGTCGAGATGTACGATAAGATTACAAATGAGGATTTAGAAGCCATTATGAAAGAGCATTTCAACCAGAAGGCGTTCACTAGTTGTCAGGTTAGACCAAAAAAAGCATAAGACAGAGGGGAGAGACTGGCTGAGAGGTCAGTCTCTACTTCATATTGATATATTGGGGAGGGGAATGATATGTCTCGATATGCATTAGTGACAGGTGCGAGTGGGGAAATTGGACAAGCCATCGCAAGAGAACTTGCAGATCAGGGCTACAATCTATATTTGCACTATTATCAAAATAAAGAAGCAGTCGAGAAGTTGCAGTTCGAATTTTCAACAAAAGTGGAATGCAAGCTTGTCAATTCGAATCTTGCTGACCCGGAAGGACCTTCAATACTTTATGAACAGTTGGACAACCCGGTGGAGGTGCTCGTCTATAATTGCGGAAGTTCTCATACGGGACTAATGACGGATGTTTCTCCGAAAGAACTGGATAGCATGGTTCAATTACAATTGAAGAGTCCTTTCAGTTTATTGCAGAAGCTTCTTCCTACAATGGTGGAAAAAAAGCAAGGATCGATCGTGATGATTACATCCATCTGGGGGCAAACGGGTGCGTCTTGTGAAGTCTTGTACTCCATGGTCAAAGGTGGTATGAACACGATGGTCAAGGCGCTTTCCAAGGAACTAGCACCAAGCGGGATCCGGGTCAACGCAGTAGCCCCTGGCATCATCGCCACGAAAATGAACAAACACCTTTCAGATGATGAGTTGGATGAGATTGCTGATGAAATCCCAATTGGGCGCTTCGGATTACCGGAAGAGGTTTCAGATGCCGTCGGATATTTGATCTCTAAGAAATCATCCTATATCACCGGCCATATCCTTCCGGTAAATGGCGCATGGTATTGTTGAAGAAATTTCGTGCATATTTCATTTCGAAATGAGAGATGATAATCCGTGAACGACTTTAATTTTTTCTAGGAGGGACTGCTAATGTCTGTTCTTGATAACTGGGAAGAATGGAAAGGTTTTCTCGGAGACCGTCTACGCAATGCAGAAGACAAAGGAATGAGACACGAAGCGATTACTGAAATCGCGACAGAAATCGGTGGATACTTAGCTGAGCAAGTAGAACCGAAAAATGCGGAAGAAAAGGTACTTGCCGACCTTTGGAATGTAGGTTCTGAAGAAGAACGCCATTCAATCGCAAGCATGATGGTCAAACTGGTTGAAGAACGTCGTGAATAGTTGAAAGATGCTGATCCTCTTGATGGATACCTGTTTACAGGTTAGGAAGTTGATTCAAGATGGGTCAGCTTTTTTCATGGTTGAAGGATTACCAAGTTTATCTTTATTTTTACTTTTCTTACAGGTGAAAATCATTTATCATTAGAGAAAAGGATGTCGGAAAATGAGGAATTGACGGAAGGAGAAGAGCAATGGAAGCACAGGAATGGTACTTAGAATATGAAATACATAAAAATCGTCCTGGTCTACTCGGGGATATCTCTTCATTGCTCGGGATGCTCGGTATCAATATTATCACCATCAATGGTGTAGACAATATGAGAAGAGGCATGCTGTTACTCGTTCACAATTCTGAACAAGTCGAACGTCTGAAGACCATTCTCGAAACGATGGATAATATCACGATTACGAAGATGAGAAAGCCGAAACTTCGCGACCGATTAGCAGTCCGACACGGACGTTACATACAAAGAGATGCTGATGATAAGAAAACATTTCGCTTTGTAAGAGATGAACTCGGGTTACTTGTCGATTTCATGGCCGAATTGTTCAAGGTCGATGGACATAAGCTGATAGGGATACGAGGGATGCCACGAGTTGGGAAAACAGAATCCATCGTCGCAGCGAGTGTTTGTGCGAATAAACGCTGGGTATTCGTTTCCTCTACCTTGTTGAGACAGACGATCCGAAGCCAACTTGCAGATGATGAATATAGTAACGATCACGTATTCCTCATTGATGGTATCGTCTCTTTGAAACGATCATCTGAAAAGCATTGGCAGCTTATCCGTGAAGTGATGAGGCTTCCAGCTACAAAAATCGTAGAGCATCCAGACATTTTCGTAAGAGAATCGGAATATAAGATGGATGACTTCGATTACATCATCGAACTTCGAGATGACCCAGATGAAGAAATCACATACGATCTTGTTGAAACGAATGTTACATCCTTTGATTTTGAATAGTGGTAGGTGGTAGTATGACAGAATTGGGTCAGCGCTTAAAGGAAGCGCGTTTAAGTAAAGGTTTATCCTATGATGAATTGCAAGACAAGACTAAAATCCAAAAACGCTATCTGCAAGCCATTGAAGAAGGACAGTATAGCATTCTTCCTGGTGCTTTCTATGCCCGAGCTTTCATTAAAAACTATGCAGAAGCGGTGGATCTCGATCCAGATCAATTGTTCGAAGAATATGCAAGTGATCTCCCTGCCACTGATCAGGCGAAAACCGAATTTGCTCCAAGGTCATCCAGAGCGAAGAGCGACGTACCGAAAGACAGTAAAATTGCAAAAGTATTGCCATTGATTTTTACAGTCATGTTGCTGATTGCATTGTTGATTGCTGGATACTGGTTCGTAACAAATAACGTCAATAATGCAGAATCCGAACCGACTCAAGACAGCGTTGATGATTATGATTCTGAACAGGGAGATGAGCCTGAGGAATCTGAACAGCCTGCAGAAGATCCTCAAGATGATTCCAGTGAAGAAGATTCAAGTGAGGGTGACAGTACAGAAACCCAATCTGAAGAAGAGGAACCGGTTCAAGAGCAGAAGCTTGAACAAGTTTCAACAGAAGGCATCGTTTCGACGTACACCCTTTCCAATACAGATGAGTTCAATGTCGAGTTGAAGACGACCGGAAAATCATATATTGATGTGAAGGGTGCAAATGGCCAATTTATTGACCCAGGTCGGAAAGTTTATGATGCAGATGAAACACTGACTTATAAGTTGGCGGATAAAACTGAAGTAACATTTAATATTGGCGACAGTAGATATGTCAACATTACTGTCAATGGTGATCCATTAGAATATGCTGTAAAACCATCTGAAATGGTTCGACAAAAAATCGTCATTCAATATGAAAAAGGAACAGAAAACTCTCAGTAAAAACATAGGATTGGCTCAAGTCATAAGGTCTCGAGCCAATCCCTTTTCTTTTTACATATTGAAGTTTCCTTTTAAATGGATTGTGGTAAAATAGACATGTTTACGTTCATATTGATTCAGGAGGAAGTTATGAATTTACCTAATAAGATTACTTTTTCACGTGTATTATTGATTCCGGTATTTATGATTTTTTTATTAGTTCCATTTGACTGGGGAGCAATTGAAATCTTCTCAGGAGAGATTCCAACCCATCATTTCATCGCAGCGCTGATCTTCATTGTTGCATCCTGTACGGATTGGATTGATGGTTACTATGCAAGAAAGCTTAACATGGTAACCAATCTAGGGAAATTCCTCGATCCATTAGCTGACAAGCTGCTCGTTACGGCAGCGTTGATTGGACTTGTAGAATTGCAGCTGGCTCCAGCTTGGATGGTCATTTTGATTTTGAGCCGTGAATTTGCCGTAACTGGATTGCGATTAATCGCTGCAGGAGATGGCGATGTTATTGCGGCAAGTCAGATGGGTAAATTGAAAACATGGATTCAAATCATTGCGATAGCCGCACTGCTGCTCCACAACGTTCCTTTCACTGCGCTTTCCATCCCGTTCGCTAGCCTTGCACTATGGGCTGCAACAATCATCACGGTCTATTCCGGATGGGATTATTTTATGAAAAACAAACATATTATGCTAAAGTCAAAATAACAGAACTCATACCGTCCTTACTCAAAGGGCGGTTTATAATTTCCTGTAAATGAGGTGGATTGAATGAACGCTGAAATCATTGCAATTGGATCTGAACTGTTGTTAGGTCAGATCGCTAATACGAATGCACAATTCATTTCCAAGCAACTAGCTGAGGAAGGAATCAATGTTTTCTATCATACAGTCGTGGGAGATAACAAAAAACGCTTAATTCATGCGATTGAAACAGCATCTGAGCGGTCAGACCTGTTGATTTTCACAGGCGGTCTCGGTCCTACGAAAGATGATCTTACGAAAGAAACGATTGCCGAACACCTTGGTTTGTCTCTCGTGGAAAATGAAGAAGCTATGGCCTTGATTGAAGGGTATTATGAAAAAACCGGTCAAACGATGTCCGAAAACAACCGCCGTCAAGCGCTCGTATTTGAGGGCGCGGAAGTTTTAGCGAACAATAATGGTATGGCACCAGGGATGGCACTTCATCAAGACGGTACGACGTACATCCTTTTACCTGGCCCCCCGAAGGAAATGCAACCGATGTTCATGAATTATGCCATTCCATACGTGAAGCATTTCCGTGGGGATGATTCACTCATCCATTCGCGTGTCCTTCGTTTTTATGGCATAGGGGAATCTGCTCTTGAAACGAAACTGATGGATCTGATCGATGAACAGACCAACCCGACGATTGCACCTCTAGCTGGGAACTTTGAAGTGACTTTGAGACTGACAGCGAAATGTCAAACGAAAGCCGAAGGAGAGGCTCTGATCGATAAGCTGGAAGGTCAGATCTTTGAACGTGTTGGCGAGTATTTTTACGGTTATGACGAGACGAGCCTCTCAGCAGAAGTCATGCAGAAGCTCCAAGATACGGACAATACACTGGCTTGTGCTGAAAGCTTGACTGGAGGGTACTTCGGCCATGACTTGACGAAGATTTCCGGGATTGGACAAGTATTCCTCGGGGGGCTGATCTGTTATCAGAATGATATTAAAAGAGATCTTCTGAAAGTCCCACAAGAAGTACTGGATAATGAAGGAGCTGTCAGTGAAAAATGCGCTAGACTGATGGCTGAAAATATCCGTTCCCAGTTCGATAGTGATTATGGCATCAGCTTTACAGGTGTCGCGGGTCCGAATGAAATGGAAGGGAAATCACCTGGTACAGTGTATATCGGAATCGCCTCTGAAAGAGGGACGAACATTTACCCGTTGAACCTCGCGGGTGGTCGAAATGCGGTACGCAGTCGGACCGTCAATTACGGATTGTTCTACTTGTTGAGAGAATTGAAAAAAGGCGAATAAATGTTCGTAAAAAGTATTGGCAAATGAAATGAAAAACGGTATGATGAGGTTAGTTAATTAAGAGGAGTGATTTCATGAGTGATCGCAAAGCTGCATTAGATATGGCATTACGACAAATAGAAAAGCAATTCGGTAAAGGATCTGTCATGAAGCTGGGGGAACAAACTGAAAACCGTGTTTCCACGACTTCAAGCGGATCACTCGCTGTAGACATCGCACTAGGTGTAGGCGGATATCCACGAGGAAGAATCATTGAAGTCTACGGCCCTGAATCTTCAGGTAAAACCACAGTTGCTCTTCACGCAATTGCGGAAGCGCAACGAAACGGCGGGCAAGCCGCATTCATCGATGCTGAACATGCATTGGATCCTGTATATGCTGAAAAACTCGGTGTAGATATTAATGAATTGTTACTTTCACAACCTGATACAGGGGAGCAAGCTTTGGAAATTGCTGAAGCATTAGTACGAAGCGGTGCAGTAGACATCTTGGTCATCGACTCTGTTGCTGCACTCGTACCGAAAGCTGAAATCGAAGGGGAAATGGGTGACTCTCACGTAGGTCTACAAGCTCGTTTGATGTCCCAAGCACTTCGTAAGCTTTCCGGCGCAATCAGCAAGTCGAAGACGACAGCAATCTTCATCAACCAGATCCGAGAGAAAGTCGGAGTCATGTTCGGAAATCAACAATTAGTTGCTTAATCTTTTTGATTAAGGAGTTTACTAAGGGTTTCCCTTGCTAGTGATAGCAAGTCAAAAAACCTTGTGAACCTTATTGCCTAAGGGTGTAGCACATAGTGCTGCTAACGGTGAAGCCCTCCAAATATTGGGTAATACCGTGCCAAGCCTCTAATGAGGAAGGTGTAGAGACTACCGAAAGGGACTTGAATAGTCAACCAAGTAGGGTACGGCAGATGATAGGCTACTGCTGGAAGTGCAAGGCTCTCGAGTAAAATCGAGATGAAGAGATAGTCCACACTATAGAAATGGAAAATCTATAGAGAATGCCTGAAACAACTCCTGGTGGACGTGCGTTGAAGTTCTATTCATCCGTCCGTCTAGAAGTACGACGTGCCGAAACATTGAAACAAGGAAACGATATGGTCGGTAACAAGACACGTATCAAGGTTGTCAAAAACAAGGTCGCTCCTCCATTCAAGACGGCTGAAGTGGATATCATGTACGGGGAAGGAATCTCTAGGCAAGGTGAGATTCTCGATATCGGTTCAGACATCGACGTCGTTCAAAAGAGCGGTGCTTGGTACTCCTTCAATGGCGAACGTCTCGGACAAGGACGTGAAAATGCGAAGCAGTTCTTGAAAGAAAACGAAGCGATTGAAAGTGAGATTTACTCGTCGATCCGTTCCTACTATCAAATGAGTACGAACGAAACGGCAGCAGCTGCTGAAACAGAAGAGGAAGAAAACGATAAACTCGTATAATCTGCTTAAGATACCCGGGACTTTTCGGGTATCTTTTGTTATATGTAAAGAGATTGAAAGTCCCTGTGCTGGTAAAGTACGAGCATTCTGACAGCTCTTGACATTGAATTTGGACAACTATACAATTAGGGTATATTGTTTGATTACTTTTACATTTGTTAAACAATGAAACCGCTGTATGTGAATAGCTAGCTTTTAAGAGAAACTATTCAATTTTACAACCAACAATTAGATAGCAAGAGGAGGTGATAGGTATGGATATAAGCATATTTGTCCTCATCTCCATTTTGCTTGTCTCTGCAGTAGTATTTGCAGTTGTTGGATATCTTGTTCGTAAATCCATTGCTGAAGCGAAAATTTCGAGTGCCGAGCATGCAGCGAAGCAGATCATTGAAGATGGAAAACGTGAAGCTGAAGCTAGCAAAAAAGAAGCTCTGCTCGAAGCGAAAGATGAGATTCATAAGCAACGAGTAGACGCAGAGAATGAAATTCGTGAACGCAGAACTGAACTTCAAAAACAAGAACATCGCTTGGTTCAAAAAGAAGAGGTCCTTGACCGTAAAAGTGAAACCTTGGACAAAAAAGAGGAATCATTAGAAAAAAGGGAGGATTCTCTCACCAAAAAACAACAACAAATCGAAGAGATGGAAAGCAAAGTGGAGCAAGTGTTGCAGCAACAGCAACTGGAACTCGAAAGATTATCTGGAGTTTCACGCGATGAAGCGAAGCAAATGATCATGGATCAAGCACAGTCGGAAATCGACCATGAGCTTGCAGCTATGATGAGAGAACGTGAAGTTCGCGCGAAAGAAGAAGCAGATAAGAAGGCGAAGGAAATTCTATCCCTTGCCATCCAGCGTTGTGCTGCTGACCACGTAGCGGAGACGACGGTATCCGTTGTCAACCTGCCGAACGATGAGATGAAAGGTAGAATCATCGGTCGTGAAGGACGAAATATCCGTACCCTTGAAACATTGACGGGGATTGATTTAATTATTGATGACACACCTGAAGCTGTCATTCTTTCCGGCTTCGATCCAATCAGACGAGAGATTGCAAGAATCGCTCTTGATAAACTTGTTTCAGATGGACGAATCCATCCTGCACGTATTGAAGAGATGGTGGACAAATCCAGAAGAGAAGTGGATGAGTATATTCGAGAAATCGGTGAACAGACGACATTCGAAATGGGTGTACACGGATTGCATCCTGACTTGATCAAAGTATTGGGACGATTGAAGTACCGTACAAGTTATGGTCAGAATGTATTGAAACACTCAATGGAAGTCGCTCACTTAGCCGGTCTTATGGCTGCTGAACTGGGTGAAGATGTAACAGTCGCACGCAGAGCTGGTTTACTTCATGACATCGGTAAAGCGATTGACCATGAAGTGGAAGGCAGTCACGTCGAAATTGGAGTCGAACTCGCTGAGAAGTATAAAGAGCACCCGGTGGTTATCAATAGTATCGCATCCCATCACGGAGATACGGAACCGACTTCAATCATCGCTGTACTTGTCGCTGCTGCAGATGCCTTGTCTGCTGCTAGACCAGGTGCACGTAGAGAAACACTTGAGACGTATATCAAGCGACTCGAAAAGCTTGAAGAGATTTCAGAGTCCTTCGAGGGCGTTGAGAAATCCTTTGCGATTCAAGCTGGTCGTGAGATTCGTATCATGGTTCGCCCAGACATGGTGGATGACATTGCATCCCATCGTATGGCGAGAGACATCACGAAGAAAATTGAAGAAGAACTCGACTATCCAGGACACATCAAAGTCACCGTTATACGGGAAACGAGAGCAGTCGAGTATGCAAAATAAAGTGGCGATTTCCGCCACTTTATTTTTTTGGTTACAGAAGCCTGGTGAAGCTATTCATAGTAACGAGGGATTGGACACAGGATAAGGAAAATGGCATAGTAAGATAAGTTATTCATTATTTACATAGAAGGAGTTTGAAAATGAGAATACTTTTCGTAGGAGATGTCGTAGGATCACCTGGTCGTGCGATGGTCGAAACCTATTTATCTAAATTGAAAAACAAATACAATCCAACGTTGACGATCGTGAACGGGGAGAACGCGGCACATGGCCGGGGAATTACGGAAAAAATCACCCGCAACCTGAAGCAATGGGGAGCGCAGGCGATTACGATGGGAAATCACACGTGGGATAATAAGGAGATCTTCGATTTCATCGACGATGTACCTCAAATGGTACGCCCTGCCAATTTTCCGGATGGGACACCTGGTCAAGGATATACTTTTGTAAAAATAAACGATATTGAAGTTGCAGTCGTCAATTTACAAGGCCGAACGTTCATGCCACCGCTCGATTGCCCATTCCAGAAGGCGGATGAAATCATTGAAAAAGTAAAGAAACGTACACCATATATTTTCGTGGACTTTCATGCAGAAGCTACAAGTGAAAAACAAGCGATGGGTTGGTACCTTGATGGAAGAGTATCTGCTGTAGTCGGAACGCATACCCACGTTCAGACATCCGATAACCGTGTCCTGCCAGGAGGGACCGCCTATATATCTGATGTCGGCATGACGGGTCCATACGATGGGATCCTCGGTATGAGTAAGGAAGCGGTTCTCAAAAAATTTCTGACAAATCTGCCTGTCAGGTTTGAAGTGGAAAATGGGCGGGAACAGTTAAGTGGAGTCGTTATCGATTTGGATAAAGAGACCGGTCAAGCTAAATCGATTCGAAGAATCCAAATAAATGATGATCATCCTTTCACTGAGTAGCGTGCTCCTTTTCGCTACTATTTTACTACAGGAATCTATAATCAACTGACTTCTCGCGTCTCATGGGCTTCATTTACAGTTTGTATGTTTTACGCCTAGTTTTCTTTATACAGGTGTTGTTTGTCTTTTTAGCAGAGGAAGTGTCTCGGCGTAGTAGAAAAGGCTAGGTTCACAGTGTAAGTGCACTAGCTTGTAACATCGAGAGAATAAACATCGCACGAAGAAAAAGTATGCTTTTTCGAGGATCTACGGTTCAGCCTTTATTCCATTCGGCTTAACCGAGATTTCTTTACACATGTGTTGGATGCCTTTTCAGCTTAGGCGGGAAATCGACGTAGTAGAAAAGGCTAGGTTCACAGTATAAGTGCAACTAAGGTTCAACCTGCGCTTATGCTTGGCTTCACCAAATTTTCTATACAAATTGGTAATTTAGGAGGAATACAAGCTCAAATCCTGAATATAGTAGAAGTGGTAGGATATCAATAAGGAGGTACAAATCATGGAAATATTAAAAGTTTCAGCAAAGTCCAATCCAAATTCTGTAGCTGGCGCTTTAGCCGGAGTCCTCCGTGAAAGAGGAGCAGCCGAAATACAGGCAATTGGTGCCGGCGCCTTGAACCAAGCAGTGAAAGCTGTAGCAATCGCAAGAGGATTTGTAGCACCCAGTGGAGTTGACCTCATTTGTATCCCTGCATTTACAGATATCTTGATTGAAGGAGAAGAGAGAACGGCCATCAAGTTGATCGTAGAACCGAGATAGGAAACGTTCGACCTGTTTGTTCAAACGAGCAAGCAGGTTTTTGCATGTTCAGAAACGAAATAATAGGTAAGGGAAACTTGGCACCTGTTGAGGAGACCAGGTTTTTTCATGGTTTAAAAAACCTCATAGTTAACTATACTAGTAAGCTGAAACGGTTTTTCAGGAACTGTTTCTTAGGAGGTCATGTTGGAATGAAGGTGTTTGACGCACATTGTGATGCACTATTGAAGCTGTGGAGAAATCCAGAACTCACTTTTCAAAGTTCTCATCATCTTCAGGTTTCGTATCAAGGGTTAAAAGCAGCTGGGGCTAAGGTCCAATGCTTTGCGGTTTTCGTTCCAGATGATATTGTAGGGGATGCTCGATTCCAAGCAGCTCTTGATATGATCGACCTCTTTTATGAGAAAGTCGTGAAACCTTATCCTGACATTAAATCTGTCCGGACAAGAGAGGAAATCGAAGGATTGGAAGAGGATGAAATCGGAGTCATGCTGACGTTGGAAGGATGCGGACCTGTTGCAAACGACCTTACCCGCCTTCAAACATTGCTCCGTCTCGGTGTCCGTTCCGTCGGATTAACTTGGAATTATGCGAATGATTTGGCAGATGGCGTCCTTGAAGAGAGACAGGCAGGTTTATCAAACCTCGGAGTTGAAGCTGTCAAAATGCTAGATGCCGAGAAGGTTTGGACCGATGTTTCCCACTTGACGGAATCCGGTTTCTGGGAAGTAATGGAGCTAACCAATCGGGTCATAGCATCTCACTCCAATGTCAAAGTATTATGTGACCACCCGAGGAACCTGAATGATCGTCAAATCCAAGCGCTCATCAAAAAAGATGCGATGATGGGCATTACGTTCGTTCCCTACTTTTTAAGTGAACGATCCCCGGTCCATATCAAAGAGATCATCAAGCACATCGATTATGTCGCATCATTTGGCGGTGTTCGCAACATCGGATTTGGATCAGACTTCGATGGCATTTCAGAAACGGTCAAAGGGTTGGATTCCTTTTTCGGATATGACAAGCTCATCAACGAACTTCAGAAACACTTTTCAGAGGATGAAGTAAGAGGCTTTTGTTTTGAAAATTTCGTTGAAAGAATTACTTTTTAGTAAATTTGGAATAGTCGGATTGATGGAAGAATTTTCAGTAGACTACTTGCATTTTAATAGGGATAGGTCTATTATTGTAAGCGTTATAAACCATTTTTCTTCCCAAATTTTAGAGGGTTATTACATATTACCATCGATTTGGATCAAGAACATCTAAATAAGATGAATCAAAAAGGACTGGAACAATAGAAGGGGTGGAGTTTTGAATGGTAGATCAACTTTCATGGAAAGTTGGCGGTCAACAAGGAGAAGGAATTGACAGTACTGGTGAAGTATTTTCACTTGCTCAAAACCGTTTAGGTTATTACCTCTATACTTACCGCCACTTTTCTTCTCGAATTAAAGGTGGTCACACGAACAACAAGATTCGCGTTTCCACAAAGGAAATTGGTGCAGTTTCTGATGACTTGGATATTTTGGTTGCGTTCGACCAAGAAACGATCGATGTGAACTATCACGAGTTACATAATGAAGGCATCATCATCGCAGACTCCAAATTTAATCCGACTGCTCCAGAAGATTGTAAAGCGAAATTATACGCTGTTCCATTTACGGAAATCGCCAATGAATTAGGTACATCATTAATGAAAAATATGGTTGCCATTGGGGCAACAAGTGCTATTCTAGGACAATCAACGGAAGAATACCGTGAAATTGTCCAGGAAGTTTATGGCCGTAAAGGTGAAAAAGTTGTAGAAAAGAACATGGAAGCGCTCAGACAGGGTGCGGACTATTTTAATGAACAAGCAGGCGGTCCGATCGAGCGGTTACAGCTTGAAAAAGCAGACGGCAAAAAGCGTATGTTCATAATTGGTAACGATGCGATTTCCTTAGGTTTCTTAGTCGGTGGGGTACGATTCATGTCCGCCTATCCGATTACACCTGCTTCTGAAATCATGGAATATATGATCAAGCATCTACCTAAATATGGTGGAACGGTCATCCAAACGGAAGATGAAATTGCTGCAGCGACGATGGCGATCGGCGCAAACTATGCAGGAGTTCGTACGATTACAGCATCTGCAGGACCTGGGCTATCTCTCATGATGGAAGCAATCGGTCTTTCTGGTATTACCGAAACACCGCTTGTCATCGTTGATACACAACGTGGTGGTCCTTCAACAGGTCTCCCGACAAAGCAGGAGCAATCCGATTTGATGGCGATGATTTATGGAACACACGGTGAAATTCCGAAAGTCGTCATGGCGCCAAGTACGGCAGAAGAAGCTTTTTACGATGCGGTAGAAGCACTCAACATTGCTGAAGAATATCAATGTCCAGTCATCTTATTGTCTGATTTGCAGCTTTCACTCGGAAAGCAGACCGTCCAGCCATTGGAATTTGGCAAGGCAGAAATCCGTCGAGGTAAACTTGAAACGAGTGAACTTCCTGAGCTTGAAGCAAAGGAATATTTCAAGCGTTATGAAGTGACGGAAGATGGAGTGTCACCTCGTGTCCTTCCAGGTGCGAAGAATGGAATTTACCATGTGACGGGTGTTGAACACGATCAGACAGGAAAGCCGTCCGAAGTGGCTGCGAACCGTCAAGCCCAAATGGATAAGCGAAACCGTAAATTGAACAGTTTGAAATTCAATACACCAATTTACACAAATGCAAAGCATGAGGAAGCGGATGTACTCGTCGTTGGATTCAACTCGACAAGAGGTGCGATTGAAGAGATGATGCCTCGCCTTGAAGAGGATGGTGTGAAAGTGAACCACGCACATATCCGTCTGATCCATCCATTCCCGACTGAAGAAATGAAAGAACTTGTCGATTCTGCGAAGAAAGTTGTTGTCGTAGAGAACAACTCGACAGGTCAATTGGCAAACATCATGAAAATGAACATCGGGAACCTTGAGAAGATCCATAACGTATTGAAATACAACGGTAACCCATTCTTGCCTTCAGAAATTTACGCAAAATGCAAGGAGCTGTTATAAGATGGCAACATTCAAAGACTTTCGTAACCAAGTAAAACCGAACTGGTGCCCAGGCTGCGGGGATTTCTCTGTACAAGCTGCAATCCAGCGTGCTGCTGCGAATATCGGTCTTGAGCCAGAAGACTTAGCAGTCGTTTCTGGTATCGGATGCTCCGGGCGTATTTCTGGATATATCAATTCATATGGGTTCCATGGAATCCACGGACGTTCTCTACCAATTGCCCAGGGTGTGAAGATGGCGAATCGTGATTTGACAGTTATTGCATCCGGTGGTGACGGAGACGGATTCGCGATTGGAATGGGACATACGATCCACGCAATCCGACGTAACATCGATGTTACGTATATCGTCATGGATAACCAAATTTACGGATTAACGAAAGGTCAAACTTCACCACGTTCCGAGTTTGGATTCAAAACGAAGAGTACTCCAGAAGGTTCTGTAGAATCTTCCATCTCAATCATGGAAACAGCACTGACTGCTGGGGCGACATTCGTGGCCCAAAGCTTTTCAAGTGACTTGAAAGAATTGACTTCCTTGATTGAGCAGGGAATACAGCATAAAGGATTCTCTCTGATCAACGTTTTTAGCCCTTGTGTAACGTACAACAAAGTGAATACGTATGATTGGTTCAAGGAGAATCTTGTCAGCCTTTCCGATATGGAAAATTATGATGCTCACAACCGAATGGTTGCGATGCAGACATTGATGGAAAATAACGGGTTGGTAAAAGGATTGATCTATCTGGATAAGAACAAGAAATCGTATCAAGATCTTGCACATGGTTACAGTGATACAGCACTGACCAAAGCAGATCTCTCTATTGATGAAAAACAATTCGAAGAGCTGATCTCCGAGTTCATGTAAATAAGGAATTTTAAACCTCATCCAATCGGGTGGGGTTTTTTGTTATTCAGGAGGTCGCCGGATCATTCGCACCACGAAAAAGGAGAAATGACGATATCGCACCCCGGAAGGGATACAATCAAACCCCGATATCGCAAAAAAGACGATCCTATACCTCATTTGCTCTTCATCATCAAAATGATGAAGATGCTAGGTGTCTTATTTTGAATTGCAGCTGTTTTTAGGTATAGTTTAAGGTGGTAAGCAAAAAATGAATATTAGGTACGCATCCAGCATGTATGCGCATGTGTTCATGTCAGGAGGACACATCTTTACTCTTGAATATTGTCGTGATACAATTTTCAAGGGAAACTTATTGTGAACTTTAAAGGAGTGTTCATCTTGCAAGGAAAAATGAAAGCGATTGTAAAACACCATCGTGACAAAGGCGCTAGACTCGAGATGGTGGACATCCCTCAAATAAAAGAAGACGAAGTGTTGATCAAGGTGAAGGCAACATCGATTTGTGGAACGGATGTACATATTTATGCTTGGGACGAATGGTCTGCAAGCCGTGTCAATCCACCTTATGTATTCGGACATGAATTCGCCGGAGAAGTTGTCGAGATTGGTGAAAACGTTACCAATGTGACAATCGGGGACTCTGTCTCTGCTGAAACTCATATCGTTTGTGGAGAGTGTCCACAATGTTTGACAGGGAATGCCCACATTTGCCGTAACACGAAAATCATAGGTGTCGATATCGATGGATGCTTTGCAGAATACGTGGCTTTGCCTGCTAAAAATTTATGGGTGAACGACCCTGAGATGCCGATGTCAGTTGGGTCTGTACAAGAACCAATGGGGAATGCTGTCCATACGGTTCTCGCTGGAGACGTAGCTGGTAAAACAGTGGCTATTATCGGCTGCGGACCAATTGGTTTGATGGCAGTGGGCGTCGCGAAAGCTGCTGGAGCTTCAAAAGTCATTGCGTACGACTTGAACGACTATCGTTTGGATCTCGCTAAAGAAATGGGAGCGACGACAATCGTCAACTCGAAAGAACAAGATCCTGTTCAAGTTGCATTGGAATTGACGGATGGAAACGGTGTCGAGGTAGTCTGTGAAATGTCAGGACATCCCGTAGCCATCGATCAAGGATTCAAAATGTTAACAAATGGTGGACGCATGTCGATTCTCAGTTTGCCTGTGAAACCCGTGCAAATTGACCTTACAAACGATGTCGTTTTCAAAGGGATCACGGTACAAGGTATTACCGGGCGTAAGATGTTTGAAACGTGGCGACAAGTAGCAGGGTTGCTCGAGTCAGGCCAGGTCGACGTACAAAAAATGATTACACATGAATTTGCACTCGAAGACTTTGAAAAAGGTTTCGACCTCATGCTTGAAGGAAAATGTGGAAAAGTTGTCCTAAAACCTTAAATTTCAGCTAAAAAAAACTGAGCAACAATAAATCGATAGGAGGAATGTACTGTGAAAGGTTTTGAATATCTTCAAAACGAATTAGATGAAATGAGATCCGAAGGTGTTTTCAGAGAGTTGATTCCATTAGAATCCGAACAAGGTTCGAAAGTCGTCATCAAAGGAAAAGAAGTCATCCAGTTGTCCTCTAACAACTATCTTGGTTTGACCGACCATCCAAAAATGAAACAAGCTGCATTAAATGCAGTGGAGAAGTACGGTGTCGGAACAGGTTCGGTCCGTACCATCGCTGGAACTCTGAGCATGCATGAAGAATTCGAACGGAAGCTTGCTGAGTTCAAACATACAGAAGCTTCTCTCGTCTTCCAATCCGGTTTTACAACAAACCAGGGCGTTCTGTCTTCGATTCTTACAAAAGAAGACGTCGTCATCTCGGATGAATTGAATCACGCATCCATCATCGACGGAATCCGTTTAACGAAAGCGGCTCGTAAAATTTACAATCACGTCGATGTGGAAGACCTCGAACGCGCATTGAAAGAGTCTTCTGACTATCGTGTACGTCTTGTCGTAACGGACGGTGTATTCTCAATGGACGGAAACATCGCACCATTACCAGAGATCGTCGAACTTTGTGAGAAGTACGATGCAATCCTCATGGTAGATGACGCTCACTCCAGTGGTGTACTTGGACGCAATGGCCGAGGTTCCGTCGACCATTTCGATCTGAACGGACGTGTCCACATCCAAGTCGGAACATTGAGTAAAGCAATTGGTGTTCTTGGAGGGTATGTAGCGAGTACCCAAGCATTACGTGAATACTTGATCCATAAAGGACGTCCATTCCTCTTCAGTACTTCACATCCACCGGCTGTAACAGCAGCATGTTCGGCGGCAATCGATGTTCTATTAGAGGAACCGGAATTGATCGACAAGCTATGGGATAATGCCAAGTTCTTGAAAGACGGACTTCAAAAGCTTGGTTTTGATACAGGTAAAAGTGAAACCCCAATCACGCCAGTAATCGTTGGAGATGCTGCCCTTGCGCACAAACTCTCCGATAAGTTGTTCGATTACGGTGTGTTTGCACAAGGAATCGGATTCCCTACTGTTGCAAAAGGTTCAGCGCGTGTGCGTACGATTGTGACTGCACAACACTCGAAAGAAGAGCTTCAAGATGCACTCGACGCATTCGAAAAAGCAGGTAAGGAACTGAACATCATCAAGTAAATGAGCTACGAGAGAAGGCGGATGCCTTCTCTTTTTTTATTGTAGATAAACAACTTGTTCATCTAATTCCTTGTATAAGGAGGAAGATACTACGTTTTATGGTCAATTCACCCTGGATTTGTTATAATAAATGAGTTATATATCAAGCAAATGAATGTTTAAACAAACACTTCGCGCGTTAGCGAATCGATTCAGCATAGCAGTTGGGAGTGAACAGTTTGAAAACGAAAGAAAAAGACTACTCCAAATACTTTCAAACGACGTATCAGCCTCCTTCTTTAAAAGATGCGAAAAGAAGAGGAAAAGAAAAGATCCAATTTCATAAAGACTTTGGAATTGATGACGATTTGAAAAACATCGGTGTAGGGAAGAAATTCTTGATCCGTACATATGGATGTCAAATGAACGAACATGATACAGAAGTCATGGCGGGGATCTTATCGGATATGGGATTCGAATCGACAACCGATACAGACGAGGCCGATGTCATCCTATTGAATACATGCGCCATCCGGGAAAATGCCGAAAACAAGGTGTTCGGTGAAATCGGTCACTTGAAGTCCCTGAAAGTAGAGAAACCGGGTTTGATTCTCGGTGTATGCGGATGTATGTCCCAGGAAGAATCCGTCGTCAATAAGATTCTGCAAAAGCATCAGCATATCGATTTGATCTTCGGCACACATAATATCCATCGACTACCTCAGTTGATCAAGAACGCCATCTTCGGCAAAGAGATGGTCATCGAGGTTTGGTCGAAGGAAGGGGACATCGTAGAGAACCTTCCAAGAGTGCGTAAAGGAAACATTAAAGGATGGGTCAACATCATGTACGGTTGCGATAAGTTCTGCACCTATTGCATCGTACCGTATACGAGAGGTAAAGAGCGGAGCCGTCGTCCGGAAGATATTATAGAAGAAGTCCGTCATCTAGCTCGGAACGGATACAAGGAAATTACGCTACTCGGTCAGAACGTCAACGCGTACGGTAAGGATTTTGAAGACATGGACTATGGACTTGGGAATCTGATGGATGAGATTCGGAAGATCGATATTCCTCGAGTGCGCTTTACGACGAGCCACCCGAGAGACTTTGATGATCACCTGATCGATGTCCTGGCGAAAGGCGGCAATCTTGTTGAGCATATCCACCTTCCAGTCCAGCACGGAAGCTCAGACGTATTGAAACTGATGGCACGGAAATACTCACGTGAGCATTATTTGAATCTTGTTGATAAAATCAAAGCGAAGATTCCGAATGCCGTCTTCACGACTGATATCATCGTCGGCTTCCCGAACGAGACGGAAGAACAATTCGAAGAGACACTTTCTCTCGTAAAAGAAGTCCAATATGACATGGCGTTCACTTTCATCTACTCACCGAGAGACGGTACTCCGGCAGCTAAGATGCAAGATAACGTACCGATGGAAGTGAAGAAGGAACGACTTCATCGATTGAATGAAGTCATGAATGAGATTTTCTTGAAAAAGAATAAAGCATTGGAAGGCGAAGTGGTCGAGGTCCTAGTCGAGGGGGAAAGCAAGAAGAATCCTGAAGTGTTGACTGGACACACCCGCACGAATAAAGTCGTCCATTTCCGTGCTCCGAAATCAATGATCGGGGAACTGGTCAATGTAAAAATACATGAAGCAAAGACATGGAGCTTGAATGGTGAGCTCGTAAAAACAGTTGAGGTGAATCAATAATGGCAGAATATACAAGAGATCAAGTCATCAAAAAGGCAGAAGAGCTAGCGAAGATGATTTCATCCACAGATGAAGTCGATTTCTTCAAGCGCGCCGAAGAGAAAATCAATGAAAACGATAAAGTTCAGAAATTGATTGGCAAAATCAAAATGTATCAGCAAGAAGCTGTAAATCTTCAACATTATCAAAAACATGAAGCGTTGAAGAAGGTAGAAGAAAAGCTTGAGAACCTTCATAAAGAAGTCGATTCCATTCCAATCGTACAAGAATTCAAGCAATCCCAAACGGATGTGAACGACCTCCTTCAACTCGTCACATCTACGATTTCAAACACGGTGACGGATGAAATCATCCGTGAAACAGAAGGTGACCAGCTAAAAGGTATGACTGGATCAGCGGTCAAGCATAACCGGTATTAATCTATAACGTATAAGGACTGTCTTGTCGTTCTCCTGAATGGAGAGCGTTAAAGGACAGTCCTTTTCTATTGCTTGATTTTCATAATAAAGAAGCGCCGAACGGCAGTACGTACACCCGAATTGGCGAGATATATCAAATATTTGTTCCCCACTTACATTCTGTTAGTTGAAATTTATCCTCGCAAACTAATTTCACGTACTGTACGAACTTTGAAAAAGTAGAAAAAAAGATAAAATAATTCCGTAAGAATTTCATAGACTGAACTAACGGGACATTATGAACGAGTTTATAAAAATTTTAGGCACACTAGACATTCGCCCTGCATAGGATGAATTGAAGATTGGAAGAGGAGGGATTTAGTCACATGGCCAAAAACGATAACAGCTATAGAGAGATTATTACGAAAGCGGTTTGCGGCAAAGGTCGGAAGTTTTCACAGGCCACCCACACGGTCACACCTGCTCACAGACCTTCCAGCATCCTCGGTTGCTGGATCATCAATCACAACTACAAACCTGTTGAAAACGGGAACTCTGTAGACGTAGAAGGCAGCTATGATATCAATGTTTGGTACTCCTACAATAACAATACGAAAACAGAGGTCGTAACAGAGACGATCAAGTATAAAGATACGTGTAACCTCACAAAAAGAGATGAGAATTCACTCGGCAAACATACTGAAGTGAGCGCTAGGGCATTGCAGGAGCCGAATACATTAGAAGCAACCATTTCACCGAATGGCAACAAGATTCTCGTCCAAGTTGAGCGTGAATTCATCGCTGAAGTAATCGGCGAGACAAAAGTGTGGGTACAAGTGAACCAGGATGGGGTCATCGAAGAGCTTGAGGACGACAGCTGGGAAGATGAAGTCGATGATGAAGAATTTGAAGACCTCGATCCGAATTTCTTGTTAGGGGATTTGGAAGAGTAAGTGAACACAGGGCTGACCCTTAAGTGTCTGACTCTCTCCGATTGGACCATTCCGTTCGATTGGAGGTGCCTGACACTTTATTTTTGGGTCAGTCTTTTTCTTTTAGGGCTTTTCTAAAAGGTTGTTGCTATTGGCTCCCCCCTTCAATTGCAAGTTGATTAAAGCGCAAGGTGCGAGACTCCTCGAAAAAGAAAATCACATTTTCTTCGTGCGATGTACCGTTGTTGTAGCTTTCCTTGTCCTAATGGCGCAAATCGGCAGGAGGCTCATCGCACGCCCTGTGGAAAGTGAGCAACCTGGAGTGGAAATCAATTCATACAAAAGCCACAATGTATGCGAAAACAGTTTTGGAAAAAAGCAGCTAGAAGATGTTCATCCTCCCACAAATGGCCCCCTGCAATCCTCGTGAAAAAATGTGCTATAATGGGGTGAAGAATATAAGTAAGACGGAGGACTGACATGGCTGAGTATACTCCTATGATGCAGCAATATTTATCGATTAAGGCAGACTATGAAGATGCCTTTTTATTTTTTCGTTTAGGAGATTTCTATGAATTGTTCTTTGATGATGCATTAATGGCGTCACAGGAACTTGAGATAACATTAACAAGCAGAGACGGTGGAAAGGGAAATCGCATTCCGATGTGTGGCGTTCCTCATCACTCCTCTCCGAATTATATCTCGCAGCTCATTGAAAAAGGATACAAAGTTGCGATTTGTGAACAAGTTGAAGATCCGAAAGTCGCTAAGGGGGTTGTCAAACGAGATGTCGTCCAAGTAATCACACCAGGTACAGTGATGGAAGGCGCAATGTTGGATGAAAAGGTGAACAACTTCATCGCATCCGTTACTACGGTTGCAGAAGGCTATGGCATAGCGACATGCGACCTATCAACGGGTCAAAACTCGGTAAAGATCCTTAAGGAAGATTGGAAGTCTGTATGCTTAGAGCTTCAATCGTTGGAGGTTAAAGAAGTTATTGTACCTGATGGCATAGCTGATGACTATGTGAAAATGCTGAAGGATCTTTATCAATTCACAGTTTCTTATGAACGCGATATAGAAGTACCTGAAAGTTTACATAGTATCGTAAACCCGTTAGGAACGGAGGAGCTGCAAAGAACAGGAAAGCAGCTGCTTTCCTATCTCGTCCGAACACAGAAACGAGCGCTCGATCATCTACAGGAGTTCGAATATGTCGAAACTACCTCCTACATGAAAATCGACCCGAATTCAAAAAGGAATCTCGAACTCGTTGAAACGATTCGACAAAAGCAAAAGAAGGGTTCCCTTTTATGGTTATTGGACAAGACGGTCACCGCAATGGGTGGAAGATTGCTCAAGCAATGGATCGAACAGCCTTTGCTGGATTCAAAAACGATCGAAGAACGCTTATCCATCGTTGAAACGTTCATGAAGCAATTTTTTAACCGGGAGCAGATCCGTGAGCAATTGACGGAAGTGTATGATCTCGAAAGGTTAGCTGGAAAAGTCGCCTACGGCAATGTGAACGCAAGGGACCTGAGTCAACTGAAACGCTCGCTCCAAAATATCCCGACATTGAAGGATCGGCTTTTGGATATGGATCACCCTGGATTGACGAGTCGTTCAGAGGCGATGGACCCTTGTGTCGATCTTGAACGTTTATTGGAAGCATCCGTACATGAAGAAGCTCCGATCTCAATCAAGGAAGGGAACATCATCAAGAGCGGATACAACGAACAGTTGGACGAGTACAGAAGTGCTAGTGTGAACGGGAAATCATGGATCGCCTCACTCGAGCAATCCGAACGGGAAAGGACGGGCATCCGTTCTTTGAAGATTCGTTATAACCGAGTGTTCGGTTATTACATCGAAGTCACGAAAAGCAACCTGCACCTTATAGATGAGGAGAGGTATGAGCGGAAACAGACACTTGCCAATGCTGAGCGCTTCATCACTCCAGAGCTGAAAGAAAAGGAAGACATCATCCTATCAGCGGAAGAGAAATCAGTTGAACTGGAATACCAACTATTTCTCGAAATCCGTGAACAAGTCAAGGCGTTCATCCCACATCTGCAGAAACTAGCAAAACAGATCAGCGAGATTGATGTGCTACAAGCTTTTGCAGTTGTGAGTGAAGAGGGCCAATATTGTAAACCGATTATTTCTCCAGAAGGGACGATTCGAATCGAAGAAGGCCGTCATCCGGTTGTCGAACAGATGATGGATCGTCAGGATTATGTATCGAACGATGTCAACATGGATCCAGATCGAGAGGTGCTATTGATTACGGGTCCGAACATGGCCGGTAAAAGTACGTATATGAGACAGGTAGCGCTTTCGTCGATTCTCTTACAAATCGGATGTTTCGTACCTGCGAAGTCGGCGACACTACCGATTTTCGATCAGATTTTCACACGGATAGGAGCTGCCGATGATCTGGCGGGCGGTCAGAGTACATTCATGGTCGAGATGATGGAGACGCAATATGCTTTGACCCATGCAACGGATAAGAGTTTGTTGTTGCTCGACGAAATTGGCAGAGGAACATCCACATATGACGGAATGTCACTTGCACAATCCATTATTGAATACATTCATCACCATATCGGTGCAAAAACGCTCTTCTCCACTCATTATCATGAGCTGACTGTTTTGGAGGATGAGCTGGATCGATTGCATAATATTCATGTCAAAGCGATCGAAGAAGAAGGCAAAGTCGTATTCTTGCACAAGGTCGAAGACGGAAAAGCCGATCGAAGTTATGGAATCCATGTTGCAGAACTTGCGCAACTTCCAGAAAAGCTTATCCAACGTGCGAATCAATTGCTTACTGAATTCGAATCGGATAAAAACCATGTAGAACGTCCATCGAAAAAAGAGGCGGAATCAAAAGTGCATGAGGAAGGCCAGCTGTCTCTCTTTGAACCAGAAGCACCATCTGTAAAGACCGAGAAAACGATCGAACATCATCCTGTCATCGATCAGTTGAAGAATATGGAACTTCTTTCCATGACACCTCTTGAAGCGATGAATGCTCTTTATGAGCTGCAAATGTCGATCAAACAAGTGAAACAGGAGGAATCTAAATGGGCAAAATCAAACAGCTAGACGACCTTTTGTCCAATAAGATTGCTGCAGGTGAAGTGGTGGAGCGGCCAGCTTCCATCGTCAAAGAGTTGGTCGAAAACTCTATTGATGCGAACAGCACACGCATCGACGTTGAAGTGGAAGAAGGCGGTTTATCGAGAATCATCGTCATCGATAATGGAGACGGCATTGAGAGTGAGGATCTTCTGACGGCTTTTCAACGACATGCAACGAGTAAGATCCAGGATGAGAATGACCTTTTCCATATTCGTACGTTAGGCTTCCGTGGTGAAGCATTACCGAGTATCGCATCGGTCTCCAAGGTCGATTTGAAGACCTCTACCGGCAAAGATGCAGGGGATGAGGTTTCGATTCATTTCGGAAAAGTGGTCGAACAGAAGAAGTCCGACAGTCGAAAAGGAACGACCATCGAGGTGACAAACCTTTTCCATAATACACCTGCACGACTAAAGCATTTGAAAACCGTCCATACTGAATTGGGAAACATAACAGACGTCATCAATCGGCAGGCAATGGCCCACCCGGAAGTGGCTTTCCATTTGAAACATAATGGGAAAACCGTCTTGAAAACACCTGGGAACGGAGATCTTCTTCAAGTCATTGCTGCCATCTATGGGATGTCTGTTGCTAAGAAAATGATTTCGGTCGAAAACGAAACGTTGGACTATCGGATCAAAGGCTTTGCCGTGAAACCGGAAATCACACGGGCATCCCGTCAATATGTCTCTTTATTCATTAATGGACGATACATTAAGAACTATAAGATCTATAAAGCGATTGAGAGCGCCTATCATACCCTGCTACCAATCGGACGCCATCCGATTGTCATTCTATCAATCGAGCTCGATCCGATCTTAGTAGATGTGAATGTACATCCCGGAAAACTTGAAGCGAGATTCAGTAAAGAACAAGAACTTTCAGAAGCGATTGAAACGGGAATCAAAAACGCGCTTAAACAGACGGAATTGATTCCACATGCTTCTCGAAAAAGTTATGTATCCAAACCGAAAACCGAACAATCCAGTTTTTCATTTGATACGTCCCGGGAGGACATTAAACGGAGGTTGGCATCTTTCCAACAGAAGGCTGATCCGGTTAGTCCTACATTCAATCCAACCAAAGTGGAACACGATCAACCCGATTTCAGCAGTTCCGAATGGAAGCCTGACAAGGAATCGGTCTCCAAAGAACCTGAAGAAGGCTATGTATTTGATGAGGTTGAACCACTGATTAAACAAGAGCTATTGAGTGATCCAGAGCAAAAAGTGGAACCAGAAAGTTCACGTGTGCCAACAATGTATCCAGTCGGACAAGTACATGGAACCTATATCATCGCTCAAAATGATCAAGGGATGTACATCATCGATCAGCATGCTGCCCAAGAACGGATCAAGTACGAGTATTTCAGAGAAAAAGTGGGGATGTATGAGCATGAGGTCCAAGAGCTTCTCGTTCCGCTCACTTTTGAATTCACTCATACTGAAGCGACCATCCTGAAGGAACATGAGAAAGAGCTGTCTGCGATCGGTATCTTTCTAGAACCGTTCGGTGGTAACACGTTCATCGTCCGATCTCATCCTCAATGGTTCCCGAGCGGGGAAGAGAAGGAGACCATACATGAAATCATCGATCAAGTTTTAGCTGATAAGAAAACAGATATCAAAAAGCTCAGAGAAGATGCAGCAATCATGATGTCATGTAAAGGCTCAATCAAAGCGAACCGGCATTTGAGAAACGATGAAATGATCACCTTGATTGATACGTTGAGAAAATCAGAAGACCCGTTTACCTGTCCGCATGGTAGACCGATCATCATCCAATTCACTACGTATGAAATGGAAAAGATGTTCAAACGGGTTATGTAACGTTAGTTGGAGGTAGGATGGATGAAGTCACCCTTAGTTGTTATTGTAGGACCGACAGCAGTGGGCAAAACGAAGACGAGTGTCGAGATCGCCAAGGCGTTCAATGGGGAAGTCATCAACAGTGATTCGATGCAAGTCTATAAAGAGCTTGATATCGGTACAGCGAAAATAAAAGAAGAAGAAAAACAGGGTATCTTACACCATCTTTTTGATATTAAAAGTCCTAAAGAAGACTATTCGGCAGCAGAATATCAGGTGGATGCCAAAACAGTGATCCATCAGATCCATGAAAAAGGAAGACTTCCGGTTATGGTTGGGGGGACCGGCTTATATATCCGATCAGTTACCCAAGATTATCAGTTTTCAGATGCTTCTGCTGATCCTGCCTATCGAGAAGAACTTGAACGATACGTAGAAGAAAAAGGACCGGAAGCTCTCCATCAACTTTTAAAAGAAAAAGATGAGGAGCGGGCGGCCCAAATCCACCCGAATAACGTCCGCAGGGTTATCAGAGCATTGGAGATCATCCATACGAATGGTAAATTGGATCAAGAGCATTCTCCTGAAAATAAGGAATCCCCATACGAGCTGATTACAATCGGTTTGACAATGGAGCGTGATGAGCTCTACGATCGGATTAACTACCGCGTGGATCTGATGATGGAGGAGGGCTTGCTTGAAGAAGTACAAGCGCTTTATGAGGCAGGCGTACGAAACACCCAAGCTGTTCAGGCAATCGGCTATAAAGAACTTTATGATTATTTCGAAGGAAACTGTACACTGGATGAGGCAATCGTAACGTTGAAACGTAACTCCAGAAGATACGCAAAACGTCAATTGACTTGGTTTCGACATCAGATGGATGTGGAATGGTTTGATGTAACGGGTGGATCGATTGATGAAAAAATTCCATCTATTTTGCGTTATGTGGCAGGAAAGCTACAACTTGAATCGAATTAATGTATGAACGTTTATTTAGGAGGCCTATACACATGAAGCAATCCATTAATATTCAAGATCAATTCTTAAACACCCTAAGAAAAGAAAATGTATTCGTAACAGTTTACTTATTGAACGGATTTCAGCTTAAAGGGCTGGTTAAAGGATTCGACAACTTCACAGTGGTCCTCGAATCAGACGGGAAACAACAATTGATTTACAAGCATGCTATTTCCACTTTTACTCCCCAACGTCCAGTCGAATTCAGTTCTGACAATCAAAATAATTAATCCATCTCCAGGTACTCAGCCTGGATGTAAATAAGGAAAGGATTGACCTGATCACAGGGCAATCCTTTTTTGGATTCTACGAAATAGGCGAATTCAATTCTTCGACATAATCTAAATACCGTTTCAGTGTTAAAGGAGTCTTCATTCCAAAATGGTACTGGATTTGATCGGTTTCTTGTTTCGATTGAATCGCATGTAGGATAGCTGTTCTTCTGAAATGTTGGGCGGAAATTCCTTTACGTAAGCCTGAACGAGCTACCTCCTGGCGGATCATCTTTTGGATGGCAATTTCCGTCAGACGCTTCGGTCGGTTATCCTCATAACTCCAACGATAAGTCAGTCGCTTAAAATCAAAGGCCACAAAAAATGGATCTGCACTGTACTGCGCCGGACGGACTGAAACCGGGATGGACTCGTAATAAGCGTAGAGGGTTTCACTATCATCTTTCGAGAGAGTGATGGTCCGATTGGTTGACGGTTCGTCTGTTTCAACCTTTAATTCCTTTTGAATGAAGGATACATGCCTCATGTCGATCGAGCAAATTTCATGTAAGGTCAGCCCATGATTCAACAGCAATGTGAACAATGCCAAATTCCTTTTTGCAAGGTATGGATAGGCTTTTTGTTGATTCTCTGTAAGACCTTCCGCTGTTGGAACGATTTCCATCAAACGTTCACGTTCCTCATCCTTGATAAACATTTCTTCAGAGAATCCTTCATCAGAGAGACTGTGCAATTGGATATCGTTTACCGGGTTGCTCGGAATTTTATTATGTAAATTAAGGTAATGGTGATATTGTTTTAAAACACTAAAGACTCGTTTCAACGTCCGGTATGAATACGATCGGTCTTCACTCAAAAAATTGAAATACGTCTGGATGAATGTTGTCCTAAAAACTTTCGGATCTTCATAAGACAAGTCGTTCACGCGAATCCATGCTAAATAATCTTCCAGATCATATTGATACCTTTTTACCGTTGATGGCCGCTTTCCGCGCTTCTCCAAATCCAGAATGAAGTCAATCGCGTTTTTCGGAGTTTCTTCAGTATTCATGCCTTTTCCACCACCTTGGAGTTATTTGTTTCCATTATAGCACGTCATTTGATGATGAAAATGCATAACGATAATGGAAAACTCACACGCTAAGAAAAAATCATCGAGGTGATTTGGATGTTCAAGAAAGTACTCACCGTTCTCTTCGTCCTTCATTTCTTAGCCGCTTGTAATTTTATTGATGCTGAAGAGGGGCAAGAAAATTATAGCAACCCAACTGAACAGAACTTTAGAACCAATAAGAACAATTTAGAGGATACTCCGATTGTTAAGAGAACGTCAGGAGAGTCTGCAAATGCAAAAGAGCTTGTTGAGCTGACCGAACAAGTAAATGGAGTGAAAAGTGCCCGAGCAATGGTTAGTGGCATTTACATTGTGATTGGGGTGCAGCTTGAAAAAGGAGCAAGCGAAAACCAAACGGTTAAAGCCGTATATGAACGACTCAGTGGGCATAGTCATGGAGCGAATGCATTAGTAACGACGGACCCAGATCATATTCGCACATTAGATGAATGGGGTACCGCCATCAAAAACAATAAAATGACAGAAGAAATGGATATCTACAATGGACTAGGTGTAATGATTAGCAAAATTAAACCAAATGAAGATCTCAAAATCCGTAAATCCAATCCTTCAAAAGAATACTTGGACCGGCATCAGTTGCCAGATATCAAAAAATAACCCTTGAATATAAAGGGTTGTTTTTTTGAATACATATTGACAACCTGTATATACAAGATTAAAATAATAACCAACATGTATATACAAGTTGTTTGAAAGCGTTTTTTTAGTAAAAATATGAAATCGTTTTCAGTTACAGAATGGAGGAGAACAACATGAGTGTAAATCGTGAATCTGTCACTGAGATAGTAGATGCTCTCGGGGGAAAGGAGAACATCCATACAGCAACGCATTGTGTAACACGTTTGCGTCTTGTATTAAATGACGAAGGGAAAGTAGACAAAGAAAAGTTGAACCAGATTGACCTGGTCAAAGGCTCATTCTCGACAAACGGTCAATTTCAAGTCGTCATCGGTCAAGGAACAGTTGATGAAGTGTATAAACAAATGGTCGAACTGACTGGAATAGGTGAAGCATCAAAGGATGATGTGAAAAGTGCCGCTGCACAGAACTTGAATCCTTTGCAAAAAGCAGTAAAAGTACTTGCAGATATTTTCATCCCTATCCTGCCAGCGATTGTTACAGCCGGTCTTTTAATGGGACTCAACAATGTATTGACCGGACCTGGTATCTTTTATGATAAAAAATCGATTGTAGATGTCCATGCCCAATGGAAAGACTTCGCAGATATCATCAACTTGATTGCGAATACTGCTTTTGTTTTCCTGCCAGCATTAATTGGTTGGTCGGCAGTCAAACGTTTTGGCGGTAGTCCTTTACTCGGAATTGTTCTTGGTCTGATGCTTGTTCACCCGGGTCTCTTGAATGCATGGGATTATGGTAAAGCTTTAGAAGAAGGAAACATTCCGATGTGGGATCTATTCGGTCTATCCATTGAAAAAGTCGGCTATCAAGGGCAAGTTCTGCCTGTGTTGGTCGCATCTTATGTTCTTGCATCCATAGAGAAATACTTGAATCGTAAAATACCTGATGCTTTCAAGTTATTGATTGTCGCACCAGTGACAT
The DNA here is from genome assembly GCA_020524245.1 of Rossellomorea aquimaris. GTDB lineage: Bacteria > Bacillota > Bacilli > Bacillales > Fictibacillaceae > Pseudalkalibacillus. The sequence continues at coordinate 58,051 of JAIVLN010000005.1, read as the reverse complement.
TGCTATTGACTGGATTTCTGGCTTTTATTGCAATTGGACCGATTACATTTTCCATTGGAAATGTCATCACTGATGGATTAGTCGGGATCTTTGATAATTTTGCCGCATTAGGTGGATTGATTTACGGTGGATTCTATTCCTTGCTTGTCATTACAGGAATGCACCATACGTTCTTAGCCGTTGATTTGCAATTGATTTCAAGTACGGGTGGTACATTCTTATGGCCGATGCTTGCACTGTCCAACATTGCACAAGGATCAGCCGCACTAGCAATGGCCTTCCTTTCAAAAGATGAGAAGTTGAAAGGCTTATCCTTTACATCAGCAGTTTCCGCTTATTTAGGGATAACAGAACCTGCGATGTTCGGAGTGAACATCCGCTTCAAATATCCTTTCATTGCGGCTATGATCAGCTCTGCAATCGCAGGATTGATCTTGACGTTGAACAGCGTCAAAGCGACTTCCATCGGAGTCGGAGGAATTCCAGGTTTCTTATCGATACAAACAGGATACTGGGGAGCCTTTTTCATCGGCATGGCCATTGTATTGGTCTTCCCATTTGTCCTCACATATATTTACGGCAAATTGAAGAAGCAATAATATCATAGGGATGACCGAGTAAAATTGGTCTTCCCTTTCGTCTTTTGAAATGTTGAACATCAAGAGGGAAGGAAGATTGTAACTATGGCTAATGATTGGTGGAAAAAATCCGTTGTCTATCAGATCTACCCGAAAAGTTTCAATGATACGACAGGGAATGGAGTAGGGGATCTACAAGGAATTATCGATAAACTAGATTATTTGAAAACACTCGGAATTGATGTCATATGGCTGACACCGGTTTATGATTCTCCGCAAAAGGACAATGGCTACGATATCCGTAATTATTATGAAATCTATGAAGAGTACGGTACAATGCAGGATTTCGAGCGTCTTCTTGATGAAGCCCACAAACGAGAGATCAAAGTGATCATGGATCTGGTTGTTAACCACACATCGACCGAACACGAATGGTTTCAGAAAGCTTTGGATTATCCAGAGAGTAAATATCGAGACTATTATATTTGGAAACAAGGACAAGAGGGTGAAAAACCGAACAATTGGAAATCCAAGTTTGGAGGTTCGGCTTGGGAGTATGATAAGAAAACCGGACAATATTACCTGCACTTGTTCGATGTCACTCAAGCTGACCTGAACTGGGAAAACCAAGAATTGAGAGAAGAAGTTTATGAGATGATGCGTTATTGGTTTGATAAAGGCATTGATGGTTTCCGGTTGGATGTAATCAATTTGATATCTAAAGATCAACGTTTTCTTGATGATGATGGTTCTATACCGCCTGGAGATGGTCGAAAGTTCTACACCGATGGGCCGCGCGTTCACGAATTCTTAAATGAAATGAACAGAGAAGTTTTATCCAAATATGATGTAATGACGGTCGGGGAGATGTCATCTACTTCTATTGAGGATTGTATTCGCTATACGAATCCTGACAACAATGAATTGAATATGACGTTCAACTTCCATCATCTGAAGGTCGATTATCCGAATGGAGAAAAATGGACGAAGGCAGAGTTTGATTTCTTAGCTTTGAAAAGAATACTTTCGGAGTGGCAAGTAGAAATGCATAAGGGTAATGGTTGGAATGCCTTATTCTGGTGCAATCATGACCAACCTAGAATCGTTTCGCGTTTCGGAGATGAAGGGGAATATCGAGAAACATCCGCGAAAATGCTAGCAACAACCATTCACCTGATGCAAGGTACACCGTATATATACCAGGGCGAGGAATTCGGAATGACCAACCCGAATTTTGAAGAGATTTCCGACTATCGAGATGTTGAATCGTTGAATGCATTTGAAATCATGAAGGAAGTCGGTAAGTCTGAGCGGGAAATCATCGAGATTTTACAACAAAAATCAAGGGACAATTCCAGGACACCCATTCAATGGAATGCCTCAAAGCACGGAGGTTTTACAAAAGGCACACCTTGGATTAATGTTTCAAACAACTTTGAAGAGATCAATGCTGAGAATGCTTTAAACGATAAAAATTCTGTCTTTTACCATTACCAACGTTTAATTGAATTAAGAAAGAACTATGATGTGATTACGGATGGAAGCTATCAATTACTGATTGAAGATCATCCGGATGTTTTTGCCTATTTAAGGGATAATGGCAAAGAGAAGCTTCTTGTCGTCAACAACTTTTATAAGAAAGAAACAGAATTCAAACTGCCGGATGAAGTAGACTTACACGGTTATCAGTCAGAAATTCTCTTATCGAATTATTCGGATTCAGTTGAATTTAGGAACCATGTGCCTTTACGCCCTTATGAATCTGTCGTTTATTACCTTCGGCCTTCATGCTAGACTGATAAGTGGTGATGAAACTTGAAAACGAATAAATTCATAACGATCTATAACGATTTAAAAGAAAAGATTCAGAGTAACGAGTATGCACCAGATCATAAGCTCCCTTCCGAAAATGAACTGGCTGATCAATACAGGACTTCTAGAGAAACAACCCGGAAAGCATTGAATCTATTGGCTCAGAATGGTTTTATACAGAAAATCAAAGGAAAAGGTTCAATTGTGCTAGACGTAAACAAGATGAATTTTCCGGTTTCCGGACTCGTCAGTTTTAAAGAAGTCGCTCGGAAAATTGGGAAAGAAGTTTCTACCCATGTACACGAATTGAGCTTAGATGAGATGGATGAGGAGCTACAAAAAAAGTTGAATGCGAAGCAAGGGGAAAAAGTTTGGAAAGTGGTTCGTACTAGGGAAATTGATGGGGAAAGTGTTATTTTGGACAAAGATTATTTTCTCCAAAAAACAGTTCCAAGCTTGACGAAAACCATTTGTGAGAATTCGATTTATGAATATATTGAGAATGAATTGAATGTAACGATCAGTTTCGCAAAAAAGGAAATCACCGTTGAAGAAACGACACCTGAAGACATAGAACTGTTGGATATAAAAGATCATACCCACATCGTACAAGTGAAAAACTATGTGTATTTGGAAGACGCTAATGTGTTCCAATATACAGAATCCCGTCACCGGCTGGATAAATTTCGATTTGTTGATTTTGCCAGACGGACACACGGGTAGTTGCGTGACAGAAGGTGTTTGCCGATTAAATGGCAAGCACCTTTTGTTCATTCAAAGAAATAAGCCGATCCCTTATAGGCATTTGTCACACATTCGGTTCCTGGGCGTATAATACACAAGAATCTGAAAGTGAGGTGAAGGTTCATGCAACAGGCGATCAGTCGAAACACGAAAAGCCAGATTAACGTTGTGCTTAGTTCGGGCTCTCCTTCATCTATGGTAAAAGACGATTGGCTATCCGATGCAAAAGAACGCGAAAAGCACGCCCCGCTTAAAAGTATCCAGAAAGAACTCGAGGCACTTGTCGGAATGGATGAATTGAAGGAACTGATTGACGAAATCTATGCCTGGCTCTATATAAATAAGTGTAGGGAAACAGCCAATTTGAAAACAGGGAAGCAAGTGCTCCACATGATGTTCAAAGGTAATCCGGGTACCGGAAAAACCACTGTCGCGCGTATGATTGGAAAGCTGTTCCATGATATGAACGTACTTTCAAAAGGGCATTTAATTGAAGCGGAACGTGCCGATTTGGTTGGGGAATACATCGGACATACCGCACAAAAGACGAGGGAGCTAGTCAAAAAAGCCCTAGGTGGGATCTTGTTTGTCGATGAAGCCTATTCGCTAGCACGTGGAGGTGAAAAGGATTTCGGTAAGGAAGCGATCGATACGCTTGTAAAAGCGATGGAAGACCAACAGAATGATTTTATCCTGATTTTAGCCGGTTACTCGAATGAAATGGATCACTTCCTCACTTTGAACCCCGGTTTGCCGTCAAGGTTCCCTGTTGTCGTCAGTTTCCCGGATTATACGGTCGATCAATTGATGGAAATTGCAAAACGGATGATTAAGGATCGGGAATATAAACTGTCATTGGATGCAGAAAGAAAGCTTCGATCCCATTTACAATCCGTTCGGTCAAGAGAAGGGAGTACGTTCTCCAATGGTCGATACATCCGTAATCTCTTGGAGAAGTCCATGCGGAAACAGTCCATGAGGCTATTGAAAGAAGGTAGGGTGGATCGGGATTATTTGATTATGTTGACCGAGAGAGACCTGCATCTAGCAGAAACCCCCTGAATTTGATAAGATGAATGCAATAGAATGAGCATTCTGTACTGAATAAAGGCAGGGGAATAGATTGGCAAGATTACCGATTGAAAAAGAAAAGACATTATTAGTAGGGTGTCAGTTGCAGGACAGAAACGACACCCTTTTTGAATCTTCTATGTCCGAGTTGGCTGCATTGGTGAAGACAGCTCAGGGCGATCCGGTTATGGAAGTGAGCCAAAAGCGGGAACGGTTCCATCCAGCAACCTTAATCGGAAAAGGTAAAGTAGAAGAAATAAAATCTCTGATAGAAGAAATTGAAGTTGATCTTGTCGTTTTCAACCATGAAATGTCACCCAGTCAGTTGCGCAACTTGGGTGAAGCATGGGACGTCAAAGTCATCGACCGTACTCAATTGATTCTCGATATCTTTGCCCAACGAGCTAAGTCCAAGGAAGGTAAACTCCAAGTGGAATTGGCACAACTCGAGTATCTACTACCTCGGTTATCCGGACAAGGTACCCAACTTTCAAGACTAGGTGGTGGAATTGGGACGCGAGGACCAGGGGAAACGAAGCTAGAGACAGACAGGAGGCATATACGCAACCGGATAACAGATATCAAGTCCCAATTGAAGACTGTCGCATCTCATAGACAAAGATACCGTGAACGGAGAAAGACGAACCAAGCGTATCAAATTGCATTGGTCGGTTATACGAATGCGGGAAAATCAACCTGGTTCAATGTTCTGACGGATTCTGATGCCTATCAGGAAGATCAATTGTTTGCTACACTCGATCCGATGACAAGAAAGCTGAAGCTTCCAAGTGGAATGTTAACGTTGCTTACGGATACGGTAGGTTTTATTCAGGATTTGCCGACTGGACTCATCGCAGCTTTCCGGTCGACACTTGAAGAAGTGACAGAGGCGGATTTGATCATACATATGGTTGATATCGCTGATCCAAATCGGGACGAGCATCAGGAAACGGTCCTTACTTTATTAAAAGAACTTGAGGCGGATCACATTCCGATCCTGACCGTATATAACAAAAGTGATCTTGACCACCTAGCGTTGACAGAATATCAATCGTTGAATGTGTCTGCTTTCCGAGAAGGAGACGCTAAGAAGCTCTTGAACTCGATGGAAGAGACGATCAAATCTTCCATGGTACATTATAAGGTTTCGGTCCCTTCAAATGATGGAAAATTGTTGAGTGAATTGCAGCGATTAACGATCCTGAACAGAAGAGAGTGGGACGAAGACGAACATGTCTATGTATGTGAAGGTTTTGTTCATCCGACTCTACCAATTTATGACCGGATTCAAACATTGAATGAACAGGGAGACTCTAATCGAGAATGAACGTATACGAAGAGAACAGCAACGAAGTAAGGCTATCAACACTAATAAAAGAAATTGAAGAAAGAATTAAACCGATTCATGAGGAAATTGAACGAATAGAGCTTTTGAACCAACAGAAAGTCCTGGATGCTTTTCGGAATCATCAGGTGAGTGATTTTCATTTCACTCCTTCTACAGGATATGGCTATGACGATACAGGTCGGGATGTACTGGAGAAAGTATATGCAGATGTATTCGGTGCTGAAGCAGCAATCGTTAGACCGCACATCATCTCTGGTACCCACGCTATATCCATTGCACTATCTGGTGTCCTAAGGCCTAAGGATGAGCTATTATATATTACAGGGAAACCGTATGATACGTTGGAAGAGATCGTCGGGATCCGTGGAGAGGGTAAAGGTTCTTTGAAAGAGTTCGATATTTCATACCAATCTGTTGACTTAACGGAGACAGGTGCTATGGACTTTGATGCGATTAGGGAATCCATCCATTCCCAAACGAAAATGATTGGCATCCAACGATCGAAAGGTTATGCCGATCGACCTTCTTTCACCATTGAACAAATCCAGGAAGCGATCTCGTTTGTGAAAAAGATAAAACCAGATGTCATTGTTTTTGTGGATAATTGTTATGGGGAATTCGTAGAACAGCAAGAGCCGACAGAAGTAGGAGCAGACTTGATAGCGGGATCGCTCATTAAAAACCCAGGTGGTGGATTGGCGAAAATTGGCGGCTATCTTGCGGGCAGAGAAGATTTGATTGAATTATGTGCATACCGTCTGACTTCTCCTGGTTTAGGAAGGGAAGCGGGTGCTTCTCTTGATACGCTTCTCGACATGTATCAAGGATTCTTTCTTGCACCACATGTGGTAAGCCAGTCGTTGAAAGGTGCCGTTTTTACAGCAGCGTTTCTCAGTGAACTTGGTTTTGATACGACACCAGTGTGGAACGCGCCAAGAACGGATCTGGTTCAGTCGGTAAAATTTCATGAAGCTTCGTTCATGGTGAAGTTTTGTCAGGAAATCCAGAAAGCGTCCCCTGTCAATGCACACGTTGTCCCTCATCCAAGTTACATGCCTGGATACGAAGATGATGTAATCATGGCGGCTGGTACTTTCATACAAGGTTCGAGTATCGAGTTGTCGGCAGACGGACCGATCCGCCCACCATATGAAGCCTACGTTCAAGGTGGTTTGACCTATACGCATGTGAAAATAGCCGTCACTTCTGCTGTGAAGGAAATGACAAAAAGTGGTTTAAAGATCGGTAAATAGGGAATGGTTTAAAGGGAGTGTGGAAAAAAGCACTCCCTTTTTCTATGCTCAAAAAAACATGTGAGGTTTTCTTACATATGTTTGACACAAAACATAACAATAGCATATACTTATAGTAATTCAGCAGAAGGGAGGGACCGATATGGGAGATCACGTAAGACGTAACATGCCTCTATTTCCCATTGGTATCGTAAAGCAGTTGACTGAATTGTCTGCAAGACAAATCCGTTATTATGAAGAAAACGGCCTGATAACACCGGCCCGATCCGAAGGTAACCGGAGAATGTTTTCATTCAATGATGTCGATCGACTGCTTGAGATCAAGTCTCTTCTGGAGCGTGGTATCAACCTGGCTGGAATCCGAGAAGTATTTGAAATGAAAGAACGAGGGATCCAGTCTCCTGAGCCCCACTATAAGAAAGAACCGACTGAAGGAGAAATCCATAAGTACTTGAAGAAAGAATTATATCAAGCGGGGCGTTTCGGGAAGACATCCCTGATCCAGGGGGAATTATCACGTTTCTTTAATTGAGGCAATGCTATTGTTCATGCATAAGCAATGAAAACTAATTAAAAAATTTAGGAGGAAACAAAACATGGGTTCGAAGTATTCAAAAGACCAGATCTTCAGTATGGTGAAAGAAGAAAATGTGCGATTCATCCGTCTACAATTCACTGATTTGCTAGGTACAATCAAAAACGTTGAGATTCCTACAAGTCAATTAGAGAAGGCCCTCGACAACAAAATGATGTTTGATGGCTCTTCCATTGAAGGATTCGTCCGAATCGAAGAATCAGATATGTATTTGTATCCAGACCTTGATACATTCGTCGTGTTCCCTTGGACTTCCGAAAAAGGGAAGGTCGCACGTTTGATCTGTGACATCTATAATCCGGATGGAACGCCATTCGAAGGTGACCCTCGTGCAAACTTGAAGCGAATCTTGAAAGAAATGGAAGACCTTGGATTTACAGACTTCAACATTGGACCTGAACCGGAGTTCTTCTTATTCAAAAACGATGAAAAAGGTGAGCCTACTCTTGAGTTGAATGATAAGGGTGGATACTTCGACCTTGCTCCTACAGACTTAGGTGAAAACTGCCGTCGTGATATTGTCCTTGAGCTTGAGGATATGGGCTTTGAAATCGAAGCTTCCCACCACGAAGTGGCTCCTGGACAACATGAAATCGACTTCAAATATGCAGATGCTGTTACAACTTGCGACAACATCCAAACCTTTAAATTAGTCGTCAAAACGATTGCCCGTAAGCATGGTCTGCATGCGACGTTCATGCCAAAACCACTTTTCGGAGTGAATGGTTCTGGAATGCATGCGAACATGTCCCTATTTAAAGGGAAAGACAATGCTTTCTATGATGAAAATACAGAAACGCAATTGAGTGAAACGGCAATGCAATTCTTGTCTGGAATTGCAAAACACGCTGAAGCATTTACAGCAATCACTAACCCGACAGTGAACTCTTATAAGCGACTTGTTCCGGGCTATGAAGCACCTTGTTATGTAGCATGGTCTATGCGTAACCGTAGTCCACTGATCCGTATACCGGCTTCAAGAGGTATCAGTACTCGAATCGAGGTACGTAGTGTCGATCCAGCTGCAAATCCATACTTGGCAATGGCAGCGATGTTGGCAGCAGGGCTGGATGGCATCAAGAACAAAATGGAAGCACCGAAACCGATCGACCGTAACATCTACGCGATGGATAAAGCGGAGCGTGAGGAAGCGGGGATCCGTGACTTACCAGCAACCTTAAAAGACGCATTGGAACTCTTCAAACGTGATGAAGTCATCACTTCCGCTCTAGGTGCACACGCTACAGAGCACTTCATTGAGTTGAAAGAAATCGAATGGGATATGTTCCGAACGCAAGTTCACCCTTGGGAACGTGAACAATATATCCAACTATATTAATCCTCTAGTACCCTGGACCTATTTTTGGTCCAGGGTTTTTCTGTTTTCCCCTTATTTAACAATGGTTCATTGCTTGTGTTGGATGAGCTAACCAATTCTTTGTACTATTTGACTATATTTTTATGTGGGATTATTTAGTATTGTATAGAGGGACAAAAAAGTTCAAAATCTGACATGATTTCGATAATCATTTAAATAAATGGGGGAGAAAGATTGAAAGGTAAAGCAACTATTGCAGTATTGACCTCAGCGAGCTTGGTTTTAGGCGGATTCAGCTTTATGGGTGACGACGTTGTACGAGCCGAATCGTTGAAGGATAAGATTCATGATGTAAAAGAAAAGCGTGAACAGAATAAATCAGAACAAGATCAAACCAAAAAGGAAATTGAAAAGATCAAACACAATCAAGATCTTCTTGATGCAGAAATCAAAAAGCTCGATCAACAAATGGGCGAGACCGAAACCAAAATCGATCAAAAAGAGAAAGACATTGCAAAAACAAGAGAAGAGATCGAAAAATTGAAAGCCGAAATTGCCGTTCTGAAGAAACGGATTGAAGAACGGGATAAAATGCTCAAGGATCGTGTAACAGCGATGTATGAAAATGGAGGTACAGTCCAATACATAGAGGTTATACTTGGGTCCAAAAGCTTTGGAGACTTCCTTGATCGTATTTTCGCATTGAATGAAATTGCGGAGCAGGATAAAGAGATTCTAGAAGCACATAAGACAGACAAACAGAAACTAGAAGAAACAAAGCAAAAAGTAGAGAAAGAACTTGAGCTGTTAAATCAACAAATGAAAGAATTAGAAAGCTTGAAGGCTAGCTTAAAGCAAAAAGTCGATCGTAAGAATGCGCTCTTAAGCGATCTGAAAGAAGAAGAAAAGCATATGCACGAAGAGCTTGGTAAATTAGAAGATGAACAGGATCTTCTAAGGAAGCAGCAAGCTGCGTTTGAAGCTGAAAAACGTCGACAAGAAGAAGAAGCGCGCCGTGCTGCAGCAGCTCGTGCAGCTGCAGAAGCTGCGGCTAAAAAAGCAGCAGCTGAAAGAGCAGCAAAAGAGAAAGCGGCAAAAGCGGCTGCCAAGAAATCGTCTTCCAGCCAATCGAGCAGCAAATCTTCTTCGAACAGCAATTCGACTAGCAGCAAACCTGCCGTAAAGAAACCATCAGTTTCAAACAGCTTGTTCATGAAGCCATCGGCTGGATATTTCACATCTGGTTACGGTCCTCGTTGGGGAAGCATGCATCCTGGAGTCGATATTGCACGCGGTGGAACAGTGCCTGTTGTCGCATCTGCATCAGGTACAGTCATCAAATCCTACTACTCTAGCAGTTACGGAAATGTCATCTTTATTGCCCACTATCTCAATGGACAAACATACACAACCGTTTACGCTCATTTAAGAACTCGTAATGTTGGAAACGGTGCATCTGTCCAAAAAGGACAGCAAATTGGAATTATGGGGAATACAGGAAGATCGACTGGACAGCACTTACACTTTGAGATCCATAAAGGACAATGGAATATGAGCAAGTCCAATGCAATTAATCCAAGACAATTTTTCTAAGTCGAATAAGTAGGGATCACCTCATTTGAGGTGATCCCTTTTGTTATGAATGTTTTACTTTAATATCCAATCCGGAAATATTGTATAGCTTTTACCCACATCATAAACAAAGTAAAAGAAGGAGTGCGGATCATCCACACTCCTTCTTTCTATGGCATCTAATGTATGGTTCGATAGACTCCAATAACTTTTCCTAGTATAGATACATTTTTAAGGATAATCGGTTCTAGAGAAGCGTTTTCCGGCTGAAGGCGAACATAATCTCTCTCCTTGAAGAAACGTTTGACCGTCGCTTCATCTTCTTCCGTCATCGCAACAACAATATCTCCATTAATGGCAGTGGACTGTTGCTTCACAATAACCATGTCTCCATCGTAAATCCCTGCTTCTATCATACTATCCCCTTGTACAACTAATGCGAATACATTGTCATCTCCTACCATATGATCTGGTAGAGGGAAGTACTCCTCTATGTTTTCAATAGCGGTGATAGGTTGACCTGCTGTTACCTTACCGATGACAGGAACATTGATCGATTCACTCTTCGGAATGGTTGTATCCATATCCTCTGTGATCACTTCGATCGCTCTTGGTTTGGTAGGGTCTCTACGAATCAAGCCTTTTTTCTCCAGACGTGATAGATGTCCATGAACGGTCGAACTGGATGCGAGTCCAACTGCCTCCCCGATCTCACGGACAGAAGGAGGATATCCTTTATGTTTCACTTCAAACTTTATGTAATTCAATATGTCTTGTTGCCGGCGTGATAGTTTCATTCTGTCCACCTCAATTCTCCTCGTTTGTTGCATTAAGTATATCATGTGTTCGGCGAACATACAAACATAAGTTCGAGAAAAACGGTTGACAAGAACAGACGTTCTTATTACAATGAATTTATCAAATGAGAACAGATATTCGTATTGGAGGGATTTTGTAATGAAAAGACAGAACGGTTGGTCTTTCGTAATTGTATTGATTGTGATTGTTTCAATAATGGGAAGTTATTCATTCGTCAAAGCGAACTCTGAAGCGAAAGCAGAATATGTGAAAATTAAAATTGAGCAAGGGGATACGTTATGGGGTTTATCCTCCAAATATAAAAAAGATCATACGTTTACAGCTGATGCATTTGTTAGTTGGGTAGAGAAAAATAATGGTGTACAAGCTGAAAGGCTCAAACCGGGACAAATGGTCACCATTCCTGTTAAATTGGATATGAACCAGATTGCATCCAAATAACCGAACAGAATTGAAGGGAATTACATGAAAGCAGTCATATACTGTAGAGTCAGCACGGAAAAGGAAACACAAGCATCTTCTCTTGAGCGACAGGAAATGGAACTTAGACAACTCGCAGACCAATTCCATTTTGATGTCATAGAAGTTATCCATGAAATGAAAAGTGGTTTTGAAATTGAAAGAGAGGGCATGCTTCAAGTATTGGATCTAGCAAAAGAAGGGCATGTGGATGTGATCCTTGTTCAAGACGAAACAAGGATCGGTAGGGGAAGTGCGAAAATCGCGATTCTTCATACACTAAGGAAATATAGTGTAAAATGCTATACGATCAGTGAACAAGGGGAACTCCAACTTACCGAAGCGGATTCAATGGTTCTTGAAATTGTGAGCCTTGTAGAAGACTATCAACGGAAGTTACATAATGCAAAAATCAAACGAGGAATGAGAAGAGCAGTCACCAATGGCTATCGACCCGAACGGAACCTGTCCAATTTGACAGAAGGTGGACGAGAACGTAAGGAAGTCCCCATCGAAGAAATTGTAAGGCTTCGGCAGCTTAAGTTGACATTCAAGGAAATCGCGACCACTCTTAATGGATTAGGGTTTGATATTTCTAAAGCGACAGTTCACCGAAGGTATCAAGAATATATAGAAGCACAAAATTAGAAATATGAAACGATATACGTTACACTTAAAAATGAATCTGGTTAAAGGAGTTTAGCGATATGCTTTCACAACAAAAAATAGATCGGATCAATGAGCTAGCAAGAAAATCGAAAGCTGAAGGACTCAGTTCAAAAGAAAAGGACGAACAACAGAAACTGAGATCAGAATATCTTAAGGCTTTCCGTGGAGGTTTCAAAAACCAACTTAAGTCGATTAAAGTCGTCGACCCGGAAGGAAATGATGTAACCCCCGATAAATTGAAAAACGAAAAAAAGAGGAAACATTGATAGCAAGCCTGATTTGAAAAAATATTCAAATCAGGCTTGTCTTTGTATTGCATCAGAATGAAACTCTGGTATACTGTTGTATAACAACGGGTGAGGGGTGGATATTCTGATGTTCTCTATAACAAGTCCAGCTGTAAAGTTATATAAGGAAGAATTAGGATTGAAGAATGGGGAAGGCATACAATTGTTCTGCCGATATGCAGGTAGTGAAGCGGGATTATGCATTGGGGTAGAACGAGGTTTGCCAGGGGAAGACGACTATGTACAGGAAATTGATGGTATTCAATTTTTTGTCCGACCGCATGAAATCTGGTTCGTTGAAGAAATGACAATGGATTACGATGATTATGATGATCGATTCACGATCGAACTACCAAGTATCGCTTAGTAATAGAATGCCTGTACCACAACAGATGGTGCAGGCATTTTTGTTTCTTCACCGAAAAACCACTTGAATTATGCCAATGGGTGATTGTAAAAATACACTAAAATCCGTTTATTCAAAACAAGCGGAACATACAGGAATTACAATTTTTCGACTATTATAGATCTGCCTTGTGAATTTTAACAAGAGGGTATATCATGAGAAAGGAATGATAGAATAAGGGTGTAACAAGAAAGGATGAATCGTCGTGTCAACATCTATTGAGCAATTATCAATAAACACAATCCGTACATTATCGATTGATAGTGTCGAAAAAGCGAACTCTGGACATCCAGGAATGCCAATGGGTGCTGCTCCAATGGCTTATCAACTTTGGAGTAAGCATATGAATCATAACCCATCCAATCCTGATTGGTTCAACCGTGATCGTTTCGTATTATCGGCTGGCCACGGTTCTATGCTTTTATATAGCCTGCTACATTTGTTCGGGTACGATGTATCTATGGAAGATTTGAAGAATTTCCGTCAATGGGAAAGTAAGACACCCGGGCATCCTGAGTACGGAGATACACCTGGAGTAGAAGCAACGACTGGTCCATTAGGACAGGGTGTTGCAATGTCTGTAGGTATGGCGATGGCTGAAAGACATCTTGCCGCTACATACAATCGTGAAAATTACAATGTTGTCGATCACTACACATACAGCATTTGTGGTGATGGGGATTTGATGGAAGGTGTTTCCTCTGAAGCAGCTTCTCTAGCAGGACATCTTCGACTTGGTCGTCTGATTGTCATGTATGATTCCAACGATATTTCTTTAGATGGGGACCTACACATGTCCTTCTCTGAAGACGTTCAAAAACGTTTTGAAGCCTATGGTTGGCAAGTGCTGTTTGTAGAAGATGGAACAGACTTGGATACGTTGGACAAAGCGATTGCTGAAGCGAAAGCAAACACAGATCAACCGACATTAATTGAAGTGAAGACAGTCATCGGTCACGGTTCACCGAACAAGTCTGGAAAATCAGCTTCACATGGTGCTCCACTCGGTACAGATGAAGTGAAGATGACAAAAGAGTCATATAAGTGGACATTTGAAGAAGACTTCCATGTTCCTGAAGAAGTCCAAGAGCACTTCAAACAATTAAAAGAAGAAGGTGCTAAGAAGGAACAAGATTGGAATGACCTATACAAGTCCTATGAAGAAGCGTATCCAGAACTTGCAAGTCAATTGACAGGTGCAATCAATGGCAAACTTCCTGAAGGCTGGGAGAAAGATCTTCCTCAATACAAAGCTGGAGAAGATAAGCTTGCGACACGTGCATCCTCTGGGGAAACATTGAATGCAATCGCAAACAGTGTACCTCAATTCTTTGGAGGTTCTGCTGATTTAGCTGGTTCAAATAAGACGATGATGAAAGATAAAGGAACGTTTTCTCGTAATGACTACAGCGGACGCAATATTTGGTTCGGTGTACGTGAATTTGCAATGGCTGCTGCGTTGAACGGTATGCAATTGCATGGTGGTTTGAAAGTGTACGGAGGAACATTCTTCGTTTTCTCAGATTACCTTCGTCCTGCAATGCGTCTTTCTGCATTGATGGGTCTACCAGTCACATATGTACTGACACATGACTCCATTGCAGTAGGTGAAGATGGACCTACGCATGAACCGATTGAACAACTTTCATCACTTCGGGCAATGCCGAATCTCGGTATCATCCGCCCAGCTGATGGAAATGAAACGGTTGCAGCTTGGAAGCTTGCTCTAGAAAGTGAGTCGAAGCCAACTGCACTTGTTCTTACTCGTCAAGGTCTGCCAACATTGGAAGGTACGAACGAAGAAGGTGTCCGTAAGGGTGCATATGTCGTATCTCCAGCACACGATGGACCTGCAGATGTGATGCTTCTTGCATCTGGTTCTGAAGTCTCTCTTGCAGTTGCAGCGAAAGAGGATCTCGAGAAAGAAGGAATCAAGGCTTCTGTAGTCAGTATGCCTTCTTGGGACCGCTTTGAAGAACAACCACAGGATTACAAAGAGAGTGTCATCCCTAAAGCTGTGAAGAAACGTCTTGCAATCGAAATGGGTGCAACTCATGGTTGGCATAAATATACCGGAGATGAAGGAGATGTCCTCGGTATCGATCGTTTCGGAGCATCTGCTCCTGGTGACCGAGTCATGAAGGAGTATGGCTTCACAGTAGAAAATGTTATAGCGAAAGTAAAAGCGATGTTAAATAAATAAAGAATTCCTGGATTGACCCGGTAAGGGTCAATCCTTTTTACTTCAAAAAAGGTGAAAATTTTTAGGGAATCAAAAGCTCTTTCGACAAAAGAAGCCAAGCATATTCTACATATTATGACAGCGCTTACAGGATATTTTTGGTATACTGACTGGATAAGTAAGGTATACCGAGGTGAGGGATTGTGCGGAAATATGAGATCTTTTTACTTGAAGATGAAGTTGCCTACTATTATTTCGGACGGGAACAAGTTTTATATCAGTTTTTCGTTGAAGCTGTTAATCCCGTTCCAAGATTAATCAATACTATAGAAAGACAGCTCGCCTATATTACGAAAACAATTCCTAATTTCGTATTTGATTATGAATTGAAAATGGTAGATTCCATGTCAAAGGGATTCAACTTGACGAAGGATGTACAAAAGCTTGTGATTTACTCTAATGGGAGTAAAGCGGTTCTTAAAAAGCTGGACCACCAATTAACCCTGATCTCTACTGGTAATTTTGATGCAGAGACACTCATGTTTGAACACTTGAGAAAAGTCGACAAGACATTTGTTGCAGTGGATATTGAAGGGAATAGCATCGGATGGTTAAGTCCTGTGAAACAAGCTCACTTCATTTGAGGCAAAACGACAAAGAAATTTCGTTTTCATATATTGAGTTCAGATCGGAATTTATAGTACACTAGTTCTAGACAACGAGAAGGGAGAAATATGAACATGGATTGGATGTTAGTGGTTGTGGGCTTAATCGCACTGCTCGTCGGAGT
This sequence comes from Rossellomorea aquimaris, assembly GCA_020524245.1. Lineage (GTDB taxonomy): Bacteria > Bacillota > Bacilli > Bacillales > Fictibacillaceae > Pseudalkalibacillus. Next base: position 42,148 of record JAIVLN010000005.1, on the reverse strand, counting down.
AGCGATTGGCTTTTTTATCGCCCGCAAATATATGATGAGTTATCTCAAGAAAAATCCACCAATTAACGAGAATATGTTACGCGTAATGATGATGCAAATGGGACAAAAACCATCCCAAAAGAAAATCAATCAGATGATGCAAGCGATGCAAAAACAGATGAAATAGATGGTGGACAAGCACTCACTCGGTTGAGTGCTTTTTTTACTTAATAGTATAATGAGCTATACATCGAACTGACTCATTACAGATCATCTTGAGCTTTAAGATGAATCGAAAAAAAGGACTTGATGGAAATGGATAACGTTCAAGTTGTTTCAATTGAATCCGTTCAATTGAATGATTTTCATATAATAGATGTACGGTCTCCAGCTGAATTTAGAGAATTCCATATTAACGGGGCGATTAACGTGCCGATATTCTCGGATGAGGAGAGGGCACAAGTTGGTACGATGTATAAACAAGTGGGGAAAGAGGAAGCGAAAATGCTAGGTCTTTCTATCGTGTCTCCGAAACTTGTTAAGATGGTCAGCGGTTTGAAAGAAATACGTGCTTCTAAAGAAAAGCCCTTTCTCATCTATTGCGCTCGTGGGGGAATGCGCAGTGGTAGTTTTGCAACAGTCATGTCATTGATGGGGATTCCGTGCTGCCAATTGAATGGCGGGATTCGTGAATATCGTCGAATGATCGTAACGGGCTTACGTTCTTATCACCAAAACCAAAAACCTTTTGTCGTCTTGGAAGGAATGACCGGTTCTAGGAAAACAGACATATTAGAAAGACTCACAGTAGAAGGATATCCTGTCTTAAACCTTGAGGAAATGGCAGGTCATAGAGGTTCCATTTTCGGGCAGGTCGGTACTGAAGCTCAATCACAAAAAGCGTTCGACCGTAACCTTTATGATAGACTCTCAGAAATTGGTGAGACAAACTACTATTTAATTGAATCAGAAAGTAAACGCATAGGTAAAGTGATCATCCCGGATTGGATTTTAAACGGGAAAGCCCATGGGCAGAGGATCCATATACATTATCCATTTGAAAAAAGGGTTCAGGCGATTTGTGCCACCTATAAACCTGAAGCTCATCATGACCACTTAAGAGAGGCATTAATGAGATTAAGGAAAAGATTGAAGCCTGAATTGTTCCATGATATTACGAATGATTTTCAAAAACATCATTATGAAAATGTCGTTCGTGTCCTACTCGAACATTATTATGATCCCAAATATCAATATACTTCAAATCAGTACGTTACATCTCCAACCCATATCCATATGGAGGATTTGGAAGAAGGTTTAGCAAAAGTCCGGAAAATCCTTCATGATTATGAACAATTCAAGAACGTACGAGATTTGTGATTCTAGCGTGTACGAAAAGATATCTTGTGAAACGAATCATGTAGAATGTGAGGCATACATATGGGAGAAACGGTATTGACATTGTTTCGGGAAAATCCAGAGATGGCCATCGCCATAAGTTTAATCATCAATATCTTGATTGCGGTTTCTGGTTTTCTTCCAAGTTATTTTCTCACAGCAGCCAATATTTATTTTTTCGGATTTTTGGGCGGGACAGCTATTTCCATTCTGGGCGAATCGATTGGAGCTTATGTCGCTTTTCTTATCTATCGGAAAGGTTTCCGGAGATTCACTAGAGATAAACTGCAGAAATATAAAAGGGTTGAACCTTTGATGAATTTAAGTGGATGGAGAGCATTCCAATTTATTTTGACGCTACGACTGATGCCATTCATGCCTTCAGGAATCGTTACCTTTTTTGCAGCGATCGGGGTTGTTTCTGTAGTGACCTTTGTATTAGCAAGTACAGTTGGTAAGATTCCGGCTCTATTAATAGAAGCTTTAGCGGTCCAACAAGTAATGGAATGGAACTGGATTGGTAAACTGATTCTTTTGGTAATCAGTCTGCTTTTTTTGTGGAATTTATCCTCGTTCATCCGAAAAAACGAACTTCAGAATGATAAAGGTGTGAAATAATGAAACGAAATATGGCCATCGTAGGACTGACAAGTTTAACTTTGATATTGGGAGGGTGTTCTTCTTTACCGAATCCGTTTGATAAGGAAGAACCTTCTGTCAGTGAGCAACCAGAAGAACAACAGCAAGATCCGTCCAACAATGATCAGGATGATTCTGAAGATACAAAAGGAACGGATGACCAGTCGGATGGTCATAATGACAAAGAAACAAATGAACCGGATTTACCTTCTTTAGAAGACACAGTAACGGTAACAGCAGATGGGAAAAAAGTTGTCACCAATGTCGATGATCCGCTTGTTCTCGTTAATAAAGAACGGAGCTTACCGGCTGATTATGAGCCTGAAGATCTCGTCATTCCAAACGTACCTTTTCCATTTACGGAAAATTTGCCGAAAAAACAATTGAAGAAAATAGCCGCCTCTGCTGCTGAAGAGATGTTCACCCAGGCTGAAAAAGATGGAATACCACTTTTCGCACAGTCTGGTTACCGTTCGTACGACCGGCAGGAAGCAATTTTTACATCGAACGCGGAGAAGTTCGGGGAAGAAGAGGCGAACAAGTTCAGCGCATATCCTGGCCAAAGTGAACATCAGAGCGGACTGGCACTCGATGTGACGTCACCGGCAGTTGAATTTAAACTCATCGAGGAATTTGGGGAGACTGAGGCTGGACGATGGGTAAAGGAAAACGCCCAGCAATACGGTTTTATCATCCGGTATCCAAAAGGTAAGGAAGATATCACGGGTTATCAATATGAGCCATGGCATTTACGTTATGTTGGAAGAGTCCATGCGAAGCGAATTCATGAACAAAATATGACACTTGAAGAATATCTAGGTGTCCGAGTTGAAGCCGTCAACTCTACCGAGTAAACTGAAAGAAATGAAAGAGAGTAGAGTCGGTATTAGGGGGAGTTGTAACCGATGGCAGCAGATGTGAATTTGTTCTTGGCGTTCGGCGCGGGATTTCTGTCGTTCATTTCGCCATGTTGTTTACCATTGTACCCGGCATTCTTATCGTACATTACCGGAATGTCTGTGCATGAATTAAAAGAGGAAAGAGGCATACTACGGAAAAGGGCTTTGTTACATACAACCTTTTTCTTGATTGGATTTTCCACGATTTTCATCGTTTTAGGAATGAGTACTTCGTGGTTCGGTACCTTCTTCTTCCAGTATAAAGATTTGATCCGAGAGATCGGTGCAATATTGGTTGTTATTTTCGGACTCGTTCTCATCGGAGTTTTCAAACCTGAATTTCTTATGAAAGAAAGGAAATTCAAATTTCAGAAGAGACCGACCGGTTATCTCGGTTCTTCTGCAATTGGAATGGGCTTCGCTGCTGGATGGACGCCTTGCACAGGTCCGATTTTAGGAGCTGTCATCTACATGGCAACCACCAATCCAGGGCAAGCGATGTTCTATATGATTGCGTATGTCATCGGATTTTCACTACCATTCTTCATCATGTCATTCTTTATCGGACGGATGACCTGGATCAAGAAGTATAGCAGAAAAGTCATGCTGGTAGGTGGCTATCTGATGATTTTAATGGGTTTGTTCCTATATTTTGATTGGATGACGACATTGACATCATTCTTATCCAACCGCTTCTTTAATGGCTTTTATGGATTCTAATAGCTCGGTTATAGTGGAGGATGTTTTGTAAAACATCCTCTTTTTCACCTATTTGACCTATAATCCCTTTTTGTTATATCGTTAAATAGGGTATATAAAAAATACATAATGATAGAAAGGGTTCGAGACGATGCAATCTAATGACATTATTTTAAAAACGACCTCAGCTATCATCGTCTTCGTCATTCTTGCGTTTTCCGTCAATTTATTCCTTGCTGGTCATAACGCACCCGGCGGAGGATTCATTGGTGGCTTGATGGCAGCTGGAGCATTCATACTTTTGTATATTTCGTTTGGTTTGAAAACGATGAATAAAGTGCTGAAAGTCAATTTCCGATACTTTATTGGGGTAGGTTTGATGGTAGCGTTCTTAACCGGAATTGGTTCTTTCTTCTTCAATGAACCATTCCTTAGTCATACATTTGGTTATTTCAAACTGCCGTTGTTAGGGAAGACGGAGCTTGCCACTGCAATGTTTTTTGACCTTGGTGTGTATTTGACTGTAATCGGAGTTACGATGACGATTATCTTGACGATCGCAGAGGATCGAGATCAAGGAAATGTGCAGGAAGGGAAGTAAATGAAGTGTTGGTAGTAGCGAGTACAATCATTGCGATTGTGATGGCAAGTGTAGCACTTTTCATCAGGATGCGGGCGGCACGGAAGCCTGCAACGATAAAAAAAATCATCTTACCCCCGTTGTTTATGTCAACGGGATTCCTTATGTTTTTGTACCCTCCAGCAAGGGTTAATTTAGATGAAGCAGTGGAAGCTCTTCTTGTAGGAGCATTGTTCTCATTGCTGCTCATCCGTACGTCCTCTTTCGAAAAGCGATCGGACGAAATCTATTTGAGACGCTCCAAGGCATTCGTATTCATCTTGGTCGGATTGTTGTTGCTCCGAATTGTTATGAAGCTCATTCTAGGGCAACACATTTCCATTGAAGAAACGAGTGGCCTGTTCTTTATCCTGGCTTTCGGAATGATCGCCCCGTGGCGGATTGCGATGTATTATAAATTCAAGAAGCTTCAAACAGTTACAGAATGAAGAAAAGGTTGACCATCATGGTCAACCTTTCTTGTTAGCCTAACAGCTTCTGATAAGGCTGAAGGTCAATGTTTTTTTGATTCAACTTTTTGATTAAGAATTTGTGGTCACGCTTTGGTGTAGCGATGATATATCCGCGGATGATCAAATCCTCATCGATCGTTTTTCTTTTTTCCTCTATTGCCAATTCACCGATTTTGCCTGCTATTTTATCTCGTGCGACATCTCTGAACAATTCCGGAACGGGTTCTACAAGTTCCTCGAGCAGAGCGGACTGTTGAGGAGTCCACATGTGTCTTGTTTCTTTTATATAATGGTCTTGCCAATCCAGGATGGACATTCCATCTTCTTTCGGCATCCGTTTTAAGAACTTCCGGAACATGAAATATCCGCCTATTGCTAACATGGATATTAAGAAAAGGGTCCATAAAACGATGAACCACCCGAACCAACCTTCTAACATAAAGCCACCTCAGTCTAACGTTACGTTTCTTTCCCCATTATACTAGCTCTTAAAAAAGCAAATCAAGTCTGATTATCAGGAGATATGACTCAAGGACAAAACGATAAATAACCATAACAATATTATGTAAACAAAAAAATGTGTTCATAGTCGCTGTCCCACTCCATTCACGGATATGGACATAAGATGAAGTGCGTCTGAGTGGGGGAGGGGAGAAATGATGAGTTTGTTCGAACAGGACTGGAGAGCAATCATGAACAGCGCATATAACGTACTTAACAACTTCACACCAACGAGCTAAAGCGTATGAAAGTGCATTTCAAGCTAATTTCTACATAAACTGTTCATCTCGTGTTGAATGGACTCACATATAAACTATAGAATGAAGTGGTACCCTATTATTTATCAGACACATTATTTTATAAAGGGGCTTACATATGAATGAAATTTTCACAGATACGATTATAGTAAATGCAGACTTGGAAGAAGTGTGGGAATACTTTATCGAACTTGAGGAAAATGGATCATCCTGGATGAATGGTATCTCATCTTTAGAAAAGGTTACCCCAGGTGGAGTAGAGGAGGGGACAAGGTATGTATTTGAATCGCGCGGTAAGCAATTATCGACGACCATCACAAGTTATAGACCGATGGATACAGTGACTTTAACTTCTCAACAAGGAAACTTCCGGGCGGATTACATTTATACATTCACTAGAGATGAAAATACGACGGATATGAGTTTGAAAGCAAATTGTGAGGCGTCGGGGTTAATGAAGATTATGTCACCCTTGATCAAGGTGGCAATAAAAAAATCGGACGGGGATCAATTGAAGAAGTTCAAAAATGCGTTCGAAAATAATAATGGAAGGTAAAGTTGGCGGGACTGTGTGGGAATCGAACCCACCGGAGACGGCACGCGCCTCCCGAGAGGTTTTGAAGACCTAGGCGGACACCAGTACCGCAGCCAGCCCCATGTTCATTTCAGGATTTCATTATATATCGGTTTCGACAAAATTTCAAACATCAAAGCTCATGTGACAAATATTGTTGAAGACTATAGTCAACATGCAACAATATTCTACAATTTGAGTTAAATTAATTTATGTCCCTAAAGCATTCTGTATCTAGGATCCGTTCGTCTGGATCTGGATACGGGATGCTTTTCAATTTTCTATTGAAGAATGGGTCCGTTTATATTATGATGGAAAAGCGTGTCGAAATATGACGCTGTAATATATGTGTAACAATGTTATCCCCAATCCAGAGAGTTATCCACGATTTTTCCCTTCATCTCAAAACGATAGGATTTTATTACAAAATCCAACGCTTTAAAGATGATAATAAAATTATCCACAATGATCTCGAGTTTTCCACCGTTTTTCAGTCTTCTCAAAAAATTAGCATTTTGAATCAATTTTCAATGTTACAAACATGCTACAAAGTTATCCCCGGTTACCCACAGTTATCCACTATTCCTTATCCAGTATCAAAATCACTCATTTTTGAAACGGTAATAGGACTAAATACCCATAAAAGCGATTGTCTCACAATTGTATCTCAATAGCTTTAATGAGATATGATTATGAAACATCCAGTTTTTGATATATCATAGAGTAAAAGGATAGTTCATGGAAAGGAGCAGAGAAGCTTGGCGAAACTTGGTTATGCAAGGGTAGCAGCTGGTAGTGATGCACTTGAAGAACAGGTTGACGCTTTGAAAGAATATGGTTGTAAGAAAATCTTCACGGATGATAAGACGACGAAAAATACGTATAAAGATGGTTTGAATGCAATGCTGGAATATGCAAGAGAGGGCGACATCGTTGTTGTTTTGAAGTTGGATCGTTTGGCTCGGAGCATTCAAGAACTTCAGCAAATCATTGATGACTTGAAAGTAAGGGAGATTGATGTCGTTTCACTCACCCAGAACATCAATACGACGACTGATAATGGAAAAGCTATATACAGTTGGATCGATATATTCGCAGACTTTGAGCGGGAGTTACATAGTGAGAGGATCAAGCTAGGTATTGAAAATGCACGAGAAAGAGGCGTCAAACTTGGCAGGAATGAAGCGAGTCGATCCATGAAGGAAAAAGCGTTTGAAATGTATTTATCGGAAGAACATACGATGCGAGAGATTGTAGAGGAAACCGGGTTGAGCCGAGCCACAATCTATCGGTATATTGAGAGGAAAAAAGGAGCGGAGTAAGCCGATTTGTTGCTTCTTACAAGAACAGTAGATAAAGTAGATAATGATACAGAAAATAGTAGGTGAAATCCCATGTCTACCAACAATTATACAATCGGAATGGCCGGACACATCGATCACGGAAAAACGACGCTTACGAAAGCTTTGACGAATGTAGACACAGATCGTTTGAAAGAAGAAAAAGAACGGAATATCTCAATAGAACTGGGCTATGCCCCTTTCAATCTAGGGGACGGGTATCAAGTTTCCATCATAGATGTACCAGGGCATGAGAAATTCATTCGTCAAATGATTGCAGGTGTCGCCGGGATCGATTTTGTCATTCTAGTCGTTGCGGCTGATGAGGGGGTTATGCCTCAAACGAGAGAACATACGCTGATCTTGAATTATTTGGGTGTGGAAAACGCTGTCATCGCTGTAACGAAATCAAATAAAGTAGAACAAGAATTACTCGATCTTGTCGAAGAAGACATTCGAAGTGAATTTTCTGGCACGGTTTTCGGAGAGGTCCCAATGTTCTTCGTGGATAGTGTTTCCGGTCAAGGAATTGATGCTCTGAAAGATGGTATACTGAAACGATTGCCTGAAGTCGAGCAGAGGAATCCAATCGCCAAATTCAGAATGCCGATTGACCAGGCTTTCTCCTTAAAAGGAAAAGGTGCAATCGTAAGAGGGACCGTTTTCGAAGGGAAAGTCAATACAGGGGATGAGCTTTTCCTATTACCCGGCAAAGCATCCGTCCGTGTCCGTCAAATCCAAGTACATAAAGAAACGGTTGATGTTGCCCTGGCAGGTCAACGTGCTGCAATCAACTTAGGAGGAGTATCTTCAAACGAGATATCAAGAGGAGACACCCTTACTTCGAACACTTCTCTCAGTCCATCTACCACGGTTGATCTCGTTCTTCATGTCCACGAACAGTTGGATTACAAATTGAAACAGCGGTCACGCGTCAAATTGCATACGGGCACTTCTGAGGTAATGGGGACGATTGTTTATTTCGATCGTAATGAGCTGAGTGAAGGATCGCAGGAAAGCATCCTCTGTCAATTGAGATTAGATGAACCTATAGCGGTTCTAAGAGGAGATCGATTCATCATCAGGCGGCCTTCACCTGTTGAAACGATCGGTGGCGGATGGGTTTTAGATCCATTCGGTGCCAAATATCGATTTGGTTCGAAGACGATTGATATGCTTCAACAAAAAATGGAGGGCTCCCTATTTGAAAGAATCGAAGATACTCTCGAATCAATGAAAGTCGCATCCATCCTTAAGTTGAGTGAAACGATTGGGGCGACGGAAGAAGAAACGGAAGAAGCTTTATCAGAAATGAAGGAAAGCGGAGATATTGTCAACCTTGAACCGGATAAAGTAGCCTTGCAATCGGAACTAGAGGGAGCTTCAGAACGATTGATTGGCCATCTTTCCAGTTTCCATCAGAAGTATCCAATGCGTTTAGGACCAGGAAAAGCGGAAGTGGTTCAAGAGTTTAAAGTATCCTATCCAACCTTGCTCATTGAGCATGCCATTACCCGATGTCTCAATGAAAAGGTTATCATAAAGGATGGACCGTCCTTGAGAAGAGCAGAGCATCTACCTTCGTTTCCGAAACAATGGGAAAAAAGGATGAGCAACGTTGTTGAACAGTTACGTCGCTCTGGTATTAAGCATGAAGGGTTAGCTGAAATGGTTCGGAATCAAGACATACCGGACTCACTATTACCTGAGTTCGAAAAATATCTACTTGAAACGAACCGAGCTGTAACACTTGAAGATGGTACCTTCATCCATCAGGAAGTATTTGACCATGCTCTAAAGAACTTGTATGAAGGAACGGGTGGAGATTTATTCAATGTACAGGATGCAAAAGGCATACTTGATCTATCCCGAAAGTATTGCATCCTTTATTTAGAAAAGTTGGACGCACTCGGTTTGACAACAAGAATTGATGATCAACGGAAGTGGGTGAAACATAAACTTGAACCCTATTTCAGATTGTAATAAAGTGAACAAAATTGGTTTCTGGACACCTTATCTCCATTCACATCGTGGCAATACCACGACAGCAAAAAGAATTGCTGCCGCTTTATGTGACGAGGGATACCAAGTCGAATTGTTCGCTTTTGAAGAGGAAAAATGGTCGGAACAGGACAAGGTTAGGATGGAAACTTGTGACCTTTATCATATTCTTCATTTCAACCGTTTTTCCACATGGATGGATTCAACGGACATCAAGATGACAAAGCCTTATGTGATTACTTCTGGAGGTACGGATGTCAATGAGCAGATGGAAAACCCCATCTCACGGCGTCTATTAGCAGAAGCCGGAGCGATCACCGTTTTTACCGATGAAGCAGGTCAAAAGGTGATATCTGTATATCCTGAACTGGAACAGAAGGTGCATGTCATACCACAAAGCGTCTACATCCCGGAGCGGCAGGAAAAACCTGAAAAGGACTTTCCTGAAGGGAAAGGACCGAACCTGCTATTGCCAGCAGGATTGAGAGAGGTAAAGGATGTTTTCCATATCATTGATAGGGTTGAAGGATTAAAAGAAATGTACCCGGATCTTCAGTTCATGATTGTCGGAGAATCGTTGGATCCTGAAATCTCACGACAGGTGAAAGATTACGAACAAAATACGCGGTGGTTTCATTACATTGGAAGTCTGCCGATAGAGCAAATGGCGTATGTATATCAGTGGGCGGATATCGCCTTGAATACGTCTAAATCAGAAGGTCAACCGATCGCGCTGATGGAAGCGATGTATTACGGTGTGCCGGTCATCGCTCGATCGAACGGAGGGAATGAAAGTCTCATACGCCATGGAGAGAATGGATTCATCTATCATGAACCAGCCTCCTTCAATGAGTTGGTCATTCAATTGATGGAAAACGGCAACCTGTATGACCAGTTTTCCAAAAATGGAAAATCCATAATGGATCGTGAATTTTCCATTGAGAAAGAGATTCAGCATTTTAAAGAAATTTATCAACAAATAACGAGGTGAACGAACATGAAAAAAGTATTCATACCATTTATCGCGATTTTCATGCTGTTCGTATTGGCAGCATGTGGAGGAACAGATGAGACGAAAGATGAAGGTTCAGGTGACAAGAAAGAAGAATTGACGATCGGAGTCATCCCGGCTCAGACAGAAGGGGAAATGCAAGGGGCGATGGAAAAGCTGGAAAGCTTACTTGAAGAAAAGCTGGAACGTGAAGTGAAGATTGATACATACCCGGATTATAACGGGGTTGTCGAAGCGATGAACTTCGATAAGATCGATATGGCATTTTTCGGACCGTTGACGTATGTCATTGCTCATGAAAAGAGTGGAGCAGAAGCCATCATCACCCAGTTGGTCGATGGAGAACCTTTTTATCATTCCTATATCATTACGCATAAAGACAATGCATTTGACTCTCTTGAAGACTTCTTGAAAGAGAGTAAACAGTACGACTTTGCCTTCGGTGATCCGAACTCTACATCTGGGTCACTCATTCCGAGCATTGAACTTGGAGATCGAGGCGTGTTTACGGATGAAAATGAACACAAATTCAATACGGTACGGTATACAGGATCACATGATGCCACTGCCTTAGCCGTTCAAAATAAGCAAGTTGATGCAGGTGCGATCGATAGTGCGATCTACGATCAGCTGATCGAGTCTGGAAAAATCGATGAAAGCAATCTGAAAGTGATTTGGAAATCCGATAAGCTTTTCCAATATCCTTGGGCTGTTAATAAAGAAATGGATGAAGAAACGGTCAAACAGCTAAAAGACATCTTCGTCAACATCGACGATAAAGAAATTTTAGATGCGTTCGGTGCATCTGGTTTTACCGAAGCTTCCAACGAAGACTATGAAAGCATTAGACAAGCAGCTATCAAGCAAGGAGTCATTAAGGAGTAGGATTAAATGGCCTGGTTTAAACGCCGTCACATCATTACAACACTATTATTAACGATTATAGTACTGATCAGCATGAGAGCGATGGAGTTCGATCTGACCAAGTTCCGGGACTTCCGGAATATGATCGAATTCCTTTCAGGCTGGTACCCGATTGATACCGAAATCATCCCACGAATGATCATGGAAAGTCTCGATACGATGGCGATGGCGTTTCTAGGCAGTTTCTTAGGACTGGTGGTTGCATTGCCCCTTGCATTCGTAGCGGCTCGAAATACGAGCCGTTCTCCTTTTTTATACGGTACTTTTCGAATCGGATTAAGCTTCCTAAGATCTGTTCCGGAAATCGTATTCGGATTGATCTTATTGACAGCACTGGGATTAGGTCCGTTCCCAGCCGTCATCGCAATCATCCTTCACAACATCGGTGTGCTAGGGAAATTAATTTCTGAATTGATTGAAGCAGCGGATATCGGACCTCAGGAAGCGATGAAGTCAGTTGGAGCAAGCAGGTGGATTGCCAACTTGTTTGCGATCATTCCGCAAATTTGGCCAAATGTTTTGTCCCATTACTTTTACCGGTTTGAAGTCGCCATACGCACATCGCTCATCCTAGGATTCATCGGTGGTGGAGGAATCGGTCAACAACTTTTTAATCATTTTAAAACTTTCCAATATCAGGCTGTCGCAGTCGATGTCCTATTGATCATGATCATGGTGATTCTCGTCGACTTTGCCGGTAGTAAAATCAGGGAAACGGTGATCTGATGGAGAACAATGCGATAATTGAACTACAAAATATTAGCGTGGAATATCCAGGGTCGGATCACTTTGCAATCGAAGACCTTTCTCTCACGATGGAAACCGGAGAATTCATCTGTGTACTTGGTAAAAGTGGTGCGGGAAAGTCGACAATGATTCGTTGTTTGAATGGTTTGCAAATCCCGACTGAGGGTCATGTCCTTTTTGAAGGGAACGACATTACAGCTTATAAAGAGAATAAACTTCGGGAAGTTCGGACGAATATGGGCATGATCTTCCAACACTTCAATCTGATTCCGAGATTGTCGGTCATGCAAAATGTGCTGACCGGAACTTTCGGGAAAAGGAATGACGTGTTGAGCTTGATAGGTTATTTCGATCAGAAGGAAAGGGAGCAAGCTAGAAAAGCAATTGATGCTGTCGAACTGAGTCCCCATACCAACAAGCGTGTCGAACATCTGAGCGGTGGTCAGAAGCAAAGAGTTGCGATTGCGCGCGCGTTGTTGCAAAGACCGAAAGTGTTTCTCGGCGATGAACCAGTCGCCAGTCTGGATCCAGGTACGGCCAACCGCATATTTCAACTCCTTAAGAGGATACATGAAAAGCATCAACTGTTGACACTCATCAATGTCCACGACGTAAATCTCGCGAAGAAATATGCAACGAGAGTACTCGCCTTGAAAGACGGCAAACTAATTTTTGATGGAAAACCTGAACGGTTGACAGAAGAGTTGCTTGAAACGATCTATGAATAGGAAAGAGTGATCCGGCCGGATCACTCTTTTTTTAAACTATTTTTTTGCATACAGATAGTAGTCTTTCTTTTCAGAAACAGTACCGATGATGGATGTTTCAGGTACGCCATGTTCTTTCATCTGCTGTACATATTGTTCAGCTTCCTCTGCTGGCATGCTGATTAACAATCCACCGGATGTCACCGCATCACACAACAGCCATTGCTCCAGTTCTGATAATGCCTCATATTGAACATCTTCCGCAATCCAACGATGATTGGCTTTCGTACCACCAGGAACAAACCCGGATTCAGCAAGTTCTATTGTACCATTAAGAACCGGCACATCGTTCAAACGTACTTCCATTGAAACATTGCTACCCTTCGCCATTTCAGAAGCATGGCCGAGCAAACCGAATCCTGTTACATCCGTAACGGCATTTGGATTGAAATCTTTGAGTTGGTCAGCTGCTGTTTTATTCAAGGTCGCCATGACAGTTGAGACACGCTCGAGCTGTTCATCGGTCAACCCTTCCTTTTTGATGGCAGTCGTCTGGATGCCGACGCCGATCGGTTTCGTCAATACGAGTGCGTCTCCTGGCTTTGCACCGACATTTTTGAAGATTTTATCTGGATGGACAACTCCTGTGACGGATAAACCGAATTTCGGTTCATTATCATCAATAGAATGACCACCAGCAATGACAGCACCCGATTCTTGTACCTTATCCGCTGCCCCTTTGAGGATTTCAGCTAATATGTCAGGACCGAGGGACTTAATCGGGAATCCGAGAATGTTCAATACAGTTGTCGGTTGACCGCCCATAGCGTACACATCACTTAAGGAGTTGGCGGCTGCGATCTGACCGAATTGATACGGATCGTCAACAATCGGTGTAAAGAAATCCACCGTTTGAATAATTGCGAGGTCATCTGTCAGCTTATACACTCCGGCGTCGTCCGACGTATCTATACCGACCAATAAATTTGGATCTTTTTCACGTTCAGGTAATTGACGCAAAACTTGCGCCAGGTCTTCAGGACCAATTTTGCATCCTCAGCCACCTTTTGATGACAAGGTTGTTAAACGAATCTTTTCTTGATTACTCAATGAAAGCACCTCCTACCTTAGTATAAACATCTTTTTTGCGATTTGAGAAATAATATACTAGAATGAAAATAATTCAGAAAACGAAATATTTAGGTAAAGTTAAGTATGATATTGATTTTTTCGATGCTTGGTCCGCTGTTCCCGCAGGAGTGTCGTAAATTTCAGTTCGAAATCAACTTCATGAATAACTAATTATTGTAAGTATTGAACATAAGGAGGAATTGTAATGAGTTACAAAGTATCAGTCGAATTTTGCATGCAGTGAAACTACGCACCAAAAGCCGCGAGTTTCGCGGAACAGTTATTTAATCACTTTCGTTCAGACGTGACTTCTCTTGATTTGATTCCAGGTTCCGGCGGAGCATTCGAAGTCACCGTAAATGGAACGAAGTTGTATTCCAAGCTTGAAACAGGCGAATTTCCAAATAGTGAAAAGTTATTTGCAGAATTTGAGTCTTTGAATAGATAGGTACGACACCTCCTGAGGCATTCCCTGGAGGTGTTCTTACGCCTTCAGAGGAGTGAACGATGTTGAACGAACAATTACGATTGCTTCCGGCTGTCCACGTCATTCAAGCAGACAGTCGATTTGATGACATTTTGAGAAAAAGTGAGTATTCGTCAGAGGGTCTAACCACCATCGCACAAGAAATCTTGAGTTCGATCCGAAAACGGATTCTTGATGGGGACGAATTAGGCATTGGAACCAAGGACAGTATGGTGGGTTACATTTTAGATGAAATAGACCAAAAAGTTTCAACTGACTCTACATACAACTTGCGATCGGTCATCAACGCAACCGGTGTAGTCATCCATACAAATTTGGGACGATCACGTTTGAGTGAAAAAGCCCTTCGTCAGATGACAAACGTGGCTAAGCATTATTCCAACCTCGAATATAAGATAGAGGAGGGAAAGCGTGGTTCTCGTCATGATTTAGTAGAAGATGTGCTCCAAGAGATCACTGGTGCTGAAGCTGCTATGGTGGTCAACAATAACGCAGCTGCCGTATATCTTGTGCTCCGTGCCTTGACTCAAGGTCGGTCAGTTGTGGTTTCAAGAGGTGAGCTTGTCGAAATCGGCGGTTCATTCCGTGTATCCTCTATAATGGAAGAGAGTGGTGCTGAACTGAAGGAAGTCGGCACGACGAACAAAACGCATCTCCACGATTATGAGGATGCGATTGATGAATCCACAACCATGCTTATGAAGGTACATACATCGAATTTTAAAGTCGTTGGATTTACAGACGCTGTTTCAACCAAAGAACTGGTGGATGTAGCTGCTCGACATGAAGGTGTGCTCACTTATGAAGATTTAGGGAGCGGTGCTCTGTATGATTTTGAGCAACAGGGAATAGGAGACGAACCTGTTGTAAAAAAAGTCGTTGAAACAGGTGTCGACGTTGTCACGTTCAGCGGAGACAAACTGTTGGGCGGTCCACAGTGTGGCATTATCGCTGGAAAGGCTTCATTGATCAGGAAGCTGAAAAAGCATCAACTAGCGAGAGTGCTTCGAGTCGACAAGTTCACATTAGCGGCGTTGGAAGCGACTCTTTTATCTTATAAGTATGATCAACTGGAAGAGATACCGACTGTCCGTGATATCTTACTTACCGCTGAGGAGATCAAGACTCAAGCTGAATGCTTCGTAGAACAAGTCAGTGGAGTGAAGAACGTATCCTTTAGCATACAGGAAAGTATCTCCAAAATCGGCGGTGGTACGATGCCCGAAGTCGAGCTTCCGACGTACGTTGTTTCTGTACGTCATAAGACGTTGACCAGTGAGGAATTGTTTGTTGAACTTCGTGCAGCTGAGACCCCGATTATCGGTCGGATAAAAGGCGAACAGTTCTTATTGGACTTCCGGACGGTCACAGCAGAAGAACAAAAGGAACTCGTGCATATTTTTAAAACGATTTTCGTTTAATTTCATTATAAGTGGGTAAAAAAACCGTAAGATGACCCTCTGTGGGGTTCACCATACGGTTTTTTCGTACGTAAAATCAAATATGGCCACCGTGCTTTTGGCGTGTATGATTCGCTTTCTTCACTTTTTTGGACCCATCAAGTGGCTCAGGTTGCCCAGGATTGTCACCTTTAGGAGCATTTTTCCTTTGGTCTTTGTGTGTGTTTCTTTCTGTCATTCGGAACCCTCCATTAAAATATCAGACCTTAAAATTTAGTATGCAGGAGGGTATGAATTGATATTCATCAGGTTCTTGGAATAAATCGGCTTGTCCTGTTTCATATTAATGACAGACCATTATGAAAGGAAGAGGGATTCTCATGCCATATCATAAGGATAAACAACAAGCATTCCAGGCGGCTCAGCAAGGATATGAACAAGCTATCAAGGCCAATGGCGCAGCACTTGAGAGTTCAGCAGATCCTGATTTTGCTACGAAAGAGCAAATGTTCACTCAGGAATTGAATGAAGCACTGCAACAGATCGACAACGCGTTGGAAGTGGCCAGTGAGCATCAGCGTGTACAATTGAAGCAGTATCAAGAGGATTTGTACAATCTTAGAAAAGATCTTTATTAATACAAAAGTTGAAAAGGTAGAGGGGTTGTCAGGACTGACAACCCCTGTTTTAAATACTCATTATTGATTCTTTTTGCGTTTCTTATTGTTTTGACGCTCATTAGCTTTCAACGGTTCATTCGCGAATTCATGATCGAACTCCGTTGGCTGCTGTATGGCTTGTTTATCGGAAAATGATGCGTTCACTTTACCTCTTTTCGGTTTAGCCAATGGATTTCACCTCCACGAATTTAGTTTGTATCCAAAGCGTAGCAACATACACACTCATTTTTACTTTTATTGATTTCGGAGAAATCAATATTATGTTTTAATGCATAAGTAAATCTTATGATTATCCATAAAAATATTGAAATTTACTTATGTTCTGCTCTATACTACACTAGTGTAGAAGGAAGGATAAAACAACAGAAACAGTAAAAAACAGTAATCTTTCGACAGCATTCCAGTAATTGATGTATCATGGACAGGAGAAGGAGGTTTTTCGCATGAGCACAAAAGATGTTTACCATGCTAAAAAAACATTTGATGCGAACGGAAAAACGTATCACTATTATGACTTGAAAGCGCTTGACCAAGCGGGAGTAGGAAACACATCCCGTCTACCTTATTCCATTAAGGTATTGTTAGAATCTGTTTTACGTCAGTACGACGGTAAAGTAATCGACAAAGAGCATATTGAAAACCTAGCTAAATGGGGAACGAAAGACGTCAAAGACATTGATGTTCCTTTCAAACCTTCACGTGTCATTTTGCAGGACTTCACTGGTGTTCCTGCAGTCGTCGACCTTGCATCTCTTCGTAAGGCAATGGCGGACATGGGTGGATCTCCAGACCAGATCAACCCTGAAATTCCAGTTGACCTCGTTATCGACCACTCTGTACAGGTTGACAAGTATGGAACGGACGATGCGTTGACATTCAACATGAAGCGTGAATTCGAACGTAACCTTGAGCGTTACAAATTCTTGCGTTGGGCACAAACGTCATTCGACAACTACCGTGCCGTACCACCAGCAACAGGTATCGTCCACCAGGTTAACCTTGAATACTTAGCATCTGTCGTAGGTTCTCATGAAGCGGATGGAGAACACGTCGCATACCCGGATTCCCTTGTCGGAACGGACTCCCACACGACAATGATCAACGGAATCGGTGTCCTCGGTTGGGGTGTTGGTGGAATCGAAGCTGAAGCAGGAATGCTCGGCCAGCCATCTTACTTCCCGGTACCAGAAGTCATCGGTGTGAAGTTGACAGGTGAAATGCCTGAAGGAACAACGGCAACAGACCTTGCACTTAAAGTAACCCAAGTTTTACGTCAAAAGAATGTAGTCGGTAAGTTCGTCGAGTTCTTCGGCCCAGGTCTTGCAGACATGACACTAGCTGACCGTGCGACGATCTCCAACATGGCACCTGAATATGGTGCGACTTGCGGATTCTTCCCGGTCGATGATGAAACATTGAACTACATGCGTTTGACTGGACGTTCTCCTGAACAAGTAGAGCTTGTTGAAAAGTATGCGAAAGCGAACGGCATGTTCTACACACCAGGAACAGAAGATCCACAATTCACAGACGTTGTTGAATTGAACCTTTCTGAACTAGAGCCGAACTTGTCTGGACCGAAACGTCCTCAAGATTTGATTCCTCTTTCTGACATGAAAGATGCGTTCAACCGTGCATTGGTTGCACCAGCTGGAAACAGCGGATTCGGTTTAGAGAAAGACGAAATCAACAAGTCTGTTGAGATCAAGCACCCGAACGGTAAAGTTTCCAACATGAAGACGGGTGACCTTGCAATCGCTGCAATCACAAGTTGTACGAATACGTCCAACCCTAGCGTTATGCTCGGTGCTGGACTTATCGCGAAAAAAGCGGTTGAAAAAGGCTTGGAAGTACCTGAGTACGTGAAAACAAGCTTGGCACCAGGATCCAAAGTTGTTACAGGATACCTTGAAGAATCCGGCCTAATGCCATACATGGAAAAGCTCGGCTTCAACCTTGTCGGTTATGGCTGTACGACTTGTATCGGTAACTCCGGTCCATTGGCAGAAGAAATCGAAGAGGGTATCGCGAAGAGCGATCTAGTCGTATCCTCTGTCCTTTCCGGTAACCGTAACTTCGAAGGACGTATCCACCCTCTTGTAAAAGCGAACTACCTGGCTTCACCGCCACTTGTCGTCGCTTATGCATTGGCTGGATCTGTCGACTTTGACTTGAAGAACGAATCGTTCGGTAAAGACAAAGACGGAAACGAAGTGTACTTCAAGGATCTATGGCCTACAACAGCTGAGATCAAGGAAGCGATGGATCATGCTGTCAAACCTGAACTCTTCAAGAAAGAATACGAGCGTGTATTTGACGACAACCAGGAATGGAACGATCTCGACACGACAGAAGAAGAGCTATACAGCTGGGATGATGATTCCACATACATCCAGAACCCGCCATTCTTCCAAGGCTTGTCCAAGGAGCCTGGTAAGATCGAGAAGCTTGACAACATGCGCGTAGTTGGTAAGTTTGGTGACTCCGTTACAACGGACCACATCTCACCAGCAGGTGCAATCGCGAAAGACAGCCCTGCAGGACAATACTTGATGGATAACGGCGTGAAGCCATCTGAGTTCAACTCTTACGGTTCCCGTCGTGGTAACCATGAAGTGATGATGCGTGGTACATTCGCGAACATCCGTATCCGTAACCAGATCGCTCCTGGAACTGAGGGCGGATGGACGACTTACTGGCCGACTGAAGAAGTGATGTACATCTATGATGCTTGCATGAAGTATCAACAAGATGGTACAGGACTTGCAGTGCTTGCTGGTAAGGATTACGGAATGGGAAGCTCTCGTGACTGGGCTGCGAAAGGTACAAACCTTCTAGGCATCAAAACAGTTATCGCTGAAAGCTTCGAGCGTATCCACAGAAGTAACCTTGTCTTGATGGGTGTTCTTCCACTTCAATTCAAGGATGGAGATAGCGCTGAATCACTAGGATTGACAGGTAAAGAAACATTTGATGTCGAGATCGACGAAAATGTGAAGCCTCGTCAAATGTTGAAAGTAACGGCTACGGACGAGGAAGGCAATAAGAAGGAATTTGAAGTTGTCGCTCGTTTCGATAGTGAAGTTGAAATCGACTACTACCGCCACGGTGGTATCCTGCAAATGGTTCTTCGTAACAAGCTTCAAAACGCATAAATCAATAATCATAGATAGCAGCTCCTTTTTGAGGGGCTGCTATTTCCATACATAAGGGAGAGAACATATAGGTGAAATACTTCAAGTGGATGACCTTTGTTGTAATTCTTGCCTTTACTTTATCCGCCTGTGCTTTACCAGAAACGGAAATGGCTGAGAAAGGAATTTATCCTGTAACTAGAGTTGTTGATGGAGATACCTTCAAAGTCGACTTTGACGGGGAGGAGGAAACGATCCGACTCTTGCTGATTGATACACCGGAAACGGTCCATCCAAATAAACCAGTCCAGCCATTCGGGAAAGAGGCGAGCCACTTCATGAAAGAAAGGTTAGAAGGACAAAAAGTAGAGCTCGAATTGGATGTTTCTGAACGGGATAAATACGGAAGGATTTTGGCATACGCATACGACATGGACGGAAATATGCTAAACGAAATGCTTTTACATAAAGGTCTCGCACGCGTCGCTTACATTTTTCCACCGAATACGAAATACGTGGATCGGTTTCAAGCGATCCAGAAGGAAGCTCAAAAACAGGGGGTTGGGATTTGGAGTTTAGAGAACTATGTTACCGAGGATGGGTTTTCAAACACGGAGAGTGAAACGGATGGACCATCAACGAATGAGAAGGCAGCGTGTGACATCAAAGGGAATATCAATTCAAGTGGCGACAAGATCTATCATATGCCGGACGGAGCGTATTATGCGGTGACGAAAGCAGAGGAGATGTTCTGTTCGGAAGAAGAAGCAGAGAAGGCGGGTTTTAGACCATCAAGCAGGTAATCTTCTATGCATTCAACATTTTTATATAAACTTTCTGATAATTGGAATAAAATAGGCCGAAAGTGGGAAAGAATATAAAAAGTGTCATGAGTGCGAGGAGGTTACATATGAGAAAGAATAAAAAGCGATCCTTCAAAGATCTGGTACTCGAAAACAAAAGAGAGCTTTTGAAAGATCAAGAAGCGATGGAACAGCTTGAAATTCGATTAGAAAACAGACATCTGAAAAACAGCTGAAAAGCAGGAGTAATCCTGTTTTTTCTTTTGAACATTTTTCTTCAGCCATTTCTTCTTCAAGTTTCTGTAGAAATGGGGAACGATAAAACGGAAGGGAGGCTGATGAAATGAGCAATCCTAAACGACATCCTAAAGACTTCGTTCCGAACCACATCGGCACGCAACAAAAAGCGGCCGGTGGGAACAAAGGGAAGCAGATGGGCAACAAATCCGATGAACAGCCGGATTATGTCCCTCCAAAAGGATAAGATCTTGGAGTGCAGTTATAGACTGCGCTCTTTTACATTCAACAAAAAAATATTCGTAGAACGTTTTAATAATTGTAGAAACCCTCTATAAACTACTCACACACACGAATTCTTTTGAAGAACGAAGGGGGAGAAGTGGAAGATATGACAGTACAAGCAATGATTCAACCACTTGATGTAACAAATCGGGACAAACAAGATCCTTTTTATAGAAAACTCGAAATCCATATGCAAAGGCTCGGTCATCTCATTCCTTTCAAAGAGCAATTGAATTGGGATTCGCCCATAACGACAATTGATCTAGGAGATCTCGAGACGTTGAAAAATTTCAGGAAGAAGACTGCGAAGAATGATGGTGTTCTCCTGCTTTATGCAAAACTCACGAAAGGCACGATCTATCAGCATATCATCTTGCATCCGAACAACACGGGCCTATACCTGCCATTCCGTTTTGAGGATCCATTTTATATGTCGATCGGGAATAAGAAAGTATGGATCGGTTCTTCTGTAAGACTTCTTGAAGAATTAGGTTGGTTGGAGATGTCGATGTCTGAAGAAGAAGACAAATCAATCGTTTCCTATTGGAATAACTTGAAGAAAGCTTGTGAAGCATCGGTTGAACATACTACTCCGATCATGCTTCAATCATCATAAATAAGGTTTTATCGGAGTCTAGAGCATCAACGGGCTTCTCTAACCGCTTAGATAAAGGGCTGCCATACAGAATGGCAGCTTTCTTTATGGAATCATGGGTGCAGAAAGAAGCCCTGTTCGTATGATATAATGATTCCGATTGGGAATTGCAGGTGGTGAAAGAAAATGAATGCAGAACGAAATCAACTACAAGATATACAGAAACAAATCAATGATATATACAAAAAAACTCAATATCCACCTAATGCGGAAATTGAATTGCTTAAGTACCTTCAAACCGTTGAAAGTTGGAAACAGGCGAAGTCCGAAGAAGAAGGTACATTGAATCAATTGGAAGCACAATTGAATGCTTTGATCGTAAAGGTAAGAATGGATCGAACGCATACAATAGACTCTTCTATGGAACAACGTCTTAATCTAGCGTTGAATCTTGGAGATCAAGAGGTCATTGTACAGGATGTAGCATACAACTACTCCATGATCGAATTGGACAGCTGGATTCAATCCATCAACCTTCCTGTCATCCGGGAAACAGACAATGTTCCTGCGAAGCGAAAAGCAGCGGATGATGCCATTTTTACTTCAGATGAAGTTCAAAGTAAAGAACGATACATCAAAAGACTTGTGGAACAAGGGATACATTCTTCAAAAGTGTTAGATGAACGATCAAAAATCCAAGCAATTGAAGAACAAGCCCAGGAAGTGAACCGTTTATTCGATTTGTTCAGTCGACTTCACGAAGTTGCAGATGAATACCGCTCTTCTTTATCTGGTTCCTTCCACCCATCTGCTCTTCAGTCGGAAATGAAAGAGCTCATAAATGAATTCAGGATGATTCAAGAAAAGTGGCTGGAAGAAACCAAAAGGGAAAATGATTCGAGTACGGCACTCATGCAATTGAATGAAATGATTGGTATGGATGAAGTGAAAGAACGGGTCCACAAGCTGTATCAGTTCTTGCAATTCCAAAAGGTACGGCAGCAAAAAGGGTATCGCATGAAAGATGAATTGAGCTTGAATATGGTCCTGACAGGACACCCTGGTACAGGGAAGACGACAATCGCTCGTCTACTTGCTAAATTGTATTATGATTTGGGGATATTGCCGAAAAGTGATGTTACTGAAGTTGACCGCTCACAGCTCGTAGGAGCGTATGTCGGGCAGACGGAAGAAAATACGATGAAAGTGATACAACGGGCGGTAGGTGGCGTCTTATTCATCGATGAAGCCTATACATTGAAGCGTGAAGGTGCATCTGGCAACGATTACGGACAGACCGTGATTGATACACTTGTTTCCGCTATGACCAATAGTGAATATGCGGGTAAATTCGCCGTCATCCTGGCAGGGTATCCGGATGAGATGAGACAGTTTCTACAAATGAATCCAGGCTTGCAGAGTCGGTTTCCTGAAAGCAATCACATCTATCTTCCGCAATATTCGAATGAGGAGCTCTTACAAATTGCTGAAAAAGTCGCATTTGAAAACGATTATACATTCACACCTGATGCACTGAGAAGAATGGAAGAGAAGATCGACTATGCAAGAGTCGACGAATCATTCGGAAATGCTCGTACTGTAAGAAACCTCGTTCTGGATGTTATTTTTCAAAAAGGGGCAAACCTTCCTGTCGACCAAGATCTTACCGCTCAGGATTTGACATTGATCGTAAAAGATGACGTCCAAATCAATACCCCCTCTTATGAAGAAGATCCAGATGAGCATCTCGACCAGCTTGTTGGATTGGAAAAGATAAAAAGTGAAATGCAATCACTGAGCTCGTTTATCGAAGTTCAACAATTGAGAAGGGATCGTGGGTTGCCATCCGTGCCGATCCAGCTTCATTCCGTTTTCGTCGGTAACCCTGGAACAGGGAAAACGACCGTCGCTTCTATATACGCGAACCTGTTAAAAAAGAAAGGATTCCTGAAACGTGGACATCTTATCGTGGCGGGTCGTTCCGATCTGGTAGCAGGTTATACCGGTCAAACCGCCATCAAAACCCGAAAAAAGGTGAGGGAAGCGCTTGGAGGGGTCTTGTTCATTGATGAAGCCTATTCTCTTTATACGGGGCAAGGTACAGATTTCGGAAAAGAAGCAATCAACACGTTAGTTGAAGAAATGACGAAGCACAATGAAAATCTCGTCGTTATTTTGGCCGGATATCCGAAAGAAACGAATCAGCTTCTCCACAGCAATCCTGGACTCTCTTCACGGTTCAAGAAGTTTTTCCATTTTGAAGACTATACAGTGGAACAATTGATAGAAATCATGGAAAGGTACTCCAATCGTTACGGTTATTCGTGGGACGAGTCTGCCAGGGATTACTTGCTGGAACGCCTTCAAGAAATCGACGTCGATGGGAACGGTCGTTTTGCGACAGACTTGATTGATTCGGCAATCCAGCTCCAGGCACACCGCATTATGAAAGAACGTGAGGAATTGGACGAAGATTCACTCAAACAGTTGGAACAGATCGATTTTGAAAAAGCGATACTAGAAGTGAAATAGGGGATGATATCGTGCACGTAACACATACTGAAATAGAAGTCCGATATGCTGAAACCGATCAAATGGGAGTTGTCCATCATGCAACTTATCTTGTCTGGTTTGAGTTAGGTCGGACACGCTTCATTAAAGAACTTGGTTTCAGTTATCCGAAAATGGAAGAGAACGGTGTACTCGCACCAGTTACGGATATCAACATTTCTTACAAGAAACCGTTCCGGTACGGTGATACGGCCACGATCAAAACATGGCTGGATGACTACTCTGGTCTCCGTGCCATTTATGGCTACGAAATTTATAATGAACAAGAAGAACTGTGTATTACAGGCACATCCTCACACGTACTCGTAAATAAGGAGACATTCAAACCATTGATCATGAAAAAGGTCCTTCCTGATTGGCATATGGCTTATATGGATGCAATGAATCCTTCAAGGCAAGAAAGGTAACGAACGGTATGGCATTTGGAATTAACAGAGATGAGTTGGATTCGTGGAAAGAGAAAGTGAATCGAAATGAAATCGCATTTCTTACCCATTATTGGATAGATGAGCGATTTCCAGACTCCAATACGGTCACAAAAGTAGGATGCAAGGATCTTCAGAAGTTGTTTGAATGGGGACAACGCTATGGATTGAAAAAAGAGTGGGTTGATTATCGTTGGGACTTTCCTCATTTTGATCTAGTGGGGGAACGCCAATTGAAAGTGCTGAGAGCGGAAAATCAATGGGAGCAGATTGAACGATTCAGATTGGATGAGCAAGGGGTTTGAGGGAGTGTTGTTATTCTGACATGCCTCTTTCCCGCGGTTAGATGGAAACTTCTTTCCCCGCGGGAGAATGTGCATGTAGATCAGCTTTAGTCTTGTTCCGTATATTCGTATGATATTTCATCGTATTTACGGCTGTATTTGATCTTCAAATCATGATCGTTGAAATACCAAAGGTCTTTGTCTTCAATGAAGAAAGTAACACCATAGGATTCGAATGTTTTCGCAGGTTCAAATGGATTTTCCTTTGAAATTCCCAATGAATATCCTGACTGAACGGTACTACAACCGCCTACTCGTGCGAAGAATCTGACGTGATCACCTTCTGATAGGTCTAATTCATTGATGAACCATTGAACGGCAGGTTTTGTAATTGTGAAATCCAATGTCGATCCTCCTTATCTATTTATAGTATGAGTACATCATTCGGATGCAATTACTTTATCAACAGCCTAATTGGAATGCAACCGATTTGCAAGTAGTTTGTACTACGGTTTATATTCCCGATCATAAGGTAATTTAAAGCATAAAACACAGAAAGATTTCCATAAATCGAGGGGATTTTTATGAGTAAGAAAAAATGGATATTCCTGGTCCTCGTCCCGCTGGTAGCCATAATCGGTCTTCTTTTAATCATAAACAACCCGGAAGAGGAACCAGAATCCGATCCGGTAATCGGTCCGATCATAAACGAACCTCCAGAAGAGGAGAAGTCTGAAGAAGAGACGCCTAAAGAGGAGAAGAAAGAGGATAAGAAGGACGAAAAGAAAGAAGAAGAAGTTACCGAATCCGTCATAGAGGATGTCCATATTGTTGGACTAGGAGATTCTTTGACGAAAGGTTCAGGAGACAAGACGAAAGGTGGATACATCCATCCTGTTTCTCAATACATTCAAGAACGATCTGAGGAAAGTGTAAGTCTGAAGAACTTCGGAATCCATGGACTACCGAGTAAGAAACTCGTACCGAAAGTCGATGAGGAGAACGTCCGGGAGCATATTGAAAAGGCGGATCACATATTCATCACCATCGGTGGCAATGATATATTGAACATTGTGGAGTACAACTTTTTCAGTCTGAATATGGACTTGTTTGAAACAGGGAAGGTACGTTATAGGAAAAACCTGTTCGTCATCATCCAGACGATCAGGGCTTTAAATCCGGATGCCAATATTTATTTGATCGGCATGTTCAATCCGTTTCATAACTTCTTCCAGGATATCAAAGAGATCGACGGTGTTATTGAAGATTGGAATAAAACAGCGGAATTGGTTGCAGATATTAATGATAATACGCAATACATTCCAGTTGACGATATCTTCATTGAAGAAGATAGTGATGAATTGTTTGCAAATGACAAGCTGCACCCGAATCAAAAAGGATACATTAAAATGGCAAACCGGATTCAGGAATATCTGAATTTACCTGAGGATGAATAAGATCCTCAGGTTTTTTTATAAAGAAATCCATTCTCCAATTTATAAAGGGCTGTTCTCGCCAAGCTTTCTTTAAAAGTCGTTGATTTCCTCTCCTGGATGCTCGCTTTCCGCCTAACAATCTTTTACAAAAGACATTTATAAGATGAAGGTGATACCGGTGTACAGGATGGCTGATAGTCCAACTGCGATGAGGGCAGCTTTCAATTTGAACCGGGCATACTCCATCACCTGTAGGTTCAAAATTCGGCTCACCGTATTCACATCATCACTCAATGGAGAAGCGAACGATCCGAATGTACCACTTGCAAATACAGCCCCGATTACAAGAGGTAAGGATACGTCAGCGAGAGATGCCATCGATATACCGAGTGGCATGAGAATCCCCCATGTTCCCCAAGCAGAGCCGATGAAATAAGATACAGCACAACCGAACAAGAAAAGAATCGGAGGCACGAGGATCGGTGGAATCCAACTTGCATTTTCCGTAATAAACGATGAAAATCCAAGATCCTCGGTAACAGACGCCAAGCCCCAGATGACGGATAATAAAAGGATGACCGACATCAAATTGTTCCCGCCAAACACGAAGCTTTCAATCAGCATCTTCAGTTCAAATTTCTGGAACAAGAAGAAGATGATCGTTAATAAAGTTGTAATTAATAACGCGATGACCATTGCGTCCAATACGTTCGCCTTGATGAAAGCCTGGAAAAAGCCGTAGCCTTGTTGTGCTCCATCGTACCAGGTGAGGGCAAGTGTCAATACGATGACAACAAACAAAGGCAACAACAAGTTCACCGGCTTTGAAGGAAGGTCAAGAGAAACCGCCGGATCACAATTATGCCAATCCTCCTCGTCTCCTTCATCAGCTGGTTGCTCCTGCCCCCCATCGGATGAATGATGGAAAAAGCTCAAGTAAATCCCCACAAGGAAAATCGCAATGGCGAAAAAATTGAAAGGGATGCTCTGAATGAACAAAGAATACGGGTCACCTTCTAATTTTTGGTTGTGCAAACCGAGCTCGATGACTGACACCATGTACCCGACAAAGGCTGTGGCGATCGGTATGAGAACAATGATGGGAGTAGTCGTCGTTTCAATTACGAAACCCAGCTCTTTTTTCGTCATGCTCACACGTTTCATCAAAGCTCTCATGATCGGTCCGATGGTGACAAAACGGAAGCTTGGTGCACTGAATGTTCCGAGGGTTGAGACATATGTTAGGAGTATAGCCTCTCTTTTCGTATCGACCCTTTCAGATGCTGCCTCGACGAAGCCTTTAATCCCACCAGCAATTTTGATCATACCGACCAGTCCGGAGAAAACATACAGGAAAACGATGATTTTAATGTTATTCTTATCAACGAGAGCGGTGACCAGGTAGGTCAACATCGTTTCCATCCCTCCGATGACAGAAGTATTCATCAAGTAAGCACCAGCTATCAAACCAACGAGAATCCCGGGAAGAACTTGTTTAGTCATCATCGCAATCGGTATGACCAGCAAAAAAGGTACAATCGAGAGCCAATTTCCGTCCATAAATAGACCACCCATTAACTGAAATGTTGTATACTTGAAAGAACATTTTTTACGAACATAAGAACTTCTTTTAGCTTGTGAAGTGGGTCGAATAATATACTGTATAAATAAACGGAGGGGAACGAAATGATCCTAGTACAAGATCAACTGATGGAGCAGTCCAAACTACATATTGAAATGGAAGACAGAGGATATCAATTCGGAGATGGCATTTATGAGGTCATCCGGATTTATGATGGACACTTCTTCGGAATGGATGAGCATTTGGTACGATTGCAACGGAGTGCAAATGAAATTCAGATGCAGCTTCCATTCTCTTTGGACATGTTAAAAGAACGACTAGTGGAGTTAGCTGCTGCTAATTCGCTAAAAGACGGTCAAGTGTATTTACAGATCACAAGAGGCGTTGCAGAGCGCACGCACCATTTCCCTGATCATGCGAGTGGTGTGCTAGTCGCTTATACGAAGGAAGCACCACGACCGCTCAATAAAATGCAGGATGGAATTTCAGTCATAACAACAGAGGATATCCGTTGGTTACGTTGTGATATCAAGAGCTTGAATTTGCTTGGAAATGTTCTAAGTAAACAAAAGGCGAAAGATGCGGGATGTGATGAAGCGATCCTAATCCGGGACGGCATCGTGACAGAAGGTAGTTCTTCCAATGTGTTCATCGTTAAAAATAATGAATTGTATACCCATCCAGCGAACAATTACATCCTGAATGGAATCACAAGGAATGTGCTGATCGAAATATCCGGGCAATCGGATATTAACGTAAATGAAAAAACGTTCACAAAAGATGAACTGATGAATGCCGATGAAGTGATCATCACGAGTACCACTATGGAGGTTTCTCCAGTCGTCATAATTGATGGGAAACAGGTAGGCGATGGCAAGCCAGGTCCTGTAACGAAGAAGCTTCAAGAGAAATTCAACGATCGAATTCAACAAAATCAGATCGTAGAAAATTGATTTCTTGTGTTTCTTCATTAAGCATGGTATATTTTAATTTGAATTCAATAACCGGTAGCTCATATTAAATCGTAAACGTAGTGAGGCACTTCCGGAAACGGGAAGTGCTTTTGTATGTCTTATGCCATGTTTTGGTTTACGGAATTGGAAGCCGTGGAACTTTCAATAATAAGAGTAAAGGTATTATGAAAGGCATTGTTAGTTACTTATTGAAAACATATAGATTTTGATGACAATGATCCTCCGAGGTGAGGAATTTTTGGTTGACGGTAGAGCCGAACGTCAACATGACATGCTAACGCTGCCTTATTTAAAAAAGGAGTTAGATGATTTGACAACATTTAAAGATTTAGGAATTGAAGCACGTACGTTAAAAGCGATTAATGACATGGGATTTGAAGAACCGACACCAATCCAGAGAGATGCCATCCCGGTAGCCATCAAAGGGAAAGATTTAATTGGGCAAGCTCAAACGGGTACAGGAAAGACAGCCGCATTCGGTATTCCGATTATCGAAGCCATCGATAAGGATGAAACAGGTGTCCAATCATTGATCGTAACACCGACACGTGAACTTGCTATCCAAGTTGCTGAAGAGCTTAACAAAATCGGACACCATAAGCGTATTCGTACGCTACCGATTTACGGTGGTCAGCACATCGGATTGCAAATCAAAGCATTGAAGAAAAAACCACAAATTCTTGTAGGTACACCTGGTCGTCTTTTAGACCACTTGAACCGTAAGACGATCCGCCTTGGCGAATTAAAAACCGTCATCCTCGATGAAGCGGATGAAATGTTGAACATGGGATTCATTGATGATATCAAAGCGATCCTTGGTCAAATTCCAGAAGAACATCAAACGATGTTGTTCTCTGCAACTATGCCAAAAGCGATTCAATCACTTGCGAACCAATTCATGAAAGAGGATCGCGAAATCGTCCAAGTGAAAGCAAGTGAAATGACGGTTACGAAAATCGACCAACGTTATGTGAAGGTCCATGAAAAAGAGAAATTCGATGTCCTTTGCCGTTTGTTGGATATCCAAGCACCTGAACTTGCCATCATTTTCGGTCGTACGAAAAAACGTGTAGACGAAGTGACGGATGCATTGAACAAACGTGGGTACTCTGCGGACGGTATCCATGGTGATCTTTCTCAACAAAAACGTGACCGTGTCATGAAGAAATTCCGTACAAATCGTGTGGACATCCTCGTTGCGACAGACGTTGCAGCTCGTGGTATCGACATCAGTGGCGTGACACACGTCTACAACTTCGACATTCCTCAAGATCCAGAAAGCTATGTACACCGAATCGGTCGTACAGGTCGTGCTGGTAAAACAGGAGTGGCAATCACATTCATGACATCTCGTGAATTTGATCACTTGAAGACGATCGAACAGATCACGAAGAAGCGCATGGAACAAATGACGATCCCTACAACGGATGATGCCCTGGAAGGTCAACAACGTATGGCTGCGGATCAACTGACGAATACCATCAAAAATGATGATCTTGAATCATATCATGCTGTTGCAGATGAACTGCTTTCCCAATATAATCCTCGTGATTTGGTAGCTGCAGCACTTAAAGGTTATACGAAAGAGCCAGACAAGACGCCAGTTGACATCACACCGATCAAGCCGTTGGATTCCAAGAAAAAATCCAACAAAGGTGGCGGCGGTCGACCTTATAACAAGCAAAAAGGGAAAGGTGGACGTCCTCCAAAGCGTGGAGGCGGTAACCGACCTCAAAACAGCCGTTCTGGTGGCGGCAGACAGAACCGTTCTCACCGTTCTTACAAGCAACGGGTAAAATAAAACCATTTCAGTGAAACAGGATGTGATGCTTTATGAAAAAAATCCTCCTGTTAGCAGATACGCATTTAAGAACTTCTGGGAAATCTTTCCCAGAAGTTCTTTTAACAGAGATGGGAAAAGCAGACCTGATCTTACATGCAGGAGATTTCATTGAATCAAGTGTATTGGAAGAGTTGATGAAGTTCGCTCCAGTCGAAGCTGTATTTGGGAATGTGGATTCCAAAGAACTGCAGGAGAGGCTTCCAGAAAAGAAAGTAGTGGAGATAGAAGGTTTTCGAATCGGACTCGTCCATGGTCATCTCGGAAAGGGAAAAAGCACACCAGAACGGGCTTTGCGTGCCTTCGAAGGCGAAGCAGTCGATGTCATTGTGTTTGGACATTCCCACATTCCTCATCATGAAGTGGTGGATGGCATAACTCTTTTTAATCCGGGCTCAGCAACAGCCAAACGTTTTCAAAAGAATTATTCATATGGTTGGCTCACGATTCATGACTCTCTTCAAATTGAGACACACTACTTCTAGACCTGTTGACAGGAGGGATTAGTGTGACGTTGAAACGTGAACCCCATGTGTATACATTTGAGGCGAGAGACGGCCGTGAAGTGACGATTCGACCGGCTGACATCCGGGATGCAGAGCACATCATCCAGGCGGCAGAATCGATCGTCAAAAGCCGTTCTTTCATCCAGAAAGAGAAGACGCGTACCCTTGAAGAGGAACAATCTTTCATAACAGATATAAAACTGTCTGACAGCATGTACGCTGTCGTTGAAGTGGGCGGTAAAATCGTCGGTATTGCAAGGGTGTTGAGAGGTGAGCTCGATATGAAGCGGCACTGCGGCGTTTTCAGGACCTGGATTACCGAGGAAGCTCAAGGTAAAGGCATCGGGACGAAAATAATGGAGTACACCCTGGAATGGGGAAAAACGGAAGGGCTTCACAAGCTTTGGCTGACGGTCTTTTCCAACAACCCGATCGCCTCCAAATTATATGAGCGGTACGGATTCGTGCATGAAGGCACACAGAAAGACCAGCTTTGCATCAAAGGGGAGTACGAAGACGAAATTTATATGGCGTACTTTTTTAAACGATAGGGATTTCTTCTTTAAAATTCACTCCCTTTCCGCGGGCGAACCGCGAGCCTCCTCACTTCGTGCCTCGTTGCGGAGACTCGCCTGGCACGCTTTTCCCGCAGGAGTGTCGTGAATTTTTATTGAAATCACATAAAAAGCACACAGTCAAATTTTGATATTGCTGTGTGCTTTTTAAATTTATTCAGATTATGGTTTGTTTCT
Organism: Rossellomorea aquimaris; assembly: GCA_020524245.1. Lineage (GTDB taxonomy): Bacteria > Bacillota > Bacilli > Bacillales > Fictibacillaceae > Pseudalkalibacillus. The sequence goes on along the minus strand of JAIVLN010000005.1, from coordinate 10,257 downwards.
TTGTTCATGCAGGGCGACTTGATCACCCATGTCTTCCCGTTCGAGAAGATCACGGATGTAGCGCTTTTCTTCCTCTGTTATTTGATTGGAGATAAGATGCTGGCGTTCCAACTGCTCAAGCGCTTCGTGCTCGGCATATAGTGCTTGTTTGATTGCACGGGCAGTCGATTCTTTTCTCAACTCGGGTTCCTGTTGATAAAGTCGTTCCAGTTCCTTATTCAATTCCTTCAATTCTTCATCATATTGGTTGACCAACTTGTTGTAGACGATGGAGGACAGTGTCCCTTCGGCTGTCATCCTCTCCAACTGTTTACGACCGGAATGATAACGATAAATTCGGCTCTGGATACGATCATACTCCAGTTTTTCTTCTTTCGTCGCTTTTTCACCTAAGAAGGAGACGAGCGGCTTGATCGTCAAACCTTGTACGACTAGGGAGAAGAAGACAACCCCGAAAGCAAGCATCAGAATTTCTTCACGGAATGGAAAATCAATCGGAAGACTTAATGCGAGCGCTAGTGAAAGAGACCCTTTCAACCCGCCCCAATTGAAAATGTGCTTCCAGTTTTTCGGGAGCGAGCGGATGAAACTGATTGTACTGTACACGGCGATGCTTCTTGCGAGTACAACAACCCCTATGGCGATGAGCACTTGAATCCAGTTGACGGAGTGCACCATCCTTGTAATTTCGAGTCCTACGAGCAAAAAGACAAGAGAGTTCGCCACGAGTGAAGCGACATCCCAAAATGTCCGAATACTGAGGCTTGTTGTCGGACTCATCCCGATTCGGGTACCGAAATTCCCGAAAATGATACCGCCGATGACAACGGCGATCACCCCGGAAACATGAAAGGCTTCTGCCACGAAAAATGATCCATAGAACAATAGCATCGAGAAGACGATTTCCAAAGGATAGTCATCGAAAAAGGTTGTCAGCCTGGAGAAGAAGTAACCGAACGCTCCTCCGACTAGTAAACCACCGATCACGACTTTGAAAAATTCGCCTAATGCAATGCCGATACCACCCGTTCCGGCGTCGAGGATCACATCGTACTGATAAGCAGCAATGGTGAACAAGACGACAGCCAAACCGTCGTTGATCAGACTCTCGCCTTCCATGACGGTCGAAATTTTGTGATTGACACCCATTGATTTGAAGATCGACAGCACACTGATCGGATCCGTCGGGGCCATCAATGCAGCGAAGACGAGTGCCGCCTGGATGGAGAGTCCGAGAAACAATGCGGTCATCCAGCCTGCGGTTACAAATGTGATCAAAGTGCCGACGACTGCAAGCAGTAAGATCGGTAATTTGTTCTCTTTTAAATGGGAAAAAGGTAAGTTCAGTGTCGCTTCACCGAGCAGAGTCGGTAGAAAGATCGAGATGATCGCAAAATGGAAAAACTCATCTTCTGCGAATGTCTCTTTCAATTCTTCCAAACCACTATAAGGCATCAGACCGATCACGACACCAATTATGACCAGTGCAATCGGATACGGCTGCCTCCACTTTTTCGCGACTGCAGTAATTCCTGCGGCAATCGCTAACAATAGTAATACGAGTTCGAATTGTGTTTCCATATGTACTCCTCTCGAATCAAACTTGTTCATTCTCAATATTTCCATTCTATATCTTTCCAATATCTTCATCTTCTATTATATCGAAAAAAGCAGGACAAGTTTAAAGGAACGCACAACAGTTGGTAAATATGATAAAGTAAGAATAAAACGATAAAAAATCAGGTGTTAACATGACAACGAATGGACAAAACAAAACAACAAATATCTGGTTGGACCGCTTATATCAAATGGACCAACATTTTGCAAAGAATCAAGCCGATCAAGCTTTTTTACATAAAATTCATCAGCTCGCACTGAAAGCGGATGCTGAAGAAATCACGATTGCGTTTTGCGGACATTTCAGCGCTGGTAAATCCAGCATGATCAATTCGCTCATGGGTGACGATCTGTTGCCGTCATCCCCGATCCCGACAAGTGCAAACATCGTCGCTCTAAGGGAAGGTGAGCCTAGCGTCATCCTGACCGATCAACATGGTAAAAAAATCGCTTATGAAGGTGAGATGGATCTCGATGAGGTGAAGAAAGCTTCCAAAGATGGTGAAGCGATTCGTACAATCGAAATCTTCAAGCATCATCCTTTTCTACAAGACGATACGGTGTTGATGGATACTCCAGGAATTGATTCGACGGACGATGCTCATCGGATCTCTACGGAGTCGATGCTTCATCTTGCGGATGTCATCTTTTACGTGATGGATTACAATCACGTCCAGTCCGAATTGAATTTCGAATTTACAAAGGAAATGCAAGATCTCGGAAAAGAGATCTATCTTGTCGTGAATCAAATCGACAAACATAGTGAGAAGGAGCTTCCGTTTGCGGAGTTCAAGCATCAGACGACAGAAGCTTTCATGCATTGGGGCGTCCGGCCGAAGGAAACTTTCTTTACATCGTTAAAAGCGATAAATCAAACCGAAAATCAGTTGGATCGTTTACAGCAAGAATTGAAGCGAATCAAAAAGAATAAGCACGCTTATATCGAAAAGACACTGGAATCGATGAGCGCACAAATTTCCAACGAATATTTGGAAAAGAAATATCCCGATGTTGATGAAGGACATCAAAAGGATTCGAAGTCTTTGATACATGAGATCGATACGCTTGAAAGTCAAAAAGCTGCATTGGAAGAGCAGGATCAGAAGGTGGAAAAAGAGTTCCACACCGAATTGAGAAAACTGATCGACAATGCACGTGTCGCCCCATATGAAGTGAGGGAAATGGGAAGAGCGGTGCTTGAGAGCTTGAAGGAAGATTTCAAAACGGGTCTTTTTTTCGCGAAGAAAAAAACAGAAGAAGAGCGCGAATCCAGAATCAATCGCTTTGTCGAAGCTGTCAATGAGAAAGCGAAAACGGAATTGGAATGGCATTTGAAAGACGAATTGCAGAAGCAAATGAAAACCTTAAATGTTCATGATGCAGATATTGAAAACTGCATCTTGGAAATGGAGCACAAGTTCGAGCCAGAAGATGTATGGCGTCTTCATCAAAAAGGTGCCACTTTCAACGAGGCATATGTGCTTCAATATAATCGTGATGTCGAGGATGATTTGAAGAAGCGTTATCGAAAAGATGCGGTTCGTCTGTTCGAGCAAATCAAAGAAACATATCTACAAGAGCAAGTGAAGCCTGAACAAATGAAGTTGGACGAAGAGCTTCAACAGTTGAAGGCAGAACTTGAAAAGGAAAAGGCGTTTTTAGCTGAAAACGACCGTTACATGAACGAACAGGAAACTTTCCGCCAGTTTCTTCTTTCAAATGATGAAGAGAACGGTACTGAAGAATGGTTCCAAAACGTACAAGATCACCTTCAATCAGAGGTTGAAAAAGGGGAATGGGTTAAACAACCAGACACGCATCACGAAGATGCAATTGATTTTACAATTGAGGATAAAGAAGTCGTCGAAGTGTCGACAGGTAACATCGAACAGGCTGCATTACAGCTGGATCAGGCGAGTGAGCTTCTTAGTGATTGGTCCTCTCTTAGTGACTTGACGAAACGGATGAAGGAACGTTCCGGAAAAATCAAGAACAAAGAGTATACTGTCGCTTTGTTCGGCGCATTCAGCGCAGGAAAATCATCCTTCGCTAACGCCTGGATGAAAGAGGATGTCCTCCCTGTATCACCGAACCCGACTACGGCGACGATCAACAAGATATTACCTGTGACCGATGAAAACAAACACGGAACCGTCAAAATACAACTGAAGTCGGTTGAGATCATCTTAGAGGAAGTGAACCATTCGTTACAACGATTTGGAAAAGAGTGCAATTCCCTAGAAGAAGCGGTTGAGGTCATCCATACGCTTGACAGTGAGAAACCGGGTCCTCACTACAACTTCTTGAGGGCAGTATCCAAGGGATACGCGGCCATGAAGGACTATCTAGGTTCAGAACAGGTCATCGACCATGAAAACTTCGGTTCGTTTGTGGCACAAGAAGAGCGGGCATGCTTCACAGAATCAGTGGAACTGTATTACGATTGTGATCTGACACGGGAAGGGATCACCCTTGTGGATACACCAGGAGCGGATTCGATCAATGCACGTCACACCTCCGTTGCGTTCGAGTATATCAAAAACGCGGATGCGATCGTTTTCGTCACCTATTACAACCACGCGTTCTCGAAAGCGGACCGGGACTTTCTCATTCAGCTCGGCCGTGTAAAAGATACGTTCTCTATGGACAAAATGTATTTCGTCATCAATGCTGCCGATCTTGCGGAAGATGAAGAAGAACGGGAAGCCGTCGTGGATTATGTAAGGTCCCAATTGAACATTTATGGGATCAGGCACCCTCGGATGTATGCATTATCGAGTAAGGAAGCCTTGAAGGAGCGTAAAGGAGATTCCAAAGGAGATCATTCGAAATTCGGTCCATTTGCGGAGTCCTTCCATACAAACACCATCCGTGAAAGGGACGACATTTTACAACAACAAGCCAATCAATTGCTGCAAGCAGCGAGAGGCCGCTTAACGGAATGGATCCAAAACGCCCAAGCGGATAAAGAGACACAAGCCGCTCAAAAAGAACAACTGAAAACAGATCAAACTGAGATCGAGGATAAAATCCATTCGAGTTCGACGAAACCGTATGAAAAAGCGGTAGTACAAGAAACGAATGAATTGCTTCATTATGTTGTTCATCGCTTGATGCTTACGTTCAACGATGAATTCAAGGTTGCCTTCAATCCGTCGGTCCTTTCACAGAAAAATGTAGGGAAAGATCAACTCCTACGTTGTTTAGAAGAATTGCTGGAATCGATGGCGTTTCAACTTTCTCAAGAATTACGGGCGACAACATTACGAGTTGAGAAGAAATTGAATGACCAGCGGGGTCAGTTCTTCGATATGATTGCGGATTTCACATCTACAAAAAGCCAATATGAATTTATGGAGATGGAAGAGCTCTCGATTGAAACGCCGGATGTGGAAGCAGATTGGTCCAATTCGACACGTGAAAAATTACGACCTTACTTGAAGCGGTTCAAAAATCCGAAGCAGTTCTTTGAAGGGACTGGGCGGGATGAACTTAGGGAAGAACTCGCAGAAAAGTTCCAACCTGAACTTCATGAGGTCGTCGATCACTTTACAGAACAGTTCAACCGTTTTTATCAGGAAAAAATGACAGATGAATTAAACGGCTTGAAAGAACAGATGACTGATGAAATTCAACAATACTACAGTGGTCTGATCGAATCATTCGGTTCGAAGGAACAATTGGAATCTTTGCAAACGATGAAGCGGAAGCTTGACCGAATCATTCAACAAGAGGTCCATGTCAATCATGAATGAGGATCGTTTCCATTGTTGTGCGACCTGTATTCATTTTAGGGTCGATAAGAGACCGGGTTCAATTATGTATTTTTGTGAGCGACTCGGCTATGAAACAAAGCCGGATTATCAGTTCAATTGCTGGACACCGAAAGAACAGGTTAAAAGATTGATGGATAAGAAAAATAGGGAAGAATAAAAGGAGGATCATCCATGTCTGTACATCACGAGATTTCAAAACATAGTAATGATCAACATGCGAGAGTGCGTCAATTCGCTGAACTAGACGAAAAACGAGAGCAGTGGATCGATATTGCATTACAAAAATGCAAGGAAAATGCAGATTTTTCAAAACCACTCGCAAAAATCAATGCGGTTACTGATCAAATCAATGAGCTGGCGAGGAAAGGCATCGTTCCACAACGTAAAAATGTAACGAAAGAAATGATCGAAGAATATTGCCAAAAACAATAACGAGTGAAGAGTGTGATGGGGGACATCGCACTCTTTTCATAAATTCGGAGGTAAAAACATGAAAGAAATGAAAGAGCTTCATTCCATTGATGAAGTGAATCGATTTGTAGAAGATCATCGTTTGAGTTTCATCTATATTTCAAGAACGAATTGCAGCGTCTGTGATGCTTTACTTCCAAAGGTACGGGAGATGTTGGCTAAATATCCGGAGATCCAAATGAGCCATATCAACGCGGACAAAGTACCTGATGTTGCAGGCCATTTTTCCATTTTCACCGTACCAGTCCTGTTACTGTTCGTAGAAGGAAAAGAATACATTCGTGAAGCGAGATTCGTACAGATGGATGCATTGGAATCACAAGTAAGCAAAATATATGAATTGAATACTTGATACGGTGGGAGAGTGGACCATGTTAAAAAGGTTATTGCTACGAAAAACGTCTATACATAAGGATTATCTTTTAAAAAAACTGTGAAGGGTATAAAAACAGCTTAAGATGCTCAAACCTTACTTAAGGAGTTGAGCGAAATGTTCATCAATACGTTGTTCGGTTTGTTGATCCCTTGGATTGCAGGGATCTTCTTATTAAGAAGAGACGCAAAAATCTTTCTGTTGATTGCACCGTTTGCGGCTGTTGTGGCGTTTACGTTTGATGTTGTCGGTTTCCATTTGAAGTTCTGGCGAATTCATCCAATGGATGATATTGAGTCTTTTGCCGCGTTACCGATGTATTTCGGTATTTATCCGATATTGACGGGGTTCCTTTTCTACTTCATTAAACGGTCCAACCGAAACCCGACCCTCTGGATTCTCTTATTCACTTTGTTGACAACGATCATCGAGTATACCGGAGTGGTGATCGGATTGGTCCATTATTACAACGGATGGACGATCTTCTGGACATTCGTTTCATACTTACTCGCATATATCGTCTGTTACGGATACTTCATTTTGTTGAAAAAATATGTGGATGTATAGCAAAACGAGCAGGGGTCTCCTGCTCGTTTATTTTTAGAACCGATTGAGGAAGCGTTCCAACCGATCAAGACCTTCCTTCAACTGGTCTTGATGATAAGCATATGAAATCCGGATATAATCGTCTCCGTAATCGGAGAATGCAATTCCCGGAACGACTGCGAGCTTTTCTTCTTCTAACAGTTTGGTCGCAAAATCCCATGATTTCATGCCGTATTTTTTTATAGAAGGGAAGAGATAGAAGGCGCCACCAGGTTTATGGAGTTCCAGCCCCATCTCTTTAAGGCGCGAATATGTGTACGCCAAACGTTGCTCATAAATCTCCCTCATCGGCTTCGCATCGTCTTTACCGTCTGTCAATGCTTCGACTGCGGCAGACTGGGTGATTGATGAGACGCACGTAACGTTGTACTGATGGACCTTCAGGATATGCTGTGTGATGGCAGCATCCCCCAATAAAAATCCAATTCTCCATCCGGTCATCGAGTGAGACTTCGAGAGCCCGTTGATGACGATCGTTTTCTCTTTCATCCCTTCATACGTTGCGATGGATCGATGCTTTTGATCATAAGTCAACTCACTATAGATTTCGTCAGAAAGGACGAACACATTTTTATCCTTCAAAAGGTGAGCGATTTCTTCCATTTCATCATGGGTTAACGTCATCCCTGTCGGATTTGAAGGGTAGGGAAGAATGACGCATTTCGTTCGTTCAGTCAAGTGTTCTTCAATGAGTGATGCAGTCAGCTTGAATTCCGTATCCCTCGTATCTACATGGACCGGCTTTGCACCACATAGGCGGATGACTGGCTCGTAACCTGGATAGACAGGTCCTGGCAAAATGACTTCATCTCCTTCGACGAGGATCGTACGGAGCGATATGTCAATCGCTTCACTTGCACCGCTTGTTGCGATGATTTCGTCTTCTGGCCGGTAATCGAGGTTGTATTTTTCTTTTACAAATTGTCCGATGGCGTTTCTTAGTTCCATCGAACCTGCGTTATGAGTATATGTCGTCTTGTTCTCATCAATTGCCGTTTTACCGGCTTCTTTTACATGTTCAGGTGTTGGGAAATCTGGGAGTCCGAGCGTCAACGAAATGGCATCAGGATATGCCGAAACTCTGTTGAAAAACTGACGGATTCCTGAAATTTGTATCTCTTTCACTCTTGGATTAATCCTTTGCTCCATATGTAAAACGACCTCTCTTTCTTCATCTAACTGAAGTTTAATCGTTTGAACGGTACCCGTCAATGAAGGTGTCGATTCGTTTGTCATCCTGAAGCCGATTCAGATACAATGAAGAAAATGAGAAGTGTAGGTGAATGAATCATGAAAAATATCGTTTCTGTGGATTGGTTGTACGCAAAGCTAGATGACGAAAGTGTCATTCCAGTAGATTGCCGGTTCTACTTGAACAATAAAGATCAGGGACAGGAAGAATATCATGATGCTCACATTCCAGGTGCGCATTATGCAGATCTCGAGAAAAACCTTTCGGGGCCTGTCCGAGACCGTGGTGGACGCCATCCGTTACCTGATGTGGACCAATTCGTCAGTTTCTTGGAGTCGATGGGAGTTGATGAAACGAAAACGGTTGTAGCATATGATGCACAAAACACCGCGATGGCTGCCCGCCTCTGGTGGATGCTTAAGTATCTCGGTCATGAAAAAGTGTACGTGTTGGATGGAGGCTTCCAGGCTTGGGAGAAAAAGAATTATCCATTGACTGAAAAACTACCTGATGTCGAGAAAACAACGTTCAAACCGGACATCCAGGAAGATATGGTTGCAGAGTTGGATGAAGTAAGGGTAGCGGCTGATACAGAAGATGTTGTGTTGATCGATGCACGGGATGAAGCGAGGTACCTTGGTAAATCTGAACCGATTGATGCAAAAGCAGGACATATCCCCGGCGCACGCAACCGCTTTTTCATGGACAATATCGAGCAAGGAACTTGGAAATCGACCGAGCAATTGAAGGAACGGTTCGAAGTGGAGGACAAGCAGGTCATCAATTATTGTGGATCAGGGGTCACGGCATGCGTCAACGTACTCGCACTTGATGAAATTGGAAAGAAAAGCAAACTGTACGTCGGCAGCTGGAGTGACTGGAGTTCGTATGACGAGCATACAGTTGAAACCGAAGCCAACGAGAAATAAAGATACAAGCAATTAAATTTCACGTACCGTACTCAATAATAAAATTTCGGATACCGAGATCAGTCAATAAAGGTTTTCGATAAAAAGCTCGATTATCCGTTGCTATCCCAATGTAAACGTTGTAAACTCTATTTGGCATAATGAAAAAGTAATGAACCGAAGGGGAGAATCGGCATTGACATGGGAGGTATTGAACGTAATCGGGACGTTGGCTTTCGCAATCAGTGGAGCCATCATCGCGATGGAAGAGGACTATGATCTTCTAGGCGTTTTGATTTTAGGATTAGCGACCGCATTTGGGGGCGGAATTATACGAAATGTATTGATAGATGTACCGATGTCGACACTGTGGCAGCAGGACATGCTCATAAAAGTGACGGTTCTCGTCATTGTCATCGTTTTTATCATTCCGGATGGCTGGATCCATTGGACGAGAGGGTGGCTGAACTTTTTCGATGCGGTAGGATTATCGACCTTTGCCATCCAGGGGGCTCTTTATGCCTATTCGGCTGGTCATTCGTTGACTGCGATCATTATGGCTGCAGTGATGACTGGTACAGGTGGGGGAATTGTCCGGGATGTTCTTGCCGGTCGGAAGCCGACGGTACTCCGGTATGACATTTATGCGGCTTGGGCGATCATTGCAGGGATCTGCATTGGAACGGGGTTTGTCCAACAGGCATGGGAATTGTATGTGCTGTGTGTCGTGTTGATTACGCTAAGGCTCTTTTCAGCCAGATACCGGTGGAAACTGCCTCATCGATACTTGCAAACGTTATAAGACCGAAATTCTAACACAACTTCCAGGATGGTAACGGGTTTACTACAAGGTGCACACGAATATACATCCAAGCAAAACGCACTGGATTTCACAATGAAATTCACAGTGCGTTTTTATTGTTCTATCAAAGATTCCTAAAATGTTGATGCTATATAGGGTATGTATTCACCTGTAATTTCACAGAATTAAGCTTGATTCGTATTGCGAATTTGTATGGGATTTCGAAAAACACTAGAAAAACCTAACCAGAGAAGCTTTCTGATAGGGTGAAAACACCAAAACCGTTGAAGTCACCCTTTTTAAAATAGCTATTGGACTGAATGAAAGAACACGAACTACATGATAAGGAGGCTTAAACGGAACAACTTTTAGACAAGTAAAGGCTTAGAGGAGATTGAACAGCCCCCTGTAAAGTAGACAAGTGAAATAATAAAAACAATTAAGCGGCTTTAGCCCTATATTCCATAGGACTAAGGCCGTTTCGTCCTTTTTGTAATCGTTCATAATTGTAA
>JAIVLN010000004.1 GCA_020524245.1 Rossellomorea aquimaris | reverse complement strand
TTTACAATTATGAACGATTACAAAAAGGACGAAACGGCCTTAGTCCTATGGAATATAGGGCTAAAGCCGCTTAATTGTTTTTATTATTTCACTTGTCTACTTTACAGGGGGCTGTTCAATTTTCCTCTAGGCCTTTCTGAGGTGAAAGCTTATTTAATCGACGAAGCAACCTGAATGAGTTCGTCTTTGCTTAGAGGTGTGTTTCCTTCATAGTTGATGGCGTACTCGACTTCTTTCCCGTTTCGCCAGCTGAGCATTTGATTCCCGCCACTTTCGGTATAATAGGCTCTCCGACCATCCTCGAAGGTTAATTTTTCGTCCCAATTGGATACGTGGTTCCAGCCGATTTCAGATGTTACCCAAATGGCTAGGGAATCTTCCGCGTTTTCAAATACGAGCCGTACTCGATCGAAGCCAATGAATTCTGCGTATTCCTCTTCTGCTTCAAAAGGTAAATATTCTGGTGTTATCACCTCAAAAGGGACAATCCAACCGATCATCTTGGTCGGGAATTTCACCCAATCTAAAATCAGAAATAACGAGAGGCATATAACCATCACCCAGACGAAGGTCTTTTTCACTCGGATGCTTTCCTTGAAATATCTCTCCATATGTTCAAGCAATCTGATCCCCACCCTATCACCCAACTGATTGGAAAATTATGATAATTACAGTTTATCATACGCTCATATCCTTGAGAATAACGGAATCCTGTTTAAAAAATCAGACCTAGGTGAAAATTACCAGTGGAAAGCGAACGTATATTCGCTTACAATAAGACATAAGATATAGAACAAACGTTCTTATTGGGAGTGACTGAGGATGGAGATTGATTATTCGACCTTTGAAAAACGAACGATCCTTTGTATTGACATGAAAAGTTTCTTTGCAAGCTGTAGTGCGGTGGAGATGGGGCTGGATCCACTGACATGTCACCTGGTTGTTGTCGGGGATACCGAACGGCAGGGAAGTGTCGTACTCGCCGCTTCACCGATGATGAAGAAAGAGTTTGGGATCCGAACAGGAAGCCGGTTGTTCGAAGTGCCGGACGACCCGCGCATACATGTCGTCAATGCGCAAATGCGCTTGTACCTACGGCGCTCCACGGACCTCACCCGCTTGTTCAACCGGTACGTGCCGAAAGATTCAATCCATACGTACAGTGTGGACGAAAGCTTTTTACAAGTAGATGGGACCGAACGGTTGTGGGGAGATGGCTGGGAAGTCGCCCGCCGGATCCGGGAGGAAATATGGGAGAAGTATGGTCTGCCGTGTGCCATCGGGATCGGCCCGAACATGTTGCTTTCAAAAATTTGTCTCGACCTTGAAGCGAAGAAGGAAGGGATTGCAGAGTGGACCTTTGAGGATGTACAGAAAAAGCTGTGGAAGGTTTCGCCGCTCAGTAACATGTGGGGTATTGGTCCTCGGCTAGAGAAGACGCTGAACCGGATGGGCATCATGTCTGTCGGTCAGCTAGCGAACTATCCGCTGAAAATGCTTGAGAAAAAGTTTGGCGTGATGGGGAATCAGCTGTACTATCATGCTTGGGGTGTCGATCTTTCTGAAATCGGCGCGCCAATTATGCAAGGGCAGATCAGCTACGGGAAAGGCCAGATTTTACTCCGGGATTATAAAGACCGCAAAGAAATCCAACACGTGATTTTGGAAATGTGTGAAGAAGTCGGCCGCCGTGCGCGGACAGCGCGGAAAGCCGGGCGGACGATCAGCCTCGGCGTCGGCTACAGTAAAGATGAAGGCGGGGGAGGATTCCATCGCTCCAGGACGATCACGGATCCGACGAACATCACGATGGATCTGTACCGCGTCTGTCTTGAGCTGTTTGACGAATTTTACGGAGGTCAGACGGTCCGGAAGCTCTCGATTACCTTATCGAATGTGTGTCCAGACGATGAAATGCAGCTGTCTCTGTTTGAACTCGATCGCCCGAAAAAGCGGGTGCTCGGCTACACGATGGACCAAATCCGTGAGAAATACGGAGGAGACGCCCTCCTGCGCGCAGTATCTTACACACCTGCTGGAACTGCAAGGCATCGCAGCCGTCTTGTCGGTGGACATAAAGCGTAGAAAGGAGCGTGGGTCGATTGAGTATTCGTGATCGCGGCAACATCAAATGGACGTCGATGATGCTTCCGGAGCACGTGAAGCTGCTCCGCGACTGGAAGGAAGAAGAACGCCTCCGGAAAAAGCCGGAGCTCGATGAACAGAAGCTTGAGGAGATGAACGAGACGATCAATGAGGCGATGGCCTACAACGAAACGCTTTCGTTCGTCTACTTTTCGGCATATGAGTATAAGCTGCTTGTCGGAAACATCCATTATGCGGATCCGGTTCGAAAGGAACTGCGCATCGTCGATGAGTTCGGCGACCGTTATGATTTGAAGCTGCAAGACATCGTAGATATTCGTCATCTATAAAGGGAAGCCGCTCATTTTTTGAGCGGTTTTTCTAGTGTGATAAACTCCAACTGAAATCAAAAGACCTATCGCCAAAATTGAATGAACGGCCATGTTACATTATGGGTTCGCGTTATGCCCATACTATGGACGGGAGGCGATATGGATGCTTTTACATATGTTTTTGGCTGGGATGATAATGATTACTCAGCCTATGGAACGTCCAGACAGTTTGACGATTACGCAACAAGAAGATACCATCGCCGTCATTGACCGTGAAGAATTTACGATACACATTACGGATACACCCTTACTGGATATTGATAAATACAAAAGGTTGTTAGACAAACTTGACCGTGAAATCCATCTAGATCCGATCAATGCGAAGATAGGTGACTGGGGTGAAATCGAACCTGGTAAACCGGGATATAGACTTGACCGTAAAAGGTTTCACGTGCAATTTTATCAGTACTTCATTGGAAGAGGAGCTTCCAAAATAGAAGTCCCACGAATGGAAATCTATCCGGAAGTAGACAGTGAGTTACTCGCGAATATTCGGGTAAAGCAAATTGGTCAGTATGTGACGTACTTCAATTCCAGAAATGAGAACCGTACGCAAAATATTATGCTTGCAGCGGAAGCGATCGATAATCATGTCATTTTTCCAGGAGAAGTCTTTTCTTTCAATGAGGTGGTTGGAAAACGCTCAGAAGAAAAAGGATATATGCCTGCTCCTATCATCATAAGAGGAGAATTGTCAGAAGGGGTCGGAGGAGGAATCTGCCAGGTGTCAACGACATTGTTCAATGCTGTTGAACAAGCGGGGTTGAAGATTGTAGAACGTTATTCTCATAGCAAGAAAGTCCCTTATGTACCACCGGGACGGGATGCAACTGTCGATTGGTACGGGGCGGATTTTCGTTTTCAAAATCGATATAACCAGCCGATTTTGATTCGCGCGAAACGATACGGAGGGAGCATGATCGTCAAATTGTACTCCTCAGAAGTGATTAATTATGAACCAAAATAACAAGATCGACCCATGGCGGGTCGATTTTTTTTGCTCTGATAAAATCTATTTTCTTTCTATCATTCGTTAGGCTTTGCTTTCCCAAGTTTCCTTTATTTAGGTCTATGTAACTAAAATTTAATTTTAAAAATATTAAGATAATTGTGAAAGGAAATTTCAACCAAGCGTCGAAAAGTAGAGATAGAAGACTAAAAATGAGGAGGAAATGTGTTGAAACGAATTTGGCTTGTGCTGTTGACGGTCGTGACAGTGGTTGCTTTTTCTTTTCCAAATGCACAACAGGGGATGGCATCTGAACCAGAAGATATGATCCGAATCGGTGTTGTTCCTGAAGCGGAGTCACTTACGCTAGGGAGTGCCGCCACCTTCCGTATCCAGGATAAAGTGACGGGTGAAGTGCTCGTCGAAGCAGTGAACGATGCAGCGGATGTGACGTTGGAAAGCACGGGATCCGTAGACTCTTCCTACAGATTGCAAGCGGCATGGACAACGAGTGAAGCTTACATGAACGACTGGGTAGCCCGGGCAGAAACAGGGGGATACGAAACGTATATTGAACCGTACAACGGAGGGCATCGCCTATACATAGGGAAGTTCCCTGCGGATGCGAGCTGGAGTGTACGTAGCGCCTTCCGGAATGAAGTGATTGCGAATGGACTCGCTGCTTCGGATTCGTTCTGGAAAGTGATTACGTTGACGACAGGCGTTTCATCGGTAAAAGTAAGCTATCAAGGAAGTGAGTTTATAACCGAGAATCCGGTCGTTGTGAGCTCTCCGGATGGTTTGATTGAAATGAACGGTAAGCAGTACCGCGGTGTTGGGGAAGTCGGTTACAACAGCAAAGGCACGTTGGCTGGAATTAACGAGCTGCTGCTTGAAGAATACTTGTATGGCGTCGTACCTCGGGAATTGCCACCGAACCCGTATGGCGAAATGGAAGCACAAAAAGCACAAGCCGTGGCAGCGCGTACCTATACGTATGCGAACTTAGGAAAACGCAGCAATGATGGATATGACTTGTTACCAACAACCTCCGATCAAGTATATGGCGGTTATGAAGTGGAGCATCCCGTTTCCACTCAGGCAGTACAAGATACGAACGGAGTTGTCGCGACAAAAGACGGGAAGCTGATTACAGCTGTCTATCACTCGACAAGTGGTGGGGTGACTGCCAACAACGAAGACGTATGGGACTCGGGCCCAGTTGATTACTTGCGAGGGGTTTTCGTTTTTGATTGGCAAAAAGGAAACAAACATAAGTCGCAAAAAGAAGAATTCAAGAATGCAAAGGATGCAGCCTCACTTCGAACGAGTAAAGTATTGGAATACGAGAAAGATTGGTCGAAGTATTATCGCTGGGAGTTTGAGTGGACAGCGGAAGAGATTTCAGGTGTCTTGAGCGAATACTTCGGAACGGATGTCGGTGAGGTGTATGAAATCAACGTCGTGAAACGGGCTGATCTCGGACGTGTTCTGGAAATCGAGTACGTCACTGAGAATGGAACTTTTTACGAGCAAAAGGACAAGATTCGCTGGTCGTTGAAATACATCAACTCTGCTGGAAAACATAGCGTATTACTCAGCACCTTGTTCTATATCGAGCCGGTTGAAGGTGACGACGATCAAGCTGTCGGATTCAAAGTTTACGGCGGCGGCTGGGGACACGGAGTCGGATTGTCCCAAACCGGAGCAGTCGGAATGGCCGTTGACGGGAAAAACTACGAGCAAATCCTGAAACACTTCTATCAAGGGATTGAGCTGGAAACAAGATAAAGATAAGAATGCGAAAGAACCTCACGAACAACGGGAGGTTCTTTTTATCGTGCTCAAAAGTGGGGATTGGTTGGTTTTAGGGAAGGATAGAGAGTTTACCCTACACCAAATGAGCGACTCTCCGGATTTCGTGAAGGATAGAGAGTTTACCCTACACCAAATGAGCGACTCTCCGGATTTCGTGAAGGATAGAGCGTTTACCCTGCACCAAATGAGCGACTCTCCGGATTTCGTGAAGGATAGAGCGTTTACCCTGCACCAAATGAGCGATCCTCCGGATTTCGTGAAGGATAGAGCGTTTATCCTCCTCGAAATGAGCGATTCACTGAATTTCGTGAAGTGTAGAGCGTTTACCCTGCACGAAATGAGCGATTCACTTAATTTCGTGAAGGATAGAGCGTTTATCCTGCACCAAATGAGCGATTCACTGGTTTTCGTGAAGGGTAGAGCATTTACCCTGCACCAAATGGCGGATTCTCAGAATTTCGTGAAGGGTAGCCCCCTATCTAACCTACATGAGCAAAAATTTTTCCAAATATATCTTCCCGAAATGAAAATACTGGTATATAATCAAAACTGTATTAATAGTCATAATACAGTTAGTACGGATAATACAGTTGGTACAGATGGGAGGGAGTACATGTTTAATCTTGATGTCAGAAGCAGAAAGCCAATCTATGAACAGTTAGTCGAACGGTTCAAAGAGTTGATTATCAGTGAAGTGATGAAGAAAGATGAGAAACTCCCCTCTGTCAGAACGTTGGCTCAGCAATTGACAATCAATCCAAACACGATCCAAAAGGCTTATCGAGAGCTGGAAACCCAAGGGTACATTTATTCGATCAAAGGGAAAGGGAGCTTCGTGAGTGAAACGACCGACGTCGTCAACTCGGAAAAACTCCAAAAGGTTGAAAAAGAACTGAGCAAACTCATCCTAGAAGCGTTATTCCTAGGGATGACAGTCCCACAACTACAAGCACTAGTTGAAGAAACAGAAAAATCAATAGGGGGAGGGGAACAAGATGATCGTAGTGAATAAAATCTCAAAAGGATTAGATGATACGGAAGCTCTTTCTGATGTTTCCTTTACGGTCAAAAAAGGTTCCATTTATGGACTGCTCGGCTCGAACGGAGCAGGGAAAACGACGTTATTGCGAATTATTTCAGGTGTTTTGAAAGAAAGCAAAGGTAACATCACCATCGATAATCAACCTGTTTTCGAAAATTCTCAAGTGAAAGAACGGATGATTTTCATCCCGGATACACTGTACTTCTTTTCACAATACACAGTCCGTCAGATGGCAAACTTCTACAGAAGCATGTATAGCACATGGAATGAAGAACGGTTCCAACAGTTAAGTGAAGTCTTCGATATTGATGTGAAAAAGAAAATTCAAAAGTTCTCCAAAGGTATGCAGCGTCAGGTCGCGTTCTGGATTAGTCTTTCGGCAATGCCAGAAATCCTCATCCTAGATGAACCGATTGACGGACTCGATCCTGTAATGCGGAAAAAGGTGAAGAACTTGATTCTTCAAGATGTGGCAGAGCGTGAGATGACGGTCTTGATTTCATCCCATAACTTAAGAGAAATCGAAGACATTTGCGATCACATCGGGATCTTACATAAAGGCGAGCTTTTACTAGAAAAAGAATTGGATGACTTGAAGTCAGATGTTCATAAAGTGCAAGTGGCATTTAAAGAGGGTATTCCAGAAGGATTGTTTGACGATGTAAGAGTGCTGTATAAGGAAGAACGAGGAAGTGTACTGCTCTGTATCGTGCAGGGACGAGCGGAGGTAGTTGAAAAGCAGATCGAACAATACAATCCAGTCATCTTCGACTTGTTGCCACTGACATTAGAAGAAATATTCATCTACGAAATGGGGGATGTGGGTTATGCAATCCAAAGCGTCCTGGATTAATAAAGAAATCCTGATACAAAGTTTTCGAAGTGTTGGATGGGTGAGCATCATCTATCTAGTCGGGCTTCTGCTGACCATACCATTACAGATCTTAATGGATTGGAGTTATCAAAAAGACGAACTAAAGCGAAACGTACCAACGGATGGTATGAACTTGATGTACTATGATAATGTCTTTCAAATAGGTATTGGAATCCAGCTCATCATGCTGGTTGTTATACCAGTCTTGCTTGGAATCTTTTTGTATCGTTTTCTACAAGTAAAGGAAGCATCCGATTTCATGCACAGTTTGCCAGTTAAGAGAACAAATATTTACACGCAATATTTTCTGATTGGTTCAATATTTTTAATAACTCCTGTGCTAGTGACAGCTCTTATTCTAGCAATTATTCACGGGGCACTAGGATTAGAACAGTACTATACGTTACAAAGTGTGGCTGTTTGGATTGGGATCTCTATTGTTTATTTACTACTTATGTTCTCTGGTACTGTCATGATTGCGACGATTACAGGTTTATCAGCTGTCCATGGTGTGTTGACTTTCATCATGTTCTTATTCCCGGCAGGTATTTTAAGTCTTCTTTATTTAAATGCAAAGTACTACTTCTACGGTTATGATTCGGAATGGTATTTTAGTATGGAACTTGAAAAGTACTCGCCCATTACGACAATCCCCATGTTGCATGAGGGGGATTTCAGTCCAGTTCAAATTCTGATCTACATTGGGCTGACCATCGTATTCTTCGTCTTAGGCTTATTATTCTATCAAAATCGTAAACTTGAAGGGGTTTCACAGCCACTTGTCTTCTCGTCTTCAAAACCGATATTCAAATATGGAGTAACTTTCTGTTTCATGTTATTAGGTGGAATATATTTTGCAGAGCTCCAATACCGAGGAAGCTTTACTTGGTTGATTGTAGGTTACGTAATCGGATCGTTCATCGGATACCTGGTAGCGGAAATGGTGCTTCATAAAACATGGCGGGTTTTCACCCACTTGAAAGGATACGCAATGTTTGTGGTGGTTGCTGGAATTTTCGTAGCAGCACTTCAGTTTGATGTTACAGGATATGAAAAAAGAGTCCCCAAAACGGAAGATGTGAAAAGCGTCTACATCGGTGACTGGTCGTACGGATATGCACAACGAAACTTAGAAGATGCTAAGAAGTATAATTATGATCAACCTGATTATTTGGGTGGAGCAATATTAACAAACAAAGAGAATATTGAAGAGGTTCGTAAGCTGCACAACAAGCTGATTGAACTTAAAGATCGCTCACAACGATATGTGAATTATCAACACATCTACCTAGCTTATGAACTGGAAAATGGGCAGTTAATTACAAGGCACTATAGAGTGCAAATAAATAGTGAATTGATGAAAGAATTGAAACCAATTTATGAATCAATGGAATACAAAGAAAAAACAAACCGAATTCTAAGTGTCGATTCTGAGAATGTCATCCAAATCAGAATCAGACGTGATCATCCAACCTATATTAATGTCAGCATTAAGGATTCAGAAATTGTTGCGAAAGCAATAGAAGCATTGAAGAAGGATACACTTAATGCTCCTTATGAAGTTCGAGAAAGCTGGGGCTATAATGAACCGGGTATTGAAATCTTTTTGAGCGAACAAGATATCGTTCATTTAAACTTTAGATCATCTTTTACAAACTTTCAGGAAGTATTGAAAGAAACTGGAATGTTAGATGAAGTAAAAATAACGTCTGATGAAGTGAAATATGCAGTAATTGTTTCGGCGGAAGGCATTAATGATCTTCATCACTTAACTCCGAATGAAATTATTGATCTAGATCATACGAAAATGGTCAAGGACACTCAAGAGATCGAACAGGTTTTGGACCAAAGTATTTCATACTATCCTGGAAGTCCTTATGCCGTTATGTACATGTACTCGAATGAAAAGATTGATTTTAGAACACTCGACGAAAACAATCTTCCTGACTTCGTCAAGGAACATTTTGAATAAGGTGAGGTGATGGGAATGGCTGCAGAAATGAATGCGCCAGAATTGGATTTCGGTATACTCTATGAAACCTTTGCGGATAAGGTCTTCAAGGTTGCGATGGTGATTACGAAGGATAAGTACTTGGCTGAAGATATCGTCCAGGAGACGTTCATCAAAGCTTATAATAAAATCGATTCCATTCTGGACTTAGAAAAAATGGGAGCTTGGCTATCCACAATCGCCTCACGAACTGCCATCGATCTGATTCGAAAAGAAAAACGATCTGGGACGATCTTAGTGGATGACATCATTTTTAACGAAAATACGAAAGCCATCAATGATGTGGAGCAAGAAATCGAGTACCTTTGGATGAAAAGGGAAATCACACAGGAAGTGCTGCAATTGAAACCAGCACTCCGAACGGCGTTCCTTCTGAAATATAAGGAAGACATGAAGGAAGAAGATATTGCGACTCATCTCCAATTGCCGATTGGTACGGTGAAGTCACGACTTTACCGCGCAAGACAGCAGATCCGAACGGAACTGAGACAACAACTGACAGCTTAATAGCAATACAAAAAGGACACTTGAGATGCAGGGGATGCCACATCAAAAGTGTCCTTTCTAATAATAACTTTTAAGGGGGTTGTGTTAATAAGTTTCGGGGTTACCGGATGTCATGTGGGGGTGTTGTTAAAAAAATTCTTCAGCACGTTGATGTGTTTTCTTAGGAAAGCGGAAAGTGAAGGCCAGGAGCGGAATTAAAGTGATCAGACTAATTAAGATTAGACCTGTTCTGATTGTTAAAGAGTCGAGCATCCACCCAACTAAGAAAGCTCCAATCCCGCCACCTGTCACTGCAATCAGGCTCCACCCTGCAAACACTCTTCCTAAGAATTCATCGGCAACCCGTTCTTGAATGACGATTTGAAGTGAAGTCATGGTTGCTGTAAGTACACCACCGAAAAAGAAGGAGAACACACCTATCGTCACTGGATGTAACCACTGTGCTACCAGCATCAACAAGAGGCAAAGTGTGAAGCCACTCATTTTCACAAGATGGGTGGGTAGAATGCGGTTGTGAAGTTTCGGAATAAAAAGTGATCCGATAATGCCTCCTGCAGCGAAAATCGCCAATAAAAT
The DNA here is from genome assembly GCA_020524245.1 of Rossellomorea aquimaris. Classification (GTDB taxonomy): domain Bacteria; phylum Bacillota; class Bacilli; order Bacillales; family Fictibacillaceae; genus Pseudalkalibacillus. Next base: position 399,718 of record JAIVLN010000004.1, on the reverse strand, counting down.
CCCGAGCGAATGAAGCCCGTTACTATTCATGCGATTGCTGAAATCCAGAACCATGACATCAAAAATCTTACCCGTCCAAGCGATAGGAAAAATCAGGAGGAGTAATGAACGAACGCCACTGTTATGGAAGATAAAATGAAAACCATCTAACAAAAGAGACTTTCCATGTACACTTTTTTGACGTTCAGTATCCTTGAAGTCTACCTGGAGTAAAAGGAGAAAACTGATGAAAAAGCTGAATGCGTCTAAAATAAATAGCATCTGAAGAGATTCGTTGGTGATGAAATATAGAAAACCGGCGAGAAGAGGTCCTGCAATGACCGCAACTTGACTGAGAAGGGCGCTTACAGATCCGGAAACTTTCAAAGGAGTAGGGTCAGAAATTTTCTTGAATGAAGCTTTAGCGGCGGGATCATAAATCCGCTGGACTGCTTGAGTAAGAGAAGCTAATAAAGGAAGCAGCCAGAATTGATTTCCGTGATTGACGAAAATGAAGCAGAGTGTCAACAACCCTGATATCATGTCAGTCGTAAGCATCAATCTTTTTCGTGGGAAACGATCTGCAAGTATGCCGCCAAATGGAATGAGGAGGATACTCGCAATCCCGCGAACCAGCCACAAGATGCCTACAGCAGTAAGGGTTCCTGTAAAATGATAGGCAGCTACCGATTGGGCGAAGAAAGAGAAATGATTACCGATTGAAGAAATGAATCGACCGGTAAAGTACCATCGTAAATTGGTGTTTGTCCTAATTTCATTAAACATCCATCACCCTCCTAAATTGAGTAACCTTAATATTAGAAGGGAATTTGTGTAAAAAACAGTCTGTAATTGCTTTGGGTTTTGGAGTATACTTAAGATAGAAGGACATACTGTCAAACACACCGCCTGGCCGCATTGGTTAGGCGGTTCTTTATTTAGCTGGACGGTTAACGTTTAGTCAGCTCATTGGAAAGGGAAACATAACCTTTAGAGTCTATTGTTCAATCAATGAATTCCAAAAACGAGGGGAAAATATGGACAAACGTAAATTGACTAAGAAAATTACAATCATTGTAATGATTATTGGAGTTTTCATTTGGTTGAACCGGACATTTTTCGATATTCCACCTGAAGAGATTCGAAATTGGGTGATGTCATTCGGATGGATTGCGCCTGGAGTTTACCTCCTCATATTTGCCTTCAGACCGTTTGTTTTGTTTCCATCATCCCTCTTAGGAGTCGTGGGAGGACTAGCATTCGGATTCTGGTTTGGGTTCTTACTCACAACAATCGGGACAACGATCGGAGCGGTCCTATCTTTTCTCGCTGTGCGTAAACTGGGGTTTTCATTTGGTAAAATTCCATCCTCAGAGAAGTACGATGGACTTCGGAAGCAGATTGAAGACAAAGGCTTCATCATCTTAATGATTTTACGATTGATTCCATTTTTACACTTTGAATTGGTGACCTATTTAAGTGCTGTTTCCAACATCCGGTTCAGGAATTACTTCTTTGCCACATTAGCAGGCGTCATACCAGGAGCGGCAATCTACACGGGAATTGGAAGCAGTTCCTATTCGGGTGGAAATGAAATACTCATCTTTTCCATAGTGAGTTTGATCATCCTGACATCGGTCCCGATTTTGTTTCGGAAAAAACTCTTTACGATGCTCGCAATCCGAGCGGATCAAGAATAAGGAAACTGGAAGGAGCGTTTTTGAACAGTCATGGCAGATTCTCGTGTGAAAGCAATCGTATTTGACGTATACGGTACATTATTCGACGTGCATTCGGTTATTGAAGAATGTGAGCGGCAATTCCCTGAGAAAGGGGAAACCATCAGCCAGATTTGGCGTAAAAAGCAATTAGAGTACTCCTTTTTACGTGGCTTGATGGGCAACTACCGTCCATTTTGGGAGATTACGAAGGACGCATTACGTTACGCCTGTATTGCAGAGGATGTAGAATTGACCCCTGAAAAAGAAGAAAAACTGCTGAATGCTTATAAACATCTGCATCCATATGAAGAAGTGAAAGAAGTTCTTTCCAAATTGGAAGGGTATCAGCTAGCGGTCTTCTCCAACGGGTCAGAGGAAATGTTACATCCATTAATTGAATATCATGATTTCCAAGGCTATTTCGATGCGTTGATTTCTGTAAATGGGATCAAGCAGTTCAAGCCGCATCCATCGTCTTACTTGTATGCGCTGGAACAGCTTGGCGTAGAGCGGGAAGAGGTCTTGTTTTTATCATCGAATACATGGGACATCGCCGGTGCGAAGACGTTCGGGTTCCAGGTTGCATGGGTGAACCGTTCGGGTGGTATAATGGACGAACTAGGGGTCATACCAAATTATGTAGTAGGAGACCTCACTGAGCTATTCGAATAGGAGATAACGTTGTATGTCGGAAAAATTATTGTTAATCGGAGGTGGCCATGCCCACCTTTCTTTATTGAAAAAAATGAAGAAAAACCAACTGCCTAATTGTGAAGTGACTTTATTGAATCCAACTTCAAAGTACTATTATTCCGGGATGTTTTCGGGATATGTGGAAGGAATTTATGCGTTGGAGGATTTGGAAATCAATCTCGCGAGTTTGTGTGAGAGAGCAGGCGTCCAATTCATTGAGGGAACGGCGATGAGCGTTGATGCCAAACAGAAAATGGTGCTCACGGAAAAAGGCGACATCCTGTCTTTTGATGTGCTCTCCTTCGATATCGGAACCAGACGAAAAAGTATGGAAGAGCTTCCTGAGTCGGATTCGATTTATCATTTGAACAGGAAAGAACAGATCCAGGAGCTCGGAACGGATGAGAGTAGACGAGGAGAGGTCGTCATCATCGGTGGAGGAGCAGCTGGAATCGAACTCGGATTCTCTATCCAGTCATGGAAAAAGAAACAGGGTGATGATGGGAATGTGAGTATCATCAGTTCATCACCCATTTATGGTGAATCTGAAGATGATCGTTGTAAGAAGCAGTTGAAAGAGAAGCTGATAGGTGCTGGCGTCGTTCTTCGTGAGAATGAGAGGGTTGAAGAAGTTCGGGATCGAGAAGTGGTTGTTGGGAGCGAATCCGTCCCGTATGATGCGTTGCTATGGATGACAGGTTCTGAAGCTCCTAAGTTATATAAAAGCTCCAAGCTACCGACTGATGATGAAGGTTATCTTCTCGTAGAGGACACATTGCAAGTGAAGGAGTATCCGTTCATCTTCGGATCTGGTAATGGCGTAACCGTCCGGCAGTACCCGGAGATTCCGAGGAATGGTGTCATGGCAGTACGACAAGGTGAAGTGCTGTGGGACAACCTGGAAGGATTTCTAGGGTCAGGCGAGGGCTATCATTTTAAACCGCAAAAACGGTATTTGACGATTTTATCTACTGGTTCGCGCCACGGCTACTTGCGTTACGGATCTTTCTGTACAGCTGGAAAACTAGCCTGGAAAATGAAGAACAAGATTGATCAGAAGTTCATGTCAACGTTTAAATAATGTAGAAGGAGTGCCGCGATGGCACTCCTTTCCTTATGAAGATCGCTATTCATCCCTATGAAGCGGAAAAATGGCTGTGATGGTAATGAAAAAGGCTGATCTCCGCTACAATTGCGGGATCAGCCTTTTTTTATCATGCATCTACGGTTTGTTTTCGTTCTTTTCGAGCTTGTTTGAAGAAGAACAGTTCATAGATGACTGGGACGATGATCAATGTCAGGAAGGTGGAAGTCGTTAATCCACCGATTACGACAATGGCGAGTCCTTTCGAAATCAACGTACCGGATGATGTTGTGAACGCTAATGGCAATAATGCTGCAATCGTCGCGAAAGCGGTCATCAAGATTGGACGCAAGCGTGTTTTGCCTGCTTCCAATAATGCCTCGCGAATCGGCATTCCTTTTTCAAATCGGTTCTGTCCGATACGGTCTACGAGTACGATCGCGTTCGTCGTTACGATACCGATCAACATCAGTACACCGATCATGGCGCTGATGGAAAGTGGTTCACCGGTCAACCATAATCCACCGATGGATCCTATCGGTACGAAAATGAGTGAAGACAGGATGATGAACGGAATTCGTGCTTTTCCGAATGTGATGAGCATTGTCAGATAAACGAGTCCGATGGCAACTAGCATGGCTAGGCCGAGCTGTTGGAACGTTTCTACAGTCTCATCACTTCCACCGCCGCCCTCAAGGGAAACGCCGTCTGGTAATTCTAAATCTGATTTCACACCACTGACCACTTCGTTCGATACAGTTTGGATGTTTTGACCCAGAATCTGTGCAGATACACGAGCGAAGACTTTTCCATCAAGCTTTTGGATGGAAGCGACATCTTCAATCTGTTTTACTTCTGCTAGTTCAGATAGTGGAACCGGTCCTTGGCTTGTGAAAATTTGCAGATCTTCAAGCTCCTCAATTGAGGTAAGATCTTCATCATATTGAAGCGTTACAGAAGGATCCTCTTCACCAATCGGAAGTTCACCGACACTCACAGGTTTCGTCTGTTCGCTGATGATGCCTAGAATCATGAATCCGGATACGCCGTATTCTGAAGCGACTTCAGGATCGATTTCAACCTTCCATTGAGGTTGCTTTTCCGAGAAGTTGTTGCTTACGTAATCCAGATCATCGTTCTTTTTCATATAAGCTTCAACCTTGGCTGCAGCTTCTTGCAGCTTATCAAGGTCATTACTGTATAGATCGATGTTTACAGCGTTATTGGTCGGAGGTCCTCCGGACTGCAGTTCTTGTACGCTGACCACAGCATCTTCGCTTTCCGATGTGACGATCTCTTTCATTCCATCTTCCAGGTCGTCAATAACGCCGCTCACATCAGCAGATTCAGTCAAGTTGATGAAGTAGTTAGCGACATTTTCACGCTTCAGACCGGTCTGGAAGTCTCTGCTTCCGACTGCTGCTGTGACATCTTTAATGCCGTCTTGGTCCTCAAAGTATTCCTCGACTTGTAACGAAACTTCATTCGTGTTTTCGAGAGTAGTGGAAGCCGGCATCTCAACGGATGCAATCAGTGTCTTCTGCTTTTCGTTCGGCAAGAAGACGAATCCGAGTTGAGACGTTAAGAAGAAAGAGCCTCCAAGCAACAAGAAGGACAGGATGATGACAATCGCCTTGTGGTTTAAGGATTTCTTGATCAGGCTGACATACACTTTTTGCAGCCAGGTCACTTTCTCTTCATGCTTTACATTCTTGAACGAAACTTTTGCAAGGATCGGAACAATCGTTACCGCTACAATAAGTGATGCGAGTAGGGCGTATACGATCGTCAATGCGAAAGGTAAGAAGAATTCTCCCGTCACGCCTCCGACAAATCCTAATGGTAAAAAGACAACAACTGTAGTGAGCGTAGAGGAGACGATCGCTTTCAAGATCTCTTTCGTCGAGCTTAAAATGAGCTCGTTGCGATCTTCCATTCCATCACTTTTGCGCATGCGCCTGAAAATGTTCTCGATAACGACGATACTGTCATCAACGACTCGACCGACTGCAACCGCCATACCACCGAGCGTCATGATGTTCAATGTGATGTCCATCTGGTCTAAGAAGATGGCTCCGATCAACAAGGATAGCGGTATGGAAATGATGGCGATGATCGTTGCACGGATATTTCGCAGGAACAACAATACTGCAAGGGATGCGAATAGAGCCCCGTACAACCCTTCCTTCACAAGCTTTTCAACGGACTGCTTGATACCAGAAGCTTGGTCGAAGCCGATGGCATAATCCACTCTGTCGTCGTACTTTTCGAGTGTCGAGATGATTTTTTCTGATACTTCAACAGTGTTTGCGCCTTGTTTTTTCGTAATCGCTGCAGATAATGCTTCCTGCATGTTGTAACGTGTGATTTCATCGCTCTCCGCCGTTTCTTCGACTTTAGCGACATCACCTAACGTTACTGGCTCAGGTGTCTGAGTCGGTGACGTTCCAGCAGGAGGTCCTTCTTCAGTACCGCCACGTGGCGGTACTGCATTACCCTCTCCGGAAGGAGGGCCTTCCTGTTGAGCGGGTTGCCCTGTAGTTCCAGCACTCAATTGAAGAGCTTTCAGTTCATTGATCGTTTCGAATTTTTCTTCGACACGGACAGGGACTGAGATCGTCTCCTGTTCAATGGAACCTGCAGGGAAGGACATGTAATGCTGATTGATTGTTTCTTTGATTTGATTCAAGTTCAAGCCATTTTGTCTGGCTTTTTCTTTGTCGACCGTGATGACGATGGATTCGTCTTCCAATCCACCTACAGAAATGTTGTTCACTCCAGAAATTTTATTAATCTCTGGAATCAGTTCATTTTCCACGAACGCTTTGAAATTTTCATCTTCACCGGATGGGAAGAGTGAAATGTTGTAAATCGGGAAAGTGCCGAATGAAAAACGATTGATTTCAGGTTTGGCATTCTCCGGTAGATCCGCGTCCTCAATCAAGCTTTCTATTTCACGTTCAACGTCATCCAAGTTTGTGGAGAACGGAAACTCCAAATTGATGACTGAAAAGCTTTCAAAGGATTGACTTTGCATTTTTTTGACATCGTTCAATCCTTTCAGTTGTTCTTCCAATTTGTCGGTGACCTTCTCATTCACGTCCTGGGTGGAAGCCCCTGGATAGACAACTTGCACAGACATCTGTGGGAATTCAATGTCTGGAAGCAGATCGACTTTCAAGTTGCTGAATGAAAATAGTCCACCGATCACTAATAAAACACCGATGATGACAACAGCAATCGGGTTTTTAAGACTGAATTTAGTTAAGAAACTCAAGTTTTCGCCTCCTCATGTATGTAAAAATGATTTCAGGTGTATATGTGCTTTTACACATATACACCCTAAGTATAAAGCATTAGTGAAGAGGTGCAACTATTTTGAATCTGTTTGTTTGTAAATTTTGTGATAAGATGTATTCAGCTAAGATGAAAGAAGGATAAAAATGGCTTTACGATATGCAATACTCGGGTTATTAACGAAGAAACCATCGACGGGATACGAATTGAATCAGCAATTCAAGGAAACGATGATCCATTTCTGGTCAGCGCATCACACGCAAATTTATCGTGAGTTGATCAAGCTGGAAGAAGAGGAGTGGGTGAGCTCTGTCATCTACCCACAAGAGGATTCACCAGATAAAAAGGTCTATTCGATTGAAGACAAAGGAAGAGAAGAATTGCTGAAGTGGCTGTTGAACTATAAAGTAGAGCCGCCGAAATTGAAAGACCAACAGTTGTTGAGAGTCTCCATGTTCCATCTGATTGATCCAGATGATGCGATACGCTTTTTAGAACAGAGTAAAGAGCATCACAGGATTGGGGTCCATCACATGAACGTCTGGCAACAAACACAGTACCCAACCGACGAAGACAAGAAAGCTGCTCTCGGAGAATATTTCACATCCGAATTCGGTAAACGGTACATGAAAAGCTGGATTGATTGGTGTGATTGGGCGATACGCGTTTTAGAGGAGTTAAAAGATGAAGGGAATTAGGTTTCCACTTCATCTTTTTTCATGTAAGAGAGTAAGAGCAATATTGATGGAAAGATGAATCCGAAAAGTAATGCAAAAGATAACCATGTTTCTGTGGCAAACTTTATAAAGTACGCGCTGTTCGGATAAGCGACCATTGAGTAGGTATATAGAATGAATGACATCGGAATAACCAAGAGCCGATAATCTTTAAGGTTGAACAATTTTCCGAATAGGATCATTGATGCATGAAACGACAGGACGAGTTTAAAAAATAGGGAAATCCCCCAGACAGCCGCAATGATGACTTCTATGCGCTCTAAAAAGTCCGCAATACTGAGTTTTTTCGCCCAAACATAAGCAGGAAACACTTTTAAGCTTGTTAATTCAACTCCTAATACAAGAATGGTGAACAAGGTAGTAAGGATGAGGAATGAACTTCCTATAACTACTCCAACCAAAAAACTGACTCTGAGTTTCTGAGGTTTGTTAATGGAGGAAAAATAAGTTGTCAGAATGATGAGTTCCAAAAAAGGCACACCTATCATAGTTAATGAACCTCCAAAGATCTTCTTCATTCCTTCCCCGAATATGGGCTGAATATTTGTGAATTCAATTTCAGGCGACGTTAACGTAATGAGAATGATAAAAAGAATGGCGGCAAATGGAAAGGTGATTTCTGCTACTCTCGAATAGGTTTCCAAACCCAATTTGATTGCATAGACGACAGGCACCAAAAACAAAAGGTGAATGGCTTCATGTGGTGTTTCCAACATGATTTTCGTGACAAGAAAATCTCCGAAGTTCCGTAAAACCAGTGCGGCTAATGTGAATGCAAAGAAAAAATACAGCACTAATATGACTTTCCCGAACCGTTTCCCCATTAGGGATTCAATCATGACTGGAAAGCTCTTTCCTGGCTGTCTTTTGGCTAAGGCGGTATAAAGTAAAACCAACATGATCCCAATGACCATCGCAATGATAGCAGATATCCAGCCATCCTGTTTAGCTGCAACGACTAAGCTTGCAGGTACGATAAGGATGGAGCTTCCAATCGTAAACAAGATCGCCAAGATCATGAATTGACTTGCATTGATTTTTTCATCTCTTAACATCCCTGCGTCCTCCTTTACTCAAAAAGCTTTAATATCCATGTGCTTGACGGTTGGAACACGTACGTGATCCCATCTAATGGATTTGGAATCTTGGCTCCGAGGCCATGAAATATTGTAAGGGATACGCCAACAAACAGGATAGCGAGGTACAAAATCGTCGGGTATACTTTTTTTTCCTTTAGAAGGGGAGGAATTTCTACGACGATAAAAAAGATTGCAAGGACAATAGCCCCCATTGTTATGATCATTTACCTTCACCCACCCGGCTTTGGAGATAAGGATATGGAACCCGTATTATGAATTTCTGTTTCTACAATAACGCTTATCGGAACGGAAGGGTAAATCTCAGGCCAATTCCCCTCAAGCTTTTTCCAACCTCTTGGATTGGCACGGTGTAACGCATTTCCTATTCCTAGAATATCGGACTTGAAGGATTGCTGTGAGATATCAACAGCTGCTTCTATTTCAGTTTTGATGGTCTCACTCATGTTCGTTTGGAATTTTTCAATGTATTTAGGGTCATCGAATGCCTGTTCTTGCTCGCATTCTGAATCCATAATATTCCCATAAGAACTGACTTGTATGTTAGCAGTAGGTTGTTTGTTTGACATTTCTGCTGTTATCGAAGCCTTGGTCTCAATCACTTCAACCCCAACTAGTCCTTCTCCATCTACACAAGGAACATTTACAAGAGTGCTCTGAATATTCCCTTGTGAAAAATTGTATCCTCTGCTCTCTTTATCATCCATCCAATCAATGAGATGATCATCACTGAAGGCTCCAAGGGGTCCATATTTCAAGTAGGTTTCCGGTTGTATGGAATCGAATTTGGATTGATATTTTCCTTCTTCTTTATCGCCAACGATAAATACACTTGTCACAACTGGATTCTTACCTTTATCCGCCATTTCAGAAATGAATTTGTCTAATGTTTCATCTTTTGTAGTCCCGTATGTTGTACTAGAGGATTTAATAGATTTGAATAGCTTATCTCCCGGAATTTCATCCATCGTCGTAAGAATAGACAGGATATCATTGGCGTTGTAATCTTTAGAAACTAATATTGTGAAATCTGACCGATACTCATGATCACGAAGAATTGTATCCAATATATTATTCATTCCTTCCCTCGCAAGACTTTCTCCGATTATCAGTACTCTTACATGAGAAAAATAAAGTTTCGTCGCCGTTTCTGTGGTGAGCTTACGCCATGCTTCGAAAATCGTATCACCCTCTTCATTTAAAGTCGTGACCACTGTTCTTCTACCTTGTTGGTCTTTGGCGACTTCGCTTGGATTGATGATTTGTACGGTGAACAAGTATTTGTCATCGATTTTATCTATGCCAAGTGCACTGGTTATGGATAATTCATTCAACTCTCGACTATTCCAACACCCCGTAAGGAAAGGAGTGATGAGCATGATGAATATAAGCAATTTATGGACTTGTCTCATGAAATCACTCCTCTTTACATGTCAGGATTTATTTTTCCCATATTTGATGGCTTGTCTTGTTGTGTTGACTTGACTAATGAGTCTTGGACGGTGAATCAAAAATTTCAATGGCATACGGAAGATGGCATCTTCTTGATCAGACAGGTTGAACGGTGCTACTGGGGACATGTAAGGAACGCCGAAAGATCTTAAACTACACAGATGTAATAAAAGTAAAAACATACCAACTGCTATTCCGAACAATCCGAAAGTAGCCGCTAAAATCATATAGCCAAAGCGAAGAATCCGGACTGAGATCGCCATGTCGTAGGACGGAAAGACGAAATTGGAGATTGCAGTTATGGATACAACGATGACCATGGTGGGAGAAACGAGTCCTGCCTGGACAGCAGCCTGCCCCAAAACGAGCGCACCTACAATTGAAATCGCCTGACCAACTGCACGAGGCATACGGATCCCAGCTTCTCTAAGGATTTCGAAAGTGATTTCCATAATAAATGCCTCGACGAGAGCGGGGAAAGGAATTCCATCTCTCTGAGCAGCCAAATCTACGAGTAGGGCGGTCGGAATCATCTCTTGATGAAACGTAGTCAGTGCTATATAGATAGAAGGCACAAGTAACGCTGATAAAAAAGCAAAGAAACGTAAAATACGGATGATCCCGAAAAAGGAACGTTCATAGTAATCCTCAGGTGATTGAAAGTAATGAATGAAAAGAGCTGGGACAACTAGAACGAAAGGAGTCCCATCAACTAAGATTGCGACACGACCTTCGAGAAGGGCAGCTGCAACAACATCCGGTCTTTCGGAGTTGAAGACGGTTGGAAAGGGGGAGGATGTGCTGTCTTCAATTAATTCTTCAATATAAGCACTTTCCAAAATGGCATCGATATCAATCCGATCCAGCCGTTCATGGACTTCCTTCAATACTTTTTCGTTGGTTACTGTGTCAATACTGATGACCGCAATATCTGTGTTCGTATGATTGCCGATGATTTTGTTCTCGATTCGAAATCTAGGATCCTTAATCTTTCTTCTTAATAATGAAGTGTTTGTCCGGATATTTTCTGTAAAGGCTTCCTTCGGTCCTCTGATGACATTTTCCGTCGTTGGTTCAGTAACTTCGCGATGTTCCCAGCCTCTCGTTGAAGCGATGATGCCTGTAGGATATCCCTCAACGAAAATGGCTGTTTCACCTGATAGAATGAAATTCAGGATTTTTCTGAAATCTGGGAGATCCCTGACTTCTCCAATTGAGATCGCCTGTTCCTTCAGATAATCAATGTATTTTCTTTTATCCTTTTGTGGATTGACATCCCGTTCAGTCATCATCATTTTGAGGATGAAGTCTTGTAATGATATTCGCTCAACTAACCCATCAACAAATACGATTGCCGCATCAACCTCACCGTTGATATGGAACCGACGGATGATGATGTCCTCGCTTGTACCAAGGGATTGGGTTACTGCATCCAGATTTTCCTCTAGTGATTTGGACACTTCATGAGTAGAGGTTTGACCAGGCAGAGCTGAGTAGGTTTGATTGCTTTTTTTTCGGATGTTTCGGAAAATGCCCATGAAAACCCCTCTACTTCCTTCGTTTTTTCTAGTATTTGTGATTATTGGAATTTTATTATGAACATAAAAAAGCTGCCCTTTTGTCAAAAGGGCAGCTAATTATTATAAATCTGTTATCAGGAAATAGAATGTGTTTTGTTATTCAAATTGTAGTACTTGCTTTCGATGTCTCTCGAAACGTGACCTGAAATTCCCTGGATCGATTTCAAGAGTTTCTCTAAATCTATGCCGGTTTCAATGCCCATCTGATGAAGCATGTAGACGACATCCTCTGTCGCTACGTTTCCTGTGGCTCCTGGTGCGAACGGACATCCGCCAAGTCCGCCGGATGAGGCATCGAATCTCGAAATACCAGCTTGGAGACAGGCGAACACATTTGCGAGTGCCATTCCTCGCGTATCGTGGAAATGCGCTGTTAGTAATAGGCGATCTCCCAATTGATCATTCAACCTTTTGAACAGCGTATAGCTTTCTTGTGGGTTTGCCATTCCGATCGTATCCGCAACGCTCAATTCGTCCACTCCATAATCCGCAAATTGGGTGCAAAGCGCTAATACGTCGTCCGGATCGACCTTTCCGTCATAAGGGCAGTAGAAGGCAGTGGAGATGCACGCTCGGACAAAATAGCCTTTCTGCTTCAATTCTGCAAGAATCGGTTTCAATTCTTCCATACTTTCTTCCGTCGTTTTGTTGATGTTCTTTTTATTGAAAGCGGAACTGACGCCGACAAAGACCGCCACATGTTTGACGTCTGTTTCATATATGCGATCGATCCCTTTCCGGTTCGGTGCGAGTACGAAATTTCGTTCTTCATCATTGCATGCTTCGATGACTTCCTTCGCATCACTCATTTGTGGAACCCATTTCGGCGAGACGAAGGAAGTGAGCTCAATTTCTTTCAATCCCGCTTCTTTCAATCCTTTTATGAAGTGAATTTTTGCATTTGTTGGAACTTGCTTTTTCTCATTCTGAAGTCCATCCCTTGGTCCTACTTCAATCATGGTTACTTTTTCAGGTAAGTTCATGTTCGACCTCCCAATCTGGCAAAAAAATCGTAAGCGTTTTCACCCATACTAAATTCCATTGTAACGCGAAAATTTTTAAAAGGGCAAGAATTTTCAATAAATTGAAGAAATATTGGAGGGTAGGGAGGAAATGCTCGAATGAACTGAGAAATAGACAAGGTGAGACATAGAACTACATTACACAAGGAGGCAACAAAGAGATGGAGAGAGAAGCTGTCATCGTAAGTGCTGTCCGAACTCCAATCGGGACGTTCGGGGGTAGTCTGAAATCAATTCCAGCCACTCAATTAGGTGGTCTTGTGATTAAAGAAGCTTTACAAAAAGCAGGTATATCTGAAGTGGATGAAGTCATCATGGGGAATGTCCTGCAAGCAGGTTTAGGGCAAAACCCGGCAAGACAAGCTGCAATCCATGCAGGTCTGTCCGAAGAAATTTCATCTATGACAATTAATAAAGTGTGTGGCTCTGGTCTGAAAACGGTTCATCTAGCAGCCCAGTCGATCTTGCTTGGAGACGCGGATGTCGTTCTTGCGGGTGGAATGGAGAATATGAGCCAAGCGCCTTACTTGTTACAAGGTGCACGTGATGGTTATAAAATGGGTGATCAGAAAGTCGTTGACTCAATGGTCCACGATGGTCTTTGGTGCGCATTCAACGATTATCATATGGGCATTACAGCAGAAAACCTTTGCTCGTCCCATGAGTTGAAGCGTGAAGAGCTCGATGAATTTGCGGCGTGGAGCCAGGAGAAAGCAGCGAACGCAATTGAAAGTGGAAAGTTCAAGGATGAAATCGTACCTGTTTCTATTCCTCAACGAAAAGGGGATCCGGTTGTTTTCGATACAGATGAACACCCAAAAAAAGGGTCGACTGCTGAAAAATTAGCAAAACTGCGTCCAGCATTCAAAAAGGATGGCATGGTCACAGCAGGGAATGCTTCCGGAATCAATGATGGTGCAGCTGCAGTTGTCGTCATGAGCCGACAAAAAGCAGAAGAGCTTGGGTTGAAGCCGCTTGCAGTCATTCGTTCGAACGCTTCGGCTGGTGTAGATCCTAGTGTGATGGGAATCGGACCTGTACCAGCAACACGTAAAGCGCTTGAAAAAGCGAACCTCACAATGGATGCAATCAATTTAATCGAAGCGAACGAGGCATTTGCTGCTCAGTCGTTAGCTGTCGGAAAAGATTTGAATATCAACCGTGAGATCTTGAATGTTAATGGCGGTGCAATCGCTCTCGGACATCCGATCGGAGCGAGTGGAACGCGCGTACTCGTAACGCTCATCCATGAGTTGAAGCGACGAAATGAACAATATGGTTTGGCAACATTATGTATCGGTGGCGGACAAGGTGTCGCAACCATTATCGAAAATGAAGCCTAAGTAGAGGAGATGAAGAAATTATGAAACCAATCGAAACATCATTCTTAGAAGCTGTCAAAGAAATCAAAGATGGCGCAACGATCATGGTCGGAGGATTCGGACTTGTCGGAATCCCGGAGAACCTTATCCTTGCCCTTGTTGAAAGCGGTGTCAAAGACTTGACCGTCATTTCCAACAACTGTGGTGTCGATGAGTGGGGACTCGGTCTTTTATTAAAAAACAAACAAATCAAAAAAATGGTCGGCTCTTATGTCGGTGAAAATAAAGAGTTTGAACGCCAAGTGTTGGCAGGTGAATTGGAAGTTGAACTGATTCCTCAAGGTACGCTTGCAGAGCGAATCCGTGCAGGTGGCGCAGGCATTCCAGCATTTTATACGCCAGCTGGTGTCGGAACACCGCTCGCAGAAGGGCGTGAAGTCCGTAACTTTGATGGGAAGGAATACTTGTTGGAGTATGGCATGAAGGCCGATGTGAGTCTTGTTCGTGCGAAGAAAGCGGATAAGATGGGGAACCTCATCTACAATAAGACCGCTCGAAACTTCAACCCGATGATTGCAGCGGCAGGTAAAGTAACGATTGCCGAGGTGGAAGAGTTATATGAAGTCGGTGAACTGGATCCGGATCTGATTCATACACCCAGCATCTATGTTCAAAAGTTGATCGTTGGAGAACAACAAAAGAAAATCGAACGCTTGACGGTTACAAAGTAGCAGAGGAGGAACTGAAGTATGACAAAAGTAGACAAAGCAATTGTACGCGAACGTATTGCAAGAAGAGCAGAAAAGGAAATCCAGGACGGCTTCTACGTGAACCTTGGAATCGGAATGCCGACACTAGTAGCCAACTACATTTCAGATAACAAGACGGTCGTTCTTCAATCAGAAAACGGATTGCTCGGAATCGGACGTTATCCTACAGAAGATGAAGTCGACCCAGATTTGATAAATGCTGGTAAAGAAACGGTTACAGCGACAAAAGGAGCTTCTTACTTTGACAGTTCCGAGTCATTTGCGATGATCCGCGGAGGTCACATCGATATCGCGATCTTAGGTGGTATGGAAGTTTCCGAAAACGGAGACCTTGCCAACTGGATGATTCCAGGAAAGATGATTAAAGGTATGGGCGGTGCGATGGATCTTGTCCATGGTGCACAACGTATCATCGTCATTATGGATCATGTCAATAAGAATGGTGACCCGAAGATTTTGAATAAATGCTCACTTCCGCTCACGGGTGAAGGTGTCGTTGACCGGATCATCACCGATCGAGCCGTGATCGATGTAACACCAGAAGGTCTTAAGCTTGTTGAGGTGGCAGAAGGATTCACACCTGAAGACATTCAGGAAGTGACTGAGCCTTCGCTCATTATTTCAAATGATGTAACTACAAATGCATTTTAAAGAATTGTAACCTTTTAATCGTGTAGGGAGGGGATTGGTTTTGAAAAGATTAACAGCACTTTCAAATCGGATCATGCAGAGGTATCTGCCTGATCCCTTCCTTTTTGTTGTCATTTTGACGGTCGTCGTATTTCTGATGGGCATGCTCATCATGCAAAGTACACCGGTAGAAATGGTGACATATTGGGGAGATGGATTCTGGAATCTATTAACGTTTTCCATGCAAATGGTCTTGATCCTTGTGACCGGATTCGTTCTTGCAAGCAGTCCGTTTTTCAAAAGGATCCTGAAAGGGATGGCTTCGCTCGTTTCCAAGCCGGGCCAAGCGATCGTTTTCGTCACGATTGTTTCATTGGTCGCGAGTTGGGTGAACTGGGGCTTCGGATTGGTCATCGGTGCCTTATTTGCGAAAGAACTGGCTAAGAAAGTGGAGAAGGTCGACTATCGCTTGTTGATAGCTAGTGCGTATAGTGGATTCCTCGTCTGGCACGGTGGATTCTCCGGTTCTATACCGTTGACGATTGCGACACCAGACCATTTTTCGAGTGACATGATCGGGATCATTCCGACATCGGAAACGATCTTCGCACCGTTCAATATTTTCATCGTTATCTCGTTGTTCATCGTGCTTCCGATTGTCAACCGCTTGATGATGAATTCGAAAGAAAATGCCTATTACATCGATCCATCTGTGTTAAAAGATTCTGATGTACAAGCTGCGACCGTCGAAGCGGATACACCTGCTGAAAAGATGGAAAACAGTAAGATATTATCACTGATCATCGGATTGCTCGGATTGGCGTTTATCGTTTATTATTTCACGACGAACGGATTCAGTCTGAACTTGAACATTGTGAACTTCATCTTCTTATTCTTCGGAATCCTGCTGCACGGTACTCCGAGAAGATTCATCAATAGTGTATCTGAGGCAGTGAAAGGTGCAGGTGGCATCATCATCCAGTTCCCTTTTTATGCGGGAATTATGGGTATGATGGTTGCATCTGGTCTCGCAGCTGAAATGTCTCAATGGTTCGTAAGCATTTCAAATGATTTCACGTTCCCATTCTTCGCCTTCATTAGTGCAGGTATCGTCAACTTCTTCGTTCCATCCGGTGGAGGTCAATGGGCAGTGCAAGCACCGATCATGCTCCTTGCTGGTGAAGAGCTCGGATTTGATGCAGCTAAAACTGCGATGGCAGTAGCTTGGGGAGACGCATGGACAAACATGATCCAGCCATTCTGGGCATTACCAGCCCTAGCAATCGCCGGGTTGTCTGCAAAGGACATCATGGGCTTCTGTGTCATTGCCATGCTTGTAAGCGGTTTATTCATTACGGTCGGTCTCGTATTCATCTAGGATGATGACGGGTTGAAGGCTTATTTAGGAGGATAAAAGATGAATGAGTTATACATTGTAGATGGTGCACGTACAGCTTTTACAACGTTCGGTGGATCGTTTACCCAGGTGGGTCCAACTGAACTTGGTGTTGCAACCGCGAAGGAAGCGATGCAACGATCGAAAGTGTTGCCTGAAGATATAGACCAGGTGATCTATGGAAATGTGATTCATAGTAGTGCGAATGCTCCTTACGTCGCGCGACATATCGCCACTCAGTCTGGGATTCCAGTCGAGGTGCCGGCGATGCTCGTGAACCGTTTGTGTGGTTCTGGTCTGCAGTCCGTGGTGTCAGGTGCCCAATCTTTGTTATTGAATGAAGGAGAAGTTGCGCTGGTCGGTGGTGTAGACAACATGTCGATGAGTCCGCACGTTTCCTTTCAAAACCGGTTCGGTCATCCGAAGCTCGGGGGCGTCGAATTCCAGGACATGCTGTTGTTGACGTTGCGTGATGAAGCGATCGGAAACGGCATGGGCATTACGGCAGAAAATTTAGCTGAACAGTATGGCATTTCGCGTGAAGAGCAAGATGAATTTTCTACACTCAGCCATACGAGAGCAGCCAAAGCGATTGAGTCAGGCCGATTTAAGAGGGAGATCGTACCGGTTGAAGTGAAGAAGCGGAAAGAAACCGTTATGGTCGATACGGATGAACATGTACGTCCTACGACTTCCATTGAAGGTCTTGCGAAGCTCAAGCCTACGTTCAAAAAGGACGGGACGGTTACAGCGGGGAATTCGAGCGGAATTAATGACGGGGCAGCCTCCCTAATCATCGCTAAAGATTCTTTTGTGAAAAAGAAAGACCTGAAGCCGATGGCGAAAATCCGTTCATGGGGAATCTGCGGAGTCGATCCGTCTGTGATGGGCATCGGTCCAGTGCCGGCTATCAAAATGGCACTCGAGCGGTCCGGTTTGACGATGGAAGATATCGATTTAGTAGAGGTGAATGAGGCATTCACCGCACAATATTTATCGGTGGAGAAAGAATTGAAGCTCGATCGTGAAAAAACGAATGTGAACGGTGGCGCGGTTGCACTCGGACATCCCGTTGGAGCAAGCGGTTCAAGACTTCTGCTCTCACTAGCATATGAATTGCACGAACGAGACAAGCAATTTGGTGTTGCAAGCCTCTGTATCGGAGGCGGACAAGGCATCGCGATGGTGATTGAAAGAGTGTAACTATAATTAGGAGGGGGCTGACCAGGTCAGCCCCTTTCGTTATGGAGAGGAAAAGCGAGTTTGGGCTATAATTTCGGATTCTGGGCTATAATTTCTGATTTTGGTCTATAATTTCGAAATCTGGTCTATAAATCCTGAAATCGGTCTATATTTTCAGAATCTGGTCTATAAATCCTGAAACTGATCTATAAACCAAAAAACGGAGCCCGACAGCATCGTCGGGCTCCGTTTTCCACCTATTTATTCTCGGTGTTTATCGTAATGCGTCACTTTCGTCCATTCTTTAAAGAGATCTACCTCTTCAGCTGACAGATTCACGTCTGCTGCCGCAACATTGTTTTCCAATTGGCTCACGCTGCTCGCCCCTGGAATGACCGTGGCTACTGCAGGGTGATTCAAAGGATAACGTAAGGAAAGGTGTGACAAATCGCGACCTTTCGCGATTTCTTTTACTTTTGTCATCACATCTCTAATTTCCTCGTCCGTATTTTCCATGAATCCTTTACCAGAAGCTTTATCTGTGAAAATTCGCTCTGTCAGATTCCCCTTCGCTAATGGACCTCGTGCAATGACAGACACATTGTTTTCATGAATGAGATCAAGGAATTCCTCGGGTCGTCGATCGAGCATGCTATACTGCATCATAATGCTCACAATATTGGACCGTGATAAGTAATCTTTGATGACGTTCGGACGGATGGAAGAGATGCCATATTCTCGAATCAGTCCGTCTTGCTTCAAGTCTTCGAACGCTTCAATGATTTCGTCAATCGGATCCTCAATCGTTCCACCGTGAAGCTGATACAAATCAAGATAATCTGTATCCAGTCTTTGTAAAGATTTTTTGACCGCAGTCTTTATATAATCCTTACTTGGTGCCCATTCCCAACCTTCATCTACATGATCCCAGCGATTGCCTACTTTTGTAGCCAGGACGCATTGATCACGTTTTCCTTTCAGTGCTTTACCGACCAACTCTTCATTTGCCCCAAAATCATACAAGTCTGCTGTATCGATGAACGTTACGCCCTCATCAATGGCTTTGTGAATGATGTTGATCGATTCCTTTTCGTCCTTACCAAGAGACATGCAACCTAGACCAATTTCTGATACATATAATTCGGATGAACCTAGTTTATTCCGTTGCAAAGTACGCACCTCCTACCTTTACATTACCACGTTCGGATGGAACTGTAACAACAAGACGAATGAAAGTAGTCAGAGAAATTTTCACATAAAAAAGCACCCAACTGTAGAGTGCTTTCCGTCCGATCTGTTTATACTTTCTGTTTTCCTTCGATCCATTCCTGGACTGTGGTGTATTCCCGCATGTATTTTTTCAGCATGTATTTGATCTGCCAAGCTTTCCCGACAAGTGTGACGCTGTTGGGTTGAAGATAGACTTTCATGCTCGGACCCCCTTCATTTTTAACGTAGTAGGTTTAGGATGTCGCGTATGATAGACTTTATGTAAGTTGAACTAGATTTAGTACAAGGAGTTTTGCGATATGAAACCATTAGAAGAGAAGACCCTTGATTCGAAAGTGATCTATAACGGAAGGATCATTGATTTACATTTGGAAAAAGTAGAACTGCCGGATGGAAGGACCTCTGAAAGGGAAGTAGTGAAGCATCCTGGTGCCGTTGCCATTCTCGCGATCACACCCGAGGAAAAAATCGTGTTTGTACGTCAATACCGTAAACCATTGAATCGTGAAATTATTGAAATCCCTGCAGGCAAGCTCGAACCGAACGAAAGTCCTGAAACGTGCGCGATCCGTGAACTGGAAGAAGAGACGGGATATCGGACAGGAAAGCTTGAATTTTTACAATCATTCTATACATCACCAGGGTTTGCAGATGAAATCATTCATATCTATTACACAGACCAGCTTGAGCCTGGTGTGGAACACCTCGATCAGGATGAGTTCGTTGAATTGATGGAAGTGACTTTGGATGAAGCAGTCCAGATGGTGAAAGAACAGAAGATTTATGATGCGAAAACTGCATTTGCTGTACAATATCTTCAATTGAAAAGAGTGATGGAGTAAGAGAATATGATTCAACCGTTTGCAGATCTTCATATTCATTTAGGGAGAACATGGGAAGGACAACCAGTCAAAATTTCAGCTTCAAAAAACTTGACGATTCCTGCGATTATGGACACTGCCGTCCACCAGAAAGGGATTCAGATGATCGGTATCATCGATTGCCATGTTCCAGCTGTAATCGAGCAATTACAGTATATGATGGATGATGGTGAGCTTGACGAACACGAAGAAGGTGGACTGATTTATGATAGTGGCTGTTTGATCTTAGGTTCGGAAATCGAAATCTATGATGAAAATTGTAAGGGTCCGATTCATGTACTCGTATATTTACCTTATTTAGACAGTATGAAACATTTCAGTGAATGGTTGAGCCAACGGATGACGAATCCGACTCTCTCATCCCAGCGTTATTATGGATCAGCCATCGAGCTGCAAGAGAAAACGCATGAGCTCGGGGGTCTGTTTGTGATCGCCCATGCCTTCACTCCTTTTAAAAGTCTGTATGGGAAAGGGGTTGAACGGAGCCTTTCGGAAGTATTCGATCCTGGTAAAATTGATGCTATCGAGCTTGGATTGAGCGCGGACATAGCGATGGCGGATCAACTCCGAGAGCTCCATCACTACCCGTTTCTATCTAATTCAGATGCTCATTCGCTAGAGAAGATTGGCAGGGAATACCAACAGATTCAGGTGGATAAGCTCTCTTTTCAAGAGTTGAATTGGGCTCTGAAAGGGAGAGAAGACAGAAAGATTGTTTCCAACTTCGGGCTTCATCCAAAGCTAGGCAAATACTATCAAACGAGATGTTCGAAATGCGGTGCTACGATAGAGGAACGCTCTATGGAGCGATGTCCTCATTGTGAAAAAGGTAGAGTAGTCAAAGGTGTATCGAATCGTGTGGCAGAATTGGCTGATACATCCCTTCAACTAGATCGTCCACCATACGTCCATCATGCTCCACTTGATTTCATCCCTGGTTTAGGGCCAAACACTTTACGGAAATTGAGAGTAAAATCCGGTACCGATATGGAGATCATCCATTATTCTAATAGAGAAGCGTTGGAGTCGATTCTTCCAAACCGTATAGTAGAGAAGATCATCCAGTCGAGAACGGGTTCGGTAACGGTGGAGGCAGGAGGAGCAGGTAAATACGGCAAGTTGAGATGATAGATTTGCTCCAAACGGATTGTCATACTCTATGAATTCCCTCATAAGATGGAAGTAAGAGAAGAAGAGGGAGGCAATACGATGGAGCACCGGGTAACCTTGAATATGAAGCGGTCATTCTCGCAACACATGCAAGAACATTCATCCTTATATACGTTCACAGTCGTTTTGCTCATGATGGGAATCGTTTTCGGAGCTGTCATTGTAAATAGCTTAAGTCTGATGCAAAAAGAGGATTTATTCCATTATTTGAATCGCTTTTTCGGACAAGTATCTGAAGGAGAGGTTGCCAGTGCATCAGCCATGTTTACCCAGAGCTTTTTACACTACTTAAAATATATGGGGTTGATCTGGATTCTTGGACTTTCCATTATCGGCCTGCCCGTGATCCTCGTATTGTTGTTTTTGAAAGGAATGGTGGTGGGATTTACGGTCGGATTCCTCGTTAATCAAATGGGGTGGCAGGGCTTTCTATTATCTTTCGTTTCCGTATTGCCGCAAAACCTGATTTTGATTCCTGCATTTGTGCTTGTCACCACTGCGGCAGTCGCAATTTCGTTGACGTTAATCAAGGCTCAATTCTCAAATAGGATGAAAACGCCGCTTATGCCTTTGCTCGTCCGATATACGATGACGGTCATTCTCATCATGGTTCTAGTCGCTTGTGCGTCTTTTGTCGAAGCCTTCCTGTCGCCAACTTTGATCAAAACGACAATCGGCATTTTCAATTAATAATAAATATCAGGTGATAATAAATCCAAAGTCCAAATTAAAATTATTATAATTTGACACTATTTTCACCCACGCTTATAATGAGACTATACATAGAGTGTGGGAGGGTTCGTCTTGGAAAACCGAATTGAAAGCATTAAAAAACAACTCCATTCACAAAGCTACAAATTAACCCCCCAGCGTGAAGCGACGGTCCGGGTCCTATTAGAACGTGAAGAGGACCACTTGAGCGCAGAAGATGTCTATCTTCTCGTTAAAGAGAAAGCGCCGGAAATCGGTCTTGCTACCGTTTATCGGACACTGGAACTGCTTACTGAATTAAAAATTGTCGATAAAATCAATTTTGGCGATGGGGTTTCCAGATATGATCTACGAAAAGAAGGCGCGGATCACTTCCATCATCATTTGGTATGTATCGAATGTGGTGCAGTGGATGAGATTCAAGAGGATTTACTCGGAGATGTAGAGCAGATTGTTGAAAGAGATTGGAATTTTAAAGTGAAAGATCACCGTTTGACGTTCCATGGAATCTGTCACCGGTGCCATGACAAAGCAGAGTCTGAAAAAGAAGAAGAAGTAACGACGAAATAAACGACAAAGAAACATAATGAAACGAAGGGTTGACCTGAAACGAAAGAATTCCAAAGGGTCAGCTTTTTCTTTTGGCTCTTATTTTAAGGATTGTTTCTAAACGCCCCGCGGAAAGCGAGCACCTGAAGCGGAAATCAACTACTTTCAAGAGCAACAGAGATTGTGAATCTTTCTTAACGATATCTCAGTTTACAAGTATATTCTTTCGAAAGACAGGCATATCCTGTAGAAAGGACAAACTGGGAGGCTTTCGTTATGTTGTCTATGATTCAGTTGATATGGAACACGATGAAAGTGTTCTTCACATTCATTTGTTTTACATTGCTGTTTTATTACGGACTTTTATGGTTAAATGAAGAGTATCAGGACTTTCATCGGTATGACGAGCCTGAAGGCCGTGCCGTGAAAGTATTTGAAGCCTATTATGAGAGAGAAGAAATGAACTGGGTCGACCGTTTGAAGTTGTTTTATGATATTGGGGAATAAGGAGCGGTTGCTTCATGCTAGACGAAGTGAAGGATTATTTGCATTACCTAACAGTTGAAAGAGGTCTCGCAGCCAATACGCTGCAATCATACGAGCGCGATCTGAAGAAATACACTACACACTTGCAGAAAGAATTGAATCATACCAATTATAACTCGATCACTCGAAATGACATTATGAATTACTTATATCATCTGAAGGATTCTGGAAGGGCGACGACGACAATTGCAAGAACGATCGCTTCAATTCGTTCGTTCCATCAATTCCTGATTCGTGAAAAGGTAACCGATCAAGATCCGTCTGTACATATTGAAACACCTAAGACAGAAAGACGACTGCCGAAGATTCTTTCATCAGCGGAAGTGGAGAACTTGATGGAAGCACCAGAAGGGAACACCCCATTCGGATTAAGAGACCGTGCCATGATTGAGTTGTTGTATGCAACAGGAATCCGAGTGTCGGAAATGATTCAATTGAACGTATCTGATGCCCATTTGACGATGGGATTCATCCAATGCACCGGAAAAGGGAATAAAGAGCGAATCATTCCTGTCGGTCGTATGGCAAGCCAAGCATTAACTACCTACATAACAGAAGCGCGGGGCAAGCTTCTGAAGAAAAAATCGAATGAAGCTTTATTCTTGAACCATCACGGCAATCGATTAACACGTCAAGGTTTCTGGAAGATTTTGAAGAAGCTTGCACGACAAGCAAACATCGAGAAAGAGTTGACACCACATACGTTGCGGCACTCATTTGCAACCCATTTACTAGAAAATGGCGCTGATTTACGAGCCGTTCAAGAATTGCTCGGGCATGTAGATATATCTACGACACAAATCTATACACATGTTACAAAAACCCGTCTGAAAGATGTCTATTCCACGTATCATCCGAGAGCTTGAACAAACAATATTTTACATTGGTAGAACAGGGATGTAAGCCCTTATATAAAATACGTGCGAATTGAAAGAAAAGATGATACACTCAAAAAAGTGCCTTCGTTTAGCTCTCTGAATGAAGGGCACTTTAAAGTAAGATAAGAGGTCAGACTTCTGACCTTTACAAACTGTTGTTTGATAGACCGTTTCGCTGGAAATGGTATTAAATAGTGTGAAAATAGGGAGGAGACTTAATATGACGGATCCTAAATTTAAACGAGTATTCCTAATCGTTATGGACTCTGTTGGAATCGGAGAAGCACCAGATGCAGAACACTTCAATGACGTAGGTGCGGACACGCTTGGACATATCGCAGAAAAAATGAACGGCTTGAACATGCCAAACATGGGCCGCCTTGGATTGAGCAACATCCGTGAAATCCAGGGAATCGAAAAGGCAGATCAACCGTTGGCTCATTTCGGTAAAATGGAAGAAGCATCCAATGGGAAAGATACGATGACAGGTCACTGGGAGATCATGGGTCTTCATATTGAAAAGCCTTTTAAAACATTCCCGGATGGTTTTCCTGATGAACTGATCCAAGAGCTCGAAGAAAAAAGTGGACGAAAAATCATCGGAAACAAACCAGCATCCGGTACAGCGATTCTTGAAGAACTTGGAGAAGAGCACATGGAAACAGGTGCTTTGATCGTTTATACATCAGCGGATTCTGTGCTTCAGATTGCAGCACATGAGGACATCGTTCCGATTGAGGAGCAGTACGAAATTTGTAAAATGGCACGAGAACTTACATTGGATGAAAAGTATATGGTCGGACGTATCATCGCTCGTCCATTTATCGGAAAACCAGGTGAGTTTGAGCGTACATCCAACCGCCATGACTATGCGTTGAAACCGTTCGGTCGTACCGTCATGAACGAGTTGAAAGATGAGAACTTCGATGTAATTGCAATCGGTAAGATCTCGGATATTTATGATGGTGAAGGGGTAACAGATGCAATCCGTACGAAATCCAACATGGATGGAATGGATCAGATTGTAAAAACGGCTGAACGTGATTTCACTGGCATCAGCTTCTTAAACCTTGTTGATTTTGATGCGAAGTTCGGACATCGTCGTGACCCGATCGGGTATGGTGAAGCGCTGGAAGAGTATGATGCGCGCCTACCTGAATTATTGGATAAGATGAAAGAGGACGATCTGTTGTTGATTACTGCGGACCATGGAAATGACCCGGTCCATCACGGTACAGATCATACGAGAGAATATGTACCGCTTCTTGCATACCATAAAGGCATTGAGGTCGGTCAACAGTTGCCGACAAGCAAGACATTTGCAGACATTGGTGCAACGATTGCGGATAACTTCAACATCAAATTACCTGAGCACGGAAAAAGCATACTAGAAAAATTGTCGTAGGAGGAGAACCATGACACAAATTGAATCCATACAACAAGCTGCACAATACATTACAGGAAAAATTGACGCAAAGCCGACAATCGGTCTGATTCTTGGATCAGGCCTTGGCGTGTTAGCCGACAAAATCGAAGACCCTGTATCTTTCCCTTATTCCGAGATTCCGAATTTCCCTGTTTCAACTGTTGAAGGACATGCAGGAGAACTCGTTGTGGGTACGATTTCTGGTAAAACAGTCGTCGCAATGAAAGGACGCTTCCACTATTACGAAGGTTACTCCATGCAAAAAGTGACATTCCCTGTACGTGTCATGAAGGAAATCGGAGTTGAGCAGCTGCTTGTTACAAACGCAGCTGGTGGAATCAACGAAAACTTTGATGCGGGTGACTTGATGCTGATTACTGACCACATCAACAACACAGGAGACAACCCGCTTATCGGACCGAATGACAATAAGCTAGGTGTACGTTTCCCGGACATGTCTGATGCATATTCTGAGCGTTTGCAAGGGATTGCAAAGCAAGTTGCCCAGGATCTTGGAGTGAAAATGCAAGAAGGTGTCTACATCGCGAATTCAGGTCCTTCTTATGAAACACCAGCTGAAGTCAGAATGCTTCGTATCATGGGTGGAGACGCTGTCGGAATGTCTACTGTTCCTGAAGTCACGATCGCTCGTCACAGCGGAATGGAAGTGCTCGGAATCTCTTGTATTTCAAACATGGCTGCAGGAATCCTTGATCAGCCATTAACGCACGATGAAGTCATCGAAACGACGGAAAAAGTAAAATCCAACTTTATGGATCTTGTCCAACAAGTTGTCAAAAGCATGTAAGTAAAGGGGGATATTCATGTCTAACCTTATGAATCAAATAAAAGAATCAGTAGGTAAAATACAATCGTTCACAGAGCAACAACCGACGATCGGTCTTATTTTAGGGTCTGGTCTAGGAGATTTTGCGGATGAAATCGAAAATGCCACTTACATTGATTATGCGGATATTCCGCACTTCCCAGTCTCAACGGTTGAGGGGCATGCAGGGAAATTGGTCATCGGAGAAATGAGCGGTAAGATTGTCGTCGCCATGCAGGGACGCTTCCATTTTTACGAAGGATATTCCATGCAGGAAGTTACTTTCCCTGTCCGTGTCATGAAAGGGTTAGGCGTTGAGCAGATCATTGTCACAAATGCATGTGGTGGAATGAACCCTGATTTCAAAGCTGGAGACTTGATGATCATAGAGGACCACTTGAACCTGACAGGAGCGAACCCGCTGATTGGACCGAACGACAAAGAACTCGGACCACGTTTTCCTGATATGAGTACAGCGTACACACCTGAACTCATTGAATTGGTTGAAAAAGTAGGAGAAGAGCAAGATATCAAATTGCAAAAAGGGGTATATGCTTCCATAAGTGGACCGACGTATATGACCCGTGCTGAGTTGAAGATGCTGCGCACACTTGGGGCAGATACGGTCGGAATGTCCACCGTTCCTGAAGTGATCGTCGCCCGCCATATGGATATGAAAACGATCGGCATTTCGTGTATCACGGATATGGCAATCGCTGAGGAACTCGAACCGTTGACGCACGAACAAGTTGTAGAGGTTGCGAACCGCACGAAACCGACATTTAAGCAATTATTACGTTCAGTTATTGAAAAAGTTTAAAACAAGGAATGATTTCGCATGAGAATGGTAGATTTAATCGAGAAAAAACGTAATGGTCAAGAGCTCTCTAAAGAAGAGATTGACTTCATCATTGAAGGATATACAGATGGAGACATCCCAGACTATCAAATGTCTGCGCTAGCAATGGCGATCTATTTTACCGATATGACGGAAGAAGAACGCGCGAACTTCACGATGGCGATGGTCGAGTCTGGTGATCAAATCGACCTATCTGCGATTGAAGGCATCAAAGTCGATAAGCACTCCACAGGTGGTGTCGGTGATACGACAACGCTCGTATTGGCCCCATTGGTCGCTGCGCTTGACGTTCCAGTCGCGAAAATGTCTGGCCGTGGTCTCGGTCATACAGGCGGAACGATCGACAAGTTAGAAGCTGTCCCTGGTTTCCACGTTGAACTTGAGAAAGACGAATTCGTCGACCTCGTCAACAAGAACAAGATTGCTGTCATCGGTCAGAGCGGTAACTTGACGCCTGCAGACAAGAAGTTGTATGGACTACGTGACGTAACCGGAACGGTCAATTCGATCCCGTTGATCGCAAGCTCTATCATGAGTAAAAAGATCGCTGCAGGTGCTGACGCAATCGTGCTTGACGTTAAAACAGGTGCAGGCGCATTCATGACGGAAGTCGAGCAAGCGGAAGAACTTGCAAATGCGATGGTGAAAATCGGAAACAACGTCGGTCGTAACACAATGGCTGTTATTTCCGATATGAGCCAGCCGCTCGGATTCGCAATTGGAAATGCGTTAGAGGTAAAAGAAGCAGCGGATACATTGCGCGGTAAAGGACCGAAAGACCTGGAAGAGCTTTGCCTCACGCTAGGCTCATTCATGGTGATGCTTGCTGGAAAAGCAGAAACAAAAGAAGAAGCGCGTGAAATGTTGATTGAAGTCATGGAAAATGGCAAAGCAATTGAAGCGTTCAAGACGTTCTTGGCTGCACAAGGTGGAGATGCTTCGGTCATCGACGATCCAAGCAAAATGCCACAAGCTCAGTACCAAATTGCGTTTGAAGCAGACCGGGATGGATACGTTTCTGAAATCGTTGCGAACGAAGTCGGAACTGCGGCAATGTGGTTAGGTGCTGGTCGTGCGACGAAGGAATCTGAAATCGACTTGGCTGTCGGAATCGTCCTTCACAAGAAGGTTGGAGAAGAAGTGAAGAAAGGCGAAGCGCTCGCAACTATTCACAGCAACCAGGAAAACGTAGACGATGTATTGAAGAAACTACGTGAATCCTACACAATCTCAGCTGAAAAAGTGGATGCACCACCACTTGTCTATAAAGAAATTATGTAAACTATAAGGTGAAACTGCCCTTGAGCGAATGCTCCAGGGCAGTTTTTTTATTGGAATGTGGTAGTAAAAAAGGCCCGAGTTCTAAAACGAGTCGCTGTTTTTCTAAGACCCACGTGCAAAATTCTAAAACCTCATGTGATTTTTCTAAGATGAGAGCGCAAATTTCTAAAACCCACTCCCCTTTTTCAAAAACCCAGTCCTCGCACTAGTATAAACTCTCCAAAATTGGAAAATATAAGAATAATAAGAATGGAGGGATTATGCCATGAAACGTATTTTTTCTAGTATTCTGGCGGTTATGATCGCTTTTTCAGTTGTATCACCGGCCGCTTTTGCAAACGAAGACCATGTAACTGTGAACTCTCTTGCGAATAATGCATCTTCTGCCATCCTGATTGAAAGGGATACGGGCAGTGTTTTATTTGATAAAAATGCTGATGAGAAGCTTCCTCCAGCAAGTATGACCAAAATCATGACGATGATTCTCGTGATGGAAGCCCTTCATAAAGGCAAAATCAACATGAAAGACAAAGTGCGTACGAGCGAATACGCTGCTTCAATGGGAGGTTCTCAAATTTTCCTGGAAGCTGGAGAAGAAATGACGGTTGAAGAGATGCTTAAAGGGATTGCGTTAGCTTCAGGGAACGATGCATCCGTTGCACTTGGTGAGCATATCGCCGGAACAAACGATGCGTTCGTGAAACTGATGAACGACAAGGCGAAGGAACTGGGCCTGAAAAATACACACTTCGAAAATGCGACAGGTCTTCCTGGTAAGGAGCACTACAGTACTGCCCGGGATATGGCGCTGATGGCAAAGGAACTATTGAAGTACGAGCAGATTACGAAGTATACCGGTCAATACGAAGATTACTTACGTGAAAATACCGAGAAGAAATTCTGGCTCGTGAACACGAACAAGCTTGTAAAATTCTATCCTGGCGTCGATGGGCTCAAAACAGGGTACACGTCTGAAGCGAAATATTGTCTGACGGCTACTGCTAAGAAAAACGGCATGCGTGTCATCGCGGTCGTAATGGGTGCTCCTACGACAAAAGAACGGAACGCTCAAGTGACCCAAATGCTTGATTACGCCTTCGCCAATTACGAAACGCAAAAGCTCTACGATCGTCATCAAATGATCGAGAAAGTCGAAGTGCAAAAAGGTGCTTCCAAAACCGTCCAAATGCAGACTTCAGAGCCGATCTCCATTTTGATGAAAAAAGGAGAGAAGAAACTGAAGCTGAAAACGGAAATCAAAATCAAAAAGAGTCTCAACATGCCGATTGAGAAAGGGGATCGTCTTGGAACACTCGTTGTGAAAAACAACGGAAAAACCGTGACTCAATCGCCACTTGTCGCATCTGAAAACGTCCCGTCAGCTAACTGGTGGGGGCTATTCAAGCGAACTGTCGGTAAGTTCTCACAAACACCATAAAGTATTATTTTATCGATTCGACACTAGTTTTGTCATCGTGAAGGATTCAACTATAGCGGTATAGAATTGACTCACTACCCAGAAGAAGGAGGAGAGGTAAGTGAGTCTCAGCGTAAAACTCGAAGTGAAAGACCGTGTACTTTGTATCCGATTATCCGGTGAATTAGACCACCATACAGCGGCACAGTTACGAGAAGAAGTCGACCAGACCATCCAAGAAAATCAGATTCATGACATCGTTTTGAATTTGGAAGCCTTGTCTTTTATGGATAGCTCAGGATTAGGTGTAATCCTAGGCCGATATAAATTGATTAAAAGTCAAGGTGGAGAAATGGTTGTATGTTCGATCTCCCCTTCTGTAAAAAGACTGTTCGAAATGTCAGGCTTGTTCAAGATCATCCGTCTTGAGGACAGTGAACAAAAAGCACTGAACACGCTGGGGGTGGCATAATGGAAAATGTAATGAAAATGGAATTCTCTGCGAAAAGTGAAAATGAATCCTTTGCACGTGTAACAGTAGCAGCGTTCATCGCGCAGCTCGATCCGACTGTCGATGAATTGACGGAAATCAAGACCGTCGTTTCTGAAGCGGTTACGAATGCAATCATTCATGGATATGAAAACAAAGAGAATGGCATGGTGCACATCGAATGTCGTTTGGAGGACGGTTGTGTTGAAGTCGTCATTCGCGATGAAGGGATCGGAATCGATAACCTGGACGAAGCCCGTCAGCCATTATTCACCACTAAGCCTGAACTGGAACGTTCAGGAATGGGCTTCACGATCATGGAGAACTTCATGGATCAGATTGAGATTGAAACAGAAAAATCCTTCGGCACCACGATCCGCTTGAAAAAGTATTTATCAAATCATAAAGCGCTTTGTAATTAAGGGAGCTAAGCCTATGGATTTGGACGTCAAACAAGATAAAAAGACCACGTACCTGAATGACAAGGAAATGAAAGAGTTGATTCAACGTAGTCAAGATGGTGATCAGACGGCTCGTGATACGATTGTCGAGAAGAACATGCGCCTTGTCTGGTCAGTTGTACAACGTTTTTTGAACAGAGGGTACGAACCGGATGACCTTTTCCAAATCGGAAGTATTGGTCTGCTCAAATCTGTCGATAAATTCGATCTTAGTTATGACGTAAAATTCTCAACCTATGCGGTACCGATGATCATTGGAGAGATCCAACGGTTCATAAGGGATGATGGCACTGTAAAAGTCAGCCGTTCCTTGAAGGAGCTCGGCAATAAAGTCCGGAAAATGAAAGACGAATTATCAAAAGATCTCGGGAGGAACCCGACGATCAATGAAATCGCCTCGAAACTCGAGATCAGTCCTGAAGACGTCGTGATGGCCCAAGAAGCTGTTAGAGCACCTTCCTCCATCCATGAGACGGTTTATGAAAACGATGGCGATCCGATTACCTTGCTTGATCAAATCTCGGACCAAGAGGAAATGAAGTGGTTCGATCAGATTGCTTTGAGGGAAGCCATACAAACGCTCAATGAACGTGAGCGGCTGATCGTGTACCTCAGATACTTCAAAGATCAAACCCAGTCTGAAGTCGCTACAAGGCTTGGTATCTCACAAGTCCAAGTCTCCCGCCTCGAAAAGAAAATATTGCAGGAAATGAAAACCCAGATGGACGAATGACTCGTCGCATCTGGGTTTTTTACGTTTTAAAGTAAGGATCTTTTTGCAGACATTATTGTTCCTTAACCCTGGCTGTTGGTTTAAATTGCGAGATATTCTACCGCTTCGGAAATACACTACGCTTTCCACGGGCTCGCGCTGAGCCTCCTCGTTCGCAAAGTACGCTCACTGTGGGGTCTCAACGTCTTCGCTTTCCCGCAGGAGTCTACGTGTATTTCCTTCGCTAGGTCCTTTTGATTGGAGCGTAGGACAGTCGACTCCTGCGGGAAAAGCAACAGCTGAAGATCCCGCAGGAAGCGGTTTTACTTCCGAGGAAGCTGAAGCGTTGCCCGCGGAAAGTGACTGTCCGTAGTGGAAATCAAACTTGCCTCAAGTGTCACAGTTTCTAGGTATCGTCTCAAAAACAACACTCTTCTAGAAAAGAGCCTAAGCAATTTGATGGTCCTAAGCATGCTCAACTCATTAAAAGGTAATTGTTGGAGAACCTGGGCGGACAGAATGATACAGGTTTGGAAGAAACATACTACACATAAACGAATTGGCATAAGGGGGACTTACTATGGATGCTGAAGCGGTGTATCTACGTATGCGACATAAGCTGCATGTTTCTCCAAATCAAACCGTACGTATCAAGGACCTTGCCCAAATCGTAGGACCCGATCTGGTCATTGAAAAGATCGGTCAAATCATCATCCACAAAATTACGATCCATGACAAAAACATCGTCATCATCGACCTTATGAAAGTTCTTAAAGCGATACGAGACGAATACCCAAGCATCGACATCCAAACAATCGGAACCGCGCAAACGATCATAGAAGTCCAGTACAAGAAACCGAAAATGACCGGTGTCTACTTCGTTATCGTTTGGCTTCTATTATTCATCGGTGCGGCACTTGCCATTATGAACTTCCATGAGGATGTCAGTATGCAGGAAGTGCATCAGAAGATCTATTACATCGTGACAGGTCGGGAGAATGATTATCCACTTCTGCTTCAGATTCCTTATTCGCTAGGGCTCGGGCTTGGAATGGTGTTGTTTTTCAACCACATTTTCAAAAAGCGCTTCAATGAGGAGCCTAGTCCTCTCGATGTGGAGATGTTCAACTATCAACAGGATCTCGATCAGTACGTCGTTATGAACGAAAACAGTGAGAATGAGAAGAAGACCCATGACAATCAAAATACTTAGCGTCATGTTGATCGGATTAGGTGGAGGTTTGGCCGTCGGTGCCGGATTTGTAGCAGTACTCACCGTGTTCGGCATCCTTCCCAGACTTATGCAGATTTCCAAAACACATGCACGCATCAGAAGCTATGAAATAAGTATCATCCTCGGGGTCCTTTTTTCCAGTTGGTACGGACTTCGAGACATGACGATTACAAGCAGTCCGTGGCTGCTCGTTCCGATCGGCCTTGCAAGCGGCACGTTTATCGGCATGCTGGCCGCCGCTTTGACGGAAGTATTGAATGTGCTTCCTATCCTCATGAAACGGGTGGGATTCAAGGAGCAAGTGCTGATCCTTCTGATGGCTATTCTTTTTGGAAAAGTGTTCGGCTCGTTATTTCATTGGATATTCTTTGTCCATTTGTAGAAGTGTTGCTCATCCAAAACAAGGAGTGGATTTCATTTGGCTAAGAAAAAGCTGACACCTGAACAACAGGCATACAAAGAAAAAATTAAACCTTTGCAGCCGAAAACCCCATATGTCTTGAATGCGTTCAAAGCGTTCATGGTCGGAGGATTCATTTGCTTGATCGGGCAAGGAATCTCCAACTTTTACATTACGTTTTTTAATTTTACCGAAAAAACAGCCGGCAATCCGACTGTTGCCACACTGATCCTGGTCGCTTCGTTACTCACAGGTTTTGGTGTGTACGATAAAATCGGTCAATTTGGCGGTGCAGGGTCGATCGTACCGGTTACAGGCTTTGCAAATGCGGTCACAAGTGCCGCTCTCGAACACAAAAGTGAAGGGATCGTTCTTGGGATCGCGACGAACCTATTCAAATTGGCAGGAGCTGTCATCGTTTTTGGAGCGGTTTCCGCCTATGTCATCGGAATGCTCCGATATATTATCCAACAATTCCTTTAAGTCTCAGGGGGACTGACAATCATGAAGTTAACTGGTAAGCAAACTTGGACTTTTTCTAAACCGATATACATTACATCCTCAGCTGCTGTCGTCGGTCCAGAAGAAGCGGCGGGTCCTTTAGGGGATCAATATGATCTATCGTTTGATGAACTCCATTGCGGTCAGGCCAATTGGGAGCTCGCGGAACGTCATCTTATGGAACAAGCAATCAACATTTGTTTGGAAAAAGGGACTAAACAAGCATCCGATATCGATTTATTTTTATCAGGTGATCTAATCAACCAGACGGTCATCGCCAACTATACGGCACGTCAAAATCAGATTCCGTTTCTAGGTATGTTCGGTGCATGTTCCACATCAATGGAGACCCTTGCAGTCGCATCTGCATTAATTGATGGGGAGTTCGCAAACAACGTGTTGACGGCAGTCAGTAGTCACAACGCAACAGCAGAACGGCAATTCCGATACCCGACAGAATACGGTGGTCAGAAACCGGATTCTGCAACCTACACCGTTACAGGTGCGGGCGCATCGATTGTCAGTACGACCCCGTCCCCGATTAAAATCACCTGTGCAACCATCGGTCGGGTGATGGACTTAGGGATTACCGATCCATTTGACATGGGTTCAGCTATGGCGCCGGCTGCTGCAGATACAATCGCAACACACTTGAAAGATACAGGACGTTCTCCTGATTACTATGACATGATTGCGACGGGCGATCTTTCCGCTGTCGGTACACCGATTTTAATTGAACTGTTAAAAGAACAAAATTATGATCTGACAGCGAACCATCAAGACTGTGGACTGCTCGTTTATCGACCGGATCAGCCGGTCTTTGCAGGTGGTAGTGGGTGTGCCTGCTCAGCGGTCGTTACCTACGGACATTTGCTGAAAGAGATGAAGGCGGGTAATTTGAAGCGGATCTTCGTCGTTGCAACGGGTGCGCTCATGAACCCGATCATGATTCAACAGCAGGAATCGATTCCGACCATTGCTCACGGTGTCGTCTTAGAGGCTGTTTCAGGAGGTGGGAATCAATAATGGAATATCTTATCGCATTTGTCGTCGGTGGTCTGATTTGCTTGATCGGTCAATTGCTGCTCGATTTCTTCAACATCACTCCTGCCCACCTTACTTCAGGATTTGTTGTAGCCGGAGCCTGTCTCGATGGCTTCGGATTATACGACAGGTTGATTGCATTTGCAGGAGCAGGGGCAACCGTTCCTATCACGAGTTTCGGTCACTCCCTTTTACATGGGGCGATGGCCGAATCGGAAGACCATGGATTCATCGGAATCGCAATGGGGATCTTCCAGCTCACCTCAGCCGGTATCTCCTCCGCCATCTTGTTCGGATTCATAGTCGCTGTGCTTTTCAAACCAAAAGGATGATCTGACATGAAAAAACGAGTCATCATGATTACGGATGGAGACTTGTACGCTTTGAAGGCCGTGGAGCATGTTGCGAAAGAAATCGGAGGTCGCTGCATTTCCCAATCCTGGGGTAATCCTTCCAAAATGTCGGGCGAAGAACTCGTCTCCATGATTTTATCAACTCCATATGATCCTGTACTCGTCATGTTCGATGATTGCGGATACAGGGGAGAAGGTCCTGGAGAACGTGCGATGCGCGAGGTATGCAACCACCCGGACGTGGAAGTGCTTGGAGCGATTGCGGTGGCGTCCAAAACCCATCTAGCGGAATGGACCAAGGTGGACGTCAGTATCGATCGCTTCGGAGAACTTTCCGCTTACGGCGTTGATAAGAGCGGTCTTCCGGATATGGAGTTCGGTCGTTTGGACGGAGACACCGTATATATACTTGATGAACTCGATATACCATTCATAGTCGGAGTCGGTGATATTGGAAAAATGGCGGGCATTGACCACGCAGAGCGGGGTGCACCGATTACGAGACAAGCAATTGAACTCATCTTAGAAAGGAGTGGGCAACATGAATCCGAAAAAGGAAAAGGAAACACCGATCAAAAAGAAAATCGCTGAAAACGAAGAGTTTTTGAAAGAAAAAATCGGCATAGGAAAGAGCTTCGACGTCGGTGTACGGAAGATGAACATTCTGAACAAAGAAGTCCAGATCTATTATTGTACAGGCCTCTGTGACAGCGAATACATCATTATGCTGTTAAAAGAGCTGCTCGTCATGAATGATGATTTCCGTACGAGCACTAAGGCGAAGGACATGATCAAAAACCACCTCGCCCATCAGCAGGTGTCCACGGCGAAAAACTTGGATGAGGTCATTGACCGGGTGCTTTCCGGGCTGATAGCCGTGCTTATTGACGGTCATGATGAAGGATTCATCGTCGATGTCCGTAGTTATCCAGGTCGTACTCCGCAAGAACCAGATGTTGAGAAGG
This sequence comes from Rossellomorea aquimaris, assembly GCA_020524245.1. Lineage (GTDB taxonomy): Bacteria > Bacillota > Bacilli > Bacillales > Fictibacillaceae > Pseudalkalibacillus. The sequence goes on along the minus strand of JAIVLN010000004.1, from coordinate 363,822 downwards.
TTGTCCGGGGAGCGCGAGATGGATATACCGAGAACATTGTTGAGAACACAGCCCTGACTCGTAGACGATTGCGGGATGAGCGTCTTCGTAATGAAATCGTCCAAATCGGTGACCGATCGAAAACGGACGTATGTTTATCTTATCTAGAAGATGTAGCCGATCCAGGACTGATTGAAACGATTAAAAAAGAACTCGACAATATCCGGATCGACGGAATTCCGATGGCAGACAAAACAATAGAAGAGTTTATTGTCAAACAGGGATGGAACCCATACCCGCTCGTAAGATACACCGAACGGCCCGATGTTGCTGCGACCCACTTACTTGAAGGGCATGTGCTCATTTTCGTCGACACATCTCCTAGCGTCATCATTACACCGACGACGTTTTTCCACCATGTGCAGCACGCAGAGGAATACAGGCAAACCCCAATGATCGGGGCATTCTTGAGATGGATCCGTTTCGGAGGCATGCTCACTTCTGTCTTTCTGCTCCCGCTGTGGCTTCTGTTTGTTTTGAATGAAAACCTGCTGCCGGAGGGTCTAGATTTCATCGGTCCTACGAAAGAATCTAATATCCCGATTTATTTGCAGATTTTGTTTGCCGAACTTGGCATTGATGTGCTGAGGATGGCCGCGATCCATACGCCATCGGCATTATCAACCGCTATGGGGTTGATTGCCGCCGTCCTGATTGGGCAAATCGCAATCGATGTAGGGTTGTTTGTCTCGGAAGTCATCTTATATGTCGCACTTGCTGCGATCGGGTCATTCTCAACACCAAGTTATGAACTGAGTGTAGCGAATAAAATCGTACGACTTGTCATGATTACGCTCGTGTTGATTTGGGGAGTGCCTGGCTTCATGGTCGGGTTCACACTCGTTATCGTTTTCTTGTGCAACATCCAAAACCTGAACACACCTTATTTGTGGCCTTTCATTCCGTTCAATCCACAAGCATTGATGCAAGTGCTCATCCGTGTTGCGGTGCCGTTATCGAAAGTCCGTCCAAGTATCGTCCGACCACAAAATCATAAAAAACAAGAAAATACAGGTTGATTCTGTCAGTGGCTTATGCTAAAGTTATTGTTAATTTCATAATTGCCTCATTCAATGCAATGGGGTAGAGGCGCAAAACGAATGAGTAGTCGTTCCGAGCAGGGGTGCGAAGACGTACGATGAAAGGTCAATTTGCCGAAGCGAACAATGGACCCGACCATGTATCGCTGGGTCGTTACTGAATAAGTAACGGACTGTCACTACACATGTAGTGGAGAGCTATTCCGACTGATGAGGGTACGGACGAAACCAGTTTATGTACCTATACATAGACTGGTTTTTTGTATTTTTATCAGTTAAAACAGCTCTCTCATCATTCGAGAGAGGGGAAATGAAAAATGGCATTCTTAGGAACAGGTTATATGAATCAATCAGGGAACTTGGAAATTGGCGGTGTAGACACGATCGATCTAGCGAAGGAATTTGGAACACCTTTATTCGTGTATGACGTAGCGAAAGTTCGGAAACAAGCGAGAGCCTTCCGCTCATCTTTTGAAGAAAAAGGGGTCAAAGGCAAGGTTGCATATGCGAGTAAAGCTTTTTCAAGCATAGCAATGGTCCAATTGATGGAGGAGGAGAAGATCGACATCGAGGTCGTTTCAGGCGGTGAGCTCTATACAGCACTTCAAGCAGGATTTCCGGCTGAAAAGATTCACTTCCATGGGAGTAATAAAGGTGTCGATGAGCTCCGTATGGCGGTGGAAGAAAAAGTAGGATGCATCATCGTCGATAATTTTTACGAGTTGGATTGTCTGAATACGATCGGAAAAGAGATGAGTCGAGTCATTCCTATTCAATTAAGAATAACACCCGGTATTGAAGCCCATACCCATGAATATATCCTCACCGGACAAGAAGATTCGAAATTCGGTTTTGACGTGATTAGCCGTCAGGCAGAACAGGCTCTTCAGGAAGGATTGAATTCGCCCTACATCGATGTGCTGGGGATCCACTGTCATATCGGTTCCCAAATTTTCGAGGCAGATGGATTCGTGATGGCCGTTCAGAAAGTGTTCGATCAGTTGGAACAATGGTCAGAATCGTTCGGCTTTGAAGCGCGCGTTGTCAACTTGGGTGGAGGATTTGGTATTCCATATACCTCACAGGATTCCGCGATTTCTATTGAAAAAATGGTTGGCGTGCTGATCAGTGAGGTGGAAAGCCAGGTGGCTGCTCGAGGTCTTTCGATGCCAGAAATCTGGATTGAACCAGGGCGCTCACTCGTAGGAGAAGCTGGAACGACACTCTATTCGATCGGTTCTGAAAAAAGAATACCAGGCGTGCGAAATTATTTGGCGGTCGATGGAGGCATGACGGATAACCTCCGACCTGCCCTTTACCAGGCGAAATATGAAGCGGTTATCGCCAATCGTTTGATGCAGAAAAATGCCCAAGTCGTTTCAATCGCAGGAAAGTGTTGCGAATCAGGAGATATGCTCGCTCATGACATCGAGTTGCCGAAAACATCTCAAGGAGACATCCTTGCCATGTTCTGTACAGGAGCCTATGGATATTCAATGGCGAACAACTACAATCGCCTGCCTCGACCTGCTGTTGTGTTTGTAGAAGAAGGTGACGCGCAACTCGTCGTTGAACGTGAAACGTACCAGGATCTCATTCATTTGGACCGACCATTGAAAAAAGCTACTGTATCAAGCGTTTAGCACGTTGAGCGAAAGGCGGATACCTTTACTTCTCCTCTAAAAAGTCATACAATAAAACTACTTGTCAAAGAGGAGGAACCAATCATGAAAAAAGGTAGTATCGAGTTTGAAAACGGAGAAAAAGTATTAATCGATTTCTTCCCTGAAGAAGCACCGAATACAGTTGCGAACTTTGAAAAATTAGCGAATGAAGGCTTTTACAACGGTTTGACGTTCCACCGTGTCATCCCTGGTTTTGTTTCTCAAGGCGGATGCCCGACCGGAACTGGAACTGGCGGACCTGGTTACACGATCGATTGTGAAACAGAAGGAAACCCTCATCAGCATAAGCCGGGTTCACTATCTATGGCACACGCTGGTAAAAACACAGGTGGAAGCCAATTCTTCATCGTGCATGAACGTCAACCTCACTTAGACGGTGTACATACCGTTTTCGGTCAAGTGACAGAAGGCATGGATGCCGTATTGCGCACTAAAAATGGCGACGTAATGAAGGAAGTCAAAGTCTGGGAAGAATAATAAACATCAAGAGAAGGATCGTTTCATTTTGAAACGGTCCTTTTTTCGAGAAACATCGACCTAATTTGGGTATAAAACTCATTTCAGTAAATAATTTCAATGTAAATGCGTGAATTACACCAATAGATCGAAATATCATCAAGATTTGGAAAAATTCCTTCTCTTTTTTCACATCGAACGTCCCAGGAGGACATTCCTCTTGCTAATGCGGTAAATAAAGAGTAACATGAACATACAACTGAAATATCCTTCGGGGTCGGGTGAAATTCCCAACCGGCGGTGATAAAGCGAACGTTGCTTTTCAGTCCGTGACCCGGTGCAATGTCTATTGTAGCGGTGGATTCGGTGCAATTCCGAAGCCGACAGTATAGTCTGGATGGGAGAAGGATTCATAAGAAGAACAAGGTATAGTTCGCTGTAAAAATACAGCTACCTCTATGCCCTCAGTTTACCTACGCCTATTTTCTGAACATTCGTTCAGATAGGCAGAGGCTTATTTGTTCATGTTTTCAAACCCCGAAGATGCGTATGCATTTTCGGGGTTTTTTCACCCTCCAGTAGGAAAGAGGAGATCAGATGGTACAAGAACAGTATATGCAACTCGCAATAGATATGGCGAAACAAACAGCCGGTCAAACGTCTCCGAATCCGAAGGTAGGTGCTGTTGTCGTTAGGGAAGGTGAAATCGTCGGACTAGGAGCCCATCTTAAAGCGGGTGAAGGCCATGCAGAAGTACATGCCTTGAGTATGGCTGGTTCTAAAGCAGAGGGAGCTACTATGTTCGTCACGCTTGAGCCGTGCAGCCACTATGGAAAGACGCCACCTTGTGCGGATCTCGTCATAGAAAGAGGTATCAAGAGAATCTATATTGCTACACTGGATTCGAATCCGATCGTGGCAGGTAGAGGTGTAGAACGTTTGAAAGCAGCAGGGATCGAGGTACATGTCGGGTTGCTCGAAGAAAAAGCTGTTGCTCTCAATCCGTTCTTCAACCACTTTATGAAAACGAAGCTTCCTTATGTCACATTGAAAACTGCTTCCAGCCTGGATGGAAAAACGGCGTCCAATTCAGGTGACAGTAAATGGATTACAGGAGAAGAAGCTCGGTTTGATGTCCATCGACACCGACATGAGCATGATGCCATCCTGGTGGGCGTTAATACAGTCATCCAGGATGACCCACTGCTGACGACAAGACTCCCACTCGGTGGAAAAAATCCGATCAGGGTCATACTGGATACGAATCTGCGGATTCCTGAAAAGGCGAAGCTTTTACATGATCAAGAGGCGGAGAAGTTGATTATTACAGGGTGCAATGCTCCAAAAGATCGAATTTCTGAACTTGAAAGTGAATCTGTACGCGTTATCCAGCTCGAAGTACCATCCATCGATATCTCATCTCTGCTGGAAAGGTTAGGTTCAGAAGGAATCACATCGATTTTTGTGGAAGGCGGGGCAACCGTACATGCGAGTTTTATCCAATCAAGGTGTTTCCAACAGATGATCACTTACATCGCACCGAAATTGATTGGTGGCACCAAAAATCCCACCGTCCTCAGTGGAGAAGGAATTGAGACTATGAGAGATGCAGTCGAGCTTCAGACAATTTCAGTTGAACATGTGGGGAATGATTTGAAAATCGTTTCCGAACTGAAGGAGGGATGAGGAATGTTTACGGGGATTATTGAAGAAATTGGAACCATTCAATCGGTAAAAGAATCGAGCGAAGGATATGTCGTCACAATCAGTGCAAAAAAAGTACTTGAAGATGTCCGTTTAGGAGACAGTATCTCGGTTAACGGGATCTGCCTGACCGTCACTTCATTCAAAGAATCGTCCTTTACGGTCGATGTCATGCCGGAAACGCTTAAAGCAACCAACCTGAAAGGACTTGGCTCAGGTGACCGGGTCAACCTGGAACGGGCAATGGCAGCCGGTGGAAGATTCGGCGGACATTTTGTCTCTGGTCATATTGACGGCGTCGGGAAAATCGTCAACAAAACACCGAAACACAATGCGATTTATTATGAAATTGAAGCGCCACGAGAATTGAATCCTTACTTCATGATGAAAGGGTCTGTGGCGGTTGACGGAACGAGCTTGACGATTTTCGGGGTAACCGACACAACCTTTACCTTATCTTTGATTCCACATACGGTTGAGGAATCGATTATTGGTCATAAAAAAGAAGGTGATCTCGTTAATATAGAATGTGATATGTTGGCGAAATATATGGATAATATCCTTCAACGAAGAGCAGAACAATCACAACAGAGCAAATTGACGAAAGAATTTTTAACAGAACACGGTTTCTAACGCGTGCACGAATAAGGGTGGTGGCAGAAATGTTTGATCGAATTGAAGAAGCGATTTATGAATTGATGCAAGGGAATGTGGTCATTGTCTGTGATGATGAAGACCGCGAGAACGAAGGGGATTTCATTGCGTTGGCCGACCGGGTCACACCAGAAATCATTAACTTTATGGTAACCCACGGAAGAGGGCTTGTTTGTACGCCCATTACGGAACAATTGGCAGACAAGCTTGAACTGAGCCCGATGGTCCATCAAAACACGGACCCTCATGGCACGGCATTCACCGTCAGTATCGACCACAAAACGTCTACGACGGGAATTTCCGCTCAAGAACGTGCAGCGACGATTCAATATCTTTTGGATTCAAATGCAGTAGCTGCTGATTTTAAACGTCCAGGGCATGTCTTTCCTTTGATTGCCAAAGAGGGAGGCGTGTTAAGACGAGCTGGTCATACGGAAGCAGCAGTCGACCTGGCGAGATTATCAGGGGCTGAGCCTGCTGGTGTCATTTGTGAAATCATGAATGAAGATGGAACGATGGCAAGAGTACCTGAGTTACGAAAAATAGCGGATGACCATGATTTGAAAATGATTACGATCAAAGATCTCATCCAATATCGAAACCGGAAGGATAAACTCGTCAAAAAAGAAATTGAAATCAACCTACCGACGGTGTTCGGTGATTTCCGTGCGATCGGCTATTCCAATATCCTTGATCAAAAAGAGCACGTTGCACTCGTAAAAGGAGAAATCATCCCGGATGAACCGACGCTCGTGCGTGTCCATTCCGAGTGTTTGACGGGGGACGCCTTCGGGTCGTATCGATGTGATTGCGGTCCGCAATTGCACGCAGCGTTATCTCAAATCGAAGAGGAAGGAAACGGGGTCCTCCTTTACATGAGACAAGAAGGACGCGGGATCGGCTTGTTAAACAAAATGAGAGCTTATAAGCTTCAAGAGGAAGGGTATGATACCGTCGAAGCGAATGAGAAACTAGGATTCGCACCTGATCTTCGCGATTATGGAATCGGTGCACAAATTCTACGCGACCTCGGAATCTCCAAAATGAAGCTGTTGACGAACAATCCTCGTAAAATCAAAGGATTAAGTGGGTATGGGCTTGAAGTGGTCGATCGAGTGGCGATCCAGATGCCACATCGGGATGAAAACGAGAAATATTTGCGTACGAAACATAGCAAACTGGGACATATGTTGCACTTCTAAGCAAGAGACTTAATGGAGGATTTTCGAAAAATATAGATAATACATTCATACAATCTACCAGGAGGTAATTGAACATGGGAACAACTTTTGAAGGACATTTAGTAGGAACGGATTTAAAAATAGGGATCGTTGTCGGCCGCTTCAACGAATTCATTACAGGAAAATTGCTTTCCGGAGCTGAAGATGCTCTAAAGCGCCACGGAGTCAACGAAGCGGATGTCGACGTCGCCTGGGTACCTGGTGCATTTGAAATTCCATTGATCGCAAAGAAAATGGTCGAATCCAATAAATACGATGCCGTCATCACATTAGGCACTGTAATCAGAGGTTCTACACCTCATTTTGATTATGTATGTAGTGAGGTATCCAAAGGAGTATCTGGGCTTGCGATGTCTTCCGGTATTCCGGTCATTTTCGGTGTGTTGACAACAGACTCAATCGAACAAGCAGTGGAAAGAGCTGGAACGAAAGCAGGTAACAAAGGTTGGGAAGCTGCTGTTTCAGCTATCGAGATGGGCAACCTCTGCCGTACGTTCAATAAATAGGCTCATTACTTAAGGATTTTGGAAGAAAGTATATTATACTTTATTTAAGTGCAAAAGCTACAAAGTTTGCGAAAACAAGAATGAATTTGACCAAAGTATGTTACAATTCGAATAGAATGTTATACTGATATCGGGTGTAAGATAAAAATTAGCAACTTGATTGAAGATTCGCTATAATGAATGTGACTTTGAATCAACTCGAAAATTATGTTTAAATAAGAGGCTGAGTGGATGAACAATCGTAAGCAAGAACGCATACTATTCATCGTAGTCATCATCGTTGCATTCCTCTTACTATTGTCACTAGTTGGGAAGTTATTTCGATAATGAGGGAGAACTTATGTTAATTCGTTATAAGCGTAATTATGAGAAAATTGCAATGGGATTATTGTCGTTCATGCCGAACGAAAAAGATCTTAAGAAGTTGCAGCAAACCGTGAAACAATACGACACAGAACCTGATTATCAGTTGTTCCTATGGAAAGAAGATGAAGATATCATCGGAATCATAGGATTGAAAATGGAAGATGGAATAGCTGAATTGCAACATGTCAGCGTCAATCCATCCCATCGTCATCAAGGAATCGGTAAGAAAATGGTCGACGCCCTTAAAAAGGTGTTAAAAGATGAATATAAATTGACAGCGAATGAAGAAACTCATTCTTTCTTTGAACGCTGTGAAGAGAATCCAGTCAAACTGGAGCAGGATCAATGAGAAACGGAAAGGTTCAACCTTCCCGTTTCTTTTTTCTAATCGCTTGTTGTTCTAACCGTTCTTCAATGACAGGCTGTCTGTCACGGAGAGTGTGTTTATGGACGAGAAACTCATTGTCGAGGTCACTCGGAATACCGAAATTACAGCCAACGGCCAAGCATTCCTGCTCGCATTTTTGAAGCAATTGTTGATCCGTGATGGGGAGATTGAAGCTTGTGTATGGCTTTTTATTCTTAATTTCATCCAATTTGGATTGAAGTTGTTGCTGTAACTGAAGGGTGTCCAGGCCAAGGGCGGTGATCGCTTTTTCGTTTTGAAGGACGATGTTAAGAGCACTCTTTATCATTCGGTATGCACCTGGGAAATTACCGCGCCGCTGGTGGTAAAGCCCAACAGCGATTTGGATCAATCCGACCCAATGATGCTTCGGTTGTTCTTTTGGAATGGACTTCCAATATTCTTCTAATATTTCATGACATTCGAAGTAATCTCTCAATCCATGAAAATGAACGAGATACTCAATGTATGATTTCGGATACATCGTATAAAACCTCCACTCTAGTGGTAAATTTCATTTTACCATAATCGGCTTGGCAGTTGAAAAGAAGCAAATTGTGAAGCATCAAGTGGTATGCTATAATATCGACATATTTTGATGCAAAATTCAGGTTGAAAGAGTTAGCGGTCGATGAACGAGAAATGCTGAGGAATCAACCTTTGGAAATGGTGAAAAATAGATGACGCAATACAATGTAAGACTGGATGCATTTGAAGGACCTCTTGATCTGTTACTTCATCTGATCAACCGTTATGAAATTGATATATATGATATTCCAGTCTCTCAAATTACGGAACAGTACTTAGAATACATACATACGATGCAAGAATTGCAATTGGATGTGGCGAGTGAATATCTCGTGATGGCGGCTACACTGGTCGCCATCAAAAGCAAAACGCTTCTACCGAAGCATGAGGAAGAAGATTATGATCAGCAAATAGAAATGGATATGGAAGAAGATCCCCGTGATGAACTTGTCCGTCGATTGATAGAATATCGGAAGTTCAAGGAAGCATCGACTTACTTACGGGAACATGAAGGGCAAAGGAGTCTAACCTACTCAAAACCCCCTTCCAACCTCGACCATATCGAGGCGAACGCTGAACCGGTCAATCCAGTATCCAATATGACGATCTATGACCTCGTGGATGCATTCCAATCCATTTTTGATAAAAAGAAAACAAAGAAACAACCACAGACGAAGATCGATCGCCAGGACATTCCAATTGACACACGAATGAATGAAATTGTGACAGAACTGAAAGGAAAGAAAGGGGTAAGGACTTTCAAAAGTCTGTTTCCTTATCCGAGCCGCGATCATATGGTTGTTACTTTTTTAGCCGTATTGGAACTGATGAAAACACGACAAATTCGGTGTGAACAGGAAAAGAACTTCCAGGATATTATGATTCATCTGGTGCAGGAGGAGAATAGCCATTGACGACGAAAATAGAACAGAAAGCAATCATTGAAGGCCTACTTTTTGTCGTCGGGGACGAAGGGCTGGAAAGCAAACAAGCTGCCGATATTCTACAAATTGAAGTAGATGAAGCGGAAGCTTTGATACAAGAGATGAAAGAAGAGTATCAAACTGAGGCTCGCGGTATCGAAATCGTTGAAATCGCTGGAGGATATCAATTTACAACCAAAGCGAAACACATTTCATATTATGAGAGATTCGTAGAGTCACCGACAACAAGCTCTCTGTCTCAAGCTGCCCTTGAGACGCTGGCCATCATCGCATACAAACAACCGATTACAAGAGCTGAAATTGAAGATATCCGTGGTGTGAAGACTGAAAAGCCCCTCCAGACCTTATCCTCAAAACAATTGGTGAAGGAAGTTGGCAGGGCAGAAGGGACAGGTAGGGCAATCTTGTATGGCACGACACGGGACTTTCTCGAATACTTCGGATTGCGAGCTCTCGAAGATCTGCCAAACTTACCGGAGCAATTAGGGGAAGAATCGATTGAGGCGGAAGCGGATCTTTTCTTTGAAAATTTCCAAGATGCGATCCATACGGATGATAAGGAGGAAGGAAAATGATGATACATTCCATTTCTGGTGAAGAACTGGAAAAGTCGAAGTCCAATTCACCTGAGGAATTCTTCACGCGTTCCGAGGTCACTTTTTCCGACGAGAATGGTAAAAGCAAAACGCTGGCAGTCTTATATGTACGTTTCTTTGACGAGAAGATGTCGGAATGGAGTCCGTTTGAATCAGACCCGATATTTAAGGTGGACGATAAATCCTTTCACATGCGGGACGTAATCGCGCTCATCGCTTTACATAAAAATCCTGAATTTCAACATCGCCATCGGGTATACATCAATGAAGAAGAAGCATTTGCCGCTTTATTTGAAGGATTGGATGCCGAAACAGTCAAAGGGTGGATCACCCAACTAGAGTCAGATGGTCAACTGAATCTTGAATACACTCAAGCATAAAAAAACGAAAGGGATTGATCAATTCGTGCAGGTTTGCAATGTTCAAAGCCGCACGGATCAGAACAATCCCTTTTTTAATGGACATGATGGACAATATTATTTTATTAACCGACCGTTCCTGTATAGACTACGATCCCGATGATCACCAAAAGGACGAATAGTACGACGACTAAAATGAATCCATTCCCAAGTCCGTCTGACATGAAAAAATCCCCCTCTACCTCCTGAGTCATTCACCCATACTATATGCATTCGTCTAGTAGGCGGTCTGGACGGATGCCCGTTTTTACATAATTCACCCAAATTAGTACAAACTGTAACCAACCATATTTGAGGGTAGGGTAGCTCATGCCATACATACTATCGGTTGGAACATGCGATGCAGAACATCAGGTCGACCAAGAAAAAACGGTCGTATTCGCAAAAGAGATGTTCGAAGATCACTTCCCGAACATCGAACGTCTGTTGAAGGTGTTCGAAAATGGGCAAATTCAAACCAGGAACTTCGTGCAGGATGTCAGCTGGTACAAACATGCTCATTCCTTACAGGAAAAAAATGATCTGTATATCGAGAAAGCATTGGAATATAGTGTTAAGGCGATTGAACGTTGTTTGAGGATGTACGATACCCCTTATCATGAAATTGAAGCGATTTTCTTTGTTTCGTCTACCGGATTTTCCACTCCTAGCATGGAAGCAAGGATCATGAATGTGTTGCCCTTTTCACCGCATACGAAACGGGTTCCGATCTGGGGTCTAGGCTGTGCGGGCGGCGCATCAGGAGTATCCCGTGCACATGACTACTGCCTTGCATACCCAGAGGCTAAGGTTTTGCTCGTTTGTGTCGAGCTTTGCAGCCTGACTTTTCAAAACGATGATTTTTCAAAGAGTAACTTGATCGGTACGTCTTTGTTCGCAGATGGTGTTGCCGCAGCTCTTGTCGTCGGAGAAGAGGTGAAAGTGAACGAATTCGAGCAAGATGGGCGTACTTATGTTAAGACAATTGCAACCCAGTCGACTCTTAAACCACATTCTGAAGATGTCATGGGATGGGATGTGAAGGACAACGGATTGAATGTCGTTTTCTCGAAAGACATCCCTACGATCGTAGATAACTGGATGTATCCGATGATCCATCAATTTTTGATTGATCAAAAGCTCGAAATGAATCAGATCCGGCATCTTGTGGCTCATCCAGGTGGGATCAAGGTGCTCAATGCCTATCGCAGTGCGCTTTCCTTGCCTAAAGAAATGATTGTGGATGCTTTGGAAGTGTTGAAGCATTATGGCAACATGTCCTCTGTCACGGTGCTTTATGTGCTGAACCGTTTCTTTGACAAAAAGATTGATGCAGGAGAACTCGGGTTGTTGATGGCTTTGGGTCCCGGCTTTAGTTCGGAAATCGTCTTATTGGAATGGACCGAGTAGAAGGAGGGGGAAGAATGATTTTTGCGTTTCTTTTTACGTTCCTTGTCGTCCAACGATTCGTCGAGCTATTCATCGCCAGACGGAACGAACGCATCCAGAAGGAAAAAGGTGCGCAGGAATACGCACCAGAACATTATAAATACATCGTGCTCCTTCATACAGCATTCCTCATTTCCTTATTGCTCGAGTCTTCCTTGAAAGGTTATTCACTCTCGCCATTGTTCGGAATCCTGTTCGTGCTATTTGTCGTTCTACAAGCCTTAAGAATCTGGACAATCCGTTCTTTAGGTCACTTTTGGAATACGAAAATTATCATATTACCAGGATCTGATGTCGTCAAAAGGGGACCGTTCCGCTTCATGAGGCATCCAAACTACGTCATTGTGGCACTCGAACTGATTGTTATCCCGCTACTCTTCAACGCATTTTTTACGGCAATTCTTTTTACCATACTGAATGCCTGGTTGATTCGATTCGTCAGAATACCTGCTGAAGAAGGAGCATTAAAAGAATTGTGTAATTATGAAGCGACATTCAAGTCTACACCTCGTTTCATCCCGAACGAACCTGAGCGTTCTTGATGGTAGTAGGGGACCATAAATGCATTATGTATACTATATTTTTTTCATATCCCGTCCTTTTCAGCATAAACTTGTACAAAACGTGCTAAGGGACGGGATGTTATGTTTGCTGCAGCAATTAAAACAGGAATCCGAATCGGGTTAGCCCTTTTATTATTGATATTGATACCGATCCAACACACAGTTGAAGCAGCAGGCCCAGGGGTGAAGGCTCGTGCAGCGATTCTCATGGAACAAGAATCTGGCAGAGTGTTATTCGGAAAAAAAGAACATGAGAAGATGCGCATCGCAAGCATCACGAAAATCATGACCGCAATCCTTGCCATCGAATCCGGTAAAATGGACGAAAAAGTGAAAGTGAGTGAACGGGCGACGTATGCCGAGGGGTCTTCCATCTATTTAAAAAAAGGCGAAAAGATTCTTCTGGAGGATCTCGTTTATGGCTTGATGCTCCGTTCTGGAAATGATGCAGCTGTGGCGATTGCCGAGCATGTCGGCGGCAGCGTTGAAGGCTTTGCTTTTATGATGAATGAAAAAGCGATGGAACTGGGGATGGAAAATTCGTATTTCTCCAATCCTCATGGCTTGGACGACAGTGAGCATCACTATTCCACTGCATATGATATGGCGCTGTTGACCCGTTATGCGATGAACAATACCGAATATCGGAAGGTCGCCGGAACGGAAACGCACCGTGCACCGCAAGAAGGTGAGAAGTGGGATCGCATTTGGAAGAACAAGAACAAATTACTCCGAATGTACAAATATACAACGGGTGGGAAGACCGGCTTCACCTCCCTTGCCAAAAGAACGCTCGTATCGACTGCAGCAAAAGCGGAAATGGAGCTGATTGCGGTCACCTTGAACGACGGGGACGACTGGAATGACCATATGAACCTGTATGAATGGGCGTTCAAAGAATACGATCTCGTATCAATCGTCGAAAAAGGCACCATAGATGGACTGGAGAACAAATTTTATAAAAACAAAGTTGAAGCGGCCCGGACGTTTGCCTATCCATTATCAGAGGAAGAACGGGAACTTGTACGGAATGACATTACATTGATCAAGCCACCTGAAAAAGGAAAGTGGAAGAATCCACCGAGTCATGTCGGTAATGTGACGGTCCTCCTGGAGGATCGACCGATCGGGACGCTACCTCTATATATGAAAGGTACGTACCGGGAAATGGAAGAAGAGACCTTTTGGAAGACGGTGAAAGAAGTTGTTACGAAGTTTTTCATCATAACGGTGCCTTATGGTTAATCTGATCTGGGTGTTCATGTTTGTTTTCGGTATTGTTTATGCCGCCATCAATGGAACGATGGAAGAAGTGAACAAAGTCCTATTCAAAAGTGCGCAGGAGGCTGTGACGATCAGCTTAGGCTTAATCAGCATCCTCGTCTTTTGGCTAGGGTTGATGAACATCGCTAAGAAAGCTGGATTGTTGGACAAACTGACAGGTTTGTTCAAGCCGATCGTACGAAGGTTGTTTCCGGACGTGCCGCCAGACCATCCCGCCATGGGGTATATTCTCTCCAACATGGTGGCGAACCTGTTCGGATTAGGGAATGCAGCCACTCCGATGGGGATCAAGGCAATGGAACAGATGAAAAAGTTGAATGAGGACCGGGATGAAGTGAGCCGGTCGATGATCACCTTTTTGGCAATCAACACCTCGAGTTTGACAATCATCCCGACGACCGTCATCGCTATTCGGATGAATTACGGATCGGTCTCCCCTACGGACATTGTTGGGACGACCTTGATTGCGACAGCCTGTTCGACGGTTGCTGCGGTTTTGATCGATCGATATTTCCACCGACGCCGGATGCAGAAAAGGAGGCATTGAAAATGGAAGCAGTTTCAACGATTTCCATTTGGCTCATGCCTTGCTTGATCGGATTTGTGTTGATCTATGCGACGTTTAAGAAAGTGGCTACATATGAGGAGTTTGTCGAAGGCGGAAAGGAAGGGTTTTCAATCGCTGTGTCGATTATTCCTTATCTTGTCGGGATGCTCGTAGCGATCACCGTTTTTCGAGCATCGGGTGCGATGGGATTTTTAATTTCGTCAATTCAGCCATTCCTGACAGCCATCGGAGTTCCATCTGAAATCGTGCCACTCGCTCTGATTCGTCCGATTTCTGGTACAGGAGCATTAGCGATGACTTCTGATTTAATCGGTACACATGGAGCAGATTCATTTATTGGTCGTCTGGCTTCCACGATGCAAGGGAGTACAGACACGACTCTCTATATATTGACCGTCTACTTTGGTGCAGTCGGCATCAAAAAGATGGGAGACGCTCTGAAGGTCGGCCTACTGGCAGACCTGGTAGGTATCATCAGTGCCATCATTGTCGTTACACTCGTTTTTGGAAGCTAGGTTTCATTCATTTTTCCTCCTTATATTGAGGGTGCCCGTTATGGGTACCTTCCTTTTTTGGTTTGGGAAGGATTGAGGAGTTATCGTGCCCGAAAGTTAAGGGTTCGCTCATTTCGGGAAGGATAGAGCGTATATCGTGCCCGAAAAAGAGGTGACGGCTGATTTCGGGAAGGGTAGACACCTTATTTATCCCAATCAAGAGCGAAATCGGCACTAATGGTAATGAATAGGCTCTATTCGTCTCCATTTAAACCCAAATCCTCCTCCGAAGGTAATGAATACGCAGTCACCAACCTAAAAAATTACGTATACTTGAGAATTCAAACACCGAGGAGTATGATTGAGAATGAGGTGAAAGTATGGAACGATTACAAAAAGTAATAGCACAAGCTGGAGTGACTTCCCGCCGTAAAGCGGAGAAGCTTATTGAAGAAGGACAAGTGAAAGTGAATGGACAAGTCATTAGGGAATTAGGTACGAAAGTATCCCCATCAGACGAAATCGAAGTGAACGGAGTACCGATCGATAAAGAGGAACCCATATACTTCTTGATGTATAAACCTTCAGGAGTCATCTCGAGTGTAAAAGACGAGAAAGGACGTAAGGTCGTAACCGACTACTTCCCGGAAGTGGAGCAAAGAATTTTTCCGATTGGACGATTGGATTATGATACATCAGGGTTGCTTCTACTCACGAATGACGGAGATTTTGCCAATATCCTTATGCACCCGAAGTACAACGTCGATAAGCGCTACATAGCAAAAGTGAAAGGGATACCGAGCAAACTCGAACTACGCACGCTCGAGAAAGGCATCCAACTTGAAGACGGCAAAACGGCACCCGCCAAAGCGAAGCTGAAAAGTCTGGATAAAAAGAAGCAAACGGCGATTATTGAGCTGATCATTCATGAAGGCCGCAACCGCCAGGTGAGAAGGATGTTCGAAGCACTCGGATATCCAGTGCAAAAGCTGAAGAGGGAAGGGTATGCTTTCCTCGACTTGCATGGATTGAACCCAGGCGAATCACGAACGCTCACCCCTCATGAAATCAAGCAGCTGCGCAACCTTGCTGTCACATAAAAGTCAAAAAAAACCCATGAATACTGGACAAAATAACGTTATAGTAGGAAGGGTAGAAGATTAGATTGGAGCGATTGCCATTATGAAAAAACAGCAGCGATTCATCATGCGTACTGTCATATTGGCTGTAATTGCCCTAGCCCTTGGATACACACTTTTTCAGACAGTTTTCAGTGACAAAGAAGAGCCCGTTGCTGCAGGTGATATGGCTCCGAATTTTGTCCTTAAAGACCTAGATGGAAATGAAGTTGAACTGGAAGATTTCAAAGGCAAAGGCGTTTTCTTGAACTTCTGGGGTACATATTGCCCACCATGTGAAAAAGAAATGCCGGCAATTCAACGTCAATACGAAAAATATAAAGATCAAGGTGTTGTCGTTCTGGCGGTGGATATCGCAGAAACAGAATTAACCGTCAAAAAATTCGCCGAAGAGAAGAACCTGACATTCCCGATCGTGTTGGACCAACAAAGGGAAGTGGTTGATACATATGGTGTCGGTAATCTGCCAGCCACCTATCTCATCAGCCCTGAAGGGGAAGTCCTTGATAAGATTACCGGTGAATTGAACGATACACGTGTCCGTGATTACATGGAACAAATTAAGCCATAATGGGGTGTTCATATGGACAAGATTAAGTGCGAATGCGGCCATCTGAATCCCTACGGTACGATTCTTTGCGAATCATGTGGAAAACCGATCCAGGAAGAAGCAGATCATCAACTATTGAACATGAGGTATGAAGGAACGGCGAGACGTTCTCAAACTTACAATACTAATTTCGTTGATAAAACGTGGAACTTCTTTTCAAGTGTCAAAGTTGGGGTATGGCTGATCGTCATCACGTTGATTGCTTCTGCAATCGGTACGATCTTCCCTCAACAAATGTACATTCCACAAAACGTGAACCCTGCCGCTCATTACGAAAATGAATACGGGGTACTAGGAGAGATTTATTATCTCTTAGGTTTCCATAACTTATATAGTTCGTGGTGGTTTGTACTACTGCTTGGATTGATCGGGGTCTCAATTACAGTCGCTAGTATCGATAGGGGTATTCCACTCTATCGGTCTTTGAAAAATCAACGAGTAACAAAGCATGAGAATTTCCTGAAACGACAACGGATGTTCGGAACAACGAAGCGTCCAGAAGACGAAGAGCAATTCATAGAAGAAGCCATTTTCCGGCTGAAAGAAAAGCGTTATAAAGTCCGTCGTGAAGGGAACAATATCCTCGCTGAAAAAGGAAGATTTTCCAGATGGGGTCCTTATGTGAACCATGTCGGTCTCATCATATTCTTGCTTGGAGCTATGCTGCGGATCGTACCTGGGATGTATATCGACGAAGATATGTGGGTCCGTGAAGGAGAAACGAAAGCGGTGAAAGGAACGGATCGTGAGTACTACTTGAAGCATGAGCAGTTCGTCCTCGAGACCTATGATCCGAAAGAAGAACGCTATTCAGATGCGCTCAACCGGGTCGGTGGAACGGTCGTTAAAAACTATCAAAGTGACGTTGTCTTGTATAAAGCGGATAAAAAGCTTCCGGGTGCAAAGCCAGAGCTGACAGAGGTAAAAGAATATCCGATTCAGGTCAACCGCCCGCTGCAATTTGATGGTTTCTCGGTTTATCAAGTGGATTACAGACAAGAAATGAGTGAGATGAGTTTCCAACTGCAAAACAAGGAAACAGAAGATGCGATTGGAGAATTCACTGTAGATTTACAGAATCCGAAAAATGAGTACGACTTAGGCGATGGAAACAAAGTCATACTCAGAAACTATTATCCTGATTTCTACTTTGATAAAGAACGTAATCAACCGGCAACGCGGACGAATGTACCGAACAATCCTGCGTTCATTTTCAATATGATTACGCCTGAGACTCCGGACGGAGAGATTGCGTTTATCGGAATCAGGCAAAACCTTGATCCTTCAGGAGAGAACCAGTACAAGATTGCGTTTAACGGCGTAGATACGGAGTTCATTACTGGACTTACGGTCAACCGTGATTACACGCTGCCGATCATCTTTGTCGGTGGAATCATCTTCATGATTGGAGTCGTACAAGGATTGTACTGGAATCATCGACGGATCTGGTTGAAATTGAACGAGGAAGAGGTTTGGGTCGCAGCACACACAAACAAAAACTGGCACGGAATCAAGCGCGAAGTGGATGATGTTACTTCCAAACTGCAATTGAATCCAGCTATTGATCAACAAGAAAAGAAAAAAGAAAGATAGAAAGGAGGAAACACATTGGCAGAATTAAGTAGTAGTCTATTATATGCGGCATTTATCATCTATTTTATCGCAACAGCTGTCTTTGCCGTAGCATTGACGGTCAAGAAGTCAGACGAGGCAACGACGATGAACAAATGGGGACGTTGGGGATACATCCTTTCTATCATAGGTTTCATCTCCCAACTCGGCTATTTCATCACTCGCTGGATTGCGTCTGGACATGCTCCAGTCAGTAATCTCTTCGAATTCACAACGTTTTTCGGCATGATGATGGTATTGGGCTTCATCGTGATTTATGCGATTTATCGTTTGAACGTATTAGGTGTTTTTGCAATGCCGGTCGCACTACTCGTCATTGCCTATGCTAGTATGTTTCCGCGAGAAATCGAACCGCTCATTCCAGCGCTGCAAAGTAACTGGTTAAAGATCCACGTTACGACAGCTGCACTTGGGGAAGGGATTCTGGCGATCAGTTTTGTCGCTGGACTGATTTATTTGATTGCAACCATTAATCAATCGAAAGGTTCGAAGAAAACAGGATGGTTGGAATTCGTACTGTATACATTACTCAGTACACTCGGTTTCATCCTTGTCTCCTTGTACTTCGGATTGACAGACTATCAGGCGACCTTCAACTGGATCAATGAAAATGAAACGGAAGCAGAGCTTGTCTATGAATTACCTGCGATTGCAGGACCTCATGAAGGGGAATTGTTGACAGAAGATAAATTCGGACCGCTATTTGAAGCCCCATCCTGGATGGAAGGCATAGACGCTCCGAAAAAACTGAACACATTCATCTGGTCACTTCTTTCAGGTGGTATGCTTTATGGTCTACTTCGATTGTTGCTGCGTAAACGATTAGGAGCAGCCTTACAGCCGTTGTTGAAAAATATTAATACAGAGCTTGTAGATGAAATCAGCTATCGCTCAGTTGCTATCGGGTTTCCTGTGTTTACACTCGGCGCGCTTGTATTCGCGATGATCTGGGCACAAGAAGCATGGACCCGCTTCTGGGGATGGGATCCTAAAGAGGTCTGGGCACTCATTACATTCCTATTTTATGCTGCTTATCTACACTTACGACTGACAAGAGATTGGCATGGCGAACGATCGGCCTGGTTATGCGTGCTCGGGTTTGTCATCATTATGTTCAACTTGATTGCAGTCAACCTTGTCATCGCAGGATTACACTCGTATGCTTAGGAAATGACCTTCACGTTTCGTGGAGGTTTTCTTTCCATTTGGGAAGAATAAATGGTATGTATGATGTAGGAGGGTTTGTATATAATGGAAAATTTACAAAGAGTATTAGTGGTTGATGATGAAGAACGAATCCGTAAACTGCTGAAAATGTACTTAGAGCGTGAAGATTTCGAAGTCGTTGAAGCTGAAGACGGAGAGACGGCACTGCAAATCGGCCTTGAGTCAGAATTTGATATCATCCTGCTTGATTTGATGTTGCCTGAAATGGACGGAATTGAAGTTTGTGAGAAACTTAGAAAAGAAAAAGCGACTCCGATCATCATGCTGACGGCAAAAGGAGAAGAATCCAACCGCGTGCATGGTTTTGAAGCTGGTGCAGACGATTATGTCGTCAAGCCGTTCAGCCCGAGAGAAGTCGTCCTACGGGTGAAAGCGCTGTTAAGAAGATCAACTTCTACGAAATTTTTACATACAGATACAGCCAGTAAAGACGTACTCGTTTTTCCACATTTGACGATTGATAATGACGCTCATCGCGTGATGGCGGATAATAAAGAAATCAATCTGACTCCGAAAGAATATGAATTGTTACTTTACCTAGCCAAGACGCCTGACAAAGTGTACTCTCGTGAACAGTTGTTGAAAGACGTCTGGAATTATGAGTTTTTCGGAGATCTTCGTACAGTGGATACGCATGTGAAACGACTCAGAGAGAAATTGAACCGAGTCTCTGCAGATGCAGCATCCATGATTTCGACAGTATGGGGCGTCGGATATAAGTTCGAGGTCGAAGAACAAGAATGATCTGGCGGAGTGTCGTAGGCAAGCTTTGGGGGACGATTCTATTACTCGTTTCCGTTGTATTATTCATCTTGACTGTCTTATTGCTGCAGTTTTTCGAGAACTTGATCGTCGACAATGCGAAAGTGCAGCTTTCTCAACTTGCCGGCTCCCTTGTACAGGTGATTGAAGACGAACGCCGTTTTGAAGACTCTGAAGAGACGATCAATGCCCTTGTAGATGCGCATTCGAGCAATATTGTCATTTTAGGTGAGAACACACAGTTCTCCCATGCTTCCAATCAAGTGGAACTATCGCTTTTACCCTATTCGATGTTCCGTGAGGATAATCAGTTGTCGCAAGTTCTGAAAAAAGGAAAAGAAGTGACCGTACAAGGTGATTTTCCATCTGCAAAAAATAATGGCACGGAATCGAACGAAATCCTGATTGTCGGGAAACCTGTCCAGTTAACCCCTAATGAGCGCGGAGCTGTATACATCTATCAGTCTTTAGATCTGATTCAAGAAACGAATAAGAAAGCGAAGCAAATCATCTTTCTTTCAGCAGGGATTGCCATCATCCTGACTACCATTTTCGCCTTTTTCTTATCTACTAGAATTACAGCACCTCTCCGTCGTATGAGAGAGGCGGCACTTGAAGTGGCACAAGGGAAGTTCGATACGAAGGTTCCAATCCTCACCCATGATGAAATAGGTGAACTTGCGCTTTCATTTAACCGTATGGGACGTAAGCTGAAGAACAACATTAATGCACTCAGCCAGGAAAAAGAACAGCTTTCAAGCATTTTGAGCAGTATGGCAGATGGTGTTATCACGTTTGATCGTCGAGGGAAAATCCTTGTGACGAATCCACCTTCTGAACGCTTCATCCAGGCCTGGTATTACGAACGGGGGATGGAAGCACGAGAAGGGGAAGAAGTCCCTGAACAAATCAATGATCTGTTCCGTCGAGTCGTCAATCTCGAACGTGAGCAAATGACAGAAATCGAATTGCAAGGGCGTAGCTGGGTGGTTGTCATGACACCGCTCTACAACCAGGCAAATGTCCGTGGTGCTGTTGCTGTATTCCGTGATATGACAGAAGAACGGCAACACGATAAGCTGCGGAAAGATTTCATAGCGAATGTATCACACGAGCTCCGGACGCCGATTTCAATGCTACAAGGATATAGTGAAGCCATTATCGACGATATCGCGGCTACAGAAGCCGAAAAGAAAGAAATAGCTCAAATCATCTACGATGAATCACTTAGAATGGGCCGCCTGGTCAACGAGCTCCTCGATCTAGCTAGAATGGAAGCGGGTTATGTCTCATTAGAGAAGATGGAAATTGATGTGGATGAATTTTTCAATCGTGTCGTTCGTAAGTTCCAGGGTCTTTCTAGAGAAAGGGAAATCGAGCTGCAAATAACAACTCCCGATCACCCGGTCTACGTAAATGCTGACCCCGACCGCCTGGAACAGGTGATGACGAACCTTGTTGACAATGCAATCCGGCACACCGATAAAGGTGGTCTTGTTACGGTCATTGTAAAAGATCAAGAGGGTGGCATTCTCGTAGAGGTAAAAGATACAGGTACAGGGATACCGAAAGAAGATCTGCCATTCGTATTTGAACGTTTCTATAAGGCTGATAAAGCACGGACAAGAGGAAGGTCCGGGACTGGCCTCGGGCTTGCGATCGCGAAAAACATCGTCGATTCGCACGGTGGTAAAATTTCTGTTCATAGTAAAATGAACGAAGGTACGACATTCTCCTTCCACATTCCTCGAAATAGTGAGAACGCGAGTAGATCGTGACGATTAATCTTGTTCCATAAGAAACATCGAAGCGCTAACGGTATTTTTACAGTAAGGTGACATTCAACAACTTTTGTTATAAAATTTGGACAACCTCCATACGATATGAGCATGTGCAAAATTGGTCCATCTGCTCAACCAATCGTGGGAGGTTTTTTTATGTGGAAAAAAGGATTCCTCATGTGCCTATTGTTTATTTTCTTTAGTTTGCCAGAATTGGTGAAACCCTATATAGCTTCAGCAGAAGAAACTAACTTGAACAGGGCAGAGTTTAATTGGGAATGGCCCGTCCAAGGCATCATCACGGATCATTACGGCTCCCGGGAAGGTGCACATTTCGGTATTGATATTGCTGCCGAACGTGGAACGGAAATTTACACGGTCGATCAAGGGAAGGTTCATAAATCGTATTATTCCACTACGTATGGTCATGTGATCTTCATCAAACATCCGGGAGATGTGGAAACGGTCTATGCCCATTTAAGTGAACGACTTGTTGAAGTAGGGGAAGTCGTTGAACGTGGACAGGTCATCGGGAAGGTCGGAAACACGGGGAGATCGGATGGAAATCACCTTCATTTCGAAGTACATACAGATGAATGGAATATGGAAAAAAGCAATGCGGTTGATCCATTGGTATTGTTAGAC
This sequence comes from Rossellomorea aquimaris, assembly GCA_020524245.1. GTDB lineage: Bacteria > Bacillota > Bacilli > Bacillales > Fictibacillaceae > Pseudalkalibacillus. Next base: position 341,105 of record JAIVLN010000004.1, on the reverse strand, counting down.
GAAGATAACCATCGGTTCCATGCACTGGAGGTCAGTCAATCGAAGGTGCCAGGAGAAAAATTCATCACGATCCAAAGTGGAGATACATTATGGGCACTTTCTAAGAGACACGGAGTTTCCGTGGAGGACTTGATGATGTGGAATGACCTTGAAACTGATTTAATTGTGGTCGGAAATTCACTCATTGTATTTAAAGAGAAGTCGTAAACACGTATAATGATGGTGATTACAGTCGGGAGGATGATCATCGTGCTGACGGATTACCATAATCATTTGGAAAATGGGTCATTGACACTGGAGTATTTGAAGAAATTCACCGATAAGGCAGCAAAAAAAGGGATCGAACATTTCGGGATCTCTGAACACGCGTATCACTTTTACCAAACAGCCAATATTCTATCGAATCCCTGGGTGGATGAACGCCGCTTTTACGACATGGATGATTATGTTGCATTGTTTGAAGAAGCTTGGAAGAAAAATATCGATGTGAAAATGTCGATTGAGATGGATTACACACCTGGGAAGCACGATGAGATGGCTTCTTTTATCCGATCTTACGATTTTGATTATGTCATCGGATCCATCCACTGGGTCGAAGATTTCGGGATTGATCTCTCAGAATTTAAGACCGAATGGGATAAAAGAGATCTGCACGATACGTACCGTAAATATTTCGATCAGGTCGTCACGTTGGCTCAATCTAATCTTTTCGATATTCTAGGGCATTTCGATTTGGTCAAGATTTTCAACTACGTGCCAGAAGAAAAGGAGTTTCTCTTGGAGCAATACGAGCGCGCAACGGATGCTCTTTCGGAGTCGAAAACATGTATTGAGATTAGTACGGCTGGATTACGGAAACCGGTGAAAGAAATATATCCGCACGAGGAATTGCTGAAGATGTGCTACAAAAAGGGGATTCCAATCGTCTTATCTTCTGACGCTCATTTTCCGGAACATGTAGGATTCGCTTATGACAAAGCGGTGGAGTTCGCTCGTTCCGTCGGTTACACAAAATTGATGACATTTGAAAAAGGCGAACGACGCGAAGTGGAGCTCGGATGAAGGGAAATATCAAGAGGCTTAGAGGAAATGTTTCCTCTAAGCCTATTTTTATAGTCGGGATAGGTGTATTCCGCGAATTTGGTGTTTACACCCTGTCAGAGCGCTTCTTTGGATAGGTGTATTCCGGGATTTGGTGTTTACACCCTACCAGAGCGCCTCTCTGGATAGGTGTATTTCGGAATTTGGTGTTTACACCCTACCAGAGCGCTTCTCTGGATAGGTATATTCCGCGAATTGGTGTTTTCACCCCGTCAGTAGTACATTTTAACATTTTAAAACTTGAAAGTGGGCTTCAAAATGGTCTATTCCATAGACATCGCAGTTACAGATGAAATGTTATTCGTTTGCTGCAATTCTTCAAGCATCGGGTGGGTCAATGGCTCATCAAACGTCAGGACCATTGCAGCTCCTCCTCCGATTTCTTTTCGCCCAACCTGCATCGTTGCTATATTCATTTCGTATTTCCCCAGAACCCGACCGACTTTTCCGATGACACCGGGTTGATCATTATGCGTAATAAAAACGAGATGGCCTTTCGGTGAGAAATCAATGTCGAATCCGTTCAGATTGACGACCCTTCCGCCTAAACCTGGCAACAATGTCCCCTGGATAGAGACGCTATGATCTTCACCGATTACATTGACGTCGATTAAATTCGAATAACCGAACGATTGGGACGCCTTCGTTTCTCCGTAAGAAATCCCCCTCTGTTTAGCTATGACACTTGCATTGATGATGTTGACGGGTTGATCCACGCGCGGATTCAAGAAACCGGAAAGAAGACTTCTCGTGATCGGTAATGTTTCATGATCAGATAGGTCACCGGAATAACTCAACTGGATTTCGTTGACTGCTGTTTTGATACATTCAGATAAGAAAGAGCCGAGTCGATAAGCAAGATCGATATAAGGATAAATGAATTCGTGTACATCTTTTGAAATCGTCGGATAGTTAAGGGCGTTATATGCTGGTTCACCAAGCAGCACATTACGGACATCCTCGCTTACTTGCCTTGCCACATGGTATTGGGCTTCAGTAGTAGATGCAGCGATATGCGGAGTGGCGATCACTTTTTCGTGTAAAAGAAGTGCTTCGTCCAAACAAGGTTCAGCTGAGAATACGTCGAGAGCAGCTCCCGCAATGTGACCATTGTTGATATATTTCAGCATCGCTTGTTCATCAATGATACCGCCTCGTGCACAGTTAATCAGATACACGCCTTTTTTCATAGACTCAATTGTCCGTGGATTGATGAGTCCTTTCGTATCCTCATTCAGTGGTGTATGGACGGTGATGATATCTGCGTGTTGGAGCAATGGATCCAAAGGAACGGATTCCACTTGCAGTTTTTTTGCACGTTCCTGTGTCAAGTATGGATCGTACACGAGTATTTTCATACCGAACGCAAGGGCACGCTTTGCAATTTCTGTTCCAATTTTCCCTAAGCCGATGATTCCGAGTACTTTTCCATGTAATTCATGACCTGTAAAAGCAGAACGCTTCCATTCAATATTGCGTATGGACCGGTTCGCTTGTGGTATGTTCCTCAACAAGGACAGCATCATCGCGAATGTATGCTCAGCCGTCGAAATCGTATTCCCATTCGGGGCATTGACGACAATAATTCCTCGTTCTGTAGCTGCTTCTACATCAATGTTATCTACACCGACGCCAGCTCGTGCGATGATTTTCAGGCGGGGCATTTCCGCAATCAATTCTCTCGTAATCTGGGTACTGCTCCGCACAATGACAGCGTCGACTTCATTTTTGGACTCTATTTGAGCGATGTTTTTTTCGATAAGGTGCATTCCTGATGTGTTCGCTAAAGGCTCTAGTCCAGTCTTACTGATCGGGTCACTTATGACGATATTGAACAAAGATCCATCACCTCATCCTTTACTTATTAATAGTTGATTGTCCTATCATTCACAATCTATGTCAACAAAAATAAATAAGACCCATGGAATAAATTCCATGGGTCTTTCGAATGCTCATTCCATTTTTATTGCTCTTTGTAACGGTTAACACACTCATCAACGAGTTGAGATGCTTTTTCAGGGCCTTCCCAAGCGCCGATTTCTGTTTTCTTACCTTGAAGGTCTTTATAACGCTCGAAGAAGTGGGAGATTTCTTTCAATGTGTGTTCAGACACATCTTCTAAAGATTTTACATGGTCGAAACGTGGATCTTCGACAGGTACCGCTAGAAGCTTGGCATCTTCTTCACCTGAGTCAATCATGTTCAACACACCGATGACACGGGACTCGATGACACATCCAGGGAATGTAGGATTCGTCACAAGAACGAGGATGTCAAGTGGATCCCCATCAAGCGCTAATGTATTTTCAAGGTAACCATATTCTGCAGGGTAGAACATTGGTGAGAAAAGAACACGGTCAAGCTTGAATACACCTTGCTCTTTGTCATACTCATATTTGTTTTGGCTTCCTGTTGGTATTTCAATGAATGCATCGACAATTTTATTTTCCATTCAATAGGGCCTCCTTTAACTATGTAACAACTTACAGTTACCTATTATAGCAATTTGTTCCCCGTTTGAAAACTTACGTCCCTCCTCAAGTGGAAAAACGTACGAGCAGCATCATAGAGCCTTTACTCAAAAATAGGCGGATCGATTCAGGACTGGACATGGGCATTCTTCATCCCAGGTCATATAATGCACTATTACATCTCTACTCTCTTTGACGCGGACGACGACTATTCACATAAGGAGATGTTCAAGGAATGGGGAAGAGGCTCAGCTCGTTAAGGGGACTCGTGATTACTGCTGGTTTGTTGTTCGGAACCATCTTTTCATCCACCACCGTTGCTGCTACGTCTTGGATACAACCGGATCTGGATCAGCCAGGACCGATCGACCTTGGTATTGTGAACGATGAGCGTATGATTGAGGCTTTGATTGAGCGAGGATTGATTTCGAATACATTAAGTGCCTCAGGTAAAGAGAAAGCACTGAAGGCTTATCTTGAAAAGCGGGCTAATGGACAAGCGCATAAGCATTCCGGGAAAAGTGTTCACGGTGGGGAGCATGACGAACGGCTGAAACATGTTCAAGAGAGAATGCGGAAAGGGATGCCATTTCCTTTAAAAACGAAGGGAACACAAAAAATGTCCTCCAGCTTTCAACTTCCCTCTGTTTTTGAAGAGCAATGGAAGGGTGCAGTCAGGACGGATAGGGTGCTCGTCATTGCGATCGAGTTTCCGGACCTTCCGACAGGGTCGCTTTCTCCTGAAGAAACAGATATGTACTACGATGATTACCCAATTTCCCATTATGAGGATATGATTTTTGGAGCAGAAGGGTATGTGGGCCCTTCAGGTGAGAATCTGATCTCGATGAGGCAATATTACGAACAACAATCAGGAGGAAGTTACTCCGTTGATGGGACGGTGGCCGGTTGGTACACGGCTGCTCATCCAGCGTCTTATTATGGATCGAATGGACCCGAGCCAGACGGAAACGATTCTAAGCCAAGAACACTGGTAGCAGAAGCATTGATGCTTGCAGCACAAGATCCGAATGTCAATTTAAGTGATTTTGATATGGAGGATCGATACGATTTGGATGGTGATGGGAATTATCGTGAACCGGATGGTTTAGTGGATCATTTGATGATTGTCCATTCCGGAGCTGGAGAGGAAGCAGGAGGTGGCTCTCTTGGCGAAGATGCCATCTGGTCACATCGTTGGAATTTAGGGGGAGTCTTCCTCATACCAGGTACAATTGCCAAAGTTCCATATTGGGGTGGTGTAATGGGGGCATTCGACTATACGATTGAGCCTGAAGATGGCGCAACAGGGGTGTTTGCACATGAATATGGGCATGATTTAGGTCTCCCAGATGAATATGACACCCAATATTCTGGAGAAGGGGAACCGGTCGCCTACTGGTCTATCATGAGCAGTGGGAGCTGGGCTGGCATCATTCCGGGAACGGAGCCCACTGGATTCAGTGCGTGGGCTAAGGAATTTTTACAAGGGTATGTCGGTGGCAATTGGTTGACTGGAATGTCGATTGATATAACGGATCCTTCATTTCATGCAAAACTCGCCGTACTGGACCAGGCAAATGACAAAGGGATCTGGAACGATGCGATACGGGTGGAACTACCGGATAAGATTACACAAGTCAATGAACCATTCAGCGGAAACTATGAGTATCACAGCGGTAAAGGAAACAGCCTGGATCACGCCATGTTGACGACGGTCAACTTGCAGAATGCAAAGAAAGCAAGCCTCTCCTTCAAGGCATGGTACGAAATCGAAGAGAATTGGGACTATGCCTCGGTACAAATCAAGGAGGCTGGAACAGAAGAATGGATTTCAATCAAAGGGAACCTGACCACTTCGGAAGATCCGAATGATCAAAACCCTGGTCATGGCATCACAGGACAATCGGATGGATGGGTCGACGGCGTATTTGATTTATCCTCTTTTGCTGGTAAAATCATCGAATTGAAGGTGAACTACTGGACGGATGTCGCAGCCACGGAAAAAGGATTATATTTAGATGACATCCATATTCAAGTGGATGGAGAGACGATTCTTTGGGATGACGCTGAAGGGGGTCCTCAGTTTGCATTGGAAGGATTCAGTTTAGATACCGGTACTTTCTCTTCCAAGCATTATTACTTGCTGGAATGGCGCAATCACCAGGGTGTAGACCAAGGTCTCAAGCATATCCTCAGAGGCGAATCCCTTATGGAATATGATCCCGGTTTGCTTGTCTGGTATGTAGACTTATCTTATACAGACAACTGGACAGGAACACATCCTGGGGAAGGATTTTTAGGAGTAGTGGATGCTCATCAATCAACGTTAAAATGGAGTGACGGCACCATCGCGTCAACCAAATATCAAGTCAATGACGCCGCATTTGGTATTTCGAGGACGAACGATGAATATTTGGATTATCAGGAATCGTTGGGGATTACGCTGACATCACATGACCAAAAAGGAGATTGGTTGTTCTCGGATCAGGATGAGTACCTGAATCCAGGTCTCGTAGACGCTGGTCGGAACATCCCGACATACGGACTCACCTTCGTCGTCCTTACCCATTCGAAAGATAAATCCACAGCCTTGATCGGTATTTTTAAAGAGAGGTAAGGAGCTATTGAAAGTAATTAATTTCCACTTCAGGTGCTCGCTTTCCGCGGGGCGTTCGGTGAGCCCGTAAGCGTCTCGCACCTTGCTTTCCAATCAAATTGCACAAGTTGTTTCTTTACAAAAATGACCTGATAGCAACAATCCTTAAGAAAAGATTCATACTAAAAAGAACGCTTTTATGGCGTTCTTTTTTAATTGACAATGATTATCATTTGTAATAAGCTATTAAAAAACGCCCTACATTGAGGGCGTCTTCGTAAGTATTTTTTTATTCGAACTTAGTTGCATCACCATCGAATGATTCTTCTGCAATCTTGATTGAATCTGTCGGGCAACCTTCGAAGGCGTCTTGCATATCTTCGTGCAAGATATCTGGAATTTCTACAATTCCCTGGTTGTCATCCAGTGTTACGAATGCAATTCCTTCATCATCGTAATCGTAGATGTCAGGTGCTGCTGCTCCACAAGCTCCGCAAGCAATACAAGTTTCTTTGTCAACAATTGTGTACTTTGGCATATCGAAATTACCCTCCTAGTAATTGATGAAACTGTCTTTCTTCATCCACTTTTTCTAATCCTGCTTATTATCAATAAAAAAACAGTTCATATCTCTCCAAATGATACCATTTTATATATCCATATTACCATTGTAAAACTGTTGTTAAGAGATTTCAACAGTTAAATTCAATGAGAATCCTTATCAAATAAGGGTTTAACCATGTTCCCATCTACATAAGCAATTTTCCCAAAATGACCAAAATCTAAACAACCTTTGATACAATAATAGAACAGATGGGGAGGAGGTATGGAAATATGGATTATACAGAAATGATCTGCTTGTACGGAATCCATCGTATGAATGGAGAACGGACGACATCTGGTCTCTACCATCTATTAACAGGTAAAAAATCTTCACAGACGGTCCAAGACGGGAAGCTTTTCGGACTCTCCCATTTGTTTGGTACTTTTCAAGGATATAAGTATGCAACCTTCATAGAAAAGATACATGAATTTAAGAAAAAGGGATGGGTGCACCTAGAAGAAAACCAAAAAGCAATTTTGACGGAACTCGGGGAATCGACTTTGCTGGAAAAGTTGGAGAAAAATCCGATTCCGAATGCTTTGGACGGTTGGCGGTATGGAGATATCGCACGTGTGTTTTGGCGCAGGTTCTCATTATTTACCCAAACCCTATCTTACCTGCTAGCAGACGATCGGAAATTTCACCCGATCCAAAATGATCCACAGGTTTTAGCATGGGTAAAACATCACTTCCCGAAAATGCAACAAGAGCGTTCGCGTGTCTCTCATCACATACATAAAGAATTGAAGTTCATCCTACAAGGATTTGATACGAAGACAGCGGAAAATCTAGTTTTTCGTTTGACCAGATACAATCGGGTTGGAAGGACCTCCTCACAGATGTCGGATGACTTGAGTATGGATACGATGGAGTGTCACATCGATTTCCAAGCTGCTCTTCATGATCTTATTCGTATCGTAATGGATGGTCGGTCACAATTTCCTTCACTCTACCTTTTCATCTCTGATCTGGAATCTAAATACACGCTAACGGAATCTACGAGAAAGACGTATGAATTGATCGAGGCAGGTTATCCTCACGAAAAACTGCCGAGGATACGAAATTTGAAGATGAGTACGATCGAGGATCACATCGTTGAGTTAGCTATCCATGTCGATGATTTTCAGATCGAACCATTCATATCGGACGAGGATCAGGTCAAGATCATGGAATCGTCCAGACGGTTGAACAGTAAAAAACTGAAAGAAATCAAAAAGGATCTGGACGAAGAATTCACCTATTTCCAGATACGATTGACCTTATCGAAACATACTGCTGAATCCAGCGTGAATAAAGGAGTAATGAGTTTTGTCGATTGAGCAACTCTTAATTGACCGATTCGGACACACTTCTTTCCGGAGAGGACAAAAGGAAATAATTGAAGATGTTCTTCAAGGAGAAGATGTCTTTGCTATGCTTCCGACCGGAACAGGAAAATCCATTTGTTACCAACTACCTGCCTATATCGTACCCGGGAGCGTGATTGTCGTCTCTCCTCTCATTTCTTTGATGGAAGACCAGGTTGAACAATTGAAACGTAATGGTGAGAAAAGGGTGTGTACGTTCCATAGCGGTTTGCCATTTGAACAAAGGAAAAAAATCCTCAAGAACATCAGGCGGTACAAATTCATCTACTTATCTCCGGAAACCTTACAGTCAGAAGTGTTATTTGAGGCCTTGAAGAAAACGCATATTTCCCTTTTTGTCGTTGATGAAGCTCATTGTATTTCCCAATGGGGTCATGAGTTCAGAACAGATTACTTGAAGCTAGGAAAGATATGTGAACAGATCGGAAGGCCTCCGGTTCTTGCCTTGACTGCGACAGCGACTGAAAAGGTCCGAATGGATATCATCCAGCAATTGAAGTTACATGAGCCGAAGTTACACGTTTATTCAGTCGACAGGCCGAACATCGCTTTGCAGGTAGAGAAGGTGATGGATCAGACAGATAAGATGGATCGTCTCATCGACTATGTGAAACGATTGGAAGGTCCTGGAATCATCTATACTTCAAGCCGGCTCATCGCTGAGATGCTGACGGAAAACCTGAAACAAAACGGGGTTGAACGTGTGTCGTTCTATCATGGAGGTATGGAAAACGACGATCGTTTATTAATTCAAAAACAATTCATTTATGATGAACTCGATGTCATCTGTTGCACAAATGCCTTTGGTATGGGAATCAACAAATCGAACATCCGCTTCGTTATCCATTATCACTTTCCGGCGAATATGGAAGCTTATCTCCAGGAAATCGGTCGTGCAGGACGAGACGGACAGCCTAGTTTAGCCGTTTTGTTGTACCATGAGGACGACGACTTTATTCCTGAACGTTTGATCAAACTTGAGTTCCCTGACCGTCAACAGCTTATTGGATTCAGTGAGGCGATGGCTCAAAATCCAAAAGACAAAAATCACCTGAATCATGTGTTACAATCCTTGGACTTATCTGAAACCGGTGAGCGGTTCGTTCGATATCATTATGAAAACTTCTTACGTGACGGTGAACAGGATCTTCAAGGATGGAAGGATGCTTTACTGGAGAAAATGGAAAAGCGAATTCAAGAAAAGAAACGACGTATCCGATATATGAAGAAATGGATCGAAACGGATACTTGTAAACGTTCGAGTATTTTAACAGCCTTTTCTGAGACTTTGATCGATCACCCCGATCATTGCTGTAATCATTGTGGCTTACGAGTGGAGGACTACGAACGGACAGAAGTTACGCAAACGGAACTGACGACAAAGGGTATAGGCTGGGAAGAAGAATTAGCAATCATATTCCATCAGGGGAATTCACATGTTTGATCATTTGAGTCAAAAAGAGATCATCAAGTCTCTATCACAGAAAGATTTATATATGAATTTATACTTTACACAAGGAATCTTCCTGTTCTTGACCCTTCTGTTCTCATTGATTTTCAAACAAGGGGTAAACGAATGGTTGGCATTGTTTCATTTTGAGTGGCGTTCACTTCTTATGTGGACCGTTCCTACTGTCGTCATCATTGTTGTACTCGACGTCCTATTGTGGATCAAAGTTCCGAAGAAATGGATCGATGATGGAGGCATTAACGAGCGGATCTTTTCGAATATTTCCGTTTACCACCTTTTGTTGATATCCATCATCATAGGGGTATCAGAGGAAATTCTGTTTCGAGGAGTCTTACAAGTGAATATTGGATATGTCGCTTCAAGTTTGCTTTTTGCATTCATGCACATCCGTTACATCACAAAACCCGTTCTACTTCTGTTTGTGACTCTGTTGAGTTTTTTGCTTGGTTGGATTTTCATGGTCTCAGGGAATTTGTTAGTACCGATTGTCATTCATATTTGTATTGATTTTCTATTAGGATTGATCATACGTTATAATCTGTTTTCTGTCCGTAATGAACAATGATTGGGTGTTGAACATCAGTGAAGGGGGCTACTCATGTTGAATCAACATGATCAAGCATCGCATTTACGATCGAGGATGAACAATGGACGTGTGTCTGAGAAAGAAGAGGTAGATATCTTCAACCTTCCTCCTAGAAGTGAAAAACACCGTTCCATTAAGAAAACCGAACAAAAAGAGACGACACCTTCGGGTAAAATCCACATTTGGATTACCAGAATCATCGTCCTTGCTTTTCTCGGTTTACTCGCATTTATCGTTTTCTATTTTTCAAATGGTTTCGAACTGAATGACGAGCTGAAAAAAGACGCTGTAAAACTGATTGATATCGTGCGTTAAATGGGATTGAAGTGAATGTATACGCCTTTCCCTCCTAGCATAAGTTTGAATAGGAGGGAATTCAAATGGATGGATTAAGAGTTTGGAAGTTCAAGCAATATCAAATTTCTGAAGTGACGATGGAAGTGATTAAGAGCTTAGTGGAGAAGAGACAAAAGGAACAACGATTCGAACAGCTCCTGTTGAAATGGTCGTTGTCATTATTCGTTATACTATTCTTTGCGGTCTTATATATCTATTTCTATAAACTTTCCACTTTAGAAACCATGTTCATCAACAGTAGCAACATCAGTGAGTATTTCCTGCAGGATATGCTGTTGTTCGTCCTTTTTGTAGGTGGACTATTGTGTTTAGTCCAAATGATTCTTTATAAGAAGAAACATGTAAAAGCTGAAAGTGAATTTGAAGAACTCAGGATAGCAACGATTGAAAGAGGAGAAGAACTGTGGGAAAAACCAGTTCCATGGAATCATCGACACGAGGTATTTGAATGGCTGAAAAAAGAGCATGATGTTAACTTATATCATAAGTGATGGAAAGGCTGCCTGTTACATTGGGCATGGGCATCCGAAAAAAGCGTTTTCATCTCTACAGAAAAGCTGATCGTTGACCCGTACATGTTGTTTAGTAATCATTTGTATTCTTCCGAATGCGACGGTTTCATATTCCTTCATACAGAAAACTTCTACTGGGAGTCCGATTTTCTGGCTGTATTCCAAATCCTGGTCGAGAACGAGAGACTTATTCGTAAACTTGGATATGGTCATGGTGTGTCCTCTCCTAACTTTAAATTTTCGAATTTTCTGAAGCGATTTATCTTACTCATATCTTAATGTAAATTTACATAATTTTCAACCTCTATTGTTTAAATATTCTGATAAAAATAAAATGTTACACAATCTAGTAGGAAATATCCAAGTGAATCGCGAAAGGATTATAGTACGAATTTATCAGGAGGGATACTGCCATGTTTGTCAAAAGCGTCATGATACCAAAAGAGAAAGCCTATATCGTCCAATCTTCCGAGAATTTGAAAGAAGTGTTACATAAGCTGGAAGAATATCAAATTGACGGTATGCCCGTAGTAAACGGAAATCACTACGGAGGGCTTGTAACGCTCAACAAGATCTACAAGGCGTTTTTCGAATCCGGAATGCAAAGGGATGAATTCCTTGCGCAGACTGTAGCAGGGGATGTTGCTGCTTATAAAGAAGATTATATCGATGAAGAAGAGATCTTCGAGAATACCTTCTTAAGAGTGAAGGACCGGCCTTTGGTTGCGGTTGTAAACCAAAGTGGGGAACTAAAAGGAATTATTACAAGATCTGATATTCTAGATCAGTTCCAGAGCGCATTCGGCATGAAGCGGAAAGGGGTACGGATTTCATTTTCTTCTTCTGAAGCTGAAGGTCGAATTGCAAGGCTTGCTGAGATTGCGAAACAATTCCATGAGAATATCATTTCACTCACGACGTTCGATGAAACGGATAAGTTTATCCGCAGGATCGTTATGAAAGTGGAAAAGCAGCAGAACATCGATAAGTTCGTGAAAAAACTGGAGGCATCTGGATTCAGAGTCCTCGATATTAAGGAAGATTAAACATGAAAGTCCCTCCCCATACATAACGTGTAAGGGGAGGGATTCTCTTGTTTACACGATTTTTTTCTCTTATGATAGGTTATTGGTCATTTTATGTCGTTGTCATTGAAATTCCTACTACGAATGTGCAAGATTTCAGTAGGTGGCTAGGTACGTTGATCTTTCAACCGTTTACCTTCGTTACGATCTCTTTGATGGGTATGGTTGGTATCGTAGCATATGGATATATGATAAAGAAGACCATTCAGGATATGAAAAATCGTACGAAAGGCAACCTACTGCAGAAAACATTGTTTGGCCTCTTACTTTTGACAAGTTGGTATTTTCTGATGCAGATGAACATGGTTGTCATGCTGATTTTATTACCTTGTACTTTCTTTTATGGTATCATTTCGATATTACAGGCGAATAAGCATGTACGAAGACAGGAAGGTGTGGAATGATTTACTTCATCGGTATTATTTTGATTTGTGCACTACTATTGATCACTTATATGTGGGTAGAAGCTCATAAAGTGACCGTAGAGAAAAAGGAGATTCAGCTCGAACATTTTCCTGAAAGCTTCAATGGCTTAAAGGTTTTTTTTATTTCGGATATCCATACAAGAACCATCGATGACCGGTTATTGGACCAGGTTGACGAGCCGATTGATCTTGTTATCATTGGGGGCGACTTGATGGAAAAAGGGGTTTCTTTTGAAAGGGTCTCAAGGAATTTAGACAAACTATCTGAAATTGCTCCTATTTATTTCGTGTGGGGGAACAATGATTATGAGGTTGATTTTCGAAGATTGGATGTTCTTTTGAAAGATAAAGGTGTTACAATACTTGATAACACTTGCGCACGTTTTGAAACAGATGAAGATGTCTTACATTTGATCGGGGTAGACGATCCGACACTACATCGGGATGACTTGAGGCTGGCTATACAGGATACAGATGAGAGAGGGTATCGGATCCTCGTCAGCCACAACCCTAAGATTGTTGAAAAACTGAAGAAAGAAGATCATATCGGCGTCGTATTGAGCGGTCATACCCACGGAGGACAGATCCGCTTTTTCAAATGGGGGATAGCAGCCCGGGGTGGCATTAGTCGACATGATGGTACGCTTCTTTTCATCAGTAATGGATTCGGATATACGCAGCTTCCTTTCAGGCTTTGTGCACCGGCACAAACCCATGTATTGACCTTTTCTCGATCGACTTCATCAAAAACCCGAAGAACAACATGACCATCATGAACCTTATTCTTGCACCATCATATAGTGTAGAAAGGGTGGAGTATTGCTGTTAAGGAGGACCATATATGCGATTGGAGCGTTTGACATATAATAAGATAAAAGTGTTCTTAACGTTGGATGACCTTGACGAGCGTGGTATTTCGAAAGAAGAAATGTGGCAAGACCTCCCTAAGGTACATGAGCTGTTCAGGGATATGATGCTGGAAGCGGATGATGAACTTGGCTTCAAAGCTGATGGTCCTATAGCTGTCGAAGTATTTTCATTGCCAGCTCAAGGCATGGTCGTAATCGTTACGAAGGGGCAATCGACCAATGAAGATGAGGACTACGATGACGAATTTTTGGAGCTTCAAGTAACGATGGATATCAGTGACGACGTCTTCTATGAATTCGACGGATTCGATGATCTCATTGCATTGACTTCACGGCTATTCCCGTTAGGGGTAAAGGGTGGAGAGATCTATTACTATAATGGACGGTATTATGCTTCCTTCGAAGAGGAAGATTATGAACGTCTCGACGTTGATATGTTCGTAGCTCTGTTGTCCGAATTCGGGAATCCATCAACCATAACAAAATGGCGCGTCAGAGAATATGGTAAATTGATCTTGGATCAAGATTCTGTTGGAAAGATCAATCACTTCTTCTTAACCGGAAAAGAATAAATGGGTGATAAAGCTTGGCGTCTGCCAAGTTTTCTATTTAGTAAGGAAAATAAGTATTCCATTCAATGGCATAGAGTAGTTTGAGAGCCCTAAGCACAGGTGGAAAACAAACTTAAATGTGAGATTCAGTATAGAAAAAGTCGTTCAACCTCAACATAAGAAAGCGGTTACAAATTAAAATGGAAAACTTATATATATCACTTCTCATAATCAGTGCTAGGGTGTATACTATGCATTGAGAAATTGAAATCATACTTATATTTATGGATTTTTCACGGGAGGTAAACCATGTCTGCCAATGAACACGATAACAATGGACAAGACAACGTATTAATTTCAACACAAACTGTAATCAATGATGCTTTAGATAAGCTCGGTTATCCAGAAGAGGTATTCGAGTTGTTGAAGGAACCTGTCCGATTGATGACAGTCCGCATCCCGGTAAGAATGGATGATGGAGCTATCAAAATCTTCACAGGTTATAGAGCACAGCATAATGATTCTGTTGGACCTACAAAAGGTGGCGTAAGGTTTCACCCGAATGTAACAGAAACAGAAGTAAAAGCATTATCCATCTGGATGAGTCTGAAGGCAGGGATTGTCGATCTTCCATATGGTGGAGGTAAAGGCGGAATCATCTGTGACCCGCGCGATATGTCTTTCCGAGAGTTGGAGCGACTCAGCCGCGGATACGTTCGTGCAATCAGCCAGATTGTAGGACCTACAAAGGATATCCCAGCACCTGATGTGTTCACGAACTCTCAAATCATGGCTTGGATGATGGATGAGTACAGCCGTATCCGTGAGTTTGACTCCCCTGGATTCATTACAGGTAAGCCGCTTGTATTGGGTGGTTCACACGGACGAGAGTCTGCGACAGCGAAAGGGGTAACCATCTGTATCCGTGAAGCTGCCAAGAAGAAAGGCATCAACATTGAAGGTGCACGCGTCGTAATCCAAGGATTCGGTAATGCTGGAAGCTTTCTTGCGAAATTCATGTACGATGCCGGAGCAAAAGTGATCGGAATCTCTGACGCTTATGGTGGATTACATGATCCGGATGGATTGGATATTGATTATTTATTGGATCGCCGAGACAGCTTCGGAACAGTGACGAAGTTGTTCAAGGATACGATTTCAAACCAAGATTTACTTGAGTTGGATTGCGATATCCTCGTACCTGCAGCGATTGAAAATCAAATAACAAAGCATAATGCTCACAATATTAAAGCATCGATTGTTGTTGAAGCTGCAAATGGCCCGACGACGATTGAAGCGACGAATATATTGACAGAACGTGACATCTTGTTGGTACCTGATGTCCTTGCAAGTGCTGGTGGGGTAACAGTATCCTACTTCGAATGGGTTCAGAATAACCAGGGCTATTACTGGACAGAAGATGAAGTTGAAGCGAAATTGGAACAAGTCATGGTAAAAGCATTCAACAACATTTTGACCACAGCTACCAACCGAAAAGTGAATATGAGGCTTGCTGCTTATATGGTCGGTGTACGTAAAATGGCCGAAGCATCTCGTTTCCGCGGTTGGATTTAAGACGATTAAGTTGAAACACACATCAAAATCCCCTATCATCTATATGTATGGTAGGGGATTTTTTGCTGTGTAAAATAGCTTTTGATTTCTTAAAATAAAAGGCTCATTCCAAAACGATTGTTGCATTTGAGTTATTTTTGTAAGGAAATCAACCACTTATAAGAGCAAAAAAGTTTGCGAAAACAACCAAAAAAAAGCCATACTCACCAAAAAATCGTTAATGATTATGTAAGATTTTATAAAATAAATGTGGTAAATGATAAAGATATAGACATGAAGTCATTAGGAGTGAAGAGAAACCATGCAAGCGGATGCAATCATCGTCGGCGGAGGACCTTGTGGATTATCCACAGCGATCGCCTTAGAAGAAATCGGTATTAAGCCGATCGTCATCGAGAAAGGAAACATCGTAAATTCCATATACAATTATCCGACACACCAACAATTTTTCAGCACGAGTGAGAAACTGGAAATCGGCAATATGCCATTCGTCATCGAACAAAGAAAACCGAAGCGTAATCAAGCGCTCTCCTATTACCGGGAAGTGGTCAAGCGCAAACAGCTCACGGTTAATACGTTTGAAAAAGTCCATAAAGTTGAAAAGGTTAATGAAGGCTCATTCATTGTACACTCGACGAAACAGGATGGATCTGAAGAGACCTATGAAACACCTTATGTCATTATCGCCACTGGATATTATGATCATCCAAACTATATGAATGTACCAGGAGAAGAGTTGGATAAAGTTTTCCATTATTTCAAGGAAGCGCATCCTTATTTCGATACAGAAGTAGTTGTGATCGGTGGTAAAAATTCAGCTGTTGATGCTGCCCTAGAACT
Source organism: Rossellomorea aquimaris (assembly GCA_020524245.1). GTDB lineage: Bacteria > Bacillota > Bacilli > Bacillales > Fictibacillaceae > Pseudalkalibacillus. The sequence continues at coordinate 324,692 of JAIVLN010000004.1, read as the reverse complement.
TGAAAAAGTCGGGGCAAGAGTAACCGTCCTCTATAGAGGATCGGAGTATTCCGGTAGTGTCAAGCCATGGATCCTACCCGAATTCGATGCGCTCGTAAGACATGATAAAGTCAAGATGGAGTTCAACTCAGAAGTGAAGGAAATCACGCAAGACACTGTCCGCTATGAAGTGGATGGAGTGGAGAAGGAGATTAAAAACGATTTTGTATTTGCCATGACTGGTTACCATCCGGATCACTCATTTCTGACTAAAATGGGCGTCTCTATCGAAAGTGATACGGGTAGACCCCATTTTAATCCCGAAACGATGGAAACGAATGTCGAAGGCATTTTCATCTCGGGGGTCATTGCTGCTGGCAATAACGCCAATGAAATCTTCATTGAGAATGGACGATTCCATGGCGGGCTAATTGCGAAAGAGCTCCAGAAACGTATGAAGGATTGACCGATATCAACTTGGTCAATCCTTTTCCATTCCAACACAAAAAGCCTAGTTTTTCAAAAACGCTTCCCTGATCTCTTCCATTTGATAATCCATTTCTAATGTAACCATAAGTTTAAGGCGTGCTTTAGGTCCGTTTAATCCATTTGTGAAGATGACGCCTTTTTCTTTCAGCTGTTTTCCACCACCATCATAACTGTAGATGTCCTGCACGATTCCATTGAAACATCTGGAGACGAGGACGATTGGAATGTCTTCACGGAGGAAAGCGTCCACTTCCTCGACCAATGCAGGTGGAAGGTTCCCTTGACCGAGCGCTTCGATCACAAGGCCATCGATCTGCATATTCCGAACGGTTTGAAGCAGTTCTTGGTGCATACCTGCATAGGCTTTCAGCAATACCACTTTTTTCGAAAGACCTAAAGTTTTATAGTGTTCTTTGTTCACAAGGTTATGGTGAAAGAGGACACCTCTTTTAGTTACGATTCCGATAGGACCGTACTGCGGACTTTGAAATGTTGCAATGTTGCTCGTATGAGTTTTTGTCACATTCTTTGCAGTATGGATTTCGTCATTGAATACGACAAGTACACCTTTGTCTTTTGCTTCATCACTTGCAGCTACTCTGACGGATGAAATCAGATTGTGAGGACCGTCCGCTCCAAGTTCATTGCTTGATCGCATAGCTCCTGTAAGTATAATCGGAGTGTCGTTTCCATGGAGGAGATCCAGCAAGTAAGCTGTTTCTTCCAAAGTATCTGTACCGTGTGTCACGACCACACCGTCAAATTGCTTTTCGGCCAATTGAGCATGAATATAATTCGAGAGTTCAATCATATGTTCCGTCGTAATATGCGGAGAAGGCAGGTTTAAGAAATCATCCATGGTGACCTCTGCTACCTGGGATAACAAAGCATATGTTCCATGGAGCGGATTGACTTCCCCGGGCAAAACTTTTCCTGTATCTTTATCCTCGCTCATGGCGATGGTACCACCTGTATGAACGACCAGGATTTTTCTCATGTTACTGCTCACCTCAGTTCCATTAGTATCTCCAAGACTTAACATACCATTTTCCGCTGGTCCCGTCTAAATGGAAATGTTCTTCCTCTTTGAAAATATTTGAAGCCATAGAGCATCTGTTCATGATACGATAGAGAAAATAAATTGGAAACGAGACGATTTGCATGTTTACGATCTTTTCAGCTGGAATAGCTCCTGGAATAGCCTTACTATCTTTTTTCTATCTGAAAGAAAAATACAAACCAGAGCCTATTTTAATGGTGATGAGAACATTCATCATCGGTGTTCTTCTTGTTTTCCCAGTTATGGTACTACAATTCGGGATTCACGAAGAGATGGTCGTACCAAGTTGGGTGGATGCTTTCCTCGTTTCATCCTTATTAGAAGAGTTCTTCAAATGGTTCTTACTCTACTTTGCTGCCTATCAGCATATTGATTTCAATGATCCTTACGATGGAATCATCTATGGCGTTTCGATTTCCTTAGGGTTCGCTACCGCTGAAAATGTGTTGTACCTGTTTTCGAACGGTGTGGAAACTGCGATGTATCGAGCGATGCTGCCGGTACCGAGTCATGCACTGTTCGGGGTCATCATGGGATACTACCTTTCTAGAGGGAAATCTTCTGAAAAAGTCTCAATCAAACGCCTTTTCATACTTGCATCGCTCTTCATTCCAATCTTGTTTCATGGCTTCTATGATTATATCCTTTTCGCTTTCATGCAGAAGCGTTGGTTGTTATACATGTTACCGTTTATGGCTTTCTTGTGGTGGTTAGGTCTGAGGAAAATCAAATATGCACAAGTGGCTTCTGAGAGAAAGTATCGCAACGCCCATTCGCAAAACAAAACATGGCTATGATGATGAATAAAGTCTGGTATGACCTGATACGGTCAACCAGGCTTTTTTGTTGCAAAAGTTTTAAATGGGATTGTTACACCTTTACACAAAATCAACTTTGCCTCGATTGTATAAAATTCCACCAGTGACAAAAACTACGAACATTGAAAAGCTACACAGGATTCAACAGGAGGCTGTAACGATGAAAAGTCGATTTATGTACTTGAAAGTATGTCTATCCATGATTCTCTTGGTCATCCCCTTGCTCACGGCTGTAAACGTAGAAGAATCGAAAGCGTTTAGTCCTCAAGTCATCCAGCATGGAGCGACAGGGGAGGATGTAGTTGAATTGCAAGCTAGACTGCAATATTTAGGATTCTATAACGGGAACATCGATGGTGTCTTCGGATGGGGGACTTACTGGGCTCTTCGAAACTTCCAATATGAATTCGGTTTGAAGGTGGATGGATTGGCGGGCTTCACGACGAAAAAGAAACTTGCTGATGCTTCGAAATACAATGAGAGCTATGTGAAGAATAATCTCCGAAAAGGAAAAGACTTCACCCATTACGGGGGACAACCACTCGAGCAACAAGCTGAGAAAGGGAAAGCCCAAGCTCCATCTGGACAAGGTAAAGCTGCCCCAAAAGGGGACCAAAAGCAAACGACGAAAAAGGGTAAAAACGTGCCGAGCGGATATTCAGAAAATGATATTCAATTGATGGCGAATGCCGTATATGGTGAAGCGCGTGGTGAACCTTACGTTGGTCAGGTGGCGGTCGCAGCGGTCATCTTGAATCGTATCGAAAGTACGTCGTTCCCGAATACGATTTCTGGAGTCATTTTCGAACCTCGAGCATTTACAGCTGTTGCGGATGGTCAAATCTGGCTGACACCGAATGATACCGCGAAGAAAGCAGTACAAGATGCGTTGAATGGTTGGGATCCGACTGACGGCAGCATTTATTATTTCAACCCAAATACAGCGACATCTGGTTGGATTTGGACGCGGGATCAAGTGACACAGATCGGGAAACATATTTTCGCAAAATAATGGAGGTGAATCGGTATGATTCGAACGATACTCATCACCCTTTTAGCGATTGCAGTAGTAGGTACCGGCTATTGGGGCTATAAAGAACATCAAGAGAAAAACGCCGTATTGATCAATGCGGAGAATAACTATCAAAGAGCCTTCCATGATTTGAATTTCCATGTAGATGCCCTTGAGGAGAAGATTGGGACGACACTTGCTATGAACTCTCGTCAGCAATTGTCACCCGCCTTAGCGGAAGTGTGGCGCTTGACCTCTGAAGCTCATAATGATGTCGGACAATTGCCGTTAGCCTTGATTCCTTTTAACAAAACGGAAGAGTTTTTGACGAACATCGGAGAATTCAGCTATCGGATCGCAATCCGTGATCTAGAGAAGAAACCCCTCTCGGATCAGGAATATAAAACACTCGAAAAACTGCATCAAAATGCTTCTGAGATCAAAGGTGAATTAAGAAAAGTCCAGTCACTGGTCATGAAAGAGAATCTTCGATGGATGGATGTCGAATTAGCACTTGCGACAGAAGCGGATCCACAAGACAATACGATTATAGATGGCTTGAAAACCGTCGACAAGTCTGTAGAAGGGTACTCAGAGGTCAACTGGGGACCTGAGATGACAAAGATCAGTGATATCAAAGACAATAAATATAAAGCTTTATCCGGTAAAGAGATTTCCAAAAAAGAAGCGAAGGATCTTGCTTTCAAGTTTTTGAATTTGAAAAAGGGCAGCAAAGTGATCGTTGAAGCAAACGGAAAGGGCAGTCCGTATGAAGCCTATCGGGTTTCCATCAATGAACCGGACACAAAATCGAACATATATATGGAGTTGACGAAGAAAGGCGGTCACCCTGTTTGGATTCTTCAAGATCGGAATGTGAAGAAAGCCAAGATCAGCCTTTATGATGGCAGTCAGAAAGCATTGAAGTTCTTGAAGGATCATGCCATGGATAAAATGGAGCTTTCAACGAGCGATCAATATGACAATATCGGAATATTTACGTATGTGAAAATGCAAGACGATGTTAGAATCTATCCACAGACGATTACGATTAAAGTGGCATTGGACAATGGGGATATCATCGGGTATGAAGGGATGAACTACTTGGTAGGAGAGAAAGACCGGAAGATCAGTTCCCCAGGTCTTTCAATAGATGAAGCGAAAGGCAAGATGAATCCGAAGCTGAAGATTATGGAAAATCATCAGGCCATCATTGTGAACGATTTAGGGGATGAAGTGCACTGTTATGAATTCCTGGCAACACTGGGAAATGAAACATTCAGGATCTTCATCAACGCTGATAATGGGTATGAAGAGAAAGTGAAAAAGCTTGATGATCCGAACACACCCGTAAATAGCATGTAGTGAATTTGAGGGAGGAAAAGCACAAAATGTGCTTTTCCTTTTTTTATTAAAATGAGATAATAGACCTAATCGAATCATTAAGGGGCGAGGGGTAATATGATTCAAATTGGTGACACTCTTTTTTTGGAAATACATAAGCCTGGCGTAGCACCACTCAAGTATAAATGTAAGGTGGAGCATGTCGGGACAGATCGTTTGCTTGTTACTTATCCGACAGACCTTCGCACGAATAAATCTGAATTCTTTATGGTGGGAACACGTTTTCACGGGCATTTTACGACGCAAGATAAAATGACGTATGCATTTACTACGGAAATGGTGGATCGGAAGAAAGATCGGCTGCCTTTATTAGTCATCTCTTATCCAGGTGAACAGAATTTGAAGAAAATACAGCGGAGAGAGTATGTCCGGGTTGATACATCCATCGATGTAGCCATTCATCCGAAAGATAATCATTTCTCACCATTCAATACGATGACTACCGATATCAGCGCAGGAGGCTGTGCCGTAAGTTTACCTGAAAGGCACAAATTGAAGGCAGGTATGGATGTGATCTGTTGGTTGGTCTTGCCGTTGAAAGACCGGATGCATTATTCTAAGCAACATGCAAAAGTCGTTCGGATCATTGATGGAAAAGATGGGAAAAGGGATCAAGCACCATTACAGTTCATTGATGTATCTGAAAGTGATAAGCAGAATTTCCTTCGATTCTGTTTTGAAGAACAACTCCGCTTCAAAAAGAAAGGTCTCCTTTAAATCATGTAAAAGATCCACGAAATTGGGCATAGATAAATAAGAAACCAATTTCTAAGGATGATATGTCTTGAAAAGGACTGAACGGATCTTTACCAAACTGATCATTTGTCAATTCATCTTTCTCATCATTGCCCAGTTGGTGCTGACCAACCCTGACCTGAGAACCTACATGAATAAGGTTTATCAGTATGAAGGGATACACAAGGGACATAGAGGAGAGACGGTTGAAACGATAGACCACTCAAATGACCTATGGTATGATGAAAGAGTTGAAATGGAAGACCTAACTGAGAAGAGATAAATGCGTGAACTTGGCATAAGAAGCGGGTGCTTTACTGCTATCAAAGCCAAGTTTTCTCTATGATTAGAATGAAAAATAATTGGAATACAACGTGATCAAGCAGGAGGAAGTATGAGTAATCTAATGAAAATTGCAATCGATGGTCCAGCAGGTGCTGGAAAGAGCACTGTAGCGAAAAAGGTGGCAGAAGAATTAACCTATGTGTATATTGATACCGGAGCAATGTATCGATCCATTACATTGAAAGCACTTCGTGAAGGTATTGATGTACGTGATGAGGAAGCGCTGCAATCTTTGTTGCAAACGACGAAAATCGATTTGCAAAAACAATCAGACCGCCAAATCGTGCTTTTGGACGATGAGGATGTCACTGAGGAAATCCGTAATTCAGATGTAACGAATAATGTTTCTGAAGTAGCAAAGCATGCAGAAGTCCGAAAGGAAATGGTTAAGCGTCAACAGAAGCTAAGTGAAGAACATTCAGTCGTCATGGACGGCAGAGATATCGGTACGCACGTCATTCCGAACGCTCAGGTAAAAATTTTCCTGGTTGCTTCTGTGGATGAAAGAGCGAAAAGAAGACACGAAGAGAACGTCTCCAAAGGGATGACTTCAGACATAGAACAAATTAAGAAAGAAATCGAACAAAGAGACTTGTTGGATTCGCAACGGGAAGTGTCTCCACTTCAAAAAGCGGTGGATGCAATCGAGGTCGACACCACGACGATGACGATTGATGAGGTTGTAGAAGCGATTTTGACGATTGTTCGAGAATATGAAAGGGTTTGATGGTTGGTGGCGCTTTATAGTTTAGGTCGTTCATTATTCAATGGAATTTTTTACGGAGGGTACCGTATTCAAGTGGAGGGACTTGAAAATGTGCCAAAAGAGGATGGCGTATTAATCTGTTCTAATCATATCAGTTATCTGGATCCGCCATTAGTCGGCGCTTCTTCAGGTCGTACGGTCCATTTCATGGCGAAAGCTGAACTGTTTGAAGTTCCTATCTTAAAAAATATCCTACCTAAGATCCATGCTTTCCCTGTCCGTCGAGGGATGAGTGATAAACAAGCCCTACGAAAAGGTTTGGAGCTGCTGAGAAATGGGAAAGCAGTCGGACTTTTCCCGGAAGGAACGAGAAGCAAAACTGGGGAGATCGGTTCGGGTCTTGCTGGAGCCGGTTTCTTTGCAATGAAGACAGATGCTAAAGTGATTCCTTGTGCAATCATCGGTCCTTTCAAACTTTTCCGCTCTGTGAAAATCGTTTATGGGCCTGAAATCGACTTCAGCGAATTGAAAGAACGTAAAGCTTCTGCGAAAGAAGCAACCGAGAAAATCATGGCTGAAATACGCAATTTGTATGAGGCAAATAAGTCGTGAAGATAGAAGCATAGTTACTTGACAAATCTCGCTATTTGTAAGAAGTTAGAGGAAAGGGAATGGAGATTGAGAATGTTCAAAACATTTTTTTGGACACTCACTTATACATACTCTTTCACTGAATTTTATGTGAAGGGTCTTATATAGTTTCTCTTCGTTTAGACACTTAAGGAGGTAAAGCCAATGACTGATGAAATGAATCAAGAACTTTCAGAAATGAAACCTTTGGAAACAGGGGACGTCGTAGACGGTACTGTTACAAAGGTCGAGGAAAAGCATGCATTAATCGATGCAGGTTATAAGATGGATGGGATCCTGCCGATCAGTGAGCTCTCCAGCTTGCATGTTGAAAAAGTTAGTGATGTTTTATCTGAGGGAGATACATTAACACTTAAAGTGATTAAACTAACTGAAGAAGAACTGGTACTCTCCAAGCGCGCGATATCCGCTGAAAAAGCTTGGTCTGAGTTAAAAGAAGCTCATGAAAACAACAAAACGTTAGAAGTCGAAATCGCTGACGTAGTGAAAGGCGGCTTAGTGGTCGACCTTGGCGTGCGTGGGTTCATCCCTGCTTCCCTTGTGGAAAGACACTTCGTTGAAGACTTCTCTTCTTATAAAGGAAAATCACTGGAAGTCAAGATCGTCGAGCTTGACGAGGAAAACAATAAGCTGATCTTGTCACACCGTGCAGTCCTTGAAGCACAAGAAGAATCGAAAAAGCAAGAAGTGCTTCAATCACTCGAAGCTGGTCAAGTACTTGAAGGTACGGTTCAACGTCTCACAGACTTCGGTGCATTCGTGGACATTGGAGGGATCGATGGCCTCGTACACATTTCCCAGCTTGCTCACCATCGTGTGGAAACACCATCAGAAGTGGTAAGTGAAGGGGATTCTGTGAAAGTGAAAGTACTTTCTGTCGACCGTGATAATGAGCGTATTTCATTATCCATCAAAGAAACGTTGCCTGGACCATGGGATAACGTGGCGGATGTACTTCAAAAAGGAAAGGTCGCAGAAGGTACAGTTAAACGTCTTGTTTCCTTCGGTGCATTCGTTGAAGTGGCACCTGGTGTCGAAGGGCTTGTGCACATTTCAGAAATCGCTAACCGTCACATCGGTACTCCGAGCGAAGTACTGTCTGAAGGCGAAGTCGTGAAAGTGAAAGTGTTGGACATCAATACAGACGAAAAACGCATTTCACTAAGCATCCGTGCTACGCTTGAAGAAGAAAATCGTCCATCAAAGATCGATCCTGAATACAGCAAAGAGACAGATGGGAATTCTGGTTTCTCACTTGGAGACATGATTGGCGATCAACTCAAGAAATATAAGTAATGAAACGAATGAAGGCGAGCGCATTGCGCTCGCCTTTTTAAATTTCCGAAAGGACACACTGATGACCATAGTCATCATTAATTTCGATTCGGCTGCACCTCGAATTAATGTTGATTATCGCGTCTAGCCTCTTCCGGGGTATCCAACCTTGTCGCCCCTTTAAATCGCAAACCGCGGTCACGATCGGATTCCACACGTCCTGATTGCTTCAACTTCTTTTCTTGTCGATCTTTTCCCAATTTCATCACTCCTTTTCAATTAGTTTTAGAAATCAAAGCATTCCTATACATTTTTATAACTGAATAAAGATTAAACGGTTTAGAATCCTCCTTCCCTTTCCATACTTCTTAGTAGAGATATATTTAATGCCAAAATAACAAGGTGGAGATGAAAACGTGGAAGGTGCTGTATTTTACTGGTTTACTTGGATCGCTTGGACGATTACGACATTTCTGATGAAGAAAACGAAGGAAAGAGTGTATCTCTCCATCTTCTTGCTTGTATTGATTTACGCATCGACCTATACTTTGCATATCGATCGATTTTCCATGAATGGTACCCTTTTAATGCTTGCATTAATCAGTTATGCTTACATTGGTATGCAGACTGCAAAAGATATGATGTACTGCATGTTTGTCAGTATTTTGTTGTCCCTTGTGTATCTTGGTTTGTATGTCATAATCATTAATGATCCGATTTGGGTAATGTTCAGTTATCATTTCTTCATGGCGCTACCTGTATCATTACTCTCAATCTTAATGGTGAAATCAATCAGAACCAGACTTTCAGTTTTGATTTCCGCATTGATTCATGGGGAAGTGATGTACACTATTTTCATGCTGGACATGCATCCGATGTACGTTTCTGGGTCTTTCATCTTTTTGAATGTCGTAGGTGTGGCGAGTGGGATCGTCTTCGTTTGGACGATGTATGAAACATTCATCAGTAAGCTGAAGATGAAAGTGGATCGACCCCTCAAGCATGTGAAGGAAGGGATTCATTAATCCGCCTTTGTATCCGATGTTGTGGGGATCTTTGTTTTTTGCTAAAATAAATGAGTTCTAATTGTAAATTGATTTTACATACGGAAGATGGTTGGGAAATGCACCAATCATTCGGATTGGAAGCATTGAAGAGAAGGAAGTGATGTTATGCGTAAACCGGTTGTAGCTGTTGTCGGACGTCCTAATGTTGGGAAATCGACAATATTCAATCGTATCATCGGGGATCGTCTAGCGATTGTGGAAGACAAGCCAGGCGTAACCCGGGACCGTATTTATAGTTCAGCGGAATGGCTGAATACAGAATTTAATGTAATCGACACAGGTGGGATCGATCTAGGTGACGAACCACTTTTGAAACAGATGAGACAACAAGCCGAAATTGCCATTGATGAGGCGGATGTCATCATCTTCATGGTTAACGGACGTGAAGGGATTACCTCTGCTGATGAAGAGGTGGCACAAATCCTCTTCCGTTCAAAGAAACCGATCGTGCTTGCAGTCAATAAAATCGACAACCCAGAGCGAATGAGTGAGGTATATGAATTCTACTCGTTAGGATTCGGAGAACCAGTCGCCATTTCAGGCGCACATGGACTTGGGCTTGGAGATCTTCTGGATGAAGTTGTCAAGCACTTCCCTGAGGAAGACGTAGAGGACTATGACGATTCTACGATCAAATTTTCATTGATTGGCCGTCCGAACGTAGGAAAATCCTCTCTTGTGAATGCGATCGTCGGTAAAGAGCGTGTGATCGTCAGTGACATTGCCGGTACGACACGTGACGCAATCGATGCTAAGTTCACGAAAGATGATCAAGAATATGTCATCATTGATACGGCAGGAATGCGGAAAAAAGGAAAAGTATATGAATCCACCGAAAAATATAGTGTATTAAGAGCGTTGAAAGCGATTGATCGTTCTGATGTCGTTCTCGTCGTATTGAATGCAGAAGAAGGCATCATTGAACAAGATAAAAAAATCGCGGGATATGCTCATGAAGCTGGTCGTGCGGTCATCATCGTCGTAAATAAATGGGACGCGATTGAAAAAGATGATAAGACGCTCCGGGAATTCGAGCAGAAGATCCGCGATCATTTCTTATTCTTGGATTATGCTCCGATCGTCTTCGTTTCCGCGTTGACGAAACAACGTCTACACACGCTTCTGCCTGTGATTGATCAGGTAGCCGAAAACCACACGATGCGTGTGAAGACGAATGTATTGAACGATGTCATCATGGATGCTGTGATGATGAATCCGACACCAACTGATAAAGGTAGAAGGCTTAAAATCAACTATGTTACCCAGGTGGCGATCAAGCCGCCGACCTTTGTATTGTTCGTGAACGACCCTGAGCTGCTCCACTTTTCGTACAAGCGGTTCATCGAAAATCGGATTCGTGAAGCTTTCGGTTTCAAAGGTACTCCGGTTCGCATTATTGCACGTAGAAAAAATGAATAGGAGGCACTCATGGACATCATCAATATCATTCTTGCGATACTCATCGGTTATTTTATCGGTTCGATCAGTTTCAGTTACTTGATCGCGAAGAAAATCAAGAAGGTGGATATCCGTACGCAAGGGAGCGGAAATGCTGGTGCCACTAATACTCTCCGTGTCTTAGGTTGGGGTCCTGCAATCGCAGTATTGCTGTTGGATGCTTCCAAAGGGATTGTTGCCGTCTTACTCAGCTATCTATTAGGTGTGGAAGGCTGGGTCGCCTTTCTTGCGGGTCTGTTTGCAATCGTCGGTCATAACTGGCCTATTTATTACGGATTTCGGGGCGGCAAAGGTGTCGCGACTACTATTGGTGTATTTGCTATCCTTGTGTTCATACCAGCCCTTATCGCAGGTGGAGTCGCCATCTTGACGATTGCTTTGACAAGATATGTTTCATTGGGTTCGCTGCTTTTTATCATCTTGACACCGATCCTGGCAGCCTTTATGGGCGTATATGGGACATCTTATATCATTCTCGCGACCGTTATAGGCCTCTTATCCTTATGGCGTCATCGGACGAATATACAGCGGTTGATGAAAGGTACTGAAAGCAAGTTAGGTCAGAAGAAGGAAGTGACAAGTTAATGAAGAAAATTGCAGTTATTGGTGCAGGTAGTTGGGGAACCGCTTTGGCACTCGTGCTTGCGGATAACCAACATGATGTACGGTTATGGGCTCGTAGAAGCGAGCAAGTGGATGAAATCAATGAACGCCATACGAACCAAAAGTATCTACCAGATATAGCTCTACCTGAAAACATTATTGCGACAAATGACTTGAAAGAGGCCGTTTCCAATACGGATACGATTTTGCTCGTCACTCCGACTAGCGCATTAAGGGAAATCCTCAGCCAGATGAAGGATGATCTACATGATAAAGTGACTTTGATCCATGCGAGTAAAGGAATCGAACCGGATACACTCTACAGGGTGTCAGAAGTGATAGAAGATGAGATTCCTGAAGAACTCCGTGAAGCCGTTGTTGTGCTTTCTGGACCGAGTCATGCCGAAGAGGTCAGTCTTCGTCAACCGACAACCGTGACGGTCTCTTCGAAAAACCATGAAAAAGCAGAACAGGTCCAGGATTTGTTCATCAACCCGAATTTCAGGGTGTATACGAATCCCGATATTATAGGTGTCGAACTTGGAGGTTCGTTGAAGAACATCATCGCTTTAGGTGCAGGACTGTCTGATGGACTAGGTTATGGTGACAATGCGAAGGCAGCCCTGTTGACACGTGGTCTTGCTGAAATCGCACGGTTAGGAACGACCATGGGAGCCCAGCCTCTCACTTTTGCAGGCTTATCCGGAATCGGAGACCTCGTCGTCACTTGTACGAGTGTACATAGCCGGAACTGGAGAGCGGGTAATCTGCTCGGTAAAGGAAACTCTCTCGATGAAGTCCTCGAAAACATGGGCATGGTCGTCGAAGGGGTACGCACAACGAAAGCGGCCTATCAACTTGCCAAAAAAGAAGGCGTTGAAATGCCGATTACGAATGAATTGTATGAAGTGCTTTTCCATGACAAACATCCGAAAGAAGCAGTCGATTCCCTGATGAGAAGAAGCCGGACTCACGAAGGGGAAGACTTGAGCTCATTGATATCAAGTCGATATACGTTAAACGAAAAAAATCCTGAATAAAGCACACGAAGTGCCCTCTATCGCATAGGATATTATGAATGTTACGTGTGAGGAGGACTTCGATGGACAGAAATTTCATGGATGACATTGAAAAGAAGACAGGTGTAAAGAAAGAAGATATTTTCAAGCTAGCCGATTCTGTACAAAATGCCAATTTACGTGATGAAAAGACGATTCGCCAATTGATTTCCCAGGTCTCTCGTATGGCGGGGGTACCGGTTTCTAAAGAAAAAGAAGATCAGATCGTAAAGGCGATCATAAATAATAATATCCCTCTGGACATGGCCTCGATCGCGAAAATGTTCAATAAGAAATAATATTGATGTAAATAGGCGATTGAGCGATACAGGTATCCATAAATTTGCATAAACTAGCATGGAATGGACATTTGAGCTGCAGCGGGAAATGTTATTTAGTCAATTGCTGGAGAAAAGGCGCCCCTTTTCTTCAGCTTTTATTTTGGCTGGGATGATATTTCTCAATTCGCTATCGACTACTCATAAGAAGTTTATGAGTCGCTGAAAACGTACATACGGTGATTTGGAATATTCATAGTTCGTGTATGAGTAGCCGAAAAGCTACATACAGGAAAATGAGCGAATCATAGATAAAAAATCCATTATTTTTCTCACCATTTCAAGTTGTCCTTATTCGTTCATATGTTCTATTCAGAAAATGTGCTATAATGAAACCCGGAAATAAGGAGGTAAGCGCATGTCTGTAGGATTAATCAAGATGTGGATCGCTCTTGCTGCAATCGGACTGATGTTCATTTCAGTCATTTCAATATCCATCAGCCGGACGAAACTCAACGGTATCCTCAAAGGGATCATCTCGATCTTTGCATATGCATGTATGATTACTGCAGGGATCCTGCTCATATTTGTTGTGTTCAGCGGTCCCGTTCCAGAGTAATCCCTAGTAATATGATTTTACATAGCTTAGTAAGTCAGGTGATAACATGAAGCGTTTCATATATTTCGTAGTCGGTGTCCTTTCTTTTACACTATTGACGGGCTGTCTCTATCCTGAGGAACGTATGACACAGAATCGTGTACCATATAAGCAACAGTTGAATGCTGTCCAGGATGCGGTCAATCAGTACCGGATGGATTATGGTGTACTACCGATCGAAAACCGTGAACAAGGCACAGGGATGTACATCAAGTATCCTATTGATTTCGGAAAACTAGTGCCTCGGTATATACCAGAACCTCCCGGAAATTCGTTCGAAAACGGGGGTGTCTTCCAATACGTCCTGGTCGATGTTGAGAAAGACCCGGTCGTAAAGCTAGTAGATCTTGAAACAGTAGAACACCTTAAGGATTTCAAGATGAAATTACGACTATATATACAAAAAAATGACTATCCACCTTATAAAGATGTTTTGGCGAACAATCGGTATACGCTAAAGCACAAAGAATTAGGTTATAAGGAGCAACCTGTTGTGAGGAGTCCATTCACAGGAAATAACCTTCCATTCATTGTGGATGGTCAGAATAACGTCTACATCGATTATTCTATGGATCTATACCAGACACTCCAAAACAAACAGTATGATTTTAAAAACGGTGATGACATAAGGGATATTCTGATGGAAGATTCTCCATTCGTCCCTGCATTTTCAGTTCCTTACACCGTCGAGAATGATGAGCCTGTCTTTTTATTAGAAAAATCCGAAAAATGACAAGTAGTCGGAAAACAAGTTTTTCTCACCGAAATAGGTATGTTCCCTCTCTTCTACCAATAAAGTGTAGTAAGGGAGGGATTTTTTACGTTCAATAGGATGGTTATTTCTCCGACGATGACGTGATCGCAAGACCGAATCTACGATATTATTTTTAGTTTTATCACAAGAACAGTCATATTCGTTGGACAACATCATAGACATATATTGTCTATAACTACCCAAACACTACTCTGGAATGGGGAGGGGAACAAATGGAAAAAGTTGATATCTTCAAAGATATCGCAGAACGGACTGGCGGCGATATATATTTGGGTGTAGTGGGGGCTGTAAGAACCGGTAAATCAACTTTCATTAAAAAGTTCATGGAACTCGTCGTACTGCCGAACATTGAGAGCGAGTCTGAAAAGATGCGTGCTCAAGATGAGCTGCCTCAAAGTGCGGCTGGTAAGACGATCATGACGACTGAACCTAAATTCGTGCCGAATAATGCTGTCAAGATCGAAGTGGACGATGGATTAGAAGTGAATATACGCTTAGTAGACAGCGTAGGTTATGCAGTACCGAGTGCAAAGGGTTACGAGGACGAAAATGGTCCTAGGATGATTCATACACCTTGGTACGAAGAACCGATTCCGTTTCATGAAGCAGCAGAAATCGGTACGAGAAAAGTCATACAAGAACATTCAACCTTAGGGGTAGTTGTCACAACGGACGGTTCAATCGGCGAGATTCCGCGATATGATTATGTAGAATCAGAAGAGCGGATCGTCGATGAATTGAAGGAAGTCGGTAAACCGTTCATCATGCTCATCAACTCCGTACATCCGCATCATCCAGAGACAGAGAAGCTGCGGAGGGATCTATGCGAGAAATACGATATCCCTTGTCTATCGTTAAGTGTAGAAAGCATGACAGAGCATGACATCAACAATGTTCTAAGAGAGGTCCTTTACGAATTTCCTGTGCTGGAAGTCAACGTTAATCTTCCGAGCTGGGTAATGGTCTTGAACAACGAACACTGGCTCCGAAACAGCTATGAAGAGTCGGTTCGTGAGACTGTAAAAGATATCAAGCGTCTTCGTGATGTGGATCGTGTGGTCGGAAACTTTACCGATTATGAATTCATTGACGAAGCGAGGCTTGCAGGTATCGAAATGGGGCAAGGGATTGCAGAAATCGATCTTTACGCGCCAGACGATTTATATGACCAAATCTTAAAAGATGTCGTCGGTGTCGAAATCAGGGGTAAAGACCATCTCTTACAGCTCATGCAGGATTTTGCCCATGCGAAGTCAGAATATGATCAGATTGCAGACGCACTCCGCATGGTGAAGCAGACGGGATATGGAATCGCAGCACCAGCCTTATCAGATATGAGCCTTGATGAACCTGAAATCATCCGTCAAGGATCCAGGTTCGGAGTCCGATTGAAAGCTGTCGCGCCATCCATCCATATGATCAAGGTTGACGTAGAATCCGAGTTCGCACCAATCATCGGTACCGAAAAGCAGAGCGAAGAACTGGTCCGATACTTGATGCAAGACTTCGAGGACGATCCACTCTCAATCTGGAACTCCGATATCTTCGGAAGGTCGCTTAACTCCATCGTACGCGAAGGTATTCAGGCGAAGATATCGCTAATGCCAGAAAATGCGCGGTATAAGCTAAAGGAGACATTAGAACGCATCATTAACGAAGGTTCAGGCGGACTGATCGCGATCATCCTATAATCCAGAAGACTCCAATTCAGTGGAGTCTTTTCTTTTTTTTTTGAATGTAACGGTCTTATCCTCTCCGAAAAGGTAGAAGATGTGATATCGGGCAGGATAAGAGCTCTTTCTTACCCTGAAAAAGCGAGAAACCAGATTTAAGGGCAGGATAACTTGAACAGGGAATTTGGGCTAGTTTTTGCTCATTTCATGCATTAGATGTTATGATGGTTGGGCGAACCGTTGATATATCTAGATTCAGCGTGAATTGCCTGATATTTACTTTCGATTAGGAAATATACCTAAAAATGATTGAATTTCGATTCAATATCGTTTAATATAAGGCATGTCAACGTATTGACGCTGTTAGTTCCTTGAATAATTGGTTATAATGACTAAAACTAAAATGAAACGAACTCATTGAGAGGAGGTGAGTCGTGTGAACAAGACAGATCTAATCAATTCTGTATCTGAGCAAACCCAACTTTCTAAGAAGGACGTTTCTAAAACAGTTGACGCTGTATTCGAAGCGATTGAATCTTCACTAAAAGGCGGGGACAAAGTTCAACTCATCGGTTTCGGAAACTTCGAAGTACGTGAGCGTGCTGCTCGTAAAGGCCGTAACCCACAAACAGGTGAAGAGATTGAAATCCCTGCAAGCAAGGTACCTGCATTTAAACCAGGTAAAGCCCTTAAAGACGCTGTTAAGTAATAATTACATAGGGCATCGGAGAAGAGTCGAACATTCGGCTCTTCTTTTTTGCGTCTAAAGTGGCTATTGTGCTATTATCTGTTTGATACTGTATTAACGAAGGAGCATTGGAAATGGATCATAGCAAAATTGAAACAGCTGTAAGAATGATACTTGAAGCAATTGGAGAAGACCCTGATCGTGAGGGGCTTTTAGATACACCAAGTCGAGTGGCTCGAATGTATGAAGAAGTTTTTCAAGGTTTGAATCAAGATCCTTCAGAACATTTCAAAACTGTTTTCGGGGAAGATCACGAAGAGCTTGTCCTCGTAAAAGATATTCCGTTCTATTCCATGTGTGAACATCATCTGGTTCCTTTCTTCGGAAAAGCACATGTTGCATACATACCGAAAGGCGGTAAAGTTACCGGATTGAGTAAATTAGCGCGAGCTGTGGAAGCGGTCGCAAAACGTCCTCAACTTCAGGAACGGATTACCTCTACGATTGCAGATTCATTGCTTCGTTCCCTACAACCCCATGGTGTTATGGTCATTATTGAAGCGGAACACATGTGTATGACGATGCGTGGAGTGAAGAAGCCTGGTTCGGAGACGATCACATCAGCTGTTAGAGGAATCTTTGAAGAAGATCAAGCAGCACGTGCTGAGGTCATGAGTTTAATCAAGTCTTAACGTGGAGGTATGAAAATGGCAACTTCTGAAAATGAATTCTTCGTCATCAAGGCGAAAGAAAATGGTGTAAATGTCATTGGTTTGACGCGTGGGTCGGATACCCGTTTCCATCACTCAGAAAAACTCGATAAGAACGAAGTGATGATCGCCCAATTCACAGAACACACCTCTGCTGTCAAAGTAAGGGGTAAAGCAGTCATCCAGACTCGACATGGTGAAATGCATACCGATCAGGACTAACCGGCATGAAGTGTCAGAGCTCTCTTCTGTGGTGTTTACGAGAGAGCCCTGAACACACACTGAACAGGCGTTACATAAAGGTTTGAAGTAGTGAGACCCCTCGTATCTGGTGAAAATATGAACCGTATGATAGAAGGGGTTTTATGATATAATAGACAATACATTATCAACGGAATACATAAGATTAACACGACGATTTCCATTCGTGGCACAATACAGTGGAATCGGTGGGGGCTTAGGGCATAATGCAAAAATATGAAATGGACCTGAAAATTTCAGATTTACTTCAAAAGATCAATAAACGCTTACAGCATCCCTATTTGATGCGCTATATCGAAAAGCCGGTCATTGATGAAGATAAACTTCTACTCACATACATCATCTTGAAAGAAAAAGATTTACCGGAAGAGGAACTGGACAATTATGCGATTTCGACCATGCTTGTTCAAATTGCATTGGATACTCATGAGCGCATCTCATCGCATGAAGTTATGACTGACGAGGATAAAAAGAATCGTCAGTTGTCTGTTCTCGCTGGGGATTATTATAGTAGTCTCTATTATTATCTCCTCTCTGAAATCAAGGATTTATCTATGATCCGCACACTTGCTCAAGCGATTCAAGAAATTAATGAGAACAAGATGCAATATTATAAAAACGACAGACAATCCATTGAAACGTCTATGGAAAACATTCACCGGATTGAATCTTCCTTGCTCTTGAAAACGGCTGATCATTTTCACTTACCACTCTGGAAAGGGATTGCTGATGAGTTTTCTTTCATGAAAAGGATGTTGATCGAACGTTCAGAGATTCAGAACAACCACTATACACCGTTAGCAGCGAAAGTGATGAATCATTTGAATCGTTCCAAGGCAAGCTGGCTATCATTGAAACATCAGATTCTGGAAGTCATAGATTCTTATATTCTCCATTCCAAAGCTAGACTGGAGAAGTTATGGTCACAAGAACCGATCATGTATACGATTTTGGAGCGCAGAATTGACCACTATATTAAAGAATCAGGGTTTTTGAAGAAGACATATGCGGAAGAAGGGTAAAGGTATGCATCAAGAATCAAAGGAACAACGTGTCCATCAAGTGTTCGAGTCCATCTCTACGAATTACGACAAGATGAACTCTATCATCAGCTTCCAGCGTCATGTTGCCTGGCGGAAAGATACAATGAAGCGTATGGATGTCCAGGAAGGATCGACAACACTGGACGTCTGTTGTGGAACGGCCGATTGGACGATTGCAATGGCAAAAGCGATCGGTGAGGACGGGCAAGCTTACGGACTTGATTTCAGTAAAAACATGCTAAAAGTCGGAGCACAAAAAGTGAAGCATGAAGGAATTGCGAATATCAAGCTTTTACATGGCAATGCGATGGAACTTCCTTTCGAGGATGGTAAGTTTGATTATGTAACGATTGGGTTCGGCTTGAGAAATGTCCCGGACTTGAAACAGGTCCTGAAAGAAATGTACAGAGTTTTGAAGCCTGGTGGAAAACTCGTATGTCTGGAAACATCACAGCCAACGATGCCTGTATTCCGTCAACTTTACTATGGGTATTTCCGATATCTCATGCCGTTGTTAGGGCGTATGTTTGCAAAAAGTTATGAAGAATATTCTTGGTTGCAAGAGTCTGCAAAAGAATTTCCTGGTCGGAGAGAGCTCGCCAGGTTATTTGAAACGACCGGCTTTGAACGTGTCGAAGCGATTCCTTATTCAGGCGGGGTTGCGGCAACACATATCGGTCAGAAACCCGTGAAAAACACCAAGAATTAAATTAGGTGAAAATATGAAATTGACGACAATCTATTCCCATTTGAGGACTGACTTATCTACAATTGAAAAGGATTTGGAGAAGACGATTGAAGCTCAGCACTCCATCCTACAAGATGCATCGACCCAATTGTTAAAAGCAGGGGGAAAGCGGATTCGCCCTGTTTTTGTGCTGTTATCTGCACAATTCGGGAAATACGATGTGGAACGCGTCAAAAGAGCAGCTGTTGCATTGGAACTGATTCATATGGCTTCACTCGTGCACGATGATGTCATCGATGATGCCTCCTTAAGACGAGGGAAGCCCACGATTAAAGCGCAGTGGGACAACAGAGTGGCGATGTACACAGGAGACTATATCTTTGCAAGATCATTGGAGTACATCACCTACCTGAACAAAGTTGAAGCACATCATGTCCTCTCACAAGCCATTGTTGATATGTGTCTTGGAGAAATCGAGCAGATCCGGGATCAGTACAATCTCAACCAGGATATCAAAGATTATTTCCGCAGGATCAAGCGTAAGACTGCACTCTTGATCTCCGTCAGCTGTGAACTTGGCGCGCTTGCAGGAGATGCGGAGCCTGATATTCAACTTCATCTGAAGCGGTTCGGCTACTATGTTGGAATGGCATTCCAGATTACGGATGATATTCTTGATTTTACAGCGACTGAAAAGCAGCTCGGTAAACCGGCAGGAAGTGATCTTCAACAAGGGAACATCACATTGCCCGTCTTCTTTGCCCGCGAGGACCGATTTTTCGAACAGCAATTACGTAATGTCATGGAAAATCAGCCGATAACAAGGGACGATATTGAAAGTTTGATTGGAGCAATTAAAGAGTTGGGGGCAATCGATCGGTCAAAAGAGATTGCGGATCGATACTTGGAAAAGGCATTTCATGCGCTCGATCAAGTTCCTGATATAAAGGCGAAGCGTTCCCTACGACAAATTGCGGAATATATCGGTCGACGAAACTATTAAATGTTGTGAAAACGCTTAAAATTTGATAAAATCAACTTCGGACAATGCAGCACGTCCAAATCATACATAGATAGGAGTGCTTGAACATGGAGAAAACTTTCTTGATGGTTAAACCTGACGGAGTTCAACGTAATTTGATTGGAGAAATCGTAACTCGCTTTGAAAAGAAAGGGTTTACACTTGCAGGGGCGAAATTGATGCAAATCTCGGATGAATTGGCTCAAAACCATTATGGTGAGCATAAGGAACGCCCATTCTTCGGTGAGTTGGTCGACTTCATCACATCTGGACCTGTTTTTGCAATGGTTTGGGAAGGTGAAAACGTAATCGCTACAGCTCGTAATATGATGGGGAAAACAAACCCTACAGACGCTGCACCTGGAACAATCCGTGGTGACTATGCAGTCCAAGTTGGACAAAACATCATTCACGGTTCAGATTCACCAGAAAGTGCTGAACGCGAAATCAATCTTTTCTTCAAAGAAGAAGAGCTTGTAAACTATGAAAAAACAATCTCTAAATGGGTATAACATGAAACACTGACCAGCTGGATATAACCAGCTGGTTTTTTATATGGAGTTAAGGATGAAAAAATACTCACGAAACTGCTGGGGAGTTAGCGCAAGGTAAACTTCTAACGTCCCCCATCTTGCATTTTTGTCAATTTCGGGGACGCAAAAAGTGGGAAAATACAATTTCCTTGTCGATATAATAAATAGAAAACAGTTAGAGGAGAAGAATGAATGGATCAGGATTATGCGACATTTTCAAATCAGATTAAAAAACATACAGGGATCGATCTATCTCTATACAAAGAGGCACAGATGAAAAGGAGATTGATTGCGTTAAGGGAGAAAAAGGGATACAAAAGCTTTTCGGATTTTTATGATGCAATGAAGGACAATAACACACTGCTTGACGAATTCCTTGATCGGATGACCATCAACGTTTCTGAATTCTTCAGGAACCCGACCCGATGGGAAGTGCTTGAAAAGGAAATGATTCCGAGGCTCATGAGTGATCGGAAATCTTTGAATGTTTGGAGTGCAGCATGTTCTACTGGTGAAGAACCATATACTCTTGCGATGCTTTTACGTAAAGCTGTACATTTAAAGGACTTCTCCATCTTGGCGACAGATATCGATGAACTTGCATTGAAGCGAGCGAAATTAGGATATTATCTTGAGAGAAGTTTGAAAGATGTACCATCAGAAATGAAGTCAAAGTATTTTGAGAAAGATGGGATTGGGTATAAAGTAGAAGATATATTGAAGGAAAAGATCACATTTGCAAAACATAATATGCTCGCAGACCCATTCAAGCCTGAATTCGATCTGATCGTCTGCCGAAATGTGATGATCTATTTCACAGAAGATGCAAAAGCAGAGCTATACAGAAAGTTTAGTGCAGCGCTGCGGCCTGGCGGGATTTTATTCGTTGGAAGTACAGAACAAATTTTCAATCCGAAACAATTTGGGCTTGAATCGGTTGCTACCTTCTTTTATGTTAAGAAGTAACCTTGTAGAAGAAAGGAACCAGGATATGCGCTATTTAACTGCAGGAGAATCTCATGGACCGCAATTGACAACGATTATTGAAGGAATGCCCTCCAACATGAAACTGGAGAGAGAAATGATTGACAAGGATTTGAAAAGGCGTCAGAAGGGTTACGGCAGAGGAAGACGCATGCAGATTGAATCCGATGCTGTCCAATTCGCTGGAGGTGTCCGTCACGGGAAAACGACAGGTGCCCCAATTGCTTTGACAGTTGAAAATAAGGACTGGAAACATTGGCTGAAAATTATGGGACCTGATCCAATAACGGATGAAGAACAAGAAAACATGAAAAGGGTCATCACAAAACCTCGTCCTGGTCATGCTGATTTGAACGGAGCAATCAAATACAATCATAGAGATATGAGGAATATTCTCGAACGTTCTTCAGCACGTGAAACGACCATTCGCGTAGCAACCGGGGCAGTAGCGAAATCACTTCTCGCAGAATTTGGTGTTACCGTGGCAGGCCACGTCCGGGAGATAGGCAGCGTGAAAGCGACGGATTTTTCCTTCCAGTCATTGAAAGAACTTCAAGATGTGACGGAAGAATCGCCTGTTCGATGTTTTGATGAAGTGGCAGGTGAAAAGATGATGGAAGCGATCGATCATGCGAAGGAAAATGGGGACTCCATCGGTGGAATCGTAGAGGTGATCGTGGAAGGTCTACCTATTGGACTCGGCAGTCACGTCCACTATGACCGCAAACTCGATGCCAAAATCGCTGCAGCTATCTGTAGCATCAATGCCTTTAAAGGTGTCGAATTCGGAATTGGTTTTGAAGCTGCACAACGACCGGGTAGTGAAGTACATGACGAAATCCTTTGGAACGAAGACAGGGGATATTACCGTAAAACGAACAACTTAGGTGGTTTCGAAGGTGGAATGACCAATGGGATGCCGGTTGTCGTACGAGGAGTCATGAAGCCGATCCCGACTTTGTACAAGCCTTTGAACAGTGTTGATATCGATTCAAAAGAGACATTTGCCGCAAGTATCGAGCGTTCAGACAGCTGTGCGGTGCCTTCCGCAAGTGTCGTGGCAGAAGCGGTCGTTGCCTGGGAACTCGCGAACGCTTTCACTGAAAAATTTGGTAATGAGTCCATAGACAGGATGAAACGAGTTTTTGACGAATATGTTTCCTATACAAAGGGGTTTTAACGTGAAACAGATTCAAGTGGAAACGGAGACAAAATCATATCCTGTCATCATTGGTGATGGTGTCATCGATCGATTGTCACAGGTTTTGGAAGAGAGAGTACAAGATTGCAGTCGGATTTTGATTATTTCCGACAGCAATGTTGCTCCTCTGTACCTCAATGAGGTCAAATCAAAATTAAGTGGTTACCAGGTGAACGAATGGGTCATTCCTGCTGGTGAGACGAGTAAGTCAATCCGTGAATATGAAAAGGGGATCACGTATGCCCTTCGATGCCAACTCGACCGACAAGCTTGTATTATCGCTTTAGGAGGTGGTGTAGTCGGAGACCTTGCTGGTTTCATAGCATCTACATATTTGAGAGGCATTCGGTTCATACAGGTCCCGACCACTCTTCTTGCGCATGACAGCAGTGTTGGTGGAAAAGTCGGCATCAACCATACTTCAGGAAAGAATTTGATCGGGGCATTCCATCAGCCAGAAGCCGTCTTGTATGACATGGACTTCCTTAAGACTTTACCTAAAAAAGAATGGAGATCCGGCTTTGCTGAAATTGTGAAGCTCGCTTTAATTCGAGACCCTGCTTTTTACGACTATTTAGAAAAAAATGTCCGTTCACTTCCGATTGAAGATAAGATATTACCTGAGATCGTCAAGAAAGCGATCAGCATTAAAGCTGAAATCGTGGGTCAGGACGAAAGAGAAGCAGGTATCCGTACCTACTTGAATTTCGGGCATACTCTCGGACATGCGATTGAAGCAGAAAGCAGATACCAATCAATCACTCATGGTGAAGCGGTTATGATTGGTATGATCTTTGCCATGAAATTAAGTGAGGATCATTTCAAAACAAAAGTCTTTCCTGAAGGATTCTTCACCTGGGTCCATCAGCTAGGTTATTCTGATTGGCATGCCACTCTAAATAAAGGTGGACTGCTGCTCGAAACGATGAAGAAAGACAAGAAATCGAAGGAAAACAAAATCCGAATGGTGCTATTGAAAGACTGCGGCGATGTTATCCTCCAAAGTGTAGAGGACAGTATTCTGACAGCTGAATTAGCCTCCTATCGGACATGGTTGAAGCAAATCGCTGCTGATCAGCTTACTGAGAAATAGAAGACTCAAGATATCCCATTAAGAAGAGGTGTATATATGAAGGCGAAAGATCAAGTTTTATCGTTGAAAGCTTACAAGCCAGGAAAACCGATCGAAGAAGTGAAGCGTGAGCTCGGTCTGACAACGGTCACGAAGCTTGCGTCCAATGAAAACCCATTCGGATGTGCGCCAGCTGTGAAAGAAGCGGTCATGGATGAATTGGACCGGGTTTCTATCTATCCGGACGGTTATGCAGCTGAAATCAGGATGAAGCTCGCGCAACATTTACAAGTAAAGCCCGAGCAGATTCTTTTCGGCAATGGATCGGACGAAGTGATTGAAATGTTCTGCAGGACGTATCTAACACCTGAGACCAATACCATCATGGCGACACCGACTTTCCCTCAGTATAAACACAACTCTGTCATTGAAGGTGCCGAAATCATTGAGGTACCCTTAATGGAAAATGGGAAGCATGACTTGGAGAAGATGCTTCATGCAATCGATGAAAACACACGAATCATTTGGTTGTGTACTCCCAATAATCCTACTGGGTCCTACATTACAGACGAAGAACTCATTTCTTTTATGAAACAAGTGCCGGATCACATTATTGTTGCCGTGGATGAAGCGTACAAAGAGTATGTCGTTGCAGACGATTATCCGGATACGATCTCACTTCAACGTCAGTATCCGAATCTAGTGGTCACCAGAACTTTCTCCAAAGCATTCGGATTAGCTTCTTTACGTATTGGTTATGGGGTGGCTCACGAGGATCTGATGAAAGTGGTAGATCCGGTTCGTGAACCTTTCAACACTTCAAGAGTGGCTCAAAGGGCTGCAATCACTGCGTTGGAGCACTTGAATTTTATTGAATCATGCAGCAAGAAAAATCGTGAGGGTATGGCCTTGTACGAAGCATTTTGTGCAAAATATCACTTAGACTATTATCCTTCACAAGCGAACTTCATTTTGATTGACTTCAAAACCTTGCAAGGGGATGAAGTATTCGACTTCTTGTTGAGAAAAGGGTATATCGTCCGTTCAGGTAATGCATTAGGCTTCCCTACATGTGTTCGGATTACAGTCGGAAGTAAGGAGCAAAATGAAGGCATTATCAAATGTCTGTCGGAATGGTTGGAGCAAATAGGAATCAATTCCGATCAAGAGACGACAATCATCGATTCATGATCATATCAAAAGGGTGACTCGATATAACCGAGTCACCTCTTTCAATAAGGAGAGGTGTTTTCAATGGAGGAGCTTATTTTAAATAAACGTGAAAAAGGCTTGCAAGGGTCTTTAAAAGTCCCAGGGGATAAATCAGTCACTCATCGGGCTATCATGTTTGGAGGATTGGCTGAAGGTAAAACGGTTGCCCGGGACTTTCTTGACAGTGCTGATTGTCGGAGTACAATGCGTTGCATGGAACAGTTAGGAGTTAAAATCGAACAGTTCGGTTCAGAGTTGCACATTGAAGGTGTCGGTAGTGGCGGGCTGAAAGAACCTGAACACGTATTAGATGTTGGAAATTCTGGTACGACGATTAGGCTGATGACTGGTATTTTGGCAGGTACACCGATTTATTCGGTATTGGTCGGTGACGCTTCCATCCATAAGCGTCCGATGAGCAGGGTCGTGGATCCACTTCGGCAAATGGGCGCGGATATTCAGGGGCGAGAAGATGGACGTCTTGCTCCGATTTCCATTAAAGGTGGGCAGACGAAAGGCATTCGGTATGAAAGCCCGATTGCAAGTGCCCAGGTAAAATCGGCTTTGTTATTGTGCGGTTTGAATAGCGATGGGAAAACAACGGTAACGGAACCATTCGTATCAAGGGACCATACAGAACGGATGCTGAAGTCATTCGGGGTCGAAGTGAAACGTGAAGGCACGTCTGTACAAATTAAAGGCGGGCAAAAATTGAAAGGAACAGACATCCAGGTCCCTTCAGATATTTCATCTGCTGCATTTTTCCTGGTTGCTGCTGCAATAACACCGGGGAGCTCGATCCGTTTAGAGAAAGTCGGACTGAATCCGACCCGCACAGGGATTTTGGATGTTTTTAAAAAAATGGGAGCTGCTTATTCCATATCTAATGAGCAGAATATCAACGAAGAGCCGATCGGAGATATTGATGTGTCTTACTCTGAATTACGAGGAACAGAAATCAATGGTGAAATGATTCCGCGGCTGATTGATGAAATTCCGGTCATCGCCCTTCTGGCTAGCCAGGCAAACGGTATCACGACCATTAAGGATGCTTCTGAACTCAGGTATAAAGAAACCGATCGGATTGCAGCAGTCGCTGATCAATTGAAGAACATTGGAATAGACATTGAGCCGACAGAAGATGGAATGATCATCCATGGTAAACAGAGAGTTAAAGGTGGTAACGCAGATAGTCTAGGCGACCATCGAATTGGGATGATGCTGGCTGTCGCTTCGTGTATCAGTGAAACTCCAATAACGGTCCGAAACATTTCAGCTATCGGAGTTTCTTACCCGAATTTCTTAAGCGATCTAGATACTTTATCAGAATAAAAACAATTATATAAATTTTCAAAAAATATATTGATTTTTTAAACGAGCTTGTTATAATGATGTTAGTATGGTTTCTCTCCACTCCTATCCATATATATATGGACAATTGATCCCGGGCGACATGTAGTCTCTACATCGTTGTCTGGGTCTTTTTTTGTTTTACGATAGGATTCAATACACTAAGCACAAAATGACTCTGTTTGTCCAACCAACTGTTCTGAAAATTCTCTTTTATTCATAGCCTGTCTATAACACCAGTGTTTATAAGAGGGGGACAGGTCAATGGAATATATATTAGAGAATGTTTGGACCACAGACCGGAATCCAAAGCAAAAGCATGTTTATGTCAAAGACAATGTCGTTCGTTATGTATCTGAAAGACCTTTACGGATGAAGTGTTTTACAGTCAGTTCGGCTGGCTTTGACGTCATCCCCGGTTATGTATTCCGAGACTTTTCATTAAATGGCATGGATGATGTTTCTTTGAAAGATCATTGTGGACAATTGGTCATGATGGGATGCACATCAGTCGTAACGTCTCTATCTCTCACTTATCCGAAAGAGTTCGAACAACGGATATCTGAAACCCGAACAAAATTGAATGCTCTGCCTTTCGATTACGCAATCGGGGTCCAGTTACCGATGAACAGGATATCCCCGGCCTTGATTCGTACTTGTCAAAAAGCGAAGATTCCATTCATCAACGCCATGGTTGAACAAGAAGAAGATTTGGATACCGTGATCTGGGAATGGGTACGTAATGTGAATTTCCCATATACCGTTCCAATCATTGCGGATTGGTCTCAAATTCCATTACATGAAAAGCGTCTGATGCAGTTGAAAGAAAAATGGGTACGAATCTGCAAAGATAAATCGATCGTTACGATAGACGACTTTCCGAATCAGGACCAACAAAGGCTGAATAAGCATCAATTGCAATGTCTTGGTCTCTATCCTAAAAAAGGATCTTGGGTGACAGGGTGTGATGTCGATTATCTCGTCTACGAGCGAAACGTATCGGTTGATGGGGAAGAGAGAGTCGAGTATGATAAAGGTAAAAATCCAGTTATCGTCGTACAAAACGGAAACATAATCAAAGTTAAAGATGACATTCGATTGAAACAAGGGAATGGAAAAGAAATGCGGATCATCCGCCCTGGGATCTTTCGAGTGATGTCCAACGATTTGTTATAGGAAGAAAGGATGTACATCAATGTCGAGTGTGGAAAATGCAATTGAGAAAATCGACCGTGGAGAAATAGAAGAAGGGCTGAAATTATTAAAAGGCCTAAGAGAATCAAGCGATCATGATACACTGCTTGAAATCGCTCAAATTTACAACGAACTTGGATTCATTGAGGAATCGATCGATGTTACGGAAGAACTCATGGCGTTCCACCCGGATGTTGATGAACTGAAGTTATTCGGAGCTGAACTTTACATGGAACTGGAACGGGAGGAGGAGGCGTTGCATCTTCTCGCGTCCGTTGAGCCTGGAGCAGACCAGTACTTGGAATCTCTACTCCTTGCAGCGGACCTTTATGAACGGCAAGGATTGATCGAGGTCGCTGAACAGAAACTCTTGACTGCCAAGCGTGAAGCTCCGAATGAACCTGTGATCACCTTTGGTTTAGGGGAGTTTTACCTCCATCAGGGGAATTTCAACCGCAGCATCGTGTACTATGAAGAATTGCTCAAGTCCGGATACGACACCTTCAACCAAACCTCAACATCATTACGATTAGCAGAGGCTTTGAGTGGTTCTGGTAAATTTGAAGAGGCAATCACTCATTATGAAAATGGTTTGAAGGATGATTCGAACCCGGATGACTGGTTCGGTTTTGCGTTGACAGCTGACCGTATCGGTGAAAATCAAAAAACGATTCAAGCTTTGAATCATTTAAAAGAGCTTGACCCTCAATATACGACGTTATATCCGGTCCTTGCACATGCATATGAAGAAGAGGGAGCACTTCAGGAAGCGATGGATGTTTACCTTGAGGGAATGCGTTTGGATGAATTCAATGAAGAACTGTACCTTCAGGCTGGTCAACTTGCATTACGTTTGAAAGATGAAGAAAAAGCGATTGAGCTTCTAAAACACGCTTTAAGCCTTGACCCAGCCAATATGAAAGCCACCTCTTTGCTGATGGATCAGTACATTGCACATGAACAACACGAATATGTAATCGATCTAGCAATTGAAGCTGAAAGATATGGAGACCTTTCACCGGATGCGCATTGGAAGACCGCGATGGCCTACCGTGAGCTTGAGGAAGATGAAGACGCATTAAAACGTTACGAAAACGCATATAATGAATTAGAGGACCAAGCAGAATTTCTTGAAGACTTTGGTTGGTATATGATTGAGATCGGGCAAAGGGACAAAGCAAAACAGCTGTTGCAAAAAGCGTTGGATCGTGACCCGGAACGTCTGCATCTTGAAGAAGAGATTATAAGGCTTGAGGATAGATAAATACTTACGTTCGTTACAGACAATGATCAACGATTCTAAAAAATTTCCGATTAAGAAGGAATTGGATGATAGCATATCGAACATAGTAAGTAATTATCAACCAGCTTTGGATTATTATTTGGCTGTAGGATATTGTAAGATCTCGAACGACACGTGAATGATGGAGGGATTGCAATGGGCAGCACCGTAACAGTCTTAGAGAAAAAAGATTTTCTTAAATGGTTCTTGAACCACTACCAATTAAAAAAACGCGAATGTGTATGGTTGCTCAACTACTTGGTTAGTGATGAGGCGTTGATGGAAAACGTTCATTTTGTTGAAAATGCAGAATACTGTCCAAAGGCAATCATCATGTCTACCAATTGTGTAGATGGTGTACCTTTCAGATTCTATAAGCAAAATATATTGACGACGGATGCTGAAAAATCCTTTCACGATATCCGTCTGAATCAGGACGAAGACGTTTACATCGAATTGAAGTTCAAAGGCGCATACCGTACACCGCAATATGCAGCCGTTTTAGAAGAAAATCCACATATTCCGGAGAACATGGTACCTGATAAGAAGTATGGCTTGTGGGCTGAGATGATCCTTGATCAATCGTTCAGTCATTTCAGGAAAAAGTCACTACAAACTCAGATCGATGAAGCGCTGGACCGTAAGGATTTTGAAAGCTTCGAACGGTTGAGCAAAGAATACAATAAACTTTGAAATGAAAAAAATCCATGTATATACGTTTATATGCCTGAGTAAGTGGATTAGATGTCTGTCCGTTTCAAACGTCACAAAGGTGATGGGTGAAACTGGGCAGACATTTTTGTTTGATACATAAGTAAGGATAAGTGCACCTATGGCTCAAATTACGCCAAAAAGCTGAGCATTGCACATTTTTTTATTGATCATATATCTGAGAGATATAGCTTTATGAACAACCTGACTAGTGATAAACTGTGGATTAGAATGAATGGATTGGATGTGAACGATAGAATGAAATGGCGAACGAAAGATATAGACTTATATCACCAGGCAGCCGAGTATGTCGATACTGCGATAGTTCCTCTGATTCCGGTTTCCTGGGGTTCTCAGAAGAAACAAGTGGTTTTGAAAGGAGAATTCCCAAAACTGATTTCAGATGAGCTTGAGCGTCAACTGAAAGGTCGTGTCGTCTTGTTTCCGCCTGTTACATATTTGGAAAGCGAAAAAGAGGAAGATGTTCTAAATCGGATCGGTACATTATCTGATGAACTCCGTCAAGGGGACATGCCATTTACGGTTTTCATCACATCAGATGCTAGGTGGAGCGGTGCGGATTCAGATCTTCAAGAGCAGATCATCAATATTCCTCCTGTCCCTCTTGAACATATGGACGAAGACTATCAAAGAGAGATTGTTTCTGAGCAAGTCAAGCATATTCTTCAAATTGTCACAAAAAAGTGGCAAAACACATTTTCGAACGAATAGATTGATTGAATTGGACAATGATATTATTGACGATGCTTGTAAGTTACGCTATCATGTTAATGTCCTAGTAATATATGTGTAATATAAGAAAATGTCCGGTTGGACTTAGTCTACTGCGTAAGGGGGGAAACCAATGGCCAATAAAGATGAAGTCTCCAGACGACAATTTTTGAATTATACCTTAACAGGTGTCGGTGGATTCATGGCTGCAGGCATGCTCTTACCGATGGTACGATTTGCGATCGACCCTGTCTTAAAAGAAGGTGCCGGTCAAGATATGGTAGCTGTTGTCGAAGAGAGTAAACTAACAAAAGAACCACAGAGATTCACATTCAAAGTAAAACAAAAAGATGGCTGGTATGAATCTGAAGTCACACAAGCTGCTTGGGTGTTCAAAGAAGAGAACGGTGATATCGTAGCATTGTCTCCAATCTGTAAGCACCTTGGCTGTACAGTAGACTGGGGGACAAGCCCTGCTTATCCAAACCAGTTCTTCTGTCCTTGTCATGCAGGACGCTATAAGAAAGATGGAGAGAATGTACCAGGCACACCGCCGCTTGCGCCGCTTGATGTTTATAAGAAAGAGGTAAAAGACGGCAAACTATACTTAGGTCAAGCAGAACCACAGTAGAAAGGGGCGTAAAAGATGTTACAAAAAATGTATGACTGGGTAGATGAACGTCTTGATATTACGCCTATGTGGCGAGATATTGCAGACCATGAAGTACCAGAGCACGTCAACCCGGCTCACCACTTCTCAGCGTTCGTTTACTGTTTCGGCGGATTGACGTTCTTCATAACCGTCATCCAAATTCTATCTGGAATGTTTTTGACGATGTATTATGTTCCGGATATCATTAATGCCTATGAATCTGTATATTACTTACAAAATGAAGTCGCGTTCGGCGTGATCGTCCGCGGGATGCACCACTGGGGTGCGAGTCTGGTCATCGTAATGATGTTTCTACATACTCTACGTGTTTTCTTCCAGGGTGCATACAAGAAACCTCGTGAATTGAACTGGGTAGTCGGAGTATTGATTTTCGGTGTCATGCTTGGACTTGGTTTCACAGGTTACCTATTGCCTTGGGATATGAAAGCGCTATTTGCAACGAAGGTAGGACTTGAAATTGCAGTAACGGTTCCTGTCATAGGACCGGCACTTAAAACGCTGTTAGCTGGTGATGCAACCATCATCGGTGCACAGACGTTGACTCGTTTCTTTGCAATCCATGTATTCTTCCTGCCTGGTGCTCTTCTCGGGCTCATGGGAGCGCACTTTATCATGATTCGAAAGCAAGGAATTTCTGGACCACTGTAAAATATGCGATAGGATAAAGGAGGGAGAAAGATGCATCGTGGCAAAGGAATGAAGTTTGTCGGGGATTCTCGTATCCCTGCAGAGCGAAAGCCGAACATCCCGAAAGATTACTCCGAGTATCCCGGGAAAACGGAAGCGTTTTGGCCAAACTTCCTTTTAAAAGAATGGATGGTCGGATCCGTATTCTTGATCGGTTATCTTATTTTGACAGTCGTTCACGAATCTCCGCTTGAGCGTAAAGCGGATCCTACTGATGCAAGTTATATACCATTACCTGACTGGTATTTCTTATTCTTATACCAATTATTGAAGTATAAATATGCTGCCGGTGATTATACACTTATTGGAACCGTCATCATGCCAGGATTGGCATTCGGTGCTCTTCTATTAGCTCCATGGTTGGATCGTGGGCCGGAACGTCGCCCGAACAAACGACCTGTAGCAGTAGGAATGATGCTGTTGGCTTTGATTTCAATCATATTCTTAACTTGGGAATCAGTCGTGAACCATGACTGGGAAAAGGCGGAACAACAAGGTAAGATCGTTGAAGTTGAGATTGATGAATCGGCCCCTGGCTATAAAGTGTATCAGGAGCAAGGCTGTATAGGATGTCACGGCAACAATTTATCAGGGGGAAGCGGTCCTTCCTTGATTGGAACAGGACTACCACCAGAAGAGATCGCTAACATTGCGAAAAACGGTGTCGGAAGCATGCCGGGTGGAATCTTCAAAGGTACTGATGAAGAATTGCAACAACTTTCCGAGTTCATTGCTGAACTTGAAGAGTAATAACGTATACGTATTAGGAGAGACTGACAATTATGGTCAGTCTCTTTTTACATACTGAACAATTACGAAAACGACTCCCACGATAATTTTATTAAAGGAGATTGAAGATGCACACGATTTTGATGTTGTTAAGACACCGTGCATTCCTTTGGATGCTTCTGATCATCAACATATTAGGCACAATCTATGGATACTATTGGTACGCAAACCAATTGGAACGTACACCGTGGTACTTCTTGCCTTTCGTTCCGGATAGTCCTACGGCAAGTTTGTTCTTCGTATTCGTCCTGATTGCGTTTCTAATTGGAAGGAATTGGCCTTTGATGGAGGCGCTAGCGGCCATCACTTTATTCAAGTACGGCATCTGGGCAGTCATCATGAATTTGCTCGGTGGTTCAGTGACAGGTTCATTGGATTTCGTTAATTACATGCTGATCTTTTCTCATTTAGGTATGGCGATCCAAGGCATTCTATATGCTCCGTTTTATCAAATCAAAAGGTGGCATATCTTCGTCGCATCTGTCTGGGTCCTCCATAATGAGATGATCGACTATCTTTTCGACATGATGCCGACGTATCCAGTCCTCGACATGTATTATACAGAAATCGGTTACTTTACCTTCTGGTTGAGCATCATTTCCATCCTCATCGTCTATCTATTAACGATCCGAAAATCTACTACCGATCGTTTCGAGATTCAATAGAATCCGCGTTCTACTCTTGTCCCATCCTACATAAGATGAACTATAGCTTGTACGGTCGTGATGTATAAGAAAGAGTTTTCTTAATAGGAGGGACAAGTTTTATGAGAGGGGTATTTGGTTTATTCCTGATAGGATGTCTCTTGTTCATTCCATTGACTGTTTTTGCTGATCATGGTGAAGGAGATCATTGGAAGAAGTTGAGTGAGTTATCCTATAAAGCGCTCCAACTGACGAAAGAAGAGAAATATGCCGATGCCAAGGATGTTCTCGGATATTTTGAACGTGAATATCAACATTTAGCCGGTGAAGAAAAGGAATTATCAATCCATCATCTCCGCATTTTTTCAACCAGTTATGATGAATCAGTGAAAGTCTTGACAAAAGTCGCAGCTTCCCATGAAGAGAGAGTCAATACCTTGATGAGTTTACACTTACTCGTTGATGCTGTTCATACGGACCACCAGCCGTTATGGAAATCGACTCAAAAAGAATTGATGAGCATGTTAGAGAAGATGGAAGGTGCAGCCGCAGACCAGGAGTTGCAATCCTTTTATGCGTATTTCAATCAGTTCCTGGTAAAGTATGACAAAATCCATCCTGCCTTGAGTGTTGATTTGCCGGATGAATTATTGTCTCGGATCGATTCCTATGTCAAATATTTAGATGAAAATCGTTCATTGGTCGTGACGACGGATCATCAACTGCAACAGATCAAGTTCATAGAAGCCGCCTTGAAGGATGCTTATGACCAGAAACACGAGGACAGTGCGGATCCATCCATATTGTGGTTGATTTTTACGGTGGGAGGCGGAATCATCTCTACATTATTTTACGTAGGATGGAGAAAATATTCAGAGGAAAAGAAAGGCATTCAAACCTTCTCTAAGCAAAAAGAATACAATCGCTTCCGCTAAGTGATATACTTGTTTCATAAAGGGAATTAAAGCGATTAGGAGGGACAATTGATGTTTCTGATCTATTTTCTCCTGTTATTGGCCATTCCACTTTGGGCTCAGTTTCGAGTGAAAAAAGTCTACAGTAAATATGCTAAAGTACCTTCCGCACTAGGGATGTCAGGAGCGGAAGTTGCTCGTAAAATCTTGATGGATAATGACATCCATGATGTTGAAATCGAACCGATCCGCGGGAAGCTGTCGGACCATTATGATCCTCGCAGTAAGGTCGTTCGATTGTCGGAAGACCATTATTACGGACATTCCATAGCTGGGACTGCAGTGGCGGCCCATGAAGTAGGCCATGCCATCCAGCATGCGAACCAATATGGTCCTTTAAGGGCGAGGCATGCACTTGTTCCTGTCGCTTCAATTGGTTCGAACCTGTCGTACTTTCTTATTCTCATCGGCATCCTTTTTGGCGCAGCTGACTTGATCTTGCCAGGTATCTTGTTGATGGCTGGTGCGGTGCTTTTCCAACTGGTGACATTGCCAGTGGAATTCAATGCAAGCAGCCGGGCGATGAATCAGATCGTGCAACTAGGGCTGATCCGGAACGATGAGGAACGACAGGCAAGAAAAGTGTTGAATGCAGCAGCGCTTACGTATGTTGCTTCCGCACTGGTCGCGCTGTTAGAACTCGCACGTTTCGTGCTCATCTTCGTAGGGATGAACCAATCCGATTAATGACAAGGTAAAACCGCTTGGTAAGAGCCAAGCGGTTTTTTTAGTTCTCTCCGACGATTTTGCAGGCTTTCGCACCCCGAAAACGGGAAAAACTCGATATCGCACCCCGCAAAAGGCTTATGCGCACCCCGAAAATACGAAAAAGGGATGATCGCACCCCGCAAAAGGCTCTTTCACACCCCGAAAATGCGAAAAACGGATGAACGCACCCCGTAAGAGGCACTTGCGCACCCCGATATCGCGAAAAACTTGAGATCGCACCCTGAAAGACGCTCATTCCCTCAACAAAAAAACTGACCGGAACATCAAATTTTTGATGTTCTTGGTCAGCTTTATCTAATCATGTAATGGGTTCTTGTTTTCGTCTAGGGTGAAGCCTTCTCCGAGGACATCATGAACATCGTTTACGGCGACGAATGCATGCGGGTCAATCTGTTGGATCAGATTTCGAAGTCGGAATATTTCGTTCCGGGCGATGACACAATACAAGACTTCTTTCTGTGAGCCTGTGAAGGTACCTTTTCCGTTCAAGATGGTCGCGCCACGATCCAGCTCTTTAATGATGCGATTTGCGATTTCTGCATTTTTTTCAGATATGATCATGGCCGCCTTAGCTGCGTATGCACCTTCCTGGATAAAGTCGATGACACGAGCTCCAACGAACACGGCAACCAGTGTGTACATCGCTTCCTTATAGTTGAGGTAAGTGATGGTCGCAGACAAAATGACGAAAGCATCAAAAAGGAACATCGTCTTACCGAAGCTCCAACCGACATATTTGTTCACGAGTCTAGCGATGATATCGACTCCCCCGGTTGTCCCACCATAGCGGAAGATGATACCCAATCCGATTCCGATAAAAACACCGGCAAACAAAGCCGCAAGTGTCAAATCCTCACGTAGGGGAAAGTGAAACCGCAAATGGTATTGGAAAATCCATAGAAATAAGGATACTGCCACTGTACCTATGATGGTATAGATGAAGGCGTTCCTACCGAGCAGCCTCCAACCTATCAAGAATAAAGGAATATTCAACACGAGGTTGGATATGGCAGGGTCGATTTGAAAGAGATTATAAAGGATCAGGGTGATACCTGTAAATCCACCTTCAGCCAGGTTGTTTTCAAGATTGAAATGAATGATGCCGAAACTGAAAATTGCTGAACCGAGTAAAATGAATAATACATTCTTAAGCTTGATCTTAAGCATCCAGTCAGCCTCCTTTTAACGTATTCTGTTGATTGAGTGACGGTTCGGTCATACTAACGAATAAGTAGAGGTCATTTATCACTACCTAACCAATCTATCCATGTCTTAATTATTTGTCAAACCGTTTCGATTTAGCTAACATGAAGAGGAGTATGAAATGAGGTGGAACGATGAATGAACGTACGATGAAAGAGATGCAAAACGCAGTAGATGAATATATCGGACAATTCAAGGAAGGGTATTTCAGCCCTCTTTCCATGCTTGCAAGGATGACGGAAGAATTAGGCGAACTATCCAGAGAAGTGAACCATCGTTATGGGGAAAAGCCGAAAAAATCCAGTGAAGATGAACAGACGATTGAAGAAGAATTAGGAGATCTATTGTTCGTCGTCATCTGTTTTGCAAATTCTTTACATATTGATTTAGACGAAGCGTTACGCATCGTGATGGATAAATTCAACACAAGAGACAAAGATCGTTGGACAAGGATAGAGGAGGAAACAGAATGAGTGAACAAACCATCCGTATCGTCATAGCTGGTCCTAGAGGAAAAATGGGCATAGAAGCTGTGAAGATGGTAACCAATACTAAGCACTTTGAGCTGAAAGCGGTCGTTGATACAAAAAATGCTGGATTGATGCTTAAAGATCTTGAAGATCAGCCGAACCTCGAGATTCCAGTTTATGATGATCTTAGTACGTGTCTTTCAGACGTCGAGACAGATGTACTCATCGATTTGACCAAACCGGAATCCGGTAAAAAGCATCTGGAAATCGCACTCGATTATGGGGTTCGGCCTGTCGTCGGTACGACAGGTTTCACAGATGAAGAAATTGCACGATTCAGTGAAATGGCAGAAGAGAAAGGAATCGGCGTCGTCATCGCACCGAACTTTGCAGTCGGAGCCATATTAATGATGAAGTTTGCGCAAATGGCAGCCAAGTACATGCCAGATGTCGAAATCATAGAACAGCATCATGACCAGAAGCTGGATGCACCATCCGGTACAGCGATGAAAACGGCTCAAATGATCAAAGAGGTCCGTGAACCAAAACGACAAGGTCATCCTGAAGAGACAGAAGACTTAGAAGGTGCAAGAGGTGGAGATGTTGATGGAATACGGATCCATAGTGTTCGTCTCCCTGGACGCGTTGCACACCAGGAAGTTCTTTTAGGAACAACAGGACAAACGTTATCCATCCGCCATGATACGATCGATCGAAGTGCATTCATGCCAGGTGTGAAGATGTGTGTTGAGACGGTCATGAAGTTGGACGTTTTGGTATATGGATTGGAAAATCTAATGGAGTAGGGGTAGACAGATGAATATAGCATTGATTGCACACGATAAGAAGAAGCAGGATATCATCAATTTTACAGTTGCATACGCACCCGTTCTGAAAAAACATACGTTGTTTGCTACCGGGACGACCGGAACGAAAATTTCGGAAGCGACAGGTCTTGAAGTATACAGGTTCCAATCCGGACCGCTCGGTGGAGATCAACAAATCGGAGCAATGATCGCTGAAAATAAGATGGACCTGGTCATCTTTTTCAAAGACCCGCTTACAGCACAGCCCCATGAACCGGATATTGCAGCGCTCATCCGACTTTGTGATGTTTATCAGATCCCTCTTGCCTCCAACATTGCCAGTGCTGAAATTTTTGTCCACGCGTTAGAGCGCGGTGATTTCGACTGGCGCAAAGTGATTCGGGATAGAGAGGAAGGTTAGGAATGAGCGTTGAACTTGATCTGCTCGCCTTCGGTGCACATCCTGATGATGTCGAAATCGGTATGGCAGGCACACTGATCAAACATGCTGAACGAGGCTTCAGAACAGGGGTCTGTGATTTGACGCTTGCAGAGCTGTCTTCCAATGGCAATGTAGATATTCGCCAACAGGAGGCAAGACAAGCGAGTGATACGCTCGGTTTGAGCGAAAGAATCAACCTTCACTTACCAGACCGCGGATTGTCAATCACGGACTCACATATCAGAAAAATCGCTGCTGTCATAAGGAGATACAAACCACAGGCGGTTTTCCTTCCTTATCCTAAAGATCGTCATCCGGATCACGGGAACTGCACAAGATTGGTGGAGGAAGCCCTCTTTTCGGCCGGAATCCGAAAATACACTGTGGAGGGAGAATTACCTGCACACAGGGTCGAAAAGGTTTATTACTATTACATCAACGGTTATGATCATCCTTCCTTTTCAGTTGATATAACAGCCGTCCAGGAGAGGAAGATGGATAGCTTGAAAGCTTATAAGAGTCAATTTACAGCAAGTGAAGGCGGTGTGGAGACCCCGCTCAATAATGGATACCTGGAAACGGTTGAAGCACGTGACACGATGTTCGGAAAAGAAGCGGGTGTCCGTTATGCTGAAGGGTTTTATACCAAACTGCCGATCTTGATGGATCATTTGTTAGGAGAATCAACATGAAAAAGCTGAAAATCGGTATCACATGTTATCCGACCGTCGGCGGGTCTGGTGTCGTCGCTACGGAACTAGGAAAGATGCTTGCGAAAGAAGGGCATGAAATCCATTTCATCACATCAAGCGTCCCTTTTCGCCTGGAAAAATTCTATTCAAACATCCACTTCCATGAAGTCGAAGTGAATCAATATTCCGTATTCCGTTATCCTCCCTATGACTTGACATTAGCGAGCAAAATGGCAGAAATCGCAGAGCGGGAAGAACTGGATCTGTTGCACGTGCATTATGCGGTACCTCATGCGATCTGTGCCTATTTAGCAAAACAGATGGTCGGTGATCACTTGAAGATCGTGACCACCCTGCACGGGACGGACATCACGGTTCTCGGCTATGATCCGAGCCTGAGTGAATTGATCAAATTCGGAATTGAACAGTCGGACTCAGTGACAGCTGTCTCAAACAGTCTGATTGAACAAACCCATGTCCTTCTCGGAACGGATAAAGAAATCGAGTGTGTGTATAACTTCATTGATGAAAAAGTGTACCGCCGAACCACCACTACTGATTTGCGTAAAGAATATGGGATCGGACCAGATGAAAAAGTACTCATCCACGTTTCCAACTTCCGTGGTGTGAAAAGAGTTCCAGACGTAGTCAATACCTTTCATAGAGTCCGTAAGGAAGTTCCATCCAAACTATTGCTGGTAGGAGATGGACCAGAGCTTACGGTCGCTTGTCGTTTGACAAAAAAGCTAGGTATAGAGGATGATGTCCTTTTCTTAGGAAAGCAAGACAACATCGCGGAACTGTTCTCAATCAGTGACTTGAAGTTGCTATTATCCGAAAAGGAAAGTTTCGGTCTCGTTCTGCTGGAAGCGATGGCGTGTGGGGTTCCGGTCATCGGTACAAACATAGGTGGTATTCCAGAAGTGATTGAAGATGGGAAAACGGGTTATGTTTGTAATGTAGGAGATTTGGATACCATCACTGAAAAATCCCTTGAAATTCTGCAAAACGACCAACTTCATGGACGAATGTCAGAAAATGCAATAGCTCATGTCCATTCACGATTCCTGTCCAGTAAAATTGTAGAGCAATATATGGATGTCTATGCGAAGACACTCGGTATCAAATCAATCGAAGTTTAGGAGAGCGGATCATGTCTTTCAGTAAAGCGGAAAAAGTCATCGAGCAATTGAAAAACAATGGATATGATGCCTATATTGTAGGCGGTGTCGTCAGGGATCTTCTGTTGAAGAAGCCGCTTGGAGATATCGACATCGCCACTTCCGCTTTACCTGAAGATGTCCAACGAATCTTCGAAAAGACGATCCCTGTTGGCATAGAACACGGAACCGTCATTGTCAGGATGGATGGAGAATCCTATGAAGTGACGACGTTTCGAAAAGAAGGCAAGTATGAAGACTATAGGCATCCATCAGAGGTTGAATTCCATGATTCAATTGAAGTAGACCTGTCACGGCGGGATTTCACCATTAATGCAATGGCTCTCAGGCAGGATGGAACGGTGTTCGATCCTTTTGGTGGTAAGAAAGATTTGGAAAAGAAGCTGATTCGGGCAGTTGGTAATCCACAGGAACGTTTCCGGGAAGATCCATTACGGATGATGCGGGCACTGCGCTTCCTATCTGCACTCGGGTTCAGTTTGGATAATGAAACATATAAGGCGCTCAAAATGAATGCAGAACTGCTAAACAAGATTTCAGTCGAACGGATACGGGAGGAATTCGAGAAGTTACTCGCAGGGTTACATTGTGAAGAAGCTCTTCAATTCATCCTGGAGGCAGAGCTTGATCAATATTTACCAAACGGACCATTTGAGTTTGAAGTGAATCCGGCTGTTTTCAAGTGGGAGACTTTGTCTTCCAATGAAGAAAGATGGGCGGCTTTCCTCTTGAGTATGGGTATCTCTAATCCGTTTGATTGGCTTCATGCTTGGAAACCGTCCAATCAGAAGCGCAAGCAAGTCTCACACCTTGTAGATTTATATAGAGACGACCCCGAATTCAAAAATCCGGTGACTATTTATAAAAATGGATTGGAACGATTGAGTTCGGTTATGAGATTAAAACAGTTCTTTGGAAATCAGGTGTCGACGACTCGCAAGGAGATGGATGCAATCTATGAAAGGCTCCCGATTCATAAACGATCGGAGTTGGCGGTGGATGGAAATGATCTTCAAGCCCAGGTAAAGCAGCCTCCTGGACCATGGATTGCAGAACTTTTGGAAACAATCGAGTGCCGAGTCGTAACGGGGACATTGAAAAATGATCCCGGGGAAATTAAGGAGTGGATTACACAATGCAATCAAGCACAAGAGAACGGTTGATCAGTCTTCTCTCGGAATCGGAAGACCATATGTCTGGACAAAAGCTCAGTGAAATCATCGGTTGTTCACGGACAGCTATATGGAAACATATCGAAGAGCTGAGAAAAGAAGGCTATGTCGTCGAGGCGGTACAGAAAAAAGGGTATCGCATCATCGAGCGCCCGAACAACCTTCATCCAGGTGAAATCAAACATCATATGGATACGGAGAAAATCGGACAAGTCATCCATTATGAGCCATCAGTAACCTCGACTCAGGAAATCGCTCATAAATTCGCCTTGAATGATGCAGCAGAAGGAACCATCATCATCGCAGATGAACAAACGTCAGGAAAGGGTCGCTTGGGACGTTCGTGGCATTCTCCGAAAGGGAACGGCATTTGGATGAGCATCATTTTACGACCGAACATCCCTCCCCAAAGGGCTCCACAGCTCACTTTGCTTGCAGCTGTCAGTGTCGTCCAAGGGATCAAGGAAGTGACCGATTTGGATGCCCAAATCAAATGGCCGAATGATATCCTGATTGAAGGAAAAAAAGTGGTCGGTATTCTGACAGAACTTCAAGCAGAAGCTGATCGTGTCAATTCCGTCATCATCGGTATCGGCATCAACGTGAACACACCTGAAGAGATTTTTCCAGAAGAAATCGAGAAGATCGCAACGTCCTTGAAAGTCCAAAGTGGGAAAGAGGTTGAAAGAGCACATCTCGTCCGTGCCATCATGGAAAAGATGGAGAAGCTCTACCATTTGTATCTTGAACATGGGTTTGCCCCGATCAAGTTATTATGGGAAGGATCTGCGGCAAGTCTCGGGAAGCGGGTAAAGGTCCGTACGATAACAGGAGAGCTGTATGGCAAAGCCCAGGGGATTACAGATGAGGGTGTCCTTCTCGTCGAAGATGATGAAGGAGAAGTCCATCGGGTATACTCTGCAGATATAGAACTTCCCCAAAACTCTTAAAAATTTGCTATAATGGTCATGTAGGCGGTATCGCTTGGGCGAACTGCACTTTAATCAAACATGTTCATAAAGTACGTTATTATTATGTTCTGCCTTGATCCGAACATTGGACATGGACAGAGGGATGAAAGTTTGTAAGCGTTTTATATCCTTCTTTCTGCGTGTCTGAAAGAAGGTTTTTTATTTGCACGATTTTCCACTTTCATCTTCCTCTGATAATAAAAAGGAGGAGAAGTATGAAACAGACGGTTGATTTTAAAAAAATGAAAGAGAATGGCGAATCGGTTGTCATGCTCACCAGTTATGATTATCCTTCCGCTAAGCTTGCTGAGGATGCTGGCGTCGATATGATTCTTGTCGGTGATTCGCTCGGCATGGTCGTACTCGGCTATGAATCAACGATTCCGGTTACGATGGCAGATATGATCCATCACACGAAAGCGGTCAAAAGAGGCGCACGAAACACGTTTGTTGTTACAGATATGCCCTTCATGAGTTATCATGCTTCCATACAGGATGCAATGATCAATGGGGCTCGATTGATGCAAGAAGCTTCAGCTGACGCCGTGAAAGTCGAGGGAGCTGGAGAGGTCCTTAACGTCATCGAACGTTTGACTCAAGCGGGTGTTCCTGTCATCGGTCACTTAGGCTTAACACCGCAATCGGTGGCTGTTCTCGGAGGATATAAAGTTCAAGGGAAGGAAGCGGCAGACGCACAGAAATTGATTCAGGATGCAAAAGCTGTAGAAGAAGCGGGAGCCTTCGCTCTTGTGCTTGAATGTGTTCCAAGACAACTAGCTGAAACAATCAGTGCAGAACTGACCATTCCGACGATCGGGATTGGTGCTGGATCGGGTACAGATGGTCAAGTGCTCGTTTATCATGACTTGATCGGCTATGGGTCCCATAGAGTTCCGAAATTCGTCAAACAATATATGAATGTATCTGGACAGATAGAGGATGCGATCCGCTCATATGTAGATGAGGTCCGGTTGAAAAAATTTCCTGAAGAGAAACATAGTTTTACGATGAAGGAAGAACAGCTTGCTACTTTATACGGAGGGAAAGTATGATCGTCATCCGTCACATCCATGAGATGCAACACTATATCAAGGAGCGGATTCGACAAGGTGATTCGATCGGATTCGTTCCAACGATGGGCTTCTTACATGAAGGTCATGTTTCCTTGATTGAGAAAGCACGGGAAGAATGCGATACGGTCGTGACGAGTATTTTCGTCAATCCTCTACAATTCGGCCCGAATGAAGATTTTGATCGTTATCCGAGAGACTTTGAACGTGATGAAAGACTCGCGAGGGAACGGGGAACAGACATCCTGTTCTATCCATCAGTCGAAGAAATGTACCCTGACGGTGCTGGCGTCCAGATGAAAGTCACAGAGCGTACGAACGTTTTATGTGGTGAAAAAAGACCTGGACACTTCGATGGTGTCGTAACCGTTTTGGCAAAGCTGTTTCATATCATCCAGCCTGAGCGAGCCTATTTTGGATTGAAGGACGCGCAACAAGTTGCTGTCGTCAAAGATTTGATCGACTCGTACTTCTTCCCGGTAGAATTGGTGGCATGCCCGACCGTCCGCGAAGAAGATGGACTTGCGAAAAGCTCCAGAAATGTCTATTTGGATGAAAACGAGCGTAAAGAGGCACCGAAGCTCTATCAGCAACTGCTCAAAGCCAAAGAGCTTATACAGACAGGAAAGGCGCTTAAGGATGTACGTCAAGAGATCGTTTCTGCAATGGAGGATATCCCATACGGAGAAACGGACTATGTTGAAATCCTATCATACCCACAATTACAGAAGGTTGACACGTTCGACAGGAAATTGATCATAGCACTGGCCTATCGTTTCAAAAATGCACGTTTGATCGATAATATCATAATTGAAGAAAAGCTTTGAAAGGGGAAAGACAACCATGTTTCGCACGATGATGAAAGGGAAGATCCATAGAGCAAGAGTGACAGAAGCGAATTTGAATTATGTGGGAAGCATCACGATTGACGAAGATATTCTAGATGAAGTCGATATGCTTCCGAACGAGAAAGTACAGATCGTAAACAACAATAACGGTGCGCGATTTGAGACATATATCATTCCTGGTGAACGAGGAAGTGGCACTATTTGTTTGAATGGTGCAGCCGCTCGACTCGTTCAAGAAGGAGATGTCGTCATCATCCTTAACTATACGATGATGACAGAAGAAGAAGCACGGAAGCATCAGCCTATTGTCGCCATCATGGATGAACATAACCGTATCATAGAAAAGATCACAGCTGAACCTGCTTCGACTGTGCTTTAAAAATGGATCGGTCCGCAATTGCGGGCCGATTTTTTTTGTGAGGTTAGATGGATTTCAAAGATGAGATGGATACTCTTCATTGCACAAATAGTACGGGAAGCGTAGAATATAGTGAGAGGTATGGAAAGCTTGGCCGGATTGCCAGCTTTTCTTTTTTTGAGGTGAACGAACAATGAACAACCGTTATGTTGTATTAGACCTGGAAACGACGGGACATTCCCCTAAAAATAAAGATCGAATCATACAAATCGGCTTAGTCGTCGTAGAAAAGGATACGATTGTGGAGCGATTCTCGACATATGTCAATCCTGCGATGACCATTCCGTCATTTATCACGTCTCTGACCGGTATAGACCATTCAATGGTGGAAAACGCCCCTAAGTTCGAAGAAGTGGCGCCGCG
This sequence comes from Rossellomorea aquimaris, assembly GCA_020524245.1. Classification (GTDB taxonomy): domain Bacteria; phylum Bacillota; class Bacilli; order Bacillales; family Fictibacillaceae; genus Pseudalkalibacillus. The sequence continues at coordinate 279,834 of JAIVLN010000004.1, read as the reverse complement.
TCTTCTCCAGTTATTAGATGGAGCTTGTTTGGTTGCCCACAATATCAAATTCGACCTCGGTTTTTTGAATGCTGAATTGGAAAAGGCCGGATATTTCGAGTGGAGAGGCATGATACTGGATACAGTAGAGCTGTCGAGAATCTTGATGCCAAATCTGGACTCCTATAAGCTTTCACAGCTGTCTGAAGCACTCTCATTGGATCACGAGAATCCTCATCAGGCGGATAGTGATGCAGAGGCAACAGGCTGTTTGCTCATTGAATTGTTGAATAGATTGAGTGGGCTCCCTTTTTTGACGATGCAACGACTGCAACCTCTCGTCAAAGGAATGCATAGTGATGTTGCGGACCTTGTGCAGGTTGAGATCGATCGGAAAATGATTCAATTGGAAGAAGTTGAGCCAGAGCTCGAAACATACAGACAGCTCGTTTTGCGTAAAATGCTTGATACAGATCAAGATGAGGATCCCATCGACGAAAATCTGACACATCAGCAAATTGAGGAACAGCTCGAAAAGACGTTGCCGAATTATGAGAAACGGATGGGTCAAGTGGAGATGATGGATGTAGTCGAACAGTCACTGACCAACGGACAACATGCTCTGATTGAAGCTGGAACAGGGATCGGAAAGTCCCTAGGTTACCTGATTCCTGGTTTGTTGAATGCGAAAAAGACAGGAAGACCTCTTGTTGTAAGTACGCATACGATTCAGCTGCAAGAACAGCTTCTGGATCGGGATATTCCATTACTCCAGAAGATGGTGCCGTTCGACTTCAAGGCGACAGTGTTGAAAGGACGAAACCACTATTTGTGTTTAAGGAAGTTCGAGCAGCAACTCGATCAGATTTATGATAACAATTATGATGTTCTTCTAGCAAAAGCGCAGTTGCTCGTGTGGTTGACGACTACAGATGAAGGAGACATCGAAGAGCTGAATCTTCCATCCGGGGGGCAGTTGTTCTGGCATCAAGTGAAGAGTGATGCCAATTCATGTCTGAACCACAAATGCCCCTGGTTTTCACGGTGCTTTTACCACCGTTCGAAACGGGAAGCTTATGACGCAGACATCATCATCACGAACCATGCGTTGCTTTTTACGGATTTGGTCAACGATCACTCGCTGATTCCTGCTTACCAGGAAGCGATCATTGATGAAGCACATCATCTGGATGATGTTGCGAGCGACCATTTCGGTATGCAGACGGACTATTTCGCCTTCCACAGGTTACTGGAACGGATTGGTACTTCTGAGGACCTGACTGTCAACCTTTGGTTGAAGCTTGATGACGTGTTGAAAACAGTTGAAGTCGACTTCGAAAAGAATGATCTTCTTTCAAGAATGCGGGATCTGAAATTTGAGATCGATCAATTATTCAGCATGATTAAAACCTATGTACTCTCAAAAGGACAGAGAAAGTCTGAAATCGGGAAAATCAACTTCCGTTTTTCCATCGATCATGTCGAACCGACCTGGTATGGAGATTTGAAGGAGATTTTTGCAAGGTGTCAATTGCAGATCAATGACCTGATCCGAGATTTGCGCGATCTCATCAAAAGAGCGCAAAAACAGGAAGATCATCTGAATGTGGCCCAAAAAGGCATACTTGTGGATTATACTGGTCTGTTGAATCGTTTGGATGAGGAAAGGAATACACTCGCTCACATGCTGTTGGCGTCCAATGAAGAAGAAGTATGTTGGATTGAAACCGACTATGGCGGTGCGAAAAATGCCGTTTCCATCTTCAATCAACCCATTGATATTTCAGAACGTTTGTCGGAAGATTTTTTTAGTAAAAAAAATAGCGTGATCCTCACATCAGCTACATTGACGATCCGGAACCGTTTCACTTTCGTTCGTAAACGGCTCGGGATGGAAGAAGATACTCTGACGGTCCAACTTCAGTCCCCATTTGATTATCAAAATCAGTCGAAGATCATGATACCGACCGATTTGCCGATGATTAAGGATGTTTCAACGAATGATTATGCTTCGACGATTGCAGCATCAATTTACCGTATTGCGCATGTAACAGATGGAAGGATGCTCGTCCTGTTCACAAGCTATGACATGTTGAAGAAGACGTATCATGCCTTCAAAGAATACGCAGAACCTGAAGACTTCTCGCTGATTGGACAAGGGATCGATAGTGGCAGTCGCGCACGTTTGACAAAGAATTTCAAACAATTGCATAGAGCTGTGTTATTCGGAACGAGTAGTTTTTGGGAAGGCGTCGATATACCCGGGAATGATTTATCGTGCTTAGTCATTGTTCGCCTCCCATTCAATCCTCCGGACAATCCGGTCATGGAAGCGAGAAGTGAACGATTGAAGAAACAAGGAAAAAGTCCTTTTATGGAATTGTCGCTTCCTCAAGCGATCATCCGATTCAAACAAGGATTCGGGCGTCTTGTACGCTCATCTTCTGATCATGGTGCGGTATTTGTTTTCGACCGACGAATCGTAACGACCAAATATGGGAATTTATTCATCAATTCCCTACCTGCAGTCCCTGTTCAACAAGGAACGATGGATCAGCTGCTGGACGACCTGAAAGACTTTCTCGATTAAGAAATTGTGGAGCGCATACACTAGGAATGAAGCACACCGTATTCTGCGGAGGGATCCATTGTGTATGCGAAACCATTGATTTTGTTCAGTCTGTTTCTGCTCATGCTCGTGTTGAGCATCATCCCGGTCAAGGATGAACCGGTTCTTTTTATGATGAATGAAACGAAAGGGAATGCCATCAAAGAGCTGGATTTGAACCTTGATTCGAAAGATGTAGCCATCTCTTTTTTGGAATTGAAAAGCGGCGAGTCTACACTCCTCCAAGATAGCGAAGGGAAGAGTGCGCTTATCAATACAGGAAGTGGGCAATCAAAATCCCAATTCAAACAACAGATGAAAATCTTCAAAGTCCAACAGATCGACACGTTAGTACTGACGAACATCGGCAAACAATATACAGGAAATCTCGACTGGTTACTTGAAGAGAAAAAAGTCAGAACGATCGTGATTGCAGAAGACATACGAGATGAATTGGCTGCCAATCATGACCTGACAGATGTAGAAATCAAAACGCTCAAAAAAGGTGATCATTTCACTTTGCTCGATAAGATCCATTTGGATGTCGCTTATATCGAGTCCAGGCCTGAGTACAATGTAGGCGGTCTAGCACTTGTCATGAAATATGGAGAGCATCGCTTCCTGTACATGGGCGTTTCGAATAAAGAAGCTGACATCGCCATTGTGGAAAACGGTCCACTTGATATATCCTTATTGAAGGTTGGTGGGTTCGGGCACTACTTCGGCACGAACAAAGCCTTGCTGAAACATACGAATCCACAAGTCGCTGTTATCTTTAAAAGGGAAGGATATACAGCAAGTGACGAGGTATTAAACCGTTTGGATGATCAGTGGGTGGAAGTGTTGAAGCCCTCTGAAGAAGGCATCGTCATGGTGAAGTGTAATGAACTTACGTACGAAATCACCCAAGTACCATTGACGACGCCCGAAATAGCTTTCAATCATGAGAAATAAGTATTGAAAAACAAAGTGATTTCATTGAAAATATACACGTAGGACGAATATGAAAAAGGAGGATGACGGTCGTCATCCTCTAAAAAGGTGTAGGGAAGGAAGATTATATGGCAGCCGTTTTGAGGAGGCTGCTTGTTGCTTCGATATCTATATTCTGTCCTTATAACAACCACTTATAAGTGGAAACAGGAACAACTAATGGGGTGTACTGGTAATGGAGAGTAAAATTGAGATTTTATCAACAGTCAAGGTGCAATCTTCCCCTGACTTATATAAGATCGTGGATGCATTGAACCGCACTCTGAAGCATCAGGACTTGATGTTCGGACTAGCCCTTGATAAGGAAGATCAAGAAAAAATGGTTTTCACGATCTATCGTACATAGGTGATGAAATGAAAAAGATAATTTATGGTGCAGGAACGTTTTTCATCGGAACCTTTATCATCGGGGCATCTTATTATTATTATGTGTGGAATGAACATGGTGATGAGCAAAACGGAAGCATCGCATACGCAAAAGAACAATACGATCTGACGGAAGTCGAGAATACAGAACATTATTACGGATCGTACGGTGCTTTCGATGTCATCGAATCCAAGGTGGATGGGAAGGTCCGTTACATTTTTGTCCCACTCGATAAAGACGGCGAAACCAGAATGATCGAAGCTGAGGATGGTTGGAGCAAACAGCAAGTCAAACGACATATTGAGCAGGAACTCAACCCAGATCAAATTGTATCGATTCGATTGGGTCTAGAAAAATTCAAGGAGTCCTCTTCTTTTTCACCGGTTTGGGAAATTGTCTATAAAAAAGACGGAAATGCTTATACATTCCATTATATCCGGTTCGAGGACGGCACATTTTTTAAAGCTTATAAAATGAAGCAATAAATCATTAAACTTGTGGAGGTTGAAATATGAAATTAGCAAAGCGTGTAAAAGCATTGACACCATCCAGTACGTTAGCGATTACGGCAAAAGCGAATGCCTTGAAAGCAGAAGGTCATGATGTCATCGGTCTAGGAGCAGGTGAGCCGGACTTCAACACGCCTGCACATATCATTGAAAAGGCAGAAGAAGCGATGCGTGAAGGGTTAACGAAATACACTCCTGCAGGAGGACTCTCCGAGTTAAAGAAGAGTATCATCGAAAAGTTGAAAAGAGATCATCAACTTGAATATGATCCGAGTGAAGTGATCGTTACGACCGGTGCTAAACATGCCCTTTACAACCTTTTTCAAGTGTTATTGGATGAAGGGGATGAAGTCATCATACCGACTCCTTACTGGGTGAGCTATCCTGAACAAGTGAAACTAGCCGAAGGAACACCAGTCCATATCGAAGGTAAGGAACAAAACGGGTTCAAAATCACTCCGGATCAACTTAAAGAAGCGATCAATGAAAATACGAAAGCATTGGTCATCAATTCGCCATCTAACCCAACGGGTGCAATTTATTCAGCAGATGAACTGAAACAGATCGGTGAGATTTGTGTGCAACACGATCTTGTCATCGTTTCGGATGAGATTTATGAAAAGCTTACTTATTTTGGCGAGCAACATACGTCGATCGCAGAGCTTTCTGATGAGCTGAAGGATCGCACGATTATCATCAACGGTGTATCGAAATCTCATTCGATGACAGGTTGGAGAATCGGTTATGCTGTAGGGGACAGGGACATCATCAAGGCGATGACGAACCTTGCCAGTCACAGCACATCGAACCCGACTTCGATATCACAATATGCAGCCATCGCAGCGTATGATGGGACACAAGAACCTGTTGAAGAGATGAATCGTGCTTTTGAAGAACGTTTAAACAAAGTGTATGAAAAATTGGTTCAAATCCCTGGATTCAAGTGTGAAAAGCCGAAAGGAGCTTTTTACTTGTTCCCGAATGTTACGGAAGCTGTTGAAATGACAGGTTTTGAATCCGTGGACAAATGGGTCGAGGCACTTCTTGAATATGAAAAAGTCGCACTGGTACCAGGAAGCGGATTTGGTTCTCCTGACAACGTACGATTATCTTACGCAACATCCATGGATGTGTTGGATGAAGCGTTGGAACGCATCCGAAGCTTCATGGAGAAGCATCAAAAATAAGAGCCGGTTGTTTATCGGCTCTTGTTTATGTACAATATAAAAAGCAAAAATAACAATGAAGAATTAAAAATGTTGATACATAACATTGGGTGGAGGGAATAGTGTGAAGACCACAGTACAGTTATTAAAAAACCATATCGATGAAAAAGTCACCATCGGTGCATGGCTTGCCAATAAGCGATCCAGCGGGAAAATCGCTTTCTTACAGCTTCGCGATGGGACGGGCTTTGTACAAGGTGTCGTCGTGAAGAGTGAAGTGGATGAAACGGTTTGGGAGCAAGCCAAATCAATCACTCAAGAATCCAGTCTATATGTAACTGGAACTGTCCAAAAAGACGATCGTTCACCAACAGGTGTAGAACTGGTCGTATCCAGCATCGAAGTGATCCATGAATCGGTCGATTATCCGATTACTCCGAAAGAACACGGTACCGAGTTCTTGATGGACAACCGACATCTATGGCTTCGTTCCAAGAAACAACACGCGATCATGCGAATTCGTAACGAAATCATCCGTGCAACATATGAGTTTTATAACAAAGAAGGATTCGTCAAAATCGATCCGCCGATTTTGACTGGAAGCTCAGCTGAGGGAACGACGACGTTGTTCCATACGAAATATTTTGATGAAGATGCTTATCTTTCTCAAAGTGGACAACTCTATATGGAAGCAGCTGCAATGGCATTCGGACGTGTATTCTCTTTCGGACCGACATTCCGTGCTGAAAAATCGAAAACACGCCGTCACCTGATTGAGTTTTGGATGATCGAGCCGGAAATGGCATTCGTCGAACATGAAGAAAGCCTGGAGATTCAAGAGCAGTATGTGTCTTACTTAGCACAATCTGTCCTTGATAATTGTAAGATTGAGCTTCAAACGCTCGGTCGGGATATTTCAATGCTTGAGAAAATCAAAGCACCATTCCCTCGTATCACGTACGATGATGCCATCAACCTATTGAAAGAGAAAGGGTTTGATGATATCGAATGGGGCGAAGATTTCGGTGCACCTCATGAAACTGCGATTGCTGAAAGCTTTGACAAGCCTGTGTTCATTACGAATTATCCTAAAGACATCAAAGCCTTCTATATGAAGCCACATCCTGAGCGTGAAGATGTCGTCCTTTGTGCAGACTTGATTGCACCTGAAGGTTATGGTGAAATCATTGGTGGAAGTCAACGGATCGATGATCTTGAGTTGATGCGTAAACGTTACGAGGAACATGACCTTTCTGCTGAAGCTTATGAGTGGTACTTGCAATTGCGTCAATATGGTAGTGTACCTCACTCTGGTTTCGGGCTTGGTCTGGAGCGTACGGTGGCATGGTTATCCGGCATCGAGCACATCCGTGAGTCCATTCCATTCCCGCGTCTGTTGAACCGTCTTTACCCTTAAGAAACGTACTAGCGTCATGTGACGATGAAGAAATGCCTCCTATTGGGGGCTTTTCTTTTTTAAAGGCTCATTATGTAAACTTTGTTGCTCTTGAAAGTATTTGATTTCCGCTCTAGGTGCTCGCTTTCCGCGGGGTGTGCGGTGAGCCCACTCACTTGCACAGGATGTGCTGGCTTCGACGTTCACCACAGGACGTGGTGGGTCTTAGTCGAAGATCCTTTTTAAAAAGTGATTGGTCTCACCTGTCCCACTGATCCCGCAGGAGTCTCGCACCTAGCTCTCCAATCAAATTGCACAAGTTGTTTCTATATAAAAATAACCCAATAATCGAATTCCCTATCTACAGTTTGTTATAATGAAGAGGAGGTGTAAGAGATGAAAAAAGAAAGCTTTATCAACTGGCTCGAAATGGGGACGATCTCCATTCCGAATGCATTATTGGTGAATTACAACAAATTAGGCTTAGATGAACAAGAAATGATGATTCTCATACATATGCACTCCTTTATCGAGGGCGGCAATTATTTTCCGACTCCAGAGGAATTGTCTGCTCGCATGTCGATTTCCACCCAGCAATGCATGCAACGTTTGAGGACATGTATTCAAAAGGGTATGCTGAAGATTGAAGAACAGGACGATCATGACCAACATCTCTATTCTGAAATCTATACGTTACGTCCCCTTTGGGAGAAATTGATCCGGACCCTAGAAGAAGAGGAAATCGATCAACAGCAGCAACGACAGCAGCAAGATGAAATGCAGATCTATACGATTATGGAGAAAGAATTCGGCAGACCATTATCACCTATCGAATGCGAAACGCTCTCCATGTGGCTCGATCAAGATGGACATGAACCACCTATAATTGTTGCAGCATTGAAAGAGGCTGTGCTTTCAGGCAAATTGAATTTTCGATACATTGATCGTATCCTTTTTGAATGGAAGAAAAACGGGATACGATCTGTTGATGAGGCGAAACAATACGGTGAGAAATTCCGCCAGCACCGGTACAAGAGGACGACAACCCACCGGGATCAAGAAACCGAAAAGTCGGATTTCCCTTATTATAATTGGCTTGAACAATCCTAACAAAGGACGAGATAGGTTATGTTGACAAAAAAACAAATTAGAGCAGTATTGGATGAAATGGGTGAAATGTTCCCGGATGCACATTGTGAGTTGCATCATTCCAACCCATTCGAATTGACCATTGCAGTCCTGCTTTCCGCTCAATGTACAGATGCTTTGGTCAATAAAGTGACACCAGGATTGTTTGAGAAATATAAATCACCTGAAGATTATTTGGCAGTCCCGTTGGAAGAGTTAGAACAGGATATACGATCGATTGGTTTGTACCGGAACAAAGCGAAGAACATCCGGAAGCTATCTGAAATGGTGATCCATCAATATGGAGGAGATATTCCGAAGGATCGCGATGAACTTGTGAAACTTCCTGGTGTCGGGCGAAAGACGGCGAATGTCATCGTATCTGTCTCTTTCGGAGTACCAGCAATTGCGGTAGATACACATGTAGAACGTGTGTCAAAAAGACTGGGAATCTGCAGATGGAAAGATAGTGTTCTAGAAGTGGAGAAGACGTTGATGCGCAAAATTCCTGAAGAAGAGTGGTCCGTATCCCATCATCGCTTCATTTTTTTCGGGCGCTATCATTGTAAAGCCCAAAACCCGCAATGTACTGTATGTCCACTATTATATCTTTGCAGAGAGGGACAAAAGCGGATGAAGAAAGTGAAAGTAAATGTCTAAAGAGTATGTATCAATCCCCGAGACATTCCAAAATCCCTTATTCTTCAAGGATAGGGATTTTATTTATGATAGCGAATGGAATTTAGAACAATTTGGCTGCGTTCCTTTGTTGATCGACCTTCTATGCTATCAAGGGAAATTCGAACAGGAACACCTCAATTATGAACAGTTGATCGGTATCCTTTTGAAACAATGGAAAAAGGAGAAAACCGAGATTGCAGATGATTTCAAACGGAGAGATCGTGCTGCTGCGAGACCGAAAATGATAAAGAGTATTGGATGGTTCCTATCATTGTTGCACTGGATGGAGGGTCGTTATGTCGAAAATTTATCGGACATCGTCCAATCAATATTGAAGGTTACCATCCAGCCTGTCAATTTGAAAGAACGTCTTTCCTTTGTACTTGAAGCACCCGATCATTTTCAATCATTCATCCAGTTATCAGAGTTGTTTGATGAAACCGAAAAGAAATGGTGCGCGATTGTAAGAAAAAAACAGCATACGGACAAGAATTGACAACATAGGATAGTAGCATGATTACGTCGGCAGGAGGTAGAATTCATGCAAATACATGTTGTCAGACCAGGTCAATCCTTATGGGGAATCTCTCAGTTGTATGGTATACCGTGGCAGCAAATCACCGAGTTGAACGGACTTGAGCATTCCGATCAGCTCGCGATCGGTCAGACGCTGCTTATACCGACTCAAAACCGTTACACGGTTCAACCAGGAGATTCTTTTTTTTCTGTTTCACAAAAGACCGGTGTATCGGTTCCTGAACTGCAAAAAGCCAATCCTCAGGTTGAAGGATCTGTCCTTTATCCAGGTCAGGTTCTGAAGGTGCCACAAAAGCCGAAGACGACCACACTCGTGAATGCATATGCTGAACCGTACAAAGATACGATCGAGAACGCTAAAACGGTTGGGGATGCACTAAGCTGGCTTGCGGTATTCAGCTATCATGTGGATGAGAAAGGGAACATCAGACCACTCGACAACGATCAGCAACTGTTGGATGTTGCCAAGGCGAACAATATGAAGCCAATCATGACGATCACAAATATTAAGGAAGGTGCAGAATTCGATACGGACCTCGCTACCGCCATTCTTAAAAGCGATGAGGTTCAGAATACACTCATCTCCAATATAGAGAAGGAAATGAAAAATAAAGGCTATAAGGGCATAAACGTGGATTTCGAGTTTCTTGGCAAGGAAAACAAGGAAAGGTATAACTCCTTCTTACGAAAATTAGTCAAAAAGATGAAGCCCCAAGGCTATGAAGTTTCAACCGCAGTTGCTCCTAAAGTGAAAGCCGATCAGAAAGGTGTGCTGTATGAAGGTCATGATTATAAAGCACATGGTGAAATCGTCGATTATGTCATCATTATGACGTATGAGTGGGGATGGAGCGGGGGACCGCCGATGCCGGTAAGCCCGCTACCTGAAGTCGAAAAAGTCCTCCAATATGCCCTAACAGAGATCCCGAAAGATAAGATCGTGATGGGCGTCAACTTATATGGATACGACTGGACATTACCGTATGTAGAGGGAGGGAAGTTCGCAAAGGCGTTAAGCGTCCCTCAGGCGACAAGACTGGCGTATACAAAGAAAGCGGAAATCCAATACGATCAGGATTCCCAGGCCCCGTTTTATACGTATTATGATCAAGACGGTAAGGAACATATCGTATGGTTTGAAGATTTGAGAAGCATGGCTGCCAAATTCGATCTTCTCAAAAAGCTCGGGTTGGCCGGAATGTCTTTCTGGAATCTGGCTTTTCCTTATACACCTTTGTGGCCATTGATCAAAGACCGGTTCAACGTAAAAAGATAAGTCTGTTTTTCGCAAACTTTGTTGTTTTTGAGAGTAGTTGATTTCCGTTTCAGGTGCTCTCTGTCCGCGGGGCGTGCGGTGAGCCCACTGGAGTCTCGCACCATTCTCTCCAAACAAATTGCACAAGTTATTCTTACAAAAATGACCTGGAAAGAAACCATTCTTAAGAAAAGAGCTATAAATAAAGAAAAGGCTGACAGATTATCTGTCAGCCTTTCGTATTCAATCAGGCAGTTTGACGTGATTGTGTGGTCGGTGGGAGATCGATACCGAGAGGAGAGGAGTCTTCGTCACCACCGTCTCCATCGTTACCAGATCCTCCATTACCGCCACCTTCGGGATTACCGCCACCGGTATCACCTTCTCCGGTATTGCCATCTCCTTCATTTCCTTCACCGTCTCCGTCTCCTTCACCATCATTGTCACCGTCTCCATCGAGAGGAGGGAAGTCACCTTCATCTTCCTCCTCAGGCTGTGTTGTGGTCACTTCGACAGTTGCAGGATCACTCTCTTCTCCGCGTTCTTCACTTACTGCTACGACAGCAAATGTAATCGTTGCGTTCGGAGAGAGGTTTTCAACGACAAGCTCAGTCTCTTTTTGTTGCGTAAGTTCCTGATATCCGCTGCCATCGATGGAATACAATACTTTGAACGTAATTCCTTTCTCAAGCAACTCTTTCGGATATTTCCATTTCAGTTTTGCTTCTTGTTTCTTTTCGTCATATTTTGCCTTCAAATCTTGAGGAGGATCCAATTTGAAATACTCCTCAGAAACATCAGGCAGGCTGGTACCGCGTACGGCAAGTTCGCGTACGATTTTGTCTTTAGGTGTGAACTCACTTGCACGTTTACCCGAGTCTTCTTCCATCGCGACTTCAACGACTGATTTCGGTCGTTTCCAATCTGTATTCTTCAAGTTTGCACTTGCTTTTTCCATGACATAATCGAAAAGGAGTTTTGAATAATCGTCTGTTTGTTGATCAAGATACAGTGGGTTCCCATCGTCATCCCGTTTTCCATTGAAGCCAGTCCATACCGCCATGGACAATTCAGATGAATAACCTGCAAACCATGCATCTTTCGTTTTATCTTTGAATTCAGCTCCATCGTCTGCGCTGAAGTTGGTTGTTCCGGTTTTACCAGCGACAGGGAATGGCAAGTTCACATGATCCTTTGCAGTTCCTTTTGTGATGACGTCCTTGAGCATGTCTGTCACCATATAGGCAGTATAGTCTTCCATGGCTGGTTGCGGATCTGCTTTATGTTTAATTTCGCGTCCGTCCGGAAACTTGATTTTCGTAACGGTATAAGGTTTATTATAAACACCTTCGTTACCAAATGCGGCATAAGCAGCAGCAAGTTCCATCGGTGTCGGACTCTTTCGGAATCCGCCGATTGCATATGCAGGACTATAATGCTTATCTTCAACTTCAATTCCTAGTTTGGATGCGAAATCTTTTGCTTTATCCGCGCCGACTTCTTGCCAGGTTCGGATTGCTGGTAAGTTGTATGACTTATACAACGCTTTTCGAATTGACATATCTCCATGGTGCTTATCGTCATAGTTATGGAACTCGTGGCCGTTGATGACAAGTTTGTCATCACTTACTTGTTGATAAGTAGGCCATTTTAAATGTTCGATGGCCGGACCATAGTCTAGAATCGGCTTAATCGTCGAACCAGGTTGTCTCGTATCCATTTGCGTAGCATAAAAAGCACTGGATGTGCTCTTTCGGCCGCTACCGATCGCTCGGACAGCGCCTGTTTTCGTATCCGTTACGACAAGTCCGCCCTGGATGTTTTCATCTTTAATGATATTGTTAGTATACAACGCTTCTTCAACCGCTTTTTGTGCATTTGGATCAAGCGTCGTATAAATTTCAAGCCCTGAAGTATACACTTGGCTCGTATCCTCAAAACCAGCCATCTTAGCGGCTTCTTTTACTACTTGTGCTTTGAACGTATCATAAGAATCTTTCTTTGATTCGATTTCCGTTTTGTCTACATATTCTTCTACTTTCATCGCTTTGGCCTTATCGGCTTCCTCTTTCGAAATGAAACCGTATTTCTCCATCTGGCCTAATACGACATTCCGGCGTTCTTCTGCACGGTCTGGATGCTCGACTGGATTATAATAAGAAGGTGCTTTGGGAAGTCCAGCGAGTAAGGCAGCTTCATGGAGCTCAAGGTCCTTGATGTCTTTTCCGAAATACGTCTTTGCGGCAGTAGCTACACCATATGCCTGGTTTCCATAAAATATCTTATTGAGATACATTTCAAAAATCTGATCTTTTGAATAACGTTGCTCCAGCTTAATTGCAAGATAAGCTTCTTTAATCTTACGAGTTAACTTTTTATCACTTGTCAACAATGTGTTTTTGATGACCTGTTGGGTGATTGTACTACCACCTTCTGAACCGAATCCACTTGTGACGTTGGCGATCGCTGCACCCCCGATTCGGCGGATGTCGATTCCGAAATGGTCATAGAACCGGACGTCTTCTGTAGCGATGACGGCATCCCTCATTACTTGGGGAATTTCGTCATACCCGGCTTTGATCCGTTTTTCGTCACTTGAGATCATACTGAATTCGTTGCCTTCCTTATCAAAAAGCTTAGAAGAGACGGGTGTCTCCAATTCTTTAGGGTCCAATTCAGGTGCCTGGCTGATGACGGCAAATACTGCAATCGCACCTGCTGTGATCCCAATCAATCCGAATATGAGTACGAGGGCTGTCACCTTTTTCATGATGCTTTTATTCGGTTTTGTTGTTTTCTTATTGGAAGACGTTTGTTTTCGTCTCTGTTGTCGAGAGTTATAATTGTCACTCATCGTTTTTCCTACCTTTCTAAACAGTACCTAACGTAATAACATTCGAATCAAACAAATAGTTTATTACCCTTCAATCGTTAAGGAAAAACAATTGATCGATAATTTTCAGATAATCGATACGTGGGTTGAGACCTAGTTGGATCGGATATCCATATTCTTCGAAGTACGATTTCGGAATCGACTTCCTACCACCTGTAAATTGTTCGTCCCAGAAATGGAATAAATGTGATGAATCCAAATAATAAACTTCTTGAGTCGACTTAAAGCGCACGAGGATGAACGAAATCCCTTCTTGATTGATCACTTGTTTCATATGATCGATCTGATGTTGGTGAAAATTCGTCAAAGGGAAGGACGTTTTATTCCGTGTTTCTTTCGCTTCAAAATCGATGTATTTTCCTTTATAAACGCCATTGTAGTCTGTCGTGGAGGGTTGCTTGAAATAAGCCTCCTTGATTACCGCCGCACTCCTTTTCGGATAGTCGACGGAAACGATCTGGACTGGAGTCGGTTTTTTGTGAATAACAGACTTGCCGGTCTGTAAATAATAGTCATTGGAATGGTTGATATCCTCTTCAAAAGTCATACCTCTGTTCGCATAAGAACGATCCGGATGCTTATCTTTCGTGTTTTGCCTTACCGGATGTTGAACGGATACGGTAGACTTACGATTCGGATAACGAAAGTTCAAATAAGCCACCTTCCTTTCAGTATACATGTATAAAAATATACCATATTTATTGTGAATGTCGAGTAAGATCAAACATTTAAACGAACGGATGTTTGTAAATGGAGGGAATGGAATGAGTCTGGATACACTTTTGAAACAGAGACAACATACGAAATTGACAGACTCTGAAACCGCCCTCGTTTCACAGATCAACAAACAGATCGAAAAGATGAATGTCGATAATATATCTCGAACGAAAGCTTATCAAGATTTCTACTTCCATAATCGAGAAATCTTATGGTCATTCCTTGCCAGCATGGTGTCCCGTAATGCGGGATGGAACATGGTCGATCTCCATCTGAAAGAATACAGGCAAATGCTGCCTCCAAATGCACGACGATCAATCTTTTATACATATGAACGTGCCAATTGGCTCATCTTCTCAGATGCCTATCCTCAATTGCTTGTTTATGAAGCTTCAAAAAATGCCCGGCGCCCGCTTTTTCACCTGCTGAAGGAGTGGAAGGTTTCTGTTTTTATGGAGTTAGAGTGGAATCGTTTCTGGCATGAACAAGATCGTGACAGGATCGATATTGCGCTTATCATCAATGAACAGAACCTGATTCAACACCCCGTCCTGGAACATCCCGAATATCGGAAGGACGTTTTTTCAACGTTGCCTTTCTGGCTTCAAGAACGCTTTCATTTCAGTACGGTTCTATTTCCCACATTAGAAGGGGACTTATTCGGAATATCGGTTTATGGATTCAAGAAGTTGAATAAACGGATTAATGTAGGAAAAAAACTTCTACACATCCTATCGAATCCTGCATATCAAGAGCGATTTGAGAAATTCGCTATGCATACCGAACCGACTGGAGCAAGAAATGATTTTGAACGGTATCTGTCACAAACACCCTGGACGGATCATAGGGCAATCCTCAGGATGGTGTATCCGATTATCCGACATGACCGTCACGAATTTTCGGACTGGTCTTTAATGTATCCTAAAGTTGGATCGTTCTTCCGTAATGTGAAAGTACCGAAGCAGATTCACTTGAATGACTGGTACGAACATAAACGTATGGAGTTATATTTATTGGCAAAAGTGAAGAGCCATCTCATTAAGAAAAGAGGATGATCAAGTCACCCTCTGGAATGTACTGTTTAAGTAGAAGGGCGGTTCGGTCCTTCTAATTTCTTATCTCCATAACCTGCCCGTGTTTCTTCATGGGCTTTTTTCTGCTCTTCTTTTATAGGACCACGTCTTTTTGTCATGATGTGTCACCTCCTAGTGTTAGTATGGTATCCCATCGATCAACTATACAAAAATCAGATGTGAGCAACTGCTGTCGAATCCGAGTCCAACTAGTGAAAATCCACTTTCTTTGCCGAACGACTACTACTTTTGTCATGCCTGAAGGGGAAGGTAGGAAGGCTCTAGAATAGTAACGGTACCATTATTTCGGGAGGTCCTTACTATGGAAAGATTGGTGAAAACAAAAGTCGTTTCCAAGAAGCTGAATGTCAACCCGACCACCATTCAACGCTGGGTAAAGTATTTTGATATCCCGTGCCCGAAGAACGATCATGGACATTATCTGTTCCGACCGGAAGATATCGAGCGTTTGGAAGAAATACAAGATATGCTGCAACAAGGTTTGCAAATGAGCGACATCAAGCATCAGGAACAGAAAGGGACTGAAGTGGTGCAACCGAAAAAAGGCAGTGCATTGAATGAGATGGATGCATGTTTCCAACAGCTGCAGGAGAGGTTGGACCAACTGGAGTCCAAGGTTTCGCAAAAAGCGGACGAAGTTCTTTCTTATCAGGTTCTTCAACATCGTAAGGATATGGATCAGATGTCAACGAAACTGACAGAATTGGAAGAAAAGATGCTGGTCTTGGAAGAGCAGCTCCTATTGCAAGTGACCGCTACGAATGAAATCAGAACCGAGTTCAATCCGACTGCTATCAAACCGAAAAAGAGAAACTGGCTTGTAAGTCTGTTCACCTTGTAAGAAGTTTACAATTGTAGCATTTATCACCCTCGTTTGATAGGATGGTTTCAGCGAGGTGAAAGCATGAGTATCAACCATCAAAAATTAAAAGAGCTGACGGTCCGTCTGCGGTCATTGAACGATCAGGCTTATGAACAATATATCGAAAAGACGACGAGAGATGGGTATGAAGTGGATTTTTACGGAGAAGTGAAGCCTTTTGCGGATGTAGTACAGGAATTGGCTGATGAATGGAAGCCACTTGCAACGAATTGGGCGATTGAAGAAAAGCCAAAGTATGTGTATCCGATTCAAATCAAAGACACCCATGAAAACATGACGATTGTCGCCGTTCAAGCTTTCCAAAAGGATACGAGGGAAAAGCGATTCATTGCGATGACGAAATCCATCGAGTACATTTTGAAATCGATCGACGAACAAATCGAAACTTGAGAGGCTGATCTCGTCGGATCAGCTCTTTTTCGTTTATTCACGAAATTGTAATAGCTCGATGCAGACATCCCTATGGGGATGTCTGTTATAATGTAGGAAGCTAATTAAAGAGAGGGCGTGACGCGTATGATGGAGTTTCTTTATTTTCCGGACGATAAGACAGAATACATCCCCTCCGTCATCATGTTAATCATATTCATGGCTGGAGCCATCATCGCAACGATATTCATCCGTAAACATTCCGCAAAGGAACTGACCAAGTTCGAACAAGAACATCAATCCTTAAGTGAAGAAAAGGTCTCTGAACCGTCAAATGAACGTAAATAAGAACAAAGGCTGCCCTCGAGGGCAGCCTTTGTTGTACATCAGGATTCCGACTCTCCTGATTTGATATATCTGCGGTCTTTCATGAACAATCGCCAGAAATAGACGAAACCTGGGATCAAGATCGCGAAGCCGACGATGTATGATACGAATAAAGCACGGAACATATTCGGATTCGTAAAGCCAGACTCAATCGTGACGGATGGATATACGATATACGGCAGATGACTCGTTCCGTATGCATAGCTTGCAAGTAAATATTGGACGACGATGGCGATAACGGTGAAACGGGGCATTTGTCGTTTCATCCATAATAAAGCATAGCCAATCAGAAAAACCAAGACAGATGATCCTAACCAAAAAGTGCGCTCCATCATGTTATCATACAACCATGGTGCTTCTATCCGAATCGCCATCATGATGAAGAAGGCGAACAAAAGGACTATAGGGCCGATGAGTTGCGCATCTCGGCGGTAGATGACGAAGGCTTCGTGGTCGTTGGCAACATTGGAATAATCATAGAGAAGAAGTGAGGATAAAAACAGTGTACTGGAAATCGCGAAGCCGACAAATGCGTATGTACTCCAGCTTGTCCATAAAGCTATCATGCTTAATTGTTCATTTCCATTGATGACATCGATATATCCGCCATGGGAAATCGGCAGGATCAGTATGAGTAGCCCAGGAATCAAGAATCCGGATATCCCTGAAACATATGTCAATATCCTTTCATAATCCTTAGCGGTATGAGAGAAGACGAGGAAGGCACTTCGAACTGCGAGCAAAAGGATGACCATACTGCCTGGAATCAATAAAACCGTACCTAACGTGTATGTTGCTCCAGGGAAGAAACTTACGAGCGCGACGACGATGAGAACGATGAACACATTCGTCACTTCCCACGACGGTGAAAGATAGCGGTTTGCGATTCTCGTCGCCCGCATCTGTCGTTTTCCGAGATAGATCATAGACCAGAACCCTGCACCGAAGTCGATGGTGGCAGCGACTGCATAGATGAACACGAAAACCCAAAGTAATGTGATTGCGAGCAAAGCATCTGTCACTGAAAACCCTCCTAATTCTTCTCGATGTCCAATTCCTTTTCGATAGGATGTCTGCGGAAGTAATACCGGAGCACAAGGACAGTCGCTACCATCAAGATGATGTAGATGATGATGAAAAAGATGAACAAAGTACCCAGATTAGTGGCGGTCGTCACCACTTCTTCCGTCTTCAGGACCCGATAGATGACCCACGGTTGCCGGCCTGTACAAGCAAAGATCCATCCGAACTCGATGGCAAGAATCGACAAAGGTCCAGCAGATATGAAGAGGACCATGAGCCAACGAGGGAACTGTTCCTTTTTGAAAATATGTCGGATTGCAAAACCGATCATCGAAAGGAAAATCAACATCGTTCCGATTCCGACCATCGCATTGAAGAGCGTATGGACGAAAAGCGGCGGCCACAATTCTTCCGGATAGTCATTCAAACCTTTCACTTCCGTGTCAAAACGATCTCCTGCAAGAAAGCTGAGCGCCCAGGGAATTTCAATCGCCCATTTGACTTCTTGCGTTTCACGATCCGTGAAACCACCGATCGCAAGCGGGGCATATCGTTGCGTTTCAAACAAACCTTCCGCGGCTGCCAGCTTTTCCGGTTGATATTCATGTAATAGTTGAGCACTTTCATGTCCATTTAAGGCTGTCGCTAATGAGAATATGCCGCCAATGACAAGACCAAGCATCAACGCTTTCTGATGATAACGATACGTTCTGTTGATTTTCCGTTCTTTCCACATTTTAAAAGCCGCGATGGAAGCGATCACGAAAGCGCCTGTCATGAATGCAGAGACTGCAACATGTCCTCCCGTCACAAAAAAGCTAGGATTGAAGAACGCAGCCCACGGATCCACGTCTACAAACTCTCCATTCTCGATCCGGAATCCAGCTGGCGTACCTTCGAACGCGTGGACATTCGTAATCAGGATCCCTGAGGCAGCTGCCCCTACAAAAACGAGAAATACACTTAAAATTCGCATCGCAGGCGAGAGTCGGTCTGCGGCATACACATAAATCGACATAAAGAGGGCTTCTAAGAAAAAAGCATAGATTTCGATCTGGAAGGGAAGGGCAATGACTTTTCCAACCACTTCCATGAAGCCTGGCCATAATAAGGATAATTGAACACCTGCAATCGTCCCGGTAGGTATGGCGACCCCGAGCAGGACGGCAAACCCTTTTGTCCAGCGGTTAGCCATGATGGCATAATCCCGATCCTTCGTCTTCTGATACATCAACTCGGCAATAAGGATCATGAGTGGAATTCCGATCCCAAGAGTCGCATAGATGATGTGTACACCCATCGTCGTTCCGAATAGCGTTCTTGCAATCAATAAATCATCCATTTTGAATTATCCTTTCGAAGTGCCAATGAATGGTAAGTCAACTGCTCTTATTTTGAACAACAAAGAATGATTTATTCGAAAAAATAAGCCGGCTTATAAAAAGCCGACTCTTGATCACTTCAATTCTTCATATAAGGACAACGCTTTTTCACGCTGGGTTCTATGGTCCACGATCGGTTCAGGGTAATCCTTACCGAGCATACATCCATACTCTTGTTGATCGGACTTGTTCATTTTCCAAGGTTCATGGATATATTTCTTCGGTACATCATTCAATTCTGGAATCCACTTCCGGATATAGGCTCCATCCGGATCGAACCGTTTACTTTGTGTAGTCGGATTGAAGATGCGGAAGTATGGTACAGCATCTGTACCTACTGAAGCAGCCCATTGCCAACCGCCGATATTGGATGCTGGGTCATAATCAATCAGTTTACGAGCAAAATATTGTTCTCCATACCGCCAGTTTACAAGCAGATCTTTAGATAGAAAGGAGGCAGTGATCATCCGTAACCGATTGTGCATCCAACCAATCGAATTCATCTGCCTCATGCCTGCGTCGACGATCGGAAACCCTGTTTTTCCTTCGCGCCAGGCTTCAAACAAATTCTCATTGAAATGCCATTCCAATCCTCTATATTTATCCTGGATTTCTTCATTTTCAGCATTCGGATATTGCGTGAGAACGCAATTATAGAAATCCCTCCAAGCCAATTCTTTCACGTAGGTTTCTTTTGCATCGGAGTCTGATTCTTCCTCAACGAGTGAATATAGCGTCCGGATCGACAATGTTCCTGTCCTCAAGTAGAAGGATAAGCGGCTTGTTCCGTTTTTTGAAGGAATGTCACGCTTGTCATTATACGACCCTAACCGTTCATTCACGAATTGTTTTGCGTTTTCGTAAGCTTGTTCTTCACCCATTCGTTCCCATGTTAGTTCACATCTTTTCAGTAGCTGACAGAAATCCGTACTTTCGATCTCATCGGGGAGATGGTGATGTTCTTTCAAAGTTTCGATCGGAACAGGATAAGGTTGTGGTTTATCTATTGAGCGCCAAACTTTGTAATAGGGTGTAAACACCTGATACAGTCCGCCATCTTTTTTGCAAATGTCATAGCTACCGTGAAGATTGTAATCGAGAAAAGAATGGAATTCGACATCATATGCCTCACATAAGTCCTTTACACGATCATCCCGTTCCTTTCCATATCCCCATTCGTCTTCGTTCGTATAAATCCCTTTGATATTTTCTACATTCTCGAGCAGTTTCTTGATCTGTTCCTCTGGCTTTCCTTCCATTATTTGAATCGGAATGGAGTTTTTCTCGCACGTCATACAGAAATGCTCAACTGTTTGGAAAAAGTAATCGTTGCTCAGATCGATTTCTTCAGTGAACATGGGATCGACGATGAAGAAACCGAACCAACTACCGCCTGATTCTGTAAGTCGTTCGGCTAATTTATATAACGCATGGTGATCTTGAAGGCGGAAATCCCTTCGAAACCATAATGCATAAACCTCATCCATTGGAATCACCCTAGTTGAAAGATTTGTCTTTTATTCTACTGATTCGGAAGATGAAAAGTCCAATCATAAGAGGAGGTTGAAAGTCATGGATCAATATGAAGGGAACCTTTTGAGTGGGGAATGGGATGCAGAATCTTCCCATTTCGTACTGAAACGCGTCAAACAAATCGAAGTGCAATCTGTCTTGTCACAAGGGCAATTCGAGAGGCTTCAACAATATCTTGCCAACCACGGTGTTGAAGAATCAGTCATGATCACTTTACATGATCAGATTCCGATCATCGTTTCTTCAGAACAAAGAGGGGATCTAGATTCCGATCTCCATAGCATTTCCCAATATTGGAACCGCATTTAATAAATTTCACGTACCGTACTTATAGAGGATTATTGAAATAAAAAGAGAACATATATAAATAGAAGGAGGAGAGGGAATGGAAGAGTATTTGTACAAGCTGACGCCTAGAAAAACAGATTTCATTGACAACATCACACCAGAGGAAGAAGAAATTCTGCAACAACACTACACGTATTTAGAAAAATTGCTTGAATCAGAAGAACTCATCCTGGCTGGACCATGTTTAGATGGCACCCTTGGACTGGTCATTCTTCGAACGTCATCCTATGACCGTGCCAAGCAGTTAATGGAAGGGGATCCTGCTGTGTTGAATGGGGTGATGGAGGCGTCGTTGCATCCTTATCGGGTCTCATTGATGCAGAAGAAATCATTACGAATTGATGGATAAAAGGGGATGATCGAAATGGAATTCAAAAATTATCAAGAGTTTTGGCCATTTTATTTACAACAGCATTCCAAGCCTGCTACTCGTGCCTGGCATTTTGTCGGGACAAGTTTTGTGTTCGTATGTGTCGGTGTTGTCCTGTTGACGATGAACTTCTGGTATCTTCTCGCAGCTCCACTTATTGCTTATTCATTTGCCTGGATCAGTCATTTTTTCATTGAAGGGAATAAGCCAGCCACATTCGGACACCCGTTCTGGTCACTTCGGGCTGATTTCCAAATGTTCGGCAGTATTTTGACAGGAAACATCGGCAAAGAACTTGAAAAGCATGTAAAAAAAGAAAAAACGGCTTCCTAGGAAGACCGCATTACTCCATGATCTCACTTTCCACCAATTGATGAACCTCTTCTATCAACTGTCCAGGTGGGATGTTCAAATGTTCAGAGATGATAAAGATCGTTTTGACTGTAGGTACTCTTCTCCCACGTTCCAATAAGCTGATGAACGATCGGTCGAAGCCGGTTAGTTCAGCCAATTTGAACTGGGAGATTTTTTCTACAGTCCTGTGTTTACGTATTACGAGACCAATCGCTTGTTCCAACTTCATAGTAAGTCCTCCAAATAATTTAAAAAAATGACAGCGGACTATAGTCAACATTCTATATTTTAATACAGGTTTCGTCAGACAACAATATCAAACTTCATTGATAGCAGAACCATACTTTCAATGAGGCTTGAACCGTTACTTGTTGAGGTTGGATCGGAGTGGTCGCTGCCTGGAGGAGTTCTGTTTTGTACGGTAAGCCATTTCGAGAGACAGGTTGTTCCTGGACTTTCAATGGATGTTTAGCCAATTGTACACCCATCACATTAGCAAGAGAACAAGCTTTTCGTAACGCATCTTCGTAAGCTTTTTGCAATGCGACACAATAATATTCTGAAGGGTTTGATAGCTCGAAAGAGAGACCTCTTGCGACATTTGCACCTGCTTGGATCGCTGTATCATACACTTCGCCTGCCATATTCAACTGAGTTAGGCGGATACGATACAGATGTTCCACCCTGAAGCCTTTTAAGTTCGACTTCCCATCTTCATACTGGTAGATGGGCTGGATATTATATTCGGTCGTTTCAATCTGGTTGGAAGGTATCCCTATTTTTTGGAGAGCGTTCAAAACTTGAGTTGCACGGTATGCATTATCAGTAGTGGCTTGTTTGACGTCCTCATTTTCCGTCTGGACACCGATCGTCATGTAAATCTGATCGGGATCTGCCTTGATTGTTCCTTCTCCGTACATTTCCATGACTTGAGATCTATAGAGTGGTTGACTTGGAAACGGCTGATTATAATACATACAAACAATCCTTTCCTTTGCGGAAGTCTATATAGTAGACTATGAGCCGGAATGACGCGGAAATGTATAGGAAAGAAAAATATTTTCATTGTGGGTTTGACAATACCGCCCAGATGTTTTATAGTGGAGTTAACGCTATAAAGTTAGTTATATAGACAGTGGGTAGATTGAAGTCGTAGCTGCAAGTTGTTGTAGACGATGATGGAATTATTGTCTAACAACATTGTGGGTACGAATTTTTTAATACAGCAAAAAGTATAACGTTTAACTTTAAGTGAAATTTGTAAGATTTTCAGGAGGTACAGTATATGAATACTGGTACAGTAAAATGGTTTAACGCAGAAAAAGGTTTTGGATTCATCGAAATTTCAGAAGGTAACGACGTATTCGTTCACTTTTCTGCAATCCAAGGTGAAGGTTTCAAGACTTTAGAAGAAGGTCAAAACGTATCTTTCGACATCGTTGAAGGCGACCGTGGACCACAAGCTTCTAACGTACAAAAAGTTTAATTGAGTTATTTAACTGACTAAGACTTTAATGGGTGATGTACGTTGTGCATCACCCTTTTTACGTTTATTAACGCAAATGCCTTCACACAAATCAATGGAGGTTCCTCGACTGTAGAGGAACACATGCTCCTTACCAAACTACGTATGCATATCCGCATACCAACCCCTCTATTTATTCTCCCAAAATGATTATTCCTAACATGAAAAAAATTTTAAGAGTAGAAAGGAGAAAGGTAAGAGTTAAGCAATAACTGATTCACACTGGCGCGGCCTAGGAGTCGTAAGGACGGAAGAGAGGTAGGGCTTTCGTTGTTTGAGTTATCTGTTCATTCGAGTCTTGGGTTGTACATGCCTGATTCACGATCGGCATGTAGTCACTTTATAGCACGCAATCTATCCACGAGAGATAGGAGCATGAATCACTGGTTGAAGTGAACATCTCACGGTTTCATTCGACCAGACTTACATATTTTTTGAGAAAATTCATCCTACGAATTTAAGAAGAACCTTCCGTTCACAGTCCTCGTTGATCGCCCCTTTGGGTCGTTTTTTCATTTAAAAATTGTAGTTCTCTGTCAGAACGTTTAATATTAGTTGTAGATAGATATATGACGTGTAGGAGGTCTCTGAGATGCAACGAAATGAAAAACTATATACATTCCTTATGGAGAAAGCGTCCCAGTTAACAGATGAATGGTATGAATCATTAGATA
Source organism: Rossellomorea aquimaris (assembly GCA_020524245.1). Taxonomy (GTDB): domain Bacteria; phylum Bacillota; class Bacilli; order Bacillales; family Fictibacillaceae; genus Pseudalkalibacillus. The sequence continues at coordinate 255,663 of JAIVLN010000004.1, read as the reverse complement.
AAAGTGATACTTCAGGGGTTTACGCATCAACTGACCCGGATGTGATCCATAACCTGAAGAAACAAAATTATGATTTCCACACGAATCTCATTCGAATATTCAATGTCGAGGAGAAAGAATTTTTCAGGGATTTCGAAGAATGGGTGATCAGTGTCGCAAGAGATAAAGAACATCTCGAAACACCTACCCATTTCATCATGCGTGAATTCATCCGAGTCCGAAAGCAATACATGGATTTGATCGATGAATTCGTGGAATTGCATTCTGGCGAGTTTTCCATGGCACAAATCCAGCTGTGGAAAGATATGATTACAAAAGAATTTGACATTGCGATGGTTCGGTTCACTGAGGAGAAGAACAACTATTTGAATGATCAATTGAACGCCCAAAAACAAATGATCAACGAATTGAGCTCTCCAGTGATCGATCTTTCTGGTAATAGGGGTTTACTTCCAATAGTTGGAGACATCGATACGCACAGAGCAAAAGTCATACTGGATAGCACATTGCAACAATGTTCAGACCGGAACATCGAACATCTATACGTTGATTTATCCGGTGTGTTCATGGTGGACACGATGGTTGCGCATGAACTGTTCCAACTCATCAGTGCATTGAGATTGTTAGGTGTCAAAACAACCCTATCAGGAATCCGTCCGGAGATCGCTCAGACTGCCGTTCAACTCGGTATCGATTTTGAGGATATTAACATGACTTCAAAACTTGCCATCGCTTTAAGTAAATAAAATATTAGATCTGAAAAGCATCGCAACTATTGATGCTTTTTTGTATGGAGAGACATTCTTACCATTCTTGTAGGTATCACTTTTCCTGCGAACGTTTATTCGGTAAAATGGAGAAAGAATGGAGTGAACGGTATGAGATTCAGAAAAGATTTGAATGAGATCCTGAAAGTGATGAATCAGGATGATACGATCGCAGCCAACATTGCGCATTGGAAGACGCTGCCCGAAAAAGCAGGCAAATCAGTTGAAATCCCAGAGCATGTACACCCGAAAATCCGTCATGCTCTTGAGAAAAGAGGAATTAATTCATTATATACACACCAAGCTACGGCTTACGAGATGGCAAGGAACAAAGAAAGTTTCGTAGCCGTAACGCCTACCGCTTCTGGAAAGACACTTTGCTACAATCTTCCCGTCTTGCAAGAGGTAGCAGAGAATGAAAACAGTCGGGCACTTTATCTGTTCCCGACGAAAGCACTGGCGCAGGATCAGAAAAGTGAAATGAATGAGTTCATCGAAGAAATTGGACTGGATATCAAAAGCTACACGTATGATGGGGATACCCCATCGAATATCCGCCAAGTGATTCGAAAGGCGGGTCATGTCGTCATGACCAATCCGGATATGCTGCATTCGGCGATTCTCCCTCATCATACGAAATGGGTTTCTTTATTTGAAAACCTGAAATATATCGTCATCGATGAGCTGCATACATATAGAGGGGTCTTTGGGAGTCACGTAGCCAACGTCATACGCAGACTGAAGAGGATATGTACCTATTACGGCAGTCACCCCACGTTCATTTGCACATCCGCGACCATTGCAAATCCTAAGGAATTGGCAGAGAGTCTGACGGGAAATCAAGTCCGTCTCATTGACAACAATGGTGCGCCGGTTGGACGGAAGCATTTCGTATTTTATAATCCTCCTATTGTAAACAAACCGCTCAACATTCGACGAAGTGCAACACTTGAATCCAAAAAGCTCGCCTCATTGTTTTTGGAAAATGAAGTGCAAACTATCGTCTTTGCTAGAAGCAGAGTGAGAGTGGAAATTCTTTTGACCTATCTTCAAGAACTGATCAAGCGGAAAATCGGAAACAAATCGATCAGAGGCTATCGCGGAGGGTACTTGCCGAAACAACGGCGTGACATCGAACAAGGATTGAGGAGCGGAGAGGTCATGGGAGTCGTCAGCACAAATGCCCTCGAGCTTGGCGTGGATATCGGTCAGCTTCAAGTCTGTATCATGAACGGATATCCAGGTACGATCGCAAGTACCTGGCAGCAAGGTGGACGTGCAGGTAGGAGACAGGATGAATCGGTCGTCGTGTTGGTGGCGAGCTCATCACCGCTCGATCAATATATCATCCAGAACCCGGACTACTTCTTCAATCGAAACCCGGAAACAGCGCGAATCAACCCTGATAATTTACTGATTCTAGTGGACCATCTGAAATGCGCAGCATATGAGCTGCCGTTTAAGAGCGATGAAACGTTCGATGGCGTAGAGATTGATGAGATCATGTATTTCCTTACAGAAGAAGGCGTCCTACACCAACAGGGGGATCGTTGGTACTGGATGAACGATTCTTTCCCTGCTCATAACATTAGCTTACGCTCGGCCTCTCAGGAGAATGTCGTCATTATCGACCAGACGGACGTGGCAAACGTAAAGGTTATCGGAGAAATGGATCGGTTCAGCTCCATGACCCTTTTACATGAAGAAGCGATCTACCTGCACCAAGGGATCCAATATCAGGTGGAAAAGCTCGACTATGAAGAGAAGAAAGCGTTTATCCGGGAAGTGGATGTCGACTACTATACCGATGCGAACTTAGCTGTTTCTTTGAAAGTGTTGGAAGAGGATAAACAGAAACGTTATCCTCGAATGGATGTAGCGTTTGGGGATGTTACGGTTAATGCGATGGCGACAATCTTCAAGAAAATCAAATTCGGTACACATGAAAACATCGGTTCAGGTCCGATATCGTTGCCTGAAGAAGAACTTCATACATCTGCGACCTGGATCAGTTTCCCGCAAGATATGGTAGAAGGACTATCCGAACAGGAATTGGAAGAAGGTCTGGTCGGCATATCCAATGTCTTGCGTCATGTCGCACCGTTGTTCGTCATGTGTGATGTGAGTGACTTGCATGTCGTTCCACAAGTGAAAGCCTCCCACTCCCAACTGCCGACCATTTTCTTCTACGATCGATATCCAGGAGGAATCGGTTTGAGCGAATACGTGTACGACCATGTTACCGAAATTCTCCATGAAGCTGAGCAAGTCATCAAACGGTGCCCATGTGAGAAAGGATGTCCGTCTTGTGTCGGAAATGAGATGCAGGATATCGACATCAAAGGATTAGCATTACGATTTTTATCAGAAGGAAGGAACGATTCGAAACATGTCTTTACAAAATAAATTGAATCGTTTTAAAAAAGAGCTGACGCATGTTGGAACGGAGAATCAGACTGAGAAGAAGGTTTCAAAGACCTCTCCTGTTCGACAGACAGATCCTTCATGGACTTCTTTTGATGCAGTAGAGGTGGAATTCGATGACCAGTACTGTATACTCCGTGAGAAAACGTATGATCGCAATCATAAAATCGGTCCCTATCGAGCAGAGGATTTATATGATTCTGTATCGATGTGGAATGAACGGAAGCAAAGTCACCCACTCTCTTCAGCAGGAAGGAGACCTGAGGACTTGTTGTTTTTTGATACCGAAACGACTGGGTTGGGAACTGGAGCAGGAAATACGATCTTCCTTCTCGGCGTTGCAAGGATCATGGAAAACGCTATCCAGGTTCGGCAATATTTCCTTCCTGGGCCTGGGCATGAGACAGCACTATATCATCATTTTTTAACCGATGTCCAAGATATGGGCAATCTGGTGACATACAATGGCAAAGCGTTTGACTGGCCACAGGTGAAGACAAGACATACATTTGTTCGAGATATGGTACCGAAACTGCCTTCTTTCGGACATTTCGATTTGCTTCATGCTTCACGCCGAATATGGAAGAAGTCGTATGAATCGTTGCGTCTAGCTAATGTCGAACAAGAAATATTGAATATAGAACGGAAAGAAGACACACCTGGCTATTTGGCTCCGATGCTTTATTTTGAATATTTAAGAGAGAAGGATCCTGCCATTCTGAAAGGGGTGTTTGAACATAATGAGCTCGATGTACTGACGTTGATTGCTTTGTATACACACTTGTCTAATGTGCTGATTGGACAAGGGCAAGAAACGCTGAGTGCTGTGGAGCAATATGAAGTAGCTCGTTGGTTCGAAGCAGTGGATGATATTGAAGAAGCCAAGCAGAGATATGTTCAATTGAAAGACTCCACGCTATCTTTCAAGGCGAAAAAAGCGTTGGCACGCCTCTATAAGAAAAAGAAAGATCTTCTACAAGCAGAGGTAATGTGGAAAGAAGTCCTTGGTGAAAGAGAAGATCCGGAAGCGTTCATTGAACTATCCAAGATTTATGAACATGCACATAAGGATTTCGAACAAGCTTTGCATTTTGCTCAAAAAGGGTATGATACCTGGAAAAATACAAGTCGTATCATCCGAAAGAACGATGATAAAGACCGTTTTTCCTATTGTAAAAGGATTGAACGTCTGGAAGGCAAAATAAGCTGAAAATTGCGGAAATAATGAATTTCAAATATTCCCCGGGTAAGCGCAAAAACCGATTTAATTCGCGCTATACCGGGGTTTTTTACATGTATAGAGACTTTTGTCATAGAAATATTGAAAAAAATGTCGAAACACCCTATTATAGTGGATGGAACATAACATTTTTAGGGGGAATCCGACATTGGGAAGGATGTTAGTCGCACTATTCTTTTTGATGATCGGCCTGACCGTATACTTCATGAACGTAGGTGCTTGACCATTTTCATCAGATGAGAAGGGTAATGAGGCGATTGCCTCAGACAAGTCTCATAGGTTTCTCATACATTACTACAAAGCAGTAAATAATTCATAAAGGAGAATCTATGGGATGCATTATAAAAAGCCTCAAATGATGTGCCCGGTGGTCCATCCACCAAAAAAGTGTGTCAAGCATTTTTGTCATTATAAGGTCGTGCCGCATATCCATCCAGTAATCGAAGAACACGTACACCACAACATATACGAGCACAAGCATATGCAGAAACATTGTACAAAGTCTTGTTGTAAGACCCATCATAAACATTGTATGGTTCCGCCAAAGTGCGGTTGTCAACATGGCGGAGGCTATGATGGCGGCTATGGTGGAGGCTATGGTCAAGGACCTCGCCCTTGGTGGTAAAGGTGTACGAACGGACCGAATTCTTTCGGTTCGTTTTTCTTTTTCCTATTTTTAAAAACATGATGAATTTGTCTTTTTTCTACAATTTTGGCAATGAAAAATATGATACACTAGAAGGGAGTCCATTTCCCTAAAAGAGAAAAGGAGTCCAGGAATGATTAAAGTAGTAGCAGTGACAGGGTATAAAGCGCATGAACTCGGCATATTCTCGAATAAACACGAAGCTGTACCATACATACAAGGAGTCTTGAGAAATCGTCTGATCCAGTTAATTGAAGAAGGGCTCGAATGGGTGGTCATGACAGGGCAGCAAGGTGTCGAGCTCTGGGCAGGTGAAGTCGTCCTCCAATTGAAGGAGCAATACCCAGAGTTACAATTGGCAGTCTTGACTCCATTCGAGGAACAAGAACAAAAATGGAAAGAAGCTTCTCAAGAATATTATCATCAGGTTCTTGCAGGAGCGGATTTTGTAGACAGTGTATCCAAAAGAGCATATGAAAATCCGGGACAACTACAAGCTTGTAATCAGTTCATCATTGAAAAGACAGATGCACTTCTTGTTTTATTCGATCCTGACCAATCAGGAAGTCCTGAATATTATTTAAAGACTGCGCACAAATATCAGGAAGCGGGTAACGAATATCCTATATTATCGATTTCTTTTTTTGATGTGAACGACTATATTGAAGAACAGAAATCAAACACAGAGGATTGGGCAACATAAACATTAGATGAATATTTCTTTGAAGTTGGTATAATGTTTGATGAACTTAGCGCATTTCCTCATTATGATATTATAAAGTACTAACGGGGTGACGGTATATATGGATAACAACAAACGTGTTCAATTAACATCAAAGGAAATTTTAGAAAAAGATTTCAAGTCAGGCTTTCGTGGCTATGATCAGGATGAAGTCGATCAATTTCTTGATCTCGTCATTAAAGATTATGAACAATTCCAAAAGGAAATCGATCGTTTGACAGAAGAAAATAATAAACTGCGTAAGGAAGTCCAACGTGCAGGAGAACAGCCAAGACAGCAAAGCAACGGGGCTGGAATCACGAACTATGATATTCTGAAACGTTTATCCAATTTGGAGAAGCATGTATTCGGTAGTAAACTGTACGATTGATTCAAGGCTTCATTCGTTCTGGTTATTATTTACATTGAAAACGTGATGAGCGTCATGTATAATGGAAGTTGACTCTAGCGGTCATATCGTTTGGGTAATCGCTGTACCTCCTTTGAGAGGTATAGAGGAAAGTCCATGCTCGCACAGTCTGAGATGACTGTAGTGTTCGTGCCTAATGAATTCATAAGTTAGGGTACTCTGGTCAAGACTGGAGTAACGGCAAGGAAAACACCTACGTCTTCGGATATGGTGTGAATACTTTGAAAGTGCCACAGTGACGAAGTCCTTCAGGAAACTGCAGGAGTGGAACGAGGTAAACCCCACGAGCGAGAAACCCAAATTACGGTAGGGGAGTCTTCTCGGAGGAATTGAACGAAGAGAAGGGCAGATGTTGGAGAACATCTGGAGATAGATGATTACCACCCACGTACGAGGAGCATAGCTCTGCATGAGTACTGGGAACAGAACATGGCTTACAAAACGATAGACCGAAAGCCCACTTATAAGGGCTTTTTTATTTTGTACATAATGTTGATCCTAAAGAAATCCACGCCAGTGGATTTCGGAGGAATCAACATATTATTGTTTATTGAAGCATTTTTGCATGATTCGGGTATAATGGGAATGAACATACATAGGATTGGAGTCTTTATTAATGAATCTAACGTTGATTGCGACTGCAGCAATGGGTCTGGAGTCCATCGTAGCAAACGAAGTGAGAGCACTTGGATATGAAAACGTGCAAGTTGAAAACGGCAAAGTCATCATCGAGGCAGATGAGCGGGCGATTCCAAGGTTGAATTTGTGGCTCAGGACGGCTGATCGGATCAAAGTGCAAGTCGGCTCGTTCAAGGCTCTTTCCTTCGAAGAGTTGTTCGAAAAGACAAAAGCCTTGCCATGGGAAGATTACTTACCAGAGGATGCTGAATTCCCTGTCATCGGTCGTTCAGTGAAATCCAAACTGTTCAGTGTTTCAGACTGTCAAGCGATTGTAAAAAAGGCAATTGTTGAAAATATGAAAGAGACGTATGGTGTTTCGGGATGGCTTCCTGAAAACGGAGCGTTTTATCGTGTTGAAGTCGCCTTGCATAAAGACATCGCTACACTCACGATGGATACAAGTGGTGAAGGTCTTCATAAACGGGGATACCGATACTTGCACAATGAAGCACCTTTGAAGGAAACATTGGCTGCGGCATTGATCCAATTGACGAATTGGCGAGCAGACCGACCTTTCCTCGATCCATTCTGTGGTTCGGGAACCATTCCGATTGAGGCGGCGATGATTGCGAAAAAAATCGCACCTGGGCTCAATCGCGAATTCGCTTCAGAAAATTGGTCCTGGCTTGATAAAAAACTTTGGTATCAAGCAGTGGAAGAAGCTCATGACATAGCCAACTTCGACCTACCTGTCGACATTATGGGTTGTGATATCGACCACAAGATGATCGAGCTGTCTGAGAACAATACAGATGAAGCTGGATTAAAGGGAGACATTACTTTCAAACAAATGCAGATGAAAGATTTCCGCACGAAGAAAGAGTACGGATATGTAATCGGTAATCCTCCTTATGGAGAGCGTCTGAATGAACGAGATTACGTAGAAAAGCTTTATAGTGAATTAGGTGAGGTATTCGGTGCACTGGACACATGGTCGCTTTATATCCTCACATCACATGAAGGATTCGAAACCTTGTATGGCAAGAAAGCCTCCAAGAAACGAAAACTGTATAATGGTGATCTTAAATGTCATTATTATCAATATTTCGGGAAAAAACCGCCAAGAAAACACGTCGAGGTTTAATGATGACGGGAACCACCCATACTAGTAAAGAATGACTTGAAAAAGGGTGGTTCCTATCTATGTACGAACGATTCTCAGACCTAGAAAGGGTTTCAAAAGCGATGAAAGCACTTGAACAATATAACAGTGAAGATCCTTGTTATACAGAAACCTGCCAACAAATAAAAAATCAATTGCACCAGGCCATCTCACACGAAACAGGTTATCACAGTGGTATGAGCCAATACTCTAACTTAAACGCTTAACAAAGAAGTGTCTGTCCTCTCGAGGTATCAGGCACTTTTAAAATTTCACGTACCGTACTAAAATCAAATAATAATAAGTGTTGGTTCGTAAAAGGGTTTTTTCGGTTTTCGTCTAATAAGTAGGATGGAGCACTTTGATATTGGTATAAAGAAGGGGTTGTTACATTTGACGAATACAACAGTACATAAGACAGAACAAAAATTCCAAGAGCTTACACAACGAATTACAAGCTACAACGAAGCAATTGGTCTTATGATTTGGGATTTAAGAACAGGGGCACCTAAAAAAGGCGTCGAACAACGTTCAGAAGTAATCGGAATGTTATCATCTGAAGTGTTCAAACTATCAACATCAGATGAAATGAAAGAATGTTTGGATGCCTTAGCAGATGATACCTTACATCCGAATTTGAACGCCATCACAAAGCGTGCCGTTGAAGAAGCGAAACAAGAGTATGAACGGAATAGAAAAATTCCAGAAGCGGAGTACAAAGAATATATCATCACCCAATCCAAAGCGGAGAATGTATGGGAAGAGGCTAAAGCAAACTCTGATTTCTCCATGCTTCAACCTTATTTAGAAAAGCTCGTCAATTTCAAAAAGAACTTCGTAAGTTATTGGGGGTATAACGAACACCCATACAATACATTGTTGGATCTATATGAGCCAGGTGTAGATGTCCAAACAATCGATCGCGTCTTCAATCAGTTGCGTGAAGCAATCGTACCGCTTGTACAGGACGTTGCCGCTTCTAAAAATCAACCGAATACATCCTTTTTATTTGACCATTTTCCGGCAAGTAAACAGGAAGCTTTCAGCATGCACGTTCTTAAGCAAATGGGTTACGACTTTAAGGCCGGGCGATTGGACACGACGAACCATCCGTTTGCAATTGGGTTGAACCCTGGGGATGTCCGTGTCACGACGAAGTATGATGAGAAGGATTTCCGAACAGCTGTTTTCGGTACCATCCATGAAGGCGGACATGCACTTTATGAGCAGAACATCAGTGAAAACTTGATCGGCACCCTATTATGTACAGGTACTTCCATGGGGATCCACGAATCACAATCCCTATTCTGGGAGAATTTCGTTGGACGAAACTATTCTTTCTGGGAAAACAATTATGAAACCTTCAAATCCTATTCAAATGGTCAGTTCGACAACGTTTCCATCGATGATTACTACAGAGCGATCAATGTCGCTGGTCCATCCTTAATTCGAATAGAAGCAGATGAGATGACATATCCGCTCCATATCATACTCCGTTATGAAATTGAAAAGGGACTCTTCAGCGATCAAATCCAAGTGAAGGACCTTCCTGAAGTATGGAATGCCAAAATGAAGGAATACTTAGGCATTGAACCGAAAAATGATGCCGAAGGTGTATTACAAGATATTCATTGGTCTGGAGGAGACTTCGGATACTTCCCGTCTTACGCACTGGGTTACATCTATGCTGCACAGTTGAAAAACGCAATGTTGAAAGACATTCCTGATTTCGATCAAAAGCTGAAAGAAGGCAACCTCCTTCCAATTAAAGAGTGGTTGACGAAGAATGTGCATCAACATGGTAAAATGAAAAAACCGATTGAAATCATCAAAGAAGTAACGGGAGAAGGCTTGAACGCAGATCATTTGATCAAGTATCTGTCCGATAAGTATCGAGGCGTCTACAAAATCGGCTAAACGAAATAATCCCCATCTTCTCTTTTATAGGTGGGGATTTCTTTGTTGTATCTTCGTTAAAATTTCTTCTTTTTCTTGCTCATCGATGATGGATAGTAAATTCAATAAACAAGCGTAGTATGATAATTTCTTCTTAATATGATTAGACATGTATACCGCCTCCTTTTTGCCCTAATGCAACTTATTTAGTTGATTACAATATATGTTGATTTGAGAAAAAATGTGAAACGATAAGTGCCTGAAATAGCAGGAAATCCGTTCTTACAGCACGAATATTAAATGGAGGATGTTTGAAAAAGTGCGTTTCGTGAAAGGTTAGAACTAAATACATTTCAATGGGAGTGGTATCAATGGCTTTTCAAAATCCAGATCAAGCGAAAATAAAAGACATTCTTCAATCGAAAAAGAGAATCGCTGTTGTCGGGTTATCTGATAAACCAGAACGGACATCTTACCAGGTTTCCCGCTACATGAAAGACAACGGTTATGAAATCATTCCTGTCAATCCGACAATTGAAGAAACCATGGGATTGAAAGCTTACCCATCACTTAAAGATGTGGAAGGTCATATTGATATCGTTAATGTTTTTAGACGTAGCGAAGAACTTCCGGCAATTGCAGAAGAGGCGAAAGAGATACAACCTGATGTGTTCTGGGCGCAATTAGGAATACTGAACGAAGAAGCTGCGAACATGCTAGAAGATACAAAAACGACAGTCATCATGGATCGTTGCATTAAGGTTGAACACGCTTCAATGTAAATGAGATGAACCACTCCTAGTTGAGTGGTTCATTTACCTTTCAAAAGGAAAATTGAATGAAAACCGCTCAAAACGGGCAAAACGAATGGTAATATAAGAATAGAACGGCATAAGCCTTATGATATAATGGTTCATTGCAGGCATAAATAAAAGAAAGCGAATGTATAACCGATACTATTGATGAACAATGTAACAAGTAAAACGTTGTATGTGAACAAATGTTCTGATACGATACAATTAAAAAATGTTTGTCTGAGTTTTGAAAGGGGCACGAGGGTTTTGGCTACAAAAGAACAGCTTTCATATAATGATGATGCCATTCAAGTTCTGGAGGGTCTTGAGGCTGTCCGCAAACGACCTGGTATGTACATCGGAAGTACAGATAACCGGGGATTGCACCATCTCGTATATGAAATCGTAGATAATGCAGTCGATGAAGCATTGGCGGGGTATGGGAATGCTATCACTGTTAAAATACATAAAGATAACAGCATCAGCGTCGTAGATGAAGGGCGTGGTATGCCAACAGGTATGCACAAAACAGGTAAACCGACACCTGAAGTCATCTTTACCGTCCTCCATGCCGGGGGTAAATTCGGTCAGGGTGGATATAAAACAAGTGGTGGACTGCATGGTGTGGGTTCATCTGTCGTCAATGCACTTTCCGAATGGTTGGAAGTGACCATCCATCGAGACGGTGTCATATACCATCAACGGTTTGTTAATGGTGGGAAACCAGCGACGACTTTAGAGAAAATCGGTACGACCAGAAAGACCGGTACAATTGTCCATTTCAAACCGGACCCAAGCATTTTCTCTACGACGACATACAACTTCGAAACGTTAAGTGAGCGTCTTCGAGAAGCTGCTTTCCTTTTAAAAGGCATGAAAATCGAATTACATGATCTAAGAGATAATGATAATGAAAAAGTGGAGTTCCAATTTGATACAGGAATCGAAGCATTCGTCAACTATCTGAACGAAGAAAAAGATACATTACATCCTGTCGTCTCTTTCCAGGGGTTTCAGAATGCCATTGAAGTCGAATTCTCTTTTCAATTCAATGATGGATACTCTGAGAACATGCTTTCTTTCGTTAACAATGTTCGTACGAAAGATGGTGGAACCCACGAGTCCGGTTCCAAAACGGCAATGACACGCGTGTTCAATGAATATGCACGTAAAACCGGACTTCTGAAGGAAAAAGATAAAAATCTTGATGGTTCTGACATCCGAGAAGGCCTAACGGCTATCGTGTCTGTTCGGATTCCTGAAGAAAAACTTCAGTTCGAAGGGCAGACGAAAAGTAAACTAGGCACAAGTGATGCTCGTTCTTCCGTGGACGCGGTCGTTTCAGAGCAGCTTAACTATTTCCTTGAGGAAAATCCGAAAGTAAGTGAAATGCTCGTCCGGAAAGCGGTCAAAGCTTCTCAAGCACGTGAAGCAGCTCGTAAAGCGCGTGAAGATGCTCGGAATGGCAAAAAGAAGAATCGTAAAGATTCTATGCTCAGCGGTAAGTTGACGCCAGCATCATCCCGAAATGCCAATAAGAATGAACTCTATCTCGTCGAGGGGGATTCTGCAGGAGGTTCCGCAAAGCAAGGACGCGACAGACGTTTCCAAGCGATTCTTCCGCTCAGAGGTAAAGTCATCAACACCGAAAAAGCGAAACTGGCAGATATCTTCAAAAATGAAGAGATCAATACAATCATCCATGCGATCGGTGCAGGTGTCGGGGCTGATTTTACGATAAAGGATTCCAATTATGATAAAGTCGTCATTATGACGGATGCCGACACAGACGGCTCCCACATCCAGGTGTTATTGTTGACCTTCTTCTATCGTTACATGAAACCGATGATTGAAGCCGGTAAAGTGTACATTGCCTTACCACCGCTCTATAAAGTGAGCAAAGGAAAAGGAAAGAAAGAAGTCATCGAATATGCATGGGATGAAGACGGCCTCAAACAAGCCATCAAAAAAGTCGGAAAAGGATATACGATTCAACGTTACAAAGGTCTTGGTGAGATGAATGCGGATCAATTATGGGAAACGACGATGAATCCAGAGACCCGTACACTCATCCGTGTGAAAATTGAAGATATCGCTAGAGCGGAACGTCGAGTATCCGTTCTCATGGGGGATAAGGTCGAACCGAGACGTAAGTGGATTGAATCCAATGTCGCTTTTGGACTGGACGAAGAAACCAACATCTTAGAAAACGAGAACTTGGCTGTAGTTGAGGGGGAGTAATGTTTTGGCGAATGCAGAGAAATATTTAGATTTACCATTAGAAGATATCATCGGCGATCGTTTTGGCCGGTATAGTAAATACATCATTCAGGAACGTGCACTACCTGATGCGCGAGATGGCTTGAAACCTGTACAACGACGTATTCTTTATGCAATGTATCAGGATGGCAATGTGTCCGATAAACCGTACCGGAAGTCGGCTAAAACAGTCGGTAACGTTATCGGTAACTTCCATCCACATGGAGATACATCTGTGTATGATGCAATGGTACGTCTCAGTCAAGATTGGAAGGTCAGGAACGTCTTGGTTGAGATGCATGGAAATAACGGAAGTATTGACGGGGATCCGCCAGCTGCGATGCGTTACACCGAAGCAAGGCTATCACCGATCGCTTCTGAACTTTTAAAGGACATAGAGAAAAATACCGTTGATTTCACACCGAACTTTGATGACACACAAGAAGAACCGGTCGTCTTACCGGCCCACTTCCCTAGCCTGCTCGTCAATGGTTCCACAGGGATATCTTCCGGTTACGCAACCGAGATTCCTCCTCATCATTTAGGTGAGGTTATTGATGCGGTGACGATGCAAATTGACAAACCGGAATGCACCGTCGATGAATTGATGACGGTCATTAAAGGTCCTGATTTCCCTACTGGTGGAATCATCCAGGGCGTGGACGGCATTAAACAAGCCTACGAAACAGGTAAAGGAAAAATTGTCGTCCGTGCAAAAACAGAAATTGAAGATCTTCGTGGTGGACGTCAGCAAATTTTGATTACGGAAATTCCTTATGAGGTGAACAAAGCGAATCTCGTTAAACGTATGGACGAGCTTCGATTGGATAAAAAAGTGGACGGTATATCTGAAGTGCGTGACGAGACGGATCGAACCGGTCTTCGGATCGTCGTGGAATTGAAAAAAGAAGCAGATTCACAAGGGGTATTGAATTTCCTCTTCAAGAATACCGATCTGCAAATTTCTTATAACTTCAACATGGTTGCGATTCACAACCGTACACCACAGTTGATGGGCTTGAGGCAATTGATTGATGCTTATATCCAGCATCAACGTGAAGTGGTCACGAACCGCTCCAATTATGAGTTGAAGAAAGCACAAGATCGTCAACATGTCGTTGAAGGTTTGATTAAAGCAATCTCCATCTTAGACGAAGTGATCTCCACGATCCGCGCTTCGAAAGATAAGAAAGATGCAAAACAAAACTTGATTCAACAGTTTGATTTCACAGAGCCGCAGGCAGAAGCGATCGTAACACTCCAACTTTACCGATTGACCAATACGGATATCCAAACGCTCGAAAAAGAAGCGGAAGAACTGAATAAGCGGATTCAAGAATTGCTTGCCATCTTGAACAGTGATAAGAAATTGCTCTCAGTTATCAAAAAAGAATTATCAAGAGTGAAGAAAACGTATGCAGATGAACGAAGATCTATTATAGAAGCGGAAATCTCGGAGATCAAAATCAATCTCGAAGTCATGATTCCATCAGAAGACGTCGTCGTTTCTGTCACTAAAGAAGGCTATGTGAAGCGTACGAGCCCTCGTTCCTACGCAGCATCTAATGGTGAACCGCCAGGGATGAAAGAGACTGATCGGGTTCTGAGAACGTTCAACGCCAATACGACCAACACGTTGTTGATCTTTACGAACAAAGGTAATTACTTGCATATACCTGTTCACGAGCTTCCGGATATCCGCTGGAAAGATGCCGGTCAACACGTCACGAACATTGTTTCTATTGATCGAGATGAATACATCATCGATTCCATGGTTATTGAAGAATTCAAAAGCGATGAGTTCATCCTGTTCTTTACGAAAAATGGCATGGTGAAGCGAACCGAATTGAGTAATTATAAAGCACAACGATATTCGAAACCGCTCATGGCCCTTAAATTGAAGAATGAAGATGAATTAGTCGATGTCTATATTACTGATGGTCAGCAAGAAGTCTTCATCGCTACTCGAAACGGCTATGGCCTCTGGTATGAAGAAGAAGAAATCAGTATCGTAGGACAAAGAGCCGCGGGTGTCAAGGCGATCAATCTAAAAGATGGTGACTATGTCGTCAGTGGTTTTATAAAGGATAAGGAATCGAAAGCCGAGATGGTGTTGGTTACAAATCGAGGCGCCGTCAAGAAAATGCGATTGGAAAACGAATTTGAGAAAACAACACGAGCTAAGCGTGGCGTTGTCATGTTACGCGAATTGAAAAACAATCCACATAGGGTTGTTGAAGTCATACATGTCCAAGACAAGGATTATATCATCATGAAGGCAGAAAAAGGGAAGGAAGAAACCGTTGATCCTTCACAGTTAAGGCCAGCTGATCGTTATAACAACGGTTCCTTCATGATTGATGTCACCTCAGAAGGCCCTGTTACGGAAGTTTGGAAAATGGAAAGAGAAGAAGAAAGTTAACATTTTATGTCAGGCTGCCTATGTTTTTAGGTAGCCTTTTTTCTTGTGAATTTTGTAAAATGGATATATACTGACAATTTCTTAGGAGGGATTGGTATGGACATCTTTTCTGTTCTGATTGGGGTCGGTGTGTTCTTTTTTATCATTTTTCTTGCAGCAATATCCGCTTCCCTCAAAAATCGGAATAAAAAATAGATAGAGGTTCTTTTGTAGTAAAAAGGAACTGTTTGGCAAAACCTAGCTCTGATTTCGAGAAACTCATTCCCAATTTCGGGAAACGCAGGCTTATTTTCGAGAAACGTATGAGCATTTTGGCTAAACGGACACTTGTTTTCGAGAAATAAGCTCTCATCTCACACCAATACCCTATAACTTTCATTATTAAAGATGATCTCAAGTAGCTCAACTTCGAGAATTTATTATTTTTTATGAATGGGAGGTAGTTAACCGTGATTCAAGCAGTATTCATCGACCGTGATGGCACAATCGGGGGAGGATCCGAAGTTGAGTATCCAGGTGATTTTACGCTCTTCAACAATGCACTTCTGTCTATTGAACGATTGAAAAAGGCTGGCATAAAAGTGCTATCATTTACAAACCAACCCGGTATAGCAAAAGGTATCGCAAGTGCAATCGACTTTGAAAGAGAATTACTAGGGTTCGGTTTTGATGACGTTTATCTCTGTCCCCATGATCCAAACCATGGGTGTGAGTGCAGAAAACCTTCTCCAGGCATGTTAAGGGAAGCAGCTCGACATCACCATTTGGATTTGAGCAAGTGTGTCGTAATCGGTGATCGCTGGACTGATCTTCTCGCAGCACAGGAAGCAGGTTGTTACAAGATCTTAGTCAAAACCGGTTCTGGAATGGACGCTTTTGAAAAATACCGCAATTCTAAGTACTATGGGGAGTGGGCAGACGTAACTCCGGATGCTATAGCTGAAGACTTCGTTAGTGCGGTAGAATGGATCATCAATAAAGGGGCAAAAGATGGCTACCTGACAAAGAGAGAGATTAAGACAAAATAATGCGTTCCTGTATCTCATTTTTACATACCTATAAGACTAACCAAATTGTTTGAAAGGATGTTTCTTTGAAAAAATCATTTTTATTTGGCGTTTGTTCATTAACGGTTTTAGGAATCACTTTGTTTTTTGATGCATCGTTGTTCTTCAAAATATCAGCAATCATGAGTGCTGCTACCATTGCTTTATCTGGTATCCTATTAGGTTCATTTGTTCGGAGAACGAGAGATGTACAAAGCGGAGATGCGGATGAAGATCGAAGTAATCGTAATCTAGGGCAGAAGGTCGTCCTATTTGGATTGCCATACATAGCAGCTACTTTAATAATGATCTATACCATTTATTAAACAGTAAAAAGCTGGCTTATGGCCAGCTTTTTAAATGAACTTATTTGCTATCGCTGTTATTCTTCAATAGAACTTTGAGACCTTGTCCCATATCTGATGCTAAAATGTAATTTTGATCGACAAACACTCCCCAAAAGAAAGCCTGTTCAGGTACATATTGACCGATCTGTTCAGGATTCGCTGGGTCCGTAATGTCCACAGCCCTTACCCCTCCTGCATAGTGGGATAAGTATAAGGTGTTACCTTGAACCTTAGGATCGTGGACTGTATTTGCAAAGGTAACCCCATCTTCAACATGGTCTACAAGATCCGTCTTAAACGTATTGAGCAACTTCGGATTCGTTTTATCCTTTATATCAAAAATCCGCGTATATCCATACGATCTTTCATAACCTTCTCTTGTAGGGTGATAAACTTCTCTTGTTTCAACCAATACATTCCCACCTTTTGCAAGCGCAGAAGAGTGAGCCGCTCCTTGCACATCTGGACCGAAATCGGTTCTGCCAAGGTACTCAACATCATATGGATTTGAAATATCAAGAATGATCGTACCTAGATCCCAGAACGATAGAAATGCCGTTTTACCTGTCTGATCCGTCATCGTACTATGGTTAAATGCAGGGCGGGTCTTTCCGTCAGGAGCATGCCAGTGATATCCATTGAAGTCCTCAGGAACTTCTTCAATCATCCTTGGGTCAAATTCATACACCGTTTGTGGGTTGGAAGGATCTGTGACATCTACTAATGCAAAATCTTTCTGTTCTCCATGCGTGAAATAATCGGCATAAGGGTTAGCGGTCAAAACGACTGGTTTGTTCCCTTGAACAGTCAAATAGAGTTCATGTGTTCCTCGTACCCTTTTATCCAACTCCCAGAATCCAAGCTTTTTTGGATTGTGTGGATCGTTTACATCGTATAAAAGGAAACCACCCTTTGAAAGCGCATTGTTGACATTTAGTTGCTGTACACTTACAACCGCTAGATCTCCTTTGAAATAAGGAGTGTTGATCGTTTTTACAATGACTTTTTCTTGCCATGTACCAGGAATATCGTCTGCAAACTTCGCGATTTCTACTGGGTTAGAAGGGTTCTTCAAATCGAAAATTCTTACGCCACCGTTCCCGCCACCAGAGGTATGTGTGCCCAGATAGGCAAACCCTTTATGGGCATAAACATCGGCTGTGGAATTCTTTTTCCCATTGTATTCTTTAATCTGAACAGCAGCCACTTCATCCCAATGGTTGAGGTTCTTCGTACCATCTAACTTTGGAATTCCATTTAATTGTTCACCATCTTGTGCTCCTTTTTCAATTGACACATCATCCAAATTATCATGGGCTGAAATCGATGGAGATAACAAAGACAAGCTCATGATACCTGCTATTGCTACATTCGTGACTATTTTCCTGTTCAATATAATTCCTCCTTTTGTAAATACTTCCAACAAAATAGCACAACTTATTTTAATTTTCAGCAAATTTTGGATAAATGAACCGATTAGCACAAGTTGTATTTACAATAAATGGGGAACGTTGACTACATTACAGATACCGTTACCCATACGCATGTAATTAGACCTGATTCAAAAAAAGGGGAACAAATAGCCAGGTAACGGTCTCAATCTACCGGCTGTTTTTTTATGCATATAAAATGCTAAGTCGCTCAACAATATGTTTGAGGAGGTTTGTGAAGATGGAAAAAGAACGGTTTTCTGCTGTAAGAAAAGACGAAAACGGAAATATCCAAATGTTCAAAACAAGTTCTGGAAGAGAGTTATCTTATCCTGAAGCCATTCAAGAAGTTGATCAAGAGCGGATTGAAGGTGTCAGTGTGATACGTGAAAAGGATGGAGAAACGTATATCCGCTCTAACCCGGATAACCGAAAAGACAATAATTTGGACGGTCTCCCGATTTTTTAGGGCTGGTGAAAGCCAGCTCTCTTTTCGTGTAAGCATATTCCTTTGCTTACTTTTAATTAGATGTTAATATACTATATGTAAAATAAGTTACTATATAAAAGTAACAAAATAACAATTATTAGGAGGAATCAACATGGCAGAAGTACTATACATTACTGCAAATCCTAAATCAGTGGAAGAATCCCTCGGCTTAACAGTCGGAGAGGAATTCATAGAAGCATACCGAGAAGCCAATCCGAATGATGAAATCATCCGCCTTGATCTTTATGATTACGATATCCCTTATATTGATACCGATGTATTCAATGGTTGGGGTAAACTTCAACAAGGGACTGCATATGAGGAACTAAGCCCTGATGAACAAGACAAAGTGAGAAGAATCAATGTACTTACGGAACAATTCAAGAAAGCTGACAAGTATGTATTCGTTACACCTCTTTGGAATTTTAGTGTCCCTCCAAAAATGAAAGCGTATATCGATACGATCTCAATTGCTGGGTCCACTTTCAAATACACTGAAAACGGTCCAGTAGGGCTTTTGGAAAACAAGAAAGCATTACACATTCAAGCGCGTGGTGGTATCTATTCAGAAGGACCTGCTGCAGAACTTGAAATGGGTGATCGTTACATTAAAGCGGTCATGGGCTTCTTAGGTGTTGAAGATACAGACTCCATCATCATTGAAGGGCATGCTTTCATGCCTGAAAAAACGGAAGATATCAAAAACGCTGCACTGGAAAAAGCAAAATCTTACGCAACACAATTTTAAAATGAGAAGAGGTTGAGCCTGTTAGGCTCAACCTCTTTTTTCGTTCATCATTATTCATCATGCGGTCGATATGGTACTTGATCAAGCGGGACAACTAAAGAGTAGTCGTATCCGGAAGATTGTGATGGTACTGCACCATTTTGATAATCCATGACTGAATCATTAAGTGGATTGTCATTCTTCACATTTTCAAATGTGGGTACTTGATTAGACGGAATCTCTTTTTGATGATCGAACATTTCTATCCTACCTCCTAATTCTGGAAGTTCATTATAACCTAAATTCCACACGAAATGACCAATACCTTTATACATTATGGAATTTCATGACATCTTATTCTTTCTAGCGATACAGTTGGAATAAATTGCACATGGTTCAGTATTGTAAGTTTACGGCTGTTATGTTACCTTGGAGTCACATGTTACTTATGAGTCACATATTAGGAGGAGATAAGAGTGAACAAAGATTTTACAACGATCATGGATATTCCAGTATCCTGTTCAGAACTCTACGAAGCGATTCACACTGAGGAAGGTGTACGGAATTGGTGGACAAAGTTTGCTGACATCAGTGAAGAGGTAGGAGGAATTTCCGATTTCAGATTTCCAACAGCAGGATTTTATGTAGTAGCAAAGAATGATCAATTACAACAAAACGAAGTTGTGATTTGGAAAGTCATTGAGTCTCGACATCCTGAAGAGAGCGGGTTTGATGATCTTGAGGACTGGGTCGGAACAACCATCCGATTTGAAATTGAGCAAAAGAATGATCAAGAATCTCGCCTTCACTTCACACATGAAGGCTTAACACCTAAATTGGAGTGCTACGAAGCGTGTGAAAACGGCTGGACACATTATTTAAACAGTCTTAAGGATTTTGTGATAGATGGACAATGTGAGCCTTATACGGATGATTCTGAAGACAACATCATACGTAATGGAAAGAAGTGATTGTATACAGAGAGATGCTGTGATCGGCAGTATCTCTTTTGTATTTGAGCATTATCGAACACACATTTGCATGTCCGTGTTAAACTAAAATAAATACATTAGAATAGGGGGATTCACGTGCCACAATTTTTGTTCAAAGTGGTGGAAGTGGAAACGTTGGAGTCGGATTCCGATGATCCCCGCCTTATCAATCGGGTCGCAATTGTAGATGCTGAGGTGATTGATAAACAATCAGGGGATACAATCTATAAAGGCAATTTTGACGTTATGTTCAATGAAGATGGCGTTTACCCTTCCGTTAAAAAAATCAATGCAATCGATGTACCCAAATACATAAAAACGGAATTACTCTTTCAATCCAAACGCTATATCAAACGTTTAAGAAGATGGCTTTAAGTAAGGGCTCGTCCGAGAAGTGGTCGACACTTTCTACGGACAGCCCTTTTTTTATGGGAAAAATGAAACCATTTTGAAAGTCCCTCGTCTAAGTAACGATTCATAACAATACACAGAGAAAGGGGTGAATCAAGTGCCTGAATTAGAAGAAGGAAGTTCTAATTATACACGGGATGAAACCATAGTCCATCTTATGGATGAATACGGTGATATGGTGAAGAAACTGGCATTTACATACGTCAAGGATATCAGCCTTGCTGAAGATATTGCACAGGACGTATTCATCAGTTGCTATCACCACTTACATCAATTTGAAAAGCAATCCAGTTACAAGACTTGGATTTATCGTATAACCGTTAACCGTTCTTTGGATGTTCTCAAGAGTAGTTATTTTAAAAAGTGGCTACCTTTTAAAGTAGAACGATACAAAGTCGGAAGTGATCTAACACCCGAATTAAAACTCATCCAGAAAGACGAAAAGAAGTTGGTTACAGCATCCCTTCTGGTGATCCCTCCAAAATATAGAGGCATTCTTTATATGTTTTATTATGATGGTTTGAAAATCAAAGAGATCAGCGTCATTACAAAGCTAAAAGAAGCGACCGTCAAAACCCGATTAAGCCGCGGGAAGCAATTATTGAAACAGGAACTTGAAAGGAGAGGTTTAGAGCTATGAAGAACGAACAGTTTGATAACCTCAAAAAACGGTTGGATGATGAAGTTTATCAAGATCTGAAATTTTCTAAATCTGAAAAGGATAAGGTGATGATTCATTTGAAAACGGATCAAAGAAAGAAAACACGTCCACTTGTCAGATGGAGCATGAGTATAGTTGCTATTGTGACTTTATTGTTGTTCGGTGGTATATTACTTACCCAGGGGTTGGATCAAAACCAAAAAGCAGATCAACAGTCAACTGAACCTAAAGAAGAATCCGTCGCCACAGATGATACACAAAAAGACCAAACAGAAGAAAAAACTACAGATGATTCGGTAAGTGCGAGTGGAAATGGTTTAAGTAAAGAGTGGAAAGATGTATCCGATTTTCACAAAAATGACCCTGAAAACGATGCTGCAGCTCATAGTCTTGGTGAATATATACAACAGTTTACAGACGATTTTAATGAACCTGTTCCAACCCAATATAAGGATGACCCGATTTATTACAGATGGCTCTCTGCGAACGTTTCTAGCACGCCACTCAGAGAAAAAATTGTGGAAGGTGAAGCGATTGAAAGAGATCTCAAAAACTTATTGGATTTGTCACTTATCATTCATTGGGAACAGATCAACCGTTATTTACCATTAAATAAAGAAGGTAATCCTATGGACTATCGCGATGAGTGGCTTGAGCCGAGCGATCGATTAAACCAAGCCATTGAATATACAAAACAGCTAACCCACGATTTGAACGTAGTAATCAATAAAGATGGGCAAGGAGAAACTCACGGTGTTGCCCATATGGTGGATGGTAAAAAAGCATCGGAATTAGAGAAATTCATTCAGACAGAAGAATTTAAAGACATGTGGATTGAAGACTAATTTGAATAGATTAACTAGAATGAACCGCTTCTCATACGAGGGAGCGGTTTTTAAATTGCGAGTAAAATTCTAAATCTTGACAACTTTAGCGGATTAAAATAACCTAACCACATACGTTTTCAAAATCGAGGAGGTATGCAGTTGATTCGTGTCGCTTTGTTGAGTAAATGGCATGTCCATGCAAAAGATTATGCACATGAAGCTAGCGAGATAGGAAATATACATATTAAAGTGGTCTGGGATAACGATCGGGACCGTGGTTCAGAGTGGGCTAGTGAGCTAGGTATACCATTTGAAGCAGACCTTGTAAGTGTCCTAGAACATCCAGAAATTGACGCGGTCATTGTCAGTACAGCGACAAATCTACATAAAGAAATCATACTGGCAGCTGCAAAGCACAAGAAACATATATTTACGGAAAAAGTTCTCGCTTTCACGGTTCAAGATTGTAATGAAATTTATCAAGTGGTGAAGGAGAACCAAGTTGAATTGATGGTATCTCTACCACGATTGAAAGACGATTATTACTTGTATGCGCAGGACATCGTTGACCAGGGACTCTTGGGTGATTTAAATACCATTAGGTGTAGAGTCGCTCACAATGGTGCCGTTTCTCAGGACGATCATCCGAACGGATGGCTGCCATCCCACTTTTTCAACAAAGAAGAATGTGGCGGTGGTGCGTTGATTGACCTGGGAGCCCATCCGATCTATCTGACCAACCGTTTAGCAGGGCCCTTAAAATCAGTCATGGGTCAACTACAGCAAACAAAAGGCTTTGAGGTAGATGACAACGCAGTAGCAATCGTAGAGTATGAATCAGGTGCAGTTGGTATTTTGGAAACGAGCTTTATATCGAATGGCAGTCCATTTCAGCTTGAGTTATATGGAACAGAAGGTACTTTGATGATTGAAGACCGAACAATCCGGCTGAAATCTCGACAGTATGGTGAAGATTGGGTCACGCCAAAGGAACTTCCAAGACCAGACGAGACGCCTATGGAGCAATGGGTAAAAGCAATCATTCATGAAGCGGCTCCCCGGATATTAGAATCTGATGTGATTGCATTGACAATGGTAAATGAAGCGGCAAAGATCTCCCACGAACAAAACCGAAGAGTGTTCGTGAAAGAGCTGAGCAATTACATAAAGAATGCATAATCAGGAGGGTATCATCATGACGAATAAATTGAAAGTTGCCATTATTGGCGCTGGCGGGATTGCACAAGCGGTTCATATCCCGAACTATCTGAAATGCGGAGAACGAGTAGAATTAGTAGCAGTCTGTGATGTTGTTCTCGACAAAGCTAGAGAACTTGCAAGTGAAGTGAAAGCTTCTTATGCTTTTTCCGATTATGTGGAGATGTTCAACACGGTTGATATTGATGCAGTGAGCATCTGTACCCCGAACAAGTTCCATTATCCAGCAACGATGGGTGCCATTGAAGCTGGATGTCATGTGCTTTGCGAAAAGCCTCCTGCTATGACTGTTGAGGAAGCAGCAGAAATGGCTGAAGCTGCAGAAAAGGCAGGCAAAATCCTCACTTATGGTTTCCATTACCGACATGCGCCGGAAGTCGAAGCGCTGAAACGTTTCATTGATCACGATGAATTAGGTGACATTTATGCTGCAAACGTTCGGGCGATGCGCCGTAGAGGAATTCCGGGATGGGGCGTGTTCACGAATAAAGAACTACAAGGTGGAGGACCGCTTATTGATATTGGTGTACATATGCTGGATACCGCTCTCTATCTCATGGGATATCCAGAGCCAGATACCGTTTTCGGTGTAACCTATCAGAAGATCGGCAAGCAAAATGGTGTCGGACTGATGGGGCCATGGGATTGGGAGAATTTCACGATAGAAGATATGGCTCGAGGCATGATTACCTTCAAGAATGGCGCATCCATTCTTTTGGATTCCGCATTTGCCGCTAATGTGGAGAAACATGATGAGATGAATGTGACGCTCATGGGCGATAAAGGTGGAGCGGATGTCTTCCCTCTGAAAATTTATCAAGAAAAGCATGATGTACTTGTCGATACCACCCCGTCTCACTTGCCCGAAAAGGGGCATCACGAACTTGAAATTGAGCGTTTTGTTGAGGCTTGTCTGTCAGGCACACCAACCATCAGTAACGGTAAAGAAGGTGTCTTTTTACAGCAGATCATCAACGGTCTTTATGAGTCTGCAGAGAAAGGTGAAGCCGTCAAAATCGAATCCATTATCAAAGTATGACCATAAGGAGGAGAAACAGATGAATCGTATGAAAGCCGGCATCATCGGGACAGGATTTTCAGCGATGTCACATCTGGAAGCGGTTAAACGCCTTCCAAACGTTGATGTGGTAGCCATCGCTTCAAGTCAGATGGAAAAGGCGAAAAGCGTTGCAGAACACTACAATATCAAAAAAGCGTATGACAATGTGTCGGATATGATTCAAGATCCTGATGTGGAAGTGATTCATAATTGCTCTTCGAATCAGCTTCATTACCCATTCAACCGAGAAGTTTTAGAGGCGGGAAAACATCTATTATCAGAAAAACCATTGGCCATGAACGCTAAAGAATCCCATGAACTTCAAGAACTGTCTAAGAAAACAGGAAGTGTGAGTGCAGTCTGTTTCAACTATCGCCATTTTCCGATCGTGCATGAAATGAAAACGCAATTAGGTACCGGCGAACATGGTAGGATGAATCTGGTGTATGGTGGGTACGTTCAGGATTGGTGTTTGTACGACACAGATTATAGCTGGAGGATGGATCCGGATAAGAATGGTTCATCCCGTGCCGTTGCAGACATCGGCTCCCATTGGTGTGACACGATCCAATATGTCACAGGCCAAAAAATTGTGGAAGTGTTTGCAGATTTGAAGACCGTGCATCCTGTTCGTAAAAAACCAAAGCAAGAAGTGGCAACCTTTGGAGCCAATCAATCGGATGAAACAGAAGACGTCACCATTAAAACCGAAGATTACGGCAGTGTCCTTGTACACTTTGAAGATGGTATGCACGGAGTTTTTACCGTATCGCAAGTAAGCCCGGGACGTAAGAACAAGTTCTATTTCGATATCACAACCGAGCATAGCACTTTTTCATGGGATCAAGAAAAGCCCAACCGTTTATGGATTGGAAAAAGGAATGAAGCGAATCAAGAGTTGGTGAAAGATCCGGGACTACTTTCAGAGGGTGCAGCGGGCTTAGCGCACTACCCAGGAGGGCATCCTGAAGGCTGGCCAGACGGATTAAAAAACTTGATGATCGACTTTTACAGTACTATTGAAGGAAACAAGGGTAGAGAAGCTTCATTTGCAACATTAGAGGATGGTCATCGTATCATGCTTTTGATTGAGGCGATTCTCGTAAGTGACCAATCGAAAAAATGGGTCAAAATATCAGAACGGTAGGTGAATGAGATGAAACTAGGTGTTTTTACTGTGTTATTTGGAGATAAATCTTTCGAACAGATGTTGGATCATGTAAAGAGCAGCGGGCTGGATGCCGTTGAAATCGGGACAGGCTGTTATCCAGGGAAGGCACATTGTAATCTCGATGAATTGTTGAACGATCCAACAGCACGGAATCATTATTTGAACCTTGTCAAAGAGCGTGAATTGACGATCAGTGCTTTCAGCTGTCACGGAAATCCATTATCTCCAGACCAGAATTTTGCACGGGAATCAGATGAAACCCTTCGTAAAACCATTAAATTAGCATCTCTCATGGATGTTCCAGTAGTCAATTGTTTTTCGGGCACAGCAGGGGACGGTGAAGGGGCAAAATATCCGAACTGGCCGGTCACACCTTGGCCGAATGAATATCGGGATGTCTATGAATGGCAATGGGAGAACCGGTTAATTCCTTATTGGAAAGAGATCGGAGAGATTGCTAAGGCGCACGAGGTGAAGATCGGTCTTGAACTTCATGGAGGATTCATGGTCCATACCCCATATACGATGCTAAAATTGAGAGAAGCGACTTGTGACGCTATTGGCGCTAATCTCGATCCTAGTCATTTGTGGTGGCAAGGCATCGATCCAGTGGCAGCCATTAAAATTCTCGGAGAAGCGAATGCTATCCATCATTTTCATGCGAAGGATACATATATTGATCAAGATAATGTAAATATGTATGGTCTGACGGATATGCAACCTTATGACAATGTGAAAACGCGAGCGTGGACGTTCCGTTCAGTCGGTTGTGGTCACAGTATGGAAGTGTGGTCCAATATTATCAGTACACTTAGAATCTATGGCTACGATTACGTTATCAGCATTGAACATGAAGACCCAATCATGTCCATCGATGAAGGGTTCAACAGAGCTGTTTCAAACTTGAAAACGGTCTTGATTGAAGAAAAACCTTCCCAGATGTACTGGGTTTAGAGAATAATCATGCATCTAGAAAAACCGCTCATAAGATAAAGAGCGGTTTTTTTATCATAAATAAAAAATATTCCCAACAGTTCTAGCATGTTATGCGTTATACATATGAAGACGTTTTGAAATCAAGCAATTGTCAGGGTGAAATGACATGTTAATCGAAGAATTGTATGAAAAGCACAAAACGGAACTGAATCGATTTGCAAATTCCATCGCTTGTAATGAGAAGGAAGCGGAAGATATCTTGCAAGAAACATTTGTTCGATCACTAGGAAATGAAGAGAAACTTGAGAGACTTTCAAGCTATCAACAACGTGCTTGGCTATACAAAGTGTTGAGGAATGTTCTCTATGACATGAGAAGAAGGGGAAGACGTGAAGTTCCTTATCAGGAAAAAGATGAACCCCAAGATTCTTTTGACATTGAACACATAGTGATACGCGAGTTGGTTGCCAAACTCCCGCCTAAATTTAAAGAAGTAGTTTATCAAAAGTACTGGCTCGGTTTGAATAGCAACCAAATTGCAAAGGACTTGAATATCCCTGACTCAACAGTAAGGTATCGTCTTCGGGAAGCGATCACTCAATTAAAAAAGCAAATTTGATTTTAGGAGGGTTCAACGTGGACAAAGTCATTAAAAATATTAATTTCTTAGATTTGTCAACAGCAACGGAAGAGAGCCTGGAGGGAATTTCGATGCTGAAAAACATCAATCTCATCATCTATAACAAAACTGTTTCCAAACTCCTTTCAAAGATCTCAATGAAGAACATCAATGCTTCACTGGAGGTTCCAGAGAATATCAAACTCAAAAACGGTGACTTCCATTTGGATGGTAACTTTTCCGAGTCAATTAATGAACCCATGTATTTGGGAATCAAGGGTACACTCATTGTAAAGCCGGATGTAACCGTTGAGCATTTTGGTCATTTTTCTGGCATTACCCTATTAGGAGATGTGTATTGTCCAGAAAAACTGAAAGGGACTATGGTACAGCTATTGGAAAACCATAAAGGGAACATCATTACCTATAATAATGAGGCACAGATTCTTGTTCATGATCTTAAATTAGACGAAAATTATTTGAAGCAGCTACCAAATCATACGAACATCGTAAGCACTGGTGCTACATCGATAGTTGAACATATAGACCCAACTTTACTGAGACAAAAAATCAAGGCATTGGAAGTTTTAAAAGCTTTGACAATCCGTGAAGAAATTGCAGATGCTTTAGATGGGAAAATACATCTCTCAAATGGATGTCATTCGACCATTATTCCAGCTGATGCTATTTATATTGATGACGATTTAATCCTGGATGGCATGAGGATACAAAGGTTCGAGAATGCTCATTTATATGTAAAGGGTATCATACGTTTTGAGAGCGACGTTACAGAGGACATACTAAGTGAATGTATTGGAAAAATTAGTGCAGCTGAACAAATTATTTGTAGAAATGAGATTGCCAAAGATGTTATGAGGAAGTGTGTTGCTAAAAATACTCCAATTTTAACCTATGAGGGAAAACTCATTGTAAATGATGGTGATTATCATTTAAATCAAGCTGAACTGAAATATGCTCAAGAGAATCTTACGATTATCAATAATGGAGTATTAGAAATCAATTACAATGTTGAGCCTGATGATATGTATAACAAAATTGAAGCCGTTCATAATTATGGTGTCATAAATGGAAATGATGAACAATGTGGCGTCATCCAAACGAAACTCAAAACACAAAATGGTCTCATCAGTAATATAGATGAAGATTTAGATTTGGAACCGGCTAATAATGAGGATCAAAACGTGATTGCAAACATGAATTACTTGAAGTTATGAATGTTTTAGTAACGATCAATGAAATAAGGAATTGAGCGAAAAATTCGATTCTGTCTCACTATCATGAGTATACTTTGGTATTGAGACAGAATTTCTTTGTTTTTCTATTGGGGAATATAATAAATGTTATGTAAACTAAGTTTTTGTAAGTGAAATGGACTAGGTAAATTACCTAGTCCTCTACTGATTACATGATTTTATTAATGCTGGCTCTAAATGTCTCGTCGTTTTTTACCCAATTGTAGTAAGTTAATGCGTCTTAAAATATTCCTCTTTAAAATGATACTTACGTTTCCAGTGCCCTCTTGGTCTTCTTTTTACATTTTGCGCTCTCAACCATCCATTATGGCCCTACCATAAGACAAGTACTATTTTATTTTGATCGTCTTCTGAATGCCTGCTTGGTAAGTGAGCATTCGGGCATTTTCAATTCGGGTGTATAAAAGTGCAGTTTTTTAAGAAAGTAACAGGCTTCAGGGAAATGATGCATAATGAAACGTAAAGTAGAACTATTTAAAAGTTCGTCATCCTCATACCACTGTACAACACTGTAAACTAACTGAGTAAATCCTATGACAGATTCAGCTACATCCCTTGCAAACTTCTTCTGTACAGCAAACCCTGGAGGGGTAAATCTCAAAAATCCTTTAATGGCTTCATTCTTTACGATATGAGCAGAAAATTCACTTTTAAATTGTTCTGCCTTTTGTATGAGTTTCACTTCTACCAGATCTAATAAGTCAATGAGTAAAGCCGTGTGTCCCAATTGATCTTCAAGCCACAAATCCATTAAATCAACAAGAGGCAAATGAGGAGCTTTCTCTCCCCTAACAAAATAACTGAGAAGCCTGATGTATTCTTCATTTTCACTTAGCGTCCCATTCAAATAACTAGGAGGCATGTTCAGTTTGACTTGATTGTTGATCCGTAATCGTTGTAAATGACCTTCAAATTGAAAGTATCCGATGGCAACCGGATTAATTTGTTTCGCGAGTTCTACCATCGTTTCAGAATTCACCGGTAAGTCATGATCAATCGTATTCAATAAATTTTTTAACTGACCAAAAGCAGCATGATATTGCTTTGCAGTCTTTATGAAGTTTACCTGATCAGCTGATAAATAATCATATATGAATAGAGCATGATCCTCCAAAATTTCTAACCAAAAGCCGTGTTCTTCCCAAAGAGATATTGACTCTTCCCTCATATCACCCACCCCCAAAAAAAGCCTCTCTATTGATAGGTTTATGACTTGGAGGTCAAATAAGAACAAGTATTATTTCAAAATTCCATAGCTTATGATGTTAACATCTGTACTGAATTCAATATCTGCATTTGCAAGTGTGTCCCCCCATTTATCCTGTATTTCTTTCCATTCAGGATAATGGAAAGCTCTTGCAACTAAGCCCAAACCGATCGGGTCAATGTTATGCTCTTGAAACTTGGATATGAGTGAAGTGAATTCATGCTTCATCGCTTTTGCAATGATGTCTTCCAGTTTCTTCTTCTCTTTATCCATGTTTACTCTAAATGGCATTTCTGTTATAGAGATCTTCATTTTAGATTGAATGTTGAAAACAAATTTGCCGTCGATG
Organism: Rossellomorea aquimaris; assembly: GCA_020524245.1. Lineage (GTDB taxonomy): Bacteria > Bacillota > Bacilli > Bacillales > Fictibacillaceae > Pseudalkalibacillus. Next base: position 225,516 of record JAIVLN010000004.1, on the reverse strand, counting down.
TATTTGGATTTTATATCTTGATTCACCGATGTAATATTAAAACTGATTTGATTCATACCATTATCCGATATTTGGAGATGCTCAGGTATCTGTAAAACAATGTGTAAAGGAAACTCCACTTCCTTTTGAATTAATTGGAGTAATGAGCTTTCTTTTCTGTTCAAAGATTCAATGTAATGCCCCTTATCATTTAATAAACTAATCCCTGTAACGACTATTTTATCGTTCTCCTTCTTTAATTCTGAAATATAAGGTGTTATTCCTTTCTCAAAGTGTTGATAATGGTAATCCTGAAGTGTCGTGTTTGATGTAAAGCCTCTCTCATTTGCATGTCTGATTAAATTTGAAAGATAGACCGATAAGATCGGTTTCTCTGAAATGTCCGTATTCATAAGGTCTGAAATCGAACCCTCAAATGCAACCAGTCGAGCGTTCGTTGCATTCTTTGCATCACGATATAGAATATCCAAAACAGGAAACAGTTCTCTTTCTTCCAATAACTTCTTCCCAACTAGTACAACTTGTAGCTTTCCACCTATTACCGGACCATTAGCCTCCGCATTCATTTTTTCTCTGCCTTCTCTAAGGGTCGAAGCTTTTGCATACAATGTATCCGTTTTTTCCTCGATCTCCTCTCCAAAAATAGGGTTTGATTCATATGCAATGATTTCGTTATCATCCGTAATATCTAATGCTATGGCTAATGAAATCGTCGTTTTCTCAAGGTCCATTCGATCACTGCAACCTGTAAGGAATAGGAACATGACAAGGCAAAGTTTAAAATTCTTCTTCATAGACGTCTCCTTCCGAGATGAGTATGAACCCAAATGTATACTAATAACAGGAATGGAAATACATATGTGAACAAAATACCTGTCACATTCAGGAATTCCCCTATCTTATCTAAATCCAGGAATGATGGATCATAGAATAGTGCGAAAATGACAAGTATGACCATAAAGATCCGCAATGACCCGAGATAACTTTTCCTACCCATTACGTGGCTTGTTCCTACAACAGTCAGATATAGATAGGTAACCGCTGTTACAGAAAGGACAACGAAATATAACGCTAAGAAAATAATCTCGAACCGTTCTATAAACGGGAATTCTATCGTCTTCAACAAGTTTAAAGTCGGCCATTTTAAATTGCTTAGCTGATATGGACTAAAATATATGAAACTCATAATGGTAACAATCAAATAAACGATGAAGGACAACGAATTTGCGATAATGACTCCCGCATATGCCTTTTTCTTGTCTTTTAAATAGGGATAGATAAAGAACGCCATTTCAAATCCTAGGAATGAAAGGACTGTCGTTTTTAATGAGCCGAAAATAGGAAGCCATCCATCTTTCAATACGGGAAGTAAATTCAACCAGTGACTATCTTTAAGAGCAAATAATAATAAAGGTGGCATCCAAAAACTGAAGTAGTAAACAAATTCAGAATAACGGCCGATCACATTTAATCCATTCTTAGTAATCATATAGATGGGAATTAGAAAAAATAAAATAATCCATACGTTTGGTGTCTTGGGTAATATCCAAACTTGCATCACATAAACCGATGCAAAAATGACATACCAGGTGATGATGGCTCCATAACCTATCCAGCATAAAGAAAAGAATTTGCCAATCCATTTTCCGAAGAGTCTAGTAAAGAGGTCGTAAAGCGTGTCTTTTTCATATTTTTGCATAATATGAATGATGACAAGGCTGACTAAAATAGCAAGTAACCATCCACCTATCACGGCAATCCATCCGTCTGTTCCTGCTGGATCAGCAACCTCTCTTGGTAACGTGAGAACCCCAATTCCAATTTGAGTTTTATATATAATGAAAACAAATTGCTTGAGACTTAATTCGGGCTTTGATAAATGCGTCATCGCTTCTCACCATCATTCTGGTTTCCCTGTCTTCGGAGTTGTTTCGGGTCGTTTGAGATCGGTCGTTTACCCATAAATTTAAGAGGAACCCGGATAAATGTATCTTTCATATCTGAAAGATGTAGTGGCATGATTGGGGTACTATATGGTACTCCGAGAGATTTTAATGAAATAATGTGTGCTGTTAATATCATCAGACCAAAGACAATTCCAACGATCCCCATGAAGGATGCAATAATCATCATAGGGAATCGGATTAATCGTATTGATGCAGCCATATCCTGGTTCGGCATGATAAAGGTTGCAATGGCTGTCAATGCAACTACAATCACCATCATATTACTGACAAGCCCGACTTGAACGATCGCTTCACCGATAACGATCCCCCCTACAATACCAACCGTCTGACCAATTGGAGATGGGAGACGTATTCCTGCTTCACGAAGCATTTCTAAGATCAGCTCCATTAGAAGTGCTTCAAAGATTGTCGGAATCGGTACTTGTGCTCTCGATTCACCTATGGATATCATCAAGTTGACGGGAATGATTTCATAATGGAATGAAATGATAGCGATATAAAGTGACGGTAAGAACACGGCAATCACGAATCCGGTAAATCTGAGTAACCGGATGAAGGATGCGACAAGCCAACGAGTGCTGTAATCCTCTACAGATTGAAAAAAAGCTGAAAAATTCAAGGGACCGACTATTACGCCAGGTGAACGATCAACAACTAGAGCTATACGCCCCTGCAGGATATGAGAAGCAACAGTATCTGGACGTTCGGTTACTTGAAGTTGTGGAAAAGGTGAAAAAGTATCATCTTCAATATATTGTTCCAGTTCTCCAGTATTTAAAATAGCATCGACATCGATTTGATTAATTCTCAACACGAGTTCTTCTAGAAATTGGGGATTCGCCACATCTGCTAAATAAAGTAAGGATACCTTGGTCTGACCTCTTCTTCCCACAGTCATCTCCTTTATTTTTAATTCTCTGTTTGGAAGATAGCGTCTGATTAATGCCACATTGGACTTTCCAGATTCAATGAATCCTTGATGACTGCCCTTAATTGCCGCCTCTGCTTTAGGTTCTTCGATTGATCGTTCCGGCCATCCCTCGGTCCCTAATATAAGTGCTTCCTTCTGACCATCGATAAAAAGGACACTTTTACCTGTAAAAAGGCCCTTCTCTACTTCAGTCCAATTCTTTATGTATGAAGATTCACCAATCGTGATTAAGGATTGCCAGTCATTTCTATTTTCTTCTAACTGTAAAACAGGTTGCAAAATGTGCTTATTTATTGATTCTTGATCCACTAACTCAGTAAAATAAACTACTGCAACTTCAAGTCCAAACTTTGTCTTGCATTTTCGAATGATGAGATCCGGAGATTGGCTGAACAATAATTTTAGGGTGGTGATATTATCTGTGATTTCACGATAAATCGGGGAGCTCAGGACTTGATTTGCTTGGTCATCTGTTAAATAAGGATGCTTTCCTCTTTTCAAGCCCTGGCGGCGGAATCTCATATGACAACCCCCAATAATTGTAAGAATCATTCTATGTTTATCATGTACACAAATAAATCCACTATACAGAAGCATCATGTGAAGAGAATGTCATGGTTTGTCGCTCAAAATAAAAAAAGAGACTGATTTTCCAGCCTCCTTCTTACATAGTAGATGTGTTATTTATTTTCTTACTTCATAGTGTTCTGCCAAAAACTCGATGGATCGATTGATGAGTGCTTTCAGTACTTCAACATCAATATCGGCTACTTTATTGATGTACACACACGCTTTACCTGTAGTGTGCTTTCCGAAATCACTCAACAGTTCTTGGCGCTTTTCATCATCACCCGTAGCAAAATACAAGCTGATCTTCGCTTTTCTCGGGGAGAATCCGACCAACGGTGCATCTCCCTCATGCCCTGTCTTATATTTGTAGTGGTACGAGCCGAAACCGATAATGCTCGGTCCCCACATTTTTGCCTTGTAACCAGTGGTTTCCGTAAAAATATCCAACAGCCGGTACGCATCTTCTTTTTTCTTCGGACTATCTACATTCTCAATGAACTCAATGACACTGTTGTCATTTTCTTTCGTTTTCAATTCATACATTTTCAGTCCCTCCTTTCTCTTCCCAAACATTGAATACCATTCCGTAAGGGTCTTTCACATAGCAGTCTTTTCCTTTTCCTTCCCAGCGGACAATTTTGAAACCGTTGTTGATGAGATGTTCCTTCGCCTCAGATAAATCCTCAACAATCAATTCCATAACAGGGCCTAAATTTTCCTCCCCATCAATGAGGAAAATGTTGTTATGATCCGTACGGAATTCAACTTCTTCTACAACGCTGTCACTCGGTTCCTGAAAGCCAAGGATTCGTTCATAGAACGATCGGGCTTCTTCAACATTATGTACTTGAAAACCGATGTTTTTGGAAACTTTGTATTTCATAACCCTCTACTTCCTTTCTTACAAAAATCGAACTCTTACTCTTATTAACTTCTTTTCGAACTTGGAATATCCTGTTGAGCTCGACAGGTTTAGGTCTTTGTGGTCTATGCTCTTCCATCCAATATTTCAGATACTTGTTTTAAAGTAGGTAGAGCAGTCATAGCCCCTTTGGTAGATGCGGCTAATGCTCCGGATACGCTAGCAAACTGAGCCATCTGGGTAGCCTCATCAATTGTGATCGAGCGGACCTCACCTTGAAATTGATGCAGGGAGTATAGGAAAGCTGAAACGAATGCGTCTCCTGCACCCGTCGTATCAATTGCTTTTACTTTCAGTGCGGGAATATGAGCTTGTCCGTCTGTTGTATATACATAACTTCCTTCACTACCTAGAGTGACAAGAATAAGTGGTATGTCATATATCTTCCTTAACTGTTGGATGCCACTCTCCATTTGCGTTTCTCCTGTAATGAACGTCAGTTCCTCTTCAGATACCTTTAATATATCTACATCATCCAGTACACTCATAATCGTTTCACGTGCCTGAACTTCAGAATCCCACAAAGTCATTCGAAGGTTAGGATCATATGACACAATCATTCCATTTTCATTAGCAAGCTTAATTGCATACTTTGTAGCATCTTTAGCAGGATTGCTGATCATTGAAATGGAACCGAAATGGAGTATTTTATTTTCCTTAAAGCGTTCTGTATGTATCTCGTCCTGATGCAAGAATTGATCAGCACTAGGATTGATGTAAAAATCGAAACTTCTCTCCCCATCCTCTCTGTTCGTTACAAAAACGACACCTGTACGTACCTCCGGTGTCAGCATCATGTTGTCCGTATTCACGCCAAACTCTGTTAATGTCTCCTTCAGGAAATGACCTAATACATCGTCTCCCACTTTACCGATAAAAGTCGAAGGCAATCCTAATCTTGCCACACCCACTGCTACATTCGCAGGTGCACCGCCAGGGCTTTTCTGATAGTTGGTATTGTCAACATCCAATGGAATGAAATCGACGAGTGCTTCCCCGAGTGACAGAATTCCTCTTATCATACCTCTAACCTCCCAAATACACATTTTTCGCATCTACTAGTAGAAGCGTATCATGAACCATTACGGAAGTCCGCTAATATCCTTTTCACAATAGAAAAAACTCAACCGGACGTTTCCGGTTGAGTTCATCACCATACATTTTAATTAAATTAACCTTCAAGAAGTAGTGATTCTGGGTCTTCAAGAAGTTCTTTCACTTTGACTAGGAAGCTTACTGCTTCACTACCGTCTACGATACGGTGGTCGTAGGACAATGCGATGTACATCATCGGACGGTTTTCCATGCGTTCCTTATCAATCGCAACCGGACGCCATTGGATCTTATGCATTCCAAGAATACCGACTTGCGGTGCATTCAAAATTGGGGAAGACATCAATGAACCGAACACTCCACCATTAGTGATCGTGAAGGAACCACCTTGTAGCTCATCTAGAGTCAACTTCTTATTACGTGCTTTTTGTGCAAGGTTCTTGATTTCTTTTTCAATACTCGCAAAGCTCAACTTATCTGCATCACGCACAACTGGTACGACGAGACCTTCTTCTGCACCTACTGCGATTCCGATATCATAGAACTTTTTGAGTACGATTTCATCGCCTTGGATTTCAGCATTCAAGCGAGGGAACTTCTTCAACGCTGCAACAACTGCTTTCGTGTAGAAGGACATGTATCCAAGCTTGACATCATTTTGTTCAAGGAACTGTTCTTTACGACGTTCACGGAGCTCGTTGATGGCAGTCAGATCCACTTCGTTATATGTGGTCAGCATTGCTGCTGTTTGTTGTGCTTCAACGAGACGCTTTGCAATCGTTTGACGACGGCGAGACATTTTAACGCGTTCAACTGGTTTATCGAATTGCTGTTGATCAGAAGAACTTGTTGTCTGCTTCCCTTTTGACTCTTGTTTTGGAGCAGATGATTGTTCTGCCTTAGAGCCCTCTGCATGCGCACGAACATCTTCAGAGCGGACTCTTCCTAGAGGATCCGTCGCTTTCACCTTGTTCAAGTCAACACCTAACTTGCGCGCCAACTTCCGTGTAGCAGGAGATGCCATTGGACGATCCGTATCGTCGCGATCTTCTTCCGCCGCTTCGTTCTCTTCTTTTTGTTCTACTTTAGCACTTGGAGCTTCTTCTTTCTTTTCTTCCTTAGAAGCATCCTTTTCTTTCTTACCGGAGTCTTCTGATTTTGCGTTAGAAGTTTCACCGTTTTCGTTCAACTTCGCGATCGTTTCACCAACTTCAACTGTATCGCCAGCTTCTTTCAAGAATTCTTCGATGACGCCATCAATTTCCGCACTTACTTCTACATTGACTTTGTCTGTTTCCAATTCGCAGACAGGGTCACCTTTGCTGACTTTGTCTCCAACATTCACTAACCATTCGGAAATGGTTCCTTCTGATATAGATTCTGCAAGTTCTGGTACTTTGATATCGCTCACGATACATTACCTCCTTCAGTTGTCACAGTGTTCGTTTGATTTAGGTTCAATGCTTGATTAAGGATGCGTTCTTGTTCTTTCTTATGAACATCTGGTTCCCCACCAGCTGGGCTGGATCGGTCAGGGCGTCCAACATAAGAGATCGTTACACGATTGGAAGCGATTGACTTGATTCTAGACTCGATATAGAACCATGCTCCCATATTTTTCGGCTCCTCTTGCACCCATACGATTTCTTCTAGGTTCTCATACTGTTCAAGGTGTTCGACAATTTCATCTTCTGGGAATGGATACAGTTGCTCGACTCGTAATACATCTACCCAATCCCAGTCTTTTTCATTTGATTCCATAGCAGTTTGAAGATCGATTGCCACCTTACCTGTACACAAGAGAAGTCGTTTCACTTTTTCCTTCTTCACTTCACGGTTCGGTTGTTTCATCACAGGCTTGAACTCACCTTCACTGAATTCTCCTGGATTAGAAGCTACCCGTGGATTACGTAGCAAGCTCTTAGGTGTCATGATGACCAGTGGTCGTACTTCATCACGTTCTAAGATCGCTGCTTGTTTTCGTAAAATATGGAAGTATTGCGCTGCACTCGTCAAGTTTGCGACGGTCCAGTTGTTTTCTGCTGACAGTTGAAGGAATCGTTCTAAGCGTCCGCTTGAATGCTCTGGTCCTTGTCCTTCATAACCATGAGGTAATAAGAGAACCATTCCGGAGCGTTGTCCCCACTTCGCACGACCAGCAGAAATGAATTGGTCGTAAATGACCTGTGCCGCATTGGCAAAGTCACCGTATTGCGCTTCCCAAAGGACGAGCGTTTCAGGTGCAATGACATTATAGCCATATTCATATCCGACAACAGATGCTTCGGATAGTGGACTGTTATGAATCGCGAAGGAAGCATTCGCTTCTGGCAGTTTATGCAATGGTGAGTACACTTCCCCAGTTTCAGGATCATGTAACACGATATGTCTTTGAGCGAATGTTCCACGCTCAGTATCCTGACCGGTAAGACGGATCGGAGTACCGTCCTTCAAAATGCTTGCATATGCCAGTGTTTCAGCTAGTGCCCAATCGACTTTCCCGTCTTCATCCAATGCCTTATTACGACGGGTCAAGATCTTTTTCAACTTAGGATAAACTTTGAATTCTTCCGGCCATTGAAGCAAACCTTCATTCATTGAACGCAAGTCATCCAAAGCAACGGAAGTTTTGACTTTCGGTAATCCGTTAACGATTTCCTCAGGAGTATTGATTTCATCGATTTCACGCTTGTCTTTTGATACTTTGTCATATTCGGACTGAAGCTTATCCTGAACATCGGATTGGATTTGTTTCGCTTGTTCTTCATTGATCGTTCCATCATTTTGTAGAACTTCAGAATAAAGATGACGGACTGTCGGATGGTTGTTTACGATTTCATACAGCTTAGGGTTAGTTGCATTCGGATCATCCATCTCATTATGTCCGTAACGGCGGTAACCGATCAGGTCAATTAAGAAATCCTTCTTGAAGCGCATGCGATACTGATATGCCAGATTCATCGCTGCAAGACAAGCTTCCGGGTCATCAGCATTTACATGCACAATCGGAATTTCGAATCCTTTTGCTAGGTCACTCGCATATTTCGTCGAGCGTGAGTCTGTACTTTTCGTTGTAAAACCAAGCAGGTTATTCGCGATAATATGTACAGTCCCACCGATTTGATATCCAGGCAATTGACTCAAGTTCAACGTTTCCGCCACAATTCCTTCTCCAGGGAATGCCGCATCCCCGTGGATTAAAATGGAAAATGCTTTGGATACATCTTGCTTTGGATATCCTGCAGAGCTACGGTCCTCTTGGGCTGCACGTGTGTATCCCTCAACGACAGGGTCGACATATTCTAAGTGACTCGGGTTGTTAGCGAGCGTAAGTACCGCTGGTTCAGTTGTTCCTTCTTCTATTTCACGGTTTCCACCCAAGTGGTACTTCACATCACCAGTCCATCCGTAATTGATTCCCATTGAACCTTCTGATGGTACAAGTTCCTTGTTTGGTGAGTGTTGGAATTCTGCAAAGATTTTCTCATAAGGCTTCCCTAAAACGTGGGCAAGAACGTTCAATCGACCACGGTGAGCCATACCAATCATCACATTTCGTGTTCCGTCTTGTACACCCGACTGAATGATGTTGTCGAGCATCGGAACCATAGAATCCAATCCTTCGATGGAAAACCTTTTTTGACCGACGAATGTACGGTGCAGGAAGTTTTCAAATCCTTCGACTTCTGCCAGACGTTTAAGTAATGACACGCGGTCATCATTGGATAGGTTCGGGTAAACAGCACCGCTTTCGGCCATTTCATAAAGCCAGTTTCGTTCCTCATCTTCATGCACGTGGCTGAATTCATAAGCAAGAGATTTCGTATAAATCTCTCTTAGACGAAGAATGGCTTCATAGCCTGTACGAATGTTGTTTGGCGCTTCTGACCACACGATGTCTGCAGGAATCTCTTTCAAGTCTTCATCAGATAAACCGTATTCCTTAGGATCGAGTAGTCGGACTTCTTCAGCGTTTTTCATTATTGGGTTTGTTTCTGCAGCTAAATGACCATATGTGCGGATATTCTCTGCTAGTTTGACCGCTGCAACCACTTTCTTCATTGTGCCTGCGTCCTGTTTCATTTCAACTGGTGCAGTTGAATGGCCAGCAACATCACCACTAGAAGTTGGTGGAGGTCCCCATTTATCAAATAATTCCTTTAAATCAGGTTCGACCGAATCTGGATCCTCTTTGTACTGATCGTACAGTTCGATCGCATAGCCAAGGTTAGGACCGGAAAATCCTTGCCATGGCTTCTCGTTGTTTGGTCCATTTGTAGTCATTTCATTTAACCTCCTAGTACATATGGTATAACTGTGTTTTAACCATCTTCAAACTTTTTATCAATAATAGAAATGACAGTAGTTTTCGAAGTATAATCTACTCTTAGAATTCCTTAAAAGCAAGTAAACTAAACTTCCTAGACCATAGTAACATAACAACGCTTTCAATGTGTTATAAAGAGTTCAATTTCTGATAAATTTCGAATAAAACCGACAATTAGTATTTTTAGAAAAGGCTGAACGTTTATGTCCAGCCTTTTAACCTCATCTATTCCTTTATTCAACTGATTGCACATCGGTTCGGACCGACTTCCATTTCTTGTTGCTCTTCCGGATCTGGACTCTTTTGCCCCATGTTTGTCTTTCGGATTTGTTCATGACTGTTCGGTTGTGGCGGTAAGTTATCTGAAACCATATGGTTGAACTTATCCGGATCTTCTATATTTAGTCGCTCATTTTCCTTATATAAAGTGCTTAGTTGGGAATGGACACTGCCATCCTCATTCATTTCATCCATCTCTCCAAAATGTGAAGGGAGTACTGTCAAGTCATCTGACAAACGTTTGTATCGTTCGTATAATGTGTTTCTTAGGTCGCCTACCCAGTCTTTTGCTTTACCAGCCAGATCCGGACGACCAATGGAATCAACAAATAGGATATCTCCAGTCAATAAATAATCATCATCGACAATCAGGCTCGTACTACCGATGGTATGTCCAGGCGTATAAATCGGCTTGATTTCAGTATCCCCTATCTTAAGAATATTTCCATCTTCTAAAGGTTGGTAATCAAATTGAACACCTTCATCATCTTTTGACGGGAACCAATACTCTGCATTCGAATCTTCCGCCAATTGGCGTCCTCCGGATATATGATCTGCATGTAAATGAGTATCAACAACGACTTTAATCGTCCAACCATTATGACGTACGAAATCTTCATACACATCGGCCATCCGGTTCGAGTCGATGATTGCGACTTCCCCGTTAGATTCTATTAAATAGGACAAACAACCTTTACCGATTCTTACAAATTGATGAATTGAACCTCCACTCTTTGTTTCACCAATTTGAATAGGTTCAAGATGTTCACTCCAGGCAGTCATACCACCTTCGACATAGGTGATCTGATCTATACCTGCTTCCTTCAATAAGGATACTGCTTTTTGTGAAGAAACCCCTTTAGCACACATGACATAGATGATTTTGTCTGTTGGCAGTTTTAATTTTACATCCTCAACACCATTTTCGAGCTCATTATAAGGGATATTCATACTCCGGACGGTCTCTCCATCAACCGACCAATCTTCATAATCATCTAGTTTCCTCACATCAAGGAGGAATACTTCTTCTTTGTTTAAGATTTTTTGTACGAGTTCTTTGACTGTTAAAGGTTTCATAAAATGATCTACTTCTCCATTCTTGGATTTGTCTCATCATAGCTTTCCCTGTAGTGCTTGATGAATGCCCTCAGTTTTGCCATACCCCAATGCGTATGTAACCTAACATAAATAGGGAGCTTTCTTTAATTGTCAGAATAATTTGTCAGATCGCTTGCGAAATGTAGCGAATCGAGGGACAATAATAGTAACAATCCAATAAAATACTCGTGGGGAGTGACGAAAATGCATTCGTTTAGGAAGGCCTTCCGGATTTTCGTATTTTCTAACCTTGCAGTCTTTGGATTCTTGTTATTGCTCCCAGCACTCATGATTACAGGCGATCTTGAAATTGTAAAAGAGTTCATCAGCTATCTGAACAAAGATAAATAGCTTTTCACTTCTTTATGAGAACCAGCAATTATGCTGGTTTTTTTGTTTTGGTGCAAGAATACAAGCAAGACCGTCATACAATACCTTTAGACGAACACCTTTAAGGAGGGATTGTGATGAGACAGAATAACATCTGGGAACCCACAGCTACTGCAATCAACCGAAGCTTGTACGGTGAATTGATGGTCTGCTCCATGAGCACCCAGCTTTTTTATATTCCAGAAACGGCACAATTGGAAGGGAATAAGCAAATGCATGACCATCTCGTTCCTGCTTCCTATCACCGGGTCACAGCTGCTGGATCTGCCTTGCGAATGATGAATGGTGAATCGGAATCAGCAGTCATTCAAACGTACGTAGGGTGTATTAAGAATGCCGAAAAACAGGACCAACAGGTTCGGGCTGGTTTAGAAATCATGTTGGAAAATGCCCCTAGCAATTATGAATCATTCATACAATCTATCATTGAATGGCAAGATTATGCTGAACAAAACTTACAAGAAGCGAAAAGAACGGCAATGCAAGTAACCGGTCCAAATGTCTGGCAAAATTAGTCGACATGTCCAATCATTTTACATGGGAATAGTTTTGTAATATGATTCCTTCATATCCGAGTAAACTCATAAGAAATGGAGGGGATTATTTTGGCTGTAAAAGAGACAGTTTTACATGAAAATACACCATTAGGGTCTCCCGCCCTTCCGTCACCACAAGCCTTACTCGTTACTGGCGGACTGATTACTACTGCTGTGCTGAGTTATGCAATTCTTTTTTCGTCTGGTTTGCAACAAAGTATGACAATGTGGCTAGGCCTTTTATTAGGTTATACATTATTTCATGCACGATTTGGATTTACATCTGCATTCAGAAGACTGCTATCGGTCGGAAATGGTGAAGCGATGCGTGCTCACATGATTATGTTGGCGGTCGCAAGTACTCTCTTTGCCCCGATTCTTTCCATGGGGATCGGTTTCTTCGACCAGTCACCAGCAGGTTATGTTGCGCCTGTCGGAACGAGTGTTGTCGTAGGGGCATTTCTATTCGGAATAGGGATGCAGTTAGGTGGAGGATGTGCTTCTGGAACCTTGTATGCTGTAGGCGGAGGTCGTTCCGCTATGTTCATCACATTGTTTGCGTTCATTATCGGTTCGGTGCTGGGTGCATGGCATTGGGATTTCTGGGTGAATCAAACGCCTTCTTTCCCTGCTATTTCGTTGGCAACGAGTACGAACCTTGGCTACACAGGAGCGTGGATTGTACAACTCGCCATTTTTGCAGCTATATTTGGTGGAACTTACTTGATTGCCAAAAAGCGTAGACCTCCTTCTATTAAACCTTTACCTACCTCAAAAGGTTGGAAAAGAATCTTACGAGGGTCATGGCCATTATGGGTAGCGGCAATTGCCTTAGGTGTATTAAATGCTGTGACCTTGATGGTACGAGGAAACCCTTGGGGAGTGACGAGTGCGTTTGCGTTATGGGGTTCCAAGATGGCGATGGCGTTTGGTATTGATGTGACTCAGTGGGTCTATTGGTCAGGCGAACGTGGTAATGCACTGAATCAATCCATACTTGCCGATTCGACAAGCGTTTTGAATTTCGGAGTCATTTTAGGTGCATTCCTTGCTTCAGCAACTGGCGGAGTGTTTGCACTGAAGAAAGTAGGTCTGAAACGAATCACTGCTGCGATTATTGGTGGCTTATTGATGGGATATGGAGCACGAATCGCGTTCGGTTGTAATATAGGAGCATATTTCGGTGGCATCGCTTCCTTCAGCCTTCATGGTTGGGTATGGATGGTGATGGCACTTGCCGGAACCTTCCTCGCACTTTACCTACGACCGTTGTTCGGAATGACAGTACCAAAACCGAAAGATACCTTCTGTTAAATGGAAAAAGGACTGTCCCAGATTCTTGTAATGTGAATTCTGGAAGGACAGTCCTTTTCTTATTGAACTATTATTTAGTAGACTTTTTTCCGCTTCAGGTGCTCGCTTTCCACGGGGCGTGCGGTGAGCCCGAGAAACTTCCTCCCTGTTTCGAGAAACTGAGCCTCATTTTCGAGAGACCGTTAAGTATTTGACTAAACATCTCCCAAAAAATGAGCTGTGTCACCGTCCCTGTCGCATCTTGAGTGAGGGTTTGATCGATCTTCATACTGATTTCACTCCAAGGTTTCATTTTTCCAGAAACTAAATGGTCTTTGATTAACTTTTGTGGAATCAGGCTTTTCTTACTACATGTGTTTTCCATTCAAGCATGAAAATCGTCAATAGGATGGCAACAGCACTGGTCAAAGCCAATACGATAAAAACAGCATTCATTGAACTCTTCAGAAGGATGGAAACAATCGGAGGACCAACTGCTACACCGATGAAACGAGTACTACTGTAAAAAGACGTGATCGTCCCCCGCTCTTCCTTTTCTATCCCTTCTGTAATCAAAGCATCCAGGCACGGCAACGTGAGTCCTATCCCGAGACCTGTCACCGATAAAGCAATCAGGATGGTGATCAGTTGGGAATCTAGAAACAGAAGAGACATGAGTGATAGCAATGCAACAAGACCACCAAAAAGGACGATTCTGTTCATCAGCAGCATTTCTTTTCCTATTCTCTTACCTGTAAAATATGATGCGATACATAGGACTAATAAGGGAACCGCTAAATATACCCCTTTTAACACGCCTTCAATTTTATAGGTCTTTTCAAGGATAAAGGACAAATAAATCAGGAAACCAAACAATATGAACGTATTCATTCCACCGATGAATAAGACCCCTGCCAACCAACGACCGTTCTGATGGAAAATCTTCTTGATTTGCTTCACAAATTCCCCGAACGCAATGGGTTCGTCTTCACGTTTAGGAGGTTTAATGAAAAAAAAGATCAAAATGATTGCGAGTACAGATAAAAATGGAACGGACCAAAATGGGATATGCCAAGCCCATATTGCAAGAAAAGCGCCTAAGATCGGGCTGAGCACTTTACCGAATGTATTGGAAGTTTCAATCAGTCCCAGTCCTGCGCTTACCTCTTCATCTGTTTTAAACAGGTCACCTACGGTGGGAATGACGACAGGGAAAGCACCAGCAGCACCAGCACCTTGAAGAAACCTCCCAAGGAGGATCATCCCATATGGGTCTTTCAAGGAAACAGCTGCCCAACTGCTGATCAAACCACCGATTCCTACTAGAACCAGGCTAGGTATGATAATTTTTTTACGTCCAAAGTGGTCGGAAAGATAACCTGCAATCGGTATTAAGAATATTGCAACTACCGAATAAATTGTAATGATCATACTGGATTGAAACGGTGTGATATTGATTTCTTTTTCGATGATAGGGAGCACTGGGATGAACATGGAGTTCCCAAGGGTCATCAATAATGGAATAGATGCTAAAGCCAATAAGGACCATTTCAGTTCTTTCATTTCGTTCTCTCCATGGGTTCAGATCGATTGATTGGGTATGTGAGTGGATATGTTACAGGAGCTTGTATGCCCTACACATTTTTACCTAATTAAGATGAAATATGCATGTCCAGGATATTGTGTAAGCCTTGAAATGTCCGCTATAATGAGCGTTATAAGAGGAAAAGGGGAAATGAAAGTGGATTCTAAAGATCTAGAGAAGAAAATCATTCAGAACTACCAAAAAGATGAGCATATGATGATTCTTGTCTTTGCCCAGTGGTGTGTCAATCATGACCTGGATCCCCATGCTTTATACGTGAAAGCATATCCGGATCAAGGGGCGAATCCTGCCCTCCAACAAGCGATCGACCTGACTGTATCGAAAGAGGAATCAGAAGATATTGCGGATCAGACATTGCTAGGTGTTTTATCACTGTTTGGAAATGATGATTTAGCGTTTGTGGTGAACGAAGAAATCCATAATCGGAAGAAAGAATAAACCGCCAAATCTGGCGGTTTATTTTTAAGCGTTCGATAACTCTTCTTCTATCGTCTTCATGATGAAAAACGGACCGTCAGCTTGATTTGAAGGAATTGCGAGTTTTAAACCAAATTCAGGATATACTGCCGAGTGGAAACTTACCCCTGGGTCATATCCCATGACATGGTATTTCAACAATTGTCCCTCCTTCATGTTCAACCAGACGCCATAGCCGTAATAGGCATCTTCACGTGCTTTCATATGCCTATACAGTAAGGTTTTGGTCATCGACTCACTCAATAATGTGAACTCTAACAATCCTTCCCAAAGCTTGATCATATCGGAAGCGGTCACATAAGCCCCACCATCTGAACCACCTTTCAACGGCATAGCAAACGAATTCGTCCTATAGGCCCCATCATCTTCATCTATATATCCAATTGCGGTGTTGGGAGGAAGTCGATCCAGTGAAAAATAGCCTGAATGAATCATCCCACACTTCTCAAAAATATTCGCTTCCACATAATCCGTAAAATCCATTCCAGTCAACTGTTCTACGACAAGACCTAACACGATGTATCCGGCGTTGTTGTAATGAAACTTTTCACCAGCTTTGAACATTTGTTCTTTTTGTTGGAACAATGGAAGGAAATCTTCCAGTTTTCGTACATGGTACATCGGGATCGTTTTCCATAGATCTTCATAATCATCCATGACGGACTCGTCGAAGTAGTCCGGAATACCAGAAGAATGTGTAAGTAAGTGATGAATAGTTATCTCTTTTGAGAAGTTCGGAAACAGGATATCCAAACAATCTGTCAATCGGGTATCAAATGTTAATAATTCTTTCTCAACGAGCTGGCAAATGGCGATAGCCGTGAACAATTTGCACCCGGATGCAATGGCGAATCGGGTGTCTGTTCGAACAGGGAGGGCTTCTGGCCGATTATAAAGACCAGCCGTTTTTTGAAGTATGGTCTCTCTATCTTTTTTCAAAACGACGACACCAGAAAAAGAGTGTTTCTCTATTACTTCATCTATTTTCTTGTCGATAGTTAAGCCTTTGATCATTTTCAATCATCTCCATATCTTTAGGTCTGCTCATCTAACTTCTAGGTCGCCGTACATAGACCTGCATTAATTGCTGTGATTATTATCACAGTCGAAATCGAATTGATTTTGTATGATGAAGATAATAAACAAGATGAAGGAGGGATTGTCTTGGATATTGGTCATACGATTCAACACCATCGAAAGGAAAAGAACATTTCAATAGAACAATTGGCGTTGAATACAAGGCTTTCCATCAGTACGATCAAAAAAATTGAGAACAATGAAATCGTCCCTGATCGTGATACACTCTTTAAACTATCTACTGCACTTGACATTCCTATATCCGAATATCAGCTGTAATTAAGAAAATGGGCTGCTCCCTGGAAATAAGGGAACAGCCTTCCTTCATTCTTATTTCATTCTTCTACCTTCTTCAAGACGTTGCTCAAGCCAATCATGTAGTTCTCGGAATCCATCTAGTGTCATCCGGATGGATTGTTTCTCATTCTGTTCATCCATCATATCAATTGTGACGTTGTGATCATTCTCTGTATAAGTGAAGGAATAAGCTCTGTTTTCCCCTTGAACTTCTTCTTCCCAGTTACACATATAGCTTGTTTTAAATTGGATTTTCTTATCTGACTTAGGAATCATAGATTGCTTTCTCACTTCTACTGGCTGAGGCAGCTCTTTCTCGACTGGTTCCTGTACAAGAGTGGTTGCTTCGATTGCAGCCGCAACCTCTTCTGCCCCCTTCTCGATGGAAATATGTTGATCTTCTATTATATCCTGTTTTTCAACTGCTTCTATTCCTTCCTCTGGACCATCGGTTATCGACTCTTCCTGTTCTTCAGATACAGGTGGCTGTAAACGGGGTTCTGCGTAACGTTTTACGATTTCTTGCATGTAGTCAGGTTTGAAAGGCTTCATTAGATACCCAACTGCTCCTGCATCCAATGCTTCTTGAATCAGATCCTTTTGGTTGCTTGCAGAACAAACGAGTATGACAGCTTCTGCATCATAAGATAAAATTTCCTTAATCGCATCTACCCCGTTCATTTCAGGCATGGTAAGATCCATCATGACAACGTCCGGTTCCAATTCCTTGAATTTTTCAACGGCTTCCTTTCCGTTCACCGCTTCGCCTACAACGTGATACCCATGTTGAATCAAGCATTCTCGTGCCATTTTTCTCATAAAGCTTGTATCATCTACGACTAGAAAATTATAAGACATCCCATTTCCCCCTTAATCAATTTAGGTTCAATCATTGATTCTATATTCATTGGATATTGGTTAGTACGTCATCGACGGTTGTGATACCCTCTTTGACTTTTGTAAGTCCATCGTGGAGCAGCGTTTGAAATTCTTTTCCTTCAAGGTGTTCTCGGAACGCTTCCGCAGGACGATTCTGCAAGATCATGTCACGAAGTTCATCGTCTATTGTCAATACTTCGTGAATACCGATCAATCCTTTGTAACCTGTATTGTTACATAACTTACAACCATCTCCACGGACTACAGCAATCTTGGAACTTTTATTTGTCGTTACGAACGAGCGGAAATTTCCGATTGCACTTTTGCTTTTCGCATCATCTGTAGGTACCAGTCCGTGTGCTTCAAAAAGTTTGGACTCTTCATCAGACGCAGGCATGCTTTTTGCACACCGTTCACAAACCTTCCTAACCAATCGTTGATTTACAATACAAGTTAAGGAGGTTGCGAGAAGATAAGGTTCAATCCCCATATCAAGAAGTCTTCGGATGGTCCCCACTGCATCTTTTCCGTGAATCGAGCCAAGAACGAGTCGTCCTGATAATGAAATTCGCGTTGACGCCTCAACCGTCTGTGTATCTTCTAAATGACTTACCATGATGACGTTAGGATCTTGATTCAGCATGGTGCTTAATCCGTTCGTGAAATTAAATCCGATTGAATCATTCACTTCCACTTGAGTGATCCCATCCAGCCTTCTTTCTACACTTTGTTCAACGGTTACGATCTTATGTTTTTGGTGATTGATATGATCTAGAATGGAATACAGTGATGTCGTTTTTCCACTCATAGCGGGTCCTGAGATAAGGACAAACCCGCTGCGACGGTCAATGGCTGATTCGACTTGCTTCAGATTATTTTCAGTGAAACCGAATACACTAAGTTTTAACAATTGATCCGTACGATCGATCAACTTTAAGACAGCACTTTCCCCATTAATGGTAGGAATCGTTGAAACGCGGATGTCGTAATCCGTATTATACGCCTCCTTATGTATGTATCCAGTTTGCGGGAGTCCCCTTTTTGATGCATTTAAACTCGCAATCGTTTTGATCCTACCAATAATCGATTCTTTCAGATCGTTTGTGATGACTTTTTGTTTTTCAAGCATCTGATTGATGCGATATTTGACTGAAAGCCCATCTTTTTCAGCATCCAAGTGAATATCACTCGCATTTTGCTGGACGGCATACTCGATGATATCATTCAACTCTTTAACTGAGCTCAAAACCCCGTAATGGTCGATAATCGCCATCTCTAGTTCACTTCTTGTTGCAATACAAGGTTGGATGATCATACCTGTTGTTTCCTGGATATCTTTGATGGCCTCTTGATTAAGTGGATCCACCATTGCCACTTTAAGCTTACCGCTCATTTGTTCAATCGGTATGAAGCAGTGTTTTCTGGCCAATGCTTCATGTATGAGTTGAATGGTACTTCGGTTCGGAACGGTTTCATCCATATTTACAACGGGTATGCCGAGTTGAAATTCCAGGGCTTCAGCAAGTTGACGTTCGGTTATGAGATGATCCTCTACTAATATTTCCCCGATCTTTTTAAAGGAATGTGTCTGTTTTTGAAGTGCCTTTTCAAGCTGATCTTCAGTAATCAGACCATTCATAATTAATAATTCACCTATGCGCATATACAACCTCCTTTTGGTACTTTTCCGACACTGATGTAAAAAATAGGATAACAATAGACATAAAAAGCCAATGTTTGAGCGGCCCGACGATCATACCTATGCAAGAAGGCTTAGACTCGTGGCTTTGCGTCCCCAACTTTCGTATGGGTTTGCCTTTTTTCATTCATTTGGCTTGAGTGGAATTTATTTTTTGTCTAGGAAAAAATAACCTTTTTCTGATTAATTCAATTATACTGTAAACTTATAGTTGGAAAAATAGAGCATATTCACTAAATTGAATGCTAGATAGAAAGAACCAGCAAGTGAGTATTTTATTTTTTCTGACAATACACTTTAGGTATTTGTGACTACGCGAATCTAGGGTTAATAGGAATAATTGCTCGTTTCTGAACGGGATGATTATGTCGAAACAAAGAAAATTATAGATTTTCAATCCATGAACGCTACCTGATTATGGTAAAATACTCATAACAACATGTTTAGGGTGATTATACATAATGAAGGACTTAATATTTCATACAACACTAATTTTATCGTATTTGTTTTTAGTGGGCTTCATCATGGGATGGCGTGAACAGAAATTTTCTAGGTTTGTAAACAAGCTCTTCATTGGAATTGGTACAGGTCTAATGGGGATCGTCCTGATGTACTATTCCATCAAAATCACAGAGACGGTAATCCTGGATATGCGTCACTTATTCATGATTATTGCTGCTTTGTTTGGTGGACCTGTCTCCGCAATGCTTTCGGCAGTGATCATTGCCTCAGGAAGAATATTACTCTTCGGTGTTACTGAAGCGTCGTTGACTGTAGCCGTTTTATTTGTGTTCATAGGAGTCCTATACAGTTTAATTACGAAATTGAGATACAATTACTATGTTAAAGGATTCATCATGAATATGATCACGTTAGCGCTCGTATTCATGGTCATCAACCATCTTGTCAGTTTTGATCAAGCTGTAGATAGTACATTCTATTTGTGCGTCATTTCCATCCCAGTTGGATTTTTAACGGTGTCTTTATGGATTTACTTATACCGATATAACGAAATGGTAAAAACTTATAAAGCTCAGGCGAAAGTCGATTTCCTAACCAGCTTGAACAATGTCCGTAAATTTGATGAAGAAATGAATGCATTTAAAAGAGATCGACTACCAAAAGGTGAACGGTTGTCAATTTTGTTAATTGATATCGACTTTTTTAAGAAAATAAATGATACATATGGGCATGAAGCTGGGGATGAAGTCCTTCGTCAATTGGGTCAGATATTGAAATCGAAGGCTAGGATGAAAGATATCGTGTCTAGAAATGGTGGCGAAGAGTTTTCGATCTTACTTCCAGATTGTGATTTGGAAACAGCTCAAGAAATTGCAGAACGTATACGAAATGCTGTTGAAAATCATACATTCGATTTACCGGATGGATCTGGCATTCAAATTACAGTATCCATCGGTGTCGCAAGCTTTCCGGAGAATGTTAAAGTATTTGACAAGTTATATAAGGAAGCGGATGAGGGCCTTTATATAGCGAAGCATACAGGAAGGAATAAAGTTTGTGTCCATATAGAGAAAAGCGACCACGTTGTTACCTATTAACAACATGGTCGCTTTTCATTACATAGGTTTTGGTGTTGGAGTTGGCTCCATTCCACTTTGACCGTATTTGGTTTCAATCATTTCTCTAATGTCTTTCAGGTCTGTCCCTTTTTCATATTCGAATTTAGCCTCACGGGCTATATTGACACAAATTCCTCAGCCAAGCCCCATATCATCCAGAATCGCAACATTGTCTTCGATCTGATCTACGAAACAATCAGTATTGTTCTTGTGACCGGCATCATGGTGACATCCACAATAACACGGTATGTAATTTAACACTTCCGGATGATGGACAGCAAAGTCATAGGCTTCAATTGTTGCTGCATCTACCCCAAGATCTTTGAGGTGAGTCCAATCATTGCTTTGCAAATCATGGGTCATTTTGGTTGATTGTTCTTCACTGCTACAAGCAGAAAGAAAAACAAACAGAGAAATCATCAATAGAAAAATCCTTTTTCGGCACATGTTGTTCACCTCATACCTTTTGATACATGATAACAGTATATCTGAATACTCAACATAAAACATGTACCGATGCAACCAATTTTGTTACTTTTTTATGAACGATCTTATTTTGTATAGCGATTCGCATAACTGGAGGCAACAAGTGACTCGGGTTTGATTTTTGCTTCAATACCGTGCGCTTCTATACGTGCGACCATTTCGGCAACGAATTCCCTTGTCTTGTTTCGTTTTTCTTTTCCAATGTCGAGATGCCCTTCCATAATGAAGCTTGATCCTTTATATACATGTGGAAGAACGATGTTGACAAACTGATTCTTAAGGGATTCATCAAAAAGAGAGGCAACTTCTTCTGTCAATGAGGTTTCATAGGAGATTTTCTGATGTAAGTTATGGATTGGATTAGGGTATCGAATTTTTCTATAGCATGCCCATGCCCCTTTACCGACCCGTTGCATGACAAGCCCAGTAATGAAGATGGTTTCATTTTGATACACATGAGAATCGGTTCCGATCATGAGTTTATAGTTACCTAACGGCTCTTTTCTCATGAAAGTAAGCATATGTTCACGGACTTCTTCAAAGGTCAGATGAGTGAAGGTCAGATTCCTGAATGTCATCGGCTGATCCGCAAAGAAATAATGGTCTACCATATGCTGTTATCTCCTTTTCTTTAGCTTTGGAATTAACAAGGTATACATAGTTAGTTGATTTCTATATAAATTCACGACAATCAACTAACTTTATAGCTATAAACTTAAAATACCCACAAAACACTTTTGTTATAAAAATCATATGACATTTCTTGTTTCACATACATAAATCAATGAAAAACTCTCAGAAAACTTACAGTGTTTTATTACTATCGTATTCTTCTGATGTCCAAGATGTGTGGGTCTTTTCTATAAGTAAAAAAGGAAGACCGATGATGGTCTTCCTTTAAGAATTGTCTTGCTCTATGATTTCAAGTGGATAAAGTAGTTCCCCACATATGGAATGGATTGTATCTTCCCTATTGATTGGATACGATACGATCGTGCACGTCGAAGGTCCTGCGGATGCATGAAGGTCAAGTTCAGAGCTAACTTTGATATCCTTGTAAAAGATTTGTTCCAATTCCGTTCGTATTCCTTTTGACCCGACCGGCCATAAATAAACACCTTCAAATAACGAAAGGGATTTGAACATTTCTAGAGGGAGGACGGAGCTCGATTGTTCAATGACCTTTTCTCCGACCAAAGGTTTTCCGATAACAGCCCATACGAACTTAGAACGAAGCGATGGCATGTGCCTTTTGACATATTCCGCCTTTCCAGCCACTGTTATTCCGATGGCAGACTGGGTCATCAAAAAATTACTTTCCGAACTTCCTGATACGTCTACGTGTTGCATATCCAGCTCATCAAGTCCTTTATGAATCCCCTTCATCAATTTATGCCAATGTAAATCACCGTTGAAATTATGTAGGATGATCGAAGTAGGCTCGCCACCTGCTGCCAAGCATTCCATGACGGCAACTCGGAACGAATAATAGGAAAGAATGTCATAAGGGACCTTTACTTCATCGTCTTCTTTCTCACCAATTCCTCCACTATTGTCACTTGTTAAAATCAGGAATTGCTCAGAAGGAATAGGTTGTATAATCGCATTTCTCAAGAACTCCACTCCTTCATCGCTTTTTTATTGAACATAGCGGAAACCTTATGAACACTAACGACCGCAAGAAGGGTATTCACGAATGAGCTCAACAATAATGATGGAACGATTGCGGTGTAAAAGGAAGTCCCGATGAGCCAAATGAACGGTAACGGCGCTAAAAGAGCATTGCCACTAACCATAACGACACATGCCAGTAGTTTGTAGCCTCTCTGGTACAGTACACTAAAAAGGTACACAAATAACGCCATCTCAAGACTGATGAGGACATGAAAAGGTCCCAGAGGCATGCCACCGAACAGAGCAGAAATCAAATGTCCAACTCCTGCCACAATCGCACCAGGTATGGTACCAACAAGCATTCCTGCCAAAAGGGCTGGGAAGGCATCTAATCCAATACTACCAATTACTGCGGGGATTTTAATTGCACCACCGATTGCAGAAAGAGCTGTGAACATTGCCACAAAGCTGACTGTTTTAGTTCGCATCGTCCGATCTTCCTTTAGGTTTTTTAAAAACGTTTGCACTTCTTACATACTCAACATCTTTCACCTTCAACCTGAAGTTGATCACTCTTGCCAATGCAAAAAAATAGTCCGATAGACGGTTCAAGTATTGGAGAGGGCGTTCAATATCCTCAGCACCTGATTTCATAAGCCGTACTACCAATCTTTCTGCTCTTCTAGTAATCGTCCTGGCTATGTGAATGGATGCCGCGGGCTTTGTACCACCAGGGAGGATGAACTTTTCCAAATCTGGCGTTTCCTCTATCATTGTATCGATCCTGTTTTCTAAATAAGTAATCGCTTCATATGTCAGCTTCGGTTCCTTCTTTTTTGTAATGTTGGAAAGGTCTCCACCACAATCAAACAATTCATGCTGAATTTTCTCCAAATCAAAGCTCACATCTTCAAACAAATCGGCATCTAATTCCGCCATCGCTTGTCCAACGAAAGCATTCACTTCATCTAGAGTTCCATATGCTTCAACTCGAATATCGTCCTTATCGACTCTTCCTCCAATTACACTTGTTGTACCTGTATCACCTGTACGGGTATAAATTTTCATGATTTCGCCTCCTGTTTAATGGTTTGATGAATGCCATGCCAGATCAAATCTACCCGGCTGGCATGTTGGCTAATCTTTTGATAACACCTTCCTGTGAGATCCCGCCAGTTTCGTTCCTCTGATGAAATGGGGACAATCCCTTTTGTAATATCGGTACCTATAAGAATCATTTGATTCATAGACTGACTCTCCCATTCCATCCATCTTTCTAATAACTGCTGCCAATAGAATTCTGGTTGTTCTTGCATCATCACTTCTAGTCTTATCCAGTTTTCTAGACCTTCCAATACGACCAGTGAGTGAGTCAGATGATTTACATCTGTAGGTAACGAAGCTGATTTATATTGTGATAGCCAGAGGACTTCTTTCGGACAAGTTAGATGATAGTGTTTCTTCACCCATGCGCGTTTCCCGTTGAAGGCACCTCCTGTAACGAAGTGCATCGCTCTCCCCTCCTTAATTGTTTATCTGTAAAATTAAGTTCATAGCCCGCTGCATAGGGGACCTCCCACTCCCAGAAATCCTTATGAAACGGAGCGAATTGTTCAAGTAATCTCCGAATGACACCACTATGTGTGACGAGCGCAAGCCGGTTTCCTTTCCGGGTACTCAGTACTTTACTCCATCCTTGCATAAGCCTTTTTTCAAATTCCTCCAATCTTTCTCCACTAGGAGGAGCAATTTGAGAAGGGTTGTCCAGCCATTTTTGATAACGAAGGTCTTTTTTCAGAGATTCATAGGTTTGACCTTCCCATGACCCGAAATTCATCTCCCTGAATTCCCTCAATAAAATCGGTTCCGCATGAGGAAACAGTCGATGACACGTCTGCAGGCAACGCTTCAAGTCACTTGAAAAAAATTGGTCATAGTCCATGGCTGCTGGAGATATCCTTTGGGCTTCACCTTCACATAAAGAAGGATCATCCCATCCACAATATTTCCGGGTTCGATTTGCTTCCGTTATACCATGGCGATAGAGAGCAATAACCACCAAGTCATCCATGCGAATAGTTCAACTCCTTCCACAGAGGCTCCTAATACATCCCCTGTCATCCCACCGAACCACTTCAAACTCTTCTTTCGTATGAACAAATAAGTGATTAAACCGATTCCCGTTAAGATAACGAATAAAAAGGTATTCAAATCAAACAGGGTCCATAGGATTAACAGTATCCCCCAATATGCCATATACTGCGGTATTCTTCTTTTCTTCACTGCAGTATGGAATAAAGAAGCTAGTCCTTCTTGTTTCACCGGGTTAACGTGGACTAACAAATATCCCATGACCGTTCTGCTGAAAAACGGAATAAGAATGATTGTCGTAAATGACTCGTAACTGGTAAATGATAAGATTTCATAGATGAATAAGAACTTCGCGGCAAGTAGGATGATGACCGAGAGAACACCGAATGCACCTGTTCGAGGATCTTTCATGATTTCAATCCGTTTCTTCACTTCTTGATGAGAAAAAAAGGCATCACTCGTATCCATCCATCCGTCCAGATGGATTCCTCCTGTCAATACAATGGACAAAACCCAGATTGCAAAGGCTATGGCTAACGTTGAAAAAGGAGAATACTGACTCAAAACCATTACCAAAAGGTAGTAGATGATGCCTTGAAAAAGGCCAAGCAAAGGAAAGGTCTTGACTGCCCGCTCAAGATGGTCTTGATCCATCGGTATTTCCATACGAATCGGTATTGTTGTGAAGAATTGCAGGTTCAGTAGGAACCCTTTTATGTATAGCAATTATTTCCCGCCTTTCATCATGATAGGAATGCCGCATTCAACATGAAAAGCCTTTGTAGCTCTCTCCACAACTTGTTGATGGATCTTCCCTAATACTTTTTTATACGTCAAGACAAGCTCTGAATCCACCGTTGCATCAAAAAAGAGATCATTGCTGACGAGGATGAGGGTGTGACAAGATCTGGCAATCACCTCGATATCCTGAATCATCTCGGATCTGATGTGTTCTACCTTCCTTGGTGGCTTCAAATACAACTCGTTGTTCAACCATGTTGTCAAACAGTCTAAAAGTACAATGTCCGTTTTTTGTATATGTTTTGCCACAGCTCGGATGTCTGTTGCTTGTTCGATTGTGTTCCAACCATCAAGCCGCCGGTCTTGTTGATGTCGTTGAATCCGGGATTTCATTTCTGAATCTGATGGAACTCCTGTTGCCACATACCGAAGTGTACCTCCAGAGTTTAACGATTTCTGTTGAGCCCATCTTTCCGCAAACCGGCTTTTTCCACTTCGTACTCCTCCACATATGAAGACGATTTGCACCCTTCTTCCCCCTTCTTCTAATAAAACAAAAAGGAGCTTTCACTCCTTTTTGTTCATCTGTTTAGATGTCCATTCTATTACGATAATGCGCAATCGCTTCCGATGTACATTTGTAAACGGCCTGACTGATTAATTTACCCAATGGAGTGATTGTTCCTCCGAACTCAATCTCTTCCCCCTGTTGTGTAGAAGCGATTAAGATGCTGTCTGTTCCCGTCCCAGTAGCTAATGTTCCTGTAACCGGATCTCGGACTTCCAAATCGTGGAGGACTTTCGTCTTCACCTCAGTAGCCGTCATCATGCTTTGGATGAATGCTTCCTCGGTCATACTCCCATTTACAAAAATCCATGTATTAATCGTACCCGGCTGCAAATGCATATCGTGTTGGCTGCTCTTTGAAGCATCAATGGCATGGCCGACTCCAGCTGTAACAACGACGAATATAGAGCAACCGTCCCTTTCGATGAAGAGGTGAGAGAGATCGTCGAGGTTGACAGCAGTCATCATCCCTACACAATCAGAAGGTTCAAAACCGTTTTCTTTCAAATAGAGACGCATTTCTTCCCGATGATCATTGCAATCGTAATCCAGTCCGACCCTTCGATTGATGAATGAATCATGCCAGCCTGTACCGGAACCGATGACCCCAGAAGATAAGGTTTTCATAGGTTGAGGGGTTTGGATGACTATTCGTTCTGACGTTCTTTTTAAAATCGATGCATTAACGGTGAAATTTTGTTGGTCTTCTTGCTGTTCGGGAAGGAGCACCATTTGTGGAGCCGGGACCCTAGGGTGTGCCTGTTTCTTAATTTTCGTCTGGTAGACGGCTTGCACCCGCTCTTCTCTTAACACTTCATTCGGTTTGTGATGGATGTTCAGCTTGCCGTCCTCCATCAGGAGCAGTTGATCACAATATAAGCCTGCGAGATTCAAGTCATGGAAAATAGAAATGACGGTGAGACCCTTTTCCCGTGTCCATGCTTTCAAAACATCCAACAATTCTTTTTGAAACGAGAGATCCAAATGGTTCGTCGGTTCATCCAACAGGAGAATCTGAGGTTCTTGTGCAAGAGCTTGTGCGAGGAACACCCGTTGCCTTTCTCCTCCAGACAATGATTGTATATCTTTACTATGAAAATGATGAATACCCGTTTGCTTCATGACGGATTGTACGATTTCTTCATCTTTCGGACTCCATGTTTGGAACCAACCCGACTGGTGTGCATACCTGCCTAAAGCAACCGTTTCCTTTACGGTATAGGAAAAGCTCTGATTCGAATGCTGTGGAAGAACAGCTATGATTTTCGCCAATTCTTTCGGTGAAAAGGTTTGAATCGGTTGATCTGCGATATTGACTGTACCTTTTTGGAAGGCTAAGATTCCGCTGATCATTTTCAGCAACGTCGTCTTACCGCTTCCGTTGGGTCCGAGTATACCGAACATCTCACCTTTGTTAACTTGGAAAGTTAGATCTTTGACAATCGGTACGCCACCATATCCACCTGTCAGATTTTGTACGTTCAACATGTTATCCACTTCTTTCTAATCTGCTCTTCATAAGAATCAGTGCAAAAACAGGTGCACCAATTAATGCTGTAATGACTCCAATTGGTAGCTCAGTCGGAGAAATGATCGTCCGCGCTACCAGGTCGGCTAAAATCAAGAAACCACTGCCTGTTAAGATGGAGAGCGGCAAAAGATGTTTGTGATCGGATCCCCATAACAATCTCGTCAGATGAGGAATGACAAGGCCGACGAATCCAATCGTTCCAGAAACAGCCACTGCAGCCCCAGTCAATATCGAACCTGCCGTCAGCACCGATAATTTTCTACGTTGAACATCTACACCAAGATGGTGAGCCCGTTCTTCCCCAAAGGACATCGCGTTCAATTCTCTCGCATTGAAAAGGAGTATCCCAGCACCTATTATCAAGAAAGGCAGGATGATCTTGATATAGACCCATCCACGCATGGAAACACTACCTAGCAGCCATCCGATGATTTGTCTCAATTCGTCTCCAGTAAGTGCAATCATCAATGAGATGACGGCGCTGAGAAAGGAACCAAATATGATCCCCGTCAAAATGATCGTTTCCACTCTCATGGATTTCTCAATTTTACGAGCAAAACCCAAAACAAGGACAATCGTCAAAAACGAAGAAACAATACTTAATAATGGTAATGTGAATGCCCCGACAAATGGTATGGAGATTTGAAAAAACAAAGTGACGACTGCTCCGACGGATGCGCCGGAAGAGACCCCTAAAGTATACGGATCAGCTAACGGATTTCGGAGTAAGCCTTGAAAAGCTGCTCCTGCAATAGCAAGAGATGCGCCAACTAGACTTGCTAGGATCACTCTTGGCAGCCTGACATTCAATACTATGTTCAGATGCATTGAATCAACTTGAGCTAAAGAGATAAAAGGAAAAATTTCATGACCTACTATGCGGATAATGCTTGAGATCGGTACATGCACGGATCCGATTGAGATTCCGAGCACCATACTGATCAGTAGAAACAAGATGGAGCACGCATAAGCGAGCAGTCTATTGTTCGCCAAACGCTTCCGGATAGACCGATTTTGCAAGCTCCTCTACTCCTTCAACCAATCTCGGACCTGATCGCGTGACCAAATCAGAGTGCACATCATATACATGCTCCTCTTCAACCGCTGTTACATTGCTCCATCCTGCTCGTTGTAACACTTGTTGTTTTGGATTCTCCGTATAATACCCGTAAGTGGTAATAATGACATCTGGATTTTTATCAATGATCGTCTCTTGATCGATTTTGGCCCATCCATCTATATCTTTTGAAACATTTTCTGCATTGATGATTTGGAGCATTTCATGCATGAACGTGTTTTTACCAGGTGTATAAATTTCCGGCTCTGGAGAAACCTCAATGAAGACCGATTTCTTTTCTTCTATTTGGGCAACTTTCTTTTTGATGTCCTCTACTTGGGTTGTCATGTTTTCAATGATGGATTCGGCTTTTTCGATTTCGCCAGTCGCTCTTCCAATCATTTCAATTGAATCATATACTTCTTCGAAATTCGCTGCTTCATTAACAACGATGACAGCAATGCCTGAGTCACGAAGCTGTTGGAGCGCATCTGCTGCCATTTGGACACCTGATTCATGGGCCAGTACAAGGTCTGGATTCAAGGATATGATTTTCTCCACATTCAGTTCTTGACCTCCAACCCTTTCTTTTTCACTTACTTCTTCAGGATAGTTGTCAAAATCAGAAACACCTACGATTTCTTCCTCTAAACCTAATTCATAAGCAACCTCTGTATTACTCGGTATGAGAGAGACGATTTTTTTCGGCTTTTCTTCAATCGTCACTTCTTGATCTGCAGCATCTTTTATCGTGACTGGGAAAGAACTTTCTTCGGTTTGTTCAGCAGTTTGATTGTCCGAAGATGCGTTGTCTGATTGAGCTGAATCATCATTACAGCCTACTAATAAACCAATTACTAGAAACAATGATAGAAAGATAGATAATACGTTTTTCATGAAGAATCCTCCTGAATGTTTTATTGTGAAACGCTTTCATATTCTGCAACATAAAAAAACATCTCCACGTTAGAACATGAAGATGTCGTATTGAACAAGTGATCGTGCAGAGCAATCAAATATCCGTGACACACCTCCCTATCCGCGTAGGTTTCAAGTGCTTGAAGAAATGGCAGGTCTCCTGGCTCATGGTCATTGTGGTCTGCACCTTCCCGTACTTAAACGTACAGTGGCTCTTCGCAGATACACTCCCAATTACAGTGGCGGGACCGCGTTGGAATTGCACCAACTTCCCTTTTAAGAATTAGATGTTAGAACATCAAACTCACCGATTTCTGTATGTATGAAATTTTCCTAATACCGATTATACACCAGACTTCCAGTTCAAAAGCAACCTTTTTTCGTAGATTGTGTAATTATTTGATAGATTCTATCTCCTATTCCTAATGAAATTTATTCGTGCCTGGAATGGAAAAAAGGGTGAACCATGGAAGTTGGGAGCACCCTATTAAGCACTTATAACAACACATACTTGTTTCGATAATGACTTAATGCCATAAGCGGCCAAATATACCGATAACTGTGGTAGTGAATGTAAAAGCCTGCCGCCATTCCCTGACCTTTAGGATATTGTTCGGTCCACCCTTCCTTATTGCCATTACGGACTAGAAAATCGATTCCCTTGGCTATAATATCAGTTGGCTCGTCAGATATCGAAATCAGAGCATCTAATGCCCAGGCGGTCTGTGTTAACGTACTTTCTCCAAGCGGGATGTATTTCCGTTCAATATCACTGTTGCATGACTCCCCCCATCCGCCATCCTGGTTTTGTATGGAGTAAAGCCAATCGACGGCACGTTTGACGGTCTCATCATCCATACCCTTTCCACAAGCAGCCATGCCGGTCAATGCGGCCCAAGTCCCATAGATGTAACAGATGCCCCACCTTCCATACCAGGATCCATCTTCACGTTGGTTTCGTGCTAGCCATTTCAGACCCTTTTTGATGGAGGGATGATTTATATTCATTTGCGTATAGTTCCCTAGAAATTCTAACGTTCTGCCTGTCAAATCTGCAGTAGAGGGATCCAGGAGAAGGTATTCCGCTCCCTGAATGGGGGCAAGCGCTAACCATTTCTTATCAACCCCTCTTTCAAATGCAGGCCATCCCCCATCCTGATTCTGCATTGATAGTACCCATTTCAGGCCGCTCTTCCAATACTGCTGATTGGAAGGATTTTCGGACACTTGCGTTCGGATGGCACGTAGACTGGCTGTCGTATCATCCACATCAGGATTGATTGTATTGATATTGGAAAAACCCCATCCACCGGGAATGGTTTCAGGATTGTTTAACACCCAATCGCCGAATTTGGAATGTTGACGAGACAACAGATACTGATTCGCTTTTTGTATGGATGGTGTTGTATAAGACAAACCAGCATCTTGTAACGTATGACTGATCAAGGAAGTATTCCACACATCTGCAGTCGTATATTGCATGTGGATCGTTCCATCAATCTGATCGGCCATACTGAAGATCCCTTTATAAGCGTTGAGGATCAAAGGATGATGTTTTGGATAGCCGAGGGACAACAAAGCAAAGATCATGAAAAAGGTCGCACTGTAGTAACTTAAGAGAGTCCCATCAGGTTCAATTCGTTTCAGCATATATTGTAAAGCCGTTTCGATGCTTTTTGCTTTCAGTTTCTCAGGCGTTTCTGATAATTTTTGTAATTGTTCATTGATTGTTGTGAACATGCCACGCCATTCTTTCGTCTGAGCTAAATTCGTTCTCTTTTGTTCAGATGTATACAGATGCTTAAGATCGGGAGTATATGAAGTTGGCAATTGGAATTTCTTTTCCCTGACAATTAATACAGGAGCAAGGTTGGCTCTTCCGAATACGGAAAAATCATAAAAGCTTAAAGGAGCTTTTGGAGGGAAAAGCATAATCTCAATCGGCATGGATACGATGGAAGACCAATCATATTGCCCTGTCAGAGCGAGGAGAAATTTCGTAAATGTACCGGCCTGCCCGATGCCTCCTTCTCGTGTTATGAAGGATGCCGCCTTCTCCATATAGGGATCATCTTTCCGTACATAGCCTGAATAGAGTAAGGCATTATAGGCTTGAATGGTCGATGATAGGTCTCCTGTGGGTTGGTCCTTGAACAGTTTCCACGAACCATCATCCTCTTGCTTTCGGAGGAGTCTTTCCTTTAACGACTGAATGAAACCCTCCTCATGTATTCCCAAACTTCGTAATAAAATGATGGTATAGGCATCGGTCGCTATACCGGTTTCAAATGCATAATTCCAAGATCCATCTGAAGATTGATTTCTTAACAATTCGGCTACGATCCGTTCCATTTCCTGTTCAATGTTACCTATCAACGTCATCAACCTCCCTTTTCCATCTTATTCAGAGGTTTGAGTGGGCATCACACTGAGTGGGGGTGCAGTTATGTATGAACCTAAACATGTGGAACTTGTACACTGGATTAAACAAGAGACAAAATCATTAAACATAAACAACGTTACTAGAACGATGGCTTACTTGGAGTATTACCGTAGAAATCCAGAAATTCACTGGTCGTTGCTTGCGCACATGGTGTCAAGAAATGCCGGTTGGAATATGACAGATCTGAAAGGAGAATTTCTCCCGAAGTTGCTTTCAGAAGAGGAGCGGAATTATTATTTCATGTGGCTTGAACGGGGAAATTGGCTGATTTTCCAGGATGCTTTTCCTCAGTTATTGCTTTATGAAGCTAGTAAACTGGACCGCAACCCATTGTTTCACTTGCTGAAGGACTTGAGTGTTTCATCATTCATGAGACCCATTTGGAAAGAGTTTTGGGCGAATGGAAATTCATCTAAATTAACGATGGCTCTAATTATTAATGAACAAAATTATATTGAATCTCGCATTGTACAAAATGATTTTTTTAAAGAAAAGGTGTTGAATAAAACCGCTTTTGCTCTTCAAGATCGATTGAATTTGAATTATATTCTTTTCCCGACTGAGAGGAAAGGAAACGATTCAATTATGTTAGGTGACATCGTACATGATTTCACTCAACTTGAAAAACGGATAACCATTGGGAAAAGGCTTTACTCTATCCTTTTCCATTATCCAACCCATTTAGAATCAATATTCTCCTGGGCAACTGAAAAAAGGCACTCTGGTTCAAGAAAGGATTATTGGGATCATCTATTCACTGATGTTCGCGAATCAATACCTGGCAGGTTATATAACCCTCATATACATGAATGCGAGTTGAAACAAGGGGTACCAAAAATCTACAGTCCTTCTCTTCACTTTGCCTGGAAGGAGATCGTACATGAACCTCCTGCCGTTTTTGATTGGTTTCAACAGACGAACGCCTCACCAAATCTTACTCCTGTATTTGTCGAAGACGGTTATTTAATTAAGAAAAAATACTGTAAGTCAATTGAAAAGTTAAGTCTTGCAGTCTATATGAAAAAGGCGATTTTCGAACGACGGTAGTTTATATGGAGTTGAATCTTCCCTTTTCTTTTATGAAAGATAAAAACCACAATAGTAGCGGAAAAACGACACCATAAATAAATACATATAGTTGCATCGTTTCAGTAAATTCTATGAGATAAGCGACATTCGGAAAGATAATGATTGAGAAAACATAAATGATTAAGCCTAAGGGTAAAGTGATAGGTTTATAATCAGTTAATTCTAGGGTTTGAGAAATTCCAAGGGACAGTACATAAATCAATATAGTTAATTTCATGAATGCAGTTGTAAACCAAATGAATGCCATCATGGCTTCAACTCGTTGGAAAAATCCTCCTAGATTAATCTGCTTAGCTAAATCATAACTTGAATAAATACTTTCGGAAGTCTCTTCAATACCCACTACTAAAATGGAAAGCATAGATAAAATAATAAGAAAAACTCCCCCTATGATGATACCAATCCAAAAACCTCTGCTGACCCGGTGTAAGGTATTCACATAAGGAATAATCATGAGGAAGATAATCATTTCAGCAAATGGGAATGTGAAAAATGAAAATCCTGCGTGCAAGATAGGTTTTATCCCATTTTCCATCACTGGTTGAGCATAGTTCATTTCAATTTGAGGGGCAATTGTGAAAGTCAAAATGAAATAAAGTACGATTACCCATGGGAGAAAGAGTTCACCTGCACGGGCGAATGTTTCTAAGCCAAGACGTACGGCCATCAATACGACGAGTAGAAATGTAATATGTATGGCATAGATGGGTGTTTCAACCATCATGACAGTTACCATGAAGTCTCCAATATCCCTAAGTACAAAAACGGAAAGCAGCATAACAAAAGTGATGAGATAAATCAGGGAGACCCCCTTACCCACCCATTTTCCAAATAAATGCTCAAGAATCTGGGAGAAATTTTGCCCTGGATATTTGGATGCAAGGCTTACGTATAAAGGAATGATTGCAATGCCCCCACAAAGACCAACGATACCAGCGATCCATGTATCCTGTTTTGCATGTGTCGCAAGTATGGAAGGAATGATCAAAATCGTCGTTCCAATTGTGTATAAGAGGACCAAAACAGTAAATTGCCGAACACTGATTTTTCCTTTTTCAATCATTCCTGTATCTCCTCTCTACTCAAATATCTTGTAAAAATTTTTGGTCAGCGGTTCAAGAATCCATTTTATTACGTGCAGTGGAGTAGGAATGACGTGCCCCATATTTTGGAACACCAATAATCCTGCTCCGATACTTAGTAAAAACATGAAGACCCAAAACGTTCTTGTTTGTTTCTGTCTCCATAAAGGTCGTCCATCAAACCATATGATCATCGATAAAGTAATCCCTGTACCGAGGTAAATCCACATTATGTTTACTCCTTCAAATTGTTAATAAAAGAATTGCTTCTTCTTCCTGTCTGCCGTATTTGAGCTTTCACATGTACGTTCACTTTTATTTCTGAAAAGATGTTATCCCAATCTGTTTTAGCTTTACTCCAATAGCTGGGATCTTTACGGTGAATGACTTCGCCAAATCCAAAAATATCTAATTGAAATTCTTTTTGAGCGGCTGAGATGGAACTGTTGATTTTTTCTTTAATGTCTTTTTCAGTTTGGTTTTCTAATTGCTTAATTGTCTCTGATTTTTGTAAGTTGATGGGGCACTCCACTTCCCCTACATTTCCAACTGCTTCTAAATGTACATTGATGATAGGTTGATCATCTTTGATTTTACCGTTAACCTTCGCTTTCGTTCTTAGAATTTCAATTGAAACACTACCTTTATCTTTACAAGGTACATTGACAATTGTGCTGCTCACATTTCCAGTAATATAGTTGTAGCCTTTACTCTGAGGTTCATCGAACCATCCTTTTAAGCGATCTCCTTTAAATACCGCCAAATTGGTGTATTGCAATCGTGTAGCAGGGTCGCCGGTCTGCAAGTTCTCCATGCTTTTACCTGCAATTTCATCCCCTTTAATTTGAACGCCGCTTAATACAGGTTGTTTACCTTCACTTGTGAATTCGTTCAACAAATTACCAAACTTCAACGCTACAGTCGGTGCCCAGACTTTTGCTGATGTTTCCAACTTTGTAAATAAGTTTTGAGCTGTAATTTTTTCAACAGGAACCAGTAAGTCAAGGATATCTTGCGCTTCGTGATCCTTTGCAATGACAACATAGAAATCTGGGCGGAATTCTTGATCCCTCTCCAGTAAATCAAGTGAAGTCGCAATTCCTTCTTTTGCAAGCTCTTCACCAATGACCAGCATTCTTAAATGAGGAAAAAAGGTTTTTCTAGGAACGGTTTTCGTCATTCTTCTCAACGCTTCAAATACAGTGTCTCCCTTTTCTTGATAGGTAACGATTGGGGCTCTCGCACCACCGCTTTGTTTGGCCGAAATTTCAGCCGGATTCACCAATTGCACGGTGACAAGCACTTGTCCATCATCCGTTTTATCAATTCCCAAACCCACTGCAATTCCTATTTCATTTAATTCTCTACTATTCCAACACCCGCTTAAAATTAGAATGGATAAACAGATCATTATCATTCTGGGGTACATGATGGTGACACCTTCATTTCGATGATTTTAGTTTTTGACGAACCACATTCTTCTGATTGATAAGCTTCGGGCGAGTAAACATTACATTTTGTGGCATTCGGATTAATGAATCTTTCTGATCCTGTGAATTGTATGGTGCCATAGGAGACATATAAGGAATACCGAAAGAACGTAAGCTGCATAGGTGTAACGCTAACGCAAACAACCCAAGTGCAATCCCATATAGTCCGAATATTGCTGCGAAAATCATAAAAAGGAACCTTAAAATCCTTATGGAAATGGCTAGATTGTACGATGGGATGATGAAATTTGAAATGGCGGTTATTGATACGACAATGACCATCGCAGGAGATACGAAACCTGCTTCCACAGCTGCCTGCCCGATTACCAGTGCTCCTACGATGGAGATCGTCTGTCCCACTGCAACCGGCAATCGAATCCCTGCTTCTCTTAAGATTTCAAGAGTAACTTCCATTAAAATAACTTCAAAAATTGCTGGGAATGGAATCCCTTCTCTTTGAGCTGCAAGACTTATCAATAAATTTGTTGGAAGCATTTCATGATGAAAAGTGCTAAGAGCAATGTAAAAGGCAGGACCTAACAATGAAATGAAAAAACTGAAAATCCGTAATAGTCGCAGTAAACTTGAAATGTCCCACCGTTGATAATAATCTTCAGCTGACTGAAAGAATTGTATGAATAAAGCTGGTACAAGTAACACGAAGGGGGTTCCATCTACAATGATGGCAACTTTTCCTTCTAGTAAACCTGCAGCGATTACATCCGGCTTTTCTGAATTGAATGTCGTTGGGAATGGCGTATATGTTTCATCTTCAATGAGTTCTTCTATGTTCCCACTTTCTAAAATCGCATCAATATCAATTTTGTCTAGACGATCATACACTTCCTGAACAATTTTCTCATTGGCGAGACCTTTCATATAAATTACTGCTAGCTCTGTTCGTGTTGATCGTCCTATTCGCCTGGTCGCAACTCGTAAGTTTTGGTCTTTAATTTTTCTGCGAATCATTGCAGTATTCATTTCAATGGACTCTGTAAAAGATTCTTTAGGACCCCTAACCACTGGTTCAGTGGTTGACTCTTGTATAGATCTAAAATGTTGGCTTTCCGCCTCAAGAATGTATCCTTGAGGCAGACCGTCTATTAACAGTACCGCATCCCCTGATAAGATTGAATGAAGTAACTGATTACGGTCATCAGAAGATTCCAGTTCTCCAAGAGGTAACTCGTGTAGATATTCGGATATATCCTTGTTATCTTGATTGACTAGATTTGATATGAATGCATCAATCGTCACCGAGTCTACCAAGCCTTTTATAAAGATGAGTGAGGCATTATGAACATCATCGATTCGAAAGGATTTGATTTGTAAGTCTGAGCTCGTTCCCAATTCCTCTTGAATGATTTGGATGTTCTTTTCAAAGCTTTCGTACAGTGGTCGAACATCTGAATCTCTTTCCAATTCGTTTTCATGTTCTTCTTGTATGTTCCGCTTTCTACGTACCTTTTTGCGATATCCCATTAGGAACTCTCCTGATGTTCATTTCTGTTAGCTTTCCTTGTAGATTGGCCTTTATGCATTTATTGGAAACTGTTCATTTCAGACTTTTGAATGAGAGATGTTTCTACTTTGGAAGGATTCAAGCTAGAAATCGTTAATTTAAACTATTAGGTAGAAAAACAAAGGAGGGCTCACATGTTGGAAGAAAAAATCGACGCAGGGTCAGTTGAGGATATGAAACAGGAAGGCGCTAAAGTCATCAAAGGCGGAAATCACGGGATTGCTGTCTTTGAGCATGATGGAGAAATTCATGCCGTGGATAATCGGTGTCCACATATGGGATTCCCACTTCATATGGGG
Source organism: Rossellomorea aquimaris (assembly GCA_020524245.1). Taxonomy (GTDB): domain Bacteria; phylum Bacillota; class Bacilli; order Bacillales; family Fictibacillaceae; genus Pseudalkalibacillus. Next base: position 187,604 of record JAIVLN010000004.1, on the reverse strand, counting down.
AGTTTGTGCGACGGTATACTGACATGTCATTGGCATCATGCGCGTTTTGATGTGAAAAGTGGCGGAACGCTCGATCCATGGGCAGACGATGTGCCGACCTATCCAGTTGAAGTTGTAGATGATCGAGTGTATGTCTTACCGATCCCTCATCAGAAAACAACCATTCAAAAACTCCAAAGACGCTTACGAGAAGGACTTGAGCAAAGTTTAAGCCTTGTAATAGCCAAGGCTGTCGTTGGACTGGTCGAAGCAGGTGTTTCTCCGACAGAAATCTCCAAGGTGGGTATCGAGTTCGGTACGAAACATCGCCAAAGCGGCTGGAGATCAGGTTTGACGATCTTAACAGCCATGACGAATATATTACCCAAACTGGATAAAACAGGTCAGATATTAGCGTTATATCAAGGGTTGGTACACGTCGCAAGAGAAAGTTCAGGTATGGGGACACGATTTTTATTAGGATCGTTGCCGCAATCCGATCTTGGAGAAAATCAAACGAAAGAACAATTGAAGAAATGGTATCGACATTGTGTCGAAGTCCGAGACCAGCAAGGTGCTGAGCGAGTACTGCTGACTGCCATTGAAACGGGTTGGTCCAATGAACAGATTGCGGATATGATGATGACTGCTGTTACGGACCACTTTTATATTAATGCCGGACATACGCTTGATTTCCATAACAAGGCGTTTGAAATATTGGAGCAGATCGGGGATGATTCTCGTCCTTACATCCTTTCTTCCCTCTTACCGGGGATTTCGAATGTAACTCGAAGTGAAGAATCACACAGTTGGCAATCACCGGTCAATTTGGTCAAACCATTGCACCAGGCATTCGAAAAACTTCCTGATATTCAAAAAGGTGGAGGATTAGGGACATCCATAGATGAAGAAGCGATTCTTGAGCAGATCCTATCTGATCGACCTGAGGAAACCGTACAGGTCATGATGGAAGCATTAGAACGTGGTCTTTCTCCTGAACGACTTGCACAGCTGGTTTCATTAGCAGCTGCCGAACGGATCGCCCATTTTCATACGCAGAATGATTTTAGCGATTGGATTACGGTATTACACACTTTCACCCATGCACATGCGGTTCATCAATCATTGAAACGTTCGACAACAGTTGAATTGACACGAGGTGTTTTCCATGCGGCTATGAGCGTCTATTTGGACCGGTTTTTGAACATGCCGAAAGCGAAAAAACCGAAACCGACCAACCAACCATTAGATTCTGATAACCTTTCAGAACTGCTGGAACTGATGAATAAGCAGCATCAAGTTACGGAAGCAGCGAAATGGGTGGTCACCTATCTATCCAATAACGGCGATAAAATAAGTCTCTTCAATACATTAGGGCATGCTTTATTACGAGAGGATGCTGAATTCCATTCCTTCCAAATGTATGAAGCGGCAATAATGGAACATGATGATTGGGAAAAGGATGAAAGTTCCCTCACAAAACGGGCTCAAGAGACGTTGATTCTTGCCGTCACTCGCTATCTTGCAGGTCACGCTCCAACTTCCCGTGAAATGCCGCACTTGGCTACCATTGCGATGCGACTGCAACGCGGAGAGAAGCTTTTTGAAGATGAATAATGGTAAACATAAAGTGCTCCATCAACTAGAAAGCTGATGGAGCACTTTTATGTAAATAATCACCTGACATTCCTAATATGAATCCCATTTAAGAAATGAAAAAGGTGACTATGATAGCCACCCTCTTTACATACCTCACCTGATTTCTATAGGAAAGGTCCTACCAGCTTACGAAAGCACACCCTACAATAATGAGTAGGACAAACAATACGACGATCAAAGCGAAAGCATTTCCACCACGTCCGTATGACATAAAAAAACTCCTTTCTCCAATGAATTAAAGAAGGTTTACTTCTTATTAACACCGTATGCATGTCCTTGGCTTTTGTTTGGACATGTGTACTAGAAGGTTGTACACATTTTTTGTAGATCTTTATTTAGAGCCACTCTTTTCCATGAGTTGCTAGGTGTTCAAACAATCCATCCTACTGGACAAGTCATATAGTATTACTAGTTCATAGATACCTAGCATGTTGTAAGGGAGGTTCAAAATTTGTTTGAAGATCGGAGAACCAAGAAAGGTTTTTGTATATTTCCAGGTTACAGATATTGTGGACCCGGTTGCAGCGGACCCGGCTTTCCAATTAACGATGTAGATGCTGCTTGTAAAATGCACGATGAGTGCTATGAAATGTATGGACCTTGTTTAGAATGTGACCTGGAGTTCATGGATCGGTTACGGGAGGAAATGCAATATGACACAGAGGAAGGTCGACATGCACGAATCATGTATCGGTTCATGAGGGTCAAGACTTTCTTTGCCCGTTATTAGATCAATCTTAAGATCATACTTAGGATTACGCTTTCAGCTATTTTTTTCATAAAAAAAAGAGGTACTCATAAGAGTCCTCTAGGTACATAGGATTCAGAATTTATTCGTATTAGACTACTGACTGGTTCCTGGGATTTCACACCCCTCAGGACCACAATCAAGTTCGCCGTTAAGCTTCGCCTCTTCTTCCCTCTCTTGTTTAAGAAGCGTTTGTTGCCAGTCGGTATCGATCTTTCCAGTAAATTTCTCAGGGTGGCGGATATACCATCTTTGCTTTCGAATAAGGAAGTTATCCGGATCTAACTGAATGGCTTCATCCAGTTCCTTCAATGCATCTTCCTTTTGATTGTTATTCAAGTATTGCATACCGAGCTTGTATTTTGTTTCGGCGAGTTGGATTTGCACCTGTTCGACCTGAGATGGTGGTGAGTAATAGGCGTCTTCCAACTCTATCTTTTCTACTTTCTCGTCCAGTAACTGCTGGACGGCATCGAGATGTGTTTCCTCCGTAACTTTGAAGCCTTGCTTAATCAACCTTATCGTTCCATTTTCATCTACAAATACTCCGTTCGGGACAATTTTAAACTGAAAAAGACTACTCAGTTTATTCTCCGTATCAACGACTGTCTTGAAAGTGGTTCCATGTACATATGGTTTGACCACTTCAGGGCCTTGTAAATCGACTGCTACGGATAAAATCTCAAAATCATCTCTTGCTTTTTGTTCATAGAATTCCTGCCATCCAGGCAGTTGGTCACGGCATCTTCACCAGGATGCCCACATGAAGATCAGTGCTTTCTTGCCCGTCAGTTGTGCCGTTGAAAAGGTTTTCCCCTCAAGATCCTGAAGTTGCACGTCTGGTAAAGTTTCAAGCAACATGACATCATCTCCTTTGCCAACCATTATAACGGCTCCAGATTTAAATGAAAAAAATTATGCCCATTTTTATTGTACCTAATCGATAGCCTGTCCACATCGAATCCCATAGACATATAGTAGATATGAAAGGAGGTTTTGAATATGAGTGATGATGTTGTAGGTGGAATCAGTGGCAGAACATTTGCGCTTCTCGTAATCCTGTTCATCCTATTGATTATCGTAGGAGCTGCTTCCGTAGGTGGAAGACGACGAAGAGGCTTCTGCTGCGGAGGTGGCGGCGGGTTTTTCTATTAAGTGGAATCAGATGAGGTTGACGTCTGTCAATCTCATTTTTTTATACGTTTTCTGACAATTCTATAATCAATTGTTGTGGTCGTACATATACTGTTATAAGACTATTTTTCAGTTTTAAATATCAAGGGAGTGAGGTCTATGAGGAACGTCCCGAACTACGGTGAATTTTATCAGAGAGCTCTGATCACCATCGGTGAATCTGATCGTAGTTCAGTAGATTGTGAGACATGTACACATTGGTTGATTGCATTAGAGGGTAGTGAAATGGATAAAGATACCGGGAGCTATCATTGGAACGTGGTCGTGTTCCCTTCCAAGAAATGTGGAGGTTTCAACTATAAGCTTCCTTACTTTGTATCTGAACGTTTCACTTCCATTCATAAAGCCATTGATTACACAAGTCAATTGGAAAAAATGGCGAAAGAAGATCAGTTGTTTACGATTGTTAAATAAAAAAGAGAATGAAGCATACCTTCCTCTCTTTTTGATATGGTTTGTGAAATAGTGTACAAAAACGAATTCATACATATGAGTGATAAAGCGGTAGCACCTTATGATGAGGTGTTTTTTTAATGGATAGGAAAAAAGAGAGCTGGTTCTTATTGAACCTGCTCTCCAACCATCTCTAGCCTAATCTGAAAATGATGCCGTGACCGCCTTTCGGGTAAACCCAGTCGATGTTTTCATGTGGACACCCAATCCGACAACTCCCACACTCATGACAACCTTCATAACCAATGTGCATCCGAATATCTTCCCATTTATAAATCTCAGCCGGACAAAAAAGTGTACATATCTTATCAGGACAATCGGTCATACAGATTTCAGGATTCTTCACATGAAGATGTGACTTCGTGTCTGCGTTAAATCGGACGAGGTACTGCTTTTCTTCAATGGATTGTGTTTTCTTCTCCTCACTCATTATTTCATCACCTTCCATGCACGGTACATATCCCGAGCGATTTTGATCTTCTCCTTTGGTGATCCGATATCCTTCCAGATTTTCTTTTGTTTATCCCATTTAGACGTTCCATCCACCGTGAACATTTGGCTCGCAGCACGGTTCATCATCGGGATATATTGGTCGAAGTATTGCGGGAATTTATCAAAATGGTGAGTAGAGTCTTTGTACTTTTTCATATCTTGACCTACGAAACTTGCCATCAGATTAACACGATATTGGTCAAGTGTCGCTTCTGAGTAGTCTCCTATTTCCATGGCTTTCAGTATTGTCTCCGCTGCATACCTTCCAGAGGTCATTGCCAGGTTCGATCCTTCTCTGTGAATCGCATTGACGAGCTGGGCTGCGTCCCCGACTACGATGACCCCATTACCGACGACCTTCCCCATCGATTTATAGCCACCTTCTGGGATCAGATGTGCTAAATACTCTTGCTGCTCTCCCCCGTGTAAATAAGGTCGGATCATCGGGTGATTTTTCACATAATCCAGTAATTCATGCGGACGTATCTTATGTTTGATCAGCCCTGATAACAGTGTACCGACACCTATACTAAGCGAGTTACTATTCGTATATAAAAATCCAGTTCCTAAGATCCCTTTCGTCGCATCACCAAACAATTCAATCGTACAGCCTTGGTTCGGTTCAAGATTGAAACGATCCTCAATGACTTTCTTATCGAATTTCAAGATTTCCATTGTAGCGAGAGCAACTTCATCTGGCTTGTATTCTTTGTGGAAACCTAGTGATTTTGCGAGCAGGGAATTGACTCCATCTGCTAAGACGACGACATCGGCATACACATCACCATCTGGTCGATCTGTTCGAACACCAACCACCTTTTCATTTTCGACAATACATTCTGTTACAACCGTTTCATTGACCAACAATGCCCCCTGTTCTACTGCTTTTGAGGCAAACCACTGATCGAATTTCGCACGTAATACCGTGAAATTGTTGTAGGGTTCCTTCCCCCACTCCATACCTTTGTACCCGAAAGTGACAGCAGATTCTTTATCCATCATCATGAAGCGTTGTTCTACAATTGGTCGTTCCAGGGGAGCTTCCTTATAAAAATCAGGAATGACGTCTTCCATCATTTTTCGATAGAGCACGCCTCCCATGACATTCTTGGAACCAGGATATTCACCTCGTTCCAGCAGGAGGACTTTCGCCCCTCCTTTTGCCAATTCATAAGCACAAGATATTCCTGCAGGTCCAGCACCGACAATGATACAATCAAACCTCTCGGACATGGTCAACCTCCTCCATGGAAAGTGCTTTACCGAATTCCTTAATCAGTAAAGGAAGGATCTCGAAAGCATCTCCGACGATACCGTAATGACATGCTTCGAAAATGGCAGCATTCGGGTCTTTATTGATTGCGATGATCATACCGGAGTTTTTCATTCCGACGAGGTGCTGAATCGCACCAGATATCCCAACTGCAATGTAGATTTTCGGAGTGACCGTAACGCCTGTTTGCCCGACTTGATGATGGTGCTCTATCCAGCCAGCTTCAACGACATCCCTGCTCGCTCCAACTGCTCCACCTACTGTATTTGCTAATTGGTGGATTAGATTGAACCCTTCAGCACTTCCTAATCCCTTACCGCCAGCAACAATGATGTCGGCTTCGTCAATCCGGACTTTCTTTGTAGTGGATTTTACGATCTCAAGTACTTGTGTACGAATGTCTTGCTCTCTCAAATCGATGGATTCTTCTACAAGCCTTCCGGTACGTCCAGGTTCAGGAGTAAGAGCTTGCATTACCTTCGGACGGACCGTCGCCATTTGCGGCCGATATTTCTTACATAAAATCGTCGCCATGATGTTCCCGCCAAATGCGGGTCTGCTAGCGAGCAAAAGTCCAGTATCCTCTTCTACATCCAACTCCGTCGTATCTGCAGTCAGACCTGTCGGAAGGTCAGTAGCAACCGCGCTTGCAAGGTCCTTTCCATTTGATGTTGCACCGAAAAGGATGATTTCGGGCTTATGTGTTTCACTACAATGAAGGAGAGCTTTCATAAAAGATTCCGTTCGGTAGTGTGTGAAAATTTCTTGGTCGTAGACATATACGACATCAGCGCCATGCTCGAAAACCGTTTTGGCCAAGCTTTTTACATTGTCTCCAATTAGGACTCCACCAAGAGCAACACCTCGTTTATCAGCCAATCGTCTGCCAGCTCCAAGTAATTCCAAGGATACTTGGGCAACGCTTCCTTCCTGTTCTTCTATAAACACCCAAACGCCGCTATATTCTTCAAAGTTCATTGAGATACCCCCTTAGCTTGAAAGAGCTCTTTCTTCTCCAACACGATGGAAAGAAGTTCCTCTACTTTTTCATTGGGTGTACCTTCTAACATTTTTCCAGCTTCAGGCTTTGGTGGAGCCCAAACCTTCGCTACGATCGTCGGTGATCCTTTCAATCCTAACTGCTTTACATCTACATCTTCTAAATCATCGACGGACCAGATATGGGGCTCGTATCGTGCAGCTCTGAGCATATTCGGGAATGGCGAATAAGGGACTTCGTTGATTTCCTTTTCTACAGACATCAAACACGGCAAACTGGACCGTATTACTTCATATCCGTCCTCGATCTTCCTGTGCACGATGACAAATCCATCATTTTTATTGACTTCTTCTACTTTTTTTACGGAGGTTAAAGGCGGGATGTCGAGTCTTCGGGCGATTCCAGGTCCAACTTGTCCAGTATCTCCATCGATGGTCATTTTTCCACACAAAACAAGGTCGACAGGTTGGATTTTTGATATCTTATCGAGGGCTTTGGTCAAAGCATAACTGGTTGCGAGTGTATCCGCTCCAGCAAATTTTCGATCGGATATCATATACCCTTCATCGGCACCGATTTCGATGCATTTTTTGATTGCTTTCACGGCAGGTGGCGGTCCCATGGTCAGAACGGAAACCGTTCCTCCATATCTCTTTTTGAGTCGGACTGCTTCTTCCACAGCATGAGCATCATAAGGGTTCAATATCGCTGGCGCACTTGCCCGATCCATTGTGTTCGTCTTGGGATTCATCTTGATGATTTTCGTATCAGGCACTTGCTTGATGCAAGCGACGATATGTAACATAGGTCATCTCTCCTTTTCTACGAAAATCCTTGACTTAAACAAAACGTCTAACACTCTCACTATATTAGAAAATACGGGGGATAATGCTTTTTTGAATGGAAATTGGAGTTGGAGATTATGTTTGGGGTTTCTACTAGAGAAATCTAGTACATTTCGATTATTCTACTCTTATTTTATTATAAAATTTAAAATATTCAAACATTTATTGTATAATTTTGGTTGAAGTATTTTCTAGATAACGGAAAGGTGGTGGTGAATCGAATTCAATACTGGGTGAAACTTCTGCTAACTTCGTTTTGGAACATGTACAGGAGGTGTTGAAATGAAAGATCTTCAGCAAGATATGACTAAGAAGCAGCATGAATATTGGAAGAAGAATACCCGTCTCATTAAGGTTCTACTCGTGATTTGGGCACTCGTCTCCCTAGTCGCTGCCATCATCCTTGCGAAACCTCTCAGTGAAGTTCAGTTCTTCGGTGTTCCTTTGGCGTTCTGGTTTGCTCAACAAGGTTCGATCATCATCTTTTTAATCCTGATTTTCTATTATGCGAAACGGATGGACAAGCTCGATGAAGAGTATGATGTACAAGAGGTCATACTGACGAAAAAGAAAACGAAGGATAAGGGGGTATCGACATGAGTGTAGAAAGCCTTACATTAACACTCGTCGTCCTCACCTTCGCCATTTATCTCTATATCGGTTGGCGTTCGAAAGTAAAAGATACGAGTAATTTCTTTGTTGCCGGTAATGACATCCCCGCTGTAGCCAATGGTGCCGCGATTGCAGCGGACTGGATGTCTGCCGCCTCGTTCATTTCCATGGCGGGCTTGATCTCGTTTTTAGGCTATGACGGTACGATTTATCTAATGGGGTGGACTGGAGGCTATGTACTTCTTGCCCTCTTGCTCGCTCCGTATCTCCGAAAATTCGGACGTTACACCGTACCGGATTTCATCGGAGATCGATATTATTCTAATGGTGCACGGGCAGTTGCAGCTATTGCCACGATTTTCATTTCACTTACATATGTAGCCGGACAGATGCGTGGCGTAGGTATCGTCTTCAGTCGTTATCTTCAAGTAGATATCGTTTTCGGGGTATTGATCGGCATGGCGATCGTCGCCTTTTTTGCGGTATTGGGAGGCATGAAAGGGATTACCTGGACACAGGTCGTCCAATATACCATATTGATTGTTGCATTCTTGATTCCTGCTATCGCCATTTCATTCAAATTAACCGGAAACCCTGTTCCTCAATTAGCCTTGACCTTCAGTGATATTGCAAAAGAATTAAGTGTACTGCAGGTTGAACTCGGCCTGAAGGAATATCTGGCGCCGTTCCAAAACATGTCTGCACTGAATGTATTTGCGGTAACACTTGCCCTAATGATTGGAACAGCTGGACTGCCACATGTCATTATCCGATTTTATACGGTAAAAAATGTCCGAGCAGCCAGATGGTCTGCAGGTTGGGCGCTCTTGTTCATCGCCTTACTTTATACAACGGCTCCTGCCATCGGGGTTTTTGCCAAATACAATCTGATTAACAGTTTCAATGATCAACCAATCAATGAAGTACGTGAGACTGCCTGGGTGACGAAGTGGGAAGAAACCGGGCTACTCACATTGGATGATAAGAATGGAGACGGTGTACTCACCTTTTCTTCTAATGAGTCTGCAAATGAAGTAACGATTGACCGTGATATCATCGTTCTTTCGACCCCGGAAGTAGCGGGGCTTGCTCCAATTGTCATCGCATTAGTTGCAGCAGGCGGTCTTGCTGCCGCATTGTCTACCGCATCAGGTTTGTTGCTTGCGATGTCCAGTGCCGTTTCCCATGACATATATTTCAGAATCTATAGACCGAATGCAAGTGAGGAGCAGCGTTTGAAGGTCGGTCGACTGATGATCTTTTTGGCTGTTCTCGTTGCAGGTTATTTCGGAATCAACCCGCCAGGATTTGTTGGTGAAGTGGTCGCCTTTGCCTTCGGGTTAGCGGCAGCTAGCTTATTCCCTGCAATATTACTTGGCATCTTCGATCGACGAATGAATCGTGAAGGAGCGATTTGGGGAATTTCCGTGGGTCTAGCCTTTACGGTTGTCATGATCCTATTAATGCGATCTCCTCAGATCTTCGGTACAGAAACACCTGTTTTGGACAGTTTCTTTGGCATAAACGCTCAAGGAGTAGGTGTAGTCGGTGCATTGTTGAACTTCATCATCTCTTTCATTGTTTCACGCAGGACGGCAGCACCACCTGAAGAGATTCAACAAATGGTGGAAGATATCCGCGTACCGAAAGTGATGGACAAGACAGGTTGACCTATAGGGGGGAGAATCTATCCCCCTTTTTACATATCAAGGAGGAAAATGTTTATGACGGTTTTCTTCGGACTACTTACCCTAGCCTTATATATGTTCCAACCTTATCTGGATTTGAGGGTGATTAAGAAAGCTCTTGGAATCGCTCTTTTCCTGGAGATTTTCTATCTACTAGGTCATTACATTGCGGATTGGCCTTTCCCGACGCCTACCGTCATTTTTCAAATTATCATCGTATCCGCATTAGGAGTGGCATTAGGGGTTATCTTTTCCCGTATTTGGCCGCTGCCGAGAAACAAAGGCTTCGAACGGATCATGCGTACCCTGCTCATCGTCATCCCATCCCTTGGCATAGGGGTTGGTTTACAACTAATCCTTCAAGGCAACACCGCCACTCAGGCGATCTACTTGATGTTTGCACTGTCTGCTTGGTTAGGGTCCGGACATTTTATTAAGTCTGAATCTAACGTGCATTCGTCAAAATAATAAGAGACCTGCATACTTACTTTTCAGGTCTCTGAATATAAGACTTTTTTACTTTGCAACGGGTTGGGTGAAACTTGGTAGCGGATCGTTAAAAAGGCTCCACTCTTGTTCCATTTCTTCTTCTGTCAAGAGACAGGAGTCAAGAGAGACTTCTATTTCCTCCCGATCCATGTTGATCCCTATAAAAACAAGTTCTTGCATCCTGTCTCCAATTTCATCATCCCAATTTTCCCTTACTTCCTCTTCTTCCATCAAAATTTGTCGCTGCTCTTCTATCGGATAACTTGCAATCCATTCCCCCGCGCCTTGAATTGAAATGGAAGTACCTGCTTGTGATAGCAGTCCTACAGTATCATTCCTTGTAGATAGCCAGAAAAAGCCCTTCGCTCTTACGACCTCTACAGGCCAATTTTCAAGCCAAGTAGTGAGTCGTTCTGGATGAAATGGTTTTCTTCTTTTATATACGAAAGAGGTGATACCATATTCTTCTGTTTCCGGAGTATGTTCCTCATTTAACTCTTTGATCCAACCCGCTCCTTGACTGGCCTTTTCAAAATCGAATAATTGAGTGTTTAAAACCTCATTTAATGAAATTTCACTGAATGACGTTTCTGCAATACGTGCATCCGGATTCAATTTTTGTAGAACAGCAAGCAATTCCAGCTTGTCTTCAGGTGAGATCAGATCGATTTTGTTCAACAGGATTACATTTGCGAATTCGATTTGATCAATCAACAAATCGATGACCTCTCTCGTGTCAGTTTCTTCGAGACTTTGATGTCGATCGAGCAGACTATCTCCGCTAGAAAAATCCTCCCAAAAGCGATTGGCATCCACGACGGTCACCATCGTGTCGAGCATACAATACTTTGATAGATTAATCCCTAACTCTTCGTCTTCATATGTAAAGCTTTGTGCGACTGGAATCGGTTCAGAAATTCCAGTTGATTCAATTACAATATAATCAATATCCAACTTAGCGAGTTTTTCAACTTCTTTAATCAAGTCCTCTCTTAATGTACAGCAAATGCATCCATTCTGTAACTCTACGAGTTTCTCTTCCGTTCGACTGAATGCCCCTTTCTTCACCATAGATGCATCTATATTCACTTCGCTCATATCATTCACAATGACCGCGACTTTCTTATTTTGTTCATTCTTCAGAATATGGTTTAGCAAAGTGGTTTTCCCGGCACCTAAATACCCACTTAAAACAGTAACAGGGATTTTTTTCATAATAGAAGTACCTCCATTAATTTGTTTATTATCGTAATGATTACGATTTAAGACTGAAGGAAAAGTGATTGCTTTTATTAGCAATCACTTTCCAAAACGTAACGTTTACGATTTATAAAACATTATAGTTTCTCCAAACCCATTAATCAATGTTTAATTTTTTGAATAAGTTTTTGAATGACATTCATTTTGGGAATGACTTCATAAGGTCTCATCATCTCTTGATCCTCGTGTTCGAGCATGTGACAATGCCACACATACCGGCCAGTATAAGGTTGAAATTTTCCGATGATACGTGTAACCTCACCTGGGTTCGCACTTACGATGTCTTTCCAGCCCTTTTCGGCTGGTTCAGGTCCCCTTCGATCATCTGTGTATTTCAAGTTGCCTGTTTCATTGAAATGATCGACATCAAACGGTTGACGATCCAAGATTTGAAACTGGATGAGGTGGAGATGAATTGGATGGGTGTCGTCGCTGATATTGATGAGACTCCATATTTCTATGGATCCTAACTTAGGATTCTCGGTTATCGGATCGTCCCATCTTAGGTCATCCAATAACATGATCGGTCGACCGTAAACATCTTCTCGGTGAACCAAAGTCAATGGTCGGATGATATAAGCCTGGTTTTCATTGTAGTAATCAATTTTATTCAAGGTTTCCGGTATCACAGATGTGTCCTTTACAGTGAGAGGTTTCGTCACCTTAAACGCCATGATTTGCCCTGTTGTTGAAGGATCTGGCAGTTCGCCATCCGGAAAAGGCGCAGGTGCCCTATTCTTCAAGACGACCGTCTGTCCTTTCAAATCTGAAAAATCAACGATCAGATCAATCCTTTCCCCGGGGGCGAGCAAGAAACTTTTCATTTCCAGCGGGTTTTCTCTAAGCCCCCCATCCGTTCCAATTTGGTAAAAAGATTGTTGGTTGCTTAAGGAAATCCGATAAAATCTTGAGTTTGAACCGTTCACCAGTCTGAGACGGTATTTCCTTGGTTCCACCTCTAAGTAAGGCCATACGACTCCGTTGACCAAAATAGTATCGCCGAAAAATTCTGGTATGACCGATGGATAGACGGGTGCTGTCAGGTCATCCGGCTTTGCTGGATAATAGAAGGTTCCATCCGGATTGAACGAACGGTCTTGTATCAGTAGTGGGATTTCAAATTCTCCTTTAGGGAGGTTCAATCGTTCCTCATGCTCATCTCTTATGATATACATTCCAGCTAATCCAGCATAAATGTTCAGTCGAGTAATGCCGATTGCGTGATCATGGTACCAAAGCATCGTCGCTTCCATGTCATTCGGGTACTCATATGTCTCTTGTTCGAAAAATGGTCCAACCACCTGATAATTTTTCGTAAACCACGCGTCAGGATAACCATCGCTGTCCGGTCGTACACGCGCTCCGTGCAAATGGACGACGGTTCGAACATCGGGAACCTCTACTCCAGCACCATGGACAGTGTGATCGAGCGGAAGGATATGTTCATCCGGCAAATCGTTCATCCATCTTACACGAATCTTTTGATTCCGTTTCACTTCGAATGTAGGTCCAGGGTAAATCCCTTGATATCCCCATATGACCGTACCTGGCAAGTCTTTATGGAGCTTTTGATACATTTGTTTCATAGTTACTTCATAATAGGCAACCCCTTCTTTCACATACAAAGGTCTCTGTATTTTCGGAACGGGAAGAGGAGTATTGAATGGAGTGATTTGCATGGCACCCCTCCTATTTGTGCTGTTTCTCCATTACTTATGTATGCACATTAAACCTGTACCATGTTCAACGTAATATTAAAATGCGAATGGGAAACCATAGGAATAGAAAAGATGGTAAAAGGAGCTATCCAATTTGAATATTAGACATATTGTTGCGATTTCTTCTAAATTTGTCATTGTATTCGGTCTTTGTCTTTCCGTTTTGACGCCGTTCTTTGGGGTATCGATATTGAATGCTTTGTGGGTATCCGTCTTGATTACGGCGATCGGTTACCCAATCGGGGATCTGTATGTGTTGAAGAAACTAGGGAATTTCTTTGCTACTGTACTTGATTTCGGGTTCGTGTTCATTGTCCTGTTTCTTTTGGCGGAGCCGATCATCGATACGACCTATAATCGCCTACTTGGAGCAGGGATTACTTCATTAGGTATTGCTGCATCGGAATTTGTTTACCACATGTTTATAGAAGTGACAAATCCTCTTCACCCATCCAAGGCAGATGTTAAAGGACACGGATACGCTGTTGAAATTGGTGAAGAGTTCGCACCAGCAGATGATAAGTTGATCAACGAAAGCGACGAAGACAAGTAGAAAACAATAAAGGTGACATGGAATCCTTTTACAGATGCCTGTCACCTTTTTTGATTATCTGGAAAGAGAAATGTTCAGTATTCAGTTCACCATCAATCAAACTACGTTCGGTTATATCTACCTGGCGATTCGAACCCATTTTTAAAACCGTTGAAGAACGTGTCCCATATCGTTCCGATTCAATGAAGATGGAAGACAATTTTTCTTCCCATTCCATACCGATTCCAGTGTCCGGTAAGAGCTGGCGTTCAGCCGGATCTCGGTTTTTCAATAGTTCAAACAAGCATTCTTCATCAATTTGCTCTGATTTCCAAAGACACTGCTCCAAGTCTTCCTTCCCTCTTTCAACTTTCGGCCAAGGGGTATCTAGAAAATGATTGCTAAGTCCATAAATACCAGGGGTAAGCTCTCTGATTTCATTTTGGACATTTGAATAATAAAAGAGTGCGTCATCGTTACCTGCAATTAAGTTGTAGCCACGATAATGGTTGCGCTCCTCTTGTTTTTCTTTTAGGAATTCATATGTGTATGTTGTACTCTTTAAATAATCTGAAACGAGTCTACCCCGTGAGATTTTGTTTTCCGTTGGTTCATTCGGATCCCTGAAATTCGTCAAGGCTGCAAATCTTCCGTTCGTTGATATGCCCATCCAAGTCCCCTTTTCTTTCAGGTCGCGCCCCGCAAGAATGGACGGATCATCCTCCCAAAAGTGTACAGGCGCAGTTGGTCTTTCATAAAATTCGTCTCGGTTTGCTGCGACAATGAGCGGATAATTTTTGTGAACTTTATAAGCGAAAAATAAGACACACATTCGCTACCCTCGTTTCTGGACTTCTTAATCTTTATCCGTATTGTACCTGACGAGAGGCTAACGTACACGTAATATATCCTATTATTTCGAAAGAACGAGTCCTCTGTCGATCAGATTAGAAGAAACGGGCTTTCGACCGATTTCTCTTGACCAAACGGAAAGTTGTCCACTATGGTGAATCTCATGCGTAATCATATGGCGGAGAACCTCACCTTTCCTGAACTTGTTGAACCGGAGATCCAACTCTTCTTCCATTTGTTTGGACCAATTCTGAATGTATTCTTCCACTTCCGGGTGGAATTCTTCAGAAAGATCGATCACCTCTTGTAATGTATCATATTTGTGGAAGGCTTCTTCGATATCGGGTTTTCCTTGTAAAATTTGAATCCAGCTATATTCTACTTCGACAATATGGTACAACGTTTTAAGAATGCTTCCGACTCCACCTGTACGTTTTGCATACAATTCATCTTCCGGAACTTGCTTGCACCATTCAAACCATTCATTTCGGACCTGCCAATTGTATTGGAATAAAGTGAGCATTCGGTACCCTCCTATTTAGTTTTACTTTGTTTTAATCCATTTTCATGACAATCACTCCTATTCTACTGGGAGAAAATAATAGAAATGATCTGTGTCTTTTTTGTATCCGAGTTTTTCATAAAGCGCTTGAGCTTGGACATTATCATCAGCTGTTTCAAGCAAAATACCCGAAGCATCGGTATGCTCTGCAAGTATTTTCGCTTTGGCCATCAAGGCTTCAGCCACTCCTTCACGACGATGTTTTTCAGCCACAAACAGATCATTCAATAACCATTGCCTCTTAAGACCTACGGATGTGAAAATGGGATAAAGCTGTACGAACCCCATCGGTCGACCTTCCTCATCGTGAGCAATGTATATGATGGACTCCTCATTTTTTATACGTTGACGAAGAAACGCTTTCCCTGCTTCAAAATCAGAGGCTTTTCCGTAAAACACCCGATATTGATCAAAGAGGTCTGCAAGATCGTCCAATTCATTCATGGTCACTGGATTAATGATCATAGGACTACCACACTCCTTATGGTAAGAATTACTAACTCAAGGGTACCTCAGTACGGCCGATTTTGCACTTAATTAGAAAAAGGCAACCCGTTAAGGTTGCCTGAAAAAGAATACCACTCAAGCCTTGTGAATCATCTGTTTCACACCTTTGAAGATCAGGACCGCAGCAAATACAATAACAGTGATGATTCCAATGATATCAATGGCAGAATCGAAGCTTGCTAAAAAGGTGCCTTCTAATGAAATACCAAGTAATAAATAGCCCGCTACTAAAGCTGCAAAATACGTGAAGATATTCCCTTGCACGTCACTCACCCCTTTCATCCTGTTTTTGAAAACAAAAAAGGGAAGTGGTGCAAGTGTATGACACTAAATTAAGATTTATACGGGGACAAGCATGCTTATTGGATCATTCTGCTTTATTGATGACTCCAAATGCTCTACGCCTACAAGCATCTCCAGAAGGTTGGACTCTTGATCATCAGAACCTTCATGCATGATGAACGAAGCATCCACATTCCTACAAAAATAACCTCGAACTTTTTCGTCCGAGATTACCAGTTAACCATAATTATATGATGTTAACATCGTCCACTTCGTTTTCAGGCTCATATCTGTACTTTATTAGATTAACCCGATTGGATGAATCCACATGGACTCCTTCATCTTCCAATGCTTCTATTTGCATGCGGGCTAAAGTATCATCCTGAATGGAGATTTCCCCTTTTGCGTTGATGACTCTGTGCCATGGCAGCTGATAGGCTTTGCTCATGGAGTGGAGTACGCGGACCACTTGTCTTGCTCCTCTCGGGCTTCCGGCGAGTTTTGCAATTTGACCATATGTCATCACTTTTCCAGGAGGAATATTACTGATGATCTTGATGACTTCTTCTGTGAAAGGTTTCAAGTCGATTTCCCACCATCCTTTCGATAGATTAATGCTGTAAAACCAAGAGAGATTCCAAGCCCGATAAAAATGACTGCAAACGTCTGGGATTGTTCAACTCTCAATAAATCTATCATACATGTTAATCCAAGTGAGATAAAAATAACGGATAACACTAAGTTCATTTTACCAAACCAAGTGAGATTACTCATTCCAGACTCCTTTACGATTTTCTTTTTTGCTTAATGTTATCTTTCGCACAAACATACAGATGGGGGTCCTTCCAATCATTCTGAGGGGGATCCTCTAGCACGCTTGAGTTTGTGTCTACGGAATCCAATTCTCTAAATTTCTCGGTTACGCCGACCTTGCTCTATCATGGACCAGATGATGTAAATGAACGCAGAAATCCCTATGATGATGAGAGCGCTGTCCAACAATAAATCGACATCTAGTTCATTAATGGTTTGGAGTGCCCCTCCGCTACCATCACCCATGTATTGAATGGTCATTCCACTATAATCAAGTGTGAAATAAGCGATTAATACTCCTATGATGACGCCTGCGAGAACGGAAACCAGACCTTTCATTATACATCCCTCCAATTCACTTTCCATTCACTTCTATATATGGTCTGGATCTCCTCTAAATTGCAGAATAATAGGTATGCTGTATTTTAGTAGTACATCATTTTGTGATTCTTAAGTTTCGTACTCATAAAAAAACCTGCAGTCTCATATAGACTGCAGGTACATCCAATTTACACTTTTACTCTTTTCTCATGCTTGAGTACTGTGTTCATCACATTGTGGATGATTTTGATTCCCACCTGATCGGACGAACTAACAATTGATTCTGGGTGGAATTGAACCGCATAGATTGGAAGATTGCGATGTTCTATCGTCATTGGGATATCGTCATGGGATATCCCAGTTAACCTCAACGACTCAGGAATCGTTTCGGCATAAATTGAATGATAACGGCTGGCTTGAAATCGAGTTGGTAACCCATCAAACAATTGAGAGGCTCCAATTTGAGTAACATGGGCCGTTTTCCCGTGTTGAGGGTAATCAAGTACACCTAACCACCCTCCAAAGTATTCTACGATTCCTTGAAATCCTAAACAAACGCCGAAGATCGGAATATCTTTTTCCACACACAGTTCAACGGTGGTAGAAACACCAAACCGTTCAGGCATACCAGGACCTGGAGACAGGACCACCAAATCAAAGCGTGCTTCATCCATCAAGGCTTTACGTGCAAATGGGGCTCTTAGGGTTACAACTTCTGCTCCTGTTTGTTTAAAGTAGTTGGCTAAAGTATGGACGAAGGAGTCCTCGTGATCCACAATCAGCACTTTTTTACCCATACCAGGCTTTGTTGTATCAGTTGCTTCATGACCAGTATTCAACTGCTTAATAGCTTTCCGAAGACCAGCAGCTTTCGTCAACGTTTCTTCCTCTTCCGCCTCAGGAACGGAATCATAAAGTAAAGTGGCCCCTACACGGATTTCGGCGACATTATCCTTCAGCCGGATCGTCCTTAAGGTCAATCCTGTATTCAAATCTCCATTGAAGCTGTACCATCCGATGGCACCACCATACCATCCTCTTGGGGTCTCCTCATGGTTTTCAATCCAGCCGATCGCTGCTTTTTTCGGGGCACCTGTAACGGTCACTGCCCACATGTGCGTCAAGAACGCATCCAATGCATCAAATTCTGGTCTCAAGTAGCCTTCCACATGGTCAACCGTATGAATCAAATGTGAATACAGTTCGATCTGCCTTCTGCCTACAACGTTCACAGAACCTGGTATACAGATTCTCGACTTATCATTGCGATCAACATCCGTACACATCGTCAGCTCTTCTTCATCCTTTTTTGAATTGAGGAGCTTTCGGATTTGTTCGGCGTCCTCAATTGCATTGCTTCCACGTTTGATCGTTCCGGAAATCGGACAGGTTTCCACCCGATTTTCTTCGACCCTGACATACATTTCAGGAGATGACCCGACCAGTATCTCATCCCCTAAATTAATGATGAAGCCATATGGGCTAGGATTGATTTCCTGGAGCCGTTCAAATACAGCAGATGGCTTAGACTCGCACGATTCATAAATGGTCTGGGATGGTACGACTTCGAACATATCCCCCATTTTGAACGCAGTTTTTGCTTGATGAACAAGATTCGCATATTGACCAGGCTTATACTCCTCCACAGTTCGTACGGAGCTTTTATTTTGAGTAATCTTTTTTCCTGTTCTCTTGAAATGTTCCGTATGTTGATTCCCGTATTGAAAATCATACGATACCTGGTACGACTGTTTCGTTTGATGATCAATGACGGTGATTTCATCCGGTAGATAGAGGACCAGATCAGATTGTTTTCCCTCTCTCCTCAATTTTTGTTCAATAGCTTCAAATTGAAAGACGAGATCATAACCGAATGCACCGTACAGACCTAGAAAAGAGTCTTCCTCAGACGCAAACAATGATTTGATTGCTCTTATGACCGTAAAGATAGATGGCTGTTTACTCCTTTCTTCTTCTGCAAATACGGTATCCGACTCCACCACCTTCCCGGTCAGTACCGATTGATCCAATGAGAGCGAAACTAATTCGTTTTTGCTTTGCAGTTGCTCTTGGATCGCTTGTAGCAAGACATTCCCTCTCGCATTCAATGCTTTAATTGAGAATTCTCTGCCTTTTGCTCGGATTACAATAGGTGGATGGATAAAACCGACATCCCATCTGGAATAACGGCCAGGGTACTCGTACCGGCTTGAAAAGAGAGCCCCCTGGAGGTGGTCGATTTCTTTAAGGATTTGGTCCAGTTGCTCAGAACCATCCACCACCTCTTTTGACCTTTTGATTTTGATTCCGCCTTCTGTCTCGTACTCATGTATGGTTTGTTTGTTCATCAATTGTAAAAAATTCCTCATGCTCAACTAACTCTCCTGTCTCAGCTCTTCTCAACTATTTTGCAGCTTGAAGAGGCTTCTCTTCTATACATGTATATTGTTCATAGAACTCTACATACTTGTCTTTTGTTTCATCATGTTTACGTAACGCGAGTGCTTCTCTTGGATGCTCGTTCATCTGACCTGAAATGGTAAAAGGGATCAGATAACCCCACTCCATTTGTTCACGGAGCGGGATGAGGCTTTCTTCGATGACCTTTAGTACGGGTTTGATATCATATTTTGGTTGTAAATAACCGATCAACAATTCGGTTGGACAATTGCCTGCTGCTCTTCCCATACCATACACAGTCGAATCCAAAAAACTGCATCCAGCTCGTTCGGCAGTAATTGTATTAGCAAAAGCAAGCTGCATATTGTTGTGTGCGTGGATACCGATATGTTTATTAGGTAACATGCGCTTGTAGAATTCCGTCAATCTACGGATCTCTTCCATATACAAGCTCCCAAAGGAGTCGACAATATAGACCACATCGACAGGACAATGTTGGACTTTTTTCAATGTTTGTTTCAATTCCATCTGATCGACACTCGAGACTGCCATGATGTTCAAACACGTGTCATATCCTTTTTCATGCAACACATTGATTGCGGTGTTAGCTTCCTCAATTTGTGAACTGTAGCAAGCAACACGGATCATGTCGATCAGACTATCGTGCGCCAACGGAATATCATCCAATGTAAATTTTCCGATATCCACCATTACGGACAATTTTGTACATTTCTTAACTGGAATGGTTTTTGTTAAAAGGTCCTCCAAACAGAAACGCCAAGGTCCATTACCCTCTTCTCCCACTACCCCGGGTGCATTCTTATAGCCGATTTCCATATATTCAATGCCTGCTTGATTAAGGGATTCATACAAATTACGGACGAACTCGATACTGAAATTCCAGTTGTTCACGAGCCCTCCATCACGGATCGTACAGTCGATAACCTTAGCTTTTGACATGTTGCTTCCCTTTTACGAGTGAAGACAAGTACGTTTTGAAAGCACTTCTGAATTCAACCGAAGGGTCTTCTCGTAACTCGTGTGCTTTCTTAATCAACGAGCTACCAATAATAACCCCTTCACACACCTCACCGACATCGATGAACTGCTGTCTAGTTGAGATTCCAAAGCCTAATGCCACGGGCACCTCTGTATAGAATTTGGATTCTTGAAGCAATCGTTTCGTCTCATGGTGGAAGTCTTTTCTTTCACCCGTAACCCCTAGAGAAGATACACAGTACAAAAATCCTTGGGCGGACTGAGCAATCTGGATCAACCGTTCTGGTGAGGTTGTGGGTGCAACTAGGGATATGAAGCTGATGGACTCCGTAAGACATCTTTCCCGCAAGTTTTGACTCTCTTCAAATGGCAGGTCTGGAATCAATAACCCATCAATATCGTTCTCTTTAGCCAATTGGAAAAACTGGTCCTCACCCAGCCGTAGAAATGGATTGATATAGGTGAAGATGAGTACTGGGATTTCCAAACCTCTTTTACGCATTTCTCCGACGAGTTCCATCGCTTTGCCGATAGTCATCCCCTTAGCCCTTTTTGCTGCCTCTTGGATGACAGGGCCATCAGCAAGCGGATCCGAATAGGGGATTCCTAGTTCTAGAACGTTCGCTCCTTCTTCTTGTAAAATCAACGCGGTCTCAATGGTGTCTTCCGGAGTAGGATCTCCTGCCATGATGAACGGAATGAACAGTGGTTTCGGTTCGTTTTTCAGAGATTCAAATCGCTTATTCATTGCTTCCCTCCTCCTCTAGCAAATTCATGATGGTTGTCACATCTTTATCCCCGCGTCCTGAAAGACAGACGACAATGGACATGTTTTCAGGTTGGACTTCCGCCTCTTTAAAAGCTTGAGCTAAGGCATGCGCGCTTTCGATTGCAGGTAATATGCCCTCATCCTCTGAGAGAATTTTCAATGCATGTAACGCTTCCTCATCGGTGATTGTTTTGTAAGTCACTCGTTTGGACGCTGCCAGGTAAGCGTGTTCCGGTCCCACTCCCGGATAATCGAGACCAGCGGAAATGGAGTACGGTTCAATGATCTGTCCACTCTCATCTTGATTCAAATATGTCATTGAGCCATGTAAGACTCCAATCGACCCTGTCGTGATGGAAGCCGCATGCTTGCCTGTCTCAATACCTAAACCTCCTGCTTCCACACCGATGAGGTTCACTTCCTGGTCGTCTAGAAATGGATGGAACATGCCCATCGCGTTACTGCCACCACCGACACAGGCGATGATAGTTTCCGGTAGTTTCCCTTCTAACTCAATATGCTGCTCTTTCGTTTCCAAACCGATGACCCGTTGGAAGTCCCGTACGATCCTTGGATAAGGATTAGGTCCAACAACCGAACCGATGCAATAGAAGGTATCTTGTACAGCCCCTGCCCAGTAGCGGATTGCTTCATTCGTCGCATCTTTCAAGGTTTTGCTGCCACTTGTCACGGATACGACCTCTGCTCCAAGCAACTTCATCCGGAAAACATTTAATGATTGCCGTTCAATGTCTTCTTCACCCATGAATACTTTACAGGACAGTCCATAACGGGCACATGCAGTCGCAACCGCTACACCATGTTGCCCTGCTCCTGTTTCTGCAACGACTTTCGTTTTGTTCATTCTTTTTGCGAGTAAAACTTGTCCGATCGCATTGTTGATCTTATGCGCACCTGTGTGGTTCAAATCTTCACGTTTCAAGTAGATTTTCGCCCCGCCAAATCTTTTGGTGGTATTCTCGGCGTAAGTGAGCGGTGTCGGTCTTCCAGAATACAAGTTCAGCTCTTTATGAAGCTCTTCTTGAAAGTACGGATCTTCAATGGCTTCATGAAACGCTCCTTCCAATTCTTCCAGGGCGAACATTAATGTTTCAGGAACATATCGCCCTCCGAATTGACCGAATCGTCCTTTTTTATCTGGATACAATGCTGTTGGCATATGCTTTCATCCTTTCTGTCAGTTTGTTGATTTCCGTTGTGCTTTTGCGTTCATTTTGTTCCACACCACTCGACAGGTCGATCCCGAGAGGTTTATAAGCAAGACACTCTTTTACATTGTCTGGATGGATACCACCCGCAATGAGACAAAGCTTGTCATTCTTTTTAGCGAGTTCCGTATAAGCAGGAATTGCTTCCCAATCAAAACGAATGCCCGTCCCACCGGTTTCCCCTTTTACCTTTGTATCAATGACGAATCCATCAACTTCTGCCATGTAGGCGGCCATTTCATCGAGCGTTTGTTCAGAATGAGGCAGTGCCTTCCAGATTTCTTTATCCGTCTGGGTTCTCACTTGCTTGATGAATGATTTAGATTCTGTGCCATGGAACTGTAGGACATCAAGGTCTACCTCGTCCAATGTATCGTTGATTTGCTTTAAGGTCGGATTTACGAATACACCGACAAGAGAAATGCCTCGGTTTCCGATCGTCCATCGAAATACGTCCTGCGGCGCAACTCTCCTTTGGCTATCTGCAAATATGAATCCGACATAATCAGCTGAGCTTTTGAGGATATTCACATAATCTTCATATGAGCGTGCTCCGCAAATCTTCAATTTGGTCATACCGAATCACCGAATAAATCTGCTATACATTCTGGTATGGATTTGGCCCGCATCAACGTTTCACCGACCAGAATCCCTTTCGCCCCAGCTTTTCCGACCAAAGAGACATCCTCCCTGGTAACGATGCCACTCTCACTTATAAAGGGGACATTTTCCGGGATATGTTCAGCGATCATCCGTGTATGCTCCACTCTCGTTTCAAATGTCCGGAGGTCACGGTTATTGATGCCAAGGAGATCCGGTGTAAAGTTCGTAAGCGCGGTGTCCAATTCATTAATGGAATGGACCTCGAGTAACACTTCCAGTCCGAGTTCTTTTGCCGCTATAAACAGTTCCTTCGCCTGCGCAGGATCCAAAATAGCTTGAATCAACAGGATTGCATCAGCCCCAATCGCTTTGCTTTCCTCCACCTGGATCGGGTCGATAATAAAGTCTTTTCTCAGAAGAGGTAGATTGGTAGCTTTTCGAATATCTGTCAAGTACTCCTTCGATCCTTGAAAGTAATCACGATCTGTCAGAACGGAAATCGCATCGGCACCAGCCTGTTCGTATGTTTTTGCGATTTCAACCGGTTCGAAATGTTCACGTATGAGCCCTTTCGACGGTGATGCTTTCTTCACCTCTGCAATGAGTCCGAGCTGACGAGTCGGGTTCAATATCGCATCAGACAAAGAACGGATCGGGTAAGCGTGATCTTCAAAGGATGTTGGTAGATTTAAGAGTTCCTGCTTTTTCGTTTCGACGATTTTGTTAAGCATACGAACGCTCCTTTGTGTTCGTCATGCTCAGATAGTGGTTCATGACCCTGCCCGATTCTAATGCGTCTTTCACGATCGGGACGGCGTTTGAAAAAGTACCCGCTTTTCCGGAAGCAACTAGACCGGCAGCCGCATTCAGGATGACGATATTTTTAGCTGACATATTGGAAGTGCCACTGAATACTTGCCGGATCAATTGTGCACTTTCGTTTGGAGAACCGACTTGAATGTCTTTTAACGATCCTCTCGAAAGCCCGACATCTTCAGGATTCAGCTCCATGGATTCGATGGAATCAGGGTTCACTACAAGGACTTTTGATGAGTTTGTAATCGTGCACTCATCTAGTCCATCTGAGCCTGTGACGATCAGAGCTTTTTGAATACCAAGTCGTTGAACGACCTGCGCCATTTTGTCGGCCAACATCGGTTCATAAACCCCGATCAATTGACGACTGCATCCTGCTGGATTACAGAGCGGTCCGAGTATGTTGAACACCGTTCTGAAACCAATGTCCTTTCTCGGCTGCACAGCATGTTTCATCGCAGGATGATAGAGTGGTGCGAATAAGAAGGTCATAGAATGTGTATCTAGAGCGTTTAGTGCTTCTTTTACACCGGATTGTGTCGGAATGTTCAGTTGTTCAAGGACATCTGCGCTTCCACTTTTCGAAGAGAATGAACGGTTACCATGCTTCGCGACTTTTACGCCTAACGCTGACATGACAATGGCCGATGCTGTGGAAATGTTGAATGTACTGGAACCATCTCCGCCAGTACCGCATGTATCTACGGCATCTTCAAGGTTCACGGGAAAACGGACGGCATGTTCACGCATTGAACGTGCAAAGCCTGTCAGTTCATCAACCGTTTCACCACGCATCCTTAAGATAGT
Organism: Rossellomorea aquimaris; assembly: GCA_020524245.1. Classification (GTDB taxonomy): domain Bacteria; phylum Bacillota; class Bacilli; order Bacillales; family Fictibacillaceae; genus Pseudalkalibacillus. Next base: position 162,702 of record JAIVLN010000004.1, on the reverse strand, counting down.
CAGTAAACTAGCAAGCTGACTGGAATTGACTTGCCCCGTCATGATCTGATCCATGATTGTTTTGGCTTCTTTTTCTGTAAAAGTAATGCCCTCTATTGCTCTTTTTAATTGGATTTGTATCATTTGTAGTCTCCTCTCGATCTATTTGATTCATAGGTAGATCAAGAGAAGTTCAAGGTGGGATAAATTTGAGTTGTAATTCATTACAAAGAAGTTCCATCTCTATCACTCTCCATTTCTGAACGGAGTACGGATAGAGCTGAGGTATGGAAATAGGAAGGTATAAAAATAAAAAAATCCCATGGACATAAAGGTGCCCAAGGAATCGTCTCGTGTAAACGTACCTTAGCTCGCCTCAACTCTCTCAAACTCGTCTCTCATTCTCATCTCAACTAATCTAACTTCATTCTAAAAAACTTAAACTTATAGTAGTAAATTTACTGACAATTTGTCAAGAGATTAATTTTATGATCCTCTTTTTGCATACAATGGATTAGTTGAATGGTTAGGCTCTTTTCAATACAACGAGAAAAGGAGATCATGATGGCCAAATTGAAGTCATTGCCCTTTGTGAAATGTGGAAAAGTGTTCGACACTAACTTACCTGATTCTCTGGACATGAGTATGCCCCCAATTGTTCTTGGAGAGGTCAAGGTGGAGGTTCCAGATCAACGGAATGTTTCTGTATTAGTAAAATTTTCAGAGTTCATTGAATTTGCATTACTTGGTTTAAATCCCAAGCTTTCAATCGTTTATCGTCTTGTACGAGTGAATCAGCGTTCAAATGATGCTCAAATCCTGCAAGAGTGGGAATTTCTGTTCGAATCTGCACGTGTAAATGAAGTTGGGAACTTGACTACGAATCAACCGACAGTCCTAACTGTGTGCGATTGTTTGGAAGCTGGAAGTTCAGGTCCGATTACCTATCGCTTGGAAATCACTCAAATTGATACGAACAGCCTTAATAATCTAGAAATCGTTAACAAGAGCATTACCGCAACTGTTCTGGATGAACAGACAGAAGACAACCATCACCGAATGCGGAGGGGTCCAAGAGGTCCGTTGCTGTTCCTTGATCGAAATTTCTCTCTTCCGAAAAAAACAGCGAGCGGGGAGCCTTTTATAGCCTGTGGTAAATCGTTCAATCCAGTCTTGCCATTGCGCCTTACAGCAAATGAACCACCAGTAGTTCTGACTCAAGTTTCCGTTCGACCAGAAGCGGTGAAAAACCCTTGTGTGTTGGTCAATTTCTCTGGCTTCTTAACGTCGATCTTACGAAATGCAGACTTCAGTAATCTGACCTTTAGATTGGTGAAATCAAGAACGGACGGCTCTGGCCGGACAGTGCTACAAACCTGGCCATTTTTGAGAGAATTCGTAAGTGATACGAATATTAAAGAACCGATCGTATTCAACTTCTGTGACTGTTTAGACGATAAGGCGGATGCTGCAATTTTGTATACATTTGAGCTCATAGAAGTTGCTCTTTCGCGGCAATCCTCTTATAACATTACGCAAAAGAGCATGATCGCCCAAGTTTATTCGGGAATCGACCAACAAAAGAAAACGAATCGTAAGGAGACGAAATGATGCAAGGTAATTCGCAAACACCCATATTGAATTGTGGACGCATCCGGCGAGTGAACTTCCCCCAACAGTTGTCGATGGATGATCCTCCTGTCACGCTTGCTGAAGTTTCCGTGAACACAGGTAAACTGAACCTGCCGAGTGTTTTGTTCAATTACTCTCAAGTCCTCTCGTTTCAAACGACTGGAGCCAATCTCGATTTGACGATCACGTACCGGTTAATCCGTATTTCGAGAGCTTCGAAAACGGTAAAAAACTTGGAGGAATGGACGTTCAGAGGTGCGGAAATCTTCCCTACAGATGTCCCCGATCTGGATACGATTGAACCACTGGTGGTCAATTTTTGTGATACCGGGTTGGAGAAGGACCAGTCGTTCGTCTATCGGTTTCAGATCGCTGAAGTGATTACCAATAATGCGAGATATCGCATTTCCGATCAAGTCATCACGGCGATTGTTTTGGATGGAGCCAGTGAATAAGAAGTTTTATGTGAAAATGCTGCCCGGGAGTGGTGCGGGCAGATTTTTTTGGTAGTAATATGGACCTAATTTGCAAAACAAATCGTTGTTTTTAGTAGAAGTTATCGCATTTTTGTCCGAACAAGTCCAAATTTTGTCCGAACCAAGCGTGATTTGGTCCGAACATTAGAAAAATTTAAAAGATCCACCATCCAATCACTCACATATAAGCAAAAATTATAGTATTTTGCTTTCTCATTTCCAATTTTTCAATTCAGCGGAGCTAATTTAAGTAATTTTTTAACCCGAATCCGAGAAAAAATCACTAATTTGTGCATATTTCCACTCACAACTCCGATTGTCATAAATCGTATACAAAAAATACGTATGTTTTCCAATGTGAATTGTTATAATGGCTTTGAGTACAAGTTTTTAGGAGTTGAGTGTTTTGAATAATTTGCTGAAAACGTTTCGTATTGTTGGATATTCAGAAGGGGTTTCCTTTCTGCTCCTCCTTGGTATTGCAATGCCTTTGAAATATATGTTCGATTATCCAATGGCGGTAAGTGTTGTCGGTGCAATCCACGGTGGTCTCTTCGTTCTTTATTGCATGATGGTCGTCTATCTGAAGTTCAACTACCGCTGGTCCATCCAAAAAGCGGCTATGGGCATCATCGCATCTGTATTACCGTTCGGTCCATTCGTCTTTGACGCTAAAATGATCCGCAGTTCCTAATCATGAAAGGTAACCATCAGCAGAGGCTGATGGTTTTTTATTAAGACATTTTAAAAATGAAAAAGGCTGCCTCAATTGGCAGCCTTCCTTCATCTAAAATCATTTATTCGTTTTACTGTACACGAATGCAAGGATCAGTGCGAAACCGAGATGAGTTACAAGGTTCATTAGCTGAGCACCTGTGAATGCCTGACCAATCATGACACCCATTCCGAGCATCGCTGGCATGATTAACAGTGGTCCTACTACCCAAAGTACGATTCCATAGATGATTGCTAAAGCATAAATGTTGTTTCTGCCAGATGCTAATACTCCGAATCCTAAACCGAATATGACGCTGATTACCATATGGACAAACCAACCGACGGCGACACTTTCTGATCCGACCAACATCGCGACCATTGGTAACTTGCCCATCATTTGCATGAAAATCCCGAAAATAATTCCGGCTACAACGCCTCCGATTGCCGAAGCCTTCAAAGAAGTTCCCATTGTCAAAGGATTCGTTTCATTCATACTCTTTACTTCTGCCATTTTTCACTCACTCCTTTTCATAAGTTACTTTTATTATAAAAAGGTAGCGCTAACATTACTGTAAGTTAAATTACAAAACATTCAAAAAACGGATGCCATTTAAAGGAATTCTTATAGGCATACGCACAATAAATGAAACCCATTCATATACTGCATCAATTCAAACCGATCTTTAGGAGGATCATGATGCATCATTATCACTATACCACCATTCTGAGACTTCTTGGTTATTGGCCGGAGCCCCAACGTCGTATTGGTTATGAGTTGATTCAGAAATATGGCATGCCGGATGAGTATACGACTAGTGCACTCATATGGTTTCATCGGGGTCCATGGAATAACATCATGTTGTTCCGCGAGTCTGTTCCGCATGACTTTCCTACCCCACATAAAGATTTTCTTGAGCAGACGATCAGCTACAAAGTACCGATTGAACTTTACGATGAAATTGCGCAATTTGATGGGAGTGTCTATCCAGACCGCACAAAAGGTGAATTGTCTGTAAAGTGCCATAATGAACCGATGAACATTTTGACGTTGAATCTCGTTCATGATCTTGTAACGCGTAAGAGGACCGTTGAAGATGCGAGAGCTTATTATGGTCAAGTCGCAAGTGCCTTTAACAAAGGGGATCAAAGTTCACCGTATACCCAACGTCTGCTCTTTCCAAAGCAAACCAACACCGCAGATCCGGATGTGGCCATCATCTGATAAGTCCGTTCACTCGTTTTTTCATGTGTAAAGCTTTATAATGAAGAGCAATCCACCTTATTAGGAGTAATACATTTTGAAAAAGATCAGTCTATATTTAGTACTTATGATCACTGTTTTTTTATTGATTATGAAAGGTGATCAACTGATTAACTTATTGACGAGTGAGTCATTGGATCGCGTCGTCACGTACGTACAATCCTGGGGGTTATTTGCACCCCTCATCAGTATCGGTTTGATGGTTTTTCAAGCCATTGCAGCGCCCATTCCGGCGTTCTTAATTACAGGGACAAACGGCTTGTTATTTGGTGTTTTTTGGGGATCCGTCATTTCTTGGATCGGGGCAATATTCGGAGCGGTTGTGGCATTTTATCTTGCCAAACGACTCGGGTATGATTTCGTGAAAAAGAAGGTCAATGAGACGGGATGGTTGAATCAGTTAGAGCGACTAAATGGAAAGTACGGATTTTGGATTGTTCTGATTGCAAGGCTTGTCCCGGTTGTATCATTCGACTTGATCAGTTTTGCCGCAGGTCTCGCAGGGATGAAGCTCAGAACCTTTTTGATTTCAACCGGAATTGGCATGCTACCAGCAACAATTGCTTATACAATGCTAGGTCATGACATGAGTAATATTGAACAATTTAACGAACGCATGTTGTTCATCATCGGGATTTTAATGGGAATTACCTTAATAGGAATACTACTCAGAAAGAAATTTATCAAACAAAAACCAGGGAGCTGAATTGAATTCAGCGTACCCTGGTTTTTTATGTATACTACACTTTCTGTTCAACTGCATATGCTAACCCTTCCGCAATGATTGCCCGATTGTCAGCGATCGGTTTACTAATTTTATCAGCCTGCTGGCTTAAGCTAGACACATTCCGAGAGGATTGTAACAAATTATCTTTTAGATTGTTAATGGATGAAATTTCTTCTCCGATTGTCATTAGCATTTCCTTTGTTTCGTTTGTCCGCTCTAGTCCGAGTTGGGCTTGTCTATAGCTGTCTTCTGCACCTTTCACAGCGGAATGAATCTCCGAGATGATTTCCGATGCAGCGGTTTTTACATTTTTGGATGCTTTTGTACTCTGTTCGGATAATTTCTTCACTTCATTGGCTACAACATTGAATCCTCTACCTGCATCACCTGCCCGAGCAGCTTCGATTGAAGCGTTCAAGGCAAGTAGATTGGTTTGTGATGAAACTTTTTCCAATATCTTGACTATGTCTAAAATGCTTTGGGAAAGCTCTGACAAGTGTTCCATCGTGTTCTTGGTTTCCGATGAAGAAGCAAGGATGTTTTGAATTTGATTTGTAGTTTCATTTGCACTTTCTACGCCTATCTCTGTTCTTTGATTCACATCACTGATTTGATGTGCAATACGCTCAGATAAACCGGTCAGATTTTTATTTTCTTCTATGATCTTGTATGAAACATCCAGAAACGTGTTAATATGTCCTTTCTGTTCTTTCATAACCTGTTCAGCACGTTGAATGGGATTCATTGTTACGTATGTCATTACAGCCACAACCTCCATTGATTAATTGACGGATTTCTTCCAGACGATCTCCTTTAATGGTACGATTACGATAGATGAAAAGAGGAACGTACACTTCACCGATGTATTCCTTCAAATCCTCGTGTCTGGAGGGTGTTTCAGATAAATTGATTTCATTATATTTTATATGGAACGACGTCAGATAGTTTTTGACAGTCTGACATCTAGAACAACTATTGATGGTATACAGTACAGGTGTATCAGACATGACACATACCTCCTATTCCTCATCATTTTATCGGAGCAATAGGACAAAAGTATGTAATGTATCTTACTTTTCCATGGGTCTAATCCTTATATAATAAGAGTAGCTTATAGGAGGGAATTTCGATATGGACAAACTAACCTACCTCTCACAAATCAATTTATTTGAAGAGATGCCAATGAATGAATTAGAAGAAATCGATCGAATTTCAGATATGCAGCCTTTGAAAAAAGGGACAACGATTTTCACACCCGAAACAAACATACAAGCCTTGTATCTTTTAAAGAAGGGACAGGTTCGTCTTTACCGAATGAGCGAGAATGGTAAGCAATTCACAGTTGACATTTTAGGTGACGGGAACATTTTTGGAGAAACAGCGACCTTTTCCTTAACCGAAGAACAAGATTATGCGGAAGCGATGTCTGATGTTTACCTATGCGTTATAGGGAAAACCGAATTTGAGAAATTAATTGAACAAAATCCGAAGCTTGCCATTAAGCTTATAGAGATTTTGTCAGCTCGCCTTAAGGATATTTATGAGGTTAGTGAACAAATCGCACTACGAGACGTACGCTATCGGGTCCTTTCACTTCTGTTGAAACTGAGTGAAAAATTCGGAAAGCGAAGTAAAGAATGGCAGACGATTGACGTGAAGATCACGCACCATGATATTGCAACTATGGTGGGATCGAGCCGTGAAACGGTCAGTTCGATCATAAGTCAATTGAAAAAAGAAGGGATCATCAAAAAGTCGATCGTCTCAATGAAAATCAATGCCGATAAAGCGAAGATTGAACTTGAATAGGATCTCCAGATGGACTTTCTAGTTACCCTTATTTTAATTTCAATATCCCTAACTGCCGGATACCTGATCAATCAGTTTACGGACAGCCTGAAGAAATTCATTTCTGTCCCCTTTATCGGCAGCTTTTTGTTTATCTCTTTCCTACTTCTTTTTGAGTTCCTGTTTAAATGGGAAGTATCGATTCCCTATCCATTGGAACGAACGCTAGTGACGGTGTTCATTCTGACTATAGGTTATGAAATCGGATTGAAATGGAACTTTACATATCTAAAGCAGCTCTTTTTTCTTACTTTGGTCAGTTCTATCCTGATCTTAATTTTGTACACTGTATCCCTGGTTTTCCCTGTTGATCTTCGATTGTACATTGGAGGCTTCATGTTTGCCTGGAACAACGAATTGATTACAGAAATTGTTCCACAGCATATGATTGAAGAGTTTACGTTCTGGGCTAGAATCGAAATGGTCATCGTGTTCCTGGGAACCCCTCTCTTTTTAAGCTGGTTAAATAAGAAAATCGACGGTGAAGAAACATCGAATAAGAGGAAAGATAAAAACATTCCGTTCAAAGAAGTGAACGTCACAACTATCTGCATCATTGTAGGAACTTCCATTGGAATTGTCTTTGTGAAAAATTTCATCCTATTGGATGCCATTCCATTTATATTTGACTTTGTGATTGCATTAGGAATCGGCTTTCTTTATGGATTTCTTCAAAAACAGAAGAACAAGAAAACTCATTCCAGTATGACCATAAAGTTTGCTGGGACAATCGGTCTATATGGATTCATCATTATAGAAATTGGTCGTATTGTACATTTGACCTGGGATTTCATGAATTACTCCATACTCACATTACTTTTTGTAAAGACGATTATCATTGGAATCATCGTCTACTTCCTAGCATCCCTATTCTTGTCGCATCTGAGGAAAAATGAGTTTCTAGTCGCGATCGCCGCTGGTTGGACGTTCATTCTGAATACACCTGTGACGTGTATGCATGCGATGAGGACAGTGGTAGACCGTTATGGTCCGGCAGAGTTGATATTAATCGTACCTCCTGTCATCCTCTGGTTAATCAATTACTTACATGTGTACATTGCTCAGATGTTTCCAATCTTATAATCAAAAAAGGTGACCAAATCGGTCACCTCTATAAGTATCAACGGAAAATCTGTATATACTTTTCAGTGATTTTCGGTATGACACCTTCAAACAATTTCTCTCTCCAGAACTGATTGGCCGCGTTTTCCAAAATAGCTCCATGAGTCGGATAAGGATGGATGACGTTCGAAAGATCTCCGATTTTGTTTCCTTGTGTTTTTGCAAACACGATCTCTTGCATCCAATCTCCAGCATTTCTTCCAACAGCATGTGCGCCCAGGATTTCCCCTTTTTGTGAAGTGATGACTTTTAATAGCCCAACGTCATCTCGATCTGTCGCAAATCGATCGACATCCTTGTTTTCCACTTTAAATACTTTTATGGAATCACCGTGCTTTTCTTTTGCTTCTTTTTCTGTCATCCCAAGGTGGTATACTTCCGGATCTGTGTACGTGACCCATGGAAGATTCTCGTAGTTGATCTTCCCTTTAATTCCGATCAAGGCATTTCTGACGACCAGCTTTCCTTCCATCCCAGCAGCATGGGTGAACGGATATTTTCCATTGGTATCTCCCACTGCAAAGATATTGGAAACAGTCGTTTGGAGGTGATCATTAACCACCACATTGCCTTTCTCAAGCTGGACTCCGATTTCCTCTAGGCCAAGATTGTCGGTATTCGGTTTCCGACCAGTTGCAATGAGTATGGCATCGGCTTCAAGATCAATCTTGTTGCCTTCTTGTTCTATAGTCAGAACTTTAGAACCATTTTCGAGACGAACGCTTTTGGCCATGGAATTGTATAGAAAATCCATCTCTTTTTCCAGTTCACTCTTTATCACAGGAATCATGTCTTCATCTTCACGACCGAAAATCGTATTAGAAGTTTCTACGACGGTCACTTTTGATCCGAAACGAGCAAGCGACTGTGCCATCTCAAGACCAATTGCTCCTCCACCGATCACGATGAGGCGGTTCGGGAGCTCTTTTAAATTGAAAATCGTCTCGTTAGTCAGGTAATCTACATTCTCAATTCCCTCGATAGGTGGAATGAATGGTCTGGAACCGGTGGCAATGACAAACCGTTTCCCTTTCAGGATTTTTCCGTTATCCAGTTCGAATTGTTGAGGATCGACAAAACGCCCTGTACGTTGTGAATAGATGTCAACTCCAAGCGATTCAAATCGTTCATGGCTGTCATGATGTTGTAAGTCTGAAATGGCAGAACGGACTCTTTCCATTGCCACTGAAAGATTGGCTTGTCCGCTCACGCTTAATCCGAATTTTTCTGCAGCCTTTTGTGCGGTATAGACTTCTCTTGCACTTTTGATGAGTGCTTTAGATGGAACACACCCATAATGAAGGCAGTCTCCTCCAAGGAGCTCATTCTTTTCAATGAGAGCGACCTGCGCACCTAAACTCGCTGCACCAGCGGCAACCGTCAGTCCACCCGCTCCACCTCCGATTACAATCAGATCATATGGTTTCATCATCAAGCACTCCTTCCTTCTCTTTTTGTTTCTTCATCCATCTATTTCTCACCCACATCGGAATCAAAGTTAAAGCGGCAAAAACACCGACAGCTAATAGAATGATTTTCGGGTCCCCTGTTACAAGACTGCTTCCAAGGAAGTTATAAGCGAATGTACCAGGGATGATCCCTATTAATGTTCCCAAAAAGAAGTCACGAAAACGGACTTTCGATATCCCTGCAGTATAACTGATGAGATCGAAGTTGAATAAAGGAATGAAGCGGAATAGAAGTACATAGAAAAATCCATTCTTTTCTAGTTGGGATTGGATTGCTTTCCCTTTTCCCTTCCATTCTTTATTCGCAATGTTCTTTCCTAGTTTACGAGCTACAATGAAGGATAATAATGCCCCTGCTGTCGCACCAAGTACAGTATAGATCGTACCGAATAATGGACCGAATGCTAGTCCCCCTGTTATGGAGAGGACGGATGCTGGGAAGAAGATCAATGGCCGTACTGTATACAGAAGCATGTAAATGATTGGTGCAAAAATGCCGAAACCTATAATCCAATCCCTGATTTCATTTGCGTTAATGTTTAATTGAGTTGTGCTGAACCAAATCGCGACAATAACGAAAACCCCAATCAAGATCCACTTCAACCATTTATGAGTATGCAACGATTTCATTCTCTCCATCTCCTCCTTTCTTTATCTTGCGAACTTCATCAAAATAATGAATATTGTTTTCTGTATATTTCAATGTAATAGATGTACCCTTCGTGAAATTGTGCTCTTCCGAAGATGGAATAGTGATTGTTTGGGCTAAATGTGGGACTCGGATATGATATATTTTTTTTCCGTACTCTAAACTTTCATTCACCACTTCCCCTTCCATTTGAATGTCTTTTGAAGGAGATCCAGAAGGAATGAGGGTCAACTTCTGTGTAGGGATGAAACCCTCTTCTAGTACCAATCCTTCTGAAAAGAATCGGGCCACGAAAGGATTGCATGGCTGTATGGAAAGGACTTCTGGATGGCCGACTTGTTGAATCCGCCCTTTCCCCATCACAGCAAGACGATCGCCCATAAAGGATGCTTCTTCTTTATCATGAGTAATGAACAGAGCCGTCACTTCTTCTTCCACAAGTACATCTCGAACATATTGTCGCAATTCATAACGAAGTGATTGATCGAGGTTGCTGAATGGTTCATCCAGCAACAACAAATCCGGCTTTGTGACAAGCGCACGGGCGAGGGCAACTCTTTGTTGTTGTCCACCGGATAGTTCATATGGGAATTTCTTTTCATGATCACTCATATCTACCTTAGCGAGCATTTCTCGAGCCGATTGAATTCTTTCTCTTTTTACGATCTTCTTCATTTTCAACCCGTACGTCACATTTTCTAATACAGTCATGTGTGGAAAGAGCAAAGAATCTTGGAACATTAATACGATGCCACGACTATCCGTTCGTCCTGACAAATCTGTTCCATTCATCCTCATAATGCCTTCATGTCCTTCAAGCCCTGCCATACATCTCAAAAGAGTTGTTTTTCCGCAACCAGAAGGTCCTACCACACTTAAGATCTCACCTTTTTTCATAGAAAGTGAGAGATCATCCAGAATGATTCTTTGATCGTTATAATGTTTTGTAATGTTCTTTAATTCAATGTAATTCTCCATATATACGGATTCCTTTCCATCATGGTTGTCGAATCATCGTTGTTACACTTCTGCAAATCAGTTCAATCACGAACCAAAAGAGGATTGGCAAAACAGCAAACAACAGAGTGAAAGCTGCTATGATCGGTTGATCTGCGCTATTGAAATAAGGATAATAGATGATCGGCAAGGTCGTGATGATGCCTCCCCCGATAATGGCAGTCAAGGCATATTGACTAAGGGTAATCACTACTGTAAGAACGATTGCACTCCGGATGCTAGGCATCAACATCGGCACTGTAATCGTCCAGAATTGTTTTTGTCGACTTGCACCGAGGACGATGGCCTGTTCATACCACTTCGTCCCTACCCGTTCATATCCCGTACGTAAAATCCGGATTGCATATGGAACACATGGAAGTAGGTGCACTAAGATGACACCCGCTAGTGTGTCAGCGAGATTAAAGCGAATCATCGTCAAATGCAAACCCATGACAATGAAAAGAAGCGGGATCAGTAATGGAAGCATCAAAATGGTCTCAATGACCGTTTTTCCTTTAAACTGCTCAAATGCGAGTGCTCGTGCCGCTGGCATGCTGATGACCATAGTCAACATGACGACCGCCGCTGTAATCATCATTGAATTGCCTAAGGCTTGTAGCAAACTCGGGTCCTCAAACACGGCTTTCCATGCCCTCAATCCGAATCGTTGAGGCAAAAGATCAGGCCACACCCAACGGAAAGAAAAGCTTTGGATGGCGACTAACAGGATAGGTCCTATCGTCAAAATGATGGATAATACCAACAACGTTTTTAAGAATATGTTTTTAATCATTCTTAACTTCCTTTCATCAAACGGTGTCGGTATTTTTGGGTGGATGAATAAACCGCAATCGTCAACATGACGATGATAGCTGTTACGACAACCATCGAGGCGAATGCGACCGGTCTTTGATCCCAGTTCCCATCGAAAAACCAGTCAAAAGCGAGTACTGGAGTCATTTGAGGGAACGTAACCCCGAGTAGATAAGGCACTTCAAATGCTGCGAAAATAAATGCGAATAATATAATGGCAATCTCAATGATCGTAGGCCACAGATATGGCCATTGAGCGGTAAGAAATTCATCATGTTTCTTTCCTCCCAGTGTCAGGACAACATCTTTCAAGCGTTCGTCCATTTGTACATAAACCGGTAGTAGCATCAACACCACAAAGGGGATTTCTTTCCAAACATATGTCATGATGATTCCGAGCCCATTTGTATCATTTACTAGATTCGGAAAGTCAGATAGCTGCGAGATTGCCCCGGATTGAAAAAGCAATCCGGAAATCCATCCGCTATCTGAGAACAATAAAACGATCAAATATCCTGCTGCGAAATGAGGAAAAAGCATCGGAACCCAGATTACTGCTTTCCAACGATCTTTCACAAGATAAGGATACAGAAAATGGGTTAAACAAAGCCCAACTAGTAAAGCGATCATGGTTGAAACGAAAGTGATATAAAGTGTGTACCAGAGTGATGTCCAAAAAGCACTATTCCCAAAAAGTGTCTGATAAGCTTCAACCGTCCATGAAAAGTCTACTTGCAAGCTTTCCAATATACCATTGAACACGCCATACCCCAACAGCCCGACAATCAGAAGGAATGCCGGGGCAATTTGTAAGTATGGAAGAATTCGTTTATTTTTGTACAACTTCATTGAGCCAGTGCTCCTTAATCCAATCAATATAGGTGGAGTTCAGTTCAGGTAAATAGGCTTCCTCCAGCTCTTTTGTCGACAATACAGTATCCCCTCGATTAAGTGCCTGCAACTCTTTCTGGATATCTTTCGGTAAGCGATCTGATTCAAGTACCATTCCTTCCCCCCACATAGAAGGATCCATCTTAGCCAACTGAGCTTCAGGTGACTCCATGAAGTTGATGGCAACCATTGCCCCTTCTGGGTTTGGGCTATTGAAAGGAATGCTTAAATAATGTGTATTCCCAATGGAACCGACATCCAGGACAAATGATTCTGTAGAAGGAGGGAAAACGCCATCCTTGATCAAACCTTCTCCACGCGCTTCATTGAACCCGAGTGTAAACCAAACTTCCCCTTTGCTGTATAGTTGATCAAGTTGAGACAAAGATTCGGGATAGGTTTTACCTTTTCTCCATAAATGAGGCGATATTTCTTTGAGATCTTTCCAAAACGCTTCATCTTCTCCTTCCAGCCAAGAAGGGTCATCCTTTTCGTTCAACTTCGGATCTTGATCGGTCTTCTCGTAAAGGACATGTCTTAAAAATGCGTTTCCTGAAAAATCTTTCGGATTTGGATAAGTGAATTTACCCGGATGTTCTTTAACGAATTTTTTTAACTCATCCATGTTTTTAGGAGGGTTTTTCACTTTTTCAGAGTCATACCACATGACAAACTGAACATTCCCCCACGGAGCTTCCATACCATCTATGTCCGTTCCCATATCAGACTTCGTAAAATTTTTGTCCTGATTGATGTATTTCTCATAGTTCGGAAGTTTTGATGCAAAGGAACCTAGCAACAACTGATTTTCCTTTGCGTTTTTGAAGTTTTCACCGTTGATCCAGATGATGTCAATCGTGCCCTTGTCTTTACCAGCTTTCTTCTCGGTTTGTAGCTTTTGTATGAACTCATTGGTATCCATAGGGTGTCTTTTTAGAGTAATATCGTGGTTTTCTTTCAATTTTGGAGCCACCCAATCGTCGATATAACGATTGATTCCATTATCGCCACCCCACATGAAGAGATTAACCGTCGAGCCTTCAGCTTCTTGTTCAATGTCTTCCCATTTTTGGTCAGGGACTTTTGACGTTTGAGGTTCCCCGTTACCTTCAGAATTACATGCTGCTAGGAACATTGAGAATATCAAAATAAGTGCAGTAATTTTAAGATTCATTGATCTAGACCCTCCGCTAATATTTGATTTTCACACATCTCTAGTGTAAGTATAGTAGTTATCCACTATGATTTATGTAATGTGTATTACAGTATCTCTTCCCTATTATGGTTAAACTTAGTAATAAATTCACATTATTTCAAAGTAAGATTACAGTATTTTTAGTAAGGTGGTCGTGACATGCTGGATACTCATGCAAGGAAATATGTACAACCAATCATTGAAAAGACTGCAGATTTCTTTTTAAAGGCAGGACTCAGTGCCAATCAGGTGACGTATCTTGGGTTTTTTGTCGGAATTTCGACAGGTATTTTTGCCTATTTTGGATATCCAATCATAGCTGTAGTCATGCTGTGGCTCTCTGGTTTTCTAGATGCAGTAGATGGTACGATGGCGAGAAAGACAAAACCATCTCCATGGGGCACCTTATTAGACATAACGTTTGATCGGCTTGTTGAGATCAGTGTCATCATCGGCTTAGCGTTCAGATTCCAGGAATCTATGTGGGCGTTGCTTCTCTTAAGTGTTTCCATCATCTTCGCTATGACGGTTTTCCTCACTGTAGGGGCCCTTTCTGAGAAAAATGGCATCAAGTCCTTCTATTACCAGGCTGGCCTAGCAGAACGAACTGAAGGCTTTATCCTATTTTCTGTCATGATTCTGTTTTCACAATATTTGACTGCCATTACATTGGTATTTCTGGCAATTGAGTTATTCACAACGTTCCAACGACTGTTAGAGGCTCGAAAATTGCTAAAGGGTTGACGTATATACGTCAACCCTTTTTAAGTTGATGTTATTTCTCCAACTTTACACCAAGTCCTTCAGCCATGCGATTTACAAAGTTGAAATAGGAAGCAATTTGGCATATATCAAGGATTTCAAGGTCATTACACCCTTGATCCTTCAACAAGTTGACATCCTCATCCTTTACAGAACTGGGCTTTTCAGTCAATTTTACAGCGTAGTCCAGGATAGCTCTTTCCTTGTTACTTAGATCCGCTTCTTTATAGTTCTCTTTAATTTGTTGGACAAATTCCTCATCTTTCACAAGTAAATGGAGCGCCGCCCCATGATGTTCAATTCAGTAGAAGCACTCATTTGTTGAGGATACGACGGTCGCAATCATCTCACGCAGCCTTCTCGGTAATGGGGATTTTCCGAACATGATGACCCGATAATAATCCAAATGGGCTTCTAATGATTTAGGATTTAAAGAATGTACCCTAAGAATGTTAGCCATTTGCCCATTGAAACGGTCATACAGTTCTTTCATTTTTCCTTCAGCTCGATCATAATCGATGATTTCAATTCGTGCAGACATATGTATGGACCTCCTTTTTAACAGTTTATCAAATTTTTGATCATTTCTTCGACTTTTTAAGCTTCACTCTTTCAACAATCAAGTATACAATCGCCGCGACAAAGAAAATGGAATGGATGATACTGAATTCCCGGCCATAGAAATCAGGATCCCAATAAGAAATTGGTCCTCTGACAATATAATCATTCAACGGGTATAAGAGGGGTACAGCATCCTCTACATGTGTCAGAAGATCAATGATAATGTGTCCCAACCATCCATAAAGAATCGCTTTCCATGGTGATAGCCGCCATCTGGTCAATACGATGGTAATGATCATCAGCACGAGCCATACAGGTATGGAATGACCTAGTTGCCTTAATACAATGACGAGCGGATGATCAAACATTTGGTGTACGATACTATGTAGTTCAAAGGAATTTTCCTCAATGGGATAACGTATCGCCATATAGAGAAACATAATGTAATAAACGATATCCGGCAAGATACTCCCGAAAACGAAGTATTTAACCAGGTGTATCTGTTTACGGAAGATAAAATAAGTCCAAAATCCATGATGGATCGTGTTCATCGACAACCTCCTTATGAGGACCTCTCCGTTTAGTAAATCATGCGAACATCACTGAATCTGTAAGATACATTACACATTGAAGAGGTGACCCTTTATCTGCTAAACAGCCGCTTTAGGGGTCACCTTCAATTGATTAAGTTAAATTATTTTTGAACCAGTCTGCTGCTTTCTCCACTTCTTCTCTCGTTAACTGGTGCCCACCTTTGGTCCAGTATTCCTCAACGGCTGCTCCAGCTTTGCGAAGCTCTTCAGCTAGTTCTTTCGTTTCATCCATCGGAATGAGCGGATCATTTTCACCTGCTCCGATAAAGACCGGTACTCCATCGAGGGAAGGTAAGTGGATGTTCCTTAATGGCACCATCGCATGAAACAACATAGCACCTTTCAATGCATCTTGATAATGATATAACAGACTTCCAGCTATATTGGCACCGTTCGAATATCCGATTGCAATGACTTGGTCACGATCAAATCCGTATTCTTTTGACATATCCTCTATGAACTCATAGAGATCTTTCGTACGGATTTTCAGATCTTCTTCGTCGAAAACCCCTTCACGAACTCTTCTGAAGAAGCGAGGCATGCCGTTCTCATCAACATTCCCTCTAACCCCCAGAATCGATGCTTTCGGGGCGATCATTTCGGCTAATGGCAATAAGTCCTTTTCATTTCCACCTGTTCCGTGCAGCAACAATAAAGTGGGTGCATTTTTATCTTTACCTTCTATAAATATGTGTTTGTGTTCCAAGTGAGCGTCCTCCTTAACATCATCTCATTCTTTCGTATCGAGTGGCTTCAATCGCTCTTCAATCTCTTTTCGGTCATCTTCAAAGTACGGAGGCAATGCGAGGCTTTCACCAAGAGATTCTAAAGGCTCATCTTCTTCAAATCCAGGTCCATCTGTTGCTAATTCGAACAGGATCCCATTTGGTTCTCTAAAGTATAATGACTTGAAGTAATATCGTTCAACAAAGCCTGAGTTCGGGATCCGTAGATCTTTGATGTAGTCCACCCATTTATGCAGTTCTTCTTCATTTGCAACCCGATAAGCAACATGATGGACACTCCCTCGTCCAGGTCGTTCTGGAGGGAGATCGTTCCGTTCAATCAAATGAACTTCTGCACCATTTCCACCTTCTCCAGTTTCATATACATCTACTTGCTCTTTTTCACGTTGATAGCTTCCTTGTTTTGTGAATCCCAGTACATTTGTCAAGATTTGTTCTGTTTTTTCAAGCTTCGGAATTGTAAGGTACACGGGGCCCAGACCTGTAATACCGTATTCCGCCGGGACAGGACTCTTTTCCCAAGGTGTTCCGCCTTCCACGCCAGTGTCGTGCTCATCAGAGATCAACAACAGACGTTGACCTTCAAAATCCTTGAAAGGGATCATCGCTCTACCGTTTTCATGACGGATTTCATCATGCTCTACTTCATATTCAATGAATCGTTTCTTCCAGAAGTCTAACGCTTCATCAGATGGTACTCTTAATGAAGTCGTAGAAATGCTGCTCGTACCTTCATACGTTTGACCGGCCATCGGTATTTCGAAAAATGTAAGGTCCGTTCCAGGATTTCCTCTTTCATCAGCATAGAATAGGTGGTACACAGAAGGATCGTCCTGATTGATCGTCTTTTTTACGAGACGCATACCCAATACTTTTGTATAAAACTCATAATTTCTCTTAGCTTCTCCTGTAATTGCAGAGACATGGTGTATACCTTTTAATGGCTTTCGTGCGTTCATACATCAACACTCCAATCAAGTGTATTGATTACTAACAAATAGTAAGTTACCTTCGTTTTATAGTATACCATTAAATGACGATTACAAAACATTTGTGCTCAAAATCCAGAAACCATAAAATGGACAGTAGTAAGAATATGAGGAGGACATCAAAAATGGCAGAACATCGTTTCCATTTAAAAGCAGATTGGCCAGGTCTTCGAAATGATGTGGGAGATATAGAAACTGCAAATTTAAGGACGAAGGTGTCGATTCCACCAGAAATGGACGGACCTGGAATCGGAACGAATCCCGATGAAATGTTGTTAGGTGCGTCTGCAACTTGTTATATCATCACGCTTGCAGCGATGTTGGAAAGAAGTCGAATTGATAAAAAGTCACTCACAATGGAATCGGAAGGAATTGTCGATGTAACCAATCAAGTGATTACATATAAAGCAATCATCCATCGTCCAAAACTAGTTTTGAAAAAGGGATCTGACAAAGAGATGAGGAAAGCTCAAAAACTCATTGAGAAAGCCGAAGAATCTTGCATGATATCAAGAGCGATTAAAGGTAATGTACATGTTAGTATAGAACCCCTTATTACTTTTGAATAAGTTTCTTCGCCCATCGAAGGATTGAATGGTTGGCATCGATGACAAACTCCTGTCCGCGTGCGACGGATTGAAAGTAATCCTCTTTCCAACTTGTCGGTTTATGGTAACTTATCGGTCGGTCTTTGAAACATTCGGGCAGATCCCAGCAAGACTTATTCATCCCTTTTTTCGTCAATACATAACCCTCGTCATAGTGGAAGGTACCATAACCTGCCCTCTTTTCATTCCAATCAAGCGTATTACGAGCAATGTAGATGGTATTCCTCTCTTTCTTTCGTTTGGAAGGAGTGACATGAGGGTGGTCCTCCATCCAATCTTGAACAACCGTAGATGGATGGACTTGATGAATTTCACCCACTTGTAGGTACCCATAGATAATATGCCTGCCTCTTTGGTCAGCCGGGTCAAATTTCAATTGATCCCCTTGGAGGATTGTGTTACGGAACCAACCGAAAAACAGGAATAAGTCTCCTTCCTCCACCCCTTGATTTTCCAGGTGGCGTTGTGCAGCCCCACTTTGTCCGAAGATCCCCTTCCAACCTGATTTTCTTCTTATCGTATTCTCATGAAGATCAGGATCCAAATGACAATAGGTGCTTTCGTCGAGTGAAGTCCATTGGTTGTTCACTTTTACTTTATCTTTGAATGAATGCATCACATCCATATACGATTGATGGTTGAAAGCAAGGTTGTGGTACGCTTTCCCCGAATCTTGATCAGGTATCGGCAAAGACAACAATGTTCCATCAGGCAAAATCGGACTCGGATAACCGCCAGATGAAGAATCAAAGCCCTTCCTGCTTAGTATAATTTTCATGTAACTCACCTCTTTTGACTATAAAACCATAATTGGAGGGTTCTATTAACTCATTCGTACCAATTTATAAAATTCCTTTCGTAAATTAGGAAAAATGCAACTAAAAAACTGCACACCATATGTCACTAACATTTGGTGTGCAGTCTTCTTTGTCGCTAGATTCAATATGCTTGATTCCAGACGATTTTACCGGATTTTGTATGATAATCAACTTCAACTTGAAAGTTATGCTTTTCATAGAAGTGGATGAGTCGATCTAAATGATCCCAATCACGATCTGAGATGTCTCCTGTAATATAAGGAATGTTTTTATCTTTTGCGAGCTCTTTCAAATAATGGATGCATATCGATCCGTAACCTTTGTTCTCAGGACCTTTGATATCTCCAATATGAATTCGTTCTTCATCAGGGAATAATGCCTGCAGAGCAAAGTCCCAAACGCCTCTGAAAGCAGAATCACAGTCATTAAGCATAAGTTTGCAACGTTCTTCTTCTTCAGCCTTATATACGATGACCAAGTTGTCCTCTTTCGTTTGGTCGACACCGACAACATCCCACTTTTTTGCAATTTCCTTCATGTCGTTTTGCATACGGAGTACTTGCAATTCCATTTCTTCTAGATCTCGTTCGTTTTCTTCAGTAAAAACTGATTGATAGGCGAATGACATTGTGCTTCTCCTTTCTTTAGCAATAATTTTAGTTATTTGTATAAATGTTTTAGTTAAAAAGTATTCAACACACAATTTTCCATTTTACAAGATACGCAGCCATTTTTCAAATTCACCACAAAAAAAGACTCCTAATCAGGAGTCTAATAGTGACTAATACCCATTCTTATCTTTCAAGGCACGCTGTGCAAGTGTTTGTATGACGGCGTCATCCATTGGAGGATTGTGTAAACCGGCACGTACATCCCGATAATACCTTTCAAAGCTAGAGGATTTCGAGAGTCCCCTTCCACCGACGATTCGCATTGCAAGGTCAACTACTTCATTTGCCGTATTGGTTGCGATCGTCTTGACTGCAGCAAGGTCTGGCCCTAATTCCGTTCGCTTATCAGGTTGTGTATCCCACTTTTCAGCAACAGCGTACATGAAGTACCGAGCATTTAATAAGGCAAGTTCCATCTTTCCAATCTTCTCTTGTATATGAGGCACTTCGGATATAGGGGTTTTCAGGCTGTTCGGTTGATAGGTTTGTGCAAAATGGATCGCATCGTTTCTTGCTGCAAGTGCTATACCAAGATAACAAGCCGGTATATGAAGCAACCAACCTTTTGGGATTGCTTTCTCCGAATTAGGCTTAGGCTTTTTAAACTCTACCAGCCTGTTTCTAGCAACATGTACAGCATTCAGAACTAGATCATCACTCGCCGTTCCTCTCATCCCTAATGTATCCCACGTATGCTCGATTTCCACACCTTTCTGACCTCTTTCAACGAGAAACCATCCTATTTCGTTTGTATCTTCTATGGAGGCTGAAACGATATAATAATCTAGCACGTCCGCCATAGATGTAAAGGATTTTCTCCCATTTAGTATAAAGCCGTCATTTGTTCTCGTCGCATTCGTTGCAGGGATGCCTCCACGGGTAGGACTACCCGTAGCAGGTTCTGTTGCAGCCCGATTGATGATTTTATGTTTGTCTTTTATTTGCGTTCCTAACCAGTCGAACATTTCATCCGTCCATAATTGTTCATCCCGGAGTTCCATCACAATACCGAGGTGCCAGCCTATAGAGAGCGCAACTGAAGGATCCCCTTCCGCCAGTTTTTCCTGTGATAAAAGAAATTCATATAATGAAGCATTTTTGCCGCCAAGATCTTCTGGTAACGTAAGGGTTGTGTAGCCCGATTGTTTAAGATCATGTAGATTTTCAAGGGAGAATGTTCCTTCTCGGTCGGTTTCCTCAGCACGTGTTTTCACTTTTTCCGACACAGACTTTGCTATCGAAAACAGTTCTTTCTGTCGTTCTGTTTTAACAAAAGGCTCATCCATTTTCCACATCCTGAAACCACTCCAACTTCATTCAATTGTCTAAAGCATACTAAACCTGTCGGAATTTATTCAACTGAGACGCTTAGTAAACAAAAAAAAGGGCCTATCCATTGGCCCTATTTGCTTTCGCGGAGACAATTTCTTTTAACTAGATACTTTAAATGCTGGACAGGCATGGATCCATACCCTTGTTGATCACCTAAGTTGAATGAGACTACGTTTCGGAAATGAGATGTGATCTTCAACGTAGTAGCTGAATTAAAGTTCACAGAACCCGGGTCTGTAATTTGATAGATTGTACCATCCTTAAGATTCATGGAGACACTCCTCAAAACTATTTTTCCTATAGTATCTCCAGACTTCGCATCATTATATGATTATACAAAAAAATCCTTGGATAACTTTCATCCAAAAGATTTGAGAGTTTATTTACTTACAGATTCTTTCAAGTTCTCAGACACCCCTTCTTGGTAAGCCATTTCCATATACATGTAAACAAGTTGGCGAATTTTCGGTTCTACCCCTAAAACTTCCAGGTGAGTCATACACCTTTTTATGGAAGATTTTTTTGGATCGACATTCAACAACTCTTACAACTCCCTTCGAACATGGATTCAACAAAATCATGTACGCGCCGCCCCAATCCCTAAGCATTTTCGTTGTTAAATCTAGTATGAGGGTTGTTTGAAATTATTGATACCCCTTCGTCCAAACTTCTTATTGTTCGACAATAAAAATAGTCATTATATTCCTTCTCGACTACGTAAAAAATCAACTTCAGCCTTCAAATTCTCTAATTCGTCGAGTAAAGACAGGATCAACTCATCACTTTTCTGCATTTCATCATTCAAATATTGTATAGTCTCTTCTTCCCGAATGGATAGATTACCGTTCGAAGGGTCCATGGTTAGGTTGTCATAAACAAGCCCTTCTTCTGTATGTTGCGGTTTAAAATAAATTATGACCTTACAACCTCTTTCCCCCATTACAATCCTTTTCTTAAAATGAAACTGTCCAAAACCTAATTTACGAGCTGCAATACCGTCAAAAACACTTGAAGTCATCATAAATAAATGAGGAGGGTCATGTACAATTTCACCAAATGGACTTCTGGTAGCTTTGATGACAACATAATCCTTATTGATCTCAGAAATGTAAAAATGTCCCCCAATTGAATTTTTTATTTCAACAATCACATCAGCATACTGATCGACTGTCCTTCTGTGTAACCGAGGAAATTGGATCATTTGTTTTGATAGAAAGATTGTCCCACTTAAACGCTGGTCTTTAGACATGTTAAATCTCCCTTCCCAAAACCCTTTTCCTCTATTATACAGAATATTCTAATATATTTATATTGAAAATATTGTTCAAATAAAAAAAAGGCAGGTTTCCCTGCCTTTTTCTCTGGTCATTAACCAGCGATATCTTTCTTTTGTTTAGTTCCATCACCCCAGCACTCTGTATTTTCAATGCCAAGTTTGACAGGATCGAACGTAGGATCTTTCCCTTCTTTACGTTGCATTTCATAGTCTTTTAGAACTTTAAAGGCAATTTTTCCAAGGAGAGCAATCCCTATGAGGTTGATCAATGTCATCAACGCCATGAACAAGTCTGCCAAGCTCCATACGAAGGCAAGTGGTAACATTGCACCAACCATGACCATTCCCATTGTAGCTAGACGATAAGCAAAAATTGCTGGTTTACTCTCTTTGATGAATTCAATGTTCGTTTCACCATAGTAGTAGCTTCCGATGATTGAACTGAAAGCAAATAAGAAGATTGCAACTGCAATGAAGATCGTAGCTGCATTACCAACATGGTCTCCAAGAGAATCCTGAAGCAATTGGATCCCTGCTACATCCCCAGTTTGATAAATACCTGACATTAAGATAATGAATGCTGTCGCAGAACACACGATCAATGTATCAAGGTATACACCTAATGTCTGGATGAAACCTTGCTTAGCTGGGTGGGAAACACTTGCAGTCGCTGCTGCGTTCGGCGCACTACCCATACCAGCTTCGTTTGAGAATAGTCCACGCTTAACACCATTCATGATTGCGGCACCGATTCCACCGCCAATTGCTTGTTCTAATCCAAATGCACTCTTGACAATCAACATGAACATTTCTGGAATTTGTCCAACATTCAAGACTAGTACAACAATAGCCAAGATAATATAAAGAACTGCCATGATCGGAACGACTACAGAAGATACGTTCGCGATACGGTGTACACCACCGAATATAACTAATCCTGTAAGGATTGTAACGACGATACCAACTACTGTGCCATTAAAGTTAAATGCATTTTCATATGCAGCTGAAATTGTGTTACTTTGTACCGAGTTAAAAATAAGACCGAAAGTCAATGCAATCAGTACTGCAAAAATGATTCCAAGCCATCTTTTCCCAAGGCCCTTTTCAATGTAATAAGCAGGACCTCCACGGAAGGATGCTTTATCCTTGATCTTGTAAACCTGAGCAAGAGTACTTTCTACAAAACTCGTTGCTCCACCTACTAACGCTACGATCCACATCCAGAATACAGCACCTGGACCACCGAGACCGATCGCTACGGCAACCCCAGCAAGGTTACCTGTACCAATACGTGTAGCTGCACCGATACAGAAAGATTTGAAAGAGGAAATGCTCTTTCCATCTGTAATCGTTGATTTTTCAAATAATACTCTTGTCATCTCACCGAGGTAACGGAACTGTACGAACCTTGTTGCTACTGTGAAGTACACTCCTAGCCCAAGTAAAGCGGCGATCAGGACATACCCCCATAAATACGTATTCAGAAATCCTACGATGTTTTCTAACACAATACCTAACCCCTTTTCCCATTTTTTATTTTTTCTGAATCTTTAACTTAAATATTATTATAATAAAAGCTTGTGTATTTGCAACAACTTTCTGCATATTCTTACATTTCGAATTTCGAAATATCGCGCTTTAGACCTGATAAAACAACAATTTGTTACATGTTTATACATGTGCAAAAAAAATTATTTGTAAAGAAGATTTTTTCGTTTTTCTTATGTAAAAAAAAGAAATTCCAGCATTCATATGCTGGATGATAATTTCTATTATGAAGGCTGTTTTCTCATATATTGTTGCTCTTAAATGAATTGATTTCCGCTTAAGGTTGCTCACTTTCCACGGGGCGTGCGTTGAGCATCCTGCCGCGTTGCGCCCGTTGGCGTCTCGCACCTTGCGCTTTAATCAACTTGAAAATGAAGAATAGAGCCAAAAAGCAACAATCTTTTAGAAAAGAGCCATTATGAAAGAATACGTAAATACGCTTTCCAGGGTCCTACATCCTGGTTATATCGGTTTGCCATCACTCTTGTGATTTGTGAGATGTGATTCAGATCATGAACTACCCAGGTAGATAGTAATTGATGAAGTGTGACCTCTCCGAATGCTGGATGAACCCCTTTTAATTCCAGCTCTCCCATGTCAGAGATAGATTCCAACTCATGGAGATTCTGCTCTCGTAACCTTCTGAATTCATAAAGGAGTTCTTCTAAAGAACGTCCCTTGTTTCGAGTCAGGTGTTCAAATCGATCAAATGGCTGAAATTTAAGATTTTCACCTTGCTTTCGAATGATTTGTACTCGTTCAAGCCAATCCTTTCGTTCCCCGTCTATGAGATGACCGACGACATCAAATGGAGACCATGTATCCTCTCCTTCATCACAAAGGGTCCAGTTTTCTGACAATCCGGCAAGCAACGATTCCAATACATTTGGGGTGTTCCTCAATACTTCCTTCGCTTCTTTCAAATCGAAATTCATTTTCTCCACCTCCATTAAGTTACAAAGTTAATTGTACACGAAAAAAAGAGCCTTGCTCGATTAATCGTACAAGTCTCTAGATAATTGTTCGTTAATAGGATTTCTTCCGTTGAATCCTTTGATAGCGGTATCGATTCCACTGATATCGAACGAAACAGCCTACACAGAATCCCATTATGGCGATGAGGGAAGCGGCCGCAACAAATCCGCTAGATAAGTAATACAAAATTTCTGATCCTATGCGTGCACCAATTAGGGCACTTATCAATAAAATTGTAGCAATCCATTGATTGAATTTTTGCTGTTCTCGATCTTCTTGTATATAAGATGAAAGTTCCTTTTTGAGTAAGTATCTTGCAATTTTCATTACTGGATTATAACTGAATAATAAACCAGAAAGTCCGGCAATCAACGGTAAAAGTAAGACCCATTCCAAGCCGGTGAACCAAGAAACAATAACGGATAGAAATATGAACCATTGGTTCGTTCTGATGATGGGTCTAGGGATGGTTTGGATAGAATGAGACATTTATAACCAACCTTTCTTATATGAATAATATGTTTATTTTAACCTTATTCATATGGAAAGGGAAGTGTGAGCACTTGGCATCAAGGAATTTCTATTGCAGAAATCTGCTCATAAGTCCTCATTTCGTGTGCGACGATATTCGAATTAGAAAAGCTGTATAAGTGATCGTCGATATAAATCAATCGGTGAATTTCCTGGTCCCACGGTGATTGATATAAGTCTGAAACGTCTACATGTGAAATCTCTTCTATTAACTGTAAACCATCTTCCATTGTGATGTGGTAAATGTGTGCTCCATTAAACAAGTAGCCTCCCGTATTTTCGTTGTACATTTGTAACGGAAAAGCGAACAAATTCTTAGATGAATCAAACAAGAGCGCTTTATGATCATAGTTTAAAGGTGAGTGTGTTCCGCTTCCGCCGATGATTTTAGTATGGATTTCTTTCGGACTCCGCATGTCTTTCACGTTGAATATTGAAATCTTTATGCCGTCTGTTTGGATAACCGGTTCTCTGCTATGCTTATGGTTTACCACTTTTGTGTTATGTCCAAAACCAATTATATGGTCCTCATCATATGGATGCAGATAGTTACTGAAACCAGGTATTTTAAGCTCTCCCTTTACTGTTGGATTCTGGGGATCACTAGCATCAATGACAAACAGAGGATCGACTTGTTTGAAGGTAACAATATAGATCCTCTCTTTCATGAACCGTGCAGAATAAATCCGTTCGCCTTCGGCTAATCCCTCTACTTTTCCTATCAAGTTTAAGTTTTCATCATAGATAAATAAGTGGTTAAAGGATGGTACACGGTCATTTCCCGAGAATCCACTTGTTGTCGCGATTCTGAAATTCCCTTGGTATTCATCCATAGAAAATTGGTTCAGAGCGGTTCCTTTAACTGTTGCGGAAGCTTTATACTCTATTTCTCCTTCATCAACGGTGAACTTATAAACTTCAGTGTCGAGGGTATAAGTTCTACTGAATTTCGATTCATCAACTCTATTTGTTTGAACAGCTATATAAAGGTTATCCCTGGACATATACATTTCTCCCCCTCCCCCAAGAAATGTCTCGTGAAATGCTGGCTCTTCCGATTTATTCAGATTGATGGATGAGATCGTGGTGTAACGGGCTTCATTTGAATTAGGAAAGTATTGTATCTCATCATAATCAATGACATTCATCTTGTTGATCATAGCCGTATCTCTGATTCTGGGTCGAAGTTCACTCTCATCATTTTCAAATGTCCGCCAAAAAGGAGGATGATATTGGGAAACCAAGTAGACATATTCCTGAGATCTTCGCGCAGACAAGTAAGAACCTTCAACTTCCAATTCCCTTTCCAAGATTGGATTGGATACATTTCGTACATCAAACACCTTCATTTGAACGCTATGATAGGCAGTCCGAGCCACAGAATCCTCTGAGCGAGAAGACTTTTTTGCTTGATCCTCAATGCTCTGATAAGAATGACCCAGTACGATGAGTTTGTTTTCATATAGTAGTAATTGGTTTGGAGAAAATGACATATTTTCGAAACGGATGGTCGTCATCACTTTCATTTCTTCAGCAGGTTTAGCTCTAGTAATAAGGAGTTTGTTGCGGACAAGTTGGTAAATGAATTCGCCATCATTTTTGATTGTGTCTGGTTCATCTACTCCTTGTACCTGTATGTTCGTGGTCGAATGGTTTTGACTAGAATCCCCACTACTGCTTTTGTCGGCCATTTCCATCGATGATTCACCCTCTGCTGTAGAATCTTCTATGACATGTACGCTTCTCTTACGGCTCTTTTCAAAATAAGCCTGAAGCCTCTCTTTTGAACCAATTACAGGTAAGCGATCTTTCACAACGAAACGAACTCGCTCACCATCAGCTAGTGCCCTTCCGCCAACGGATTGGATATCTTTGGTTAGATGGAGTGTGAAGTAATCACTTCTTAAGTCATAGCCATGCAGTGGAGATGCAATGGAAATGGACCTGTCATCGTCTTTCAACTTTATAGAAATAGGTTGTCTCTCCCCATCCTCATTTGTGACATATACACTTTTGTCAGTTACCGAATGAGCATTCAATTTTTTTGAAAAAAACAGGTCCAGGGATTTATTTTGCAACACAATCTTCTCTCCATCTTCCCATTTGTTGAGCAGCTTAAGCTCGGTCGTAAAATAGACGATAATCGTGCATATAGTGATAAGCATTACACCAACTGGCAACCACCATTTCTTCATCATAACGCCCCCTTTTTCCTAGAGACGTTTTCCATGAAGATTCCGTTACAAAAACTTCCTTTTCAAGAACACAAAGTTCTGGTAGGTTTAAATAACGATGAACTCAGAAGGGATTGGACGAAATGGAAAAATACCGCTTATTAGTGATTGGTGCTGGAAGGATGGCAGAGGCTGTTACATCTGGTCTGCTGAGTCAAGAGGAGTCCTTATTTTCGACTATCCTGGTCGCAAACAGGTCCGATCAAGGACGATTGGAGACCTTTGCTAAGAAATATGATGTAGAAGTCACTTCCGATTGGAAGTCAGCTATTCCCCAATCGGATGTCATTCTTTTGGCTGCACCACCGAATGCACATGAAAAACTATTCCACGAACTGTCTAGTCGATTGGATGATCAACTCATACTTACAGTTGCAGCTGGTATTGATCCTACTTATATGGACAGTCAATTGCCGGATGGTACACCAGTTTGTTGGTTGATGCCGAATACAGCTGCTCTTGTTCAAAAATCGATGACGACATACACATGTGGAAGGTATGTCGATCATACGCATCGCAAAATCATTGAACATATTTTGGACGCAATCGGTGATTATGAAGAACTGACAGAACAACAGGTCCATGATTTGACTGCTATAACCGGTAGCGCTCCTGCTTTCCTCTATCTTATTACCGAAGCATTGGAGGAAGCTGCCCGAGCATATGGTCTCACAGATGAACAAGCACAAAGGTTAGTTACGAAAATGATCAGTGGTTCAGCTGCAATGTTGGAGACCACTACTCCTGCAAGTGAACTAAGGGACCAAGTAACGACACCAGGAGGATCGACAGCTGCTGGTATTGAAGTTCTTGAGCAATCTGATCTTAAGAAAGTCATTCAACACGCCGTGTACGCAACAAACGAACACGCTCGAAAAATACATTAGGTAGGAAATTCTACTCAAATCTCGAATGTTATAGGTAATTGTTTAAGGAGGGATTTCAAATGGGCATTTTAGATGGTTTGATGGGCAATGCATCAGAGGCAGATCTGAATGCAGTCGCAAAAGACCTCGAAAAAATTGTAACTGAAGGTGAACGTGTTGAAAAAGCGTTCAAAATCATCCGTGATCTGATTGTGTTTACAAACAAACGATTGATCTTAATTGATAAACAAGGCATGACAGGAAAAAAGGTAGAATATCATTCTGTACCGTATCGAAGTGTCACGCATTACAGTGTAGAAACCGCTGGAACATTCGATATGGATGCAGAATTGAAGATTTACATCTCCAGTACCGTACAACCCATTTCGAAGCAATTCCGTAAAGACAATAGTATATATGATATCCAACGGGCACTTGCCACCTATGTAAATGCCTGAGGAACAAAGAATGACCGGAAGCAAATTTCCGGTCATTTTTTATGCTTTAAATTAGTATTGATCTTTGTTTCGCTCTATTTGTTTATTGAGTGCATCAGCTGTTTTGTCTACAGCATTCATTGCGGCACTTTCAGTTGCTTCGACTGCATTTTGAACACTGTCGAATGCGGTATCCGCGCCATCTTTGATGTTCTTTGCAGCACGCTCCACTGCACGTTGTCCATCGTTTCTTTTATGAGCCATTTTCAGCCCTCCTTTGCTTTCTGTGAAGAACAGTATTAGGTTTTTACCATTGATTGAAATTATGCATCGCTTACTCGATTTACATAAACATCCACATCCATAAGGATTTCGCCCTATTTATTTCCAGATATGTTGCACTTGCGCAAAAATAGCGTTTATAATGTGCATTAAAGCTAAAATGTTTCCTTCGGGAAAGAAAAACGGGAGGTACTTACATGTTTTTGACTTTTTTAAGACATAATGTTTATGCAAGTTATGTATTGACGGTCATTCGTATTTATTTAGGATTTATATGGTTACAAGCAAGTTGGGGGAAAATTACAGGTTCTTTTGATGCTACGGGATATTTGAAAGGCGCACTCTCAAAAGCTGAAGGGGAACACCCTGCAGTATCTGGCTGGTGGGCATCCTTTATCGAAAATTTCGCTCTACCTAACATATCAATCATCAATATCCTAGTTCCATGGGGAGAATTTCTAGTTGGAATTGCATTAATAGTAGGTTTATTCACCAGTTTTTCAGTATTGATGGGGTTAGTAATGAATTTTTCTTATATCTTCTCTGGATCAGCCGGACAAAATCCTTCCATGGTCATTTTGGGGTTCCTCGTGCTAATTGCAGGATATAACGCTGCACAATTTGGAATTGATCGATGGATTACAAAAAAGAACCGAACGGAGACACAGCCAAAACACGCTGTATATAACAATTAAAATAGAAGGGTGACGGATTTAGTTCCTGTCACCCTTCCTTTTATATCACTCTTAAGATTCCATATCCTAATACAATACCGATGGCTGCACTCAATAGACTTCCGATTAAGTAGTATTCCGCGAAGGATTTGCTTTCGAATTGTTTGAAACGGGTCAAGGATTTTACCGCAATTAAGAATGTCATACCATGTGGAATACCTTGGACGATGAAAATCATGATCAAAACTCTTTCTATCATGCCGATATAACGACCGATTTGTTTTGGGGAATCTTTGTAATATTGATCGGTCCGAATCGTCGTCACTTCATTTACTTCTTCCCCTTTTTCATTGAAAAAGGTTTTTATTTCTGTTTTTTCATCTGTAATACTATACATATTTTTTTGTAATGTCGGGTTTGGCCCAAGATCCCTTAAAACGATTCCTAAGAAGTATCCAGCTCCTTCTGTTGCAAGAATAAGGATAATTCCTATCATGATCAGCTTCGATAAATCCGTCACTTCAACTCCATCAAATAAAAATGTCAATACAGAATCTTTCAGCTCATTCCATGAAAAGGAAGACAATCCGAACAGATTGAAGAATAATAAGATGATCGTGACGTGAACCAGTTGGTCAATTATGAATAGGCTCGCACGGATATCCACCCTATTATATTGACGATTGATCCATTCTTTCAACCAATCCACAGCATAGTGTGAAAGAGCAATTGAAAATAGAAGCCCGCAGATATTAATAATCAAGTGGAAAGGATCAGTTTCGCCCCAGGTGAAGTAAATCACAGTGCCTGTCACCATAACCACTAAGTGGATTAATACGTGTAATCCTAAGCCTTTATGCAATTGGTCCTTTTTTAGTTGAATGATTAAGTTGGTCTGTAAAACGAAATCTGCCAAAAAGTGTGTAAATAAGATGACCAAGAGAAATGGGAACACTTTATCTCTCCTCGCTCTTTATTCTGTCTTGCAGATCCCCCAATAACGCCATAAGACTATTTTCCATTTCAATGACAGTATGATATTGAGCTCTGGATAACAGATAGGAAACGGTCGATTTAGCAGATTTATATCCTAGCATATGACCAACCTGTTCATAAGTAGCATCAGGATGAGATTCAAGTAATGCAATGACTTCCTTTTGTTTTTCACTACGACCCATCTTCTTTTCAGAAATGGCATAATTAAGGGCATTCAATGCCTGGTAAGGGAATCTTTTTGTGTAAAAAAAGACGGTGGAGCTTTTCGTTTCCATAACCCATGGCTTCGTCTCATGATGCTTGTCCTTTAAATATCGATCACGAGCATCAAGTGCGTTGAGGACAGCAGAACCGTTCATCGTGTGAACGGTCGACTCTTTTGTATCAAGAACCCCCAATCCAATGCCGATATACAAATCGATTCCTTCTTTAGACAGGGTTTCCTCAACCCATTGAGAAACCTGAAATCCGGTACGGAAGCTTTCTATGACACCAAGCAACTCATCTCCATTACGCACGTCAAATGGCACAATAACGGCATCTTGGTGTCGATCATTTATCCGTTCAGCACACCGCAACAAAGCCAATCGAAGCTGTTCTTTATCTTTGTTACGAGAGTCTTTTACATCTACCGCAATACACATACTCGCAATCCCCAACTACTTCACCACCTAAAAATTGATATTTTTACATCAACTAACGTTCAGTTGATGTATTTATAACAACTATAACAAACTGCATCCAATATACAAATAGGCACTTCGGATGAATTAAAAAGAGGATTCTTATGACCAAGAATCCTCCCTATTAGTTCTATTGGACAGTGAAGTAATGGATACTAAAGTGTTTCTTATGATCCAACCACACTGCTTCTTGCTTGAATCCACATTGCTCTGTAATTTTTTTGAATTGTCCAGGTTCATACTTGTAGGAATTTTCCGTGTGTATGGATTCTCCTTCTTTAAAGTGAAAGATTTCTCGATCAATGGATACTCTCTGTTGAATTGTACTGATCAAGTGCATTTCAATACGACCAATTTCTTCATTGAATAATGCATGGTGGCGGAATGTATCTAGGTTAAAGTCAGCTGAATGCTCTCTATTGATCCGCTTCAATAGGTTCAAATTAAACTCAGCAGTAATATTCTGGCTGTCATTGTACGCATCTTCTAATATTCGCTGTTCTTTTTTTGTATCTACACCGATCAGCAAACCATCCCCTTTTTGTAGAAGTTTCGCAGTTCGCTTCAAAAAGTTCTGCCCTACGAGCGGTTCGAAATTGCCATATGTGGATCCTGGAAAAAAGACGACTCTTTTCTTTGCTTTCCTTAACTCTATCGGCAGTTGGAACGGTTTTGTATAATCCGTACAAATGCCTTTAATCATCAGTTTTGGAAACCTTTGTGAAAGATGATTGACCGATTCCTTGAGAATGGATTTTGATATATCGACTGGAATGTAAGCTGCAGGTTCCTGTAAACTTTCCAGCAACAGACTAATCTTCTTATGGCTTCCGCTTCCAAATTCAAGTATTGAAGCATCCTTACCTATCCTATCCGATATCGAATGCCTGAACTCACTCATAATCTTTAATTCAGTTCTCGTCGGATAGTATTCCGGTAATGCTGTAATCTGTTCGAAAAGTCGCGAACCCGCTTCGTCATACAATAGCTTCGGATCGGTCTGTTTGGGGAACTTTCTCAGCCCCATTACAATCTCTTCTTTAAAATCCATCAATTTCGGTTGGAAATCTAAAACTTCAACGTTTTTCATTTTGGCCTCCATCATGAATTTATCTTTGTATTCCTATGTTAGCACTTGGGTTTATGAAAGGCATGTGAATTGTCTTGAGATTTTATAAATTTCTGACCATTCAGAACATGTTCTTGATCAATCGATGATTCCATGGCGTATGTTTCAAAGAAATCGGGATCATCTCGCTCTCAAAGCAAGAACGTGATATAATTCCTTCGTAGCTGAATTATGGAGGAATGTAAAAAATGATTACTGTTACAAATGTAGGTTTGCGATTTGCGGATCGTAAACTGTTTGAAGACGTCAATATAAAATTTACTCCAGGGAATTGTTATGGTTTGATTGGGGCGAACGGTGCCGGTAAATCGACCTTCCTTAAAATTCTTTCTGGAGAAGTTGAACCACAAAATGGTGATGTTCATGTCCCACCTGGCCAACGTCTGGCTGTTTTGAAGCAGGACCACTTCGAGTACGAAGAATACGAAGTGATGAATACCGTTATCATGGGGCACGAACGCCTCTATGAAATCATACAAGAGAAGGACGCAATTTATGCAAAGCCTGATTTCTCTGAGGAAGATGGAATCAAGGCCGCAGAACTAGAAGGAGAATTTGCAGAACTGAATGGTTGGGAAGCCGAATCCAACGCAGCAGTCCTGCTGAAAGGTCTTGGCATTGAAGAAGAACTTCATACAAAGAAAATGGCAGACCTGACAGGTTCCCAAAAGGTTAAGGTCCTTCTTGCTCAAGCTCTTTTCGGAAACCCTGATATTCTACTACTTGATGAGCCTACCAACGGTCTTGACTTGAAAGCGACTCACTGGCTGGAAGAATTCTTGATCAACTTCGAGAACACAGTTATCGTCGTTTCCCATGACCGTCATTTCTTGAATAAAGTATGTACACATATTGCCGACCTAGACTTTGGAAAAATCCAAATTTATGTGGGTAACTATGACTTCTGGTATGAGTCCAGTCAGCTTGCCCAGAAGATGGCTCAAGAGCAAAACAAAAAGAAAGAAGAAAAAATCAAGGAGCTCGAAAAGTTCATTGCGCGGTTCAGTGCGAACGCATCCAAATCCAAGCAAGCGACTTCTCGTAAAAAGTTACTGGATAAGATTACGTTGGATGACATCAAACCATCTTCCCGCCGTTATCCATTCGTAGGGTTCTCCCCTGCCCGTGAAATCGGAAACGATCTTCTAAGAGTAGAAGGTCTTTCGAAGACGATCAATGGTGAGAAAGTATTGGATAATGTCAGTTTTGTCATGAACAAGGATGATAAGATTGCTTTAGTCGGTAAAAATGAAATTGCCAAAACAACCCTCATGAAGATTCTCATGGGTGAGATGGAAGCGGACAGCGGCACATTCAAGTGGGGTGTCACGACTTCTCAAGCTTACTTCCCGAAAGACAACTCAGAGTATTTTGATGGATGTGATCTCAACCTGGTGGATTGGCTCCGTCAATACTCCCCTGAGGATGACAGTGATACGTTCCTACGCGGTTTCTTAGGCCGTATGCTCTTCTCCGGCGATGAGGTCAAGAAAAAAGCAAGTGTCCTGTCTGGAGGAGAAAAAGTACGCTGTATGCTATCGAAAATGATGCTGAGTAATGCGAATGTGTTATTACTCGATGAACCGACGAACCACTTAGACCTTGAATCCATTACGGCATTAAACAATGGTCTCATCAAGTTCAAAGGTTCGATGATATTCGCATCTCATGACCACCAATTCGTACAAACCATTGCAAATCGTATTATTGAAATTACCGATAATGGAATCATGGATAAGGAAATGGCATACGACGAATATCTTGAGAACAAAGAGATCCAACAGCAACTTGAAAAAATGTATGCTTAAAAATTGGAAATAGAAACGAGGCTGCGCAAACAATCATTGTGCAGCCTTTTTTATTGGATTGAGGGTAGTAGTAAGATTGTCCTGAATTCTAAAACGCCCCTGTAAAATTCTAAAACAACTGCTCTCTTTTACAAAACCAACCTCCGTTTTTCTAAAACCTGCCTTAATTTTTACAAAACATCCATCCAAATTTCTAAAACAAGTCCTCAATACAAAGGTTCCAAACCCTTCTCAACAATCTGATTGTGACTTCGGCACCTTGTCCAAGAAGTTGTATAGGAAAAAATGGCTGTTTTTTTAAAATAGTAGGAATTTTTCACAAGAATCATATATTTCTGCGTTATTCTCCTTTATAATGTAAATTAGATAACTGTACGGTTCTTAAATCATTTCTTAAGCTTTCTACGCTTTAAACTGAGCTTGATGATGACAAGTTCACTCCTAATCGATCCTATTAACGTTCAACCACTCTTTCCTTATTCCTTTTAAGAAAGTAGGTAATCCTATGGAATCTATCGTAATCCGCTCATTTCAAAATGATGAAGTACGCTTTGCCTTCGTTTATAATGGAAGATTATATACGATGATTATGAATTGGTCCTTTGAAGAGGAACGCTGGAATCTTCAAACCTATGACCAGGAGTTGTTGAAAGATCCTGATCGACATAGCTTTATCGTGACTCAGTTACTTTCAAATGATCGGGTGCAAGAGTTTTTCAAAGAAAAGAACATCCATATGGAACAAATAGACTGTAAGGAATGCGGGAATGTTGCAGTTGAATGATTATTTCGGTTGATACGTATTGTATCAGCCTTTTTTTATTTTCATTTCATAAGCTGAGCTTATATGTTCGGAGTCCAACAGATAAGCAACTTGTTATTTACCAGCTTTTTGAAGAGGTTTAAAATTTATTCCAAAAGGAAGAACAATACTGTACACCCTTTTACAACTAGTCAACGAAAATTATTATGTTTGGAGGGTTCCCCTTGTTCCGCAAGCGCCTGGTAATCGTAAGCATCTTCGCAGGTTCGTTTCTTGGAATGGCAAGCCATGTAATCGGCTAATGCAACCCGAATATCTTATCCCCTTTCTAAATTGAAGGGGATTTTTTTTTGCTTAAATCAAAAAACGACGGATTGCCCGTCGTTTTCATCATCGTAATCATGATGATTTCTTTTCTGAACTGCTTTTGGATTCTGATATTTTACCTAGGAAGAAACCGTCAATTTGATCCAACTTCCCTCTCCACAAAATCTTTCCTTTAGAAGGTGTCGGTTTACTGTCACCGCAATACACTCGAGTATTTTTCAAATGGATAAAATGTGCTTCATCTGCATTAAAGTCATCTGTTGCTTCACTCGCCGCTGCTAATTCTTCACTCAATTTCTGAGAGATGTCATTACCGTTTTCGAGCTTCCCACTGAGTGCTTCAAAATATTCTTTTGCAGATATCATCGTTCCAGAGATGACTGCCCCGTTGACGTTCAAGGTGATATCAAGTGATAAGTCCCCTGTATTGGAGGCTTTCACGAAATATTCTAGAACGTTGTCTTTGTCTATTACTCTTTCTGATTGCATTGAGATCACTCCCTTATGGTTTACTCAAGATGACGTATCATCATCGCTCGTCAATGCTGTATCGTCATCCTCTTTCTCTTTAGTCGAATTTTTGGAGTTAGTGGCATTGTTACTCTTATTGTTCGTTGATTTTTTCTTTTTGTCATCCTTATCGTCATCTTCATCGTCTTGATCTTCCGTCTGCTTTTTATTTTTACTGTTGGTTGTCTTCTTTTTCGCTTTCGAATCCTTTGATTCTTCTTCGTCTTCCTTCTTTTCATCTAAATCCTTGTCGAGTAATTGATTGATCTTCTCTTCTAATGAATCCAACTTCTCCTGTAGTTTCTGATTTTCATTTCTCAGTTCTTCCATCTCTTCAGTGTCTACTTGTTCAGTCGTTGCTCCTACTTCTGTTTCAGCAACTTCTGCATTTGCGTTACGCCTACGGTTTATGAAGTCGGTAGTGGACGTTTTGACGGAGTCGAACGCTGACATTGATTTCTCCTTTGCCGAACGACCCAAAATCATCCCTCTATTTTTGATCGCTTCCTTATCAATCCGTTGCAGAATCCTCTTACCATTTTCAGGTGTTGCAAAATATCCTAAAGCTGCCCCTAGAATGCCACCAGCTACTGTCCTTGAAAGTGGTTTACCTGACTCATTGGTACTTGTGGATTTTTTTTCTTCTCCCATATTTGACGCCTCCTGTTATTTATTATTTTCCTTCGCAATCCACCGATTGGAATCATCCAACTTATTTTCAAGCTGTTCTAACCGTTTTCTTAATTCATCATTTTCTTCTTGCAAGGCTTGTGTATCTTTTTCTAAAGCTTTAGAGCTTAAGTAAGGATCGTTCTCCCACCAATCCATGCCGATTTCCTTTGCTTTATCCACTGATGCAATGATGAGGCGGATTTTGATGGACAGTAATTCCACATCAGCAAGTCCCACTCGGATATCTCCTGCTATGACGACACCTTTGTCCAGCACCTTTTCCAAAACATCGACGATCGAATGCGATTGTACAGGATGTTCAACAGACATCTCTCATCCCTCCTTGGTCCCGTTCAGACACATGTTATCAGAGCAATTGACCTAAAGGACCGAGATCAATATTCAAGTCTTCTTCATCAAGTCCAAAAAGATCTTTCAGTTCTTCCATTTTTTCTTCAAGATTCATTAAAGCTACACCTAAGTCTTCAATTTGTTCTTCTGTCAGTGTTCCGCCTTCCACTCTTCTCAGTGCATTCCGTTCTACGACCTGTCGTAGTAATTCAATGACGGTGAGCACTAATTGTGCAAGGCCCTGTTGTGCATTATCCGGGTCGATTTCTATTCTTGAATCTGAATGGTTCATTGACTGCATATTCCAATTCACCTTCCTGTTCATCTAAATCTCCAGAAGTAATAGAAGGACTTCCGTTGGCTTGCACGAGGGTTTCAACAGAAGAGATCAATACGCGTAGATCCAAGTAAACCAAATCCACGCCAGCTACTGAAATGATGACATCCCCCCTGATGGCGACTCCTTTATCCAGAATGACATCTAATAGATCGATCAGTGCAATATCTTTGTTTTCAATTGATTCATTCATCCCGTCACCCCTCTAATGAAGATAATCCGGAAAAGTGATAGGCTGGCCATGGACCTGAAACTTTGAAATTCCAGCCTTGAGGATTCAAGTCCTCTTGGAGAATTTTGATTTCTTCCAGATACGAATCTACTGATTGGTCGGGAAGAAGAAAGACACTGTTCCAAGCCATCCGTTCATTCATACCTGTGACATCCTTACTCCAATTTCGCTTGACTTCTGCTTTCTGTGAAAACTTTGTCAAGCGTTCATGTACATCTTCACATAATGTGTTCTTCTCTTTTTGCAATTCTCGATCTATCAACTGTTCCAATTTCTTTTTCTCGAAGTATCGCTTTCCGGGAGACAACGAATCAAGATTTCGTCTCATCTCTTCCACCACCGGAGTATCGCCTTGACCTTTCCACTTTTTCTCGTCCAAGTAGATTTTCAGGTTCCATTCCTGATTTCCATCCAAGGACTCAAAAAGGTTTATAAGTTTTTCTTCATTTTCGCGTATGGTTTTCTTTACATTTTGCTCCGTCATATAAATCGTACAAAATGACGCCGGGATGATCGAAGGGTATTCCTTATATAACGAAATTAGGGTTTCATGATGGTGAAAAGCTTTAGTCTTCAACCATTCTGTATCCTGATCCATTTTCCTCTTGATGGTCTCTTCAGAGTAACCATCTGGATCCAATGCACATAAAATTGCTGTAATTTGACGTTCTTCTACCATGAAAAGCTCTGTCTCACCATCAAATCCTCGTAAAGATGGAAGGCGTTTTTGGTGTTGTTTAGAGGAAGGAATAAATCCATATAAATAGCTTAGATGCTCCATCTTTCATCCCTCATTTCTTGGTCATTTCTTCCCACTGTTGCAATTCTCTCAACTTAGCAATTTCATAGCGTTGTAACAGAATTTCTTCCTTTTCTTTAAAAACTTCTTCTGGAATTTCTTCGAGTTCATACATCATTTGCAACTGAATGAGCTTCTGTTGAATGGTATTCAAGTCGTATAATTCCTTGTCGACTTCCTCTTTCACTTTTTCACCGACCTTGACGACGACATTCATCGGTGCAGTTACGAGTTTATGAAGCATCAGCTTTCCTCCACACTCAAACGAATATTGACGAAATTGTATACAGGCCATGGACCCGTATATTTGAAGTCGACTTTGTCCTTCCATCTTTCGTGTGCTTCATTCACTTTTGCATCAAAGTCTTTTTCCTGCTCCCGGTCAATCAGAAAGGATGCGTTCAGAAGCATCTTTTCACCAAGTGGGTCATTGGTGATAGCAGCTTCCGCCGTTTCTTCCAGAGGCTGATAAACTTCCGATTTGATCTCTCCTTGAATTTGAGAAACCATTTTCTGAGCAAAACCGCCTAATTGAATTCGATCATAATAACTTGCAGATTCTGACTTACCTTTTACTGAGTTGGCTTTCTTCATTATCTCTGGATGCTCGTTGACTCTCGATTCGAGCCATTCTTTTTTGCCGATGACTTTTAAACCGAGCTCCATTTTCCCTTGTATCTTTGGGAAAAGTTGTTCGAATTGCGGATACAGGTTCTCTAGTAGAACTTTTACATCCTCTACACTTTTGAAAACATTGCCGAAACTGATCGGGATGACAGTGTCCTTCCGATTCATCACTTCAGAAATGGTATTTTGATGAAACATCAAATTCTCTTTATTAGGATGGTAGATTTTCAATGGCACTTCAGCTACAACCATTGCAGCATCTTTATAGTGGATGGTGAAAATCTCGTATTCAGTTCCATCCAATTCAACGACTCCGAATTCCTCTTTTTGTTCAGTTTGAATTCCACAAAACAAATAGATTCCCATTTTTTCTTGTTGATCCAAATGACTCACTCCCTATACCGACTATTCCTTACAACTTTTCGCATGCTTGGATGACCCGGTCCGATGCTTCTGATGACGTTATTCCTTCTTCTGTAGCAGCCTGACTCAGTGGATAAGCGAGTATATCGATACAGAGTTGTTGGAATTCGTCGCTTTTCCCATCAATTGGAATATCCTCTTCCATTGCAATTCTCGCAATCATTAAGGAGGATCTTAAGCTGGGTCCATTCAAATCTACTGTGCCTTGTTCTCTTAATGAAGCGACCAAGCTTGTAATCGCTTTTGCATCAGCTAAATCCATACCTAGCTTTTCTGAAACAATCGCTGCTTCTTTTTCCTTACTTTTGTACTCGACGAATAAAGTGATCATACGGTCGAATAATGCATCAGGGCTATTGAATACCCCAGCATATTCGCCAGGGTTACTTGTAAAGATCACTGAGAAATCAGGATGGACCTTCACGAAAGGCTCCGTCC
Source organism: Rossellomorea aquimaris (assembly GCA_020524245.1). GTDB lineage: Bacteria > Bacillota > Bacilli > Bacillales > Fictibacillaceae > Pseudalkalibacillus. The sequence goes on along the minus strand of JAIVLN010000004.1, from coordinate 122,926 downwards.
TTTTCGATCCATATAGAGGTAGTACCCCTTCTTCCAATATGGATAAAAATAGATTATTCGTCGTCGGTCGAGACCGGGTGAATTCATCATAAACGAGGGTGTATCCATTTTTGACTGCTTCGAGAAGCCGTCCATCCCTCCAATTTTCAGTGACGCTTTCATCCTTTTTATATACGGAACGGACATATTGGTCGACCACTTTTTTGCTTGTATATCCCGTGAAATCTCCAATCAAGTCCTTATTATCTAGCTCATGATTACCGTGAATCAGCATCACAGGTTTTTTTCTTTTCTTAGCAAGGGCTAGAGCGAGGGCAGTTTTACCCGAACCCGTCGGACCGGTGAAATGTACGGGATACCCAGCTTTCAGATATTGTAAGGACCGGTTAAGGAGATGTGTCATTTCTTTGTCCTCTATCAAAGCCCTTGAATCTTTCATTCTTTTTTCTCTCAATTCAGCCATTGAAGCCTCCTACTGCTCTCCTTTAGACTTCAACATGGAGTGCGCTTCGATATCTTATATCTTGACGTTTGAAAGAAGTGACTTCTTTATTTTTGTTGACCAGCACTTCGTAGGTTCCAATCATTTCGTCTTTTGCATATTTCTTCATATATTCTTTTTCCTCGATCACTTCTATTGTGACACGCCAACCTTCTTCTTCCCGTGCTTCAACTGAAGTAATTTTATGCGGCGGGGCCACATGTTCATTAAAGAATTCTGCAACATTGTTCATGATTTGTTTGATCTCCATAGCCGCCTCCACTTCAATCTGATAGTAGGAGCAGGGGCCTTAATGATGCCCCATTTCCCTATACACTGAATTGTGCACTTCTTCTTTCATTGCTTTGAGATGGTAGTCCTTCTTCTTCAACTCCATCACGTAAGAGTCCAACTGCTTCCGCATATCGCAGCCAGGTGTCTACACTAGCGATGACCACACGTGCTTCCACTGTAAGAATCTCGATCCCTACGACAGAGACCCGTGCAAATGCGTCAATGACGATTCCTTTATCGAGTATCCGATCGATTACCTCTGCCAAACTTGAGCTATCCGTACTTTTTTGAACAGACATGATGAAAGTCTCCCTTCTGAATTTTAAGATCCTAACGTCTTGATATCTGTAGAAGATTTGATTTCTGTTGAACTTTTAATTTGGGTAGAGCTTTTGATGTTCTGAGAGCTTTTGATCTCCTGGACACTTTTTAAGTTTTTTACGCCTTTTATCTTGGTGTCTTCATTTGAGGACAGCTTTTGTTGGAATTCTTCACCTGCATCCTTTACATTCTCAAGCTTGTCCCTAACAGATAATAAAACATTCTGTACTTTCTCTTTCGCCTTTTCTGCTTGTCCGTGTACCTGTTCTGCATTTTCTTCTTTCGCATCAGCCATACGATCCGATACTTGATCTGCTTTTGATTGGACATGGTCTTCTACTTTTTCAACGGCATGCTCTTTCACTTTATCTTTCGCTTTTTCCTTCAGGCTGGACGGTGCGAGCTGTACAGCTTTGTTGATGACTTTTTTGATAGGTTTGGATGCCATGTTATCTCCCCCTTCACAGACACAAGGGTACTCATTTCTTACTATTCATCAGTGTATCTAGCTTCTCTTCTATTCTTTGAAGATGTTCATTTAATTGTTTGTTTTCTTCTTTCAACTCTTTATATAAATCAAAATCTTCATTTTCTTGATGGTTGCTTTGAGTTGCATCTCGCTTAAGTCTGTATCCCGCTGCTGTTTCTCGTAATGTCATCATCAATTGATCAGTAATAATTTGTTGTGCAGTGCGTCTCAATTCGTTCCCTGCAGCTCTCATCGTTTCCGATTGATTAATATTCTGGATTACCTTTTTTCCTGTGCCAGGGGTAGTCAGTAGCCCAATACCAGCACCGATAATCCCTCCCAACACAGCGAAATTCATTGATATCATTTGATTGTGTTCATCGTTTTTAGTTTGATTTGCCAATAGAAATCACTCCTTTCTAACCTTTCTTTATTAAATGTGCATCAAATACTGAACTGAGCTTGGCGATTTCTTTCCTCAACCTGTCCTTCCTCCTGTACATCATCACGAAGCAATCCTACCGCATTGGCATATCTTAGCCACGTATCCACACTTGCAATGACGACCCGAGCTTCTACTGTCAAAATTTCAATACCTACAAGTGAGACTCTGGCGAAGGCATCAATGACAATACCTTTGTCCAAAATACGATCGATGACTTCTGCTAAACTCGAGCTGTCCGTGGACTTTTGAATACTCAACTGAATCGCTCCCTTCCTTGAATTGAAGTCATTGAAAAGCTGAATATTTTTCTTAAATATAATGGGGTTATACCCGCTTACAATTTGAAATAAAACCGTGAGAACCCATCTATTTGATGGACTTACCGATATTTTCATATATTATTATTGAAAAAAGAATTATTGAAATGAAAAATCGCAAGCTATGTAAAGGTTTTTATCTGAAAAGTCTATTCAAAAAGACAAACATAACAATTTGATTACATTTTTTATTTTTTATAAAATAGGTCATTTTCTCTATTCCACAATAGAGAATGGCTGAGCCACATATAGAATGCCTCTTTAAATATTTTCCTTAAAAATACACATCCTAACGGTAGATGTTAGGAGGAGGCTTTCTAATGAGAAGTAAAAATTGGACACTAACCGTTGCAGTTCTTGCATTGATTACTGGCGTCATTCTCTTAATCCCTGCTGATGAAGTAGAGGCACCACTCGTTGTAGAAGAAAATTCTACAAAGCGGATTATTCCGGAAAAACTCGCTACGAAACAATCGGACCAACTAGTCAAATTGGATTCCATTCAATATGGTAAAAATCTGGTGCGGAAACTAGATACAAGTTCTTCAATCGGTGTCATACGTCATAAAACAAAAGTAAGCAGTCATTATCAAGATCGTGAAGCTACCGTTAAATTCAACCGGAAACCATCCAAAGAAGAACTGAATCGATACGCGAACGAAATTGATGGTCAAGTGAGAAAAGAACTGGATGCAACTTATATTTTCAAGTCGAATACACTTTCAACACCTAAGCTAGTTCAATATTTCAACAAACAAGAAAGTGTTCATTATGCTGAGCCGAACTACATTTATTTGCAGAACGAAACGGATGATGAATTTTATAGTCGTTACCAATGGAATTTGCCTGCCATTAGAACGGAAGACGGATGGAAGATATCGAGAGGAAATGAAGATGTCATCATCGCTATCATTGATACAGGTATTGATATGAAGCATCCCGATCTCGCAAAAAGGATTGTGGATGGCTACAATGTGTTGAATGACTCACCAATGCCGAATGATGACAACGGACATGGCACCCATGTCGCTGGAATCATCGCTTCTGAGACGAACAATGGTGTTGGTATTGCCGGTATGACATGGTATAACCGGATTATGCCAATCAAAGCGATGAATGCAGATGGGTACGGAACATCCTTCGATGTCGCTCAAGGAATTCGCTGGGCGGTAGAGCATGGAGCTGACGTCATCAACATGAGTTTAGGGAACTATAAAGCTTCAAAGGCATTGAAGGAAGCGATTGATTACGCCTATGAAAAAGATGTCATCATGGTTGCTGCTTCTGGAAATGAGGATACGGATCAGACGAGTTATCCGGCAGCCTTTGAGAATGTAATCGGGGTTGCAGCCGTCAACCTCAACTTGAATCGAGCCGAGTTTTCAAATTATGGAGATTATATTGATGTCGCAGCACCTGGAGTGGATATTGCAAGCACATATATAGAAGGACAATATGCTTCTCTCTCCGGTACTTCAATGGCGACCCCGCACGTCGCAGCACTTGCTGGTCTGATTAAGTCTTATCAACCGGATTTGAAGAACAGCGAAATCATTCGAATCATTGAAGAAACGACAGACGATGTAGGCGATCCTGGAAAAGATATTTATACTGGAAATGGTGTAATCAACGTTGCTTCAGCTCTCGAATCTGCAAATGAAACCAAAAATCCATTGAGCAATTTTGGGAAGTGGTTTAAGGGATTACGATAAGAAAAGAGGATGCCCGCTTTTGAGGGCATCCTCTTTTAAAAGCTATTTACTCTTGATCAATTTCAATGATTTGAGAATGGTGATTGTTACCTTTAGGAACTCTAACCGTCAAGCGATTACCAGACATGGAAGCTTTGATACTTTCAGGTGCAACATTGGGGGGTAAGGGTAAATATCTTTCAATCCGTTTTGAAAAATTTTCTTTCTTTAGGATTTCCCCTTCATTGTTATGGATCTTTTCGGTCTCAAACCTTTGAATCAAGATTCTTAGCTGATGGTTCACCATGTCAAGATTCACTTTATCATCGTCGCTAACAGGTAAAGTTGCCTGGATAATCACTTCTTCTTCTGTTTCGGTACTATCTACATGAAAAAAATAATTGTTTTGAAAATGATTTAAGTGATGATCGAATTCTTTCAGAGAATGTGCCAACTGTTGATCGATTGATTTCAACAACCCATCCAGCCGTTCATCGTTAAAAAGGTTTTTCAGTTGATCCTTCCAGAAATCCACTGAGTTTTACCTCCTCTTCCCCTTTTATCAGAAGTTCGCCAAGTTATTGGAATCACTGATATCAGGATCCAACGTGTTTGTCATATTCCAGAAATTGTTCACTAACATGAAATCACCGGTATTTGCTCCACCGGATCCGTTTGCGGATTTTGAAGTTGATTTAGGTGAAATGTATAAGGTATCACCAAAGTTTACTGTACCATTACTGGACACCGTGCTTATTTTGATTGGAGCTAAAATGACCGAAGGCATACTGGACTCCCCTTTCTTAAGAGGTCATATAGGCAGATTTTCTAATTTATTGTATGCAGTTCAATAAGAGATGGTGCCCATTAACATACGGATAGGTAAATGCATATGTTGAAAGAAATAACCGTAAAGGATGTTTTTGCATGCCTGCCATGGTTGGAGCAATCAAAATCAATGAAATATCCGGTACGGCAATCTTTAATGTTGGAGACGTGTACCATATGGCTCCTCAAAGTCAAACGAAGACGTTCGCTGGCGCAGGCTCTTTCAATACAGGGGACTACCTTCAGGTTAATAATGGCTATAGTGTGACGCACACCATCGACTCAGATGTTATCGATTCAAGTAATATCGGGAACCAGGGTTAATTCTATATTGAGAAACCCGCTTCATCCATGACGAACTTGTTTCATATATTTATGCGGTGGCTGTGTTAAAAACTTATCCCTCCCGCATAGGTTAGAAATAAGGGGGTGAAGGGCTTGAGTAATGTAAATTACTTACATCAACGAATCCAGCAGCTTGAAGAAATGATCAGACAATTACAGGCGAAAACAGAATCGTTCGAAAGCATGATCACAACCCTTCAAAACGAAGTGACCCAATTAAAAAGCTCACCCCAAACATCCATTGAATACAAATTTGATCAACTGAAAATAGAGACTCTTGAAGGTACGTTGAATATTGGTCTCACACCTGGTGGAAATGGATTCGAGAATATTGAGGATTTCGGTGTAAATGGAGGGAACTTCAATGTCAATCAACAGCAACAAGATACTGAAGCACCCTACACGAATGAGATGTATAACTGGATCAATCAAGGAGTCGACCATTATTTAAACAACGACATATTTAATGATATTAAAAAATCTGAACGCCAAAGCCAATATCAATTGAATGAATCCCAGTTGAAATTGGTGGTAGAAGATATCAAAAAACAAATGGGATTACGGCTACCGCATTATATGATGGCAGCTAAGAAAGAAAATATCCGTTCCAATCCCGCTCAAGAAGCTGATCGAATCATGACACAAATCAAAAAAGATATTTTGACGGGAATTGAAATATACTTAAATAATGAAAAGAAGAAATCTCAAGGAGGCCAACAGGATGGAACTTAACGTCATCAACCGGGATATATCTGTAGGTGATATACGGATCATCGGTATTGGTACTTCCGCGATGGTACTTGTCGGAGATAGTGATGTGATCAACTGTCAATCCATGTTCGATACACCACCAGAATCACTGATCATTGGTACGCCTCTCGTCCCGTTATCGAAGGAATAAGGGTATGGAACGAACAGCCATTGTTCAGAATATGGAACTTACGTCTCTAGTTTCCGCATCCATCGTTCAAATCGGTGATACCAAAATCCTGACCCCCTCATCTAAAGCCTTGGCTGTACAAAGACAAGAATCGATCTATGATCCACAAGAGCATGAATTCGATATGTACCCAATGTTCTCTGCCCCATTCCCTCCATTCGATTATGAAACAATCCCGGTTCACACAGTTCAAGAAGTGCCAGCGATTCATGTCAACTCCCTAAAAATCATCGGTGTAGCTGCTTCTTCAGTGGTACGTGTCGGAAATACAGATTACATCTGTAATGAAGCACGTGTTAAACATATCCGGCAATTTACAGTGAATCCATATGATTAGGAGGGTTTGGGAATGAATATTTATGTCAATCAATCGATCTCAATCCAAACCATCCGAATCAATGGTTTATCCAACTCTTCCGTTCTTCAAATCGGAACGAGCGGGGTCATCAAACCTGTCTCTTACCTCTCCAATACAGGTGGATATACCGGCCCTGCGCCAGCAATTGAGAATCCATTTGGTAGTGTCATCGAGCAACCTTTCGAAGGACCTCTTGTTCCTTTATCAGGTCCACGTGAACCGAAAGCAACATAATGTGAGGAGATTGTATGGATACTTGGTCTAAAATGATGGAATGGAAGCAAGTTGCAGATAAATATATGAATCAAAGCTTCTTTCCGGATTATCAGCAACCTAAGCAACAAAGTCCTCAGGTGAATATTTATGAATCAGATAATGAACTGTTATGCCTCATATCATTACCTGGATTGAATCGTGTAGATGATGTTGAGGTGTATGTATACAAAAGTTCTATAAAATTGATCGGCAACACGACGCTTCAAACGCATGGTATGTCTTTGAAGCAAGATGAAATATTCCAGGGGAGATTCGAGCGGGATATCACTTTACCTTATTCAGTTCGTGAAGAACCGATCGATGCTTATTACCAAAAAGGTGTTTTGTATATTCGACTCTACAGGCTATTGACCGATGATCGACCGAAGAAGAAAGTACAAATTAAAGATCATGGAGAATAATGTAAGGGCTTGCCATAAAATTCTGGAAACATCTCATGTCGCTAACACCAATACGGTGTATGAGTTGTCCCAAAATGATCGGTAAGCCCTCTCCTTTTATATGTTTCCCGCATTGTTGCTATCCGCAACATCTGGATCTATTGCCACAACGGCGCTGAACAGGTTATTCACTTGAGAAAAATCCCCAGTATTTCCTCCCCCTGAACCTGTAACCGATTTTGAAGTAGAAACGGGAGAGTTATAAAATAAATCACCGAAATTGACATTTCCATCATTAACAGTTGAAATTTTGATGGCACCTAATATGATAGATGGCATATCTACACTCCTTCAGTTTGACTCAAAAGAAAAAGAGTCGGACCCACCTGGATATAGGCCAACCCTTCAATGAATGAATGTTTATTCTATAGAATTTCTATTTATATAGGCAGTAAAAGGAGTGAGTACCCCTTTCACTTACCTAAGTAGGTTGGTTTCTTAGTATAAGAAACAAGCACATCCTACAATAATAAGGAGAATAAACAATACTACGATCAAGGCAAAACCTGCTCCATAGCCGTAACCCATGAAATACATCCTCCTCCCTTAAGGTCTTAAAAGAATATTCTTTTCAATACATCCTATGTATGAGTGATTTTTTTGATAGGTACAAGTGGTGATATTTTTAAAAGTTTTTTATATTTTTTAGTTTTATAACTCGAAATTTCATCTTTTTTTGAAAATTTAAGTATGTTATAATTATACTGTTTCGTTTTTAGAGATGCATCGTTGTGCACTCTTTTTTATTTGCTGCCTAGCATCATTCAAGCTACATACTCTATTCCTTTCATGTTTATACAGTTGGTATTAACGAGGAAATGCTTTGGATATCCAGGTAAGCATAGAAATATTTGATTCCAAAATACAACGCAGAGGTGAACGCACTAGATGGACCAAGAAAAGACGAACTCAAACCAACTTACATTATTTAATTATTTGAAATTCGCAATCCCTTCTCTTATCGGTATTTTCCTGTTTATGATTCCGATTAATTTCAAAGGAGAAGTCACGATTCCTGTCGCACTTCTCGCAGATTGGGTGCAACAGGTGTTAGAAGGAAAACTACCGACAATTATGACGGTCATCATCGCCATAACGGTCATCCTGACCTTATTAGCATCAATGGTGAAGCCTTCGTTCATAATGGAAAGACCATTTTTGAATTCTCTATTAGTGGTTCGCCCGATATGGGTAATTGCTAGAATACTAGGATTGATTTTTGCAGTTATGACTTTATTCCAACTTGGACCAGAAGCTGTTTGGTCTGATGCAACGGGAGGCCTCCTGCTTGAGGGGCTTATTCCAGTCCTCTTTTCTGTGTTCTTGTTTGCTGGATTATTCTTGCCATTGCTTCTGAACTTTGGATTGCTTGAGTTGTTCGGTGCATTATTGACAAAAATCATGCGACCGCTTTTCACATTACCTGGTCGTTCTTCGATCGACTGTCTTGCATCCTGGTTAGGAGATGGTACGATCGGAGTACTATTGACGAGTAAACAATACCAGGAAGGAAACTATTCTAAGCGTGAAGCAGCTGTAATTGGAACGACCTTCTCTGTCGTATCCATTACTTTCACGATCGTTGTACTTCAACAGATGGAGTTAGAAGCTTATTTTGGTCCTTATTATCTGACTATTGTGTTGGCTGGACTTGCAGCGGCATTGATCATGCCTAGAATTCCGCCACTATCAAAGAAAAAGGACACATATGTGGATGAATCGGAAGTTCAAAAAAGCGAGGAAATTCCTGAAGGTATGTCGATTTTGGGGCACGGGCTTCGTTCTGCAGCAACAACCGCGAAAAAGACGCGAAGTTTTGACGCCATTTTCAAAGGCGGAACTCAAAATGTACTCGACATGTGGATGGGCGTCATTCCTATTGTTATGGCAATCGGAACAATCGCATTGATCGTTGCTGAGAAGACACCATTTTTTGAGTGGATCGGTGCACCATTTGTACCGCTCCTTCAAATCATGCAAGTTCCCGAGGCTGCAGCTGCTGCACAAACAATGGTGGTAGGATTTGCAGACATGTTCTTACCGGCACTTATCGGGTCTGAACTTATACAAAGTGAAATGACAAGGTTCATCATAGCTTGTCTATCCGTTACACAATTGATTTACATGTCTGAAGTCGGTGGTTTGTTACTAGGTTCTAAAATACCAGTGAACTTCAAAGATCTCGTAATCATATTCTTAGAAAGAACTTTGATAACGTTGCCTGTCATCGTTATCATGGCACATATCATATTTTAAAAAAAGACGGCTGACCTGATTAAATTGGGTCAGCCTATTAGTTGTTACCAGTTAAACCAGAAGTTGCGTATACGTTTTTCTTCGTCATCATCATCTTCTGTCTCATTTTCTTCTCGTTCCTCTTCAAGTTCTTCATCGTGTTCTTCTAATTCCAGTTCTTCTTCATCTGACTCATCAACACCGATCCCCCACATTGCGTCCCAAATGTTGATTTCTGGTCTTTCTCTTTCCTCTGACTGATTCTTTTCAACATCATGGTTGGCATTCCCGCTAGATTTTCTTTTCATATTCACCTCTCCCTTCCATCTGTTATTAAGGTATTGATGGAAGGGATATTTCGTAACGGATAATCGCCTATGTAGGATGAATAAAATAAAAGGAGGTAAGGCTAAATAGCCTACCTCCTTTTCGGACAATTATTGGTTTTCAAAGAATGAACGGACAGATTCAGGTGTTTTAGCATTAGCGCTGTGTAAATGCCCTTTTTTCTCTCCTTTTTCATACACAAGCAAACTCGGAATTCCCATCACTTCGTATTTTTCAGCGAGTTCAGGAAATTCGTCCTTGTCGATTTGATACCATTGCTTATCATTATTTTCTTCAATGATATCACCAATGAACATATCCAGTCGCTTACAATCCGGGCACCAATCTGCTTCAAATTTGACAACCGATTTTGTATCTTGACTGATGATTTCATAAAATTCTTTTTCACTTGTTATTATTTTCATACTGGTTCCCCCTCTTGTTCATTCAATACTAGTATACAAAAGAGCAATTCTTTTGTTAATCAATCTGTTTTCTATATAATGATGTAAGATGAGATGGTTCAGTGTATCCTATAAAAACAACATGGCAAAGTCGGGAGGAAGCATTCATGGCCCATCATCACCACGAACATAACCATGAGAACAAAAATGCGTTGCGAATATCGTTTTTCTTGATCAGTACATTCATGATTGTTGAAGTGATTGGCGGGTTATGGACGAACAGCCTTGCTTTATTATCTGATGCAGGACATATGTTGAGTGACGCGGCATCTCTAGGGCTTAGCTTTCTAGCCGTCCATTTCGGAAGCAAAAAACCGAATGATTCTAAAACATTCGGTTACAAAAGATTTGAGATTCTCGCCGCATTCATAAATGGAATAGCACTTGTTGTAATTTCATTGTTCATCATATACGAAGCATATGAACGGTTTATGGACCCTCCAGATGTAGCTGGTTATGGTATGCTTTCCATTGCAGCAATCGGATTGATGATTAATTTTATTGTGGCATACATCCTGATGAAAGTTGACACTCCCACGGCTAAAGCCGCAAGCTGAACGTTCCGTTCAGTGGGATTCTCACGTGGCTTTGCGTTCTCAATTCTTTTCAGCTTCGAACAGCCCGTAAGTTGAGGGTGTGCCATCACCCCTCCCAGGACAGTGCTTATAGCATCCTAGGCTGACAGACTTTGACCATCTGCCACAGGTGCAACACGGAGGTTCATTGCACCGACTCGGTCTCTGTGTGTAGAGAACCCACATGGACATTGATACGTTCGATCCTTCGCTTTATTTCGCTTAGAACAATTCGGGCATGTCTGACTCGTATATTTCGGATCGACGTATTCAACTTTGATGCCTGCCAGCTTCGCCTTGTACGCAATGAATAAGGTCAAGCGATAGAACGACCAATTGTGGAGGTTGCTTGCATTTTTACGGCTTGTTTTTGCCGTCTGACGAATCTTCGTCAGTTTCTCCAGTTTGATAATCGAGACGTTGTTTTGGATGGCAAAATCAACGATCCCGCGACTGATCTTATGGTCTTGGTCTTTCATCCAGCGTTGTTCCTTATCCTTGAGCGTTTTGATGGCGTTCACTTTTTTAAGCCTCCCAAGGCGTTTACGTTTCTTTTTAAACTTCCGACGGATGAAGCGATTTTTTCTTCCGTTTCCGAAGAATTGGGTCTTCCCGCTCCCTGTGACAGCGACCGCTGGCACTTTCACACCAAGATCGACACCCATGACGGCAGTGCCTTTCGCCTCTTTTGTCGATACCTCGACCGAGAACTGAGCGATCCATTTGCCCATCTTCTTTGTGATACGGAGGGTTCCGAGTTTGGCCTTGGACAACGTATCCAGCATTTTATCGGTGAATAATGCCTTGATGCCGATCCGTTTGGATTTCCCGTCAACGAAGAATGGAACAAAAATATGTTTTTCATCAAACCGATAGTTCTGATTGTTCCAAAGGATACAAGGTTTTTTCAGAATGGGTACTTTGATGAATTGATGTTTTTTCGCTTTTTGAAACACACTTTTAGCATCTCGGATGCATTGATTTTTGACGGCACTCGGGAGATCGGCGGCTATATGGGCTGAGGTTTTCTTCGTCGCTTTTTTCTCACACACCATTTCATCCACCAAATTGTTGATCGTCTGGATATACGTGAGGCTTGATGCCTTTAACAAATGAAGTTGGAAGCGATTCGGTTTAATCTTCACTTTCATTGTGAGGAGTTGCGACACGGAGTTCATCCTCTCTTTTTTTGACTTTCAACATATCGTCTGATCATTTCACTTGATACATTGTCTGCAGTGGAAACCAAAAAAGAACGCGTCCAAAGACTAGGGAGGTGACGCAAGTGTGCAAATTCTTTTCTCAACGCTTTTGAAGTCTTTCCTTTAATTTTGGGGATGTCTGAAGGACTCATCAGTGGTTTTGAACTCATGTTTAATTACCCACATGTATTTTTCAAGAAGGATTTTAACCAATTTACTAAGGGGAAGTGTACATATACTAATGATACTATTGATACCTCCAATTCGGCTATTCGCTTTCATTACACCCATAAAGGAGTGGGCTTTCTCGCTCACTAATTCTGTAATCACCAAAACAATTTGAATGTCAAAAGCGCTCTCCTTCATGTTATTGGAGATCTATTCGGTTCTATAGGTGCTATTCTGGCCGCAGTTGTCATCATATGGTTCGGTTGGGGTTATGCGGATCCTTTAGCTAGTGTCATCGTTGCCTTATTGATTTTAGTCAGCGGATGGCGTGTAACAGGGGAAGCGATCCATGTATTAATGGAGGGCACACCTTCTCATATCAATTTAAGTAATATTAAGGTATCTCTTGAATCGCTTACGGAAATTAAAGATGTACACGATTTGCATGTCTGGTCGATTACATCAGGTTATATTGCATTAAGCTGCCATATCGTAGTGGAGTCCGGGAGTGATTATCAAGGCATATTGAATCAGGCATCGGATAAACTGAAGAAGGATTTCCAAATCGATCACACAACGATACAGATTGAAGAGGAACCGGGGCGATGTGATGGCTGTAATTAAATACAATCTTTCACATCGTCATCGTTACTGAATATTAATACTCTCCAGCACCTCTTTTATTTCATCCGTTTTTTGAGTACCGATTAGCATCTTTTTTCCATTCTTGAGCTCGATTCTTATCCCATGATTCCCTTTTATATTATATGCTTTTGCCCCATCTATGCTCAGCCGAATCCCATAGCCCCAAAACTCCTTTATGGGATGATAGGTTTCAACTTGGATAGAAGTAATTTCTGAAAAAGGTATGGTCTGTTGTTTGATCATCAGCGGTTTAAATTGCACGTAGATGGCCATTTCTGTAACCGTCGTCGTCAATTTCAAAGAAAGAAAGAAAATCGGAAATCCGATACCGAATAAAAGCCATAACACGATCAAGACTGGATCAGAAGCAGGATTGGTTCCGAATGGATAACCGTAAATGATTTGTTGTATGAAACCGTACCACATCAAACTGGTTACGGCGACTACAATTAAAACAACCCACCATAACGTCATCTTTTGGTGTTCCTCATACAATATCTTTTCCATTCTAAACCACGCCCTTATCTGTCAAACTGAAAAACAACGGAATCCCCTATCGGTTCGTAACCGATCTTCTGATAAATGCTGTTGGACGTCGGATTGGAAAGATCCGTATACAACGTGCAGAAGGAATACCCCTCCTTCAACAACCTATCGCTCAATTCAGCTACGCAAGCAGTGGCGTATCCTTTTCTTTGATGCTCGGAAGGAGTGTATACATAATTAACGCTTATCCCATTCTTCGTACCGCGTGCTTTCCGAGCCATAGATACCGGTTCATCATTGACAACCCATAAATAAACACTTTGTTCCTTTATGAATTGCCTTGATTTTTCCTCTGCCTGCTCTTTTGTGAAAGGATTTTCTGTTACAAATGAAAACTGATATCCCCATTCTTTAATGACGTCTAGATCATTTAACGTAGCGAGCCGTATTTCTCCAGGCCGTTGGATATCGTCTTTCACTTTCGTCAGTTTATAAATACGCTGATCCATTGCCATTTTGTAAGATTCCCCTGTTTTTTCAGACCAAATGGTTGCGAATAGCTCAGAAATTGATTTTTCTCCAATGACACCAGGTAGAGGAACCCCTTCCGACAATAAATAATCGATAGCGCATTCGACCGCACTTTTTATGCTTGGATTGAGCGGCTCACCAAACACCCCCATATTGTAAGGTGGTGTCATCATTAAGTACAACAAAGATTCATGTCCGTTCTTGATGGTTAAAAAATAAGGAGGTGGCTCAGTCTGTCCCCCTTCTTGTTCCTGTTTCACACAGCGGTTCAATATGCCGATTGGGAGATTATGTAATGCTTCTCGTTTATACAAATCGTGATGAGCATACTCAGCGTACGCCGTTGCACTTGTATAAGTTATTGCTTTCATTTCTCTACCCTTCTTTCAAACGTTTATTATAAAGTCAGTACCCTTATAATTACATACAAAAAGTACGGAATCCTTCCTTCCGTACCCATTTTGTCTCTACATATGATGAGAATTATCTATGAAGTTTCGTTCCGAACCATCAGCAAAAGGCTCAGTTCCAAGAATACCAATAAAGTGATAAGGATAAAACTGATCATATCCCATTCTCCGCTCCTTTAAGTCATATAATCAATCTTAAGCCATTTGATCAAATTAATCAATAAGTAATAATAAGTAATTTAAATGAATTCCCTTTTGCTTACTTCGCTCAAAACACTTATAATGAAATTAAATACTACTGTGCGTACCAAAGTGAGGTCAATTATGTACCAAGACGAACGTTTAATAGAAATTAAAGAATACTTAAAAGAACATAAACGTATATCTGTCGGTGAAATGATGGAGAGGTATGAAATTTCTAGAGATACCGCTAGAAGGGATCTTGTGAAACTGGAACAAGACGCAGATGTAATCAGGACAAGGGGTGGTGCGAAATTGCGTACATCAACTCCGCCTGTTGATAGGAAGCATAATGAATCTAACACCTATCCGACACTTTCCATACAAAGGATTACGAACTATGCAAAATCCATTGTAAAAGAAGGTGAATCTCTACTGTTAGATGCATCTAAAACAGTAGAGTCTTTAGCGAGTGTTTTATATTCTCCGAATATTAAAGTCGTTACAAATGCCATAACCTTGCTTCAAATACTGTCCAAGAGTGAAAAGGTACATATCCATCTCCTTGGGGGAAAATTCGATAAAGACAGAAGATTTCTATATGGTCCTGCATTAATCAAAAGTTTAAATGATTTTCATACAGATAAAGTATTTATTGGTGCTGAAGGAATGACAGGTGAGGGAATTTCATACAGCAGCGAAGAAGAAGCTTTAGTCAATCAGGCTATGATCAATCGTGGAGACGAAGTCATTGTTTTAATCGAACACTCATCTTTCGGTACAGAGGCGTTTTATAGAAGTATTCAATTCCATCAGATCGACATGGTCATTACTGACAAGCAGCCTGGAGCAGTGTTTGAGGAGGTATTTGAGGAAAATAATGTGGAATTGATTGTTGCTGACAATTCAACAAAATGAAATGTATAAAACATACCCCCATCTTTTGCTGAAGCTGATTGTTTTATGAGATGGGGGGTTTTTGTTTTTTATAGATCTGTTATTTTTTGTGCACGAACAAATAGGAATTGTGGGCGTTTTGTCAACCGATCATATTTTTCTGGAAGAGCTTTTCTGAACTCTTCAGTTGGCATCGGTTCAATGATTTTTTCGATGACAAATCCATTCAAGTATAACGGCTTCAATATTTCATTCAGAGGTCGACGGTAGAATTGCACTTCCACTGCACCCTCAGGCGTTTCCCATTCGTCCGTTAACAATTCCGTAGCAAAGTAGTTATTGCAATTGAACAATGTGAAATCCATGAAAGGATGGTGAACGGAGAAAATGAGTCTGCCTTTGTTTATGAGTACGCGATTGAATTCCTGCATGGTTCCTTCCCAATCTTTTAAATAATGAAGGGTAAGTGCCGAAACAATCACATCATATTTTTTTGATTGTATGTTTAAAGGCTGGTTCAAGTCAGCAGTAAAAATTTCTGCTTGATTTCCAACACGTTGTTTTGTCACGTGTATCATATTTTCACTGAAGTCAACAGAAGTCACTTTTGCTCCATGATCAAGTAACCATTTCGTATACCAACCTGCACCACATCCCGCATCTAATACGGTTTTATTTTCAACATCTGGCAATAAGGACAAGGTACCTGGTCGTTCGTAATAAGCATTGAATGGTTTCGTATCTACATGGTGGAAATAATACTCTGCTAACTTTTGATACGAGTCGTATGAGATAGATTTTTCCATAATGTACACTCCTGTTTATAGCTGATCCAGTCCGGCAAAAAGCCTGGTATATAGGTGTAAATTCTTGCGGACTATAGTCAACTATTCTAAAATAACAACATTTTATGACCTTTGGAGTCGGCTGGTATGATCCAACGCATAACGCAAATCGACATCTTCAGTAAGGTGTTCAGGGGTCCAAGGAATATAATGGTCTGGTTGAACTCCGATATTGTCTATTCCATTCCCCTGTTGGACTCGATCACTGATTGATGTAGGATACCAGAGTTCAAAACCTTTTGAAGGAAACGATTCTTTGGCAACATTGCTATAATCCAGTACACCCTTCGTAGCCCTACCTATCAAGCTAACTTTAGGAGATTGTGAAGCAATTAAGGCAAATTGATCTCCCGAGCTACCGCAATATTGATCGGTTAAGATCATCACTTTTTCCGGTGCATTGAGTCCATTGATTACTTCTTCATTGGTATCCAAATCGAATTGGACAAAACCCTGTTCTTTATATTTTTTCATATTCTTAATAAAGGAAAGAATAACATCATCTTGGCCATATTGCTCTAGAAATTCACTGAATAATTCCATTCTGTTATCGTAGTTCCGTTTTGTAATCAGATGATAAGTTGAATCATAAGTAATAGTGGATTCAGGTAGGAAAATATATTTCAACAGAGGTTCATAAACTGCATCCATGCCTCCTCTGTTATTCCTAATATCAATTATTAGCTTTTCTTTTGTGGTGATTTTCTCGTGATTTTCTTTCAACAAAGCTACCATTTGAGCTTTATCCATAAAATCATTGATCGTCAATAAACCTACATCAGAGCGAATATCAGAATATGTATAATTTGAATCCTGCTTCGGGTTTTCGTAGAATCGTAAATCCATTTCAAATACAATTCCATGCAGGTCTTCTACTGAAATACAATTAGCTTTTTCCAGTACTTTAGACCAATTTCGTTCATGTGTATCAATTGTCTGGAGAGGTTGTTGATCAATCTTGATGATTCTCATACCAGGGATCATTCGTTCTTCCATATCTACATGTGTAACATATAATTTGTTAACATAATATTCTACCCGAAAACCTATGTAGCTTAAATTCGATGTTCCTTGCATCAACTTAAATTTAATATGTTGATCTTTGAATGCTGACAGATAGTCAGTAACGATCTCATAAAAGGTTTGGTTATCTAATGTCCCCTGCTGATCGGCTAGTACAAGCTCTCTAAAGTAGTTATCCGGATCATCCCAACCATTTTTCGCTTCACATCCTGAATAATCCTCATGCATGATTAAAACAATTTCTTTGAAAATCTCCAAATATCCCATTCCAAATAAACTCCTCTACCCTATATGTAATAAATCCACCCTTCTTCCTTAGCAGTTTCTATCGGTATGCAAGGGTCTTGTAAAGTTACATTCTCGATAAATCGTCCATTCCCTTTTAATAGTAAAGCTAAGATTGAACAAATAGCTGCATCATAGGCATCTGATCTCGGGTTGACTTCAGATGGGATCAGTTGGAGAATTTCCTCTTTAATAAAGGTCTGTTCCATTGTTTTCACCAAAGCAGGATAAACTTCGATCATCACGTGTTTATTCGATTTGTCCCCCTGCTGAGGAATCATTTTGAATCCTTCCTCGCGATACCACTTCAACGCAAAAGATAACGCCAACGTAGTATTGTTTCCGAGTTTGTCAAATGGAGCAGAAAGTGGTTTTTTTCCAAACTTCTCAAATATATGTCGTTCCGTATCCCGATACGCATAAGGGTTCTGAATTTCTTTTGAAGGGACTTTTATGTCCTGAACCTCCTGGTTGACTAACTTCTTGTAGCTTATCGGAAACCCTAGAGAAGCATCCATTCCAATTGTAACTTCATCGAAGTCTTCTACACTTATCATTGGATTCAATGTTTCTACGATAGATTCAGGAGTCCAGTGTTTATGCTTTTTCAGATTGGTGTTCCTGGGTGTGCCGATCCATGCGAATTTTTGAGTGTCTAAATCGAATGTCGCGGCAGCGATCCCTTGTTTCGATCCCATCCACCCACCGACATCCCAACCGATTCCTAGTATTTTTGCCATATGACTCTCCCAAATCGTTATTTTCCTTCAAACAACAGCCGGATAGAGAAGAATGCGAATACAAGCCCTTTCATGCGGTTGATCCATTTCACAATTGTTGGATTACCCCAAAGTTTTTCTCCTACTGTTCCAGCGGAAATAGATAATACAGTGAAAATAATCAATGCCTGGACAATGAACAATACTCCTAAAATGGTCATTTGCAATGGAACGGCACCACTGTTGACAGATACAAATTGAGGAAGGAAGGCAAGAAAGAAAATGGATACTTTCGGGTTCAAAATGTTCATTAAGATACCTTTCCGATACAACGCAGATAAGGTATACTGTTTCACTTGCTGTTGTTCAGGCTGAGCGTTCTCTCTGAAAGCTTGGATAGCCAGATATAATAAGTAAATTGCCCCAATGATTTTTATCAAGTTAAAAGCCAGGCTAGATTGATAGAGAATAGCTGAGATCCCGATTGCAGCAGCTAGTGTATGACCGATGAGACCCGTACATAACCCGAGACCTGTGGCGATTCCAGCTTTCTTCCCGTGTGAAACGCTTTGTGCAAATACAAACATGAAATCTGGTCCTGGTGTTATCGTCAATAATACAGATGCTAAGACAAAATAACTGATCGTGTTTATATCCAATGAAATATTCTCCTTTTATGTACTATTTATCTAGTTTATCAAATTATATTGAGCTGACCCAAAATAAATTGAATCAGCTCTAAAGATTAAATGATTTAATTGGAAGGTTCTGCAACTTTTACGATATACTTGCCAATATTCTCGCCTTTAAATAGTCCGATGAATGCTTCAGGAATTTTCTCAAATCCTTCTACTACTGTCTCTTTGTATTGTAATCTACCCTCTTGCAACCATTTTGCTAAATCGGTTACTGCGTCCTGGAAGTGTGCACCGTAATCGGATACAATAAAGCCTTTCATCATAGCGCTATTTACGAGTAAGTTCGGCTGAACCCGGATTCCTAAATCAGGTTTTTTCAAGTTATAAAGTGAAATCTGTCCACAAACCGGAATACGTGCTCCTTTATTGATTAAGCGTAGTACTGCATCTGAAACTTCTCCACCTACATTATCAAAATAGACATCTACTCCATCTGGACAAGCTTGTTTCAAAGATTCAAATAGATCATCCGTTTTATAATTCACTACTGCATCAAACTTCAATTCATCTTTTAAATAAGCAAGTTTCTCATCCGAACCTGCAATACCCACAACACGAGCGCCAGCGATTTTAGCAATCTGTCCAACAACGGTTCCGACCGCACCAGCTGCACCTGAAATGACGACTGTTTCGCCAGGTTCTGGCTTTCCGATATCCAATAATCCGAAATAGGCTGTAATTCCAGGCATACCGATGACGCCTAAATGCGTTGTGATGGGGGCTTGGGAAGGATCGATTTTCCTTAAGGCGTCTTCATGGGCGATTTGATAGGTTGCCCATCCCAAATTACCTATGACGAAATCTCCTTCCTCTAATTCCGTACTGTTCGATTGGTGGACTTGAGCAATCACCCCTCCTGAAATGACCTCATCCAACCCATATGGCTCTACATAGGATTTCTGATCATTCATACGTCCTCTCATGTAAGGATCTACAGAAATGTAAAGCGACTTCAGCACTACTTCACCGGTATCTGGTGCTCTTAAGTCCTCTTCTGTCCATTTGAAATTGTCTTCATTTGGCATCCCAACTGGTCTTTCTGCTAAACGGATTTGTTTTGTTTTCATTCTCACATTCCACCTTTCCACTTGTCATCCATTATAAATTTCAAGTAGAAAGAAAGGAAATAGATTGCTCGGATATGTATAATGGATAGTTGTAGTGAATTTTTGAAACCGAGGTCGTTATTATGTACAAGACAGAAACACTATCAGGGAAACTACGTCAATTCATGGTCATTCTCCTACCGATTCTAATTACACAAGTCGGTCTGTTGGCGATGAACTTTTTTGATACGGTCATGAGTGGTCGTGCTGGAGCACATGATCTTGCCGGGGTCGCAATCGGTTCGAGCCTTTGGGTTCCGGTCTTCACCGGCTTGACTGGAATCTTAATGGCTTTGACCCCTATCGTTGCCCAATTGATCGGTGCGAAAAAGGAAAGCCAAGTATCATTTTCAGTCTTACAAGGCGTTTACCTGGCTATTTTCTTGTCGGGCGTCGTTGTTCTTTTAGGTTCGTTGGTCCTGGATTTGATTTTGAATGGAATGGATCTTACCGATGAAGTGACTTATATCGCAAAACATTATTTGGTCGGATTATCTTTTGGAATTTTACCCTTATTCGTGTATACCGCGTTACGAAGTTTCATTGATGCATTGGGTGAAACGAGAACCACTATGTTCATCACCCTCCTATCATTACCGGTTAATGTTTTATTTAACTACTTATTGATCTTCGGAAAACTTGGTTTTCCTAAACTCGGAGGAATTGGAGCTGGATATGCATCTGCGATTACATACTGGTTCATTTTTTTCATTGTCCTATTGGTTGTCCATCGCATAAGACCATTTTCAATTTATGGGATTTTCGGCACTTTTTATAGAATTTCATTTGGGAAGTGGAAAGAAATATTGAAAATCGGAGTTCCAATCGGTTTGTCGATTTTTTTTGAAGTGAGCATATTTGCAGCAGTTACGTTATTGATGAGTCGATTTGATACTATCACCATTGCAGCACACCAGGCTGCTATCAATTTTGCTTCCTTGCTTTATATGGCACCCCTCAGTGTTTCGATGGCTTTGACGATCGCGGTCGGTTTTGAAATTGGTGCCCATAGACCGAAAGATGCAAAGCAATACAGTGTCATGGGAATTGTCATCGCTGTCGGATTTGCTCTTTTGTCAGCTGTCCTGCTTCTCTTGTTCAATGAACAGATCGCAGGCTTGTATACGAAAGACCAGGCAGTTTTACAGTTAACTGCACATTTCTTGATTTATGCGATCTTTTTCCAACTATCAGATGCGATTGCGGCTCCAATTCAAGGTGCACTGAGAGGCTATAAAGATGTCAACATCACACTTATTATGGCATTGATTTCTTACTGGGTCGTAGGTCTACCGCTTGGATTTGTATTGGCGAACTACACGGATTTTGGTGCATTCGGATATTGGATCGGATTGAGTTCGGGATTGACGAGTGGCGCGATCACGCTCTATCTCCGTCTAAGATGGCTACAAAAAAAATATGCTAACACACATACTGAGGATGTAGCCGAAGGCACTTCATAATGGGGATGACGCATCCGATATTATGGATAAGTCTTGCATGGGAGGTAGTAGAACGGAATGGAGCTTTCATCATTCATGGCGAGCAATCTGCAACAGCTACGCCATACTTTGGATATGAATTTGTTGGATGGAAATCTTGCTAAACAAGCTGCCCAATCCACAGTCATGCTGAAAGATTTTCAAGAAGCACAGCAACAGGTTCAACACCCAACATCCGGACATCGAGTGGATGTGAAAGTGTAAGTCGTCTTAACGAAGAGGCTGATTCTAAAGGAGGATGTTTGCCCTTTTTAGGATCAGCCTCTTTTATTTGATCGGTTTGGGCTATAATTTCTGAATCTGAGCTATAAATTCTAAAACTGAGCTATAATTTCTTATTCTTTATGATAACTACGCATTCTTTATGGTAAATACACCCTAAATACATCTACAAACAAGAAAACAGAGCCTACGAATCAACGTCGAGCTCTGTTTCACATCTTATGTCAATATAATCTCTGCCTGCACCGTTCTGCTACTTCGTAACAAATCTCCGTCAAATTGTACTCTGAAGAGATTGGATGTGATTTGCATTCATTACCACATGCTTCACAAATCAATTCGCAAAGTTGGCAAACTTCTTTTGAAAAAGGGGTTTCTCTTTGTAAAGTTAATGCGGTATAAGTACATATATCATAGCATTCAAGGATCAGTCTTGAGCATTCATCTCTCGGTTCATCAGATGACTGGATGTTGCTCTGTTTGAGCCAATCTGCACAGAGGTCTCGACATTCCAAACATAATTCAATTAGCTTTTGATCGGACTCTTTAGCCATCTTATACGCCTCCAACAGTATGTTACTATACTGTATCCGTTCTACAGTGAACGTAAACTCCGAGGCGACATTATTTTTCATGGATTCATAAGTTTGTTGAAAGTTGTTCATAAATCGAGGCAACCTCTTCAAATTTCATTCTTACGAGACCGCTTGATGAAGGAGCAACGAAGTCTCTCACGCCAGACACAATGGACTCTTCCTGGATCCCCCAATCTACTTTCCTTCTACCGCTATACTGTTGGTAAACCCCTTTACCGACGAAACACACGATATTTGGCTTATAATGTTGAATCTTCTCTTTTAATAGAACCTTCCCTTCTTCATATTCCTCTTTTGTTATATCTGCAGCTTCTTTCGTCGGTCTCGAAACAATGTTGGTAAATCCATAACCATACAGATCTATGAATTTTCGACCATCTTCTGGCTTATGCAATTGATCCGTTAAACCAGAACGATAGAGGATTTTCCAAAATCGGTTATTTGGATTGGCGTAATTATGACCAGTTTCACTGGAACGTATACTCGGATTGAAACCAACAAAGACCACGTTCAAATCATAATCAAGAATATCGGGTACAGGGTTAAGCATGTGTATCCCCTTCTTTTCGCTTTTCGGACTTTTTGACACTCATTCCACCAGATAATACAAATTTCATAGCGTCTTCAGCTTTCATGTCCAAAATCTCAACTTCCTCTTTCGGAATAAGAAATGTCATACCGGCCACCTGGAAAGTTTGTGGTACGTATACGGCTATATGATCGACTAACGGATCCGCTATCGAATCGACTTCTTCAGACGTCACAAATCCAATGGCTTTCATATTTGTGCCAGGTATATAGACCAATGCTACCTTAGAAAATGACTTTTTATCTCCTGCAAATGACTGAAGTGTATCTTTGATAATGGAATATAAACTCTTCACGAGAGGGATGCGATCCAGCCACTTATCAAGCAGTTCGACCACTTTTCCACTTATATATTGTTTGGATAACCATCCTAACAATGTAATTAGTAGGATTGAAGCGAGCAATCCGAGACCTGGGACATAATCTTCTTGTAAAATACCCCTGAATGTTTGTCCAAGGATGTTGTCGAGAAATTCAAATACTTTAATCACGACATAGATGACCAGTATGATGGGAACGACGGTTACAATTCCATTCAGAAAATTTTTCGCAAATGCTTTCATGCTAAACCTCCAAAAGAATAAAGAAATAGGAGCAACAAATGGCTGTCACTCCTTTAGCTTCATCTATTATAGCATTTTTAACGATAAACGCCGTGTTTGATAACATCGATGTACTGATTTAGCCGCTCCAATAGAGGTTCGGGATGTTTTAATAATGCCTCTTCCTGACCTTTATACTGTTGAAGAATGGAACGATTGAATTGCTCCATCACGGTCATGACATATTCCAATACAAAGGGTACAGTTAGGCCTTCGCGTAATTCGGACTCATTCAAATACGAAAACAAAAGCGCTTGGTTCTGCTCAACCGACTGGTGTTGAATCTCTTTAAACAACGCTGTGATTTCCTCTTCAAGCTCTTTAGGTGTATCTAGGAAAGACTTCAATAACAATTGATACTCATCAGGATACCTTGAAAAGATCTCCATCTTCATGATGGCAGTTTTCTTGATGCGTTCGAAGAAATCCTCTTCTTGTAGGTCTTTCAATCGTTCATAAATCTGAACATACACGATATCCGCAGATTGCTTCAAAAGATACAAATACAAACCTTTTTTATTTTTAAAGTAATGGAAGAGCAGACCTTTCGAGATTTTTGCTTTTTCCGTAATCTTATTGGTTGAAGTATTTTCATATCCATTCGTTGCAAACTCTGCCATACACGTTTTGATGATTTGATGTTTTTTCTCTTCTGGTAAATTCTCGAATGTACGGTTCATTGGGAACATCCCACCTTAGACGGCGATATCTTTTTTACGGTAATACCAGTACGTACTGATTGTACAGATGATCATTACAGCAAACATGATAACGAGGTATAGTCCTTTAATGGATTCATTCGTAATGATATCCGCTGCATCTACGTATACGAACGGACTCATATACTTCAGGTTCTCGAGTTTATCCGATACGCTTGAAATCACCTGCAGGAAATAGGTGATGAAGACCAATCCGACCGTGATTGATAGGATTTGACGTCCTTTCCTGAAAATACTTGATAACAGAAATGCGATCGATGCAAAAGTTAAATGAAGAAGGATCGGAGCTATTGACATCAACACGAATGGGTAAAACTCAAACGTGCCATCATCAACAATCATGAATCCCGTCAAATTAATCAATGAGACAAACAAGTTGAATAAAATGACATTGACTACGATGACGAGCATTTTTTGCGTAACGAGAGACGTTCTTGAAATCGGTTTGGATAAGAGGAATTCAATCGTCTTCTCTCCCTCTTCTTTCGCTAGCATATTTCCAGACAAAAGAACGACATAAATGCTACCGATCAGTGTGATGAGCATATAACCTTCAATTGCATAGAATCCTAATACCGTTCCCAAACTCAACTGATCCATATTGAATGCTTTCTTGATTCCTTCAGGATAGGCTTCTAATAATGCTTCCAAGTTACCTTGTTGTTTGGCAAAGTCAGGATAGATCTGCATCATCAAAAAGACTAAGCCTCCAAGGATGACTGACCAGATCAACAATGATTTGAAATTCCATTTTAATTCTTGTTTAAAGACCAACTTCCACCCCTCCATTCTCCGTTTCGTAGAAATGCATGAAAATTTCATCCAATGAGGGTTCTTCTATAACGACGTCCCTATAATCTTCTTTACTCAATGCATTAATCAGCTCATGAATGTCACCTCTGAACAGAATCGTCAACATGAGACCAAGTTGTTCTTGTTGGATGATACCATCTACATTCAAATTCAGGGTTTGACCTTCTGAAAGGAGGATGGTCACTTTCTTAAATTGATTTTTCGTCAGATTTTCAATCGTATCGTTCGCAATTAATTTTCCTTCTTTAATGATGGCTACACGGTCACACATCTTTTGTACTTCACTCAATATGTGTGATGAAAAAAAGATGGTTACACCTTTCTTCTTTTCTTCCATCAATAGATCGAAGAAAGTGTGCTGCATCAAAGGATCCAGACCTCCCGTCGGTTCATCCATGATCAGGAGTCGTGGTTCATGTAATAAGGCTTGAACAATCCCTACTTTTTTACGGTTTCCGAATGAAAGATCCTCGAATTTTTTATGAACGTCGAGATCCAATCGTTCTGTCAG
This sequence comes from Rossellomorea aquimaris, assembly GCA_020524245.1. GTDB lineage: Bacteria > Bacillota > Bacilli > Bacillales > Fictibacillaceae > Pseudalkalibacillus. The sequence goes on along the minus strand of JAIVLN010000004.1, from coordinate 97,372 downwards.
TTCATTCATTCGTTTTTTATACGATTTATTATGATAAAATCCGGCTGAATAATGAAGGAGCTCTTTCACTTTCATGTTTTCATAAAAATGGACTTCTGAAGGCAGATAACCTACTTCTTGTTTGATGACCGTGGATTGAGTCACAATGTCTTTCCCGAAGATCTTTGCAGACCCACTCGTTGGAAAAATGAAATTCAACAATGTTCGAATCGTTGTGCTCTTTCCTGCACCATTTGGTCCGATGAAACCATAGACCTCTCCTTCATCTACACTAAATGTAAGATCCGAGACAGCTTGATGTTTTCCATAGTACTTCGTGAGATGATCCATCTCAATAGCCTTCATTTCGAGACCCCCTTCGATTAATTGACCACCTAGTCAACATTAAGTATATACCGGTTTGACCAGGTGGTCAATACTAACAAATAAAGAAAAGGCTGTCCAAAAATGGTATCACCTTTTCAGACAGCCTTAACACATTTATCCTTTATATGAGATTTCTGAGTCTTGGATTGTCCCTGCTTCCTTTGCATCTGTCAGCAGTTGTATAGCCGCTTTTAATACCGCTTTCTGTTGATCGATGTTCTTCGGTTGACCTAGCGGGCTTCCGAAAGGAAACCTAGAGTACAATGATCGTGCAGGTTGAACGATCTCGGCGATCTCTTTTGCCATTGTCAATGTAACCGTCGGAATATCATGTTCCTCAATTGTACGTGCGACCAGACCGGCCGTCTGTTGACAGATTGGTCAGGAGGGTACAAGAATAGCAAAATCTACTTGTTGAAGCTGTAATTTTTCAGCTACTTCTTTCGCAGTCACCATTTTGAGAGGATGTGGAATCGGAACGTATCCCATGAATGAATAATGGACATCTGCTACTGAACCGATTATTCCCTCTTCACTAAAGTGTTTTAACATTTCTAGTGGGAACACAACATTGCGATCTTCATTCGCTTTCGAGTGATCATAGTGCTCATGTGCAATGGAGAGCTGATCATAGTCCACATCTTGTCGTATTTCTCTGTATGAAGGGTCTCCTAAACCATAATTGTCCTGGAAAGGAGGTTGTCCTTTCACATAAACGCCACCCGTTGTGATGATGACCCCTTTCGCTTCTTCAATCGGCTTGTCCAATGATGCAAAAGCTCCAGGCTCATTCCGTTCATACTTGAACGACGGCACCCAGCGTGCCTGAACCGCTTTTTCCACTTTTTCGATCACAAAATCACCTCTTCATATTATTGGTTGCAAGAAAAGTATTCCCAACAGCTTGCTGACCATAACCTAATTAAAGTTAAAAATCGAAGTTATCTGGGTCTGGACCGAACCGTTCATTCTCATTCAATTGGTCGATCTTTTTCATTTCTTCATCTGAAAGTGTAAAGTCGAACAGCTCGGAATTCTCGCGGATCCTCGATGGATTTACGGATTTAGGGATGGTAATGATGTTATGTTGCAAATCCCAACGAAGGATGACTTGTGCTGGTGACTTACCATACTTCTCACCGATTTCTTTTAAGGTAGGATGATCGAGCAATTTTCCATGCATGAGCGGAGACCATGCTTCAACTAGGATGTTTTCCTTATCACAGTATGTGCGAACGTCTTCTTGAGTTAATTTCGGGTGAAATTCAATCTGATTGACCATTGGCTTGATGTTCGCATCTTTAATCAGATCCTCTAAGTGATGCACGTTGAAGTTACAGACACCAATCGCTTTCGCACGGCCTTCTTCATAAAGTTTCTCCATCGCTTTCCATGTATCCTTATACTTACCTTCCACAGGCCAATGAATCAAATAGAGATCAACATATTCAAGTCCTAATTTTTCAAGGCTTTCATCAAACGCTTTCAACGTACTTTCATACCCTTGATCGCTGTTCCATACTTTTGTCGTGATGAACAGATCTCCACGAGGAACATTCGCATCCTTGATCGCTTGACCTACACCTTCTTCGTTTTTATAAATGGCAGCTGTATCAATGCTGCGGTATCCTACTTCTAAAGCCGTTTTTACAGAATCAATGACTTCAGAGCCTTCCTCAACCTTAAATACACCGAATCCTAATCGCGGCATTTCAACTCCGTTATGTAATTGTACTGTGTCTTGGATTTTCGTAATCAACATGGATCACTCCTTTAGTGGATATATCGCAATTATATTGGAAATTCGTAAAAGGTGTAAGCGATTTGCTTACACCTCTCTATTGAACGGACCGATGTAATTCTAGAAGTCGGTCCACAATAAATCGGACCGTGTTGCCGTCTTTTACGTACTGAAAGTGTGATAACGGGGTCCAGCTCGTCAATAGATTTCCCGTATTAAATTCAAGATCTTCAACCACCGCTTGTTCATAAGCTTTATTGAGTGATTTCAAAGGGTAACCGAGTACATCATCCTTATCGAAAATGTTCCACCATCCACCATGTGCATTTGGATAAGATATGCGGAACTGCTTGGATGGAACTTGGATAGGTTTGTTGAAATCAAAATAACGCAAACTCCATAAAGCAAGAGGAGAGCCAAGAGATATGAAGGCTGATAGTGTTTCTCCTTTCATGAGAGGTGTTGCATCTCGAAGCCACTTGCGTACATAGGGTAACTGTTCTTTGTCTTTCTGGAGGTCATAGAAGAAGTTACTTGTAATGACCGTCCCTAGACTGTGACCGATTACGACTAGTGGTGCTTGATCTCCTACCTGTTCATTCAAACGCTTCAATGCATGAAAATATACTTCATGTACGCGTTCATAGTTTTGGAATTGATCACTGGTCGGTTGATATGCGATGGCATCACCTAAAAATTCAATGATGAATTTACGTAATGTACTGAAATCAAGTTGTCCTCCATTATTAAGGGATTCCCACAACTCTTTTTCACGGTCATTGAATATGGTCGCCCAATAGATGGGTATAAAAGCAAAGTCATCAATACAAAGGTCATACTTATCCTTGTTCGCTTCTTCGATCAGTTCATCTTTCAAGCGTGTAATGAGGATTTCAGCAAAATCTTCTTTCTGAATACCGGCTCCATGTATGACTGCAATGCCGATCTTTTGACTCATCCGTTCACCCCTCCTGTTTCTTCTCACTTTTCCCTAGTTGGAATCCTTCGAAAAACCTTCCACCATGTGGCTCAAGAATGGAATCTGCGAGGTGAATGATCTTGCTGTAGTCATTCTTTTTGTAGTAGTGTTCAAACGCTTCCATGAACGTATTCGTAAAGGCTGAATCATACTGCTTCAAAGCCCGGTATGACCATTTGGAGCTGCCGATCCATCTCCCATTGGTCCAAAGTACAAATTCTTGTAGCCGATCCGCCAACGTGTTGACGATAAATAATTGTTCAAATCGATATGGACAACCTAACAAATCATCGATCAGATCCGTAATAAAATACCTCTTCATGTTGATCGTTTCTTGACTCCAAGGTGTCGGTCCTTTTTCTAGAAGCGCTTTCGCTTCCACCTTTATAGGTTGTATGATGCCTGTATCCTTAAGGATAACTCCCTCGGCCACCATCCTTGGCATGGAAGGTGTACCTCTTTCACAATCCTTTTGAAAAAACTGTTTATAGGAGGACAGATTATGTACGAATACTTCAACTGGCCAACCTTGAAATAAGAATGAGCGGCGGTATGAGTTGGGAATGCTGTCGTCCAAAATGACCACGTCCAGATCTGATGAAGGTGTTGCTTCACCTCGGACGACACTTCCAGCTAGTAAAGCACACTGGCATTCTGGAAAATGTTTATGGATCAATTTTTGCGCTATTTCTATAGGAGATAATCGATTCATGCATGTATCCGCTCACTTTCCATAAAGAATATCTCTTGTTATGAGTCCATTTGCACTGTCTTTTTTCCTTCACTTCCTTTCGACAATCATAAGATTAATCCCTTCCAACAAAGCTCAAGATGGTTGTAATAGGTATTTTTTTATACAAGCATTCTTCGTGTAAAGTAGATGAAAAGTAATTTATAAAACCTGAAATAAAAAAACCCTAGAGAAATGGTTTTCATCTGGGGTCATTTTTTTAACTGCTTCTTCTCGATTGAATACCTTTGGACAAATCCAAAACGCCTCTCCCGACGGAAACGCGGTCAAAATCCAACCTTTGGGTGTTGTTCATCAGGAGATTGTAAATTTCTCTTTCGCTCAATCTTCTTTTTAATTGCGATTCATAACCTTGAATCAGTAATGCGGCTGCACCGGCTACATGAGGTGTTGCCATAGATGTACCAGATGATCTAGCATATTTACTGTTAATGTAGGTTGATGTAATGTTCACTCCTGGAGCTACTAAATCAATTTCATCATTTGTGTTGGTAAAACCGGCTGGATTCAATTTCTCATCTATTGCTCCAACGCAAACGACTTCAGGGTAATACCCTGGATATGTTCGTTCAAAAGAATAAGCCCGTCCATCCCCTAGATTTCCTGCAGCACATACGACCAAAATATTTTTTGTAACTGCCCTTTTGACAGCTGCGTGGAGTCTAGGATCATCAGCTGGTCCACCGAGCGACATGGAAATGACCCGTACTCTTTCCCGATTCGGTCCCCTCCAATTGATGGCATAATGGACACCTCGTATCAAATTCTCGTAAGAGCTTGCTCCGCTAGCTGGAATGACTTTTAAGATCAATAATTGGGCTTCTGGTGCAACACCTGCGACCCCGTAACCGTTGAAGTTGGCTGCAATTGTTCCAGCTACATGGGTACCATGGAAATGGTTGTCGGAATAATCCGTCGGATCACCACCATGATCGGAAGTAAAGTTACGACCGCCGATGATTCTACCTTGAAGATCCGGATGATCCGGCTGACATCCCGTATCCAACACCGCTACGGTAACTCCTTTTCCTTTATATCCAAGATCCCACATCTTTCTGGCGTTGATCAAATCAACACCATATGGTACTTCCCGTCGTAAAACGTTTGAATTCACCATTTGAGAGGGGAACCAATGTAGATCTGACATCTTTAATCTCCTTTACACTCAAATCACTTTGCTCATATACCTATTAGATTCAAGTGAAAGGAAATCGGTATGGTGTCTTGTCCATAGAACTGGAAAAAGGGGCTGAATCCATTTTGAATCAACCCCTTTTGTAAATCAAAGATCTTTTGCTAACCGCAGACCACTGAATTGCCATCTTTTATCCGGATGGAAGAAGTTCCGATAGGTCAGTCTCATATGAGTGGAATGAGTTGCGCAAGAACCTCCTCTTAATACCATCTGATTACACATGAATTTTGCATTATATTCTCCTAATGTCCCTTCTAAGGGTTTGGACTTCGGATACGGAACATATGGGCTGGATGTCCATTCCCACACATCACCGAACGTCTTCATCATCTGATTATTTTCTTCGCTATATTCTGCTGTCGGATGATAATGACCTTGATCGGCAAAATTCCCTTCAATTCTTTGATTCTTCATAGCATGCTCCCATTCCATTTCGGTCGGAAGCCTGTACCCTGCCCATCTTGCAAAAGCATCTGCTTCATAAAAGCTGATATGTGTAACAAGTTCGTCTTCAACAACCTTTTGCACGCCTGATAGGGTGAATGAATACCATTCCCCATCTTTTTGCTCCCAATACAACGGAGCCTTCCACTGTTCCTCTTTTACGATCGACCATCCTTCAGATAGCCAATATTCAGGCTTTTCATAGCCTCCATTTTCCATAAAAGAAATGTACTCGCCATTTGTAACGGGCCTGTTCGCCAGGGCGAAGCGGTCGAGCCAGGATTTATGGATTGGTCGCTCGTTGTCAAATGAAAATCCATCATCAGAGTGCCCTGTTTCTACAATCCCCTCATCAAAGCGAACCCATTCCAGTGTCGGCACAGCCGTTTTCACAGTGGACACAGGATGTTGATAGACTGGCTTCAAAGGATTGATGGAGAAATTATACTTGATGTCTGTAACGAGTAACTCTTGATGCTGTTGTTCATGCTGCATTCCAATTTCAAGCAGTGGTTGAATTTGATCATAGGTTTCAGCATCACATCGTTCAAGCAGGCTGGTCATCTGTTCATCGACATAATCACGGTATTGGAAGATCTCATTCACGGAAGGTCGTGCCAATAAACCTCTCGCATGTCTTGGGTATGGCCTCCCGTGGGTCTCATAATAGGAATTGAACAAGTAATCATATGTATCATTGAACCTTTTAAAACCCTCTAAATATGGGACAAGGATGAAGGTCTCGAAAAACCAGGTCGTGTGTGCAAGATGCCACTTAGGCGGACTCACATCTGGAATCGCCTGGATGACGTAATCTTCAATTTCCAATGGAGACACGATTTTCTTGGAGAAACCTCTAATTTGTTTATACTGCTGTAAGAGCACGGTTGTTTGATGATTCATAACAGACATTTCGCTCTCTCCCCTCAAATGTACTACACAAAATATACTCTTCTTTTCCCTGATCTAGAATCCTGCAAACAACAGAAGAAACGAAAGAAGCTGAACCAATATGGCTCAGCTCCAAGTTATCGTTCGTTTTTTTCATCTTCTTGTTTTTGTAAATCGATGGGTTCATCTCTTGCGAATTCTTCGCGAGCAATTTTCGATCCTTTCGGTGGTCGATTAATGGTTCCTTGACGTTTATGTTCAAAGTTTTTACCTCTACCCATGGGATGGGCACCTCCTTAAAAATTAGGTGGTCATATCAACAGGGTGCCCTTAGAACAAATGTTTTATCATCCCATCAAACGGAAATAGCTGACAACTTTGAACTCATTAGATAGTCGTGTACTTCCTTCGCGGCTTCTCGCCCTTCACGAATTGCCCAAACGACAAGACTTTGACCTCTTCTTGCATCGCCCGCTGCAAATACTCCTTCAACATTCGTCTTGTAGGTTGCTTTCTCCGTCCAGACGAGCCCACGTTCCGTTACCTTCAAGTTAAAATGCTCTAAGATTTCTTTTTCCGGTCCTGTAAAACCGATTGCAATCAATACTAGCTGTGCGTTCCAGTCTTTTTCAGTACCTGGAATTTCAACCGTCACCAGTTCACCGTTCTTGTTTTCCTTCTTGACTTGCATCGTCCGTAACGATGATACTTTCCCGTCTGCTCCCCCTTTGAACGATTGGGTCAAGATTTCATATTCACGTGGGTCTTTCTTAAACTGCTTATATGCTTCTTCATACGCATATTCCAACGAAAAGGTCATCGGTGTATGTGGCCAAGGATTATCTCCAGTACGCTCCTTCGGAAGCTCAGGATGCTTGCCGAATTGGACAACGCTTTTACATTTTTGACGCAATGCTGTCGCAACGCAGTCTGCTCCCGTATCTCCGCCACCGATAACGATGACGTCTTTTCCTTCTGCTGATATGCTCGGCTCGTTTTTTGAATTCAATGATTTCGTCGATTCTGTCAGATACTCCATAGCAAAATGGATGCCTTCGCTGTTACGTTCTTCTATTGGGATATCACGTGGTTGTTGAGCACCTGTGCAAATGACGACAGCGTCATATTCATTTTGTAACTCTTCCCGGCTGACATCCACTCCGATTTCCGTGTTCACCTTGAACTCGATGCCTTCTTTTTCAAGGAGTTCAATTCGTCTTTCAATCGTTTTCTTTTCCAATTTCATATTCGGGATCCCGTACATGAGAAGACCACCAGGACGATCTTCCCTTTCAAAGATCGTCACTAGATGTCCGGCTTTATTCAGTTCGTCTGCAGCTGTCAATCCTGCAGGACCTGAACCAACAATGGCGACTCGTTTTCCTGTACGGGACGAAGGTGGTTCAGGTAGGATCCATCCGTTTTCAAACCCGCGCTCAATAATTTCGTTCTCAATTGATTTGATCGTCACAGGATCATCGTTGATGCCGAGTACGCAGGATCCTTCACACGGAGCGGGACACACACGCCCTGTGAATTCAGGAAAATTGTTCGTCAACTCGAGGCGATCTAAAGCTTGCTTCCATTTCCCTTGATGGACTAGCTCGTTCCACTCAGGGATCAGATTGTTGATTGGACAGCCGATGGATGATCTTCCCCACTCCATACCTGTATGGCAGAAAGGGGTTCCGCAATCCATACATCTGGCACCTTGTTGTTTCAACTCTTTCTCGTCATGACGTTCTGTATATTCATTCCAATCATTGATCCTCTTCTTCGGATTTCGCTCTTCATTGTCTTTCCGAGCATATTCTAAAAATCCCTTTGGATTACCCATGATGAGCTCCCTCCTTATTTGGTCAATGTTTCTGTGCCATTCGAAGCTTTCTTTCTCTGGTCATCATCTTGTTGGAGTTTCCGTTTATACTCCTCAGGGATGATCTTGACAAATTGGCTCACAGCTTCCTCCCAATGGTTGAGAATGTACCTTGCCCGGGGACTTCCAGTATATTGGACATGCTTATGAAGCATTTGTTTGATATATTGGATCTCTTCAAAATCCTCCAGGTCTTCAAAAAGGACCATCTCTCGATTACATCGGTCTTTTACAGATTTCCAATCATTCGTCCAAATATACGAAATGCCTCCTGACATTCCGGCTGCAAAGTTCTTACCAATGGAGCCGAGGACGATGACTCTCCCTCCAGTCATATATTCACACCCATTATCACCTAAGCCTTCAACGACAGCATGAGCACCGCTGTTCCGGACGGCAAAGCGCTCACCAGCTGCCCCATTGATGTATACCTGACCAGATGTTGCCCCAAATAAGGCGACATTTCCGATCACGACTTCCTCCATTTGTTGGAACGTGCTCGCACGAGGAGGTGCGATGATGATTTTACCTCCAGATAACCCTTTTCCTACGTAGTCATTTGCATCGCCGATGACTTTTAATGTGATTCCCTTCGGTACAAATGCGGCAAAACTTTGCCCCGCAGAACCTTCAAAGGTAAGATTGAGCGTATCCTCTGGCAAGCCCTTCGCACCATGTTTTTCGGTCACAGCATAACCGAGTCTCGTACCTACAGCGCGGTCCGTATTCCGGATCGGTAATGTGACAAATACCGGCTTATGGTTGAATATGCTTTGCTCCACTTTCGGAATGAGGTGTGCCTCATCCAAGTGGTTCTCGTTGTATTCAGTGCGGTAAGGTCTCTTTTTCGTTTTCCAAGTATGGTCCGTTTGCAACAGCAACGGTTTGAAATTCAGATACTGGGCTTTCGGATGTTCCAATGCTTTATCATTCACCTTGAGTAGTTCTGTTCTACCAATCAATTCATCGAGCGTTCTGACTCCGAGCTGTGCCATTATTTCACGGATTTCTTCTGCAATGAAGCGCATATAATTGACGACATGTTCCGCTTGACCGATGAACTTCTTCCGTAGTTCAGGGTTTTGAGTTGCAATTCCGACCGGACATGTATCCAAATGACATGCGCGCATCAGGATACATCCGAGAACGACGAGCGGAGCAGTTGAAAAACCATACTCTTCTGCACCAAACATCGCTGCTTTCACCACATCTGCACCCGTCATCAACTTCCCATCGGTTTCGACAACCACTTTATCTCGTAAATTATTCAGGATCAATGTTTGATGGGCTTCTGCTAAACCGAGCTCCCATGGTAAACCAGCATGACGGATGCTCGTTTTTGGAGATGCCCCTGTACCGCCTTCATAACCACTGATCAATATGACATCTGCTTTCCCTTTTGCCACTCCGGCTGCTATCGTGCCTACACCTGTCTTGGCAACCAATTTGACACTGATACGTGCTTTTGGGTTCGCGTGCTTCAAGTCATAAATCAGCTGGGCCAGGTCCTCAATGGAATAAATGTCATGATGAGGTGGAGGCGAAATTAAACCGACGCCAGGTGTTGATCCTCGAACCTCTGCAATCCACGGGTGTACCTTTTTACCTGGAAGATGCCCACCTTCACCAGGCTTTGCCCCTTGTGCCATTTTAATCTGGATTTCTTCAGCGCTAGAAAGGTAATGGCTATTCACGCCGAAACGTCCAGAAGCCACCTGTTTGATCGCACTCTTTCGGCTGTCTCCGTTAGCCTCAGGAATAAAACGATCCGGGTCTTCCCCGCCTTCCCCACTATTACTTTTACCGCCGATCCGGTTCATGGCAACAGCAAGGATTTCATGTGCTTCCTTACTCAATGAACCGTAAGACATTGCTCCTGTCTTAAAACGTTTAAAGATTTCCTCGACAGGTTCAACTTCTTCTATCGGTATCGGTTGAACATTTTCTGTATTAAAATCGAACAGATCTCTCAAATAGGTCACTTTCTCCGTGTTAACGAGCTCGGAAAACTTTTTATATAAATCTTTATCGTTCGTACGACAAGCATGCTGGAGTGTATGAATGGTTTTCGGATTGAAAGAGTGATGTTCTCCCGTACTTCTCCATTGCATATCTCCGCCTGCTTCGAGTGTTGGATTCAAAGAGAAGTAAGCAATATGGTGACGTTTGATCGATTCATCAGCAATCGTAGTGAGATCGATTCCGCCCAACTTAGAAGAAGTCCCTTTAAAGTATTTTGAGATCACGGATTCAGAAATTCCGATTGCTTCGAATGTCTGTGCTCCACGATAACTTTGAATCGTGGAAATTCCCATCTTGGACATGACTTTCACAATTCCTGAAGTGGCAGCGTCTCTGAAACGATCAACCGCTTCCGTATAGTCGTAATCGGTCACATGCTCCTGTTCAATCAAGCTTTGGATCGTTCGATATGCTAGGTATGGATAGACCATATCGGCACCAAAACCGATCAACACCGAAAATTGATGAACATCTCTTGCTTCTGCCGTTTCCATAATGATGCTTGCTTTTGTACGTAAACCTTTTTCCACTAAATAGTGGTGGAGTCCACTTACCATTAGTAACGATGGAATGGGAACACGTTTCTCATCCATTTTTCGGTCGGATAAAACGATTAAGGAAACACCTTGACGTATCGCCATTTCAACTTGTTTAAAGACTTGTTCCAGCGCTGATTCCATCGTTGAACTGGCACCCGTGAAGCACGTCGAGATTCTCGTTGACCGGAAATCATTCCGACCATTGTGAATGATCTCTTCGAACTCCTCCTTTTTCAAAATGGGTGTATACAAACGAATTCTTTTACAGTGCTGCGGCCCTTCATCCAACACGTTTGCTTTTGCGCCAATGTAAGATGTTGTTGAAGTAATCGCTTTTTCACGGATGGCATCAATTGGTGGATTCGTCACTTGAGCAAACAGTTGTTTGAAATAATTGAACAATAGCTGTGGACGGTCCGATAGCACGGCTAAAGGTGTGTCATTCCCCATTGACCCGATCGGATCCTTCTTCTCGTTCACCATCGGCAAAATGTTCTTCATGATCTCTTCGTTCGTATATCCGTGCGCAAGCTGGTAGGTCAAGAGCTCGCCATCAATCATCTGTTCAAAGCGTGGACCATCATTACGTGCGTGTAAACTGACTAATGATTCATTCAGCCATTGGCGATAAGGATATTGTGTTGCAATTTCACGCTTAATATCTTCATTTAAAAGCACTTCGTTTTTCTCTAGGTCAACCAGAATCATTTCTCCAGGAGCTAAACGACCTTTTTTCACGACTTTTTCAGGCGCAACGTCTAATACACCTACTTCTGAAGAAAAGATGATGGTATTATCATCGGTCAAGTAGTAGCGTGCCGGTCGCAATCCATTTCGGTCGATAGAAGCACCGATCTGCTTTCCATTCGTATACGCAAGGGCAGTCGGTCCATCCCAGGGCTCCATAATACAACTCATATATTCAAAACATGCCCTTTCCGGATCCGTCATCTGATCATTGAAATCCCACGCTTCCGGAACCATCAACATGGCGGTGTGCGCCAACGAGCGACCATTCATGACAAGATACTCGAAGGTCTGATCGAGCATTCCAGAATCGCTGGAATCTTCAGACACAACAGGCAGCAAGTCTTCATGACGCTTCCCGTACACCGTAGATACTGCTGCAGTCTCACGAGTTTTCATCCAATTGACATTACCTGTGATCGTATTGATCTCTCCATTGTGCATCAGCATTCGGTTCGGATGAGCGCGTTCCCAGGATGGAAACGTATTCGTACTGTAACGGGAGTGAACCATTCCGAACATGGATGTCGTCACTGGATTCGCTAAATCTAAATAAAACTGATCCAGCTGATACGAGGTAAGCATTCCTTTATATACGATGGCATCCGGAGATAAGCTCGCAATGTAAAAAGGACCTTTCCCGATATTGTCCATATCCATGACTCGCTTTTCAATCACTCGTCGAATCAAATACAAAGATTGATTGAACCTCTCGGTCGAAAAAATGTCATCCGGTTTACGAATGAACATTTGTCGGATGAATGGCATCGTTTCTTTCGCTGATGAGGTGACGATTGTTTCATCAACAGGGACCGTTCTCCAGCCGATGAAGTGGTGTCCCTCTTCATTCACTGTACGCTCAATCGTTGCTTCGATCTGTTGTCGTAAAGACTCATTTTGAGGTAAAAAAACCATCCCTACTGCATATTCACCTTGTTTCGGGAGGGTTTCATTCCATGTTTTACGAAAAAGTTGATCCGGCATTTGGATCATGATGCCTGCTCCGTCTCCGGAGTCCGGGTCGGCTCCTTGCCCGCCTCTATGTTCCAGTCGGCATAGGATCGTCAATGCATCTTGTATGGTTTTATGGGTCGAGGTTCCGTCGACTTGCGCAACGAACCCGATACCACAAGCGTCACTTTCATATTTGGGATCGTATAAACCTTGTTTCTCTGGTAGTCCTGTTCGAATCATCCTATCACCCCATAGCGCTTATATTTTTTAAAAAGGGAATACCCCCTAAACTTGAAGGAGTACTCCTCTAATCGTTCGAAAGTTTCTGACAAAAGGTTAGTTTAAATGTTATGGGTTTTCTGTTATGCTTTCAATATATAAATTAGATTGAATTGATCTCATTTTGAGATTAAGCGCTTACAAGGGTTGATATAATGGAACTGAGACAGATCAGATATTTTATAAAAGTTGCAGAAATGGAGCACGTTAGTGATGCGGCAGCGGAATTGCACGTTGCACAATCCGCAGTCAGCCGACAAATCGCAAACCTGGAAGAAGAACTCGGGGTGAAACTCTTTTTCCGTGAGGGGCGTAACATCCGCCTGACACCAGTTGGGAGAGTATTTTTGGAGCGTGCACAATTGGCGGTATTGGAGATTGAGAAAGCGAAACAAGAAGTATACGAGTTCCTGAACCCTGAAACAGGGACGATTCGGCTTGGATTTCCAAACAGCCTAGCTGCCAAGACATTGCCATCGGTCATATCTGCCTTTCGGAAAGAACATCCACAAATCGGCTTCCAGCTCCGTCAGGGAACAGTAAGCGAGTTGACGACCGCCGTCATCCAGGGGCACATCGATCTTGCCTTCGTCTCCCCTGTTCCAGGAAAGCAGGATGATGTGAAAGGGCATATCTTTTTTACCGAGAAAATTATGGCCCTACTACCGGACCAGCATCCATTAGCTGGAGAACTTCATTTAAGACTTAGCCAATTAAAGCATGATCCGTTTGTTTTGTTCCGGCAAGGATATGTATTGAGGGAATTAGTGATGAGGGCCTGTCAGCAGGTCGGCTTCAACCCACGAATTGCGTTTGAGGGAGAAGATGTGGACACGATCAAAGGGATGGTATCTGCTGGACTTGGCGTGAGCTTACTTCCCGAAATCACACTACATGAGCGACAGGATCGAGATACTGTTGCGGTTGAAGTCATCGAACCGAATGTAAAAAGAACCGTCGGCATCATCATCCCGCAAAACCGTGAACTCGCCCCATCCGAGAAGATATTCTTCCAGTTCTTAAAAGAATTCTATGAAAAGTTGAACCGATTCGGACAATAAATGAAAGAAAGCTCAGAGGATTGGCTCGCTGAGCTTTTACCTTTTTATGGATGAGGAGTTGCGTTCTATCCTTCATTTTGGGATTTTGCCGTTTTCGAGGATAGAAAACGCCTCTTTATATCCTTCATTTTGGGATTTTACCGTTTTCGAGGATAGAAAGCACCTCTTTCTATCCTCCATTTTGGGATTTAGCTGTTTTCGAGGATAGAAAACGCCTCTTTCTATCCTCCATTTTAGGATTTTGCTGTTTTGAAGGATAGAAAGCTGTTCTTGTCCACCCCTATCTATCAAATATCTATAACAACCAATCCCGGACATTCACATAAATTAAAGAGATGATCATTAATCCGATGAATCCGAACCAAATGTAACCGATGACGCGGATTGGTTTAGGTAGACCTTTCATGTTGATTCGACCAACATTTTTGGTCGGATATCCTTCAATGCGCCCCAGATGATCCAACGCACTGTTGATTGGTCTGGAGGCAGAACCTCTCCGTCTGTATTGCTCTAATCGTTTCTCCGTTCTTTTTCTCACTTTCTCAAGCTCTTTTTCCATTCGCTGTCCCCACCCCTACAATTTCACCTCATATTTACAATGCTCACCGTATTTATTTTTGATTTCCTTTAATGGATACCGTTTCTGATAATATGCATTTAATCTCTCATTGCTAGCTAAACAGTCGAAACGCATCTTTTCCATGCCCTTCTCCCTGACAAAATTCTCTGACCAATCGAGGATCTGGTTTCCTAAACCGTTCCCTGCATACTCCCGGTCTACAACCACTCTATGTAAGTAAACGACAGGATCATCAACTTCATCTTCCCACATATCGATGTCCCATTCACTCGGTGTGGATTCCAATGTGACGGTGGCGATCGGTTGTTCATTTTTATAAAAAAGGAACGTACTCCCATTTTGTATAGAGTCCTTTACTTCTTGCGTACTACCTTCCAAGTCATTCAAGTAATAGTCCCATTGGGTCGTCTCTTTCGTCTGTATCCATTCTGCTGCGTTAACCAACAGTTTTAATACTGTATTCATATCTTCCATTGACGCTCTTTTAACCTGCAGTACATTTTCCCCTACGTATACATTCACTTGAACTCCTCCTTACATGAACCTGACTACAACTTCCATTCATCACTCTCCATTTCCTTCCATAGATTACATTTCTATGGTGCTCAAAATCTCTACCCCATTCAGAGCTTGTGTAGCCAGTTTATCCGCTTCCTGGTTCTTTTTACGTGAGAGGAGTTCATATTCAGGTTGAAGCCCAAGGTGTTTCATTTTTTGGTCAATGCGATCTGCCCATTTGGACAACTCTTCCTCAAAGCAGGCCCATTCTCCATTCAATTGATTAATGACCACTTGTGAGTCCCCAACGATTTGAACGGGCAAATGGTGGACACCTAATGTTTCAAGTTCTTTCAGAGCTAGATGGAGCGCAGCATATTCTGCCTCGTTATTGGATTGGAGCTCATCGACCATAGCATTCTTCCGTAGCCGATATGACTTTCCACTCTGGTCATAGTAAATTACACATCCTAAACCCGAACGCCTTGATTCTAACTCATAACCTCCATCAAAATATACTATAATATTGTGCGGTTCGGTTTCGATCCCTTTTAAAAATTCTTTCAATTCCTTTAATGACCAGGTGGAATCTTGAGAGTCGATGAACGATAAGTTTTTCACTCTTCCTGTCCGTTCTAGGTCTTCCGCCATTTTTACCGCATTGTCCGCGGACATCTCTTCTGATTGGAAAAGGGATTGTAAACCCTTAGGCGTTCGATATGTAAAATCAATTCGTACGTTCATGTTGATGCCTCCTTCGCCCTTATTCTTCCCTTCCTATGCAAAAAATTCCTTCATGTAAGTTCATGAATCTTTTACAATGGAAAAAGAAGGAGAGAAACGTTATGCCAGATTGGTCTTATCACACATTTTTTAAACCTTTGTTATTCAAATTGAAACCTGCTAAAGCCCGTTCTGTTACTCTTCAAATGATGAACACCCTTGTTTCGATTCCTTATGGATATCGGATCATCGAATTTTTCGGTCATATGGCTTCCTCACCTGCCATCCGTAAAAATGTATGTGGAGTAGAAGTGGCCAGCCCTGTTGGTCTCAGTGGCCAGGTTGACCCTAAGCTCCAAGGAATTTCAGCGCTTTCAAATCTTGGTTTCGGTTACATCGAAATCGGTCCTGTCACATCTAACCCTGTTAAGGAACCGAAAATCAAACTGCACCAGCAAAACAACTCGATAGAATACAGTCACCTACAAGAAAACAGGGGTCTGACACATGTTGAGGAAGTGTTGTCCAATACAGACATAAAGGTACCTGTACTAATACGGGTTGGAGAATCCTCTCTTCAAGAAACGCTGAAAATCATACATACGCTGAGACAATATGCTGATTGGTTTGTGCTAGACACAGCATGCGATCCTGCATTACTAGCAGAGATAAAAGAAGCTGTAGGTAAACCGGTACTAGTAAATATAGAAAAACATCAGGAGATTGATCATATCATCGAGCGGATTGATGGATTTTACATTCCAGAAGGCAAGAAGGATCAACAATCCCTTCACATAGGCCCCCTTGAACGGGAACATCATATTGAAAGGATTCAACAACTACTATCCTATGAAAAGCCGATTATTGTTTCAGGTGGAATCCACGAACCTGAGGATGCGTTAAGCTTATTGGAAGCTGGAGCGGACTTGGTTCAAATACATAGTGGGTTCGTGTTTTCCGGTCCAGGACTGCCTAAACGAATCAATGAAGCTTTAACATACGAAGAGAAACAGAAACAACCGAATCAGCCTGGTTGGTTGGCAAGCTTTCTCATGGGATTAGGGGTCTTCATCGCCGGTATCATTGCCTGTTTTGTCGGTTTGACAGATGTGCTTCTTGCGCCAGATGAGCGATTTCTAGGTATGACAAAACAAGAAATCCAGCATTTCAGTGAACATCTATTCAAATTCATGTCTCATGATCGCATCAGTCTTGCGGGTGTCATGATTTCAGCTGGTTTCTTGTATATGATGCTCGCTTATCATGGCATTCGGAACGGATCGCATTGGGCAAGAAAAGTGTTTTACATAGCAGCGACGCTCGGATTTTTGAACTTCTTTTATTTCATCGGTTTCGGATATTTGGATCCCATTCATCTATTATATAATGGGCTCATTCTGCCGTTCTTCCTATATGGCTTCATCAAAACCCGGAACATGCCCCTGGGGAGTAAAGGAAGCAATACTCGTAATACCTTAGCCTGGAGGAAAAGTCAATTCGGACAAACGATGTTCATCATCCTTGGAGGGGCTTTCTTAACAGCCGGAATTGTTATTTCCTACATCGGTATGACGGACGTGTTCGTTAAAGAAGATCTTGGTTTTCTTGAACTTCAGCCTGAACACATCCATGATCATAATCAACTGTTCATATCATTGATTGCTCATGATCGCGCTGGTTTTGGCGGAGCTTTGATATCGGCGGGCATATTGATCGCACTGATTGCGATGTGGGGATATCGTGAAAGTGAGAAATGGATCTGGTGGACGTTGACACTTGGAGGTATACCTGGGTTCACTGCTGGAATTGGTATTCATTATCATATCGGTTATGTGGATCAGTACCACCTAGCACCAGCCTATTTCGCGGTCTTATTATATGCTCTTGGAGTTGCCTATTCGTACCCGTATCTAATGAAACGTTATTAAGTTAAAATAGCGCTCAGTAAGAGCGCTATTTTTTATGCGGTAAAGTAAGGTAAATAATAGATGAATGTCGCCACGCCACTTGTGACCAGATAGACGATGGTGCCAATCATAAAAGAATTGAGCGTTACGGTAAATGGTTTCGACACACCAGCACTTACCCCCGTTGTCCCTTTGATTGTTGCATTCAGTATATTTGTAGATTGATTGTGATTCAAAAGGATCATCCAAACCACTCCAAATACGAGCAAGCCGCTTAGAAAAATGGTTTCCATGTAGTTCCAACCTACTATCCAAGAAAATAACCAAGCAACACCTGCGTTCCCCAGGATTGATGCTGTGACATATAAAAATTGCATGAAACCCCCACCTTCTATGTATTGTTAATCATACTTACGTATGAAAAGGGTGAAGGTTTCAAATATTTTACATATTAACCTGCATTTCAACCATGTATACTATTTCACCAACATTGTTCTTTGCATTGACTTGTTATAATAGAAGAAAGTGTTGGTCTTTTAATGCTCATCCATCTTCGCTTCCCAATTGATAACCACATTACCTATTTTATGTCCTTCATCTACGTAACGATGTGCCTCCGCAATTTGTTCTTTCGTGTACTTTCTGTCGATTACTGCTTTGATTTTCTTTTCTTCAATAAGTTCTTTCAGATAGTTGAGGTCCTTAGGATCTGATCCGGCAATTCCACTGATGATTTTTTTCTTACCGAATTTAGATGTGATGAGGATTTGTGCCACTTCTCGATAGTTGACTACAGCTGTAACGTACAAACCGTTCTCTTTCAATGAGTATTTGCTTTTGGCAAAAGGTGTTTTCCCCAACGTATCAAATATCAGATCGTATCTTTCACCGTTCTTCGTGTAGTCTTCCTTTTTATAATCGATGACATAATCTGCCCCTAATGATTTCACAAGATCAACATTCTTGGTACTACATACTCCTGTAACCTCTGCTCCAAAATGTTTCGCCAATTGAATAGCGTATGTCCCTACACTGCCAGATGCCCCATAAATCAAGACCTTCTGACCTGCTTGAATCTTGCCTTTTCGAAGGAAATCGAGTGCAGACACGGCTCCGAATGGAACGGACGCTGCTTCTTCGTATGACATGTTTGGAGGTTTCAATGAAAGTGAGCCAGCTTCTCTTACACTGATATACTCTGCATAGGTCCCTTTTCCACAGAATCCATAAACCTGATCACCCTGGCGGAACTGTGTGACGTCCTTCCCCACCTCTTCAATTTGACCGGAGAAATCCATTCCAAGTATGTTCTTTCTAGGTCTTCGGATACCGAGCGCCATTTTAGAGATCGGCCATAAAGGTAATGACTTGCGACTACCGTTCCGGATTCTCGAATCTCCTGAACTGACCGTGGTGGCATATACTCTGATCAGCACTTCGTTATCCTGTAGAGTTGGCTTTTCCAATTCATGCATTTCCAAAACGTCTGGTGGACCATAACGATTGCACAGGACAGCTTTCATGAAACAACTCCTCCTTTTATGTGTTCATTACGAAAATATATTATTGTGAAATTCTCTCTCTAGGCACTTTTTCCTTCTTTTAACTCTTGTGACATTAAGCTGCTGTAAAATTACTGTTAATACAAACAGGGGAATCCACCATGAAAATGAAATCTATTCTCTTAACAGCTCAAAATATAAAAAAACTGTGGAGTTAATCCACAGTTTTCTATTTCTTCATAAAGTGGATCGTCATCCACTCTTCGTTTATATACTTTTCTACTGCTTCATACTCATACCCCTCAAAGTAGTCCAGAATTTTTCCATGACTCCACTTTACAACACCGGATATGAGGAAATGCTCAACTTTGTTTTTGAAAAATTCCTGTTGTTCTAAAATTTGAATGGTCTCCTCTGTACCAATATTGATAAGAACCCAATCCGGTTTTCCATAACCTTTCATTTTTTCGTTAATGAGGTCTTTTTGTTGTACTTCGATTCCTTCCACACCATTTAATTCAGCATTGGCATATACTTCTCTCTCGCTTGGCTGAATGTCAATAGCAATAATTTTTTCAGCGTTCTTCCTCGCTGCTGCGATGCTCAGGATCCCAGAACCTGTACCGATATCCATGACGGTTTGTGAAGTGAAATCCTTTTGCAGCAAAATCCGCAAGCAATCACGGGTTGTAGCATGTGCTCCAGTTCCGAAACCTCCCATTGATTCCAGGAAGATTTGCTTTTTACCTGGAGTTGGATCATTCTGAGATGTAACAATCTCCCACTCTTCATCCACTTCAACTCGCGGGATCGGCTGTTGCCACTCTTGCAGTTCATAAGGTACATATTTGATCTGACTTATGTCTTGATTGAGAAGGCGAGCGAGTCGCTTAGTCGTATCGGAAACCTCCTCTGTTGGGATGATGACATGGAGGTCAACGTCATGATCTTCTACAACCTCATAATCATAACCGTTTTCATTTCGAGACACTTCAATCGGTTGGTCGTAATATGCATTATAATAACCCTCAATGGCAAGCTTTTCGATCGCTTCGTCCACTGATGGATGAGGTAATCGGATGATAAATTCATATTCCATAGGTCCGTTAGTCCTCCTAACTACTTGTATGTATACCTTGATATTTGGCAAGAATGGATACTAAAAAAGGTGATTCACTATGGAATTATACCGCATTTTTTATACGTTTCGCACGAAAGATCTCAATTTCATCACCATAACAGGAATGGATATGATCAACCGGAAACTCTTTTCTGTGCTCGTCTACTCTCCTGACGATTCAATCGATCTCCAACATACACTCACTCCTGATCTTCCCGAACCGTTGTACGATCTGATTTTTGAAGAAAAAACAAAGATCGACATAGGTTATTATGACCTGGTCACTTGGGAAAGGAACGTCATCCATTAGGATAACGTTCTTTTTTTATAGAACCATCATTCCAACTAAAAAAGCCCTCTACCTACTCCGGTTGCCATCAATCATCAATCGGAATGTAACATAGATAGGGCTTTTCAGCATTCAACCTTCGTCTTTTGACAGCTTGATCAATGAAACAACTTTCTTATGGATATCTCTTTCTGACATCTTTTTACTTGCATGTTTATCTTCCAATTCTGCAATTTTCATAAAGATTTTCTTATCCGGTGAAACCGTTACATCCATTTCAGGATATTCCGAATCCATTTTCTTTTTTACTTTCTTTTGAATGTCTTCTAACTGAAAGCGATCCACATTCGACACCTTGATGGCTACCAACAGTTTATCTTTGGAATGGATGATTTCTACATCTTCGACTCCATTCATCTCGACTACTTCTTTCTCAATGGAGGTCGATTCATTCGTTGATA
Source organism: Rossellomorea aquimaris (assembly GCA_020524245.1). GTDB lineage: Bacteria > Bacillota > Bacilli > Bacillales > Fictibacillaceae > Pseudalkalibacillus. The sequence continues at coordinate 76,447 of JAIVLN010000004.1, read as the reverse complement.
ACTCTTGCGTTGATATCGTTTTCTTCATATCCGTTTGTGGTTCATCTTTACAACCTGTTAAAAAGATCATAGCTGTAATGGTAAGCACTGATCCTTGTAAAATAATCCTCTTCATAACATCACACCTTTCTTATCACTATGGATTAATATTCTCTTTTGAGGATTGAGCGATACTCTCATTGATTAAATTGAGAATAGATTTTGGTGTAAGCCGCGCGTGATAAACGTCCAATTGCTTCTGTAAGACTTCAAACTCCCTTTTGTCATCCAAAAATCGTAGTAAATACTCTTCTGCCCCTCTCCATTCCCTCAGATTTTGGACGAGGTTCTGACTTCTCAAGTAAGTGAAGTTGTATTCCTCTTGACCAGGCAGGTAGTCATAGATGAAGATAGGGATCCTCGCTTTCAAGCACTCCGACATCGTGACACCACCAGGTTTGGAGATGATGCCATCACATCGCTCATACATCTCGTTCAATTGTTTCTTGCATTGGATATATGAAAACGGCTTAATTTGAGGATGGTTCCAGGCTTCAATCCGAGCAAATAGTTTCTGATTGTTGCCACACAAAACGTTGTATCGAATCCGACCTTGTGGCTTCAGCATATGGATAAACCGGTTTAATTTCCCGGTCCCTTGCGCACCACCAGAAATCAATATTTCATATTGCTCTTTCCGTTCATAATCCCTTCGGTCAGTTATACGAATGGCTTCATCTGTCGGAATACCTGTCATGACGATCTGATTTTCATTCACATTTCTCTTTGTCAATTCATACGTGAAAGGTGCATCCGGGATCATATGCAAGTCGATATGATCGTTTCCCCATAAATGGTTGATGAAATAATCTGTGTAGATATTAATTACAGTAACATCCCCCCTGCCTTTCCCTTTCAAGATGTTTAGTAAATGAGAGGGAAGCGCATGTGTACAGATCACAACATCCGGGCGGTAAACGGATAAGATCTTCTGCATATTTCTCAAGAACAGTTTTTCGTAAAATTTGAAAGGCAGACTTGTATTACCGTTGGGCAGCGCTATCCGCTTATAAACCTTGCTATAAAAAGTCGGACTATATGTAATCCACTTTAAATACGCTTGAGAAACGATCGACTCTCCTTTTCCGAATGTATACGAAAGAAGTTCGACCTTTTCGCAATCGAACTCATTCCTGATTTTCTGTTGGACACTATCCGCCACATGATGATGACCAGAGTTAATCGTTAGGAGCGGCATGATCAATGCACGTTTCATTCTCCATCCACCCATTTTTCTTTTTAGTGTTTGAAGAATGAAGAAAATCATTCAACTGGTTCAATATCCTGTTATTACCTCTTTTACATTGGAGCACTCGTGAGAAAAATAAAAACGATTCACATTGTAAGATTAAAGGAGAACGTCAACATGGAATTCATTAGAGGATATGCTTTGTCGATCTGGAGCCTCTTAGATCCTTTGTATTACATGTTTACACGATTGACTTACCTGGATCGATGTGCAGGCTCACATGGATGTATCTTCCGTGTAAGATTGACGCGTTACAAAGGAAGAACAATTATACTGGCGGATGGAACAGAGTTCAAGAAGAATGATGTATTAGTGAAAATCCATCTGCATAACGTTCGTTTACTAAAAGACTTGGCGGGTATTACGAACGATTTTCAAAAAATGATTTACTTATATAAGAAAATACAAACATCTCTACCACACGTAGCAAACTATATTGAAAAGCATCATCAACAGGACGAGATCAAAGGAATCATCGGGATTACGCTGTTGGATCGAGGGTGTAAAAAACTCGGCTTTGAACCACATACCATCCAGAACCGTTGGTATCGTATGTTCAAGCTTTCAGCGCTTCTCCCGATTTCACTCCTTTCAAGAGGTGGAGAAAAGCATTATTTTCACTCCAAACCTCAATATTTGATGATGTCTAAAGACAAGTTATATCAACGTTATAAACAAATAAAATAATGACTCCCAGCATTTACCGGTTCCAATCCTCTCTCAATTTCCTATAATTGTATATGGGAGGGGATTGACTTGTTCGTAAGTGCTTTTTTATTTTTTGTCATCGTTGTTGCAATAGTCAAGGCCCACAAGAACACGAAAGATATACAAATGGAAAAGGTCCGCATTGAGGCGAGCCATACTCATTCAGGACAGTCATTAAAGGTATTACAAATTTCAGATATGCATTTGGAAAACCTGTCGATCAGTCCAAAGGAGATGTATACCCGATTGAAAGATGAGGACTTCGATTTGATTGCTTTGACAGGAGATTTCCTGGATAGGAAGCGTACTTTGAAAAAGCTTCCGGACTATCTTGAGGTATTTGAAAAGCTCAATCCCGCGCATGGTACGTATGCCGTGTTTGGGAATCACGATTATGTATTGAAAGATGGACATTTCAAACAACTTGAACAGCTTTTGAATCAATATGGTTGTCAAACGATGCGTAATGAACATACACAAATTGATGTGAATGGGGTAAAGATCAACATTATCGGAATCGACGATTATGGAACGGGTCACAGCGACCTTTTCGCTTCTTATGATGGAATAGAAGAATCTGACTATAATCTAGTCCTAACACACGATCCAAATGTTGTACTGGATATGGATGGTTCTCAGTTCGACTATTTGTTATCCGGTCACTTCCATAATGGTCAAATCCATTGGCCGAAACCTTATCATCTTGTGAAAATGGGAAAACTCGCAAGGATGAACATGGTAAAAGGCTTGTTGTATATGCATGATAAACCGTTTTACATCAGTGAAGGCTTGGGTCAGACAGGTCTGAATATCCGGGTCGGATCAAGACCTGAAATGACCGTCCATGAGATACAAATTGGTAAAGCTCACGCCCAAACTGTTGCGGTATCATAAATATGAAAGCTGATAAATAGACGATTGTAGGTAGATACAATCGTTTTTTATCAGCTTTTTTCTATGCACTGATACAGATAAGGCCTACCACTCAGAGAAACCAGTGGTTCAAATCCAGTATGGTCTAATGCTTCCGCAATGATGGCATACCCCAATTTGTTCGGATGTAGGCCATCAACCGCAAGTGCATTCCGTCCTTGTTCCTTAAAGTCTTCATAGATGTCTGCCATCATGATTCGTTTGCGGTTGAAACGCTTTAATTGAGTGTTGAATGTTTTAATCCATTTATCACTGAATTCCAACTGGGTATAAGGGTTATATAGCCCCACCAGTCGGACGTAATAGTCATCTTGATTGGATTTTATCTTCTGGATCTCTTTCAACATTGATGCAATATTCATCATACTTTGCCTGATTGTATCTTTAAATACGGCTTGATCTTTTTTCTTGTAATATGTCCGAAGTGCTCGCCTAAGATCATTCCCTCCTGCAGTAATTGTGATAACATCGGCTTCGCGTATGCCTTCTCGGATTTTTCGTTTTTTGAAAAACTTAAGTATTTGTTTTGTTGTAGCACCATTCCGAGCGTATACGATCCGGACTACATCCATCTGAAAGACACTTTCCAATGTTTGAGTGTACAGGTTAACGAAATTCGGGTTCATCAATGATCCTACCCCAAGCGTCAAAGAATCCCCTATTGCTACATAATTTAAAGTTCTCTTCTCCAAACATTCTCACCATCCTTATTACTTCTATCACTCTTAATAAGTTATGTAGATGATGAAAGATTGAAATGGACAACTGTGTAGGGTAGTAAAATGGTTAATACGCGGGGAGCCTTTGTATTTTTCTAATTTTACAGTTATGATGGTATTGGAAATGCTAACTAGGAGGTAAGTCATGGAATTAGAATCTCAAAATTTCTTGAAAGAATTATTATCTACCCCTTCGCCATCAGGGTTTGAAATGGGGATACAACGCAAATGGATTGATTATGTTCGTACATTTTCAGATAAAGTTGAAACCGATAATATTGGAAACGCTTACGGAGTGATTAACCCAGATGCTCCATTCAAAGTATTACTTGCCGGTCACTGTGATGAAATCGGCTTCATGATCAATCGCATTGACGAAAATGGATTCCTCCATTTTACAAAACTCGGAGGCATTAGCCATAAACCCGCAATCGGCATGAAGGTTGAAATTCTTGGAAGTAAACAGACCATTTCAGGGGTCATCGGGGTAAATGCAGAGCATCATGGTGGCATTAAAGATGAATATGGTTTTGAGGATCTTTACATAGATTGTGGAGCGAAAAATAAAGAAGAAATGGAAGAATACGTTCAAATCGGAGATCTAGCCATCTACCGGAGGAACGTTGAATATTTGTTGAACGATCGCATCAGCGGGCGAGGATTGGATAACCGTACAGGCTCTTTCATCGTTGCTGAAGTATTGCGCAGAGTAGCTAAGAAAAACCCGAAAGTAGGCGTCTATTCTGTCAGTACGGTGAATGAAGAAACCAATATGGGCGGTGCTTATTTCGCTGCTTCTCAGGTAGAACCGGATTTTGCCCTAGCAGTCGATGTAACCTTTGCGACAGATTATCCAGGTGTGAACAAGAATAAACATGGGGATATCCGACTCGATGGTGGTCCTGTATTAGCAAAAGGCGCACCTATCCATCATAAACTCAATAATATGCTGGAAGAAACGGCACGTAAGCACAAAATCAATGTTCAATACGAGTTGACCCCACGTGTAACCGGAACAGATGCGGATCGAATGCGTCTTACAGGTAAAGGTGTACCAGTATCACTCGTATCTCTCCCCCTTCGGTATATGCACTCCCCGGTGGAAACGGCAAGCCTACAAGATATCGAAGATGAAATTACATTGATTACAGAAATGATCCTTTCATTGGATGGGACGGAAAACTTGAAACCAGTTGAATGATTAAGAAGAAAAGGTTGATCCGGATACGATCGGATCAACCTTTTAGTATTGAATCGATTTTTGTTGCTATCGATTCAAAATAAACATCTTCATGCGGAACAAACTGCTTTCGAGTCACTTTTGTATGAATCGTCTCCCTGGTTCCACCTTTCACCATCTGAAATCCTTCTACGAGTAACTCTTCTCTCCTTTTGAAACAAAAATGTTTAAACAAATCAAATTCTGACTTCACAACTCCTGATACTTCATCTTCTTGGAGCTTGAACGAGAGTGCTTGGTCATCATTTACTCTATGTAAAAAAGTATGGGCAAGTTCATTATCTATGAAGTGTTCCCGTTCCAAAGAATAATGTATGACACCTAAAGGATCCAGATCTGCCAATTCCACACTTAATCCGATCTCTTCTTGTACTTCTCGTGTGCCATCTTCAATGGTTTCATTAGCCATTAAATGCCCTGCAGCTGTGATGTCTAAAAGCCCAGGATAATCGGCTTTAGTATTGCTTCTGATTTGAAAATAAATGTATGGAACGTCATTTTCAAATCGAATCAACCAGTAGTGAAATGTGTGATGCCAGTAGCCCTTTAAATGGATTTCATCTCGTGGAAAAACTCCGATTGAATTCTGATTTTCGTCGAAAGCTTCAATAAGTTCTATTGTCATCTTATACTCCTTCGTGTCTAGGTGCAGTTTCAAGATTTTTTACTTGTGATAAAGGGGTAGATGAATCTTTACGGTTGTTCCTTCCCCCACCTTGCTTTCATAATGAACATTTCCTTTATGATTGGAAATAATCTTTTGACTGATCATAAGTCCTAAACCGGTACCGTTCTCTTTAGTGGTAAAAAACGGAGTCCCGATCTTCTCTAATTCTTCATGTGATATCCCTTTACCGTTATCTTTGATCAGTACAACGATTCCATCATCTTCACGCTTAACAGAAACTTCTATTTTACCTCCATAAGAACAAGCTTCTATTCCATTTTTAATATAGTTAAGGAAAACTTGTTTCAGTTGGTTACCATCACAATAGATCGATGGAATCTCTTCTTCGATTTTGAATGTTATTTCTACATTTTCCATAATCGCCTGACTGTCCACCAATGCTAATAGATGACTTAACAAATGATGTATGTGAGTTTCTGAGAACTTTGAAGTCTGAGGTTTTGCTAATAATAAGAATTCACTGACTATCAAATTGATTCGCTCGACTTCTGATAACATCAGCTCATAGTAAGTTTTCGACATATCGTCGCCATTGGAGTGAAAATATTGGAGAAACCCTTTCAATGATGTAAGTGGATTCCGTATTTCATGGGCGATGCTTGCTGCCAATTGTCCAATGACCGCAAGTTTATCAGAGTTCCTCAATAATTCCTCTGTATTTTTCCGTTCCGTCAGATCACGGATGACCATGACAATAGACGTAATTGTTTCGCTCTCATCCAAAACCGGCATACATCTCGCTTCTAATGGGATCCATTCGCCTTGCACATTTTGCTCACGGTATTCGATATTGACCGGTTGTTTCATCTTGAACATCTGTTGATAAAGCTCTTTGGCAGTGGACAAGTCAACTGGATGTACATATTGAAACCCGTTCCTGAACTGGTAATCGGACTCTCTTCTCCCTAAAATCATTTTATGGGATGGTGAAACATAAAGAATTGAATGGTCCAAATCCAGTACGCGAATCATATCAGCCGTGTTTTCTGCAATCAACCTATATTTCGCTTCACTTTCACGTAATACTTCTACATTTCTCTTCCGTTCAGTAATGTCACGAAGAATGTTTGCCATTGCAGTCATTTCACCATTTTCATCATAAATAGGAGAATACGTGATTGCGACATCGATCAGTTGACCATCTTTCCGTTTACGCACGGTCTCATATTCGACAACTGATTTACCAGATTTTACTTTCCGCTGCAGAAACTCAACCTCTTCTCGATACGATTCATCTGGTATCGTCACAACCTTACCGCCAAGTAATTCTTCTCTTGAATACAAGAAAATATCTTCCGTTGCACGGTTTAATTTAAGGATGTTTCCTTCCATATCAAATAGACCGATTGCATCGGCCGAATGATTGATGAAAGATTCCCAGTATGCATTTTCGGATTTCAAATCATTCGTTTCTCTAAGTTCCTCTGTTCGATCCTTTGTTTGGATGTAACGACCGATGATTTCATCACGGATAATGATCGGTATACTTGTCATCTCAAATACAATGGATTTCTCTAAATGACGCATTTTCATTTTACCTTTAAAGTGATGGGTCTCTTCAGAGTATAACGTTTCATATAATTCGTTTTCATCATCAAACGTAATCCACTCATTTATTGGTGTATAAAAATATTCTTTGGAGTTGGCAGGTAATAAAGCTCTTCCGGACTTGTTAACTTGCAGAACCATCCCGTTTAAATCGATTGCCCAGATTGCATCACTGTTATGCTCGAACAGTGATTGGTACATGTCTGAGTTTAATAATTGATGTAAGTCAGAGCTGCATTCCAAAGATTTCAAACGTTTATTCGAATACATTCTGGTACCTCACTGATTGGTTTATTTTCTACTTACATAGTTTGACAAAACCTCTTCATTACCTTCCGTTTTTTTCAAAAAATTTTGAGGTTTTTGTCGAATAAGACGTCACATTGTCGAGACCTCAGTTGTAGTCTGCACGTTTAATACCTACCTGGTTGTGGAATGTGTACTTATAATACGAAACTTTAAAGAGGTGATGAGTATGACCGAACGTAATACGTTTTTTGTGTCACCGAAAGGGGATATTTATCCCACACCTGTTGAATCTCAATATCAATTATTTGAGATTAGGGCAACAGATTATGAATTGAATGAATTTAAAGTAGCGGTTGAGGAATTCAACTCTTCTGAAGATGTGGAAAAAGAGGATTTCTGGTCTTTGAATCACTTCAAGGAGAGCGAAGTTGACAAAGATCGTGAAGTAACCTATAAGAAGCTTGTGGAAATTTATAAATGGATTTACACACTTGGAACTTCAGAGACCAAAAAGAACATCGAGAGCATGAATATATTGCCAAGATTAAGTGAACGACCACAGTTCAGATAAAAAAACAGGTTGGTGAGTCCAACCTGTTTTTTTGTCTTTATTCAACATTTTCCATAGTTACAAGCGTTCCCACGGTTTTTGTGTTCCGAAATTCTTTGCGAGCTGCTTGCTTTCATCCCGTCGTTTCCGTCTTCTCTCTGCTCGCTTTGGCGCCCCTTCAAATAACCACTTCTCTTCTTCCGTTTCAGCGATGACATTCGGAACAGGCGCTGGATTTCCGTTTTCATCAACAGCTACAAAAGTCAAGAAAGATAAGGCACATAATTTCCGTTCTCCAGTTAGGAGATTTTCTGAAATAACTTTTACGAACACTTCCATAGAAGTACGGTGAGTCCAGGATACAAACGCTTCAAGGCATACCGAGTACCCTTCCTTAATCGGGTGAAGGAAGTCGACCGAATCACTTGAAGCTGTTACGACATGCTGACGGGCGTGACGCGTCGCTGCTATGGCTGCAACATCGTCAATATACGCCATCAATTTTCCACCAAATAAAGTTCCGTGTGTATTTGTATCAGGAGGTAGTACATGACTACTCTTTACTGTCCTGGATTCACTGACACTTTTTGCTTTTACAGTCATAATCACTTACCCCTTAGTTTCAGTTTATTAATAGCTTTTACGCGGTTATGATATATCATACACGGTACGGAAGCAAGTAATTGAGATAAGTGAATCAGTACGTAAGTGAGCCAGCAATTGTTAGTCCAAGAGCAATGGATACGAACAATAAGAACAATCCTACTGCTTGATTATCATCATCAATCGCTTTCGTAATGTGAAATCTAGGTGTCATCCACTCCACAATATAGAAGGCTAAGATTTGGACGATAATCGCCACCGCACCCCACACGACCATATCGTACAAGCTGATCGAGTTCGCTATGGAAGCATATAGCACAATCGATAAACCGATGATCTTACCGCCAAGTGCGTACGCTGCAGCCTTGTTTCCTTGTGAAATCAACTGGAACTCCTTATTTTTCGTCGTCATTTCAAATAAGAAGATCCCCACGATCAATAAGCCTAGCCCAACAGCAAAATATGATAAAAAGTTCAATAATAGTTCCATTTGCCTCTTCCTTTCTAAACTGTTTATTTATTTCATTCCTAGTGGCAAAAAGTACGCTTTATTATCCGTAATTTCGTTACCTGCACGAAGACCGATAGCGCTGGATTTCCCTTTAATCAGAAAACTGCCAATCAAGAGATGCCCTTTCTGTAAGCCTTTGGTTGTCCTGATTGTCGTCGATGGTAACGTGACAAATTGTTGAAAGACAGGGATGGAACTCTGATAGGTTCGGTTTTCATCCGCATTGACTAACTTGCCAGTGCCATCGAATACTTCAACGGTATCCCCTTCCCGTCCGAAACTTGGTTTTTTCACATAAGGAACTCCGCGTTCTTTAAATGGTGTGTCATCCAAATAAGTCGGTAGGAAATACGTACGGATCCACTGTCGTTCTTCTGCAGTGTAGTAGGGATTCTGTTCCTCATACAATCCCCAAATGACAGCTTGAACCGCTTTTGACTGCAGGAGAAAGGCGGATAAGGGATTGAAACAGATGACGCTTTTGTCATGAATCATTTGTAGAAGATCTACTCCAACTTTTGCTCCGGTATTTGGATCCTTGTCATTGATGAGATGCTCCAAAGGATAAGTCTGACGATAGAGTACATCAATCGGCTCCTCTTGATCGTCCAACAACAAACGGGTGTCGCTTTCCTTCCACAATTGCAATTTGTGTAGAGGGACATAACGTGCGTCCAGTTCACTGATTTCCATCAAGTATTGTGTCGTCAGACGGTCTTCTTCATGGTCTCCATGTGAAGTGAACACGATGTTGGCATCTTCGGTCTTATGAAGAGAATGGATACTTTTCGTCACCGTCGTATGTATGGTTTTTGCCAGGTCCCTCTCATAGCCTTCATTGGGATCTTCGAATCCGAAATGATTTGCTGCTACAGCGTTAATATGGAAAACTTCTTTCTCAAAAGTAGGTGTATCTGCGTTCACTTCGAGTACTTTCAATCCATCAGAAGTTTTCACAAAATCAACACGGGATATCAACATTTCAGCAGATATACTCTTCGTTCGTATGAATGGAATGACTTCCTCAGGTATATCCAGTTGTAACAACGTTTCGTCATCTAGATTACGTAACAATCCTGCCGTCTTCCTATAGATCTGCCCTACTTTTTCGGTCGCATTTCGAATTTCGTCGACTTCACTTCGGGACATTGAATAGCAATCATACAGCGCGTATTCCTCTCCGTCTAAATCATGCCAGAAATCTTTGAATGTCTCATAGAATGTTCTTCGGTCATTGATATGTTGATCGAGTGCAAACACAATCAGCCTCCGAAACCTCCTTTAGAGCCGGATCCAAATCCGCCCTTGAACCCTTTACTGGAGCGATATTTTTTGTAGGCAGAACTGCCGAGTAATTTGCTCTTTGTTTTATAATACTTTCCGGCATAAAAATAATGGCCATAGAAGTCTGAGTCATAATCCTCACATTCATAGACGCCTTCTTCAGCTTCCCACTCCCACTCATCACAGTTCTCGTCATCTGGTTCTGGTGGTAAGCTTTGTTGACCACAGCCTGTCATAGAGGTAGCCACGACTGTAGACAAGACTCCTGTCATCAATTTTTTTGTTTTTGATCCTTTCATCCGTATCCCTCCTTTTATATAATCAAACTATCCGATAATTAGGTGGTGAATAGATTGAATACCCTCACAGATCGCTTGGAATATCGACTTTTCGATGAAAAGAACGGCTTTCCTGCTCTCTATCATTATGAAGGCTTAACCTCTGGTGAACTTTTTGCTCGCCGTATGTGTGATTTTTACATAAAAAACAACCAAATATACACGAAGACGTCAACCGCTTATGAAACCGACTTGTTCGTGATCTACTTATCCGTAGATGCGAAAGAAGAAGTTTTTGACGATGCTCCGATCTATGAATATGTCACAATTGAGCTGAGAGAATGGAAAGAACATGTTGATTCCCATATCCTGCATACGATTGAATGTCAGAACCATGAAGAAGTAGTCGGTTATATCGGTTCTGATTACATCCAATTGAAAAACACCGAATTTGAAACGGTCGCTTCAGAGATCGATGAGGATCGCCGCGCTTATGTCATGTACATCAAGCCATCTACAATGTAACGTACGAATAAAGTTGTAAAAAGATTCACATTACATGAACATATTCTACAATGGATGCTTCATTTTCTCCGACTGTTTCCAACGTAATTCGGTCAACTGTTAATGTAACAGGTTCTTTAATCAGCTGTGCAAATTCATTTTGCACAGCTTTCGCTTTTTCCAGGTCTTCAAACCGTCCGATGGTGATGTGCGGTATGTAATGGTGAGCGGTTGATCTGTATTCTTTTAACGGGCCAGAATATAACTTCAAATTCAATTGTCGGATGATCTCTTTTCCATCCTTCACCAACCAGAATAAACATCCATCCTCAGCTACTTTGGTGCCTTCTAAAGTGATCTGGAACGGATTGAAGTCTTTCAAGATGCGTGACATGTGATGTTGGCACTGTTCCATTGTCATCTCGCTTGTAAATGGAAAGACCAAAGTGACGTGAGGTGGAATTTTTCCATACAAAGGATCATGTTTGAACCGAACTTGCTCTACGATCGGAAATATATGACGATTAATGAAAATGGAAATGGTCCTTTTCTTTTTCATGCCTGTTCCTTCCCCTTCAACATTTTCAGGTGAGCAACAATCAAGAAACTGACGATAACGAGCAAGAACCATGAACTCAGTTTCCCTAAATCAACGAGAGACCATGCTTCTTTCTGATATGGGTAGTGCCACGCTTTAAAAAAGGTCGCAATGTTCTCAGCAATCCAGACGAAAAATCCGATTAAAAAGTACGCAAGGATAATCGGCATTTGATAAGTGTTCCCTCTTACTTTGAACATGACATAAGTTCGGAAGAACAATAGAAAAAGAATTCCGACCAGCCACCAGCGAATATCAAAAATATAGTGATGGGTAAAAAAGTTCAAGTAAATCGCAGCCCCTAAAAGTGTCGTCAATAAAACATTTGGCCATGCAATGATTTCGACATGAAGCCTTCTCCAAGCCTGACATAAATAGCTGGCAACACTCGCATACATGAATCCACTATATAGCGGGACACCAAGGAATTTCGTATAAGCCTCCTCTGGATACGACCATGATCCCATATTCACTTTGAATAACTCTAGTAAAAGTCCAATGATATGAAACACACAAATGACTTTCAATTCGTCCATCGATTCAAAACGACCAACCACCATGAGGATTTGAGTTGCAATACAAATCAATAACATTAGATCGTATCTCGGTATCGCTATGTATGCCTGGAATTGGTCCGTCAAAAACAAGCTCGAAAAGATGACGAGAGGAAAGATACAGGACATGGCTTCATGATAAGTGAATACCGTTAAGTCTTTTAAATATCGAGACCCTTTTTCATAAACGACCTCCAACCCAATCCCCCCTTATATACAGACTATTCCTAAAAAATGATGTAAAAATTCTTATGCAAAAGTGTTGAAGTGTACGAGTGACTTCATTAGAATGCTATATTAATTTGGATTTAAAATTTTCATTACTAGTACGGTACGTGAAATTTTTAAGTTAAGATTTTGACCTTTGCACCTTTTAAAGATCGTTGCTTTGCCTTTTCATTCATATCCTTCACTTTGTTAGAAAGTTGGCTTACAGGAAAGCTTTCCTTCCCTACAATCACTTCAGGATCGATCAACCTCATCTTTTTCTTTACTTTAATGTTGTAATCCTGTTCGCTGACATGGACCTCAACAGCATCTGATAACTTGTTTCGTAATGACAAGATCTCTGAATCTCTACTGTTTTCTATCAACTTCAACAATGCATCGTCTGTCAGTAGAAAGTCTTCTTTTGTTATGATTGCCTTCTTTAGTGAAGCTTTTAATAGTTCGGACATCATATGATTGCTATAAATGTTGAGCGGGTGTAGAAAAAAGTCCAGTACTTCTTGATAATAGTGGTCCACAAACCACTCAGCTGCACCTACATTCTTAACATGAATTCTACCAATAAAAAGAGTGAGGCTTTGGAGGAATTCCTCCACTTCTTGCTTAGTAATTTCGCCATATTCATACAGATCCCTTAGTGTATAATCGATGCGATCCGCACATAAGCGTGGTGCTGGCTGTTCGAGGATCTTCCAATTCACTTCTTCTAGTACGGCATCAAGGTTTACCTGGTATTTTTCCAAAATGGATGGTATATCTGATTCCATTACCATCTGTTCCTTGATCTGTTCATGATAATCCTCATTTTCCTGTTGCAAGGCATCATCTACTACATGGGAAAATGCGGTGTGTGATACGTCATGAAGAAGTCCTGCAATCTGCTCTTCTAGGCTACCTCCCAGAAGTCGTATCAAACACATCACTCCGACTGAATGTTCGTATCTCGTATTCTTCCACTTCGGATTGACGAGATAGCTTGCTCCATTTTGATGGACACCTTTTAAGCGCTGAACGGCATCTGAGTCGATTAAATCTACTAGAACCGGTTCCAGCTCAAAACGTCCATATAAGGAATCCTCTATGTACATCCTTCCACTCCTTTGTAAAAAAGAAGAGTGCCTGACTTCGGTCAGACACCTTCTACGTCGCTCTCATGATGTCAGTCTGTCTTACGGTCGTAAACACAGAAATAATAGTCGTAGGGATTTTTTTCGTCTTTGATCCCTTTTTCTTTTGAGGTCAGTTCCCATTCAGATTCATCATACTCCGGGAAGAAAGTGTCCCCTTCAAACTCTTCATCAATGTAAGTCATATAGAGGCGATCCGCATCATCGAGTACTTGCTCATAGATTTTCGCACCACCGATGACAATCGTTTCGTCCCCATCTTGTTGCAACGCTTCTTCGATTGAATGTGTCACGATGCATCCTTCTGCTTTGTATTCTTTATCATTGGTCACAATGATATTTTTACGATTTGGAAGGGGTTTACCGATTGATTCAAAGGTTTTCCGTCCCATGATGACCGTATGTCCAGTGGATACCTGTTTGAACCACTTCAGATCCTCTGGTAATCGCCACGGCAAATCATTGTTTTTACCGATGACGTGGTTCTTTCCCATTGCGAAAAGTAATGAAATCATACAGAAACGGCTCCTTTGATATGTGGATGTGGATCATAGTTTTCCAATGTGAAATCGTCAAATTTGAAATCAAAAATCGATTTCACTTGTGGATTGATGGTCATGGTTGGAAGTTCACGGGTATCTCGAGTGAGCTGCAGTTCCACCTGTTCAATATGGTTCAAGTAGATGTGCGCATCTCCGAAGGTATGTACGAATTCACCTGGTTCGAGATCGCACACTTGCGCAATCATCATTGTAAGTAGTGCATATGATGCGATGTTGAAAGGTACTCCCAAGAATGTGTCAGCTGACAAAATATTCAACCATGATCGCTAATCATGACCCGTTCTCTCATGAACTGCTGCATGTCACCATGCAGATTAGACTATATCATCATCCTATATTTAGGACGCTCTACGTTTCGAGTGTCAATCGCTTACACCCTACGAGCATTGCGCTCTAGTCGTTCGGCATTACTTCCATTGGTCTTTATAAAAATAATTTTTATATTTATCATTCTCAGACTTAATCCTATAAATGATGGTGGCTGGCACAACATTAAGCTGACGAGAGGCTTCAGTAACACTCAAATATTCTAGACCTTCGACTACTACGGAGCGACAGTTTACCGGTAGTTGTCCTTTTTTCTTTTTCGATATCTTCGTGACTGTTTCTTTAGAATGCACTCTTCCAAAGAATGGATTTTTGTCGCCAGTTCGCTTCTTTGCATGTTCCGAAAGCGACTCTTTTAATTTCTTAGCTAGTATATCTCCATGAACTTCTTCAAACGTTTTTCCTTTTCTATACGATTCAAATTCTTTAAAATAGGCTTTCGCTTTTTTACTTAAAACTAGGCGAGTTTTACTATCATGTGTTTTACCAAACATCCCATTAGAAGATCCTTTATGTCCGTAGATTTTCTTTCTTTCATCAGAACTAAGTTTCTTATACCTATCTTTCAAATTTTGAACCATACGTTTCTTGATTTCTTCTTTATTTGGATGATATGAAATTAAATCACCCCCGCCAGCAACCCAGCTTGTATTATAAAGATAGCTTTTACATCTTCTAAGATACTTATCTTCGAGCAACTTAGCCTGGTCAAGTGATAGTCCAACTTTTACAATAATGAATTCAAAAGATGCTGGTCCGTACTTATTCCATGCTCTTTGGAGATATAGACAGTGGTGTATATTTCTCGTTAATTCATGTTTATGACGAAACCATCTTTTTTCAATGTCGACAGACCGACCGATATAAAACATACCATTTTTTTTATTCCTTATTTTATAAAGACCACTTTCTTTAGGCATTTGTATACCTCATCCCAGATATAATTTATGCCTGATTTGGAAGTTTAGCACGGGATTGTCTCTTTGAGAGTTTCCCCGTTTAGTAGAGTTTTTCAGTACAGATCACTCTGTAAAGGCGCTCAACTTTTAACGCTGATAGAGCTGACACGACAACTTGCCATCGTTCACATAGAATTGGAACAAGCAGTGACATGGTGTGAGTGCCATATCATCGAGTTCTCCGGCATTCCATGCATTCACGACGAGTCTTCTGGAATCTGGATTTCGTTTAATTTCCTCAACGACACGTGTGATTTGATCGACAGTACTACCATCCGGCTTCGTCCAGGATCGCCATTGTTTCCCGTATACCGGACCAAGGTCACCATTTTCATCGGCCCACTCATTCCAGATCCGAACGCCATTCTCTTGAAGGTATTTAACATTCGTATCGCCATTCAAGAACCAGAGCAGTTCATGGATGATGGATTTCAAATGGAGTTTTTTCGTCGTAACCATCGGAAAGCCTTTTTGGAGATCGAATCTCATCTGGTAACCGAAAACACTGATCGTTCCAGTGCCTGTACGATCATCTTTCTTTGTGCCATTTTCTAAAATGTGACGGCACAAATCCAAATATTGTTCCATGGAATCCCTCATTTCTATTTAATTTATAATGCTTGTACCAATTATAGCATTATGCATTCATGGTCGAAATGTAATTTAGAAATTCCGTGGCAAGGTAATTCGGACTATAAGAAAAAGCAACCTGTGCTCAGGTTGCTTAACTCATCCAATTCGGTGGTGTATTTTTATCCCAATAGATGCTTCCAAGTTCGTGATGGCTTTCAAAGTTGTCTTCCGCTACGTGAAAGTGGAACGAAAACCAGTATCCTTGCCCAGGTGGATGTTCTCTTCGTACGTGTAAACGAAACACATCTTGTTTTGAGCGTTCATTTTCAATGTGGAAGATTTTTTCACTCTTCCCAGGGGTAGGTCGTTCTGTAATCGTCAAGTTCCTTAACATCTCTTCCTCAAGATGTGTACTCAGTTGAGCGATCGTTTCTTCAATTTTAGGCAAAATAACGGTTCGGAATTCCTCTCCACGTTTTGCCTCTATGCGGTCACCGAATTTTTCTTTCGTCTGTTCGTTTGCTTGATACACGGAATAAGCGACGAAAGCTTCTTTCAATTCATGTGTTTCTTCGTATGTAGCTGCAACCTCTTGCCAAGGTTTTTGGAAGAGGTCGACTTCTGGTTCGTCATCTATTATTTGTTCAAAATCAAATGATTCTAAGTTGGCTTGATTAACCGCAGAGGTCGTTTCTGTAGGAGTCCGTTCATCACTCTCTGCTAACAAATGCGGAGGCGGCGTGACAGTTCCTAATGTGAAGACCGTAATCAGTACGACGAGCGTTTTCCTTAACCAGTTCGGCATGTGCATTCAACCTCAGTCTACTTAAAGATTTGTAACTTCATTATCTCACAACGAGTTTGTGATAAGTGTGAGAATAATGTGAAGATTTACTCCACTTACATAATTCGTTACAAATCAGTTACCTCCTGCATTCACTTTTTGATCTTTCCAATAAAATTCGGCAAACACTTCTGCAAAAGCTTCCATTGAGCGTTGAATTTCTTCGAGGTTGTTGTCGACACCGCCTACCTCCATGAGAGCAGCACGGTCAGAGAGGTCTTGATTATAGAGTCCGTTGTTCCCTGCAATCTTTGGTTTTACAAGAATCCCCCGACTGAGTCCTGGATACTTCTCCTCGAGCAAATTGTGGAGTTCACTGGCAAGTTGTTCGTTCTTTTCATAATCAGGATTCGCTTTACCTATGACAAACATGAGTTTTGCGTATGTTTTACCATTAATCGTAGCAGTTGTTTTATCTCTTCTAAGAGAATCTCGATGCAGATCAAAACTGAAGTCAATGTTGTTGTTAACTGATACAGCTTCCTTCACAATCTCTCTGGACAATTGATAAGCGTTTCCATGCTCCCATCCACGACTTTTCAACATCTCTCCAGTATTTGTCCGATCTTGTTGGGAACCAATCCCCCTCTTCTCCAGTTCGCTCGCAAGCATTTCCCCTACTCTTACCATGTTCGCTTTCGGATTAGAACTGTTGGCATCATTCGGTACCTTTGCATCTTTCAACAATGGAAGAAAGGACTCATAGGAATGCGACTGATAGATATAGACGACTTTCCGCCCACCTGTCGTCATGTTCGGTTCGGGTGTGTCTTTTGAACCTTCTACATTCAGTTTTTCTTCTGCAACTTCACGTTCTTTCAAGAGTACATCCAAAGGTGGAGCGGATTCAATCGGCAACGTCGTATAGTCCGTTCCTTCTCCGGCGACTAGAATTTCTGTATCAAAGATCGCGAATCCAGGTAACTCCCTTCCCAGTAATGAGCGGATATCCCCAGGTTTGATGTTGGTCGCTAACTCGAACGAGAGGCTTTGAATGGAAGGCGGTTCATACGAGTTAGGAAGACCTTGCTGGAAATAGGGATTCACTGTGCCCATGAATGTCACCAACTGTTCAGTGGAGAAGATATTCAGCGTTCCTTTCAAGGAACTCGATTGAAATCTTTTCTCAAAAAAGGAGGATGCTAATATGGAAACAGTGATGAACAGGATCAACACAATGACCGCATAAATCCCTGCCCGCTTGATGAACGTTTCGTTATTCGACTTTTTCAAATTGTAGATGAGTCGATTGTGTTTCATCCACACTCATTCCTTTCAACCAGCTTTATACTCTATGAATATGTACAAGCCAATCAAAATAGAAGTAGATTTGATAGAAAAGAAAAACCGCATCAATTAACGATTGACGCGGTTTAATGAATTATTTCTGATAGTCTTTTAATAGAATTTCGAGTTTTTGATAGGATGCTTTTGCATAATCACTTTCATCATCCTTGAGTTGATCCATCTGTTTATGAAGAGCTTCCATCAAGGACTCGTCATACGCTGGAGTCTCACCATCATACAGTTTGATACTTGATAGAGGTACGAGCGCTTTTTCTGTATAAGCCAGGGCCTTTCGCTCATGGAAAAGCTGAACATCCACCTGATTCGGTGAATGGAGGTCACCTTGTTTCGGGTGCACGATGACCGCCAAGACCTTCACGACGGCTTTTTGTAGTTTCGGCTTGAAATCAATGATCTCACCGATGTACCGACCTGTTTTGTATGAGGCCGTCACTTTATCTCCTATTTCTAACGACATGTCATTCACCTCAATTATTTAGATGCTGTGTAAGCTTCTTTACATTCAAGCGAACAGCAGCTTTCATATTCTTCTTTACAATCTTCGCATGTGATGTGGAGCTTGTCACACTCATCAATCGGACAATTCACGAATTGTTCAGCTGGCGTTCCACAGTGATGACATTTGCCGACAATTTTCTGATCGTCCGTTTGATTAATATCCGTTGTCATCCGATCATCAAACACGAAACACTTTCCATCAAAGTGGGCACCCTTCGTTTCAGGGTCTTTGCCGTACTTGATGATTCCGCCATGTAGTTGGTTGACGTTTTCAAATCCTTCTCGTACAAGGTATCCAGAGAACTTCTCACATCGGATCCCGCCGGTACAATACGTTAAAATCTTTTTGTCCTTTTTGTCTGCTAGATTTTTTTGGATCCATTCCGGCAAATCCCTGAATGCTTTGATATCCGGCCGGATGGCATTTCTGAAATGACCGATATCATACTCATAGTCGTTCCGTGCGTCCAGTACGATGACGTCTTCATCTTCCAACGCTTCCTTCCATTCTTGTGGGGAAAGGTGTCTCCCTGTCACCTCGTTCGGGTCAAGGTCATCATCCAGTCTCAATGAAACGATTTCATCTCTTGCTTTGACCGAAATGCGATTAAATGTGTGCCCGTCAGATGCTTCGCGTTTGAAATCCATATCTGCAAATCGTGAGTCTGCGTGCAGAGCCTTCATGTACGCTTCCGTTTGTTCCAAAGTTCCGGATACTGTTCCATTGATCCCTTCTTTTGCTACGAGCACACGACCGAGAACGCCAAGTTCCTTGCAGAATTTCAGGTGCTTTCGTGCGAAATACTCCGGATCTTCAATATTTACATATTTATAAAACAGCAAAACCTCATAGTTGTTTGTCTCTTCTGTCATTCTAATCACCTTTTTATAATGTTTTCCAACGTATATCTTATCAAAAAACGCTTCATACTTCACATGTAATCGTGTCATATGGGTAACATGTATGTATCAGGAGGTCGAGTGATATGCAGAAAGCGGTGTTCTTAGACCGGGATGGCGTCATCAACGACAATAAACGACCGGTAAATCGTCCAGAGGAATTGATATTATACCCGAAGGCTGGTGAAGCGATACGACT
This sequence comes from Rossellomorea aquimaris, assembly GCA_020524245.1. GTDB lineage: Bacteria > Bacillota > Bacilli > Bacillales > Fictibacillaceae > Pseudalkalibacillus. The sequence goes on along the minus strand of JAIVLN010000004.1, from coordinate 56,666 downwards.
GTTGAATGATGCAGGCTATAAAGTGTTCGTCGTAACGAACCAAGGCGGAGTCGGGTTAGGTTATTTGTCTGAAAAAGACTTAGATGAGATTCATGCCAAAATGGAAGAAGATTTGAAAGCGGCCAATGCTCATGTTCAAGAAATTCGGGCTTGCACACACAAACCGAAGGAAGGTTGTGTCTGCCGGAAACCAGATGCAGGAATGATCCTGGAATTGGCTGATAAACATAGCATCGATCTTCAACACAGCTATATGGTCGGAGATCGTATCACGGATATCCAAGCTGGAGAAAAAGCGGGAGCGCAAACGATTTTTATCGGTAATGAAAGTGTAGATGCCGATTTCAATACAGACTCTCTTTATGAGGCGGTCCAATGGATTTTGGAAAGAGAGGAACATGGTTGTACGATTGAGTAAAAAAAGAGGCAGCCTTCCGCTGCCTCTTTTTCGTTATTTCGCAAAAATATGCTTTCCGATTTGTGTAATCTGGGTTCTTGACCAAATCCAATCAGATGTCGCGGTGTTCGGATTGAAGTAGAATGTTGCCCCTTTAGAAGGATCCCATCCTTGGATCGCGTGATAAACAGCGCGATACGAATCCTTGTTAGGCGTCATTTTGTACTGTCCATCAGCTACAGCAGTAAATGCGAGACTTTCAAATAGGACATCCTCTACTTCATTTGGAAACTTCGATGAATCGACACGGTTCAGGATAACAGATGCGACTGCTACCTTCCCTTTATATGGTTCACCACGCGCTTCTCCGTGTACCATTTGTGCCATCATCTGAATTTCATCTTTACTGAATGTTGTGTGGTATATTGTTGAAAAAGTTTGATGGCCAGCAATTCCATCAACTTTCAGTCCATGTTTACGTTGAAATTGAACGACTGCGTTTTTGGTTTGTTGTCCAAATACGCCATCTATTTTCGCTTTATAGAAACCTAGCTGTTGAAGACGGTGTTGTAAGTTCCAGACTTGACCATATTTGTCACCGATCTGAACCGTCTTTGTGTGAGCTGACGCTTGTTCTGTCGGAATGGTTACAACCGTACCAATTGTCAGTGTAACAGCTAGAAGTATTTTTCCTATATTTTTGAACATATGGGTTACACCTCCTAGGCAAACACTTCCTTTTTATTGTAAAAGGAGCCTAACTTCTGTCTCAATAGGAGGTTAGCGGAAATAGATGAAGGTTTTTCCAATTGGCCCCAGTTAACATAATAGTCTTATGGTTACATATAAAAAAGACAGCTATGATAGCTGTCTTTTTACGCGAGGTTCAATAGTTTTGTCAATTGATCCGGATCGAATCCTGTAATCACCTGGTCACCGATAATGATTGTCGGAGTTGACATTGAATCGTATTTCTCAATCATTTCGTTTCTTGCTTCTGCATTTTCAGCCACATTGTACTGTGTGAATTCAACATTATGCTGTGAAAGAAACTCTTTCACCATGTGACAAGGTGGTCAGGAAGGTTGCGAATAAACGATTACGTTTGGTTGTGTCATTGTACATTCACTCCTTTACTTTTAAGGTACCAAAGTTGGAGGAAAAATATCAAAGAGTTTGCTTCATCAAGCCATTTCTTTGTTTTTTAATGTGAAAACTGAAGCTGCCAAGAGAATAATCACCAGTGCCAGCGTTACGCCAGCCGTCCCCCATAGCTCTGTCGGGATCACTCCGGTATTCAACGTATCCTGGATGTATTCTGATAACCGGTTCGGACTCCAAACAAGGTATTTATTGAAAATGTTTGTCATGATGCTGGATACGATAATGGTGATGAACGTCAAAAATGCAACAACGCCTGAATTTTTTACGAGCGTGTTCATGAAGACGGAAATGCTCACAACGAGAATCAACCACAAGCTGTAGAACAGCAATGTATGCATGAATTGGCTGAATGTCAGTTGCCCGAACAATACGCTCGTATAATACCAACTCATCAACACGCCACATGCGACTGATACATATACGAGTAACACTGTCGCAGCCCATTTAGCGGTGATGTACGTGCTGTATTTGACCGGCTTCACAAGGATCAACTCTGCAACTCCGCTACGTCGTTCACGAGCAATTATACCCATCGTCATCAAAACGATGATCAACACACCGAGCTGGCTGAACTGACTTAGGCTTGCCATCAGGATGTCTTCCGGCAGGAATTCAGGGAGGTTGATTGTTGCACCATCCGGCATACCTCCAACGGCATCAATGATTTTCGGTAAGTAATATGTACTGATTGGATCCATAACGCCAAGCAAGATGAACACGATCGGCACCCAAATCCATTTGAAGTTCCTCCATAATTCAAGATTTTCTCTTCTGAACACCGCTGCCCACTGCCTCATTTCTGCACCACCTTCATGAACATGTCCTCAAGGGTCGTTTTTCCAACTTCAAATTTAGTCAGCGGCCATTTGTTAGATTGAACTAAATCTAAGATTTCCTCACGGCCTTGATTCATTTCTTGAACGAACACATGAAGGCAATCTTTATTCATTTCCACTCGCTCGACTGATGGGAGTTGGCTAATCAGTTTTTTATAATCAATGGACTCATCCGCAAAACAGATATCGATTTTCTCCACCTGATGTCTGCTTCTAACTTCGCGGATCGGACCTGATTCTAGAATCTCTCCGTGATGCATGACAAGCAGCTCATCACAAATTTCCTCGGCATCGTTCAGAATATGGGTCGAAAACAGCAATGTCGTATGTTCTTTTAAACTGTCCATCAGTGTGAGAACCTCTCTTCGCCCAATCGGGTCAAGTGCTGAGACAGGCTCATCTAATAGGAGTAGTTTCGGACTATGTATGAGAGCTTGAGCAATTCCGAGTCGTTGTTTCATTCCACCTGAATACTTTCTGATTCTTTGACCAGATGCATCTGTTATCCCAACTAATTTCAACAGCTCATCTGCACGAGTTGACGCTTCTTCTTTCGTTAAATTGGCGAGCTGCCCGACATATACGAGAAACTCTTTTCCTGTCATCCAATCATGGAATGCGGGATATTGCGGGAGATAACCGATATGCTGGCGGATATCCTTCGATTCCTTCAACTCTTCGAATTGAATCGAACCTGAGGTAGACCGTATCAAACCAGAGAGCATACGGAGTGTCGTCGTTTTCCCAGCTCCATTCGGTCCCAGTAGCGCAACACACTTTCCGGGCTCAAGGTCGAAACTGACGTTTTTCACGACATGCTTCCCATCGAATTGTTTATTCAGTCGATTTACGTTAATCATGGACATCGCTATTGCTTCCTTCCAAATATGAAATATAAAATCGGTCCAAACAGGTTTACGAATATGATAATCAAAACCCACATCCAACGTGGACCATTCGTATCTTTGTGGCGAAAAAGATCCACTAAAGCCACTACAATCAAGACTAATTGAATGATGATGATCGGAATGACCAAATCCCAGCGAATCATCTGTAACTCTTCCATCGTGACATCCCCCTTTTCTCAAACCTACATTACTATATACGATTATGTAGTAAAGAAGATTCAAATGGTAGTAAAAAATGATGACAGTGCCAGGTACCGCTGACAAACGTAGTGATATCAACGGTTGCAGAGCGGTACCTGGCACTGATCCCAAATAGAAAAGCACTGCCCCGGATGGGCAGTGCTTGTTAAGCTTGATTGATTTATGCTTCTTGTGTTTCTTGTGCTTTCTTATAACGGTTGCGTGGGTGATCACGGCACTCGTCTGAGCAAGAGCGCATATGCTCTTCTTCACACTCAGGACATGCAACGTGCTGTAGGTTACACTCTGGGTTCGCACAATTAACGTAGCGATCCTCTGGCTTACCACAGTAGTAACATTTCCCGACAACCTTATCTTCTACTTGGTTGATAGGCACTGAAATTCTTTCATCAAAGACGTAACATTTTCCGTCGTAAAGTTGACCCTGCGTTTTCGGGTTCTTGCTGTAGTTGATAATTCCACCGTGTAACTGGTTTACGTCTTCAAATCCTTCTTCTTTCAAGAATCCTGAGAATTTCTCACAACGAATTCCACCTGTGCAATATGTGAGAATCTTTTTGCCTTCGAATTTTTCACGATTTTCTTTAATCCATTCCGGTAGTTCTCGGAATGTTTGAATATCCGGACGAATCGCTCCTCTGAAGTGTCCGATGTCATATTCGTAGTCGTTACGAGCATCGATGATGATGACATCATCCATTTTCATCGCTTCGTAAAACTCTTCAGGAGACAAGTGCTTACCTGTCGTGACATTCGGGTTGATTTCTTTCAGGACACCAGAGTTTACAAGTTCCGGACGATAGCGGACGTGCATCTTCTTGAACGCATGTCCATCTGCTTCATCTATTTTAAACTCCGTATCTTTAAAACGTTCATCGCTTGTAAGAGCTTCGATATAAGCATCTGTTTTTTCCACTGGACCTGATAGCGTACCATTGATTCCTTCATCTGCGATCAAGATACGGCCCTTCAAACCGAGCTCGTTACAAAGTTTCAAATGTTCATCTTTAAACTGTTCTGCGTTCTCAATTGGAACGTACTTGTAATAAAGTAATACACGATATGGTTTTGTCATGTTGAATCACCTATTCCATTAGTATTGTATTGCAGGTACAACACCAGTTACGACATAATATATTAGCAAAAAGAACCTGCACTTGGCAAGTTCTTTTTTACTAAATTCAATTTTTGTCCATTATTTTTGAACAGGCTGTAAAAGTTGTTGGAACACTTGAAGTGTTTGTTCGATATCGCTATCGGTGATGTGATGGTGTGTCGTCAAGCGGATTGTGGAAGGTCCGAATGGAACCGCTAGTATATCTTGAGCTTTCAAGTCTTCTAGCAATTGCTCAACCGATTTCCCAGTATTTTCGATGTCCGCAACGACAATATTCGTATCCACATGGTTGACGATTTCCAGCTCTTCAATCGCTTTCAGCCCTTCTGCAAGATTCCTCGCTCGGACATGGTCCTCCTTCAGCCGGTCTGCCATCTTCGTCATTGCAATCAAACCAGGTGCCGCCAAGACACCGACTTGACGGAGTCCGCCTCCAAGTCGTTTTCTCCACTTACGGGCTCTTTGAATGAATTCGTTGCTGCCCGCAATGATTGATCCAGCTGGTGCACCGAGTCCTTTGGAGAGGCAGATCTGTACTGTCGTTGTGTGTTCTGTGAATGCAGCAACAGGCAACTCCAATTCCGCAGCCACATTGAACAGTCTTGCGCCGTCCAAATGGACCGGAATATTGTGTTCCTGTGCGACTTGATATACTTCTCTCATGTTCTCAATCGGTACGATTGCACCACCCGCACGATTATGGGTGTTTTCGATACAGATTAAGCCCGTTTCAGGGAAATGGATATCGTCACCGCGAATCGCTTTTTTCAAAAGGTCAGGTGGAATTTTCCCCCGTTCCCCTTTTATGGTTCGGGTTTGAACGCCTGCGAACGCCGATATAGCTCCTCCTTCATAGTAAAAAATGTGTGCATCCTCTTCGAGCAATACTTCATTCCCTGGCTGACAATGAGTAAGTACGGCGATCTGGTTCCCTTGTGTACCACTTGTCACGAATAAAGCCGCTTCTTTTCCAAGGATTTCAGCCGCTTTCTCTTCAAGACGTTGGACGGTCGGGTCTTCTCCGTAAACGTCATCGCCAACTTCTGCTTCATACATCGCTCTTCGCATTTCTTCTGTCGGCTTTGTTATCGTGTCACTTCGTAAATCAATCATGAATGACCGCTCCTTTTCAAACTTTTAGAAAATAGATGATGTCGTTAGAGCATTCCTACTATCATTTCGCCATCGATAAAGAAACCCCTACTCCAAAATGGGAGCAAGGGTCGGTTTGTGTTCATTTTAACATAGCTTATTGGTTTACAGTCGAAACATTTCCCTGAGTGACTGAAGACTCTGCACTAGGGCGGTCATCCACCCAACGATCGAGTGAAAGATAGATGATTCCTGCAATGATACAGCCGATCCCCAGGATCGTGTAAAGGATGTTTCCAAGTCCAAGATCAAGCAGGTAACCTCCGAGCAACGGACCCGTTACACCGCCAAGAATCCATTGAAGACCTGCAGCCCCCATATAGGTTCCTCGTAAGTGTTCCGGTGCAAGATTGGCTACGAATGTCATTTGAACAGGTGACATGAGCATCTCACCTAATGTGTAAATGCCATAAATCGCAAGGAATATGAGCATGATCGCCCAGTAGCTTGTACCGATGGCAGTGAACACTTGCGGAAGCCAGCCGACTGCGAGAAGTCCAAATCCAAACAGGATACAGCCATATAGCATTACTTTTCCGATTGCCCGGTTCCCTGCCCAGCGTGAGATCGGAAACTGGAACAAGACAACGAGCAATCCGTTGAACGCGAGCATGTAAGTGAACGGATTCTGAGCATCCGTCAAGTTCGGCAACGTTTGGTCGAAGTGGAGCGGCAGCATTCCTTCTGTTTGCGTGAACGACATCGAGATGACGACCCCAGTGATAATGAAGATGAACAATAATTTGTCTCGTAAAATCACCTGGAATGGGCTCGGAAGATCTTGCTTCTCTTCTTTTTGAGAAGCATCTCCAAACGATTCTTTTTTCTCGGCTTTCGGTAAGCTTTCCCTGATCCAGATCAAGACGATCACCGCATAGAAAAACATGCTCATTGCAGAAACCATAAAGATGACCTGCTTAGAAAAAAGCACGACCGAAGCTCCGATCAAGGGTCCGATGGCAGCACCGATGTTGTGCCCCATCCTTAAAAGTCCGAATGCTTCTGTCCGTTTATCCGGTTCCGTCACATCCGCGACCATTGCGGAGGCTGCAGGATGGAACAATGAGTTAAAAAACCCTAAAAACAAGGATAAGACGACGAATGCCCAAAACCCGTCAAACCAGACGAATCCAAGCATAACGACGGCATTTCCAGCCATAGAGCCGACCATCAACGGCTTCCGGCCATATATGTCCGCTAGACGACCACCGATCATCGTCCCGACGACCGATGCTAATGGTGAGACCCCCATGACAATGCCGACTTCCCAAATATGATCGACCTTGTCTTTCAAATACAAGGCCAAGAAAGGGAGCAACATCATGAATGCAATTCCATTGATGGACTCTCCAATGAAACGGATCCAAACATTTCGATCCATTTCTTTATAAGCTTTCCATGTTTCCTTCATTTTTTCTACCAACTTTCTGCGTGTGCTTTTGTACGAAGAAGACTACATTTGAAAATTGAAGCATTGGCATTTATAAACTTAGCGAACAAAAAAAGCCATGGGTTAGAATCACCCATAGCTTCACACGTTTACAAAACACTCGTTAAAATACAAAGTTTTTGTTACGTAGCCAAGTGGTATCTACCTGAAATTCGGTTCATATGTAGTTGAACGATGATTTGCTGTTGCTGCTGTACGAATTTCATCAATACCACTCCTTCCAAAATTTTGTACTCTACAAACCAAGTATAAAGAACCCTTCTTGAAAAGTAAACGGTTTCTGACCTGCCTATTTTACTTCGATGTGGCCGAAGTGGAAGGCGGAACTCTTCCGGATTTCAACATCGAAACCGAATTGCGCGAATCGGTTGCTCTTATAATGATCTTTCAGCACGACGCGCTCTCGTGCAACCCGTTTCGCCTCTTCAATGATCTCATCTGAAATCGGTTCATACACTGCAAAATTCTTCAGAGGTGCAATCCCATCTGAAGTGACAATCGTCTCCTCGAACATCGGATCGAAATACACGACATCAAAGCTATCTGTTCGACATTGCTTCAAATAATCCAGATGGTTCCCCTCGTTAACCTCAACCCGCCGCATCGCATCATTGATCATAGGGTTTTCATCTACATAGACTTTCAGACCGAGCTTTGTGAGTAATGCAATCGTCGAACTTCCTTCTATACCGACAACTCTGCCATTCTTTCCGACTACAAAACTTGAAACGATACTGTCCGAAGCCCAACCCAAAGTACAATCCAATATGGACATCCCTTCTCTTAATCGAGCATTCCGGATAAGTGGATCGTCTTCTCCCCTCATCAATCGTTTGATTCTGAAAAGGGAAGAATTCGGATGGAAAAATACAGGACTCGAAGACCCTTTCGGATAAAAAAGGAATCTTTCTTTCCTTACGACAACGATTCCGTCCTCCACCAAGTCCATCATTTTATCAATCGAGCGGTCCTGCCGATCAACATACGATATCCCAAGCTCGTCACCGACTTCCCTCGCCCGATTTTTCAATTCGTTTTTCGCTTTGCTACCAGTCGTAATGATCATTTTATAACTCCTCGAAAAAATAGGTTTGTACACAAAAATTCCACGAGTGTCCCCGTTGCATATAAGGCAATTGTACATATTTTGTAGTAAGACAGAACAGATTATATCAAATTTGGAGGGGAAGTCTGTTGGAAAAGATGAAAAAATATATGCCTAAGAAAAAGGAAATGGACTACGGATATGATCATTGTTATCCGATGCACCATGGTTATGGGTACGATGGATACTGCGATGGATATGGCCATGGTTTCACGATCATCGTCGTATTATTCATTCTCTTAATCATTGTCGGTTGCGCCTGTGCCGGTGGGGGAAAAGGTAAAGACCATTAATCGCTGATTCAAGTGAACTCGCTCATAGCCTACTAAAATGTAAACTACTCCAGTGTGTTTTTTTGCATGTCAAAAACAGCCAAACTCATTAGATCTGATTGTAAGAAATTACAATCGGATCTTTTTTTATATGCAAATTTATCCATACATTCCCATCATCAAGTGTATAATATCCACATATCACCTGTTTAATTGGAGGGAATCATGAGAAATTCATTTTTACATACGTACAGTACCCTTCTGTTTCGTTATAAGAAGACGATCATCTTCCTATGGTGCATCCTAGCAATTGCCCTCGGGCTGTTCGCCTGGAAAATGCCTTCGATTCTTGAAGGCAGTGGTTTCGAAACCGAAGGCTCTTTCAATGAGACTCAAACGATTCTTAAAGAAGACTTCAATCAACCGAAGTCGTCCATGACGATCGTCATTGAATCAGAAAGCTATGAGACTGATTCCGACGAATTCAAAAATTACGTACGAGATATAATCGAAGACCTGGAAGGAGTGGATCATCTTTCAAGCATCACCTCCCCCAACCAAAACACGAAAATGGCTAAAGACAACATCGCTTACATTCTTCTCGGATTTGATAAAAGTTTTACCGAACTGAAAGATTCTATTGAACAGATTCGAGAAAACCTGGAAGATACAGAGGATTTCAATGCGAGTTTGACAGGTGGTGCGGTCATTTCTGAAGACATGAACAAAGCCAGTCAAGAAGATTTGAAGCGAGCTGAAGCAATCGGTGTCCCTGCTGCCCTCATCATCCTTCTTTTCGCTTTCGGAGGGGTAGTCGCAGCATTCATCCCATTAATGATCGGAATCGTAAGTGTCGTCAGTTCTCTCGGGATCCTTTATTTCATCGGCCAGGAGCTGGATTTATCCATTTTCCTGTTGAACGTCGTCCCAATGATCGGTCTGGCCCTTGGAATTGATTTCGCATTACTCCTTGTCAATCGGTTCCGTGAAGAAATCGATAAAAGGTCCATCGAGCAAGCAATCGATGTATCGATACAAACCGCCGGCAGGTCGATCGCCTTCTCAGGGTTATGTGTGTTTCTGGGACTCTCTTCCATGCTGTTCATCGACATCGATATTTTTCAAACGGTGGCAATTGGAGGCATGGTCGTCGTCATCTTATCGGTGATCTGTGCACTTACATTCCTTCCCGCTGTTTTAGGGTTATTAGGACACAACATCAATAAATGGAAGGTTTTAAAAGCAAAAGAAAAGAAAGTGAGCAACTGGTATCGTTTCGCCCAATTCGTCATGAAGCGTCCGGTTTCCATGTTCTTGATCGCACTCGTCATTCTCATAACGGCGATCCTGCCGTTAGGAAACTTGAACTTAACTATTCCAGAAGCCGAAGCTTTACCGAAGTCATACGAATCAAGGCAGGCGTTTGAGACGTTCAAAGACACGTTCGGTGAACAAGAGCTGTATCCAGTCACGATGATTGTAGATGGCGGTAAAGAGCTTCTCGACTCGAAGGAGACGTTGGCCGATCTGGAAGATTTACAAAACAAACTAAAAGATGAAGCCATTGTCGATCGAGTAGAATCCGTCTTCTCAACAACTGGAGTACCACCTGAACAACTGCATTCCATGGTGGAATCAGACACAATTCCTTCAGGCCTGAATAAAGCGGTTGAGTCTTACGTTCAAGAGGATAAATCGATCTTCAGAGTTTACCTGAACGTGGATACGACCTCTAACGAAGCGAAAAACTGGGTTCGAGAGTGGAACGGTACTTATGAGGACTATGAACTGATTTTGGGTGGAAACAGTAAATTCACCCAGGAGATCTTTGATGAAATTTATGAAAAAGCACCATACGCCGTGGCATTTGTTCTTCTCACAACCTACATCATACTATTGATCGCGTTCCGTTCACTCTTCATACCGTTAAAAGCGATCGCGATGAATGTGATCAGCTTGAGTGCAACATTTGGCATCGTCGTATGGATTTTCCAGGAAGGCCATTTTGTCGATCCCGTTGATGGCATCGGTCTGATGATTCCTGTATTCACGTTCGGTATCGTTTTTGGACTCAGTATGGATTACGAAGTTTTCCTCATTTCCCGAATCCAGGAATATTACGAGGAAACGAAGGACAATGACTATGCGACACTGATGGGCTTGACCTCAACGAGTAAAATCATCACATCCGCAGCATTGATTATGATCGTTGTGACAGGAGCGTTCGCGTTTACCGGCGTTGTACCCGTCAAACAGATGGGTGTATCGATCGCGCTCGCTATATTTCTCGACGCCACACTCGTCAGGATGGTCCTCGTGCCTTCCCTTATGAAGCTGATGGGCCACTGGAATTGGTGGATGCCGAAATTTAGAAAGCAGCGACAACCGAATCATTAATGCAAAAAAGGACCCAGCACAGGGTCCTTTTCTATGCTATTATCCTCGGCTGACCGCTTTCTTTGCATTTAATGCCGCAAAACTGATCGTGATGACACAAATGATCACTATCGCTGCCAAACCTTTCACAAGTTCCTCCCACACCCAACCTTCAATCAACACAGCACGCATGCTCTCAAAAATGTACGTCGTCGGGTTGATGACTGCCGCTACTCTCAGCCATTGCGCTTCAATCAGCTCATACGGAACGAAAGTTGTACTTAGGAAGATGAGTGGGAAAAAGATGAGCGTACCCGCTTGTGCAGCCTGCGCATTCTTCGTCCGTAAAGCGACGCCAGCGGAATAGCCTGCAAAGGCTAGCCCCCATCCAATCGCAATCAGTATGACGACGAACATACCAGCAATACCTGTTGCTACTTCTAATCCTAACAGAAGACCTACGACAAGAATTAAAATCGTCTGGACACAAAGCTGGAGCATACCCGCTATAATCGGCCCTAGAACAATCGCCAGCCTTGAAGATGGTGTCAATAACAACTTGGAAAAATAACCGTTTTCCAGGTCACGTACCAGGGATTGCCCGGCTCCCCCGGCCCCACCAATCGCAGCAGAAACGATTGATACCGGTAAAATGAACGCCAAATAATTAGCGCCCTCGAATTCAGGCAGCTCTGAAATACCACTTAAGCCACCCTCATACACGAAAAGAAAAAACAAACTGATCAACAAGTTCGGAATGAAGGTGAAAGGATTACGGAGCGTGACTAACACGCTTCTTTTCGTATGTAGATAAGTCTCGACGAAAAACGAAGCTTTGCTCATGCCTGCTCCACACTCCTTTGCGATTTTTTCAACCGTTCACCCGTTACATTCAAGAACACATCATCCAATGTCGGGGGCGAGACGTTCAGTTTTACCAAAGGAATGAGGGATTCATCGAGTTGACGGATCATCTCTGGCAATTGTGCCGTACCATTTTCAATGTAAATTTGCAGTTGTTCCTTTAAATCGATGACATTCTCCGCTTTATTTGTAAAAAGCTCTTTTGCGCTTAATGCGTCATCCCGGGTTTCAAATTGTAAGGTGACCAGATCAACCCCGATCGAGCTCTTCAGTTCCTCTGCTGTTCCCGTGGCAACGATGGTTCCCTTGTCTATGATGCTGATCCGATCTGCCAATTGATCAGCCTCTTCCAAGTATTGAGTCGTTAAAAAGATCGTCGTACCGAGCTCTTTATTGAGATGTCGAATTTCTTCCCATACCGCTTTTCGATTCATTGGATCGAGTCCAGTCGTCGGTTCATCGAGAAAGAGAACCTTCGGATTATGTACCAGAGCCAGCGCCAGATCAAGTCGTCGTCGCATTCCACCAGAATAGTTGCCACACTGGCGATCCGCATCACCAGTCAAATCAACAAGTTCGAGTAGCTCGTTTGCACGCTCTTTCGCTTGAGATCTATTCAGACCGAACAACCTCGATTGGAGGATAAGGAGTTCTCTACCGGTCAAATTAGGATCAACACCCGTTTCTTGCAGTGCAACACCGATGTTCTGGCGAATTTTTTCGGGTTCCTTCTCCGTATCATAACCTGCAACAATGATCGATCCTGATGTAGGAGTCAACAATGTGGTCAGCATTTGGACCGTCGTCGATTTCCCTGCGCCATTCGGTCCGAGAAAAGCGAAAAACTCCCCTTCTGCCACTTCAAAGGTAACATCTTTCACTGCCTGTACATTCCCCTTGAACTTTTTCGCAAGATTCTCTACACGGATGATTGGTGAAGTCATGTTCATCACTCCTTTTTATAAGCAATTAGAGATAAAAAAACCCTATCAAATCAAAATTTGATAGGGTCTGCATCGTTGTCTTTATTTTTTGGTTTGCCCTTATTATTTGCAGTGCGTTTCGAATGCATTTACAAGGTTTTGAACGATGTCTTCCGGTTCGTGGTCTTCAATCTCTTCTCTTGGAACGAAGTGGACCAATTCTTTTCCTTTTAACAGTGCAATTGAAGGAGAAGATGGTTCAACATCCAAGAAATAGGAACGCATGACTGATGTTGCCACTTTATCTTGACCAGCAAATACGGTTACGAAGTGGTCTGGTGCGTTTTCATGTTGAGCTGCTGTACGTACGGCAGGACGCGCAAGACCTGCAGCACATCCGCATACAGAGTTGATCATTACAAGTGTTGTACCTTCAGCGTTTTCCATATATTCATCGACTTCTTCAGGTGTGCGAAGCTCTTTGAACCCTGCTTCTGTCAATTCATCTCTCATTGGTTGTACAAGTTGTCTCATATATTCTTCATATGCCATGGACATAGGAACATACCTCCATTATTCTTTGTCTTTTATTAACTTTATCACGAGGTCATTGAAACATCAATTGACTTTCCGTTACTTGCCTTTTTGAATCGTTTCCGTCATCTGTTTCCATACGGAACCTTTTGCTTCTTCTCCGCCTTCAATCCTTTCGAGTGCCATATTCACTTGCATCGCCACTTCGAATTCAGGATCGTCTTTTGCGGCTTTCAAGGCTGGAATCGCTGACTCATCACCGACTTCATATAAGAACATGGCCGCACGCCAACGGACAAGCTTGTTTTTGTCCTTTAACGACTTAATCATGACCGGAATCGCTTCTTTAAATCCGAGGTCAGACATACAATCCCCAGCAGTACGACGGACCGTTACACTTTTATCCTGGAGTGCTTTCGTCATGTATGGAAGCACTTCTTGGTCTTCAATCATCCCTAAATAAACGGTCGCCAGACGACGAATGGATGTCTTTTCATCATCCAATGCTTTTTCCAGTACAGGAAGATCCATTTTTGTCGGTTCCATCTGTTCGAGCGCTGCGTAACGGTCTTTCCAATCAGGCTGTTCCATCATGTCCATCGTTACTTTGTACGCTTGTTTTCGCTTAGTGATATCAGTCGTGTTTTGTTCAAATGCCTGATCTTTCAAGGCAGAAAGACGAGCGTCATCATAAGCGGCACTGATTTCCTCCGCCACTTCTTTTCCGACCTCATCCATGTCCCCGTAACGTGGACTTTGCTCGATCCATTGACGCTCCATGACCACATTGTCTGAAGCACTTTGTGCCGCCATGACGGTTTCCATGAACCGGTCTGGTAAACCGACTCGCTCTTCCGTTTCACCTTTGATTAGTTTGATTTGCATCGGAATACGCCGGAACTTCTGGATGAACACTTTGACCTCTTCAAAATCTTCATCCTTTTCCTCCTGGTCGGCCTCTACTTCAGCCGTTTCATCACCCATTACTTGACGGGCTTTCGGCAGGATCACTTTCCAGTCGTGCTTCGCATTTCGTTCGAGCGCAATGAAATCAGCCACATAGTAAAGTCCTTTCACACCTTCGATACTTAACAATGCATCCAACGGTGCGGGTGCTTCATCCTTCTGGTCTGCCTTAAAATTCATGTTTTTCCCGCTCGGTAAGGCTTCATCTACGATCAACTTCATAGTATTCGGACTTGGTGTCGGTTCGATACCGCGCAGTTTCATAACATAAAAACCCCTTTCTGAAACGTACCTTGCCTCTATTGAAAATATAACATACGACCGAAGAAATCTCATATCGTTCGGCTCATAGAGAATTGTCTTAGTTTGTCATATGTATGTAACTTTTGTAGTTTTATGTTAAAAGTGTTCATTTTTCTGAAAAATGGGTATATAAAAGTAAATGGTTGATACATTCATTATTCTAAAGGAGAGGATACGATGAAGAAGCTCCCAGTCGAAGGCAGAGTCATCCGCATTACAGAAGACCGAATCGTCACTGTACAAGGACAACAAGTCATCACCTATAATCGAGCTTATTATGAGATTGTCCCTCCAACCTATCAGGATCAAACGGCATAGGCATTTATACTTAATTACAACATACGAAAGTCAAAAGGGTTGACCTGTTACGGGTCAACCCTCTTACTGTCTTTTCTTCAATTCATCCATAACCGATACAACACGAGTATGGACAGTTTCTATATAATCCTTGTTTTGTATGTTGCGGCTACCTCTAAACGAATGGAGTTCTAATATTGAACTTGTTTGAGATGCCACTTTTTGTTGCAGTTTTTTCAATGGTTCTTCGATTTGTGCCGATCGTTCCCTTAGAACCCTATCTTCCGTATCATTCTGTTCCGCTGTGAGTTCATTCAATATGAAATACATCGTCGCACAAACGCCATGTTTACAGATCGGCTTTTCATCAGGGCATGAGCATACCACTTCGTAATCGTTCAATAGCGGTATACCATTTTCCAACCTGTAATATCCTCGGACTTCGTACGTATCCTGCAATCCTTCAATCTGGCACTCAAAATGATTCGGAAACACTTGGAATCCATGAACATGATGATCGTTATAAAGGCTCATTCCTCTCTGGAATCTGCTATAGTCAACTCGTTCCGAAAAGTGATTCAGCCATTGCTGGAGTTTTGTTTCCGATTTACGCCCTTTTTTCGTCATGAGTGCAACACCTTCTCCCTTAAACGAATGAGTTCGATCAATTCTTTATCGCTCATTTCCGTCACCCATTGATCTTCATGACTGACAATTTGGGATGTGAGATGCGACTTCCGATCAATCAATTGATCAATACCTTCCTCAAGCGTCCCTTTCGTGATCATCTTATACACACTCACGTTCTGCTCCTGACCGATCCGGTAGGCACGGTCGGTCGCCTGATTTTCAACAGCAGGATTCCACCACCGGTCGAGATGGATGACGTGATTGGCTTCGGTCAGATTCAATCCGACTCCACCCGCTTTGATCGACAAGATGAACACGCATTTCTTCGATTTCGTTTCCCTGAATTGCTTCAACATCTGTTCACGTTTCTGGGACGGAATTCCTCCATGTAAAAAGAATACTTTCATGTCTGTCGTTTCTCTCTCTAACAATTCCTTCAGTAAATCTCCCATTTTAACATACTGGGTGAAGACGAGGGCTTTCTCCCCATCCTTTACCTTGCTGTTCAATATTTGCAGAAATTCGGTAATTTTTCCAGAGTGAGAAGCAATCGGCTCATCCCACGTCAACAGGGATGGATGGTTACAAACCTGCTTCAACTTCGTAATGCCACCGAGGATCGTACCTCTTCTTTCCATCCCTGTCGTAGACTGAAGCTTTTCTCGGATCTGATCGACGACCATCTGATAAAGTGAGGCTTGCTCCTTGGTCAGCTGACAATGGATTTTCGTCTCCGTCTTTTCCGGCAATTCTTCTACGATTGACGTCTGTTGCTTGGATCTTCGTAATAAGAACGGCTGAATCAGTCGTTTCAATACTTCAACTCGTTCTCTCTTCCCTTCCTTTTCAATCGGACGGATGAACTGTTGATTGAAGGAAGTCCGGTTGCCAAGATATCCGGGATTCAAGAAATCCGAAATCGACCAGAGCTCCTGGAGGCGATTTTCCATTGGCGTCCCGGTTAGTGCAATCCGATGGACTGATTTTAACGAACGCACCAATCGACTTTGTTTTGTTGTCGGATTCTTGATCATTTGCGCTTCATCAAGAATGACTGCATTCCACTCCTCGTTTTCAAAAAGGTGTTGATCACGTAACAGCAGCGCGTAACTCGTAATGAGAACATCTTCTCCACTCAGTTCATTTTTGAAAGAGGTCACCTCTTTTGCCCGATCCGCTCCATGATGTACTTTTACATTCAATGATGGAGCAAATCGTTCGAGCTCACGTTTCCAGTTTCCAAGAACCGATGTCGGACAAATGATCAGATGAGTCTTCGATTCACGCTTGATATCCAACAGATACGTAATCGCCTGGATCGTTTTCCCGAGCCCCATGTCGTCTGCGAGGCAGACACCGATCCTTTTGTCTCGATGCGAACGCATCCATTGGTAGCCTTTTTTCTGATAAGGACGAAGCACACCTCGGAAACTTTCCGGAATCTCATATTGGTCTTCGGTCGGCGTTAGGAAATGTTCCAGATAGTCCTTCACTTCACGGTCCATGTGAAGGTCGATATCCGATTCGAAATCCTGATTCTTCGATTTCACACCAACTAAGGTCGCAAATGATGCTTTGTTCCGGATAATAGGATCGAGCTCACTGATCTCCTCGAAAATCTCTTCAATTTTCGATTGAGGCAGCATGATCCATTTGTCATCTTTTTGAATGATGTATTGCTGTCGGTAGACCAGTCTTTTGAACTCTTCGACAGATAACTCAATATCACCGATCGCAATTTGCCAGTTGAAGTTCAATAAGCTGCTCAGTCCGACCCCATCTCCATGCTCGTTATTCACGTTCAGAGAAACGGACACATCCTCTCGATCCATCGACTCAAGCGTCAAGCCTTCTGGGAACGTCAAGCGGATATCCATCGACTTCAACACACTCAGGTTTTCATGGAGCGTACGCATCGTATCGAGCGACATTTCCGTCGTCCCGGAATGCCGTAATTTCCGTTGGGACTGATACAGGGCATCGTCCATTTGAACAAGATAATTGATCCGGTCATCTACCCAGTTCTTAATATACGAACGGACAATCCGCTGATCATCCATCGGCAGTCTTAACGATTCACCTTCTTGTTCACCTGTAATGAAAATCTGCAAGCCCCAATGTCTCATCCCTTCGTCATCCATAGGAAAACAGTTGATGTCCATCGATTGGACAGTAAAACCTGACTGGATAAACGGCTGTTTGAAATTAATCAGTCCCTTTTCCAATGTCCGGAATGAATCCGAACTGATTGGGCCATGCCATTTCCGCACTTCACGAATTAGAATGTGCAATTGCTGGAGCTCCGCTTTCTGATCAACGATATGGAAAAAGCTCGCGTTAGAGGTTAGGAGGGCTTTTTCCCATCGGACCATAATATCTGAATGTTCCTCTGTTAACCCTTCCAATTCGATCTCAGGTCCAGAAGTGAGATGGACTTTGATGATCTGGTCTGCCCATATGTCGATCATCAGATTTTGCCATTCGCGGATTGGGAACGTAGATAGATGCTCAAATGAGAAAATGAGAGGTGAAGCGGATTTCAACCAATCTGAAAGCGATTGTCCCTCGAGTACGGTTCTCGCGATCATCCATTGAGCATATGCATAATGCCGCTTCTCTTTAGTGATTTCATAGATTGTCGGAAAGTATTGTCCGCCACGGATCAAGGTTTCAAGACTTCTTGCGACCGTCTCCCAGTACACGAAGCTTTCACCGAAATAAAAGGAGCCTGTTGTCGTATGCGCGGCTGGCTGCTGTAAAAAGAGGTAAACTCGCCACATGTCGACGAGCAGTCCTTCCACTTCGTAATGCTTCTCATCCCAATCAACGATGAGCGTCTTGCTTTCTTCTTTTTCACTTGTAAAAACATGCGAAATCCCCGATTCCCCAAGCAACCAGTGTAACCTGGACTTGCTGATGGAAATCGGTTCGCCATTCGGGCGTGTGACCCATATAAGAAACTTCCCGCGTTCGTCGAGGGAAGGTATGAATGTCATTTGTAAGTGATAGTATGTAATCATCGCCTAACTCCTATTGGAACGAATTTATCCCATAAAGACCATTTTATCACAAAAAAGCACGCCACAAAAACTTCCATGAGAAGGTCTCTAGTTAAGGTCAAAAAAGCCCACCAGAATGACAGTGGGCATTTTACTAACGGGATGTCAGTTGGCGGATAGGACTATCCATCGCAGCCATTGAACGTACCTCTGTTAATGGAATGGGCACTTCGAGGAATCCATACACGTAAGGAGTGTATTCATACAGCTGATAAAAGAGAACGAGGTCTTCATCTGTAAGGTAATATTCCTGATCATCCGTGATCGGCTGTATTTCGTTGATCAACTGGATGTTTTCCTTTTTAACATAGTCTTTGACGTACCGGGTCAGTCTCGTTTTGTAATAGCTGTTCTTTGAGAACAGTTCAGGAAACGTAAAGCTGTGCCCGGTGAGCGTTGAAAAGGTGAGTGCCTTCTGGATTTCCATCGGGTGGGCAGCGTGCTCTATGAAATAAAAGAGGATGAGTACGACACTGTAAACGCCATTCCGATTCACTTTCGATTCATATCGGACCTCAACAGTGGTAGCATCCGGTTGATTCCCCTCTTCCACCAACTCATCCACTAACTCACGGATCTCCTTATTGATCTTTGCCTCCGCTTTTTTGTCCTTCATATCCACAAGTTTTGGATACGAAACTTTAATATGCTCGTGTTCTTTCTTTATCGTAATCACTTTAACTGGTTTAAATTTATCATACATTCCATTCCCTCTTTCCAATTGGGGACTAGGCGTCTATCATGAATGGTATATCTTATTCATTTCGGGATGGAGTGGTGTCTATGATTCGGAAAGGGACGATTGATGATGTGGAACAGATCGCCGAAGTCCATGTATCCAGCTGGAAAACAACGTATACAGGAATCGTGAGCGATTCGTTTCTTGCTCAACTATCGGTTGAACGTAAAATAGAGCAATGGACTCAGGTCATTCAGCAACCTGGCGGATTCATGTACGTAGCTGAAGAGAATGGCAGAATTGTAGGTTTTGTGAATGGTGGGAGACGTCGGGTTGAGGAGTTTCCTTATCATGGAGAGATTTATGCGATCTACTTGTTGAAAGAATTCCAGGGGAAAGGGATTGGGAACCGATTATTTGAAGCATCCGTCGACTGGATGATGGAACAAGGTTGGAATTCCATGTATGTTTGGGTGTTAGAAGAGAATTTATCGAAGTATTTCTATGAAAAGATGGGCGGACAACCGTTTAAAGAGGATCAGCTTGAAATTGAAGGGATAAAACACACCGAAATTGCATATGGATGGAAGTTTTAAAGGTGGGTTTTAGAAATTTGGGGTTCGGTTTTAGAAAAACAGTTGGGTGTTTTAGAAATTTCGGGTGTGATTTTGTAAAAATCCACTTGGGTTTTAGAAAAATGACACCTTGTTTTGTAAAATAGGTCTTTAGTATGACAAAAATCTGATCCCACTCGTTAGGATCAGATTTTTTCACCGTTAATCAAAGGACTTTTTCTCAACACCATCGTAGATGTCTTCCAATTCGGTCAGGAAATTCAACAGGAGAGGTCCTGGAAGCTGCTCTTGAATTTCCTCAATTTCAGGCATGGCTTCGAGTTCTTCATAACTCGCAGGCTTTGGCTCAAGACCCTCATACCAAACCTTCAGCTTATCAACCATCTCGTAAAAATGACGCTCGAATCGCTCTGCCCACTCTGCTCCTTCATCTCCAGTGGTTTTCTGCATGTGGCTCCAGTCATCGAGCGCTGTATCGAGCGCAATTTTCACTTGTTCAAAATCACTTGCTGACATTGGATCCTTCAGCCGCTTTCACGACTTCAGCGCCGAGCGTATTTTTAAAATGATCCAACGCCCATTCATGACCCGCCTGGTTGAAGCTTTGGACAGCATCCTCGTGAATGACGATCTTGAACCCTTTGTTGTACGCATCAATCGCAGTATGTAGCACGCAAATATCGGTGCATACCCCGACGAGATGGAGTTCTTGCACTCCGCGTTCGCGGAGTTTCATTTCCAAGTCCGTCCCAGCAAAAGCGCTGTAACGCGTTTTGTCCATCCAGTACACTTGATCTTTCACTTTTTCATAGTACTCGCCGAGTGAACCGTACTGATAACGACCGGAAGTGCCACGGATATTGTGTGGTGGGAATAGGCTGCTCTCTGGATGATGTGGATCGTTTTCATCATGCACATCTACTGCGAAAACGACAAACTCCCCTGCATCAACAAAAGTCTTTGTCAGTTCTGTAATTCGAGATTCGATTGCCTGACCAGGCTCACCACAAGTCAAACGACCGTCATTTGCCACAAAATCGTTCGTATAATCGATTACGACTAACGCTTTCACGACTCGATTACCCCCTTTAGGATTATGATTTCATTATAGCAAATTCTGTGTAGGGAATTTACTGAATGATTTCTGTCCTCGGTTGGTTATCTACCCTATATTTCGATTTTTCTACCTAACTTATGGATTTATCTGCCCAAAATCTGGATTTATCTACCCAAAATTTGAATATATCTACCTAGAATCTAGATTTTTCTACCACAAACCCGAAATTTTCTATAAAAATGCAGTATTATCTACAAAAACGAAAAGGACTGACTCGATGTCAGTCCTCTCATCATTCATGCTTTAGAACAAACCTTCTGCTTTCCCGTCGTCGGTAACGTCCATGTTCAGTGCTGCTGGTTTTTTCGGCAAACCAGGCATTGTCATGACGTTTCCTGTAAGGGCAACAATAAATCCTGCTCCAATCGAAGCTTTCAGCTCACGGATCTGAACGCGGAAGCCTTCCGGACGTCCAAGCAACGTCGGATCATCCGATAGTGAATACTGAGTTTTTGCCATACAGACTGGGAGGTTGTCCCAACCGAGATCGGTGTATTCTTTCAATTGTTTCTTCGCTTTCTTCGAGAAGTCTACGCCTTCAGCACCGTATACCTTCTTCGCGATTGTCTCGATTTTCTCTTCAAGCGGTTGATCCAATGTGTAGAGTGGTTTGTAGTTGTTTTCAGCCGTATCGATCATGTCGACGACTTTCTGAGCAAGCTCTTCTCCGCCTTTTCCACCGTCAGCCCAAACTTTCGCAACCGCAACCTCTACGCCTTTCTTCGCACACCATTCTTTCACGAACTCCACTTCGCGATCGGTATCTTTCACGAAATGGTTCAATGCAACAACGAATGGCAATCCGAACGACTGAATCGTTTCAATGTGCTTCTCGAGATTAACCATTCCTTTTTCCAATGCGTCTAAGTCTTCTTTCTGAAGCTCATCTTTCGGTACACCGCCATGCATCTTCAATGCACGGACAGTTGCCACTACAACAACGAGATTCGGATCGATTTCACCGTAACGCGCTTTGATGTCGAGGAACTTCTCCGCACCAAGATCCGCACCGAAACCGGATTCCGTCACAACATAATCACCAAGCTTAGATGCCATTTTTGTCGCGATAACACTGTTACAACCGTGTGCGATGTTCGCGAATGGTCCACCGTGGATCAACGCTGGCGTATTTTCTAACGTTTGAACGAGGTTCGGCTTGATCGCATCCTTCAATAGGAGCGTCAGTGCACCTTCCACGCCTAAATCTTTTACCGTAACAGGCTCTTTATTGACGTCATATGCCACGACCATACGGGACAGACGCTCTTTCAAGTCACGAACATTACGGGCAAGGCAGAAGATCGCCATGATTTCAGACGCAACTGTAATGTCGAAACCATCCTCACGTGGTACACCTTGCACAGCACCACCAAGCCCGACGACAACGTTACGTAACGCTCGGTCGTTCATGTCGATGACACGCTTCCAAACGATGCGGCGTGTATCAATATTCAGTTCGTTCCCCTGGTGAATATGGTTGTCGATCAACGCAGAAAGTGCATTGTTCGCTGTCGTAATCGCGTGGATGTCACCTGTAAAATGAAGGTTGATCTCCTCCATCGGCATGACCTGGGAGTAACCGCCTCCAGCAGCGCCGCCTTTAATTCCCATGCTAGGTCCAAGGGATGGCTCGCGGAGTGCGATAACTGATTTTTTCCCGATTTTGTTCAATGCTTGTCCAAGACCGACTGTTACCGTCGATTTCCCTTCCCCTGCAGGTGTCGGGTTGATCGACGTGACGAGTACGACCTTTCCGTCTTTCGTATCCTTCAATCGGTCCATTACATCTAATGAGATTTTCGCTTTATAACGTCCGTATGGTTCCCACTCTTCTTCCGTCAAGTTCAGTTGTTCAGCGATTTGTTGAATCGGTAAAAGCTCCGCCTCTTGGGCAATTTCAATGTCTGATTTCACTTTCGTATTTTCAACCATTTGACGTTCCTCCATCTTCTACATGATTTCTCTTTTTAACGACAGCACAAAAACAGATGTGCCTTCCATTAACAACGATAACAATACTTTTCAGAAAATGAAAGCACTTTCATATTGGAAGGATTATTTTAATTTTGTACCTTCAGGAGACTGTTCTACCTTCTTCTCTTTCATCAATTTCCCCATCGCTCGTTTAAATGCCGCTTTCGATAATCCGAATTCCCGTTTGATGTCATCAGGGTTCGACTTATCGTTATAGCGCATGAATCCATCGTTTTGTTCCAGGTAGGATAAGATCTGTTGCGAATCCTCTTCGTACGCGATTTCCTTTGGTGCTTTTAACGACGCATTGACGCGACCATCTTCTCGAACGAAGGTCACACGCACTTGTAAACGTTGCCCAAGACGAAGCCGCTGACCACCTTCTTCTTTATGTAAAAAGGCAATGTGCCGGTCGTCGGTGAAGATCATCGCTCCTTGTTCATTGAATCGGTACACGTGACCTGTTATGTACTGGTTTCGGAGCGTTTCAGGAGCAGGCTCTGAGAGCGTCTCAATCTCTTCATTTGATGCGCGATCACCGAATAAGCGGCCTTTTTTATCCGTTCGAAGTCCGCAATACAACTTGTCACCTTCCTGCGGCCAGATGGAACGTTCATTTGGCAGATCGTCCTTTGATAAAAGGATGTCTTTCTTGATGCCGATGTCCATAAACACCCCAAGTTTCGGTTGTACGCCAACGATCTCAAGCCACGCGATGCTGTTCATGTCAATGAAAGGCATGGTAGTTGTTGCAGCAAGGCGTCCTTCATGATCCTGATAAAGGAACACTTTCACTCTTTCATTTTCCTCAAGGTCTTTTTCCGTTTCCGCTCTGTGAAGAAAGACTTCTTCCCGTTTAGCGTTCATGAGCATATATCCGAGCTCCGTTTTACGAGATACGACTAAATTTACGATTGTACCAACTTCTAATGTGTTCATCTATTCAACTTCCTTTGCTCGCTTTGTCTTCATATTCTATCCCATTATATCAGAATCATTGATTGGGATAATCGCAAAATTCAATAATGGTCCCTTGGGTGGAGACAGGGTTCAAATAAATGAGCCTTCTCCCTAATTGGTTCGTTCGATAGGTATCCTCAAGGAAACGGATCCCTTCTTTTCTGCTTTCTTCAATGGCTTTGTCAAGGTCTGGAACCCGGTACGCAATATGATGAACGCCCTTCCCTTTTTGACGGATGAACCTGGCGACAGGTGATGTATGTGATGTCGGTTGTAGCAGTTCAATCAGATCGCCATTCATTTTTACCGCAGCGACATGGACTTCAACTCCAGGGGTTTCGCTAGTATAGCGATGTTCGAGCTCACCCCCAAGTATATCTATGTAAAATTGGAGGGCTTCATCCAAATCTCGGACTGCAATACCGATATGATCGAGTATTTTTTCCATCGGTCATCATTCCTTTCACTGGTTTAGCATTGTATGGTTCAGGTAATGGTATAGTATACTAAGTAGGAATTCATCTCTAAAGGAGGAAGATCATGCCAAAAGTTACAGTACCCGACCATGGAACATTTGAAGTTGAAGAAGGAAAAAAGCTCGTCCTAGCGCTTGAAGACAACGGAATCAATATCCTCCATCGCTGTGGGGGAAAAGCGAAATGCACCACATGCCGCGTCGATGTAGAAGGCGGTGACTTTGGAGATTTGACTGACATTGAACAAGAAGCTTTCTCCAAAAAAGGCATTCAAGAAGGATTGCGTTTGTCTTGTCAGGTTTATGTCACTGAGGACGTAACCGTAAGGCCAATCATGACTGAAGAAAACTCTGATATGGATGCAGGACCGCGCCCAGCTGAATAATCGACTTGTGTTTGGAAGGACTTCGGTGAACCGAAGTCCTTTTTACCTTATTGAACGTCTTTCCCTTCCCACTCCGCTAAAAATTGTTCCACAAACTGTTCCATGAATGTGTGGCGTTCTTCAGCAATCCGCAAACCTTCGTCTGTATTCATCAAGTCCTTCAACTTGAACAATTTTTCATAAAAGTGGTTGATGGCGGTGCTCTTTCCTTGGCGGTATTCTTCCTTTGACATTGGTTTAGTCCGGGCGAGGATTGCAGGATCATACATCGCCTGATTTTTTGCCCCCGAGTACATGAACGTTCTCGCAATGCCCATCGCCCCTAATGCATCCAAACGGTCCGCGTCTTGAACGACTTCTCCTTCAAGCGTACTCATACCCTTTTGAGGACCACTACTAAACGACATCGTCGTGATGATTTCGACGATTTGATCCATCTCTTTCTTTTCAATCTCCTCTTTTTCAAGGAGTTGAACGACCTCTTGAAGAGCTGCATCTTCATCGCTGAACAGCTTGTCATCTATAAGATCGTGGACTAAGGCAGCAATTTCGCAGATCTTCAAGTTTGCGCCTTCTATTTTACCGATATGTAATGCGAGCTTTCGGACGCGGTCGATATGCGCCCAATCATGCCCCGTCGAGTCCTCTTTTAACTTTTCCATAACGATCTTCTCTATGTTCTTCATCATTCTTACCTCCCCCAAAAAGTAAAAAAACAGCATCACAGGAATGCTGTCGTTGTTATGTACTAGGTACAATTTCTTGTTTTTCCACGAACCGCTTCGCATCATATATACTTTGAGCACCAGATTGTTTCATCGCTTCCAATAAGGCAATGTAGTAGCTACCGTCAAAACGGACTTGAACCTTCAATGTCGTTTCAATCGCAACATTGACGAGCTCATCGACCGCATCCGTATACTTTTTCCCAAAATAGATGAAGGCAATGTCATCATCTGAGAGATGAAAACCTTTGCTGCTCAAAAATTGAATGAATTCACCCGTAGATCTGTGACGCATATGTCTTTTGCCCTACCTCTGTCTGAAAATGATATATTCATTTTACCATAAATGAGAGGATGTGGAACAAAAGCTCTAAAGTTTCGCTATCCTTCTACACGTTTCGACGATAACGACTCGCCAAGCATCTGGAGTCGTTTACCAATTGAGCAATCACGGTTGCAGAAGCTTTGCGCATAATTCTTCCCATAGTCCTTTTTGAACGCTTCACACACGAAACAATCCCTGCAGTAGGTTTTCAAGGTCCATTCAATTTCCTCTGTCACAACCTTTCTTTCCAATCGTCTCACTCCTGTACGTTCATTTACTTTCAGTATGCCTTTCCTAGTGTTATTTTATTGATGGAATCGAAGTGTATACCTTTTATCAAAGAGAAAACCACTCGCTATGGAGTGGTTAGTCTCGGTTGTTCTCTTCTAACACTTTGATGAGCTCCCGCGTATAGTCCGGTAAATCAGGCGGTCGCCTGCTCGAAACGATGTGACCATCAACCGTCACCGCTTCGTCCCTCCAGACTGCGCCTGCATTTGTCATATCATCTTTTATGCCTGGTGTACTCGTCACCACTTTATCTTTAAGGATGTCTGCTGAAATCAAAACCCATCCGGCATGACAGATTTGTCCGATCGTCCGTTTCTGGTCATTCATGTACTGTACGATTTCAATCACTTTTTTTTCTCGACGGAGTTTATCGGGTGCCCAGCCTCCTGGAACAAGAATTCCGTCGTATTCGTAATAGTTCACGTCTTCATAGCTGTAATCGGCAACTGCAGGTACGCCGTACTTTCCTTTGTATTCCTTGTTCTCTTCTGCCCCGACGATGTGGACGGTGACGCCTTCTTCACGTAATCGGAGTACCGGGTACCATAGTTCTAGATCCTCGAAATCATTTTCAACCAATGCCATAACTCTAGTGTTCGACAGCCTCATTGTGTGAACCTCCTTTTTACAATACATTCGTACAAATGACCATCTAACAGACCGTAAAAGAATCTGCATCCAGATATGGTAGTACCTATTCCCAACTTGTATGATAAAATAAACGTTAGGTTTGTAGGACTTTTCATTGCGCACTTCGTTCGGTGCTCGAAATCTGATTTTTCCCGCTTTCGGGGTGCGAAAGACAACACTCTCAAATGAATTTTTACAATCAAAGGTGATTAGATGATAGACGTTTATGTAGATGGTGCCAGTTCAGGTAATCCTGGACCGTCTGGCGCAGGTATTTTCATAAAAGGAGCTCCGGATGGCAGTCATTCCTACTCCATTCCGCTCGGCGATATGTCAAACCATGAAGCAGAGTATCATGCCCTTATCCATGCATTGAAAATCTGCATCGACAAAGGATACAAGATTGTTTCATTCCGGACCGACTCGCAGCTAGTCGAGCAAGCCGTCGAAAAGGAATATGTGAAAAAGAACGTATACCAGCCCCTCCTTCAACAAGTTCTCGTGTTGAAAGACGAGCTGGATCTGTTCTTCATCAAATGGATTCCGAGTTCACAAAACCGAAATGCTGATAAGCTCGCTAGGGAAGCGATTCAGAAAAATAATTAAATCTTTGTAAAATCTAACTCACTAGCTGTCTTCTTTTGAAGGCGGCTTTTTCGTTTGCTTTTCTTTTTACCATAATGATTGATTTCAAGGGTTTGCGTCATGCCATGCACGAGCAGATTCATCATCAAAATGACGAATGAGAACGCCAAAATCGGTCCGAAAATGAGCCAAGGGTACGCCATATAAAGCGACCAATACTTTCCGATCAAACCACCCCATTCATTCGATAAAGTGAAGGTTTCCATCTTAATACCACCATCTACACGTTCATCCATTTTAAAAGTTTCACTACCTCCTATGAACACCTCTAGCACGCCTAAATGGACAAAGATGATCAACACCGTACTGATCTGTTGGAGGAACAATACAAACAGCTTCGGGATGAGGAATTTGGAAACATGCTTCCGGAAAACGTGGTAGACGCCCCCTCCCAAGGATGGTGCATTTTGAATAAACTCCACTTTATATAACTCCTCTAATTCCTTTGCAATCAAGGTGGAAAGCACTGGAACAGATAACAAAACAATGACGATGGCAGGAAAGACGATTCTCGTTTCGAGTGAGTAACTCCACACAAAAATATCAATAACCGTTCCCGCCAGTAAGTAAATAAAAATGGCGAAAGGTGCATAATGGAACGTGTCAAATAAACCATCTGCTGTCAGTCTTACTTTTTTCGGCGCTATATATAGAAGAAACCCTCCGAATAAAGATAAAATGATCTGGACGAGGCTGATCGAAGCCGCAAGACTTATCGTATACTTGGCTCCATCAACAATTCTATAAAGATAATTTTCTCCAAGACTATCCGACCCTAACGGATACTGCAGAGATGGCTCGAACGGCGCACTATCATATGGCACACCATCCTCATTATATAAAACCGTAACCCGATCTCCATCATCTGTAAGCCATGCATCATATCCAAAACTAAATGTCAGTAAAATTGCTAAACCGATAAAACTGACTAATAACCAAGGGTTACGTATCAATTTAAGCAGCATCTTCCATTCCCCTCCTAACGATCACTTTTTGAACAGACATCGACATGAGTGCTGTAAGTAAACTAATCGTATAGTAAGGAATGAAAATCATAACAACTCCTAAGATGAATAAGGTCGGATTCAAGGGGCCATTCTCCAACAGGAACATCATGATCCCGTTAAAGTCCATAAATATTTCAACCATCAACCAGTTGGACAGCATGATCCAAAAGATCGTCTTAAAGTGATTTTTTAAAGTCGGAATCGCATTACGGAAAATATGTAAGCTCACAATGCGAAAACGGACAACTCCTTTTCCTTTTGCCAGCTCGACATACAACTCTGACTCCTGATCCTCAAATGCCAATAATAGAAATCTCACGAAATAGACAGTAGGTAATATCGCTACCAGCATAACTGGAAAGAAGATGGCTTCATCGCCAAATGAGTGTGATGTATTAAAAAGTACGACATCCGTACGTCTGTAAACCCAGATGATCACGAGTTGTGTGAGGATGATGTAAAACACATCCGGAAGGGATTTCATGATGGTCAATAATCCTTTAAGCACCCTTCTCACTTTCATGTTTGTCATCATGATGATGTGGACTAGAATGATTGACAAGCTAACCGCTACCACTAATCCCCCGAGAAAATAGGCAGCCGATTTTATATATAATTCTCTCATTTCAGGAAAGACAGGTAAGATTTGACCTGTTTTCGTAGAGTACGTCATGTCCCAGAATGTAAAAAGTTCCTTGATGGAGAGCCCGACTTGCACAAAATAAGCTCGCCAGTTGAAGATAATGTCATCTACTAGATAACTCGCGTTAGACATCATTTTGTTATTGATCATATAAAGGATTTCACTGTTCGCCTCCATATTGAATAACAGATACGGAAGACAACTGAACAAGATGATGCCAATGATGGTGAGCCCACCCTTCACCAATGAAACAGCCAAAAATTTTCGCATAAAAAGACCCCACTTTATTTTTCTATAAAGTAGGGGTTCGACAAAGTTCTCTAGTTTCCTTTATTTGGTTTTTATGGCAAACAACTTACATTCTTACGCGGAGTTCAAGTCGATCTACTTCTTGTTTCAATTTTTCACGGTCTAGTCGTAAGGAAAATCCGTCCCATGGTGTTTCATTCAAGATTGGAATCTGAGTATCGATGGTTACGAGATCCTTACTGAGGAAAGCCATCTCGCGACCGGCAGCAATCTTTTTCAAGTATCGCTTGAAAATCGGATTAAGCTCTTCTTCCTCATAAATCGCTTCGACCGATCCGTACTGCTGGATCATTGGAAGAGCCGCTTTTTCCCCGACGCCATGCACGCCAGGAATGTTGTCACTTTTATCTCCAAGGAGAGCTTTCACATCAATCCACTGAGCAGGCGTAATCCCGAACTCGTCTGTGAAATGCTTCAGTGTATAAGCATTCTCTTCTTTCTTTTTCGCAATGATCTGAGACACTTTATCCGTTAAAAGCTGCAGCAAATCACGGTCGTTACTGTAGATGTAGCACTCGCCGTCCATTTCTTCTGACCAGCGGCGTGACAAAGTACCCATGATGTCATCCGCTTCATAAGGGCTGATCGCCATTTGTGTAACGCCGACAATATCGAACAGTTCCGTTACAGTTTGATACTGCTGAATGAGAGGTTCAGGTAGTTCGTTACGCGTATCTTTATAATCCGGATACTTTTGACGTCGCAACGTCTCTTCACGTTTTACATCCCATGCAATCATCAGATGTGTCGGCTCATACATGTCAATCAAATTCAGGAGCTTCTGAACTTTGACACGAAGGGCATTCGTGTATAGTCCTTCACTGTTTGTCGTCAATTCATAATCTTCCCGACCATAGCTCGTAGCAAAATAACATCGGCTCAACAAGTTGAATCCATCTATGATAATAAATCGATTGCTCATTTATTTCGTCCCCTTTTCCCCGGCTTTTCTCTGTCCATTGTATCACATTTCACTATACAAATAGAGAAGGACTGACCTAGACAGGCCAGTCCTTCTTACAATATGTATGAGTTCCCGCACTTGCCGTGACACTTCATGACTCATAAACCCACTTTTGGCAGGTGGGTACCCGCATCAATCCGTTCGTCTTCCGCTTCCGAAGTTGCGGCATGACGTCTAGATCGAGATTTAGGGTTCCCTATGTCATGACATCGGTTTAAGACATAAACGCGTCACTAACAATGCAGGAACTTTATTATAACGAGGAATGGGTGGTTTGTAAAGTTGGTGAAATCTGGATCACATTTAGTGTCCACGAACACACCCATAAAACTTTATGTCCGTGTATTATATCACATTTCATAAATCAATTCCGATCTCCTTTACAGGTAATTTGTCGGATATTTCTGTCAATACGACAAAATTAGAAGGGTTTTTCAGCGTAAACTTACAACTTTTGTAATAGGTTATCGATATGATAGATAGTATAAAAATGGAAACCCTCCTTGCAAAGGCAAACCCGTCGAAAGACGGCGACGCAAAGTCACAGATCTACAGTATATACTAGGATGGCTGGGCTACCAAGAGGCATGTTCAAAATTAGGAGGAATGGGCATATGGAAAAACGAGTTGATCGGGATAAGTTGGATTTGGAATGGGTTGAACTCATGAAACTGGCAAAAACAACCGGTTTAACAAAGAATGAAATTCGAGACTTTATTCGTAGTTTTTCCTTCAAGACCGTCGGAACAAAAGCGTAACAACGTCAGAAATACATAACGTAATACATATTTTTATGGTATAATAGATTTAAATAACCATAAGAATTTGACTTGAAGGAGTAATAAAATGATTGGGGATCGTCTTAAACACTACAGAAATGAAAAAGGATTCTCGCTATCAGAACTTGCAGAAAGAGCTGGAGTAGCAAAATCATACTTAAGTTCAATTGAACGGAATTTGCAATCTAATCCTTCCATTCAATTCTTAGAGAAAGTGTCGACTGTGTTGAATGTACCTCTAGATAATTTATTACATGATGCAGTAGATGCTAAACATGAGGACCTAGATGAAGATTGGATGAGACTGGTACAAGAAGCGATGCAATCCGGGGTTTCAAAAGACGAATTCAAAAGCTTCCTAGAGTATAATAAGTGGAAGAAACAACAAGAACAATAATTAAGCACTCCCATTCAAAGTAGGAATGGAGTGCTTTTTATTTGGCATCGTAGGAGAGAAATTGTTGCTGTAATAGGAAATTCCGTATTTCTGTTCTCGATAGTCCTATCTGTCTGGCTTCCTTTATGAGATCCAACCACTCAGGATCAACGTAAAGTTTATCCATCTCATATACATCTAGTCCTAATTCTTTTGCAATCCTTACAATAGTAAAAAATGCTGGATTTTGTATGATACCACTTTCTAAATTCAATATGTACGCCTCCGTCACTTGGACAAGACTCGCTAATTCCTTAATAGAAATTTGTTGGGCAATCCGAGCTTGCCTCACCTTTTCACCTAAATACATAACTGGGATTCCCCTTCTCAATGCTCTATACTTTAATGTTAATTAGCGTACCGACCTTTAATTCACGAAATAGAATTTCATCATCTTGAATATAGATTTTCTCTCTATTCTTCACTTTTTCCATTCGTTCAATAGCTGTCTTTGCATAAGAATATGAACATTTTCCCATCAATTGATCATTGATGTAGAGCTCCCCAATGTCCTCTTGTAAATATCTCAAGGTAACCTTCTGATTATTGATATAGGAAATCGAATCACCATTCAATCTACGGATCAAGGCAATCACCTTTTCTTATGGATTTTGTAAAGATGCCTGGACGATTAACCGATGTGTTGGATCTTTGATGGGGTCACATGTAATCAAAGTAATGATGGATTTGTCTTGATTTGAAGCTAATACTGAAGTGTCATCTGGCAGGACTCGCAAAGTGTTGTCCACAATATATGTGTATGTGGTAGTCTCGGTTGTAATGATGATTTCGTCACCGTTTTCAAGTTCATCAAGACGGTTGAAGTCTTTCCCGTACGTGTAGCTTCTGTGTGCAGCGATGGCAGCATTCCCCTTTTCTCCTAAGAAAGCAGTACCTTCCAGACGGCCCGCTCCTTTTTTTAGGTTAGGGATTGTAGCTCCTTCTAGTATCGGGAGTGTGAGATTAATTTCTGGAATTTCAATGGTTCCTATTAATTCACCTGTTGATGGAGTCGTTTGTGTTGCCTCTTCTTTATTTGTATCTGAGGCATAAACCTTGGATAGTGAAGTAAAGCTCTGTCGAGCGGTTACCTGATTGGACATGTTCCATTCTGTAAGGAGTTGTTCTTGTTGATGTTTTGAATACTGAGATTTGATAAATGGAAAAGAGGCAACACCTATACCAATAATTATGAGTATGGAAGCCATCAGTAATTTCATAGGATGTTACCTCTTTAACCTTATTCTAGGACGATCACCTTTCAAACTCTGACGCAGTATACCAACCCCAACACCCGCTAACATGATACCGGACAAGTAGTACCAAATTGGGTTAGATTCACCCGTCTGTGGAAGACCCCCATTTGTTGGAGTCGTTATCGGTGGATTGACAGTTGATTCATCGCCTTCGGTAGTAAAAACTATTTCAAATTCTGTAGTAAGACCTTGATATTCATTCCCAGATTCTTTTGGAAAGGAAATAACAATTAGATACCTATCATTATTACCTGAATTCAATTCAATATCTCTGATAGAATTTAAGTCAGTTAATTTACCTTTAAAAAATGTTTTGTCATTGTTAATTACTTCAGCATTTAAAACGTTAAATAACATTTCATCTCCATTAACTTGTTTCACATATGCAGAATAATTAATTTTGGATTCATATTTATTCTTAACTATCAGTTCTCTTTTAAAATTATCCCCAGGTTTAATATTTTCTAAATCGAATAAAATGCCATTTGGAAAAGTTGTAATAATCTTTTCACTTTCGTTTGCATATACAGAAGATGAAATTAAAACTTGGCTAACTAATAATGTGATAAACAATAAATATGTAATCACGATGCTCTTCAAGACAAATCACCTACCTCTTGAATTAATATAAGAGGTGGGTGACTGTCCCACCTCTTAAAGGAGCTACTTGTTTATTCTAGTAAATTAAAAGTTAAGGACTTGTGATTGGATCTGGTTGAGCAGATCCATCTGCTGATCTAGTCTGTCCATTGTTTATTGTACCGTTAGGATCATCTTCAGAAATTGTGACCCCATCCCATTGTCTAGCTTCTAGATTAAATGTTACATTTGCAGAATCTCCTTGGAATTCATTTTGATTTACCCCAGTTTCCATAAATGTAATTTTAATTTTCACCCAATCTTCGTCTCTTGGATCAGCTGGAAGACCAATTCTGCTATCATCATTTGAATTTTGTATGGTTGCTAAATTAATATACCCATTGTCACTGATATAGTTACTATCAATATTTCCAACATTATTATGAACTAAATCAAAAAGAGTGAATTCACCGTTTACGATGTTGTGAGGACCTCCACCTTCTGTACCTGTGTTAATAAATTCCACAGAAAATTGTTTCAAGAATTTCCCAAGCTGTGTATCACTATCGGTAGTACTTGCCTTAGCGCTTAATAATACATCTTTTATTGCTAAAGAACCATTATTATACAATCTAAACTTTCTAGTAACCTCATCACCTGGCTTCATGTTAGATAAATCGAAGTTAATTGGTAAAGCACCATTACCATCATTAAATGCAAGGACTTGTAAGTCCAGTGTTCCTGCTGCAAAGGCATTACTAACCGTCTCCTCGTCGTTAAAATATGCCCAAGTTCCTCCTCCAACTAAAGATAATCCAAGTGCCGCTGAAGCTACGCCCAAACCTACTTTCTTTTTAATACTCATTCTTTCTCCTCCTTAAAAGTTACCCAGTGGGTATGTATTTATTTATTGAAACTCTTTGTGAGTTACAACCAATTTAACTATTACTTTTTAAACTTTTATCTTGTTCACTTGGTTCAATTTCTCGAATCAAAGACCAAATTGTATAAATTGAATAAAGCACAAGTAATATACCAGGAACAATCAGTAAAAGTGCACTACCATTTCTCGATTGTGAAAACTCAACCAAATAGCCAACATAAGGAATCGTAAAACCAGTGAATTTAGCAACCACATTTTGAGCTAAGACATTGTTGAAATCTGGATCCTCGTTGTTATCCCCTTTAGTTTTAAACTGCAATTGTTTGTCTTTCCCAATAACTTTTTCAATCCTATGAGTAACTATCTTTTCATCTTGAGTAGTAAATGTAATTATGTCACCTTTTTTCAGAGTGCTAGGATTTTTAATAGGTTCAACAGCTATTACAGATCCTGTTTTAAAAGTTGGTTCCATTGATCCAGATAATACAGTTTTTATCTGATACCCAAATATTGAAGGCTCACCACCTGAAGCTTTAGTAGAAATCACGATAAATACCAGTGTTATAAATGTTGTTATTAAGATTGTAGTAACTAATGAATTTAAAATTTTTAATGACTTAATTTTCATGTGTACACTTCCTTTTTTATATTCATCAAAGAATAAAGACTCTTCTGATCTTTCATTTTGTTCAATTACTTTTTCATTTTTTTCTCATCTTTTACCTACACCTAAAATTTCATTGCCTATTGGAACATAATTGCCTTCTGAATTTCTACTACTTTCAAGATGTCAACTATCTTCAGAATCTTCATCGTCTTATGAATCTCCACCTTCTTCAGGTTCTCCGCTGTCTTCAGCAGTTCCATTATCTTCAGAATCTCCTCCGGCTTCTGTACTCCCACTATCTTCGGAATCTCCTCCGGTTTCTGTAGTCCCACTATCTTCAGGATCTCCTCCGGCTTCTGTAGTTTCACTATCTTCAGGATCTCCTCCGGCTTCTGTAGTCTCACTATTTTCAGAATCTCCATGGTCTTTAGAATCGCTATCGTTTTCTTTGTCCTTAATGTCATTTGTTGAATTTATTTCTTCGTTTTTCTTGTCTGATTCATTATTTTTTTGAGTATGTTGTAAATCTGCTTCATTATTTTCACAATCAACCTCGATAGTCTCACTCCAAATTATTCCAGTTCCAGGATGGTCACCTTCTTGAAACGCTTGAAACATATATTTCCCACTTATATTTGGAAAATTAAGCGGAACTTGTATCCTGTAATCTTGGCCAGTTAACAACATTGGGAATGTTCCATTGATAACAATGTCGGTGCTCTCCTTTGGATTACCAGGTTGATTTAATGGTATTCTTTTCAAAATAAAGTTCCCCTCATCGGTCATTGAAGCCGAGTCATCACCATTTTTTATGGTTGCATAAATTAAGGCTTCTTCAGTACAAGAACTATTCCACCCTTCAAAATTTCGACCCAATAAAAATTTTAAAGAACTTTGTCCTTTTGTTTCCTCAAATTGGGTTGCTGCTCTAATGTAATTACTAATTGATTCTGAATCATTAAAATAGGCAGATGTAGGTCCGTTAATAATTATCAATAATGCAAATAGAAGGTAAAATATTGCTATACTACTAATTGTTGCTTTAAGTTTCAACATTTTTATTCTTTTCATTGTCAACCGTCCTTTTCTTATTGGACTCACCCCTTCTGGATGTGACTTTCTGTTGTTTGTTCTATGTATAATCCTTTATTGTTCTTTTTTAAGAACGCCTTTCACTTGTGATTATATGCCTTGATTAAGAACACAGAAACCTTCAAAAAGGGTCATTTTGTTCTTTTTAATGAACTTTTAATTCATAATACTCCTTTATCCTCTCTTTTTCATAGTTTTTCATTTTTAAAGTTGTTCTTCACAAAGAACATTACTAACAAAAAACACCCCGCACCAATGTACGGGTAAACCTTCTTTATAACGTTTGTTGATCAAAAACATTGAATAGAAACAAATGATCATTGCTGTAGTTACTTTAGTGTTTTTATTTAAGTCTGATCCGTTTCAAAAAAAAATCAATTTTTAATACCCCGGTATATGGTTTCCCCATTTATCATTGTCAAGTTTGTTGCATCCAGTCTCATATTCAAAGTAATTACCTCACAACTATTTCTCAACAGTAATAATGCTAGGTGGTTATTTAAGCTTTTTACATATTTGTCTGTATCTTTTTGTATTCAGGCTGATAAATCAACTACTCCTAAAGGAACGAAGTTGTGTTCCGATATAATAATTACAACATTAATTTGAATCTGTTCACCTCCACGTTTTTGTTCTTATTGAACACTTATTTATTTTAACCTTAGTTGTTCTTTTTGACTAAGTGATTATAATTTCTTTGTTTCATAAGAAATTTTTTTGGATTATACTGAAAGTGGGGACCAATTAGTACTGAGGTGGTTATTTAAATGAAACAGATTGGTAATCGTATTAAAGAACTTAGAAAAGAAAAAGGGATGACCCTAAAGGATTTAGGAGATGCAATTAACTTCAACTACAGCAATCTGTCCAAGATTGAGCGAGGTGATCGAAAACCTACTCTGGAATTATTGGAGAGTTTGGCTGACTTTTTTAATAAAGACATTTCCTATTTCTTTGGTAACAAGGAAGAAGTACCGGAAGAATTACAAAAATTGGGCGTAGAGTGGTTGGCTTTTTCTAAAGAAATGAAAGAGAAAGACATTTCCATCGATGAATTAAGAGCCTTGGCAGAAACTATCGCTGCTATAAAAAATAAACCTACAAAATAACAATAGACAAGATCATCAATGATCTTGTCTATTTTTTATATAAAAACCACCTTGATAGATTTAGACCATAGTCCTGTCTTTATGTCAAAACACAGTGACTAATTGCTTATTTTATTATATTACGACATAGTTCTTATCTTTAATGTATGAAAGTGTCGGAAATTTACAAGAGGAAATACCCTGGGTAACCACGAAATAGTACCCAGAAGTCAAAAATTTGTATTCTTATAGGTATTTAGGTTTATACAACGTTAAAATGAATAACGAATTTTTAACGGAGAAGGTGTTCATATGAATGTGATTTATACGGAATTGCTACCTGATGGAATTACGATGAAATTCTATGATGGAACGATTTTCATTGGTATTAATAACCGTAATGATTTCCAAGAATCAAACACTTATGAAAAGTTGGACGAAATTAACAATGAAGATCAACAATTAAAATAGAGTTACGTATGTAAAGTTATATTTAGTCTAAATCCCCCTTCTCGAATCGGCCATTGGGAAGCTATAGTAATATTACAATTAAATAATTAACTCCCTAACCTTCATGTTTCATGAAGGTTTTTATTTGTTCATTTTGAATACCATTCATTTGACTTGTTCAATTTGAACTTTTATACTCGAATTATAGTTTGTCAAATAGAACAATACGAGGTGGTAAATTGAAACGTATAGTGGCTCGATTATCAATCTTTGTATTACTGCTCAGTATGCTGATGAACGGTCTGCCTGCAACGAGTGTAATTGCTACAGTTGATGATGATTGGGATAAGAGCTCACTAAAATTTATTGATCAAGGAGGAGATTGTGACGAGATTTGGGCTGAGATCATGAACGGTCAGGATTCAGAGGATATGAAAGATACAGTTCAGTACAAAGTATACTACTCACCAACCGGGAATCCAAAGCCTGAACATGGAGGCACAGTTGTAGCTACAGGAACAGTGTCTGAATTGGAATCAGGTGCTTCTGAAGCATTGACCTACAATCCAACTGAGCCTGGCAAATACATGTTTTGGGCATCCCAACGTCCCGGGCATCCTGGTCAAGGTGAATTATGGAGTGACGAGATTTCAGTCAATAATTGTGAAGAAGAACAACCAGAGTTGCAAGATCTCGTTATTACATCTGTATGTACGGACAAGCCTAGTGAGAAAAGGAAATGGACAGTCTTTAATCCAAACGATTTTGAAGTTAATTACACATGGGAACTAGGTACGCAGAGTGAATCTGGAAGCATTAACGCCAATTCTTCTGTCACGTTTATGACAAATACGGAAGGCGATAATGTCCTTCACCTCTATTATGGTGAAGACCAACATGTTTCAAAAGAAAGTAACGGTGAGGATTGTTCACCTCCTGAACCTGAACTCGAAGATCTAACCATTCAATCCGTTTGTACCGATGAGCCTAGCGAAGAACGTAAATGGACGGTCAGCAATCCAAACGATGTCGATGTCACGTTTACTTGGGAACTTGGTACACAATCTGATGAAGTGACGGTCAAAGCCAATACTTCTGTCACATTCACAACGGATACAGAAGGCGATAACATCCTTCACGTTTACTTCGGTGAAGATCAACACGTCAAGAAGGAAAGCAACGGCGAGGATTGCTCCCCTTCAGAACCTGAACTCAAAGTTCTGACCATTAAATCGGTGTGTACTGATGAGCCTAGCGAAGAACGTAAATGGACGGTCAGCAATCCGAACGATGTTGATGTCACATTTACTTGGAAGCTTGGTACACAATCTGATGAAGTGACAGTTAATGCGAATGATTCTGTCTCGTTCACGACGGATACAGAAGGCGATAATATCCTTCACGTTTACTACGGTGATGATCAACACGTCTCCAAGGATAGCAACGGTGAAGACTGTACCCCACCGCCACCACCTGAAGAAATCAAACCACTAACCATTCAATCGGTATGTACAGATGAGCCGACTCAAAAACGTGCTTGGAAGATTACTAATTCAAATAATGTAGCAGTTCAATTTGACTGGAAGCTTGAAACTCAGTCTGGTCAAAAAACAGTAGGTGCTAAACAAACCATAACATTCGAAACGACCACAGAGGGCGACAACATACTTCATATTTACTATGATGAAGATCAACACGTTATGAAATCAAGTAATGGTGAGGATTGTTCTCCTCCTCCACCACCTCCACAACTAGATCCAATTTCCATTAATACAGTATGTACGGAAGATCCAAGTAGCACAAGAGCATGGACCGTTTCGAATTCGAATGAAGTATCTGTCACGTTTACTTGGAAAGTTACTGGTACCACTCAACAAGGTACGATGATGCTGAAAGCGAATGAAACTCAAACCATTATTACAGACGCAATTGAAGGTAAAAATACGCTTGAAGTCTGGGTAGATGGGAAACTTATGACATCTATGGACAGTCCTGGAGATGCATGTGATACTCCTCCACCACCTCCACCTGAAGACTTACAACCGTTAGTTTTAGGTGAAGTATGTTCTGAAGATCCATCAGAAACACGTGCATGGACAGTGACGAACCCGAATGACTCTGATCTCATGTTCAGTTGGGAAATCGTTGGATCAGATCAAAGCGGAAAACTGTTAGTACGGGCAAATAGTCAGGTGTCCTTCTTCACATCCACGATTGAGGGCGAGAATATTTTACAAGTAACCGTCGATGGTGAAGACCCAATTCAGCTTTCCAGCAATGGTGAATCATGCGAAGAACCACCACCGGTTGATCCACCGACTGATCCACCACCAGTGGATCCGCCAAGCGATCCTCCTTCGGATCCGCCTACAGATGATCCTGGTGATGAGGAGCCAGTAACTGAATTACCGAAGACGTCAAATCCTTGGTACAATATGTTAGTCTTATTCTCCACTTTACTCGTCGGTTCTGGCGTGATGTTGTTCAGACTCCGAAAGAGCTGGTGAGAGAATCATGGGTTCACGAAAAGAAAGACATAAAAAATTGAGAGTCCCTGTTTTGATAGCGGGAGGAGTTTTTCTCCTCTCGCTTTTTTTCATCACCTATTCCCTCTTACAAATCTTCACAACAGACGAAGCAGTAGATGTTGCTCTCCAAGAATGGGATACCCGTTCGAAACCAGGTAACCCTAATGAACTCCCGATCCCCGTTGATAACGATACAGCACTCGTTGAGCGAAAGCCTTCAGAACTTGCTTCAGAAACAGCCAATAACAAACCACTATACGAGCAACAGCCTTCTACAGGAGAAGTGATTGGTAAGGTTCTCATTCCTAAATTGAAAAAAGAACTTCCACTCATCGAAGGAACCGATGAACCGGAACTTGCCAAAGGTGTAGGTCATTATAGCAAAAGCGTAATGCCTGGGGAAGGAAGTAATTCAGTTATTGCAGGCCATCGAGATGGTGTGTTCAGGGGATTAGGTGAAGTTGAAGTCGGTGATGTATTCATTCTTGAGACAGTAGCGGGTCGATTCACTTATGAAGTATCTAAACATTTCATCGTACACAAAACCGAAGTTTCTGTTTTAGATCCTACTAATGAAGGTGTACTTACCGTCATAACATGCTACCCATTTGATTACATCGGTAGTGCACCGGATCGATATATTATCATCGCGAAACTCGTGAATAGTGAGTTGAGCTAAAAATGGGGGACGGTTCACGCATATCATTTTGAAGCATGAGAACCGTCCCCCTATTTCATTCATTCACTTTCCATCTTCTTCGCTTCTACTTCTGCGAAGTTTGGCATTTCTCCTGATTTTGCGCGTTTTTCCATTGCTTTTGCATTATTGTTTCGTTGTGCGTTTGCATTTCCTTTTTTCTGTTTACCCATATAAAATCCCTCCTGTTCTTTTACTTAGTATGAGCCATTCCGATTTCATAATTCTTCAAAATCTGGTCATTCTAATTCATAGGAGGTGTTCGCTATGGGTGGACCTTATTTATGTCCCGGCTGCAAGACCAACCGAACGCGTTTTAATATGATTGAACAAATCCCGAAAGGCGTTAAACTCGATCCACAGTCAGGTGATGTGGTTGAGGAATATTCCAACGATAATCTTGATACGTTCCACATTCCGTATAGTGGATCTCACTATCGTGTCCAGTGCGGTGCTTGCGGCTTGATTGAAAATGAAGAAACATTCAAGGCGCGTGCAAGCTCGTCCCAGAATCCATTTTTGACATAAAAAAAAGCCTCTGCTAGAGAGGCTTTTTCCATTTTATACGTTCTGTAATAGACCCAGCTGCTTCGGAATTTCATATTCGTTGAAGCATACATAGTTTTCGTAAATTTTACCGTCCTTAAACCGGAAGAAAGAACAACCTGTGAGCTCCACACGTTTGTAAGTGGCGGGGTAATAT
Organism: Rossellomorea aquimaris; assembly: GCA_020524245.1. Classification (GTDB taxonomy): domain Bacteria; phylum Bacillota; class Bacilli; order Bacillales; family Fictibacillaceae; genus Pseudalkalibacillus. The sequence continues at coordinate 15,309 of JAIVLN010000004.1, read as the reverse complement.
CGGAGGGGTGCCTTGTTCGTTCCTTTCATCTTCCAATACACTATTACACAATTTCCGTCCTGGTACATGTTTTCCGTACAGTAGGTCAAATCAGGGAAAGCCTGCTGATAGTCATTCATGTGATCCGCGAATGCATCCAATCCGAAAACACAACGATCATCGTTTGATTTGAAGGTGAAATCTCGATGACAGTAGAGAAAGAAATTGTCGTAACACCTCTCGTTCAACACTTCTTCATGAAACTTCTGAACGATCTGTTTATAAATCATCTCGTCTCCTCCCTCAAGTGTGATAAGACTAATTTGTATGCAGAAGGGACGGTGATTAGAACTTTTACAGATAAAAAACACCTGAATAACATTCAGGTGTCTAGTTCAAACGAAAGGTCATTTCTTTTTCAGGAAAGTGGACTTGTTTCGGAATGTTGTATATTCGTATGTGAAGCTCTTCTAGCTTTTTGAAGTCTCCTTCTGTTATACCAATCATTTGTAAAGCACTTCCCGCTGACGGCAAAAGATTGATTTGCAAGGATTCACCATCCTGATCGCGCACATCAATGATTGGATTCGTGTGTAAGACCTCTTCTCCATGATCAGGTCGGAAATGTAAGTCACGTTCATCATCCTTTGCTTCAACCGTGATCGTAATGGCATAATCGCTTTCTTCAAAACGCTCTCCTAAGATTATAAGATTTTCTAATCTGAAAGTCACATCATGGATTTCACCGAGTTCCCGCCCAAATCGTTGCTCATTTCCTCCATTCTGAACCGCTTGAAGATGTTTTTTTTCGATCGTAAAACTTAGTTCATCTCCAGTCGTATAAAATCCTGATAATAACGAAAATTGGATTTCATCAGTCGCTTGCCTTGGATAATGATTGATTTGAATGTACGATTGGCCTTCTTCATCTTTTTGAATGTAGCCATAGCCAGTTATACCATTCAACCGATATTTCAACGTGCGGAGTTCATGCTCAGATTGTAGTGAAAAGTATATGCGATCGCCATATAAATGCTTATCGAATTTCGTGTAAGTGATACTGGTTTGATCGTTTAAAACAACGGATTGATTAAGTTCAAACGTCTCTAACTTTGGATTGAATTCCTGAAAACGATAAGCGACTTCAACATCCTCCATCGTCTTCAGTTCTACACCATTTTCTTTTTTCGTCACAAGTTCGATATTCTTTATGGCAACTTGATGGATGGATTTAGCAGCTTCATCAAAATCGGATGGACCGTCCACCCAATTACGGATCTGGTCATAAGCTTTTTCTGTCATGTGAGGTACTAGGACCGTTCTTCGGTACAATCGGTTCTCATAAACCACCCCATCATTCGGCCAATAGTTGCCACCAACTTGATTATGTGTTTGGACTTCTAGATTTAATGGATCCCCATGATCTGGCTGAAAAGTGAGTTGATTCACCCTAAGATACGGTATAGCATCTGGATCTTTATCTCGTGGCAACAAGTTGAAACTATAAGTCAGGATCAATTCAAAGCGATGATTCCAGATAGAATCGACTCTAAAATCCCGCTGCTCGTCAATCAACGCAACTTTTACACCTTCAATTTCCTTCATCAAACCGTATCGATCCACTTTTAATAAAAGGTCCCCGTTGTACCTGGCCTGACCAGCCAAAAATGCGTTTAGTTCAGCTACTGAATCCACAACTTTAAAATTATCTCGGTCAACCTCGAATGTTGTATTCGTTTTTTCCTTTGCATAATTGCTAAAAAGGATGAATCCTAGAATAAGGATCAACACAGGAATCAACTTCAAGTGTTTATTGTTTTTCAATGGACCCCCTCCTTACTAACGAACATCGAAAAAGCACCTCGACAGGTGCTTTTCCATCATTTCTGTTTCAATGATACTTCATTTTCGGAAAAATCAACATACATTGGAAGATTGAATATGCGGATATTCAGTTCTTCAATACTTTCAAAAGCAGGTTGTTCAATACCGAAGAATTGGCCGGATTCATCTGAATAATGGTGATCTGAAGGAATAAGGTTTCCATTTTGATCGGTTACCTCCATGAACGGTTCATTTCTCATGTGAAGCTCAGCCTCAGGATGTTCTTTAATGATTTCTTTATATCTTTGATAGTTCTGGAAGTATAAATGGCGATCATAATCATTGTTCGAATCTACTTTCAAAAAGAATCCGTAGTTGTTTCGATTTGGGCCGTGCGGATTACGTTCAAGTTTGACGAGCTCGAAATCCATCGTGTTTACCTTACCTAAATCACGATTGATTTCATAAACATCTTGGTCTTGCTCTATTTTTTCTCGGAACCTATTGAAGTCCTCTTTCGTAATCGTAAACTTTATTTCCTCTTTTGTTGGGTACGATCCTGATAGCAATGATATTGCCAAATCATTTGTTTCAAATTGTGGATCTTGATAAACACTGAAAAATTTCCTTCCATCCGCATCTTCATGGATGATTGTTTGTCCCTGCATTCTTGCATATTCATAATACACTTCATTAAATTCAAATGGTGAGTTCATTTCAAAGTAAAGACGCTTTTGATGTAATCGATTCTCAACATCCGTATAAGTGATTGATCTTCCCTCACCAAGATCAGCCGTTTCATTTATCGCAAAGGTGGCCAGTAGAGGATCTTGACTCTGCATTTGGTAATCAATCGTTATATCCTGGAGTGCAAACTTTTCATTACTTGTGTTTCGTTTTTTCTCTAATTCAGCCTCTTGTAACTCAATTTTAGAGATCTTCATAATAGCTCGCTCAATATGATCGAAGTTTTCCTTATCCTTGGTGTCAGCCCAGCTCGATAATGTTTTTAAGATGTTTTCGTCCCAATCATGTTCAAAAAAGACACGACGATAGATACGATTGTTATAAACCACGCCATCCCGTTGCCAGTGGTAATCTTGATGTCCTCCGTGTGTGCCCACCGCTAACTCGAGTGGCTCTTCACCCTCAGCAGTCGCAATCAACCGGTCAAATTCAAAATGGGGAATATCATCTGGATTTTTATCGTTTGGCAGTACATCCAGACTATATGTAATGATAAGACTTAAGCCTCGGTTATATAATGACTCGATGCGAAATTCCCGTTGTTCCTCTACAATAGGTACGTTTACGCTTTCAATTTTCGTAATCAGGTCATGTTTCTCAAGCAGTTCAAACATTTGAGGATCGAAGTTACTTAATTCTGTAGCTAACCGGGCTTTCAGTTGTTCTTCCGTATCAACGACAACGAACTCCTCACGATCGACTGCAAAGGACGTTCTTTCTTTTTCTTTAAACTTTTCACTGATAAAAAAGAAAGCACCTAAAATTAATAAGACAGGCAAAATTTTCGCTAACGTATTTTTCCCTTTCACAATGTTCCCCCTTTAAAATTACTCAGTGTGAATTGGAATCTCGATGAGTTCCGTTTCTAATGGATAAGGCTTCGAAAAATGGAAGAACCTGAAATTCAATACATCCTGATCAAGAAATACGTCCTTAGCCAAATCAATATTAATGTTAATACTATTTGCGCTCGGCCGACTTCTAACTTCCATAAGTTCAACCCTTTCCCCATTGTTGTCTGTCACTTCGACCAAAGGATTCATGTTCAAATGCTGTTCATTTGGATAATGTTGTTTGTGCTCCAAATACTCTGCATACTCTCTGAACCAATAGTTTTGATAGTCGATGTTATCCCCTTTTAAGTGAACATTGAAGGAGACAGCGTATCCGTCTGGGGTTTCACGATAATCCAAGCTTCTTGCTGTAAAAGTATCATCTCCGTTGATTTTTCCGAATTTCTCATTCAATGCCAAAATCGGTGGTTGTTCTTGAGTTAAATGATTCTTGAATTCATTAAGAGCCTTACCTGATAGAGGATAGGTCACTTCCTCATTGCTCGGAACAGATGTCTCTGTAAAATGAATCGATAATTCTCCGGAATCCATTGGCATCTCATTTGCTTGAATGTATAATTCCTCATTTCCATCCGATTGGATAGGAGATTGCATTTCATGTCCGTTCAAGTTATAAGTCAACGCTTTCAATTGATCTTTATTTTCACCAAGGTCAATATACAGCCTCTCCTCAAAAAATGACACTTCATAACGTTTGAAGGTTAGGGTCGTATCAGGCGACATTTGGACTTTTCCATCCAATTGAATGGATTCAAGTGGTTTTGTGATGTTTGTCAATTTCATATCAACAGTCAGAGGATCGAGTGATGTCATGTTCCAATCTTTATCAATCATTTGTAAATTGGTGAACGTCACACCATTGACCAATTCAAGGCGTTGTTGGACTGCGTCTCCCTCTTCAACGGTTGGTACGTCCCATTCCATGATTTCATCGTGGAAACTAGGGCTGTCCATCCCTTCAATCCAAATGCTTCGGTAAAATCGATCCTCAAATAAGAAACCTGTATTCGTAGTCGCATGCATTGTATTGTTTGGATCGGTTTCATATGGATCAACGAGTATACGTGCTTCCTGATCTTCTTCATTATGTAAAATGATATCCCCGAATGTCATGTACGGGATGTCTTTCGGTTCTTCATCACTGGGCAGTAAATTAACACTATAGATGATGAAAAACTCGGTATTGGCGTTCCATACTTCATGGATTTTAACGGTTCGATTAGTTTCCATGACCGGTAATTCTGCATTTTCAACTTGTTGGACCAAATCGTATTGATTTGCTTTCTTCAACCATTCACGTCGATAATCAGATCCTAACCGGCTGTATTCCTGTATCTTTTTGTAGGAATCGACGACATCAAAATTTTCTTCGTTCACTTGGACGTTTTGTACTTCTTTTTTCTGAAATTGATTTCCTAATAAGATAAATAGGATAATGACGATTGCAATTGGTAAGAGCTTCTTGATGTTCCTTCCCTCCCCCTTCCATTCATCCTACCATAAGTTCTATTTTCTGGGAGTGAATATCTGTTTATTTTTTCTGATAATTTGTGAAAATTATCCAGATCAAAAAAGCCAAACCAAGATTAAAACGACTTCCTTCAAGTCGTCCCCTCCTTGTTTGGCTTTCTGTATACATTTCAAAATCACTGATTAATGATGACTTTATTCTTGTCGAAGTCCACTTGGTTCGGAATGTTAAATAACCTGACGTTTATTTCACCAAGCTGATCAAATACTGATTTCTCAACTCCAAAAAACTGCCCTCCGCCATTCGAATACATATGATAAAGATTCAGCTTGACCGGACTCCTTTCCTCATCCAACACTTCAAAGAACGCCTGTGACTCCATAATTTCTTCAAAATCAAAATGGGTCTTCATATTTTCAACAAATTGAGTGTAGTTCTCCAAATATAGATGCGGAAATTCACTCATTGATGAGTCCATAAATATGTTAAACCCATAGTTGATGCCTGGACCTTGTTCCACTTTCCGTATCTCGGGCATATTAAGATTGATCCCGTTGATTACACCTGTTTTATTCAGTGGGTAGTGAATTTTCCCGTTATCAAGCGCGTGTCTGAAGCCGTTCAATTCTTCGTTTGTAATTGAAAATACCAACTCTTCATCAGTATGATAAACACCTGCAAGTAATTCAATTTCCATTCGATTCTCAGCCATTCTTTCATTGTGTTCAAAACTGATAAATTGTCTTCCATCAGCATCTGTCAGAACCGGTGTGAAGTCCTTCTGATCACCGACTGCAATTTTGAGCTGAGAAAAAGGATGTGAAGATCCAATATCCATATAGAGCCTGGAATGGTACAAACGATTCTCATAATCCGTTAACTTGATGTAAATCCCATTTCCAAGTTCGAGACGTTGATTCACTTCATGCGTTTCAATGACAGGGTTCCAGCTATCCATCGTATAATCTAATACAATATCATCTAAGGGATGGTCCTGTTCCTCACGATTGACCATTTTCACCGTTCGAACACCATGGAAACGGATTCGACTGATTTTAGTTATCGCTTTTTGGGCGTGTTTGTAATTTTGCTCGTTGCTCACCCAGCTGGAGAGGGTTTTAAAAATCGTTTCATCGTAGTCTGGTTGGATCATCACTCGTCGATACAGACGATCCTTAAATACAACTCCCTCATTCGTCCAATTTTTGAAATGACTTGGACCAGAATCTATAACTGTTAATTCGATTGGTACGTGCCCTTCTGCTTCAAAACTGATCTGGTCCATACTTAAATAAGGAACTTCGCTAGAACCCTGATCGCTAGGCAACAAACTGAAACTATATGTAAGTAACAAACCAAGACCATCATTCCAAATGGATTCTATGTGTAGATCACGTTGCTGTTCCATGATTGGTATTTGGATGTTTTCATATCGATCCATCAAACCATGCTTCTCAATGAGTTCCATTGTTTCCGGATCGATGCTCTTTATCTGATTTCCTAACATCTTATTTAATTCTTTCTCTGATTGGGCAACTTTAAATTGTTCATCATCAAATGCAAAGGAAGTGAGCTCTTTTTCTTTAAATAGTTCGCTTACAATAAAGAATCCCACAACAAGAAATAATACAGGTATAAGTTTTATATATATAGATTTTCTTTTCACAATGTGTCCCCCTTAAAAGTCATGAGACTCTCCAAAAATATATACTTTTATCATACTATATAAATTGGAAAATACAGGGGCCAATGTCATAAAAAAAAGCCCCGCCAATTTGGCGAAGCTCTCTACAAACCTTCTCCTTCACACCATTCATAGATGACGAGGCTGAAAATCTGAGCGACTTGGAACACTTTTTCAAGCACGATGTATTCATTCGGGTAATGCGCGTATGCGGTGACACCTGGACCGAACACGATGGAAGGGGTTTTGCCGACCTGAGTCAAAAGTCCACCATCGGTTCCCCACGGAGACGCTTCGATTTCTGGAGGATCACCGAGCACTTCTTCAAACCGGTTTTGGAGGATCCCCATCAGCTCATGCTCGACGTCTATAGAACCTGGCAGCCACTGCGCACCGAACCATTCCACTTTTACGGGATGCTTTTGAATCCAGTTATCCTCAATCTGACGCATCGAGTATTCAAATTCCGCTTTGACCTCTTCCAACGTCTCTTGAGGTCCAACTCCGATTCTGCCTTCTATCAACACTTCATCAGGAACAGACGACGGCCAGCTCCCGCCTTCAATTTTTCCAATATTGATCGGTAGTGGGATCGGCGTATTTCTGTAAAGTGGATCATCCACCCGCTTGTTACGTTCATGTTCAAGATTTTGTATAGCATGGATGACCGGCATCGCTTTTTCAATGGCACTGATGCCTTCATAACGGGTTCCGCCGTGCGCGGATCGACCCTGGACCTTCAGCCGGAACCACATTGAGCCTTGCTGTTTCGGGAAAATCTTCATGTTCGTCGGTTCTGGGACCAGGGCTGCATCAGCAGTGTACCCTCTTAAAATCGCAGCAAGCGTACCTGCACCACCGCTCTCTTCTTCTATCACACTATGAAAAAGCACATCCCCCTTAAGCTTCACCCCCAACTCTTTCAAACACTGTATCGCAAGGAGAAGGGCGAGGTTCCCGCCTTTCATGTCCGTGACGCCTCGACCGTACATCTTCCCATCTTCCACATGACCACTGTAAGGGGGATAATCCCACTGGTTTAAGTCACCAGGAGGTACAACATCGATATGTCCGTTCAATACGATTGATTTGCCTCCACCGGTTCCTTTCCATGTACCTACGATGTTCGGACTATGGGAAAAGTCTTTTCGAGTAGCACAAAAGTACGGGTGATCGAGGAACTCTTCTTCACTTGGAATCCAGTAATCTACATCTAAACCAAGTTTTTCGAGATGCGCTTTGACGAGAAGTTGTACACCTTGCTCATTTCCCTGTTCACTACCCTCTTGAACGAGTTTTTGTAAAAGGTCCGTCGCTTCTTCCCGGTGTTCATCAATCCACTTTTTGATTTTGGTTTTCAGGATAAACGCCTCCTCCCAATATGTAAAAAAACTCGCTCACGATTGGATTGTCGTGAGCGTCGGACTCACTCGGAATGTCGCTTCTGTCGCCCTTTTGATTTGTTCAAGTGTGTAAGGATGCATGATTTCAATCAGCTCGAGATGATCTTCACGAACGTGGAATACCGCCATTTCCGTAATGATCATATTCGCACCTTTTTGGACCGTCAAAGGCAAATTACAGCGATGAACGATTTTTGACCCGCCATCCTTGTTCGTATGGTTCATGAGAACAATGACTTTCTTCGCTTTTTGAGCGAGATCGATTGCGCCCCCCATTCCTGGCACTCGTTTTCTAGGAACGATCCAGTTGGCGATGTCGCCTTGCTCGCTCACTTCAAGGGCTCCGAGTATCGTCATGTCGAGATAGCCTTTCCGGATGATCCCGAATGCAGTGGCACTATCGAAGTAGGAAGCACCTGATACAAGCGTCACTGGATAACCTCCAGCATTAGAGAGATGACCATCTTCTTCTCCTTCATCCGGTGATGGACCCATCCCGAGTATGCCGTTTTCCGTATGAAGCATCACACCGAGCTCAGGTTTCAAATAATCTGCAACGAGTGTCGGTATTCCAATTCCAAGATTAACAATCATCCCATGTGTTATTTCTTGTGCGGCACGTTTGGCGATCCGTCTGCGCGTCTCAGCTCCCAAACCCATTCCCAGTCCACCCCTTTACTCGGTACGACGTAATCAACGAATGCACCCGGTGTCACAATACACTCCGGATCGAGTTCACCTGCACCTACAATCCTCTCCGCTTCAACAATCGTGATGTCTCCAGCCGTTGCGACAAGCGGATTCGTATTTCGTGCACTTTTATCAAACGTCAGGTTCCCATAAATATCCGCTTCCTTTGCGAAAACAATGGATACATCCGCTGTTAAAGCAGGCTCAATCATATACTCTTTATCTTCCACATTCACCTTCTGCTTTCCTTTTTCAACGAGCGTTCCCAAGCCGACATCAACTAGGATTCCTCCAAGCCCCATGCCTCCGGCTCTAATTTTTTCGGCTAAAGTACCTTGAGGATAAAACACGACTTCAAGCTCTCCATCGTGCATTTGTTTTCCCGCTTCTGGGTTGGAGCCGATGTGGGAAGCAATAAGCTTCTTTATTCTTTTCTCAGTGATCAACTTACCTGGCCCGATCCACGGAAATCCGACATCGTTTGATATGAGTTCAATGTCTCTGACCCCGAGGTCCAATATGAAGTTAACAAGGGTCGGAGGAGCGCCGACTCCCCCAAATCCCCCGCACATCAATGTCATACCATTTTTAAAACAGGACGCAAGCTGATCCATTTCAACGACTTTAGAAGGGACTTTCGGTTCTGTCATCTATTCTCCTCCTTTCTAACTGATCGACCGGTGCTGTAAAAGACCTTCCTGGTCGAGATCATGACTGATTTCAGCAATTGCTTCTTCCAATGTTGTCAGCAACAGCTTCACTTCTTCTTTATTGATGGTGAGAGGTGGTGCAACGATAATTGCATCACCTGAATTGCCGTTGATTCCGCCAACTGCAGGATAAACGATCAATCCCTTTTCAAAGCATTTCTTGATGGTCCGCTCCGTCACGAATGTATGGATCGGGAAGCATTCCTTCGTATCAGGGTTGCTGACGAATTCAAGCCCCCATAAAAGTCCTTTGCCACGGACGTCTCCTACCAAAGGATAACGGCTTGCGATTTGATGGAGCTCTTGTTCAACAAATGGTTCAAGATCCGCCGCGTTATCAGACACTTGATGTAAGTTCATGTAATCGACAACAGCGAGGGCGACGGCCGCTGATTGAGGATTCCCGCTCAGGGTGTGTCCGCTCATGATGACTTTCGAACCTCGCTCAATCGTACGGATGATTCTTTCCGAGACCATCGTAGCGCCAATCGGTGTGTATCCACCACTTAAGCCTTTTCCAAGTGCCATGATGTCAGGTTCAACACTCCAATGCTCCATCGCAAATCCTTTTCCGGTACGACCGAATCCTGTCATCACTTCATCGGCAATCAATAGGATGCCATATTTGTCGCATATTTCCTTGATACGGGCGTAATAAGGTTCAGGTGGCACGATAGCGCCGCCTGCTGCACCGATGATCGGTTCAAATACGAAAGCTGCAACTTTATCGGGACCGATGCGCTGAATAGCCGTTTCAAGTTCATTCGCACACTTCATGCCACACGTTGGATAGGTTTCATAAAATGGACATTGATAACAGTACGGTGGTGAAACGACCGGGTAGTCAGCGAGCAATGAAGAGAAACGGTTCCGCCTCAGTACATGACCAGACATGGATAAAGCACCGAGTGTAATGCCGTGGTAGCTGGTCCAGCGGGATATGACGCGATTTTTTTCTGGCTTCCCTTTTTCCTGCCAAAATTGGATGGCGATTTTGAGTGCAGTCTCCATCGCTTCGGATCCGCTGTTGACGAAAAACACGTAGTCAAGATCACCTGGTGCCATTTGGGATAGCTTTTCAGCGAGTTCTTCAGCCGGTCGATTCGTGAATTGCGAGCGATAGACGAATGACACTTTTTCCGCTTGCTCTTTCATCGCCTGGATGATCTCCGGGACACCATGCCCAATATTTGCTGTGACTGCACCCGACGCACCGTCCAAATATCGGTTTCCGTCTGTATCGTATAAATAGATCCCTTTCCCATATGCGACTTCAGGATAAGATGCGCCAAGCAAAGGTTTGATGAGATGTGATTTGTTGTTCTTGGCCATGGCAGATAACACCTCTCTTCTATAATGAAAGAAGCACCGAATGGATCGCTGCTCCTTTCGTTTCTGTGCGGTTCGCCCGCGGAAAGCGAGTGATTTCCGAATAAATCAACATAATTCTTTCTTTACAATTTAAAATAGTTCTTCTTCAAAAACCGTGGAATGTCCATCAGTTCTTTGTAAGTCAAGGTATTCGGTAGCGGCTTCGTATCAATCAGCATGAGCTGGTCTTCGATTTCTTCCACTAAGGTCTCTTCCTGATATTCCATCCCACAGTCCGGACATTGGACAGATGGAATCGACATGATTTCTATCGCTCTTGTTCCATCTGGCAACTCCCAATAACACGTCGCGGATGCATTGGTCGCTTTTTTCGATTCACACCACGCACATTGCATAGAATCCCCCCTTAATCCCCAGCCGTCTTGTTCTGTTCGGATTGCCATTTACGCTCAATCATTTCATCACGCTTCGAACGGCGATCTTTCAGTGAACTATGATCCGGGTCATCTTGATACGTCTTACGACGGTTCAATCGTTGCAAACCTTCTGGCACAAGATTGAATGCCTCATCCCTCATCAAGCCGGCTATTCCGACAGTCTTCGTTTTTTCAGAAATTTGATAAAGCTCATCAAAATACGCTTCCGCCCGGCCTGCTACATAATTTTCTGGCTCTGGATACGTCGTGATCACACCTTCAAAGTTTCGTAGCACCACTTTATCGGCACTTTGCGAAATGATGTAGTTCGGCTGTACGGAGATTTTCCCTCCGCCACCTGGTGCATCAACGACAAACGTCGGTACAGCATAGCCGGAAGTATGACCGCGGAGCGATTCAATGATTTCCAGACCCTTGGAGACGGGTGCCCGGAAATGTCCGATGCCTTCTGACAAGTCGCATTGATAGATGTAGTATGGACGGACTCTAATCTTCACAAGGTCGTGCATCAACTTTTTCATAATGTAAGGGCTATCATTGATCCCTGCTAAAATGACCGCCTGGTTCCCGACTGGTACACCTGCGTCTGCCAACATTTCGCACGCTTTTTTCGACTCTTCGGTAATTTCGATTGATGTATTAAAATGTGTATTCAGCCAGACCGGATGGTATTTCTTCAAGATGTTGCACAAGTTTTCCGTAATCCGTTGCGGGAATACGACTGGTGCTCGGGTCCCGATCCGGATGATTTCAACATGCGGAATCGCACGCAAATTTTTCAACACATATTCCAGGATGTTGTCGTTGATCAACAAGCCGTCTCCACCGGAGATCAACACGTCCCGTACGACCGGAGTATTCGCGATGTACTCGATGGCGGCATCCAATTGTTTCTTCGGTACACCCATTCCGATCTGGCCCGAGAAACGGCGTCGTGTACAGTAACGGCAGTACATCGAACATTGATTCGTTACCAGGAATAAGACTCGGTCCGGATAACGGTGAGTCAGTCCTGGGACAGGAGAATCTTCGTCCTCATGCAGCGGGTCTTCTAAATCGTACTTCGTCTTGTTGATCTCTGCAGATATCGGTACCGACTGCATCCGGATTGGACAACGGTGGTCATCAGGATTCATGAGTGACGCATAATAAGGTGTGATATTCAACGGTATCGTCCTAGTCGAGATCCGCACCCCTTCTTCTTCCTCAGGTGTCAAATTGACCACTTTCTTCAACTGATCGACGTTCCGGATCGTATGGGTCAGCTGCCAGAGCCAATCGTTCCATTGCTCATCCGTAACGTCCTTCCAGAGCTCAACATCTTTCCAATGACGTGTAGGCTTATAAATGAACTCTTTCATGTCATTCCCCCCATTAAAAGTTCTGCTCACCTATATAAACTGCAAGTTTCGTGCCAATTTCTAATTTTTCAAAAAACAAATCCTATACATCATATGAGACATAGGCAGAAAAGGGTGAATGACTAATTTCTGGTAGGCTGGAATGTGGTATTTTCGTTATAAAAAAGAAACACACCGCCTAATTTTCGGCAGTATGTTTCTCGTTGATTTTTGAGAGCTTGTATTGCAAGGTTTGTCGCGGAATTTTCAAAAGTTTTGCCGCTCGTTGGATGTTTCCGTCCGTAGCATCCATTGCTTTTTTGATCCATTTTTCTTCGGTGTCCGAAATCGCTTCCCGAAGTGATGGAATTCGAACTTCTTCACTAGGTATATCGGACGCTTCAATTAAGTGAAGCGGGATATGGTCGAGGGTTAGCGTATCCTCATTGATTAAATTTAATGCGGACTCGATCGCATGTTCCAATTCCCGCACGTTACCGGGCCAGTGGTACTCATTGAACAAACGCTTCACTTCATCTGACACCCGGATGACGAGTTTACCAAACTTGAAGTTATAACGCTGGATGAAATGATCCATCAGCAATGGAAGGTCTTCTTTCCTCTCCCGTAACGGAGGTATTTTTAAAAAGATGACATTCAATCGGTAATAGAGATCCTTCCGTAGCGTTTCCTTCTCGATGCATACTTTCGGATCTTCGTTCATCGCAACGATGACTCGAACATCTACGCTTTTTTCCGATGTACTCCCTACCCGGCGGATTTTTCCGTTTTGAAGAACACGTAGTAGCTTTGCCTGAGTGTCGAGCGGCATGGAATTCAACTCATCGAGAAATAGCGTGCCACCATCAGCGAGTTCGAACAATCCCGGACGGTCCACGGCACCTGTGTAGCTCCCTTTCGCTGTGCCAAAAAGAATGCTTTCAAGTAGTGAAGACGGTATGGCTGCACAGTTTTGCGCGATAAAAGAACGCTTGCATCGATCGGATGCATTATGGATCGCCTGGACGAGCAGTTCTTTTCCGGTGCCGGTCTCCCCGTAAACGATGACAGGTGAAGTTGATTTTGCAGCTTTTAAAGCAGTTTCCTTCACTTTTATAAACACATCGTTATGCGTCAAAATGTCGGTCATTTTGAAGTTGGTTCCATTTTCGTATTCCTTCGGCCGTTCATTCGCAGTCGATCCTTTGACCCGTGCCTCTAGATCGAGCAATTTCCAGGAAAGCTGTTGGATCTTCGAGAAGTCCTTTGCAATTTCAACTGCTCCGACAACCTCCCCATTTACAACAATCGGAAGGGTTGTATTGACCGTCGTAATCAACTTTCCTTTTACATTCGGATAGCGTTGATGCTGGTTGTAGATCGGTTCCCCGGACTCCACTACTTTCAGCAACGTGCTCGTTTCTTTTGAAAAGGTTGGAAACACATCCAACAGGTGATTGCCAAGTACATCCTCAACCGCAACACCATCATGAATGGATGCGATTTCGTTGTAAAATACGGTAATGCCCTCTTTGTTGATAACATGGATTCCTTCGTCGATGGAACTTAAGATGGCTTGGAGCATTTCGCGTGTATTGGTGACATCCAGTAGCATGTTCCTTACCCCCTTGAAACAAGATGCCCAAAATTCATCATCTACTGCCGATTTTTCGGCAGCTATTTCCGTCTAGATAAATCACAAACCCATAGATTCATATCTTCGAGTTTGTTGTAAATGTTGCAGTTTTTCGTAAATCGGCCTTTATAATCATAGTATCGTTGATGGAATACGGCATTCATTCCGAATGAAAGAGAGCGTGCAATTGAGTAAGCACAGTAAATCTGCTTTTCTTTCAACTCACATTCCAGTTTTGCGATCAGAATTTTCATGAGCCCTTTCTTCCGGTGATCCGGTAATGTCGCACAGTCTGTGAGCTCAGCATTGTGGTAGGTCGTATTAATGTCTGCCGATGCCGCACTGACAATTTTTCCATCAGACTCAGCTACATAGAAAACCGAGTCCTGGTTGATCAGCTTCTCGATGTACTTCGGATCGTTCATCGGAGTTGGGTAGATTTCAAAGACAGCCTGATAGAGTTCTGATAAAGCTCTTGCGTCGGTTGCCTCTGCTTTTCGGATTTTATATTGTGCAGCCTTCGGGACGTCTAATGTTCGTTCCACTTCTTGCACCTGCTGCAACGTTTCATCTTCATACACCCAATAATCACTCGTACGCCGGGCATTTTCTGTGAAGAATGCCATGGAATACGCATCATTGCCGTTAAAAAATCCAGAGAAGAGTGCCTCGAATTGATAACCAAGAGATAGGAACTTCTTCCAATCTTCTTGCCTAGAATAGACGATGACTTTCGAGAACGGATGATCGGCAAGTAATCTCATAATCTGTTTATGGATGGAATCTACGTTTCCTCTATAATCCTCTATTTTCAATCGTTCATTAAAGAAATCAAGTGAAACATCCATCGTAAAATCGGTCGATGTGATTACGCGATCTTCCTTGAACACCTTCGTTTCCTTCATCCTTGCCATGCCCCCAATCGAGATTTTGATGACAACTATTTTTCTATATGATTCCATATGTTTATGTCCTTTTCCTGCAAGTATGAGAGGATAAAAATCCGCTACGCAGACTAAATCACAAAGAATATTACGTAGTATTCGTGTATTGTTTCACAGACAAAAGGGCTTAGAGAAGATCTGATATGCTCCCCTAAAGGTAGACAGATTAAAAAATAAAATCTGTGCCTTGGGGGAGTTTTTTTATGGCTAGACAATATTTCTCTGCAGAATTTAAACTTAAGGTTTTACGAGCGTATG
>JAIVLN010000003.1 GCA_020524245.1 Rossellomorea aquimaris | reverse complement strand
CTGAAAGCATCTAAGCATGAAGCCCCCCTCAAGATGAGATTTCCCATCGCGTCAAGCGAGTAAGATCCCTCAGAGATGATGAGGTTGATAGGTCTGGTGTGGAAGCGTGGTGACACGTGAAGCTGACAGATACTAATCGATCGAGGACTTAACCATAAAAATGAACGCGGACTAAGAGCGTCACGTCCTGTGACAACGTCCGCACTAGCACATCCTGTGCGTCGTGTTTTCAAGAACCGTTATCTAGTTTTGAGGGAATGGAATTCCTTCTAAAATACATAGTCTGGTGATGATGGCGAAGAGGTCACACCCGTTCCCATGCCGAACACGGAAGTTAAGCTCTTCAGCGCCAATGGTAATTGGGGGCTTCCCCCTGTGAGAGTAGGACATCGCCGGGCTATCTTATATCGATCCACAGTAGCTCAGTGGTAGAGCTATCGGCTGTTAACCGATCGGTCGCAGGTTCGAGTCCTGCCTGTGGAGCCACGGAGAGCTGTCCGAGAGGTCGAAGGAGCACGATTGGAAATCGTGTGTACGGTTTTAACCCGTACCGAGGGTTCGAATCCCTCGCTCTCCGCCATTAAGAAATTCCTTTCACACAACTATATATCGGCCCCTTGGTCAAGTGGTTAAGACACCGCCCTTTCACGGCGGTAACACGGGTTCGAATCCCGTAGGGGTCACCATTCATATTGGAGGATTAGCTCAGCTGGGAGAGCACCTGCCTTACAAGCAGGGGGTCGGCGGTTCGATCCCGTCATCCTCCACCATTTAAAATATTGTCGCGGGGTGGAGCACGTAGGAATAAGCTACGGAGCATAAACTTCAGCGTACAGATTGAGTAACTTCTTGTTTACTCTTTCTGAAATCTGGACGGAAGACTTTTAAAAGAATCTTCAGCATCGTAAGATGCACATCGTCCATAATCTAATATCGTCGCGGGGTGGAGCAGTCTGGTAGCTCGTCGGGCTCATAACCCGAAGGTCGTAGGTTCAAATCCTATCCCCGCAACCAAATTAAAACTTACTACGTCGATTTTTACTTCATAGTTAGTTTTAGATCGTAGTGCCTTTGGCGCAACCAAAATAATTCATTGAACAACGTCGAATCGACATTCTTTCAATGAATATCTGGAGTACCCGTGAGGGTGCAACCAATTTAAAACTTACTCAAGATGGACCCGTGGTGTAGGGGTTAACATGCCTGCCTGTCACGCAGGAGATCGCCGGTTCGAATCCGGTCGGGTCCGCCATCTTGGCTCGATAGCTCAGTCGGTAGAGCAGAGGACTGAAAATCCTCGTGTCGGCGGTTCGATTCCGTCTCGAGCCACCATTGGTTTGCTGGCCTAGCTCAATTGGTAGAGCAACTGACTTGTAATCAGTAGGTTGGGGGTTCAAGTCCTCTGGCCAGCACCATTTTCTTTCAGGAATAGATTGGTTATGATTCCTGAATTTACACTTGCAACAGAGTGAATTCTGTAATACAATATTAATTATCTCTTTGGAGGGGTAGCGAAGTGGCTAAACGCGGCGGACTGTAAATCCGCTCCCTCAGGGTTCGGCGGTTCGAATCCGTCCCCCTCCACCATTTAGGGGTATAGTTTAACGGTAGAACAGAGGTCTCCAAAACCTCCAGTGTGGGTTCGATTCCTACTACCCCTGCCAACTTACAACTAAAATTATAATGGCGATTGTGGCGAAGTGGTTAACGCACCGGATTGTGGTTCCGGCATTCGTGGGTTCGATTCCCATCAGTCGCCCCATTACGTTGGGCTATAGCCAAGCGGTAAGGCAACGGACTTTGACTCCGTCATGCGTTGGTTCGAATCCAGCTAGCCCAGCCAATATTTCGCGGAAGTAGTTCAGTGGTAGAACACCACCTTGCCAAGGTGGGGGTCGCGGGTTCGAATCCCGTCTTCCGCTCCATTAAATTTTCAAATGAACTGCCGAAAGTGGTACTCGATTTTTTATATAAACATAAGATAGAGTACGGCGGCATAGCCAAGTGGTAAGGCACGGGTCTGCAAAACCCTTATCCCCCGGTTCGAATCCGGGTGCCGCCTCCATAACTACCCAGCCGGGGTGGTGGAATTGGCAGACACACAGGACTTAAAATCCTGCGGTAGGTGACTACCGTGCCGGTTCAAGTCCGGCCCTCGGCACCATATGAATTTAATATTTTTTTATTGACACATGCCGGTGTGGCGGAATTGGCAGACGCGCACGACTCAAAATCGTGTTCCTCACGGAGTGTCGGTTCGACCCCGACCACCGGTACCATTACATAACCTAAAGTCAATGCTTTGATCAAACTCAAAGTATTGGCTTTTTTGTTGTCTAATTATACACACCGTGTGTGGCTTTCTTACATACATCTTTTTGAATTGTAGACCATAAGGAATATCAGGTTTAGAGATTTGCTTGTGTGGAGGGATTCATGTTGGAGATGGCAAGAGAATTACTTATCCTATTCGGAAGAGTCGTGACCATTCTTCCTTTACTTTTAGTCGTGACTTTGTTCATGGGGAAGAGGTCCATTGGAGAACTTCCCGTATTTGATTTATTGATTTTACTCACATTAGGATCTGTAGTCGGTGCGGATATTGCGGAGCCGAATGTAGTACATATTCATACCATAGCCGCAATTATTTTGATTGGAGTCCTTCAAAAACTCGTTGCAAAATTGAAGATCATGAATCGGAAGTTTGGGAAACTGGTTACATTTGAACCTACAGTAGTCATCCAGGATGGTTCTTTCATCATTGAAAATCTAAAAAATATGCAATACTCGATTGACAATATCCTTCTCATGTTACGGGAGAAAGATATTTTTGACATCACGCATGTAAAACTCGGGATCATAGAAGCAAACGGTCAATTGACTGTGTTGAAAAAACCGGAAAAATCACCAGTAACAATTGAGGATTTACAGCTTTACAAACCTCATATTGATCTTGCGTATCCTTTGATTGTGGAAGGAAGGCTATACCGTGAAGTTCTGAAAGTCGTTCAAGTCAATGAAAAATGGTTGAAAACGAAACTTGGTCATCTAGGGATTACAGATTACGAGGATGTCTTTTTCGCCTCCATCGACGAAAAGAAGAATTTACATGTGTCTGAAAAATCTTTGGATGCACAAAGTGCTTCGCCTATATACCATTGATGGAGGAAGATCTTCTTTTTGCAAGACGAAAGTTTTCACCTTTTCCAAATAAAGCAAGTGGTAAGAATGTTCGTTTAAGGTTGGAATTGTGCGGGTATGTCTATACTACACAAGATAAAGGAGGAAGCTTAGACATGATGTATATATTAGCCCTTTTACTTCCGCCTCTTGCTGTACTACTTTCCGGAAGTAAAACACAAACCTTGATTAACTTAGTTTTGACATTGATCGGTTGGCTCCCAGGAGTGATTCACGCGTTTTTCGTGATTCATCAGAAGCGTTCCGTTGGTAAAGGAAGCATGGCGTAATGAAAAAAACCTCCTCTTGGAGGTTTTGTACATAAATCATTTAAGCACAACACTTTTCTAAAGGATACCTTGAAAGTAACAAACATCCGATACTCGTTGTTGCTTCTTATTCTAAAATGGATCGCTTATTTTCAGGATGAACCTTATTAAAGGAAATAGGATCTACTTCTTTATACAAAGACTTCAGCATAGGATAGTGTTCTAAATAATTCCTTTTTACGAACAAGAGCATATTTTGGGCGTACCACCAGACTACGGTATCACTGTTCCATACCTTGTCCCGTATACAGTCAATAACGACATAATCATGCTTGTTAAATTTACGGATCCAGTAATCAGGCCACTGTTCGTTGACATGATGGTCGCCTCCCTGATTGGGTATGGCTGCAGAAAATAGGACAACCGGTGCATGATTCACGATCGAGGTAACAAATATATCAGCGCATTGTTCTGAGAGGTGTTCAGCTACCTCAAGGGTCACAACGAGATCAAAGTGTCTTCCGAGATTGAGTGGTTCTTCCAGATTGTGTGGATAGAACTTTCCAGCTGGGATTTCAAGCTGTTCTTTCTCTACATAATATCCGTCAACGCCAAAAATATCTCTTACATTATACTTATTTTTAAATACTTTCAACCACGTTCCCGTACCGCATCCCAAATCTAATACAGATTGAGGATGGACTAGGTCCATGATGATAGGAATAACGCTTTTTGCAGAGGACATAGAGCCTTCATTCTTGCTGTCAAAAAATTCTTTTGAATAGATATAAATGCGATTACCTCCAATTTAAATACTTCTTTTTTTAGCATATTCAACAGAAATAATAAAGGCATCAATTTTACTAATAGAATAACGAGGATCTATTGAAAAAAGAACGTTACTTTTCAAAAAATGATATAAGGGAAATAGAAAAACCTCCACTTGGAGGTTTTGTACATAAATCATTCATTTCTGTCTTATAATGATAGAAACTTGTTTAACGCAGTGCTTCGTTCACAGGTAACGGAGTGTTGCGTTTTTGTTTTTTAAGTGATTATACGGTGCTCGGCAGAACCTCCATGCACCTGGATAAACATTTTCTCTATGGCTTGCAGCATGTCTGTAGCATGTTCATCTGGCAGAGATGGCAGGAAATAGACAACATGAAGTGCATCCGTTGTTTTTTCTGTGACAATCGTGCGTTTCGAATCGACGATCGGGCTTCCGAAAGCCCCTTCATCATCCCGTGTGAGGATCTTGTTGTACATATCCATCACGCGTCCATTGATGCCCTCATAAGCGTCTTCATTGCCACCTATGTCCACCATGACATCACCTTTAATGTTGGTAGCGTCATAAATACCGAGTGGGATTTGATATTGTAAGGAGAAGAAATTATTTGTATCGACTGCAGAGTGTACTGAGCCAAGCTGTGAGCCTTTATAAACACGGCGGAGCAGTGCTTCTGATGATGGGCGGTATCTGGATGGATCCGTGCCTACGGCTTTGAAGATTTTACGCCACTCTTGAATCGGACCGATTTCTGAGACGGGATGATCTTCAACATCGAGCATCAATGATTCCTGGAAGAGTTGCAAGCGGCCAGCTAACATTTTAGGTGGCTCAGCAACCGTGATACCATGATATTGGATGATACCGACTTTGAAGTTCGGTACCACTTGTTTGAGCTGATCTGAAATGGTGAAATTCATTATGTCACCTCATTGGTTATGTATTTTCACTAAGTGTACCATAATAGATTTTGCAACAGAAAAAGGAGTGCTTACAATCATGGACAAATTGCAATCCATTCTGAAACGAATTGATGGTAAAGGTTATAAAGCGTATAAAGACATCCGAGGGAAGTATCGTTTTGATGCTTTCACGCTTCATATTGATCATGTTCAAGGTGATCCATTCGCCGCCCCTTCTAAAATCCGTTTAGAAATTCCGAAAGAGCTGACGATTTTACAAGAGGAGTGGGAGTCGACCACTTCACGGAAAATCAGAGTGGAAGATACAATTGCAAGATGTGTGGCAAAAGCCATACGTCAGATGGATGATCGGGCAGGCGGTTCTGGTAAGAGTGGCGTCATAGTGATTGATCGACCCGCTCAAGAAGTTGTGGATCGGACAGCTGTTCAGCTGACAGATCGCTCCGTCATTGTCTGTCTTTCTGTCGGATTACCGGCACAAGGTCGGAAAGTACTTGGTAGACAGGCAGAAAAGATGCTGTTGAAGATTGTTCCTCAAATTTTACAAGACTCGATTTTTTCATTAAAAGAAGATTCTGTCGTTGATGCTATTGAATTATGCGATCAGCAGGAAGCCATTCGTGAATTCATGGCAGGGAACAATCTTGTTACGTTCATTGCAAATGGTTCAGTTTTACCAAGAGAGAGTGGGATAAATGATCGTCCACTTCAATCGAATGAAGTGGTGGCGTTTGAAGCCCCTGAGTCTATGACAGTATCGATTCCAGTCCCCCATCAAGAGGAACCGATTCAGGGCATGGGAATCCAGAGCGGGATTACGTTGATTGTCGGTGGCGGATACCACGGGAAGAGTACGATGCTTGAAGCGATTGAGCGTGGCGTCTATGACCATATCAGTGGGGATGGGCGCGAGTACGTGTTGACGGATCCGAAGGCGATGAAAGTGCGTGCAGAAGACGGACGGAAGATTACGAATGTCGATATTTCACCATTCATTCAGAACCTCCCATTCGGTAAAACGACGACCCATTTTACGTCCGAAGATGCAAGTGGTAGTACTTCACAGGCGGCAACCATCATTGAATCGCTTGAAGCGGATGCTCGTGCCTTGTTAATCGATGAAGATACGAGTGCAACAAACTTCATGATCCGCGACGAATGGATGCAGCAACTCGTATCGAAGGATAAAGAACCGATTACCCCATTCATTGATAAAGTAAGACAGTTATATGAAGAGCATGATGTGTCCACTTTGCTTGTCATGGGCGGTTCAGGGGACTATTTTGATGTGGCTGATACGGTCATTCTCATGGATCAATACCGTCCGTTTGATGTGACGAGTGAAGCGAAGGAAATTGCCAGGACATCCGTCTCTAATCGTAAAAGAGAAGGCGGAGAGCGGTTCGGTGATATCCAGTCGAGGAAGCCTCAGGCATCCAGTCTTGATAGCCGGAAAGGGAAGCGTTCTAAGGTTACTGCCAGAGGACTTCATACGATCCAGTATGGCACGACGGATATTAAGCTCGACTTTGTCGAACAGCTGACAGATGCGAGTCAGACGCGCGCAATCGCTGAAATCCTTCATTTTATTGAGAAAAAGAAATGGCTGGGTAGTATGACTGTCTCCAATATACTGGAGCGAGTGGAAAGACAGCTTGATGAAGGAGGATTAGCGTCATTTACAGAATTTCCTAACCAGCATCCTGGTGACTTGGCGCGGCCCCGTATGTTAGAATTAGCTTCAGCATTGAACCGTTTACGGACGCTGAAGGTAGAACAATAGACCTTTCATTTTATTAAAAATTTAATTTTTCAAAAGAAAGGGGGTCAAACGATGACAGGTGCCCAGTTAAAAGAAAAAGTCGTTGCATATAGTAAATCAATTGGCATTGATAAAATTGGGTTTACAACTGCGGATCCGTTCGTGGAGTTGAAAGAGCGGCTGAAGACGCAGCAGGAACTTGGTTATCAATCCGGTTTTGAGGAATCGGATATTGAAAAGCGGACGGAGCCGGAGCGGCTATTGCCAAAAGCGCGTTCCATCATCTCCATTGCGCTTGCCTATCCTTCCAAAATGAAGGACGCACCAAGAAGTACGAAGGAAGACCGTCGAGGCATCTTTTGCCGTGCATCCTGGGGGAAAGATTATCATGATGTATTACGAGATCGAATGAAGAAGCTCGAGCAATATATTACGGAGCTCGATCCAGATGCCAAGGTTGTATCCATGGTCGACACGGGAGAGTTATCCGATCGTGCCGTAGCCGAACGGGCTGGGATTGGTTGGAGCGGTAAAAACTGCGCGACCATAACACCTGAGTTTGGCTCCTACGTGTATCTTGGAGAATTGATTACAACGATTCCGTTTCCGCCGGATACGCCGATGACAGATCAATGCGGCACATGCAATAAGTGTGTCGATGCGTGTCCGACAGGTGCGCTTGTGACAGGCGGACAATTGGACTCCAATAAATGCATTGCATTTTTGACTCAGACGAAAGGGTTTTTACCTGAACATTATCGAGAGAAGCTTGGCAACCGTTTATACGGCTGTGATACGTGCCAGCAAGTCTGCCCTGAAAATAAGGGGAAAGACTTTCATCATCATCCTGAAATGGAGCCCGATCCTGAAATCGCGAAGCCGAAGTTGAAGACTTTATTAACGATCAGTAATCGTGAGTTTAAAGAAAAGTTTGGTCCAGTCGCTGGTTCATGGAGAGGAAAGAAGCCGATACAGCGAAATGCGATTATTGCATTGGGTAATTTTAAGGATGAAACGGCGTTACCGGAATTGACGCAAGTATTGATTGAAGATCCTCGTCCAGTGATTCGTGGGACAGCAGCTTGGGCACTTGGAAAAATTGGAGGCAGTCAAGCTGAAAATGCGCTTAAACAGGCGAAAGAGAGAGAAAAAGACACAGATGTACTAGGTGAAATCGATAGAAGCCTGAATATGCTGGATAATCACGTGAAATCGTAATGGTTTTATCTAAAAACGTTAAGTATGATAATGCAAAAGGGTTAAAGAAGGGATAAGATGGAGACGACACTATATGTTCAATATGGGGAGATGGACAGTCCAGTCGGTCCCCTTACGTTACTCAAAACTGAAAAAGGTTTATGCCGTATTGATTTTGGGACGGCAGAGGAAAATCTTCCTCTTATCAATGCTTGGTTGAAGAAACAAGCACTGAAAGCAGAGCTGACGTATGATCTAAGTTCATTTCAGTCTTTCATCACCCAAATCAATGAGTATTTCGCTCAGAAGCGTAAGACGTTCGATCTTCCGATTGATTTGTATGGATCCGAATTCCAAAAGCAAGTGTGGGAAGGTTTGAGGGAAATACCATATGGTGAAACCTATTCCTATAAAGATGTCGCGACGATGATCGGCTCACCGAAAGCGGTAAGAGCGATCGGCAACGCGAATAATAAGAATCCGCTCCCGATTGTCATTCCATGTCATCGTGTCATTGGAAGCAACGGCTCATTAGTGGGATACGGTGGCGGACTTGATAAGAAAGAAATCTTGATAAACCTAGAACAACAACCATCTCGAATTTGTTCTTAGTTTAGTTTGAGGGCTGACCAATATGGTCGGTCCTTTTTTGGTTTGTACCGTCATTTTTTTCGTTTTTGAGCAATTTAACGGATAGAGTAGATCTCTTTCTATCCCTCATTATGAGTTTTTTGCAATATTGAGGATAGAAAGGCCCTCTTTCTGTCCTCCATTTCGAGCTTTCGGCAATATTGAGGATAGAAAGACCCTCTTTCTATCCTTCATTTTAAGTTCTCGGCGATATCGAGGATAGAAAGGCCCTTTTTCTGTCCCTCATTTTGAGCTTTCGTCAATATTGAGGACAGAAAGAGAACCCCATCCCAATCAGCACAATTCGGTTGAACCCTGTACGACAGGGTTCTTTTTTCCACTCAATAACCATAGAAATGAATGGAGAATGACTGAGGGGGTTGGGGGATGGATTGGCTGACGACACTGCAGAACTATATTGAAGAACATAATGCCTCCTATACGATGGATTACATGAGAGATGAACGAATTAGTACGCTCGAAGGAGAGGCTTTGGTTCGAAGAGCGAAAAGTATGAAAGAGCGGAACGCGGTCATCGTCAACGCACAAGTAAAAGCGAAGATTATCGAGCGGACTCAACAAGGGGATCGTGAAGAGGTCGTTTATTTAGTTCTGCGTTCGTACTTGATTAAGCAAACCGTGAAATTTTATATAGAAGAATGTATGGAAAAAAGAAAAGCGACGATCAAAGAAGATGAAATTATCCGGGATGAATCGCTCATTGAAGAAGGCTTAGAACGTTCTGATTTACCGACAATCGAGCGGGATGAAGAGATCATTTCAATGCCGCGTTACCGCTATAACCGATTGGAAGCGGTAAGGTATGCTGAGCGATGGTGGAACTCTCACAATACAGCTTACAAGTTATTCGAAAATGATTGTACCAACTTCATTTCTCAATGCTTGCATGCGGGTGGCGCACCGATGCGAGGGTATCCGAACCGGTCCAAGGGCTGGTGGTATCGGAGCAATAACTGGAGCTATAGCTGGACTGTGGCCAATACATTACGGTGGTATTTGAGCGGTTCGAAGCAAGGATTAAGAGGGCAAGAAGTCCGCTCGGCGGAACAGCTCATACCCGGGGATGTCATTTGTTATGACTTTGATGGAGATGGGCGCTGGCAGCATAATACGATCGTCGTTGCGAAGGATGAAATGGGAATGCCGCTCGTCAATGCCCATACCCATAACAGCCGTATGCGTTATTGGGATTATACCGATTCGACAGCCTATACACCAAAGATCAAATACAAATTCTTTCACATCGTAGACGGATAAACAACTTCTTCACAGTACCAGGTACACTCAAAGAGTCGTTGGGGGAGAAGGACGTTCTGAAGGTGCCAGGCACCGATCTTGAACCGTTGGGAGACAACGGGTTCATTTCGGTGCCTGGCACTGCCATTGAAACTGCGAACTCGATTGGGACATGCTATAATGGATAGGGTTTTAGTTTTTAAAAGAGGTGAATGAAGTTGGCAGTCCATATCGTTTTGTATCAGCCTGAAATTCCTGCGAATACGGGGAATATCGCTCGTACTTGTGCGGCGACGGATACGAATCTGCACTTGATTCGTCCGCTTGGTTTTTCGACGGATGATAAGATGTTGAAGAGAGCGGGGCTTGATTATTGGGAGCATGTGAACATCAGTTATTATGACTCAATTGAAGAGTTTTTCGAAAAGACGGATGGCGAGTATTTCTTCTTGACCAAATTTGGGAAGAAGCCTCATACATCCTTCGATTACAGCAATCCGGAAGAGGATTATTATTTCGTCTTCGGTAAGGAAACGACAGGACTTCCTGACGAAGTCAAGGAGGCGAATGCAGACCGTTGCCTGCGTATTCCGATGACTGATAATGTCCGTTCATTGAATCTTTCCAACACAGCTGCGATCCTCGTTTATGAGGCGTTGAGACAGCTCGATTATCTGCATTTGAAATAGGTATAAAAAAAAACGACTGAATCCGTCACGGATTTCAGTCGTTTTTTTGTGGTATGTAGACCACTGTTATTTTCTTGTACCTGGACGATCGTTATATCCAGCAGTGAAAATAGCTACTAAAAAGGCAAGAATAACACCTAAAATGAGGACAAAGCTCATATAACATCCTCCTTTAGAGCATAGTATATCCATTCATACATACCATTATAGCAAATCACACAGAATTGTATATGAAAAACTGTGACAAAAATGTAATAATGAAAAGAGATCCATGAGTTTCTGGATATTCATTCGCTTTCTTCGAGCGCTTTAGGAACCTGTTATCATAGTGAAAATACATACTGGGAGTTTTACATGCTGGGGAAAAATACATATTTGACGGGGTACTTCCCGTTGTTTGCCATCATTTTATTCAGTTCGTCTTTCGGTTACTATACGGAAATCTATCTTGTGGATCAATTGAAGCGATTAGGGATTTATCGTGGAATGATCGAACTCTTCTCAAACGTACAAGTAGAGATGGCACTTTGGTTCATCTGTACGTTGCTCTTTTTCATGTTCTTCGCAGCTCTGAAACTGATTTCAGACACGTTGATTGAGTTATCCCTCTATTTCTTCTCGAAAGAAGGGGAAGGGGCAACACTGCATCAGATCAGAGGGGGTAGTTCGATCTTTTTGGTCGGTAGCCTGTGTTCTATTCTTCTGGTCAAATCAACGATTCTCTTACCGCTGTTATTTGTATTGACCGCGT
The DNA here is from genome assembly GCA_020524245.1 of Rossellomorea aquimaris. Classification (GTDB taxonomy): domain Bacteria; phylum Bacillota; class Bacilli; order Bacillales; family Fictibacillaceae; genus Pseudalkalibacillus. The sequence goes on along the minus strand of JAIVLN010000003.1, from coordinate 129,568 downwards.
TCGTCTATTTCTTCTATTTCGTTTACAAAGCAGGGTCTTCTTTATCCACGGCAGGGATGTTCGGACTCATCTTCATGCACCTGCTGTTCTGGGCTTGTTTTACATTAGGAGTCTTGTATGCAGTTTTGAAAGTTTATAAAGCGTTCATGTCTGGTATCATGCCCACATAAAAATAAAGAGGTGGCTAGATATAGCCACCATTTTGCTTTCACGGATTATGGTCTACGCGTTCAATCAGCTCTTTCGTTCTTTCTAATTCTGCCACGGAATAGAGGGGAGCTCTGTTCTTCAATTCTTGCTCAAAGAAATCGTATAAAGAGGATTCTTCGTCAATCACTTTTGGAAGAGAGGCTTGTGACAGGTTTTGAACCCTTTTATTCCAATGTCCAAAATAGAGGATGGGCGTAATCGAGATCTCTTCCAGACTTCCCTGAAGGATTTCCTCGAGGGAAGCACTGGCTGCTACAACCTGCTGATGCGGTGCTTCGTATGCTTTGACGTTCAATTCCTTGCCGTCGTCATAGCGATTGACGGATACGATCGTTTTTTCTGTGTGACTTTCTAAGGCAGGGAAGAATTCGTCCAGAATGAAAGAAAATTCTTTTGATTTCTCTTTTGTGATGCCATACAGAATGTTGCCTTCCCAATCTTTTGTGTCGATCATATATAGACCTGTACTTAGTAAAACGATATGGCTGATTTTGATCGATTGGATCTCATCATCGACCTTCTTTTGGGGAAGGTATATATTCGGTAAAATCATCATCTGCAAAGGCTTGATCGCTTCTTGACGGATCAATTCATTTTTTACCTCCAGCAAGGTCTTATGTGTGTTGATTTCGGTTTCATTCCGAGTGAATTTTTTGACGCTATCGACATAGGTTTCATACTCCGTGATCTTATTCTCATACTCTTCTTTTACATTTTGTATGGTTTCTTCATTTTGCATCTTAAAGTTATTCTCAACCTTCGCAAGGCTAATGGCAGTCTCTTGCTGATATTCCTCGATCAACCGATCAAAATCCTTATGTTTCTTCTTCAGGAAAAATAAGAGCCAAATTACCAAGCTTAGTAGTACGACAATGAGTCCTATTAAAATAAACTCCATATGACTTCCTTCCGTTTCTGTATTTTTGAACAACCTGCGATTATTCATATCCTTCGAAAACGATTCACTCGTTTAGCAGGTAATCTGAATATTGGTCAAAAAAAGACTGGCCAGACATCTTATGGATGTCAATCGACCAGTCCTGTATCATTCATTTATTTGACTCATGATTTGCTTCCATATGGTCAGGTGTTGGGCCTGGCTTTGGACAGTACGGATGGGAGCGGGTGTATCCTTTCCTACCCAAATTCCTGCGGTAAATCGATCGGTTATACCCACGAACCACAAATCCTTGAAGTCATTCGTCGTACCGGTTTTCCCGCCGATGTAACTCCCCGGAAAATAAGCCTTCCGTCCAGTTCCGTTCGTCATCACATACTTTAATAGTGTACGCATCTTATCGTTTGTGCTCTCGGACCACACTTCCTTTGGTTTGTCCTCCCATGCATAAAGCAGCTTTCCTTGAGGTGTCAATACACGCTTGATGGCTCGTGAAGGCTGATAGTTTCCCCCGTTGCTGAACGTCGTATAGGCATTCGTCATTTCGAGCGGGCTCACTCCCCTTGTAAAACCACCGAGCACCGAAGATAATTTCTGATCGCTTTCATAGACCTCACGGAAGTCAAAAGGATTCAGATAGTTGAATGCTTTATGCACATCGATTCTGTCTGTCAGTCGTACTGCTGCTGTGTTGATTGATTTTCCGATCGCCTCTCGGATCGAAACATTGTCGTAAACCGCATTTCCGTAGTTTTTCGGACAGTAGTCTTCTTTGCAGATAGGGGAGGCGTTGATCGGTATATTCAGTGGTGTTGACGTTACATCCAAAAAGGGTGCAAATGCGAGCAATGGTTTGATCGTAGAGCCGGGCTGACGATAGGCTTGGTAGGCTCGGTTGAATTCGTTAGCTTTCATGTTTTTCCCACCGACCAAACCTGCAATTTCATAATTTTGATGATCGAGTACGACGAAAGCGCCTTCCACTGACCCAGGTAATGTATTCAAACCTTTCTGTGCTTGTTGTTGCACGGTTGTATCCAGATGGGTTTCAATTTTGATTCCTTGCTCATAGACCAGGTTGTACACGAACTCATCAAGTTCGTCTTCAAGCTTTTTCTTTTCCTCGTCGGTTTCAGCCTGTTGAATTTTTTCTTCAAAGTGCTCGGCATTCCGGATCAATTGATTCAGCTCATGAAGCACATAAGACGTGTAATCGGGATAGAGATATTCAGGTTTTGTCACCTGAAGGGTGATTTTTTCCTTTTTCGCTTGTTGCCACTCTTCTTCTGTGATGAATCGATTTTCCTTCATTTTCTGAAGGACGTAGTGCTGACGACTTATGGCTGCTTCCAAGTGCTGCGTCGGATCGTAATGGTTCGGACTGTTCGGAATTCCGCAGAGCAGTGCGATCTCACCGAGGGACAACTTCCGTACGGTTTTACCAAAATAATATTGGCTGGCGGTTTCGATTCCGTATACGCCGTTTCCGAAGTAAATGGCGTTACTGTATAGCTCGAAAATCTCCTCTTTGGACAGCTGATTTTCCAATTGATAGGAGAAGAAGGCTTCATTCAGCTTTCGTTTATACGTTTTGGCATGTGATAAAAATAAGTTCCTCGCAAGCTGCTGGGTGATTGTGCTCCCGCCTTGTTGTGGCGTTTCAGAACGGGCATTCACGATCATCGCCCGGATGATGGCGGATCCGTCGATTCCGGTGTGCTCGAAGAAATGATTATCCTCTGCTGCGACGAACGCATGAAGTACCGAAATCGGCATTTGTTCATAAGGTATGTAAATTCGATGCTCTGTTCCGTGTAAGGTGGCAATTTTCGTTCCATCTTGCGCATGGACGGTCGAACTTTCGGTCAGGTCGATTGATTCAATCGGGACCTCATTTTCAATCATATCAGTCGGTGTTTCGACTTTCTGAAGGTCGGTCAACACGTCATCTGCGAAGAGGTACACCACCATCAAAAGGCTTGCTGTTATGATATATCCTGCTAAAAGTCTCAAGTACATCCTGTCCTTATGTAGAGTGTCTTTCTATAGTTTACCATGTCTGGAAAGTATCTGGTTCAAAAGAAATCGAATGTTACTAGGTGTCCGGGCATACGATGTATTACATGTACGATTATTCCTTGGAGGGGGTACTCATGGATATTTTAGGTAAATTGCAACAGCATCGTGAAGAAGAAAAAAGACTGGTTTGGGAAGGTACCTTCGCTGAATATTTGGAGATTTTACGAGAGCGTCCTGAAGTTGCTCAATCTGCCCATTCTCGTGTTTATAATATGATTAAAAGTCATGGCATTGAAGATATGAATGGAAAGAAGAAGTTCAATTTCTTCTCCAATCAGATCTTTGGGCTGGAAGATTCGGTAGAGCGGCTAGTTGAGGAATATTTCCATCCATCTGCAAAAAGGCTTGATGTCCGCAAGCGTATTTTGCTGTTGATGGGTCCAGTCAGTGGAGGTAAATCGACAATCGTTACGATGCTGAAAAGGGGACTGGAAGCTTACTCCAAGACAGACGAAGGCGCGGTTTATGCCATCAAAGGATGTCCGATGCATGAGGATCCGTTGCACTTGATTCCTCACAACATGCGGGATGATTTCCACAAAGAGTATGGCATTCGTATTGAAGGTTCTTTGTCTCCGCTGAACATGATGCGTTTGGAACAGGAGTTCGATGGTCGGATTGAAGACATGATGGTTGAGCGAATCTTTTTCAGTGAAGATAAGCGGACTGGGATAGGGACGTTCAGTCCGTCAGACCCTAAGTCTCAAGATATCGCTGATCTGACCGGCAGTATCGACTTTTCGACGATTGCCGAATTCGGTTCTGAGTCTGATCCACGTGCCTACCGATTTGACGGTGAGTTGAATAAAGCGAACCGAGGGATGATGGAGTTCCAGGAAATGTTGAAGTGTGATGAGAAGTTCTTATGGCACTTATTGTCGTTAACGCAAGAGGGGAATTTCAAGGCAGGTCGATTTGCGTTGATCTCGGCTGATGAACTGATTGTAGCGCATACGAATGAAGCAGAGTACAAGTCGTTCATTTCGAATAAGAAAAATGAAGCGTTGCATTCACGGATCATCGTCATGCCGATTCCTTATAACTTGAAGGTGACTGAAGAAGAGAAGATTTATGAGAAGATGATCAGGGACAGTGACATCGGGGACATTCATATTGCGCCTCATGCCTTACGTGTTGCAGCGATTTTCTCTGTATTGACGAGGTTGAAGGAGTCGTCGAAGCAAGGTGTCGATGTCGTGAAAAAGATGCGACTCTACGATGGTGAAAATGTAGAGGGCTTCAACACGGCGGATGTCGAGGAAATGAAGAAGGAATTCAATGATGAAGGTATGAGCGGAATCGATCCGCGTTATGTCATCAACCGTATTTCATCTGCCATCATACGTAAAGAAGTACCTGCGATCAATCCACTGGATGTGTTACGTTCGTTGAAGGATGGGCTTGATCAGCATGCATCGATCTCGAAGGAAGATCGCGAGAAGTACATCAATTTCATTTCGGTCGCACGTAAAGAATATGACGATATCGCGAAGAAAGAAGTTCAGAAGGCTTTCGTCTATTCGTATGAAGAGTCTGCGAAGACGCTTATGGACAATTATCTGGATAACGTGGAAGCGTATTGTAATAAAAATAAGCTTCGCGATCCATTGACCGGTGATGAGATGAATCCAGACGAAAAGCTCATGCGTTCCATTGAAGAGCAGATCGGTATTTCTGAGAATGCGAAGAAAGCGTTTCGTGAGGAGATTCTGATTCGTATCTCGGCATATGCACGTAAAGGTAAGAAATTCGACTACAATTCTCATGAGCGTTTACGAGAAGCGATTCAGAAGAAGTTATTCGCTGATCTGAAGGATGTTGTGAAGATTACGACGTCCACGAAGACTCCGGATGAATCACAGCTGAAGAAGGTGAATGAAGTCATTGCTCGCTTGATTGATGAGCACGGCTACAACTCCATCTCAGCGAATGAGCTGCTCCGCTATGTCGGAAGCCTGCTGAATCGCTAGAAGATGACAAGGGTATATGTTGGGATCAAGGAGAAAAGGCGTACAGCAGTGCGCCTTTTTTTGATTGGCACCACCTTTTTGTGACGGTACCTGTGACGGTACCAGGTACCATTTGTAAACCGTTGGGGGAGTAAGCTTGCAAAATGGTGCCAGGTACGTTAAGAGAACCGTTGATACACCTACGTTGAATTATCGTACCTGGCACCGATGTAGGCACCGATGTATGTAAGGTTTGTCAAAAACTTTACACAAGTTTAACCTTTGGTGCACTTGCTATTAAATTGTATAAAATGGTAGATTAAAGATATCAAAGGTAAAAAAGGGTGTGTAAACATACATGACCAAAACAAAGAACAGTTTTTGGGAATGGGTTAAAGCAATCGGTATTGCCCTTCTGATTGCATTTGTCGTTCGTCATTTCTTGTTTACGAATTATGTCGTATTCGGAGAATCGATGATGCCGACGATCCAAGAAGGCAACCGTTTAATTGTCAATAAAATTAATTATGACATCTCTGATCCTAATCGTTTCGATTTAATTGTTTTTAGAGCGAATGAAGAAGAAGACTACATCAAACGCGTAATTGGCCTCCCTGGTGATAAGATTGAGTACCGCAATGATAAACTATTCATCAATGATAAACCGGTAGATGAGCCATATTTAGAGCGTTTCCGTGAAGACCTGCAGCAAGGATCGCAATTGACTGGAGACTTCACTTTGAAAGATATCACGAAAAAAGTACGGGTTCCTGAAGGTACGGTTTTCGTTCTAGGGGACAACCGCCTGCACAGCATCGACAGTCGTCACATCGGCTTTGTACCAATGGAAAACATCGTAGGAGAAGTGAATTTACGTTATTGGCCAGTCTCTGAATTTAAACTCATCCAGTAGAGGTTTATGAAATCTTGATTTTGGGTAACGATAGTTTCAAGAGGTGGTAACCATGACTAAAAACAAAGGTGAAGAACCTAAAAACAGTTCGATGGTACGAAACGAAAAAGAATTGAAAGAACACAGCAAAGTAATGGAAAACGTCTCGACGAATGAGGATGTCAGGAAAAGCGGAAAGGTTCCTGACCCAGTCCAACATGAGCAGGAAGAAGACGATAAGGATTAAGCATACATGGAAGAGGATGATCCGAATGGGTCATCCTCTTTTTTGAGGGTCTTTTCTAAAAGACCTGGAGCGTAAATCAACGACTTTCAAGAGTAACAGAATAAACCAAATAATCTGAAACTTCCGCTCTCTTCCATCGTAGATATAAGTAGAGAAAGGGGAGAGACGATGTTTCTAGTACTTGGAATTGTGATGCTGATCACCCTTGGAATTTTCATCACTCTGTATTTTGTCGCACCTCATTCCGAAATGATGCACGCGTTCGAAACAAAGAAAAGCTTTGTCATTACACAAATCGTGCTATTGGGTGTTGCGACTTATTTCTTTGGAGCCCATTTCAATGGCCTTCATGAGGCGGAGTGGAGGGAAAGCTGGAAGTATCCAGCTACCATCGGTTCGGAACCCGTTACATATGCCGGCAGTAAAACAAATGTAGGAATTGTCATCAACGAAAGACCGCAAACAAAAGAATTGTACGAAACGGAAATTCTCACTTGGGCTCTATACAAAGAGCTTAAGCTAGAAGCAACACGAAAATGGGGAGGAGCGGATCCGTTAAAAAAGGTCCTAACTGAACGAACGAATGAGAAGGTACCTTATTCCTATCCTGTCACGTTTCAATTCCCTAAAGAGGGAACGTGGAAAATCAGCATCATAGCGGATGGGAATAAGTTAAATGAAATTATCATAAGAGTGGATTGAATATGAGACGACCTGTGGAAACAGGTCGTTTTTTACATTTGGAACATTTAATGACGCTGTTTTGTCCTTTATCACCCACCTTATGGATCACTTTTAAAATCAAGAACCTTGCATAGCGCGGAACTTTGTAGACAAGCATGTTTTTGTTCGAATTTATTAGCAATTCTGAACATTTACTGCATAGGATAGAGTAATCCCCGAAAGTGAACGTGCTTTCCACTTTAAGGGAAAATAAATAAGGAGGGGAATCATATATGACCGTCAACAAAAAAGGTAACTTCGTCGTGTCACAGGAGAACTGGTCCCTCCACCGTAAAGGTTATCAAGACCAACAGCGCCATATGGAAAAAGTACAAGAAGCACTAAAGAACAATCTTCCGGATCTGATTAGCGAGGAAAGTATCATTTTATCCAATGGTCATGATGTTATTAAAATTCCGATTCGTTCCCTGGATGAATATAAAATCCGTTATAACTATGATAAATCAAAACATGTCGGGCAGGGAGACGGAGACAGCCAAGTCGGTGATGTCATTGCACGCGATGGGAATTCTAGCGGTAAGAAAGGTGCCGGTAAAGGCAAAAAAGCGGGCGATCAAGCGGGTGAAGATTATTATGAAGCAGAAGTGTCTTTGCTAGAGCTTGAGGAATTGCTCTTTAAAGAGCTGGAATTGCCGAATCTGCAACAGAAAGAACAAGAGAATATTATCCGTGAAAAAGTCGAGTTCAACGACATTCGAAAAACCGGTCTGATGGGGAATATCGATAAGAAGAAGACCATCTTGACGGCTTACAAACGTAATGCTCTGAAAGGTGATCCCTGCATAACCCCGATCTTTCCTGAGGATCTTCGTTTTAAGACGTGGAATCAAATTGAAAAGCCGGAATCGAAAGCTGTTGTACTTGCGATGATGGATACGTCAGGATCAATGGGAATTTGGGAAAAGTATATGGCTAGAAGCTTTTTCTTCTGGATGACACGTTTCCTCCGCTCGAAATACGAAACTGTTGAAATTGAATTCATAGCGCATCATACTGAAGCGAAAGTAGTATCGGAAGAGGACTTTTTCTCCAAAGGTGAAAGCGGCGGAACCATCTGTTCATCAGCATACAAGAAAGCACTTGAGTTGATCGACCATAAATATCCACCAAGTCGATACAATATCTATCCATTCCACTTCTCTGATGGTGACAATCTTACGAGTGATAATGCACGCTGTATCAAGCTCGTCAACAAGATCATGGAAGTATCGAACATGTTCGGCTACGGTGAAGTGAATCCATACAACAGACATTCAACACTGATGAGTGTATACAAAAACATTAAAAATGAGAAGTTCTATCACTACATTTTAAAAGAAAAACGAGATGTGTATCATTCGATGAGAAGCTTTTTTAAGAAAGGCGAAAAGGATCTGGCATAAGCCTGATTTACCCTTCATCATCATCAATGGGTGAAGGGATTTTTATGGAAAAATAATCTCCCCGCGCTTACATAAACTAAGGAAAATGCGAAAGGGGAGGTTCATAAAGTAGGATGCGACAATTGCTCATCATTATTAGTATTCTTGTCCTGTTTCCACAGCCGGCAGAAGCCCTTTGGAAAACGAACCTCGAAATGCACGTCATCGATGTCGGTCAGGCAGACTGTATTTATATCGAGACTTCAAACGGAAAACATGTACTCATTGATTCTGGAGATGAGCATGATGGGAAGAAAGTCGTCTCGTACTTGCAGAAACGAGGAATCAATCGGATCGATTATCTGATTGCGACACATCCTCATCACGATCACATCGGCAGCATGGATGATATTTTTCAATCTTTCGATGTCGGAAAGGTCTATTTGCCGGATATCATGTATCATACAACGTACTACAAACGCCTTGTTCAGTCGATCGCCAATTCTGGGGTGGATCAGTATGTTGCGAAAGCAGGCGTGAAAGTGAAGCTCGCCCGAAATATTACGATGGAGTTCATCGCTCCTCCAGAAAAAAAGCGCTACAAATCCTTGAATGACTATTCAGCTGTCTTACAAATTCATCATGGGAAAAAGAGCTTTTTACTAATGGCGGATGCAGGTGTGAAGTCAGAGAATGAATTGCTTTCTCGGATTGATGGGGAAAAGGTGGATGTACTGAAAGTGGCGCATCACGGAGCGAATACAGGCACAGGCCATGCATTGCTCAAAAAAGCGAATCCTGATTATGCGATCATTTCGGTAGGTCGGAAAAACAAGTACGGGTACCCATCCAAAGATGTGTTGAAGAGATTGAATGCACATAAAATACAGGTGTACCGAACCGATAAGCTAGGAACGATCATTACCAAAAGTGACGGGAAATCTGTAAAGTTTTTTACAGAATTCCCTCAGTCATGATTCGGATTCTTACGGACAACGTGGATGGCACTGATGATGTGCTTGTTCAAGGTCGTACGCATGAAATTCTGATTATATAAACGGAAGATGATTTCTCTTTTTTCATTTGAAGTCACGTATCGTGGCGGTACACTGTTGAGCGTCAAAGCGATAATGTCGACGGTGCATTTCTGACAACGACAGACCGTTTGGTAATCCGGACTGTTCAACATGACGGTTACGAGCGTGGGGATGATTTCCTCCAGGACGTTGAAATACTCTTTAGCCAATTCTTCCACCTCTAGGTGTTAAAAGTTTTATGTACAAACACCACCTCCAAGTTTAGAGGATTTTTATTGGAATTGGAATAGGTCTAACGTTGAAAATAAAGGAAAAATAATCTTTTTACGTAGAGGCTACACTATGGGGGAAAGGAGGATGTGCTTAAATGAACAACATGACAAACCAACAATTACGTGCCATCATGTCCAATAATGTGGCTTCAGTTTCCCCACAACAATCGTTGAAGGAAGCTGCTGCATTAATGAGCCAATATAATGTAGGTGCCATCCCAGTCGTAGAAAACGGACAAGTCCGAGGGATCATCACAGACCGTGACATTACGTTACGTTCAACTGCCCAAGGGTTGGATGGGAATACACAGGTATCCCAATGTATGTCATCCAACATCGTAGCTGGGAACCCGAATATGAGTGCTCAAGAAGCTGCCCAGTTGATGTCTCAAAACCAGATCCGCCGTTTACCGGTTGTTGAAAACAATCAGATGGTCGGAATGGTTTCACTTGGAGACCTTGCAACAAAGGACGGCGACCCGAATAACGCTGGTCAAGCACTTTCAAGCATTTCTACTCCTTCCAATCCAAACGCATTACAATAACCGGAGTAAAAGCACCTGCCATCAGGTGCTTTTTTAATCGTGGTCTCTTTGCCAACTATTAAGTTTTCTTTTCACTTGGTTCTGATCACTTTTCAGCAGGAAGAACGTTCGACGTCGTTGAAAAGTGTAAGTACAAGTATAAGTGCGACTAAAGTAATTGTCCGCCTTTACAGTTGCCAATTACTAAGTTTTCTTTATATAGTGGGATTAGAATCTATACAAAGGGTGTGAGGGTATGATTAAAGCGGTTGTGTTTGATTTTGATGGGACGATTCTTGATACAGAGTCGTGTGAATACAACGTTTTGCAACGAATTTATAAGGAACATGGGGCTGAGCTTCCAATAGAAGTATGGGGAGAATGTATCGGCACACACGCTACATATTTTGATGCGCATGAGTATTTAGAAAAACAGATTGGGAAAAAGCTCGACCGAGAACATATTAAACAGCAAAGGCTCGACATTTTTCAGGAGCTTATCAAAGACAGAGATGCACTCCCAGGGGTAATGGAATACCTTGAAGCGGCAAAACAGCTTGGTCTGAAGATTGGGCTTGCGTCCAGCTCATCCTACAAGTGGGTGTCAAAGCATATTAAAAATCTCGGAATCGACCACTACTTCGAGACCATTAAAACTTCAGATGACGTAGAGACCGTCAAACCGGATCCGACATTGTTCCGTTTAGCTGTCGAATCCCTAGGTGTAAAACCAGAAGAGGCGATCGCATTCGAGGACTCTGCGAATGGTGCTAAATCGGCAAAACGTGCAGGTCTTCACACAGTTGTCATTCCGAACTTGGTCACCCGCCATTTGACGTTCGAGGAGTATGACCTGAAGCTGGAGTCATTGGCGGAAATGGAACTTCAACAGATGATCGATCAGTTTTCAAAGCAGTGAAAAACGGGAATAGAAATATTACAGGATTCAATCACATCACCCTGAACGTCCGGGACTTGCAAGAGTCCCTCCATTTTTATGAAGGCATTTTGAATATGAAGAGGGTGCATTTAGGAACAACGGATGCCTATTTGGAGAGCGGATCTGCCTGGATTTGTCTATTGGAAAAAGGGCATCATGAAAGTGAATCCAACAATGAATCGATCGGAGTGGACCACTTTGCTTTTTCGATTAATGAAAGTGGTTTTCATGAAATGGTACAAGCACTCCAGTCGTATCAGGTACCGATTGTCAGGGGACCGATTGAACGCGGTGGAGGCCTTGTCGTGAACTTTCTTGATCCGAATGGCATTCAACTCGAATTGAACACCTCAGATTTGCAGACGAGAATGAAAGACTGGCGATAAATAGGAAGGATGGTAGTGCATGTCATCAGTGGATGAGTCAAAATTTGAGAAGAAAATTTTCCTAAGAAATATAGAGCATAAAGATATTGATGAAATCCTTGAATTGCAGAAAATCTGTTTCCCAAATATGGATCCTTGGAAAAGAGCGCATTTGGAGAGCCATCTGGATATCTTTCCGGAAGGCCAATTTTGCGTTGAGTTCGATGGGAAAATCATTGGGACTTGCTCCAGCCTGATCGTAAACTTCGACGAATACGATGAAAAGCATACATGGGACGAAATTACGGACGAAGGCTACATTACGAACCATGATCCAGAAGGATACAACCTTTATGGAATCGAAGTGATGGTTCATCCGGATTTCCGCAGGATGAAAATCGGCCGTCGTCTATATGAAGCTCGAAAAGAGTTGGCTGAAAAGCTGAATCTGAAAAGCATCATCATCGGTGGACGGATTCCGAACTACCATAAATATGCTGATCAGATGACACCGCGTGAATACGTTAAAGAAGTGGTGCATCACAACATATATGACCCGGTGTTGACCTTTCAGTTGATGAACGGATTTGCATTGATGCGGATCAATCCGGATTATCTTCCGGATGACAAAGCATCCAATGCCCATGCGACACTTATGGAATGGAACAACATCGATTACCGGGCGACTTCCAAACGCCATTTCAAAACGTCCTTCCCGGTTCGCATAACGACGATCCAATATATGATGCGGCAGATTCATTCGTTTGATGAGTTTGCCAACCAGGTCGAGTATTACACGGATGTAGCTTCAGACTACGGATCGGATTTCGTTGTGTTCCCAGAAATCTTCACGACGCAATTGATGAGCTATCTTGATGAAAAGAGTCCGAGCCAGGCTGTTCGCCGTCTGACTCAATATACGGAAGACTACATCGAGTTGTTTACCGAATTTGCTGTCCGATACAATGTGAACATCATCGGAGGTTCCCATTTCGTAGAGGAAGAAGGAAAAATTTATAACATCGCGTACCTTTTCCGAAGAGATGGGACAATTGAGAAGCAATACAAGCTGCATATCACACCGAATGAGCGGAAATGGTGGGGCGTCAGTCCAGGAGATAAAGTGAATGTGTTCGATACCGATTGCGGAAAGATTGCGATCCTCATCTGTTACGACATCGAATTTCCTGAGCTTGCACGGTACGTAACCGACAAAGGTGCACGTATCATCTTCACGCCTTTCTGTACTGATGACCGTCAAGGTTACTTGCGTGTGAGATATTGTTCTCAAGCGCGAGCGATCGAAAATCAGGTTTATACAGTGCTTTCAGGAACCGTCGGAAACCTTCCTCAAACGGAAAACATGGACGTCCAATACGCACAGTCCGGTATTTTTACACCATCTGACTTCACGTTCCCGCGCGACGGGATTGTCGGAGAGTGTAATCCGAACATCGAAACACTGGTTGTCGGTGATGTCGATTTAGAGATTTTAAGAAGACATAGAAGGTCAGGAAGTGTCATGCAACTCCGTGACCGAAGACGTGACCTTTATGAAGTGAACATGAAAAAGCAAGATGAACAGTAATTCTACAAGTAAAAGGCAGGCATTCGACCTGCCTTTTTTCATTATTCGATGAAGTATTGTCTAGCTACAGAGCCCAGCCTTTCGGTCCACTTCAGTCCTCCTGCGGCGGCCACAGCCTCCTCGTCCGACTTCCAGTGACTGTCAAGGCTGAGCGGGCTCTTCCGCTTTTCTTTATTTTCCGGGGAATACTGACATTTTATGGTTGCTTATTTTGTAAAAAGATGGTTTCGACAGCATGGTAGTAGATCAGGCATGATCTTCGAAAGGTATGGAGGAGTAAAGGAAGATGTTGTAGAAATCGGTAACGCGAGACCTGCTAATGGAAATGATTGAGAAATAGTGGAGGATTAACTGAAAGTCTTATACAATAGGGTGTGGAAGAGTCTATTTTAACAGGAGGAAAACATGAGCTGGAAAACAAGTTATGATCGTTGGAATGCATTTGAACAACTGGATGAAGAATTACGAGAGCAGCTTCATTCCATTCGTGAACAAGAAGAGAAGCTAGAAGACAGCTTCTATAAGAACTTGGAGTTCGGGACAGGCGGTATGCGTGGAGAAATCGGACCTGGAACGAATCGGATGAACAAATACACCATCCGTAAGGCTTCAGAAGGGCTTGCCCGATACATAGATCAATTTGGTGAGGAAGCGAAAAACCGAGGAGTCGTCATCGCATACGATTCTCGGCATAAGTCACCGGAATTTGCGATGGAAGCGGCTAGAACGCTTGGTCGCCATGGCATTCAAACCTATGTTTTTAACGAATTGCGTCCGACACCTGAATTGTCCTTCGCAGTACGTTATTTACATGCGTTTTCAGGAATCGTCATTACCGCGAGCCATAATCCTCCAGAATACAATGGCTATAAAGTTTATGGAGATGACGGCGGTCAGCTGCCTCCGAAAACGGCGAATGAAGTGATCGAGTGCGTCAACCAGGTTGCAAATGAACTGGAGATCGAGATTGCGGATGAAGAAGAGTTGAAGTCCACTGGCTTATTGAAAATGATCGGTGAGGAGATCGACCGTGCGTATGTTCAACAATTGGTCGGTATTTCCGTCAACTCTGAATTGATTCAGGAGCAGAGTGATCTGAAGATTGTATTCACTCCATTACACGGTACTGCGAACAAGCCTGTAAGACGTGGCTTGGAAGCGTTAGGATTCAAGCATGTGACGGTTGTCGATGAACAGGAAATGCCTGACCCTGAGTTCTCAACTGTAAAATCCCCAAATCCAGAGGAACATGCAGCATTTGAACTGGCGATGCAATATGGAGAAAAAGAGAATGCTGATCTTTTAATGGCAACTGACCCTGATGCGGACCGAGTCGGAATCGCTGTTAAGAATGAGGAAGGGGAGTACGTCGTACTGACGGGGAACCAAACCGGGGCTCTCATCTTGAACTATTTGTTGAACGAAAAACAAAACCAGGGTGAGCTTCCTGAAGACGGCGTTGTATTGAAAACAATCGTCACGTCGGAAATCGGTCGTACGATTGCCTCGAAGTATGGTCTTAAGACGGTCGATACACTGACAGGATTCAAGTTCATTGGTGAAAAGATGAAGGAATACGAAAGAACGGGCGAGCACACTTTCTTGTTCGGATATGAGGAAAGTTACGGATATCTCATCGGAGATTTCGTTCGAGATAAAGATGCGGTCCAAGCTTGTCTGATGGCAGCAGAAGTTGCAGCTTATTATAAATCAAAAGGCAAGACGCTTTATCAAGGCTTGCTCGAAATCTTTGAAGAGTACGGATACTATCAAGAAGGTCTTGAATCATTAACGTTGAAAGGGAAAAAAGGAGCAGAGGAAATCCAGGAGATCTTGTCATCCTTCAGAACCCAGGCACTTTCTGATTTCGGAGGCATTCCGGTATCCATCATTGAAGATTACCAAAGTAAGGAACGTTTTTACGTTCAGTCGACAGACGTTGAGGAAATGACATTACCACCATCTAATGTCATTAAATATATTCTTGAGGATGGCTCATGGGTATGTCTTCGTCCATCCGGGACCGAACCGAAGATCAAATTCTATTTCGGTACCCAATCGGATTCATTGAAAAAGAGCCAGGACCTTCTTGAGACTTTGAAAAAAGACATAATGGAAAAAGTGAACCACATTAGAGCCTAAAACAAGGAAGGATTGACCATAGTGTCAATCCTTTTTTCAAAAGACATAGAAGTCCAGCTTAGGTAAATATATGATTGTTAGGTCGTCCTAAACAAATCGCGCTTCGACTTGATCTTTCCTTGCCCTTTGCAGGACGGGCATTTTTTGATTTTGATAAAAGGGAGGAAGGAAGAGACTTTTCCTGAACCTTTGCATTGCGGACAAAGTATGAAAATCGCCATCCTTGTCTCCTTTCTCTGAACAAGATTGTTTCCGTCGACGAACGAACTCTACTACCATTCTATGTCTAGAAGAATAAACTTAAACGTGGAAGCAGGTGAATCACTCAATGTTTCAAGCAATCCTATTATTCATACTTGCCGGTCTTGCTGAAATCGGAGGAGGCTATTTGTTCTGGTTATGGTTGAGAGAAGGGGGACCTATATGGTTTGGAGGGATTGGAGCAATCATTCTCATGATTTATGGGATTGTCCCGACCTTTCAATCTTTCCCATCGTTCGGAAGGGTGTATGCAGCCTATGGTGGGATTTTCATCGTTTTAGCTCTTCTATGGGGTTGGTTGGTCGATAAAAAGACTCCAGATCAGTATGACATCATTGGTGCAATCGTCTGTCTGATCGGAGTCTCCATCATATTATGGGCACCTAGAATGCCTTAAAGTGCGGGGTGAGACCGTTTTGTCAATGTGATGAAAGTGGTCGTAATACCGACCGCAATAATCGTGATGAGCGAGTAGAGAAAGGATTCGCCCCCTAGTAGAAGGCCACCACAAATGATGACGAGGCCATCGATGAGAAAGATGATGATCCCGACATTCAAATTGGTCAGCTTCGAAATCATTTGAGCAAGTAAATCGGTGCCACCCGTACTTGTCTCTTGTTGAAGCATGATACCGATCCCTATACCGACTAGAAAACCGCCAATCAACGCACACAGGAATAACGGGGGATGTGACCAATGCCGGATTGGGGAGAACGCATCAATGAAAAAGGATGAGATCAGCATACCATGCACGCTGTTATAAAAATAGGAACGGTGATAGAACCAGGCTAGTCCGTATAACGGGAGACTCAACAGAATAATGACAAGACCCGGCTGGACTCCCCATGTATAATTCGCAATCAAGCTGATACCGATCATCCCGCCATCGAGGAGATGATGAGGGGCTAGCAGACCGTTTATCCCGACACCTATGAAAATACTCCCGATCAGTATTGCAAACCACTTTTTCATATAAAACCTCTCCCTGTGAACCGCAACCTTTATAACAACATATGTACAAGTCTATTGTGATATGAGAAAGGAAATCATGATGAAAGTCCGAATACGGAATGCAAAAATAAGTGATTTAAGCGAAATGCTAATGATCTATAATGAGGTTGTTCGTACCTCTCCAGTGACCTTTGATTTAGACGAACAAACATTGGAAGAAAGAGAAGAGTGGTACCGACAGTTTAATGAGAAGTATCCGATTTTTGTCGCCGAAAATGATGGTGAAATCCTTGGATATGCTTGCTTGACGAAGTTCCGTCCAAAGCCGGCCTATGACCGTACAGTAGAAGACTCTGTCTATATTAAAAAGAAAGCAAGAGGGAATGGTGTCGGATCGATGCTGCTTACGAAGTTGATCCGTGAGGCACGGCAACAAGGTCATCATTCTATCATTGCTGTCATAGCGAACGATGAACCTTCCAGTGTAAAACTACATGAGAAGTACGGATTCGTAAAAACGGGATACATCCGGGAAGCAGGGTACAAGTTTGGAAGATGGCACGACATTCATTTCTATCAGTTGAATTTAGATTGAAGGACTGGAATAACCACTCGTAGTTTTGCTTTTATTAGTAAGAGATGAAATAAAGCAAATCAAGAAGTAACTGAAAGAACCTAATACTTCATAATAGGAGAAGAAAAACAGTTCATTAAGGGGGCAATAGGTGTTGAGAATTCTTCTTATAATTTTGTTCTTGTCTCTGATATCTCATTTCTTAAACGGATGTAATTCAACTGCAGTTGATAAAGATATATTTGAATTTAAAGATACATATGTAGGAGATAATAGTTCAGTAGGGAACATTGTGAATCAATTGCCAAACGGAGAACTTATTAAGGAATTTGAACTCAAAACTAAAGACGAACCATATGGAATAATTCTAAGCTATGAAGAAATGAAATTAGAAGATAAAGAAAAGGAAACTGTAGTTTATAACTCAACTTTTTTATTTGCATTAGTTCAAAATTTAGATTGGATCTCATTTAATTTTAATAGTCAGGATTATAAAATCACAAAAGAGGCTCTTCAAGACTGGTACGGAGAAGAGTTGCAAAATTATACGAGTGAAGATGAACTAAAAGAACTAATAGAATTAAATATAAGAAACGAAAGTAAGGTCAATAAGTTATTCAACTAAAATGAAATAACAAAAAGGATCAGCCACATTCGGCTGATCCTTCTATGCATTCTTATCGAATTTGTCCTGTTCCAGTCATTTGATATTTCACTGTTGTCAGTGCTGGTAGACCCATTGGTCCGCGCGCATGCAACTTCTGAGTGGAAATACCGATTTCAGCACCGAAACCGAGTGCTCCACCATCCGTGAAACGTGTAGAAGCGTTGTGATAAACAGCAGCTGCATCAACTAGTCCCATAAACGTTTTTGCAGCGATGTCGTCTTCTGTAATGATCGCTTCAGAGTGTTTCGTACCATACGTTTCAATATGATCGACAGCTTCAGAGACATCATCGACTGTTTTGACGGCGATATGCTTTGAAAGATATTCGTTCGCCCAATCTTCCTCACCCGCTTCAATAGCTCCAGGGAGGACAGATACTGCATATTCGTCACCATGAGGTGTTATTCCGTGCTCTTTGAAAGCAGCAATCAATTGGTCTTTATTCGTTTCGAACCATTCTTTATGAATGATCACCGTCTCTACAGCGTTACAAACTGCTGGACGATCCGTTTTTGCGTTTACAACAATATTGATGGCTTTCTCGACTTCAGCCGCTTTGTCAATATAGATGTGACAGTTTCCTACACCAGTTTCAAGAACGGGTACTGTCGCATTGTTAACGACCGCCTGAATCAATGAGCCACCGCCACGTGGAATCAACACATCGATGTGCTCCTTCATCGTGAACAATTCTTGTGTAGCGGAACGATCTGTACTAGCAATGAATTGAACCGCTTCTTTCGGGATCTTCGTCTTCTCAAGACCGCGGTGCATGACTTCAACAATCGTCTGGTTTGAAATAAGGGCAGAAGATCCACCTTTCAGAACGATTGCGTTACCAGATTTCAATGCAAGTCCTGTTGCGTCAACGGTTACGTTCGGACGAGCTTCATAAATCATCCCGATGACACCGAGTGGTACAGTCACTTGCTGAACGTTCAATCCATTATCAAGATCCCAATCGGATTTCACGATTCCTGTCGGATCTTCAAGCTCAGCTACTTCGCGAAGACCTTTTGCGAAATCATAGATTCGTTCTTTGGAAAGAGCCAAACGATCCATAAATGCATCGTCATAGCCTTTTTCCTTTCCTTTTTCAAGGTCCTTTTCATTCGCTTGTAAAATCGTTTCGTAATCTTTTTCAAGCATATCTGCTACCGTATGCAGTGCTTCATTCTTTTCTTCTGTTGTCAGCATGGACAACGTTTTTGCAGCTTTCTTTGCTTTAATCGCTTGTTCTTCGACGTTCGTTTTTTCAACTGTTAACGTCATTGTATCCCTCCAGTAATATGGTTGATAATTGAGTGTCGTGCATTTATCATAGTGAGACTTTACCCTTTTAAAGAAAAATCTTGTTAACCGCCAACCGGTACAGCTACATCTAGGTGACAGACGAGGTCTTCACTTTCGACAGCCGCAGTTTGGAAATCTTGCAGCTTGATTTCTTTTTGATTGATCAGGCGTTTCAATTCGTTAGCCGAATAATTCATCACACCAAGGCCGATGTCTTCGCCGCTGATGTTTTTGATGCGAATAACTGCACCTTTGTCGAATCGTCCGCGGACACTGTGCACATCTAGTGGTGATAGGCTCTTGTTGTTTTCTTGGATAGATTCACCGATTGTGTCGTTGATTGTCACTTCACCTTCGGGGCCAGAATTGAATGCAATCCATTGCTTCTTCTGGTTCAAGTTTTCATTTTCACTCTTCGGTTCGAAGTACGTTCCTGTTGCTTCATGATTGACAGCATCATAAACGATATTCGGCGTACTTGCCTTCCCTAAGAAAGATGAAATGCCGGATGCGAGTGAAATCTTGAATGCATCGATCTTTGATTTCATACCGCCTGTTCCAACTGCGCTACCAGGATCTCCGGCTACCGCTTCGATTTCAGGAGTTATTTCGTGAACCTGATTGAGAAGCTGTGCATTTTCATTCTTTCGAGGGTCATCGTCGTACAATCCGTCAATATCGGATAAAATAATGAGCTGATCTGCGTTAACGAGTCCTGCAACTTTTGCAGATAGGGTATCGTTGTCTCCGAACTTCAAGAAATCCATCGTGATCGTGTCGTTTTCGTTCACAATCGGGATGATTCCGCGTTCTAATAGTACGGTCAATGTGCTTCTTGCATTGTTGTACCGGTTTTCATCTGAGAAATCATCACGGGTGATCAAGATTTGAGATCCGACGTATCCGTGTGAGATGAAGAGATCCGAGTACGTTTCAATAAGAAGTCCTTGGCCGATTGACGCGGCCGCTTGTTTTTCTGGCAACGTATCTGGTCGGGAAATGAACCCGAGTTTTCGGTAGCCCGCTGCAACGGCTCCGGATGATACGAGCAATACTTCATGCCCATCGTCTTTCAGTCGGACGACTTCATCGACCAGCTTTTCAATTTTTCTACGACTCAATTCTCCGTGTAAGCTTGTTAATGAACTGCTTCCTATTTTGATTACAATTCGCTTTTTATCCATATCAGGTGTCACATTCACTCCTATAATCTAGCGTTTTTTTAAAAATTTCAGGTGGAAAAATAACATTTCAATTTGAAAAACAATTTCTAAGTTACTTCTGTTCTGCGAATACGTTTTCGAGTTCTTGACGTAGTTCTTTGGAGCGAGATGCTGCTCCTTTTACAGCTTCAGCAATCGCTTCACCGCCACCATGTTCGTCTAGTGCTTCTAGTCCTGCTGCGGTCGTTCCGTTCGGGGAGGTGACGTTCTTTCGAAGTTGTGTTGGTGTTTCTTCTCGCTCAAGCATCATGGTTGCTGCGCCAAGAATGGTTTGTGCTCCAATTTTACGAGCCATTTCACGATCCATTCCGCCTTCAACACCAGCTTGCTCAATGTGCTCCATCAAGTTGTAGAAGTACGCTGGACCACTTCCTGCGATTCCTGTGAAAATATCCATTTGTTCTTCTTCAATGATGTAAGCTTCTCCGATGCATTGCATAAGTTCTTTCGTGAAGACGACTTGATCCATTGAAACATGCTTACCTGGTGAAATCGCTGTTGCCGATTCCCGAAGCATGCTGGATGTGTTCGGCATTACACGAATGACTTGTTGACCATCATTCAGGTTTTCTTCCATATAAGAGGTAGAGATACCAGCTAGTACTGAAATGAGTACTTGTTCTGGGCGAAGACGATCTTTCAAGTCTTCTAGAACTGCCTCTATGTCTTTCGGTTTCATTGCCAGGATGAACACATCGATTTCGCTAAAGTCCAATTCACTTTTCTTTATTGCTTCAATTCCATACATTACTTTCATTTCATTTAAACGTTCTTGGTTACTACGGTTGGTCACGACGAGTTGTTCAGGGGCTAATTTTCCTGATTCAACTATTCCAGAAATCATCGCTTCAGCCATATTACCTGCGCCTAGAAAGGCAACGCGTTGTTTTAACAAAGTAACCACTCCTATATACCGTCCTTTTTACAACGTTTTTAATCGTAACATTCAGGCAAATTAATTCAACAGTATAGACCAAATAGGTTGAATAAGGACGAAAAACCCCAAGTAAGCGTTTACATCGACTTTTATATGTCCCAAATCCTTTCTTAGGAAGTGTCATCTATGCACAGGGATGTATACGCTTGCTGAAAATCACAGAATTTTAATTTGTCAAAGTAATCGGAAAATTCCGTTATATCAAGGACGGCGACGGACAGGCAAAGACAAGTGTCCGGATTGACGCTCGCACTTTTCGGCTTTCCACTCATGAAAAGGGATTCCCATCATACATTGTTGTAATAAAGGGGTTTTGAAGATTGAATAAGGAGGGACCGGAATGAGCATCGATGAACATAAAGAGTTGATCAACGCCATTCATGAAATAACGGAAATTGCTGAGGGGTTCGGTCTTGACTTCTATGAGATGAGATATGAAATTTGTCCTGCTGATATCATTTATACATTTGGTGCGTACGGGATGCCGACTCGTTTTTCTCATTGGAGTTTCGGTAAACAATTTCATAAAATGAAGCTTCAATATGATCTTGGTTTAAGTAAGATTTACGAATTAGTCATCAATTCTGACCCGTGTTATGCCTTTTTGTTGGACAGCAATACATTGATCCAAAACAAATTGATCATTGCACACGTACTTGCGCACTGCGACTTTTTCAAAAACAATGTCCGGTTTTCGAATACGAGGCGGGATATGGTCGAAAGCATGACGTCGACGGCAGAACGTGTCGCTCAATATGAACAGTTATATGGGAAGAAAGAAGTCGAACACTTCCTGGATGCGATTCTTTCAATCCAAGAACATATTGACCCTTCAATCATGAGACCGAAGCTGAACTATAAATGGGACGATGGAGAAGAGGAGCTGGAGAGAAAAGCCACGCCATATGATGATCTATGGGAGATCGACCAATCGGATGATAAGAGGGAAAAGGCTAAACCGACGACAAGGCGGAAGGTTCCACCACAACCTGAAAAAGATATTCTTCTGTTCATTGAGGAATACAGTCGTGAACTGGAAGATTGGCAGCGTGATATCCTTTCAATGATGCGTGAAGAAATGCTGTACTTCTGGCCACAGCTCGAGACGAAAATCATGAATGAAGGTTGGGCGTCTTACTGGCATGCGCGCATTTTACGTGAAATGGACCTGACGAGTGACGAGGTCATTGAATTTGCGAAGTTGAACGCGGGTGTTGTGCAACCTTCCAGAACTTCAGTGAATCCTTATTACTTAGGATTGAAGATATTTGAAGACATAGAAGAATGTTATAATGATCCATCAGAAGAATTGTTGAAGCAAGGGGTCAAGAAAGGAAGCGGAAGAGACAAGATTTTTGAAGTAAGGGAGATTGAATCGGATATTTCTTTCATCCGTAATTATTTGACGAAAGATCTTTGTGATAAAGAGGACCTTTACTTATTCCAAAAGCAAGGGAAGGATTATCGGATTACGACCAAGCAATGGGAGGAAGTACGGGATCAGCTGGTTAGCAGTCGGGTGAACGGTGGCTTTCCTTATATCACCGTCAATGATGGGGATTACCTGAAAAATGGAGAACTTTATTTAGTGCACCATTTTGAAGACATCGAGCTGGATTTGAAGTATCTTGAGAAAGTCCTTCCTTATATATACCACCTGTGGGGAAGAGCTGTTCACATGGAAACGATGGTAGAAAACAAACCAGTCGCCTTCACATACGACGGCAAAGGCATGCACAAGAGGAATTTGTGAATGGGGACGGTACTTTTGCTTCATTGAAGGATTAGTAGATTGGGCAGAATAAATTGAGAATTGGGCAGAAAAATTTAAGAATTGGGCAGAATAATCTCGGATTTGGACAGAAAAAATAGAGAAGTTGGTAGAATAATTCAAGAAGTGAGCAGAATAATCCGAGAAGTGAGCAGATGAAATCGGATAAATGTCAATGGTTGACCGTTTTTTACAAACGGTCAGCCTTTTTGTTTGTTCTTTTATAAACGGAATCAGAAAATGATTGTAAAAACACAAACGTTAGTGTAAAGTGTTTGTTAGAGAGCAAACGAAATGATGGAGGGTTTACGATTGGAACATCAAGATCGATTTTGGGACGCGAATACGGACGAATTGAAAAAAGGCTACACATTTAATGGAGAGCAATACTCATGCCTGGTCTGCGGCAAAAGCTTTAAAAAAGGCTTCATCTATAAATGGACAGACGACCTATTGATGGAAGCAGAGAGGGCTGTAAAGCAACATATTACGGATGAACATGGCACGATGCTCGACTACTTATTAAGCATGAATAAGAAATATACGGGGCTGACTGATGTCCAACGTACAATCCTATCCTGCTTCAAGGAAGGACAGACCGACAAAGAGATTGCCAAGCAGCTTGATCTTGGCAGTACTTCCACGATTCGGACACACCGGTTTAAGTTAAAGGAAAAAGAAAAGCAGGCGAAAGTGTTTTTAGCAGTCATGGAGTTGTTGAAGCAGACAAATACCGATCAAAAGGATGATCTCGTCCAAATTCATAAGGGGGCTACTCAAGTGGATGAACGATATGCCATTACGACGAAAGAACGGGAAAAGGTGTTGAATACGTATTTTAAAAAGGGTGTGGATGGACCGCTGACCCAGTTTCCAAGTAAAGAGAAACGAAAAATCATTGTCCTTCAGCAGATTATCCGACGATTTGAGCCGGAGAGGAAATACAGCGAAATGGAAGTCAATGAAGTGCTTAAACCGATCATCGATGATTTTGTTACGGTAAGAAGGTATTTAATTGAATACGGCTTCTTGGATCGCAGCAAAGACTGCAGTGAATACTGGGTGAAGAAATAAGTGGAGGCTGATCATGTCAGCCTCTTCATTTTGAAAAAAGGGGTTTAGGCTATAAATCTGGATTTTGGGCTATAAATTCGGATTTTCGGCTATAATCCTAGATTTTGAGCTATAATTTTTAATTTCGGGCTATAATTTCGAAATCTGAGCTATAACACAACGGAAATGCTTTCCCCTGACGAAAGAATTAAAAAATTAAGAAATGTGCGAAAGTCTATTGCCATTTGGAAAGGGTTGGTATAAACTTTATAAGGAATTCATAAAAATAGGATGAAAAGGAGGTAGCGTCATGCAAAACTACATCGTACGTTCAGTGAAACAAGATTGCATTGTTTCAATTGCAAACAACTTCATAAAGCATGGCGTGGACCGATAAAGGCACCTCTATCTGCATTTTTAGATATTTGTACATTCAGCTCACGCCACCTATATGCGTGAGCTTTTTATATTTCTTTTTGTTTTTACATCCAAGGGAAGAAGTATGCCGCTTACGTGTGGCATGCTTTTTTTGTTTTTACTAAATAAAATCAAAAGAAGTTGCTGAAAGTGATACCTCAATGATTAACCTTCTATGGAACAAAAGGGGAGCATTAATTGCCAACCGTATATAAGCATCCGGAACAACACGGAATGCTTCATATAAATAAAACCCATGTATTTGAAAGGAGTCATTCTCATGAATGCAAAAATCCAAAGAAAAGCAGGCCAAATCGATCGGATCGAAGGCGGCTGACACATCAAAACAAAAACGAACAGCAAGAGAGGAGATCTAGCATGTTTTCAGTATTATACAAACTAGGTTGGTTTTTTAAAAAACATTGGAAAAGATACACAATCGCAATCATCTTATTACAGATTGTCAACGTCATGGAGGTCATTCCACCGAAACTGATCGGAATGGCAATCGATGAAATGACGATCGGTAGCCTCACTTTTGAAAGGTTGATGCAATTCGTCGGGATTTATGGAGCGCTACTCGTTTCGAATTACGGAATCAACTACATCTGGATGTATCAGCTCTTTGGTGGTGCATTCTTAGTTGAGAAGACAATGCGCTCAAGCTTCATGGGGCATCTGTTGAAAATGACCCCGACTTTTTACGAAAAGCATCGTACCGGTGACTTGATGGCAAGAGCGACGAATGACCTGAAGGCCATCTCGATGACCGCAGGCTTTGGCATTCTGACATTGATCGACTCGACTTTTTTCCTGATCACGATCCTGTTCGTCATGGGATTCATGATCAGTTGGAAGCTGACGTTAGCGGCATTGTTGCCATTGCCAATCATGGCGATCCTTATGAACCGTTATGGAAAGCTTATGCATAAACGTTTTACGACCGCCCAGGATTCTTTCGGTGAATTAAATGACCAGGTGTTGGAATCGGTTTCTGGTGTCCGCGTCCTACGTGCTTACGTTCAGGAAAAAGCAGACCATAAACGCTTTGAAAACCTGGCAGACGATGTTTACCAGAAGAACATTTCCGTTGCACGGATCGATTCATTGTTCGAGCCGACGATAAAAATACTCGTCGGGATCAGTTACATGATTGGATTAGGTTACGGGGCGTTTCTTGTTTTTCATAAGACGATTACGCTCGGTGAGTTGATTTCCTTCAACGTTTATCTCGGGATGTTGATCTGGCCGATGTTCGCGATCGGAGAATTGATCAATATCATGCAGCGTGGGAATGCGTCCCTCGACAGAGTGAACGATACGCTTGATTATGAAGCGGATGTAAAGGATAAAGAGAACGTTCAGCCGGTAGCGAAGGCAACAGAAGTCAAGTTCGACAATGTGACGTTCCGTTATCCAACTTCTCAAGTCGACAACTTGAAAAATGTTTCTTTTACATTAAAACAGGGGCAAACCCTCGGAATCGTCGGAAAGACGGGAAGCGGGAAGACGACGCTCATCAAGCAGTTGCTGCGTGAATATCCACTCGGAAAAGGTGCGATTACCGTTTCTGGGACACCGATCGATGACATTCCACTGTCACAGCTACACGGGTGGATGGGATATGTTCCTCAACAGCAAATCCTGTTCTCACGTTCAGTAAAGGAAAACATCACGTTCGGCGTGAATGAGACGTCACAAAAACGATTGAACGATGTCGTCGAACTGTCATCGCTCACGAATGACATTGAAAACTTACCACAAGGAATGAAGACGCTTGTCGGTGAGAAAGGAGTTGCGCTTTCTGGTGGTCAGAAACAACGGATTTCGATTGCCCGTGCGCTGCTCGTCAATCCGGAGATTTTACTGTTGGATGATGCGATGTCGGCTGTCGATGGGAAAACGGAAGCGAAGATCATCGAAAGCATCCGGAATGAACGATCAGGCAAAACGACCTTCATCACGACGCACCGCCTATCAGCGGTCCAACATGCAGACTGGATCCTCGTTATGGATGAGGGCGCAGTGATAGAAGAAGGAACACATGAACAACTATTGGAAAACGGAGGCTGGTACAAGGAGCAATACGAAAGACAACAGCTGGAAGACGGCCTCTCAGAAGGTGTGGTGTAATTATGGGCGTAGGTAAACGATTATACCGATACGCATTACGATACAAGAAGATGATCCTTTTCGCATTGGCGATGTTGACGATTGCGGTTTCAGCTGAGTTGACCGGTCCATTCATCGCAAAGAAAATGATCGACAATCATATTTTAGGAATCGAAAAACCTTGGATACAAGTAGACGGTCCAGGTGAAGAGACCGTGGAGTACGAAGGGAAGCATTACATCCGTACAGCTTATTTTGACGGAGATGCCTCAGAGTACCCGGAAGTCCGGATCCTACAAGTAAAAAGAGATTACTATTTCATTGACGAACCGATCGCCTTTGATGGGAATCGCTCGATAGAAGGCGACAACATCGTTATTGAAAAAGGTGAGAATAAAGCGGAGTATAATGCAGTGGAACTGACGACCGATCAGTTACTCGCGTTCTATCAACCGGAAGTGAAGTGGCTCATCTATTTGAGTGCCTTTTATCTAGGGTTGCTCGTGATTTCTGCATTTTTCACATACTGGCAGAAGTACTTGCTACAGAAATCTGCAAACCGGATCATCCAAAATATGCGGACGGATGTATTTGGACAGATTCAACGTTTGCCAGTGAATTATTTTGATAACTTGCCAGCCGGTAAAGTCGTTTCAAGGATCACGAATGATACTGAAGCGATCCGTGAACTGTACGTAACGGTGTTGGCGCAATTTTTCACAGGGATCATCTATATCCTTGGAATCTTGACGGCGCTCTTCTTCCTGGACGTCCGATTGGCGATGATCTGTTCTGTCATCATCCCGATCATGTTCGTCTGGATCATCATGTACCGAAAGTATGCGTCCAAGTACAACCACTTGATCCGTCAACGGTTGAGTGATTTGAACGCGATGATCAACGAATCGATTCAAGGGATGACGATCATCCAGGCGTTTCGAAGAGAGAAGCAGACGACGAAAGAGTTCGAAACGATCAACGAGGAGTATTTCCAATATCGGAACAAATTACTGAGTCTCGATGCCTTGATGTCACACAACCTGGTCGGGTTGCTGCGTAACATCGCATTCGTGACCTTGATTTGGTATTTCGGCGGAGCATCCCTTACTGCGACAACTGCAGTTTCTGTCGGTGTGCTGTACGCATTCGTCGATTACTTGAACCGTCTATTCCAGCCAATCATGGGAATCGTGACGCAGCTCGCGAACCTAGAGCAAGCACTTGTGTCGGGTGAGCGCGTGTTCCGACTCTTGGATCGTGAAGGGGAGGATGTGTCCAATACGACACTCCCTCGTTATGACGGGAATGTCGTCTTCGATGATGTGACGTTCGCGTATAAAGAGGACGACTACGTGTTGAAGAACATTTCCTTTGAAGCGAAACAAGGCGAGACCGTCGCACTTGTCGGTCATACCGGTTCTGGTAAAAGTTCGATCATGAACCTACTGTTCCGGTTCTATGACATTGAACACGGTAAGATCATGATTGACGGGCAGGATATCCAGAAGATGACGAGGCAGGATCTGCGTAAGCATATGGGAATTGTGCTTCAGGATCCGTTCCTTTTTACAGGGACAATTGCTTCGAACGTCAGCCTGGATGATCCGAACATCTCTCGTGAAACGGTTGAAAAAGCGTTGCGCGATGTCGGTGCTGAGCCGTTCATCAAGCAGCTGCCTAACGGTTATGATGAGCCGGTCATCGAAAAAGGAAGTACACTGTCAGCCGGACAACGCCAGTTGATTTCATTCGCACGTGCGTTGGCGTACAATCCATCCATCTTGATTTTGGATGAAGCGACAGCGAACATCGACACCGAAACGGAAGCGATCATCCAGAAGGCACTGGATGTATTAAAGAAAGGGCGGACGACGTTCATCATCGCACATCGACTTTCTACAATTAAGAGTGCCGATCAGATTCTGGTGCTCGATCGCGGACGAATCGTTGAGCGAGGCTCGCACGATGAGCTGATGGAAGTAAAAGGCAAATATTATCAAATGTATCAGATGCAGCAAGGAACGAAACAATCCCAAGCTGTATGAAAGAGAGAAGAGGACTGATCCTAGTGGGTCAGTCCTTCTTTATTGGAACTTTTTCTATAGTAAAAACTTACTAAATTCCACAAGTAGACAGGAAAGTTCCACAAGTGAGCTTCAAAGTTCCACAAGTGACCCTGAAAGTTCCACAAGTCTGCACAAAAGTTCCCCAAGTCCACCTCAAACTTCCCCAAGCTTTACAAAAAATCAAAAAGGTGAACATCCTAACAGAAGCGAATATAGAACTGTAAGGAAAATGTCGGACATATAATGAAATAGAGCGGTGATCTGGTTCAGAAAAGAGGGGGATCGTTATGAAAAAGAAAGAAATCTATTCCTGGACGATGTACGACTGGGCGAATTCCGCGTTTGCCACGACGATCATGGCAGCTGTTCTGCCTGTATTCTATTACGATGTCGCAGCAAAGAACATCGATAAGACGACAGCAACAGCCTACTGGGGATATTCACAATCCATCGCGGTTTTGATCGTTGCACTGCTCGCACCCATACTCGGAGCGATTGCAGACCATTCGAACTCTAAGAAAAAGTTTCTGCGATTCTTCGCGTACATGGGAATCCTTGCGAGTATCCTGCTTGCTTTTGTCGGTGAAGGGGATTATATCCTTGCTTCAATTCTCCTCATTTTCGGTACGATCGGTTTTTCAGGAGGGAATGCCTTCTACGATGCATTTTTACCTGAAATTGCGCCAAAAGGGGAGATTGACCGGATTTCAGCGAGAGGTTATGCGTTTGGATACATCGGAGGAGGGTTACTCCTGCTCATCAACTTGATGATGATCATGAATCCCCAGTGGTTTTTCCTGCCGAACTCCCTCATTGCAACACAACTATCCTTCGCCAGTGTCGGGGTCTGGTGGTTCGTCTTTTCACTGCCGCTGTTCCGCAACATCAAGGAAAAAAAGCATGAGCAGCCTGATCTGAAAGGATCTTATGTCACAATCGGCTTTAAACGTTTAAAGACGACATTCAAGGAAATCAACCAGTTCAAGCAATTGCTCCTTTTTTTAGTTGCGTTCTGGTTGTTCAACGACGGTATCTCGACCATCATCAAGATGGCGACCATATACGGGAGAGACATTGGAATCGGTTCGACGGACCTGATTGCTGCACTCCTCATCACCCAATTCGTCGGTATACCTTTTGCCTTCCTGTTCGGATATTTAGCGAAAAAGATCCAGGCGAAGCGTGCCCTGTACATCGCGCTATGGACGTACGTCGTCATCGTCATGCTCGGATACTTTATGACTTCGGCCACCCACTTTTACGCGCTCGCCATCATGGTCGGTTTCGTGCAAGGCGGGGCACAGGCGTTGAGCCGTTCTATTTTCGGAAGCATGGTACCGGAGAACAAGCATGCAGAGTTTTTCGGCTTTTACGGTATATCAGCAAAATTCTCAGCGATCTTCGGACCTTTTGTGTTTGGTATCGTTGGCCAATTAACAGGATCGACGCGTATGGGTATTTTCTCGTTAATCATTTTCTTCTTGCTCGGAATCTTCTTATTATCTCGCGTCGACATTGAAAAAGGTAAAAAAGAAGCGCAACTGAACAATGAGGTGACGATGTAATAAAATAATGCTGTTTTCGCAAACTTTGTTGCTCTTGCACTTGAAGAAAGTATAAAATACTTTCTTCAGTATAAGGGAACTAAGGCTCGACCTACAAAAGGCTTGGTCTCGCCAAGTTTTCTTTAAAAGTCGTTGATTTCCGCTCCAGGATGCTCGCTTTCCGCGGGGCGTGCGGTGAGCCCACTCACTTGCACAGGATGTGCTGGCTTCGACGTTCACCACAGGACGTGGTGGGTCTTAGTCGAAGATCCTTTTAAAAAGTGATTGGTCTCCTTTTCCAGGAAGCCATTTGTGCTTCTGCGTCTACAAGAAAGTCCTGTCGAAGCGAGCTTCCTCGTCGCATGCCTTGCGAGGAGATTATTCAGGTAGTAGGCACGCTGATCCCGCAGGAGTCTCGCACCTTGCGCTTCAATCAACTTGCATAAGGTGAGATTATAAAAATGAAACAAAAGCAACACTCTTTTAGATAAGAGCTTAAAATAAAAACCTGAGTGGAGGGGTTACTCCACTCAGGCTTTATTCTACAAAATCGGTTCAAAATGTCTGTTTTCGAGTTGTAGTGAGAGATCTTTGCCTGTGTCATAGCAGATGTTGCCGAGCTTTTGTTTCAGAGACTCATAAGCCTGCATCTCATCTTCAAACCAATAGGCTTTCAGTTCTGTAAAAATATCAATCCCTTCACGCTCTGCTTGCTCCACGAGTTCGATGAATGTTTCTTCATGTCTCTCATCCGGTTGAGCAGGATGGAACCATGGCGTTCTTTCTTCATTCAAATAATCAGCAGGGGCAATATTTTTCTGATAAGAGAACGGATGGACACGCTCTTTCAACAACTTGTTTTTCCAACCGAACGGATCATATAGAACCCGTAGTGCCGTTTGCATGTGTTGGTAGGATTGCTGAACATACCCGGCAGGCATTTTTGCATGAAGATCTGGAAAAGTGGAATTAATCGTTTCTTTTAGCATCCTTTCAACAGGCTCGTGCAACGATTTTCCGATGGACAACTCCTTGTAAACAGGCGTTTTCCACGTTTCAATGTTTTTGTACTTTTTCATGAGTAGCGTATCTATAATGATTTCGAGCTTTTGGTGTCGATTCCCTTCGGTTCCAGACCGGTAATTGATGTACGGATGTGCATTCCGATCCAGTATGTGATGCGTGATGAAGCCGGTCGTAAAGGCGACGAGTTTCTCATCATCCAAATGGTCTTTCGTATAGTCGATCAGTTTCAATAGGAAGTCCCCACACATTTCATGGTGGATTCGGTCGCCGACTTCCGTAACAGCACTCGATTTCCATGGCCAGAAATTGTGATAGAAAAAGGGATCTGGACCTTGAGTACCAAAATTGAAATACGGTTTCGTGTCCGCATCCAACTTTATGATGCTGGTCTTTTCTAATAAACGTTCCCCAAAATACATATGAGTCCACACATTCGGCATTGCTCAGTCACCTCTCACGACTTGGTCTGTATGTTCAAATTATATAGGATTTCCAGTTTAATGAAAACGATTGGAGTGAAGAAGATGCCCCACACATATTTCATAACAGGCTTCCCTGGTTTCCTGGCCACCAAGTTGGTTGTATTCATTTCTGAAAAAGAACCCGATTCGACGTTCAAACTGCTGGTCCATCCAAGCCAAATGCAAAAGGCGGAATCATCCGTCCGGATGTTGGATGAGCCGGAACGTTACAATCTTCTACAAGGGGATATCACGCAAAAAGGGCTTGGTTTGAAGGAGGAAGAGGAGCTCGATTCGGTTACGAACGTGTTTCACCTTGCTGCCATATACGATCTCGCTGTTCCTAAAACGATCGCTGAGAATGTGAATGTGACAGGTACTCGTATGGTGCTTGACTGGATGGAACAGCTTCCGAACCTGAAGAGGTTCATCTACTTCAGCACCGCCTATGTCTCTGGAGACCGGACTGGAGTTGTGTATGAAGACGAACTGGTGAAGGGACAAGGCTTCAAAAATCATTATGAAGCGACCAAATATAAAGCGGAGGTCCTCGTTCAGGAAGTAATGGACAAGATCCCGACCACGATCATTCGCCCAGGCATTGTTGTCGGCCATTCCCGAACAGGTGAAACGGTGAAATTCGACGGTCCCTATTTCATCATGCGGTTCCTTGATAAGTTTTCGCGTCTTCCGATTCCATACATTGGACGTGGAGAAGTGCCGGTCTATTTGGTTCCCGTCGATTATATTTTGGAAGCTGTCTATTACTTTACCCATTATGATAAAAGTAAAGGGAAGGTCTACCATCTCACCGATCCGCGCCCGAGTGATGCAAGGGACCTTTATGAACAGATTGTCGGTCATCTCCTTCATAAAAAACCTTCCTGGGTCCTGCCGACATCCGTTGTAAGCGGGATGCTAAGGATTCCCCAGTTCAGAAGATGGGTACAAGTAGAGAGGGAGACACTCGACTATTTCCTTTGTGAAACGATTTATGATGCTACAAATACGATCAAAGACTTGGAAGGCTCAGGTATCCGCTGTCCATCGTTTGAAGAGTACGGGGAAGCGATCGTGAACTACTATAAAGCTTCAAGACATGATAAGGAGAAGGCTGTTCTTGTAAAATGAAAAAAAGGTGATCTCATCACCCTTTTAATCCACTTTCCGTTCAAGTTTTTTCACTGTATAGCCGAGTGGCTCACCCATCTTAATGGCTGAGCCCTGTGCGACACTTCCCGCCATTTCAATCTGATTTTCCTCAAACAATAAGATGACGGTGGAACCAAACTCGAAGTGTCCGATCTCATCCCCTTTACGGACGGATTCGATTGTTTCCAGAATCGCCTTATAAGGTTTTCCTTGATGGAGTCTTTCAACGTGTTCCTGGTAAGCGACCTGGACACTGCCTACAATCATTGCACCTACTTTAACAATCGCCATTTTTCCGGTAGAAGTATCCAAGTAGGTGGACAAGCGTTCATTCTTTGTAAAAAGTCCCTCGATCGAGGTGACACCGATTTTATTGACCGGGTAAAGCCGTCCCGGAATATAGCTGTAATCGGTTATCGTTCCCTCTACAGGTGCGTGGATACGGTGATAATCTTTCGGGCTCAAATAAATCGTCATGAAAGAACCGTTCTGGAACATCTCCGCTTTGGACGAATCTGCAAGCAGTTGTTCGACCGAATATGAGACGCCTTTCGCCTGGATCAATTCTCCGTCTTCGATTCGACCGACCTGGCTAATGACGCCATCAACCGGACTAACGAATACATCCTTATGTGAATGGATCGGTCGTGCATCCGGTTTCAACTTCCTTTTGAAGAAGTCATTCAAGCTATGGAAATCTGACATCGGCCTTTCCACAGTTGAAACATCGATCTGATACAAACGTATATAAAGTGGAATCGCGAATTTACTGAGTCGGGATTTCATAAATGCCCCCACGAAATTTGTAATCGCGTGATGAGGCATGCATTTCAACATATATTTCAAAACAAAATTCATTTCCTTCATTCCAATCCATGCAGATGTAAAGCAATGGTGACTATTATTTTTCAAAACAATACCAATATTATACTTTGATTTACTTTACGTGTTAATACTAAATAAGAATAAAACGCATTTGTGTCGGGAAAAGATGGGAAAACTAATTGTAGAAAAGGGTTTTCAGTTTTATCTAAATTAGGTACGATAGATTCATTCGACATAGAAAATCGTAGAAGGTTGTATAATGATGAAAAAAAATCGACGTTATCGAAGAATACGTTTAACTTCCGTACAATTGATTGTGTTGTTTTACCTTGGGGCCGTCGTCATGTCGACCTCTTTATTAAGCATTCCGTACGCGCATAGAGGTGGGATGGACTGGTCGTTCATCGACGCATTGTTTACTGCCGTCAGTGCGATCAGTGTAACAGGTCTAACAGTTGTGAATACGGCTGAGACGTTTAACGAGCTGGGGTATTTCCTGTTAGCCTTCGTTTTGCAATTCGGTGGTATCGGAATCATGACACTCGGAACGTTCATATGGCTCCTAGTCGGTAAGCGGATCGGGTTGAGAGAACGACAGCTCATCATGACCGACCAGAACCTTTCCACTCTCCAAGGGCTCGTCCGCCTGATGATCCAGATCCTTTATCTCATCTTGATCATTGAAGGAATCGGAACGATGATTCTTGGCGTCTATTTCCTGAACTATTTCGAAACGTGGCAAGAAGCATTCATCCAAGGATTCTTCGCATCGGTCAGTGCGACGACGAACGGTGGATTCGACATTACAGGGAAATCGTTGCAGCCATTTGCCGCTGATTATTTCGTCCAGTTCATCAATATTCTATTGATGATCTTGGGAGCAATCGGATTCCCGGTCTTGTTGGAAGTGAAAGAATACATAACTTCCAAGAAAGGGAAGTACCAGTTCTCATTGTTTACGAAATTGACGACAGTGACCTTCTTTTTCCTGGTCGTTCTAGGTACACTTCTAATCATTGTACTAGAGTTCAATTTATTTTATGAAGATAAAAAGTGGCATCAAATCTTGTTCTATTCCTTGTTCCAGTCTGTAACGACACGGAGTGGGGGATTATCGACGATGGACATCAATGCGTTCTCAGAACCGACACAGCTCCTGATGTCCGGTCTGATGTTCATTGGTGCCTCACCAAGTTCCGTTGGTGGCGGAATTCGGACGACCACTTTCGCGATCGTCATCCTGGCGATTTTGTCCTTTGCGAAAGGAAAACCGACCATCAAGGTGTTCAAGCGTGAGCTGTTGACGGAAGACGTGCAAAAGGCATTCGTCGTGTTAAGTGTCGCGGTACTCATGTTCACTACATCGGTTCTCGTATTAATGTTTACGGAATCCGCGCCTTTGATGCCGGTCATTTTCGAAGTCGCATCGGCCTTCGGAACGTGTGGACTGTCGATGGGGTTGACCCCGGTTTTGAGCACACCAGGAAAAGTGCTTGTCATCTTCCTGATGTTCATCGGACGGGTCGGTATCCTGTCCTTCCTGTTCATCATTCGAGGGAAAGTCGTCAAAGAAACCTATCATTATCCGAAAGAACAAGTCATTATTGGCTAGAAATGTTACGACTGAGCGCAAAAGCTCAGTCGTTTTTTTATTGGAGAGGATTGGGCAGGTAATTGGGGGAAATGAGGGGCAGATTATCGAAAAATTTGGCCAGTCTCTCGAAAAACCTGTTCAGTCTCCCGAATATGGCACTCAGTTTCCCGAAAATCAGGCCTAGTCTTCCGAAAACGAGCTGTTGTCTCTCGAAAATGAACATTGGTTTCCCGAAACAGTGCTTTAGACCTAGGAACAATTCATTTTCAATGTGTTATAAAATTCCATGCGCTAATTATGAATAACGCATTCTCAATAACGCAAACTATGGTTACCAAGGAGGAGGTGAGATACATGGCTCAAAATAACAGCAATCAATTAGTAGTACCAGGTGCTCAAGCTGCTTTAGACCAAATGAAGACTGAAATCGCTTCTGAATTTGGAGTACAACTAGGACCAGACACAACTTCTCGTGCTAACGGATCAGTTGGTGGAGAAATCACAAAGCGTCTTGTTCAACAAGCTCAATCACAAATTGGTGGCGGATACCAACAATAATAATGGCTTTGAGGGGGTGGACAAGTTCCACTCCTTCTTTCAATCTTTTTGGAAAAGGAGATCGACAATCATGTCCATTTGTCCAGTCTGTAATCAATTAAGTTCAACCCAATACCGTTGTCCGTCTTGTCTTGGAATGATGGAAGACAGTGGTCGAGTGATGGATTACTACGATGATTATAGTCCGTATACGGAAATCGATTCATTGAAAATGGAAGACGGTATTCCGGATGATGAAAAGGACAACCAATGCCCCCATGTGTTTTATTGTTCGCAATGTGCGGCTGAAAATGTATTGCTGATCCATGAATGGAGATCTGAGTCCAATTAAAAAAGCAACAGCTCCATTCGAGCTATTGCTTAAGCTTGCAAACTGACATCCAGTTTTCGTTCGAGATACGTTTGTAGAAAGCTTAACAACGTCGTCAATCCCCAATACATAAAGAGGACTTCCACGTAGATCCAAAAGACGACCAGGTTTGATGCTGCAATCTGATCAGCAACACCTGTCAATTCTTGAACTGCCAGTACAGAAGCAAGTGAGGATGCCTTAACGATATCAATCAATGAGTTCCAAACAGGCGGTATGGAGCGTCTCCACGCCTGAGGCATAATGACTTCCTTAAACACTTGTGCTGTGTTCATCCCAAGTGAGTAGCCTGCTTCCCACTGTCCTTTTGATATAGAAAGAATCGATGCCCGGTATGATTCCGAAATATATGCGCTGAAATGGAGAATGAGTCCTAAGAGAGCGGCTTGCACTCCGGAAAATGCATACAGCCATGTCAACCCGAAATAGATAAGTAACAGTTGGGTCAAAAGAGGAGTTCCTCTGAAAAAAGATACATAAAAACGAGCCAAGCCCGATAGGACCTTAACATTCGAGATTCGCATAACCGCAATGATCAGTCCAAGGAACAAAGCGCCAATGATCGAGACGACACTTAGGAAGACTGTAATTTGAACTCCCTCCAGTAAGAACGGGAGGGAGTTTGTCATGAGGTTGATGATGTCGTTATTCACTTACATCTTCTCCAAAATACTTTTGAGAAATTTCTTCAAGTGTTCCGTCTTCTTTCATTTCCTTCATCGCATTGTTCACTTTTTCAATGAGCTCATCTTGACCTTTACGGAAAGCGAAGGCCATTTTCGTTTGGTTGAATGGATCTCCGACAGCTTTCACCTTGTAACTGTCATCTTTCAATTCCTGTTGGATGAAGAGTCGGTCATTCAAGGCTGCATCGATTCGTTTGACGTTCAGGTCAGTGAGAACTTGAGCGATCCCTTTGTAATATTTCAAGTTAGCGCCTGCTTCTTCAGCAGCTTTCGCATAGTTACTACCTTGTGTCGTACCGACGGTTTTACCTTTCAAGTCTTCTATGCCTTTGATGTCGTTGTTATCTTCATGTACGATGACCTGACCGCCTGAAACCGTGTAAGGCTCAGAGAATGCGTATTTCTGTTTACGTTCATCTGTGATGGTCACCTGGTTAGCAACCATGTCAATTCGCTCTGTATCTAGCGCTCCGAACATACCTTTCCATTCGGTAGGTACGAATTCCACTTTCATACCGATACGTTTTGCTACTTCACGAGCAATCTCTACGTCATAACCCGTGATTTCGTTGGATTCTGAATCTCTGAAGCTGAATGGTGGATAGGTAGCTTCCGTTCCGATTTTCAGAACTTCACGCTCGTCTCCAGCTCCTCCCGCTTCATCTTGTCCTTTTTCATCGTTTCCTCCGCAAGCTGCAAGGATTCCAATGAGCAGGACAGCAATAAAGGAATAAAGCCAAGTACGTTTCATGTATATACCTCCTGATGGTTTATATTTTTAATTCTGACAAAATACATAGGATAACTAAGTACCTTTTACATTGTAGTGAGCTGAACGTGT
The DNA here is from genome assembly GCA_020524245.1 of Rossellomorea aquimaris. Taxonomy (GTDB): domain Bacteria; phylum Bacillota; class Bacilli; order Bacillales; family Fictibacillaceae; genus Pseudalkalibacillus. Next base: position 91,937 of record JAIVLN010000003.1, on the reverse strand, counting down.
GAAGTCAATCATAAAGTATTATGTTCATTTTTAGCGAAAACAAACCTTTTGTAAACTGCATTTCCCGTTCCAGGCACTATTGAATCTCATATCAAGCATCTCTATGTTTCAGGAAGGCAGGAAGGTAGTTTTCGCAAACTTTGTTGCTCTTGAAAGTCGTTGATTTCCGTTCCAGGATGCTCGCTTTCCGCGGGGCGTGCGGTGAGCCCACTCGTCGCTTTGCGATCTCAGGAGTCTCCTTTTTAAGGAAGCCATTTGTGCTCCTGCGTCTAAAAGAAAGTCCTGTCGATGCGAGCTTCCTCGTCGCATGCCTTGCGAGGAGATTATTCAGGTAGTAGGCACGCTGATCCCGCCGGAGTCTCGCACCTTGCGCTCCAATCAATTTGCACAAGTTGATTTTTAAAAATGACTAAAAGCAACAACTATTAGAAAAGAGAATTTTAGGAAAGATGAAGGTAATGAAAAAAGCTGACTCGTCATTCTGAGTCAGCTTCATTATTTTCTCTTAACTGTGAATTCTTTTTTCAGTTTCTGCGTCGAAGAAGTGGCATTTGTTCATGTCGAATGCGAGTTCGAGCTTCTGTCCATTCTGAATGTCAGTACGGGAGTCGACACGTGCGATAAAGCTCTGATCCGCTACAGTTGAATAGAGGTACGTTTCTGCACCCATCAATTCGGCAACATCAATGACAGCAGAGATCTTCGTTCCTTCAGAAGCCTCTGTAAATACAGGCTCATCATGGATATCTTCCGGTCGGATGCCGAGAATGATTTCTTTATCACCATAACCGTGCTCGCGAAGGACCTTCATCTTTCCTTCAGGAACGTTCAGCTTGATGTTCCCCATTGTAAAGTGGTTTCCTTCCAGTTTTCCATGTAAGAAATTCATGGCAGGAGACCCGATGAATCCACCGACAAACACGTTTTCAGGCGTATCGTACACTTGTTTCGGAGTACCGACTTGTTGGATGACGCCATCCTTCATGACGACGATTCGTGTCGCCATCGTCATCGCTTCTGTCTGATCGTGCGTTACGTAAATCGTAGTCGTCTGTAGACGTTGGTGAAGCTTCGAAATCTCAGCACGCATTTGTACACGCAGCTTAGCATCAAGGTTGGAAAGCGGCTCGTCCATCAAGAACACTTGTGGGTCACGTACGATGGCACGACCAAGTGCAACACGCTGACGCTGACCACCAGACAACGCTTTCGGCTTACGATCCAGGTAATCTTCAAGACCCAGGATGCGAGCGGCCTCTTTTACACGCTTATCAATTTCACCTTTATCAAACTTACGAAGCTTCAATCCGAACGCCATGTTGTCATAGACATTCATATGCGGATAGAGTGCATAGTTCTGGAATACCATTGCGATGTCACGGTCTTTTGGAGCGACGTCGTTCACGCGCTTATCGCCAATGACGAGGTCTCCTTCAGAGATTTCCTCAAGACCGGCAATCATGCGAAGGGTCGTTGATTTACCGCAACCGGATGGACCTACGAATACGATAAATTCCTTATCTTTGATGTCCAAATTGAAATCTTGTACTGCAGTAACAGAGTTGTCATACCGTTTAACGATTTTGCTCATTGTAATATCTGCCATGTCAGTTTCCCCTCTCGTATGTAAACGTTTTCTTAATACATAAGTTTAGAGGGAAATCGTTTGCACGTAAATTGGAAGGATGCACAAAAAATGCACCCATTGTTATGCACTTTGTACAAACGTTTGATTAATTGAGTGATAAAAAGAGCAGATGACAGGTGACGGCGTCCATGAATGTCTTCGGATCAAGGCCTGTCAGATCAGAGAACTTCTCGATTCGGTACTGCAAGCTGTTGCGATGGATGAACAACTTCTTCGCTGCTAAAGAATAGTTCAAATCACATTCAAGCAACACTTTTACCGTATTCAACAGTTCCGTATCGACTTCTTTCAATACTTGATCCTGCACATACGTCAGATCATCACGCTTAGCTTGATGTAACAACAAGGCAGGTAAGGCAGAAGTGAGCGTGTAGATCTGTGACCGTTGAGGATATTCGGAAACGACTTCGTAAAAAGCCTCTTCCTTATCAAAACACTTCTTCGCTTCTTGGAGAGAAGAAAAGGGAGAGCCGATGAACATTGTCGTTTTCATATAAAAGTCGCTTTCAATCGTATGAATCAGCTCATCCAACTGCTTTTCCGTAACGGATGGGAGGTCAGACGGTTCGATGAAAACGCCGGAATACCGATCTCTCCAGACAGGAATGATGTCGGGTGAAAGCATGTTTTGAAAAGCTTCCACAAATAACTCATGCTCGACATCCTCACTATTGATTTGAAAATGTAGGAGTCGTCCTTTTTCAATGCGATAGTTCTTGTCGGATGTCCTGTCATTGTACAACAGCTCATACCAGGCGGATTGTGTCTGGTCCTCATCCATTGGCCGACTTGCTAAAGGGGTAAGGAACAGACTAAGCAGCTGTTCATTGTCTGAGGTCAAAGCGCTTCTTCGGATCCCCAGTTCTTCCCCTTCTTGCGTCCGATACCATAAGAAATCCTCATCCTTTCCTTTCTCATGGTTCTGCTGGATAACGTTGTCTCGCCCTAAAATATTCTTCAGTTTATGTATATCCGTCATTGCCTATAATCCCTTCATCAACGTATTGACTCTAGTATAACAATAGCGAAACCAAAACGTGTAATCATCGCTATGTAAAATAGAAAGGACTGCCATCTCCAAAAAAGGGATGAGACAGTCCGTCGTAATTCTCTATTTCAACCGGTCTTCAGATGAGTTTTTGTACTCAACAGGAGGTTCTTCGTCATAAAGTGGACGGCTTTCGTCGATTTGCTCATGTTTGTAACGTCCAGTTACAGTACCTCCAGCCATCCCTTCATTGATCATCCGGTCGATGTCCATATAGGATTTGTCGCGTCCTTCATATTGTGAACCATTATCAGCCATGTTTTGACCCTCCTTATCCGATAGTATGGGTGCCGGAGAGGGGATTTATGTCATGGTGGGAAAACCCAGTAACTGCTAAAATTTGTTCGAACCACCGTTTCTCCCATTCACGTTGAATTGGTTCTTCATCAAAGACCATCGGCTTGGAATTGACTTCAAAAATCCAACCATGATTCCCTTCATCAATACCAAGGTCAATGGAAAATTCACAAATCGGACCTAATGCGTTGTCGAGTGTTTCCCCAATAATGGTGGCTAATCGGGTCAATCGTTCCGCGTTGAGCGGCGCGGTGCTCGCAGGTAACAGCGTTCCACCGCTCGGTACGTGGGTTGTTAGCTTGCCCTTTCCTGCACAACGAATTCCATAACCTGAAACGCGCCAGCCATCCGGACCCTTTTGTCCGAGGATCCGATAATCGTAAGGGCGACCGTCGATTTTTTTCCGCTCAACGAAGGGTTGGGCGATAAACATCACTGTGTGGTCAAACCGTTTTTTCCAAAAATCCAAGACATCTTCAAATGATTCCGTTCCTGCATTCGAGAAGGCTTGTAGCTTTCCATTCGATCCCTTTTCAAGCTTAAGGACTCCGCTCCCTTTGGAGCGTGATGCAGGTTTCAGAATAATGGCTCCATGCTCCTTGATCATCTGTCTTAATACGTGTGGAGAGGTGACGCGTTTCGTTTCAGGCAAGAACGGTTGCAAGTGGAAATGCTGATTCAATAACAGATAAGTTTCCCATTTCGATAAAAAGCTACGATTGAAAAAGGCGATCCCATATTGCTTCAACCATTGCATATTCTCTTCATACTCAATAGAATCTTCGTCTTCAGGTGATGGAATCCGGTTGTAGACGAAGTCCGGGTAAGGTGCACGAATTTTGATCCATTGCTGGGTAACAGGATGGAGGGTGTAGCCTTCAACTAGGTCGTCTTCAATTCCTGACTTTGTAAAAACGAAAGCGAACCCTTGCTGACAATGGACATGGTTGATGAACCTTTGAAACGTCTTGATATTCCCTGTAAAAGGAGCGTCTTTACTCGATGAAGCCAATATCCCAACTACGGGACCGAGCTTCATCTGCTTATCGTGCAGCACTGTTTTGAACGTCACGTCATCTGTATCGGTTACAACATAATGGATGGGCGTATCGACCGCTCCCCATGTGTAAGCTTTATCTTTTTCCCGATGATACCATTGGTGCTTATTCACATTGTAGAAAAGCTTAATCATTGTTTGACAGCTGCCTGTTGTCCGATCGATTGTTTGAACAGGTAGAGCGCATATTGAAAAGGAAGTTCAAGCGTCTTACGGTCATATGCATTCAAATTCGGATGGTCGAAGATGCTTCTACCTGGCTTCGAGTTCGCCTCGAACATCCAAATCGAACCTTTTTCATCGACTCCTAAATCGAATCCGATTTCACCGATCTTCCTTTTTTCATCACACTTACTCAAAGCTTTACTCAAGACAAGCGCTGCCTCTTTAATGTCTTGCACAATCGTTTTCGACAAACTGAGATCATGGATGATTTCCGAAAGACTCAAAGTCCGGCCGCCACTTGTCATATGAGTGGTGATACTGTCTGAACCTGCAAGTTTTGCGGCGATCGCACTGACTTCCCATTGTCCGCTTCTTCCACGATTTGTGTGGACTCTGAAGTCGATGGCGTTCCCGTTTGAATGGACGAGGTGAATGCCTTGTTGCGCCATGAATCCATTCATTCCATTCGGAAACTGTTTTCGGAGAAGGCGTTTCAAACTCGTGTAACGTCTAAGCCGGTTCGACTCACTGCTGCGGAAGCGAATGTAATAGAACGGATCATTTTTTCGCTTGATGATTTGTTGAATTCCGTTTCCAAGGCTCCCGTTCGTCGGTTTAACATAGATATTGCGATATCGGGATAACAGTTGCTCGACCTGTTCCTGATCCGGTGACAGCACAGTGTTCGGTAGGAAGTTTCTCACCGCCTTATCCGTTTTGAGTTTTTCATATACTTCCCACTTATCGAAAAAGCCCGGGTTGAACCAGAGGATGCCTTGCTCCTGCAATCTCTTTTTCGCTTCAATAGAAACTTGCATTTGTTCGATTCTTCGATTCGGGAGACGATCATAAACGACATTCGGAAAAGGAAAGTCCTTTCGCGACCAGCCGGAAGCCTCATATTGGTATCCCGTGATTTCCCCTTTCTCCCAGTTGATGTGATGGGATCCGAAGATGCAGCAGATCACACCGTTTCGGCGTGCGGCCGATAGGAGCTTTGCGAACATCTTCGTCCTGTCACCGAAAGGGAGGTGGAGGTTGCTCGTAAAACCGGCAGTGAAAATCCCGACGATCGGACCAGCGTACATTATGGAGTCCTTCGCAAACAGATGGACGGGGTATTCGAGTGGCCAGTTCAACTTTTTTTGCAAAGATTGAGTCATTGCGTACTGTTCGATTTGATCGGGATGGGGTTGAACCTGGATCGGGATCTGCTTCTGTCCATAACAAAGTACATTCGGGAACGATTTAAGATTCATCCATTCCCGGAACTGGCTGATTGGCGCATACAGGATATCCGTATGACCTTCAATAATAGGGATGAGCTTAGGGTCATGCATTCGAAAGCTCCTTTCATCGTGTGCTTTTATGATGATTCCGTTCATGTGAAGACGTTGTGTAAAGGTAATTTGCAAACAGGAAGACGCCTTTTGCGGAAGGACGGATCTCAGTAGTTTCACTCTGAGTCGAGGCATGCTTTGAAGGCTTCGAATTGACTTCGAAAATCCATACGTGCCCCTCTTTATCTACACCGAAATCGATACCGAACTCTCCAAAGATTCCGTTTGCTTTTTCATGAATACAGTAGGCCGTCTCGATGGCAAGCTCGAAAAGTACAGAGCGGATGTATTTCGCCTTTTGTATCGGAAACTGTTTTTCCAACACATCCATCAATGGCTCAATTCGAGCGCCGCTAGAGACATTGGTGACAATACGATTTCTAGTCCCGACCCTTGCCGTGCTTGAGGTGATACACCATATACCGTATTCGTTCCTGTTGCAAAGTATACGAAAATCTACATACCCATCATTTTGTTGAATGAGTGGAATCCCTTGTTGAAGGATATAGTGTTCAACAGGGACATACTGATTGATGAATGCGAGTATACCTTGTTCACTCAATAAAGGGAGGGGAGGATCCAATGCTTTGGATGCATCCAATCGGAACTGACTATCAAACTGGCGAGTAATTCGTAAGATTCCTCTGCCTTCACTGCCATCAATCGGTTTTAAAAACAAGCTCGGAAACGCGTTCAAAAGCTCAAGGATGGATTTTTCCTCCTTCAGCTGGATGGTTTTCGGTAAATGTGCAGCCAACGCATCCCGATTGACCAGGAGTTTGAACACATCCCATTTGGATAAGAATCGGTCATTGAAATAAGGGATTCCCCAATCCTGACATCGGTTGAAAAATTCCACGCAAGGTTCTGAACGTTCGAAGGTCCTATTGGAAATGCGATTATAGATAACATCCGGAAAAGGGAATATCTCTTTTAGAAGTTCCGTTCCATTGAACCGATAACCCGAAATTCGGTCTCCAGCCACGTCGTCGATCGAAAACATATAGAAGAGGGCATGATGTTGCTGACAGTATTCATTCAGTTCCGAAGCAAAATCGGTGAGCTTTCCGAATTCGTCCTCTTGGTTCCCGCGTTTTTCCACGAGCATCGATAAGATCGGTCCGACTTGCAGCTCGTTTTTTTCCACATGATAAGTAAGTGTATAGGTGCGGTGTGGAGAAGGTAAAATGTGATTCAGAGCCAGTTCTTCTGGAAAGACCATGAAACCGAAAGTGTCGTCCAATTTCGATTCACACGTAACCAAAAAACGTTCACTACCGAATCGGAACCAGGTTTTACTTCCTGGGTCGATTTGGAATGAGGTACATAAATGGTTGCTAAGCCATAGGACATACGGGGTAGAGGAAGTATGTGGCGTATAGGCGATTTGGATCGTTTCTTTACCGTTCATCTGGCTCCCTCATTATAATTGCATTTATAGGCAACTGCGGATATCGTATACTATGGTAAGATATGAAAAATGGTGACATCAGTACGGGAAGGTTGAGATAGATGGAGTTTTTATGGATCATACTTATGATGGTAGTGATCGGAGCGGCGATTGGAGGGTTCACGAACTCTCTTGCCATCAAAATGTTATTCCGACCTTATCAGGCAATCTATATAGGACGTTTCAAACTTCCGTTTACACCGGGATTGATTCCGAAAAGAAGGGAAGAGCTTGCTGTCCAGCTCGGTCAAATGACTGTGAACCATCTCATTACAAAAGAGGGATTGGAAAAGAAACTGCAGCAATCTCAATTTAAAGAAGAGCTCGTAGCATGGGCCCGTCGTGAGATGAAGAAGCAAATCGGGAAAGAGCGGACGCTGAACGAATTGGTTGTTGGCTTGTTCAAAAAAGAGGACGTGACCAAGTCACTGGAAGATCAGCTGAAAAGGTATATGAACGCCAAGGTATCTGAAAAAATTTCTGAGATCGAAGGAAAGCCGATTAAAGATGTTGTGCCCGAGTCTTTAATCAAAAATATAGACACCTACATACCTGAGACGACGGATTTCATCCAGTCTCGGCTGATTGATTTTATCAAAAGTCCAGAAGGAAAGATGCAGCTGAAGCGATTAGTGGATGATTTCCTTGCAGGGAGGGGCATGCTAGGCAATATGATCAACATGTTCCTCGGAAACGAAAGTCTGATCGATAAGGTTCAATCTGAGTTGATCAAAATCCTTCAAAGGGACACGGTCTCTTCCATGATGGAAGAAGTGTTGATGAAAGAATGGAACGCTTTGAAGGAGAGACCGGCTTCAGAGCTGATCGACTTGTTGAAGCTCAAGGAAGGTCAGGAATATGTCATTGATTATGTCGTTCGAAAGGTGGATTTGGAAGGGATTTTCAACAAACCTCTTCATGAATTATTAAGCCCTTACCTACCTTACATCGAAGAAGAACTTATCCCACACGTAATCAATCTTGGGTTGGATGGGATTGCAGGCCATATGGAAGAGATCATGGAAAAGCTTCAGCTTTCGGAGCTCGTCCGCCATCAAGTTCAAACGTTCTCTGTACAGCGGCTTGAAGAAATGGTTCTTTCCATTTCGAGAAGCGAGTTGAAGATGATTACGTACCTAGGAGCATTGTTAGGTGGCGTGATCGGCTTCATACAAGGGCTGTTGGTTTACTTCCTCACCTAATTCTTGTTATAGTGGAATAGGTGCTTAATAGTAACGGCATGAAATGCAAATATTAGGAGGCTAAATATGAGTAAAAATGTCCATGATGCGGCATACAATCTAGAAAAAGCGTTGCGCGAAAGTGATGATTTCCAAGAGCTTCGCAATCTGTATGATCAAGTGAACGCGGATGAGAGCGTGAAGAACATGTTCGACAACTTCCGTAACTTGCAAGTAGAGCTTCAACAGAAGCAAATGCAAGGTCAACAAATCACAGAAGAAGAAGCTCAGAAAGCACAACAAACGTTTGAACTCGTTCAACAGAACGAAGTGATCTCCAAGTTGATGAACGCTGAGCAACGTGTAAGCCAATTGATCCAGGACATTAACAAGATTGTGACGAAACCTTTGGAAGAATTGTACGGTAATCCAGAGGATCCACAACAATAAGCAAGATGTGCAAATGGCTGACTCCCTCGTAGGGTGTCAGCCATTTTTTTATGTGTGTGGAGCGTTCCGATCGGAAGCTTAATCCTGTGGGTTCTTTTTGAACCACTTCACACCGAAGTCGACAGACTCTCGCATGTTGAAGAGCTTACAAGTCGCTGAGCCGACTTTCCCTATCGTGACATCGTGCTTTTTTTCGAAAGCCTTGCCGATCTCTCCAAATGGTTCATCATCATAGTCGATTTCCAAATAATTTTTCCATACCCTTTTGCCTTTTTCGAGAATAGGAGCACCCTTCGATATAGTCTTTCGTGCGCCTGCTCGATGCTCGGAAAGGTGGAAGGACGTGTGAGTATCAAAATCCGTTCCTAGGAACAACACTTGTGCATCCATCTTATAAAGCTTCGCAAGAGGAGAACGTTCTCCTAGCCCATCATCGAGAGAATGATCGCTCGTTACATAAGGCGCTTCTTGCCCCCACGCTGCAAACGACATATTCGGATGATAGCTTCTTAATACGCCTGAATACGTCCGGAATAGTTCGGGAATCGTACCGATTGCCCGTGTCGGCGTTTTATCGACTTCGAATGGGGGCATCGTTGCACGGATCGTTTCCCACCAATCTTCCGGAACAGGGGGGTTCTCCCAATTGGCCGGATCTGAGAGTCCTCCAGAATGTGCGGGCATGACGAGCGTCCCATCCTCCGTCACCATATCCATCAAAGCTTGAATGACCGCCTGGCTCCCACCGCTTACCCAGCCTAATGATTTTAACGAGGCATGCACGAGGATGGTGTCACCTGGTTGTACGCCTAATTTCCGCAAGTCATCTGCTATGCTGAATCTTGTTCTCGGTTGGTCTGTCTGTTCTATTAGTTGTTTTTCCATGTCTAATCCTCCTTATGACCCACACAATCAATTCGTGAAGGGAAGGGGGAATTCCTGTTTCCTTTGCAGTTCTACTTTCTTTCACTCTTACATAGAGTTGAGATGAGGAGAACTCTAGATTGGGGGGATTATCCTGGTTTATCGACTGCTGGCTCTAGACATCGATGGTACCCTGCTGAAAAGTAATTACAAGATCGACCGTTCGACAAAGGATGCAATTGATTATGTTCGAAAAAAAGGTGTGTATGTCACGCTTGCAACAGGAAGGAATTTTCCTTCCGCTAAGAAAATAGCAAAAGACTTGAAGCTCGACTGCATACTGATTACGCATAACGGAGCATTGATAGCTTCTTCCATTGATGAACCACTCTACGAAAACAGGATTTCAGCGGAAAAAGTAAGAAACATCGTAAAAGCCGTTGAGGATTATGATGCGCATGTCCGCCTGTTGCATGAAAGATACGCACTTGGAAATCAGGTACAGCAAAAGTCACAGCTGGTTGCGAAAATGACGATGGGAATCGGCGATCCGCTGTTCTATCCGGTCACCTTTACGGAAAAACTGAGCGATCATCTAGAAGAGAAGCCGATGTCCGTTCCGAAGATCGACATTCAATTTTTCAACGAAGAAGAAAAAGAAGAAGCGTATGAAAGGCTGATGGAAGAGATTGAGGAAATCGATATTACAGCCTCGACGCGTTGTGGGTTTGAAATCGGTCCAAAAGGCGTGAGTAAAGCTTCTGGACTTCAATTCCTTGGCAATCATTTAGGTATATCCTTGAAAGAAATGGTAGCGGTTGGAGATTTCACGAACGATATTGATATGATCCGTCAGGTAGGATTAGGTGTTGCGATGGGCAATGCGCCAGAGTCCGTGCAGACTGCGGCGGATTGGGTGACAAGATCCAACGACCAGCATGGAGTCGGCTACATGGTCCGCGAAGTCTTCCGAAGACAGATGAAAATGCAGATCGAACAACCGATGGAACACTAAAGAAGATGTTTGAGGAACCGCTCCACATTTAGGGGCGGTTTTTTTATAGTAAAAAAGTACAAAATTCCACAAGACGGGGTGGAAGTTCCACAAGTAAGCGGGAAAGTTCCACAAGACGGGGTGGAAGTTCCACAAGTAAGCGGGAAAGTTCCACAAGACGGGGTGAAAGTTCCCCAAGTAAGCAGGAAAGTTCCCCAAGTTGAATCTAATGAATCATTCTAGCTCCAGTTATTGTTACAAATGTTACAAAAAATGAAAACCCTTTCAAATTTCTTAATTTTCTTTTGGAACCTTCTGACAAAATATGCTACCAATCGCATGCCATGCAATCGCTATAATTCCTGTTATTACAGCAAATTCTCATATGAGGAAATCCTCCACCTCGTTTTTTGTTGAGAAAACACGATGGAAAGAATGTTAAAAGAATGTTAAGCGGTAGGGATATCCCTCCTTCTTCGAGAAATTATGTCATGCATCTTAAAATTTGAAGGAGGATTATGATGGAAAAAGTATTAGACGCTCAGTTAAAGCCGAAAGTCGCGGAGTTTTTGAACGGAACGAAGAAACTGTACATTAATGGACAGTGGCAACCTTCTGTGTCAGGTAAGACGTTCAAAACATTGAATCCTTCCAATGGTGAAGTCCTTGCTGTTGTGAGTGAGGCAGAACATGAAGATGTAGACAGAGCTGTTAAGGCTGCTCGTAAAGCATTCGACGAAGGCCCTTGGTCAAAGATGAGTGCTGCTTCCAGAAGCCGTCTCATTTATAAGCTTGCCGATTTGATGGAAGAGAATAAAGAAGAATTAGCGCAATTGGACACGTTAGACAACGGTAAGCCGATCCGTGAAACGACAAATGCGGACGTTCCGCTTGCAATCGAGCATTTCCGCTATTATGCAGGTTGGGCAACAAAAATCACAGGACAAACGATTCCTGTTTCCGGTAAGTTCTTCAACTATACGCGCCATGAAGCACTTGGTGTAGTGGGACAAATCATCCCTTGGAACTTCCCACTCCTAATGGCTGCATGGAAAATGGGAGCTGCACTGGCAAGCGGATGTACAATCGTATTGAAGCCTGCTGAGCAAACACCACTTTCTGCACTATACTTAGCTGAATTGATTGAAGAAGCTGGATTCCCTGAAGGTGTTGTCAACATCGTTACAGGTTTTGGTGAGACAACAGGCGGTCCGCTTATCGAACATAAGCTTGTCGACAAGGTCGCGTTCACAGGATCTACTGAAGTTGGTAAGCATATCATGAGCACAGCTTCCAAGGATCTAAAGCGTGTAACGCTTGAGCTTGGTGGTAAGTCGCCGAACATCATCCTTCCAGATGCAGATATGTCGAAGGCCATTCCAGGTGCATTCTCTGGAATCATGTTCAACCAAGGACAAGTTTGCTGTGCGGGATCTCGCCTTTATATCCAGAAGAAGGCGTTTGACAATGTCATGGCTGATCTTGTATCCCACTCTGAAAAATTGAAGCAAGGTCCTGGACTCGATCCGAATTCCGAAATGGGACCACTCGTTTCAGAAGAGCAACATAACCGTGTATTGAATTATATCGAAAAAGGTAAGAGCGAAGGTGCTGAGCTTCTGACAGGCGGAACGAAGCCTTACGACCAGGGCTACTTCGTTTCTCCAACAATCTTTGCTGACGTGAATGACAGCATGACGATTGCGAAGGAAGAAATCTTCGGACCTGTCGTTGCTGCGATGCCGTTCGATGATCTTGATGAAGTGATCAACCGTGCGAACGATTCTGATTATGGACTGGCAGCGGGACTTTGGACTGAGAACTTGAAGAGTGCCCACTATGTAGCAAACCGTATCAAAGCAGGAACGGTCTGGGTGAACTGCTACAACGCATTCGATGCAGCTTCTCCGTTCGGAGGTTACAAGCAATCTGGAATCGGACGCGAAATGGGATCTTATGCGCTTGATAACTACACTGAAGTGAAGAGCGTCTGGATCAACATGAGCTAATCTCTTTTAAATGTAAAAGCTGGTCCAAGCATCGGCATTCGCCGATGTAGGGCCAGCTTTTCTTATGCGTATGTTTCCACACATTTTCCAAAGGGTAGAAGAATGGTATCATGAAGTAAAGTCCTAAAAGAGGTGTTTGCATGTTACGAAACCTATTTGTACTCGGAATTGCCTTACTGCTCGTGATGGGATTAGCTGCTTGCGGTGGTGGAAGTGAAGATTCCTCCGATGGAGGTGCTTCAACAGAGGAAAACGGTGGAGCTGAAAGCGGATCAAGCTCTGTAGATGCTGCAGCAGCTCAGAAGTCTTTCAACCAGAGCTGTGCATCCTGTCACGGTGAGAATCTTGATGGTCGAACGGCACCAGGTCTTAAAAAAGTCGGACAAGAAATGAACAAGGAAGAAATTTTAGCGCAAATTAAAAACGGCGGCAGCGGAATGCCTCCAAACCTGCTTGAAGGGGAAGAAGCTGAAAACGTTGCTGCATGGCTCGCGACAATGAAATAAAATGATAAGAGGGCTGATCCGTTGTGATCAGCCCCTTTTCATGTATCCTTTCAACATACACAGAAATAGAGCGTAGCCCAACTCTCCGTCTGTATAATGTCCCTGTTCGATAGATGCAAGGACCTCATTGACTGGAATCTGATGAACGAAGATGTTTTCGTCTTCATCTAAGTTTTGTGCACCGGTTAGGTTAGTGTCCTCGGTGAAAAACAAATGCGAATGGCGATTTGTAAAGTACGGTTGTGGATAGAAGGTGCCTAAAGGAATCAGCTGGCTCGCTTGAATCCCTGTTTCTTCTTTCAATTCCCGTCTTGCACCCACAATCGGTTCTTCTCCTGCATCCAGGCCTCCGCCCGGTAACTCGAATGTGTTTTTCCCTAACTGATGGCGGTATTGTTCGACGACGATCAAGTCGGTACCACGCAAGGCAACTACTGCTACGGAAGCAGCCTCCGACTCTTCGATAAACAAAGAGCCTGTTTTCGTTTCGTTAACGGTTGTATCTCTATGCCTCAATAATGGCTTGAATCCCATGGCCGCCTCCTTTTTCCTTATGGCTGTTTTCGCAAACTTTGTTGCTCTTGAAAGTCGTTGATTTCCGCTCCAGGATGCTCGCTTTCCGCGGGGCGTGCGGTGAGCCCACTCGTCGCCTGGCGAACTCAGGAGTCTCCTTTTCAAGGAAGCATTTGTGCTCCTGCGTCTACAAGAAAGTCCTGTCGAAGCGAGCTTCCTCGTCGCATGCCTTGCGGGGAGATTATTCAGGTAGTTGGCACGCTGATCCCGCTGGAGTCTCGCACCTTGTTCTCCAATCAACTTGCACAAGGTGATTCTTAAAAATGACGTAAAAGCAACAATCTTATAGAAAAAGAGCCTTTTTTAAAAATAATTTTTCGAAGTTTCTTAATAAAGAAAACGGCACCTAAAAAGGGTGCCGTCTATCTGTGGAATAAGACTAGTTCTCCTGCTGGTGAAGTCACTCGGCTCGTGTGGTTCTCATAGCTGTTATCCTCCAAAATGCTTTGACCGATTTTCTTCGCTTCGTCATTATTCGGAGCCTCGAAGGATTCCTCGTAGATTTTGGAGCCTTTTTTATCAAATACGGTTACAATATACATTTTCATAATGGTGTATAAGCCTCCTTTTCCTGCATATATTCGAGTCTTATGTCGAATTTCCTTCTTTCATTTCAAAATAACAAAAACATGAAACTTTTTCCTCTACCATTCGTTATTAAGGGAGAGAGGAGAGATACGATGACTTTACATATAGAAAATGTAACGAAAAAATTCGGGAGCTTCACAGCAGTCGACCAAGTATCATTTGAGATACCCGAGCATCAGATTTTCGGACTTTTAGGAGCGAACGGGGCTGGGAAAACGACGACATTCAGGATGATGATTGGACTATTGAATCCGACAAGCGGGCGGATTACATGGAACAACAACCCTCTAACGACCCGTGATTCCCAATTGATCGGTTATTTACCGGAGGAACGAGGACTTTATCCAAGCTTGAAAGTATCGGATCAACTGCTCTATCTTGGCCGCTTGAAAGGGATGAAAAAATCAGAAATCATTCCCGAAATTAAAAAATGGCTAGAACGGTTCAAGGTTCCAGAATACGAAAATAAAAAAGTTGAAGAGTTATCAAAGGGAAATCAGCAGAAGATTCAATTCATCGCAGCTGTCTTACATAAACCGAAAATCCTGATCCTTGATGAACCATTCAGTGGACTTGATCCTGTCAATGTCGAAATGTTGAAGGAAGCGGTCATTGAGCTGAAGAAGAACGGTACGACGATCGTATTTTCAAGCCACAGGATGGAGCATGTAGAAGAACTGTGTGAGCATTTATGCATCCTTCATAAAGGCAACCCAGTCGTGCATGGTTCGTTGAAAGACGTGAAACGCTCTTTCGGGAAGAAGAATGTCACCGTGTACGCGGATTTTGATCTAAGATTCCTCAAGGACGTATCAGGTGTTGTAGGCTACAAGGAAGTGACAGAAGGTGTAAGGCTTCAGGTGGAAAGTGAGGATATTGCGGGTAGAATTTTCGACATGCTCCAGGGGAAAGGATTTGTCCGCAAATTCGATTTGGAAGAGCCATCCTTGAACGATATTTTCATTGAAAAGGTAGGTGCATCCTATGTATAAATTATGGATCGTCATGGCTCATACGTATAAATCCCGACTTCGGACGAAGGCTTTCATCATTACGACGATTGTTTCTTTACTCCTGATTGTCGGATTGACCAATATGCAAACCATTGTCGGTCTTTTTGATGAGGAAGAAGTACATAAAGTTGCGGTCATCGATGCCTCGGACCGTTTCTTCGAACCTTTGAAGCAGCAAGTAGATGCAAGCTCGGATGAAATCGAGATGGTCAAAGTGACAGAATCCGAAAGCTTAACGGAAGAAAAAGTACAGGAAGGCGAGTATGATGCTCTTCTTGTGTTAGAGGAAAACAGTGAAGGGCTGCCATCAGGACTCTTCAAGGCAGAAAGTGTCTCGGATGCTGGTTGGATGAACAAGATTGAAAGCAGCCTGCAGCAAACGAAAGTCATGATTGCGACCCAGAACCTTGGCGTCGATCCAGCAGAGTTATCCAATCTCTATGCGCCGGTATCTTTTGAAACGGAAGCGCTGAAAGAAAATGCGAAGACGGAGGAAGAGTTGAACCAGGCGCGTTCCATCGTTTATGTCTTGTTGTTCGTCATTTATTTTGCGGTTATCTTTTATGGTTCCATGATTGCGACAGAAGTTGCGACAGAGAAATCGTCAAGAGTCATGGAAATTCTCATTTCAAGCGTATCTCCAGTCAAGCAGATGTTCGGCAAGATATTCGGAATCGCTTTGTTAGGGCTGACACAATTTGCACTCTTATTCACAGCGGGCTTCATTTCAATGAAATATGCGCCGAAGCCAGAAACGCCAGCATCCATTGATAGTTTTACAGATTTCATAGCAATCGATCAATTACCGGTTTCAACAATGATTTATGCGGTTGTCTTCTTCTTTTTAGGATTCCTTCTGTATGCGACGTTGCTCGCGATGTTGGGATCTCTCGTCAACAAAGTGGAAGAAGCGAATCAAGTCATCACACCTGTCATTTTGATTATTGTGGTTGCCTTCATGATCGCAATGTCTGGGTTAGGGAATCCGGACGCTACATTTGTGACGATTACTTCCTACATTCCATTTTTCACACCGATGATCATGTTCTTGAGGGCCGGTATGTTGAACATCCCGATTTGGGAGGTTATGATTGGTATCTTGATTCTGGTTGCGACCATCGGAATCTTCGCTATGATTGCCGCGCAAGTTTACCGGGGAGGCGTCCTCATGTACGGAAATGCTACAAGCTTGAAGAGTTTGAAGAAAGCTTTGATTTTTGCGAAACGATAAGCACGACACAACCCTGCAACGGACCAGATTGCAGGGTTTTCTTATGAGAAGATAACGAACAAACGCTCGCATAATATGGTAAAATGCGTATAAGGAAACCGATGATAGGAAAGGAGGAAGATCTAATGCGGAAAGTCCGTTTTATACATACTGCTGATTTACATTTAGACACACCTTTTAAAGGACTCGGATATCTACCAGAAGCTCTTTTCAACCGTATCAAACAAAGTACGTTCGACTCTTTTGAGAGAATCATAACAGTAGCGATCCGGCAGAAAGTCGATTTTGTCGTCATTTCTGGAGATTTATATGATGGGGCGAATCGAAGTTTAAGAGCTCAGCTGTTTTTGAAAAAGCAATTTGTCAGATTGGAGCAAGCCGATATTCAAGTGTTCGCTATCCACGGCAACCATGACCATCTTCAAGGGAAGTTCGTCCAGCTTACCTGGCCGGAAAATGTCCACTTCTTCGGAAGTGAAGAGCCCGACATGCACCCTTATCGTAAAAATAATGATGTTGTCGCTCATCTGTACGGTTACAGCTATCCGCAAAGAGCTGTCACAGAAAATATCGCAACTCGTTATGAGGTCATTGAGGGGGCACCGTTCCACATCGCATTGCTGCACGGCACAGTCGGAGGTAATACGGATCATGATCCTTATGCACCTTTCACCTTACAAGAACTCATTGATAAGCCTTTCGATTATTGGGCGCTGGGTCACATTCACATACGGTCAGAATTGAATCAAGAGCCACCTATCGTGTATTCGGGGAACATCCAAGGGTTGAATCGAAAAGAAGAAGGATCGAAAGGGTGTTATCTCGTAGAACTTTCAGAAGTGGGCAACGACCTCCAATTCATCCAGACCGCACCAATCGAGTGGCAATCTACGACTCTCTCAACCGAAGGAATGGAAGGGATGGACGATCTATTGAACGGGTTGCAAAAACTCAAGGAAGCGTTTCGTTCTAAACAGACCGATACGATTTTGTCTGTATCCATCGATCCAGGAAACTCGTTTGGATCAGAGCTTCAGGATCCATCAGTCATAGAGGATATGCTCGACCATCTGCAGGAAGGGGAAGAGGATGAAGCCTCTTTCGTTTGGATCAATCGACTGGTAGTGGAGCATAGAAACGAAGATCTGTTGAGAGATTTGAAAGACTCTCATTTTTTGAAAGAAATGATGGAAGTATTTAATGACTTGGATCAATTGGACGAAGTGTTGGAACCACTCGCAAAACATAGAAAAGCGAAACGGTTTGTTTCCAAGGATGCTTTCGATCCCGAAGAAATCAAACGGGAAGCACAAAATCTATTGATTGAAACGATGACAAAAGAGTCAGGAAGGTAGGCGAAACATATGAAACTGAAAAGCTTACATATCTATGGCTTCGGTCGCTTTGAAAACCGTATCATCGACTTTGAATCAGAGGATATCCAGGTCATACTCGGGGAGAATGAATCGGGTAAATCGACTTTGATGGCGTTCGTGGAGTACATGCTGTTCGGTTTTCCGAAGAAAAGTGAGAAGAGACTCCGGTATGAACCGAAAACGACTCAAGCTTATGGCGGAAGGTTGAAGATTGAAACCGAGCGTAATGGCATGTTGACCATTGAACGGACTGGAGGTGCTTCGGGGACAGTTCAGCTTTTTAAAGAAGATGGAAGTACAGACGACGAACAGCTGCTCAATCAAGTCTTAGCCGAAGTGAATCATATGACATTCCGGAACATATTCTGTTTCAACCTGGATGGATTGCAGAAGGTGAATGAAATCAAATCCGATCAGCTCGGAGAGTACTTGTTCAATGCAGGATTGACCGGCGCACAGCAATTGAACACGATATCCGATCGCTTACAAGAAGAGCAAAATAAATTGTTCAAGCCGAACGGAAAGAACCCGCTTCTGAATCAGAAGCTTGATAAGTTGGTCGAGCTGGAGCGACAGGTGAAACAGTGGTCAAACAAGCTTGACGAGTACACGGAACAGAAGGCAACGCTGGATCAGAGGAAGGAAGAATTGTCCCAGCTTGAACATGAAAGATTGAGTTGGCAAACGGAAGCATTGAAGCAACAGCATTTCCTTTCCATACACCCTTTATTGGAAAAAAAGAGGACAATCGAGACACAGCTAGATGAGCTTCCGAAAGCGACTCATTTTCCTGAAGAAGGTCTGGAACGTTTTAAGATGGCAAAAGAACGGATGCTTGAACTTGAGGGTGAACTTCATCACTTAGAAGATTTAATCCGGCAAACCGAACAAACGAAAGATGAACTAGACTTGGATACAGAGCGATTAGAGCAAGCCTCTGAACTTAACGAGCTGGAGCGTTCCTATCATCTGTTCAAGGATCGTCAATCGGACTATGATAAATTGAACGAGCAAATCTCTCACTTGGAATCAGAGATTGTTGAAGAGAAAGAAGCGATCGGTACAGGATGGACAGAAGATCAGGTACTTTCTGCAAATACAGATCTGGTCTCGAAACAACAGCTGATGACGATACTGAAAAAACTGGATCGACTTGAAAGTGAACAAAAACGGTTAGATCACGATTTAGAGCATTCACGTATCCAATTGGAAGAAAACGAAGATAAGTTGGCCCGATTGAAGAGCCGTATGCTAGAAAAGAACAAGGTGGAGGAGTATAAGGCAAGACTGAAACGCCTTTCCGACCATTCTCCATCTCAAATCAAGGAGCAAATCTCCCGATTGAAGCAAATGCAGAAGTCCGACAGTCCGTATCCGATCCCAAGGATGATGATTTGGATGTTGATTGGGATAGGAATCATCCTCTCCGCATTTTGGATTATAAACGGGGATATCATCACAGGATTGATTATCGGCATCGCTTTATCCGGCACAGGTGTGATTCTGAATAGTAGAGGAAATGGAACAGACAGGAAGTTCATCGAGAAAGAGATTGAGCAATTGGAGCGCCAGTTATCCAATCAAAATTATGATGAGAATGAAAAGGAAAAACT
This sequence comes from Rossellomorea aquimaris, assembly GCA_020524245.1. Classification (GTDB taxonomy): domain Bacteria; phylum Bacillota; class Bacilli; order Bacillales; family Fictibacillaceae; genus Pseudalkalibacillus. The sequence goes on along the minus strand of JAIVLN010000003.1, from coordinate 72,534 downwards.
GGAGAAGCTCTTGATGGAACAGCAACAATACACTGTTCAGGAAGCTCATCTTGAAGAGCAGACGATAGACCTGGATAAACAATATCAACGCGTTGCTAGATTGTATGATCAGTGGGAGCTTGATGACAATCAAGTAAGGGATGAGCTTCACACATGGCGGCAAACCTTCAATATGCCTGAACATGTTCCGAATGATATGATGCTTGAGCTGTTTGATCGAATCGACAGGTTGAAACGCCGTATAATGGAATTGGAGAAACTTAAATCAAGACGTGTACAATTTCAGAATGAGATGGATCGATTTATTTCTAAACTTCAACGACTCTCTCAAAATACCATCTCAGACCGACATCATCTTGACCGTGAAATGAATCGTTTAGTCTCAGAATTGAAACAAGAGCTTGAAAAACAAGAACAATTGATGCAAATGGAAAAAGAGCAGGAAGATCTCCTTAAACGTATGGAAGGTATCCAGAAGAAAGCAACACAATATGAAAATGAAATGAACAAGCTTTTCGCTACAGCCGAAGTCAATGATGAAGAGACATTCTGGTCGAAAGGGAAAGCCAACGAAAAGTACAACCATCTCATGGAACAATTGCAGTTGGTAAATGCTCAGCTGGAACATACGACCTCTGTAGAGATTGTGGATGAACTGATGGATAAAAGGCAAACCTTTGAACAGACGAAGGAACGATTGACTGAATTGAACAATCATCTTGCACAGGCTGATGGAAGGATTGACGCTTTAAGAGATGAATGTGCCACACTCCAGGCGAATATCACACACCTGGAAGAAGACGGATCCTACTCCAATCAACTTCATGCCCTTGAAATGGCAAAAAGTGAATTCAACGAGCAGGCAAAGCAATGGGCGATTTACAGGACAGCCCAGCATGCATTGAATGTGGCAAAACAAAACTATCAAGCTGAAAGACAACCAAGAGTCATACGGCGGGCTGAAAACTATCTCGACAAACTGACTGAAGGCAGATATACAAGATTGATCGCTCCGAAAGGAGAAGAAAGTTTTCTTATTGAAAGGAACGATTCGATCCTTTTCAAACCTGAAGAATTGAGTCGGGCAACGATGGAACAACTGTATCTCGCACTACGGTTCGCATTAGCAGGGGAATATGAGAGTAACGGAGCCTTCCCACTGATCATGGACGATATCCTCGTAAACTTCGATCAGAAGAGAAGACTTCTTGCATCTGAATTAATCCAAACGATTGCGAAGGAGCGCCAGGTGCTCTATTTTACCTGTCATGAGACGACTGCTGAACCTTTATCTACACAAACGATCCGGTTACCCTCTCCGAACACGATGCAGCCGCAAACGTTCTAACACTGGACTTAGGAGTTGAATAGATTTGGGAGCTTACTTGATATATTTGGTAGAAGATGAAACAGACCTCTCTTTACTAATGAAGGCATATATGGAAAAGGAAGGCTGGACGGTCAAGGTTTTTCCAGATGGTAACAGTGCATTGGAAGCGATGGAAGACCCACCTCATCTATGGGTGTTGGATATCATGCTGCCGGACATTGATGGATACGAGCTTTTACAACGGATTAAAGAAAAGATGGAAACTCCTGTCATCTTCGCTTCTGCCAGAGATGAAGATCTTGACCGTGTAAAAGGTTTGGAACTGGGCAGTGATGACTATCTTTCCAAGCCGTTTCTGCCAAAAGAACTCGTCATCCGTGCGAAAAAACTGTTGCAACGCATCTATGAAGGACCAGGCGGCAGGCTGCAAACCCGGTGGGTCAATCAATACCGCATCCAACCTATAGAGCGGAAAGTTTTCCATAAAGAAGAGGAAATCGACCTGACATCCAAGGAATTCGAGGTGGTCCTCTTTCTATCCGAGCATGTCAATGAAACGAAAAAACGGTCGGAAATACTGGAAGCCGTTTGGGGAAAGGATTATGTCGGCTCGGAAAGAGCGGTGGATGACGTCATCCGCCGGGTACGCAAGAAAATGCCCCGCTTGAATCTCGAGACGTTATACGGTGGCGGTTATAGGATCGAGTATCCATGAAGCAACTGAGTATCGCTCAGCGAATCTGGCTATCCTTTTTCCTATTAGTCTTTGTAGTCGGGCTTTCTGTCGTGGTCATCTATCCGCTTTCCATGAGGGAAGCCCTCACTGACGAAACGTATCGACTGATCGAAGAGCAACAGGAGTTGATTTTACAAGGGACGAGTCCAGAGCAGCAGCTACCGGATTCCAACATGAATTTCATTGAGCGACGAGAAGCGACCCGTTCTGTTGGCCATCTTCTCTTAGGGAATCAATCGTTTCTGCTGAAAGGGGATGTTGTACCGGATGTGGTACTGAGTAAAATATGGGAGAACGTTTCAACGCTGGATGGACAAGTAGGAGAATTCCAGCTGACCTACCGTGAGGCTTCTCTCTTTTACATTATCCGTCCCATAGAAGTGAACGGGAATCCGACATATCTCGTCTCGTACATGTGGGACACCTATCGGGATCAGCTTGTCCAAAGGCTTTGGGAACGTTTGATATGGATTTTCCTGATCGGTATCCTGATTAGCATCATCCCCGCTATCTGGTTGTCCAATTATTTACGGAAACCGTTACAGGTTCTCGGGGAACGGTTTGAGCAAATCGGTAATAGGAATTGGAAAGAGCCGTTACAGCTGAAAGGAGATCAGGATTTCGAGCTTTTATCGAACCAATTCGAGCGAATGAGACAGAACCTTATTCGGAATGACCAGTCTCAGAAAATGTTCATTCAACATGCTTCACACGAATTGAAAACACCGATCATGACCATCAAAAGCTATGCACAATCCGTAAAAGACGGTGTGATGCCTGAAAAGGATCTGGAGGGAATGATGGATGTCATCCTTCAGCAATCCGGGCGGATGGAAGAACGCGTTAAGGACATGATCTACTTTTCAAAGCTGGATCTGATGCAAGACACAGAACCGGATGCCGTGAAAATCCGTTTCGGTACCCTTCTCGATGAGGTATTAGATCGATTCCGTTATCAGCGTGATGACCTTTCTATCATCCTTGAGGGAGAAGAGGTGGTCTTCCAAGGAGACCGCAAGCAGTGGGAAGTCGTGTTTGAAAACTTGATACAGAATGCTTTTCGTTACGCAGCGTCTTATATTGAGATTATGTCCTATCAAAAGGACGGGAGAACCTATATTCTTGTAAAAAATGATGGTGAGCTCATTCCGGAAGAGGATCTGGATCGATTGTTCGAACCTTTCCAGAAAAGCAACAAAGGGCAGTTTGGTCTTGGGTTAGCTATTGTAAAACGGATCGTAGAACTTCATAATGGTACTGTAGAGGTCCAAAACCATCAGGATGGCGTATTGATTCAGATGGTGATATGAAAATGAAATGGACCGTATGTCATTAGAAGGATGATTTCATGGTAGAAGCGAAACAGAAGAAAACAGCACCATTGCTTTTATTAATGTTGAACCTATTCATCATCATGGTCGGAATCGGATTGGTCATCCCGATTCTCCCTTACTATGTAGAAGCATTTAACGCAACAGGAAGGGATCTCGGTTTGTTGGTCGCTTCCTTCGCATTCATGCAGTTTTTGCTCGCCCCGTTTTGGGGTAGGTTATCGGACCGGATTGGTCGGAAACCGCTCATCACCCTCGGAATGTTCGGATTTGCTGCTGCGGAATTTATTTTTGCATTCGCAACAGATCTGTGGATGCTATACGCCTCCAGAATTCTCGCAGGGACTTTCGGTTCTGCAATCATGCCGACAGCGATGGCGTATGTGGCAGATGTCACCTCAGAAGAAGATCGAGGGAAAGGCATGGGCCTTTTAGGGGCAGCCATGGCGTTAGGAATTGTCATCGGACCGGGAATCGGTGGTTGGCTTGCTGAAATTGAACTGTCTTTACCATTTCTGATTGCCGGTTGCGCAGGTACGTTGGCAGCGATCGTATCGGTATTCCTATTGAAAGAAACGTTATCAGATGAAGACAAGGAAGCAGCGAAGAATGAAGAGAAAGTCAATCATCTCGTCCGGATGGTGACGGCGCTGAAAAGCCCGGTCGGCTTCTTGCTCGTACTTGTGTTCGTCATGAGCTTCGCCTTAGCGAATTTCACTTCCATTTTCGGATTTTACGCGTTGAAGAGGTATGGTTATGACCCGGCAGAAGTCGGAGTGATCGTAGCGGTGACGGGCGTGATTGGAGCGATTGCTCAAGGTACACTCGTTGGAAGACTTACAAAACGGTTCGGAGACAACCGAGTCGTATCCGGATCCTTACTATTGAGTGCCATCGGTTTCATCCTCATGGTATTCGCTTTTGATTATGTAACCGTTCTTTTGACCGTATCCATCTTCTTTTTAGGAAACTCGATTCTAAGACCATCACTCAATTCCTTTATTTCAAAACTTGCCGGGAAACAGCAAGGGACGATTATGGGATTGAACAACTCGTTCTTGAGCTTAGGGAATGCAGTAGGACCTGTCGTTGCAGGTTTCTTATTCGAAGTCAACATACATATTCCATACTTACTCGGTGCAGTTGTATTGTTGGTTGCTCTAGTGGCAGTGAAAGTATGGACAGCAACAAAGGTCGAAAACAGCACAGTTGAAAACAGTAACTAATTAAGGAGGTAACGGAATGAAACGAGGTATCCAGCAATATGATGTAGGCGATGTATTTGATGACTTTCTGCTGATCAAATCAGCAACCAAAGGGGTGACGAGTACAGGGAAGCCATTCATGACCCTCATTCTCCAGGATCATACGGGTGATATCGAGGCGAAACTTTGGGATTCATCGCCTGAGGATGAGAAGCAGTATCTGCCTGAGTACATCGTGCGCGTGATGGGAGACATTACGAGCTATCGCGGGAAAAATCAGTTGAAAGTGAAACAGATCCGCTTATCGAATGAAGCGGATGGCGTCAGTGTACATGATTTCGTCGAGACTGCGCCAATTGCACAAGATGAGATGATCGAAGTGATCACACAGGCGATTTTTGAAATGAAAAACCCGAACATCCAGCGCATTACGAGACACCTTGTGAAAAAGCATCAGAAAGCGTTCCTGGATTTCCCTGCTGCTACGAAAAACCATCACGACTTTGTGTCCGGCTTGGCGTTTCACGTCGTTTCAATGCTTCGACTCGCGAAGTCGATTGCGCAATTGTACCCATCATTGGACACTGACCTTCTGTATGCAGGTGTCATCTTACATGACCTTGGAAAAACGCGCGAACTTTCAGGTCCTGTCGCACCGAGCTACACACTTGAAGGGAATTTGCTTGGACACATCACCATGATGGTCGAAGAGATCAAGGAAGCAGCTCAGGAACTTGGCATTGACGGAGAAGAGGTCGTCATCCTACAGCATATGGTCCTTAGTCATCATCATAAAGCAGAGTGGGGAAGCCCTAAGCCGCCATTAGTTCGAGAAGCGGAAATTCTCCATTATATTGATAACATCGATGCGAAAATGAACATGATGGATCGTGCCCTGAGTAAAGTCGAACCGGGTGAATTTACTGAGCGCGTCTTTGCCCTCGATAACCGTTCCTTTTATAAGCCTCTGATTGATCATAAAAAGACTGTCCCAACCAATATGTAATCTGTCATAAACAACCGTTTTCCTACATACCTTTGTAATATCAATGCTTGTCTACAAAGGGAGGGATTGTGATGCGTCGCCTTTACGTAGTCGCAACGGTTGTTTTATTTTTTGTCTTATTGCAATGGACAGGTATATACGCAAGCCTTACACCGGTTTTGTCAGGTGTACCGTGGTGGATGTATTTTGTGATGGCCGGAATCGCCTACTCGGGATACCGGGCATGGCATCATGCGATGGAGGATAAGAAGCTTGATCGTGTGCACATTGAAGAAGAAGGTAAAGTGTACATGGAACGGATTGAAGAAGAAAAGAAACGAAGAGACCAAGCATCTGGAGAATGAGCATATATGGTGAAAAAGCTGATTCAGCACAACCTTTACGGGGTGTCGAATCAGCTTTTTTTACTTTAGAGATAGGAAAACGCTGCCGAAAGGAGCGTAGTGGTGAGATTTATAGACCAGATTTCGAAATTATAGACCAGATTTCGGAATTATAGAGCAGATTTCGGAATTATAGACCAGATTTCGAAATTATAGCCCAGATTCCAGAATTATAGCCCAGATTCCAGAATTATAGCCCAAAATCCAGAATTATAGCCCAAACGGCACAATTCCAGCCTGACTCTCACAAATCCACCATCCAAACCCCACACACATGAAAAAAGAAGCTGACGCGAGGTCAGCTTCTTTCTTATTGAACGTTTTATTTCGCTTCTTCAGGGTTTTCAGAGCCACCCTTTTTGAACAAGTCTTTGTACTCGTCCACTTTTACATCAATATCAGCATCTTCTAGAGCTTTGTCGATTGGATTGGACTCAGGGTTTTTCTGTGCTTGTTCTTGAGCTTTTTGCTGGAGTAGTGATTTCTTGATTTGGTACTCTGCATCTTCAAATGATTGTGTCTTTTGATTCAAGACTTCAATGATATGGAAACCATGTTGGGATTTCACTGGCTCAGAAATTTTACCAGGTTCAAGTGTGAAAGCAGCTTGTTCGAATTCAGGGACCATTTGTCCACGACCGAATGAGCCTAACTCTCCGCCTTTTTCTTTAGAACCAGGATCTGTAGAGTATTCTTTTGCCAATTTAGCGAAATCTCCGCCGTCTTCAAGCTTTTGCTTCACTTCTTTAGCTGTTTTCTCGTCTTTTACAAGGATATGACGAGCTTCTACTTCTTCTACTTTGTATTGCTCTTCGTACATTTTCTTCATTTCTTTCTCAGAAACTTCGATTCCTTCGGTCTGAGCTTTGAAGAATACAAGGTTACGTTTCACAACATCGCGAAGTTCTTCTTCACCTTTAATTCCACTTTGTTCAAGGGCGTTCTTGAATCCTTCTTCTCCACCAAATTGCTTCTTGAGATAATCGATTTCTTTATCTAACTCTTTATCCGTTACTTCGAATTTCTCAGAAAGAACTTTATATTGAACGAGCTCTTTAAGTATTTGTTCGGATTGAGGTTGTTTCTTCAACTCATTGTAGAAATCCTCTTGTGTCACTTCTCCTGCACTTGTTTCCACCAGGACCTTACTGTCTCCTGATGCGCCGTCATTGCTACATGCTGCTACACCAAAGATGGTCGTTGCGGCCGCAATGGATAGGATCCACTTTTTCATCGACATACACTCCTATGAAGTAGAAATTTTTTCACATGTTCTACTATAGCATATCCCTCTATTAAAAATACACTCTGGACTGCAAATATGAGAAAAAATACACATTTATTGGAATTGATTGTGCAGGAGCCCGTTTTTCAAAATAAGGGCATTGGTCTAATCAAAATTGCTCTAGACTTATACACTATACTGTACACCAAAAGGAGGGATTGCAATGGGTTACGGACATGGAAGCGGCTTTGCTTTGATCGTAGTATTGTTCCTTTTGTTAATCATCATAGGAGCTTGCTGCCTCTGTTAGAAAAGGATTTTTTAACAAAGGAAGGATAGCAGCCTATGCTTTGGGTTAGATGGATGCATAGGATAAAGCAACACCAGAACAGGGGGTGAGATCATGGGTGGATACGGATATGGATATGGTAAAGGATTCGCGATCATCGTCGTATTGTTCATCCTTTTGATTATCGTAGGATGCGCTTGTCTAGGCTAATAAGATAATGATGGGAAATAAGAAAGAGGCTGACCTGCTTGTCAGCCTCTTGTTTACTTATCCGAAGAAATACATACTATCTTTCGTCTAAGCTGTCCTATATAATCATCTTGTTACCATGTTTGCTCCATAACGATTCTGGGGAATAATGAGTTATTATGAGACATAAATGACTTCAATATAGGAGCTTACCAATAATATCGTAATCATGATGTTAATCCAGCGGAATACATTGACCTGTTTTTCAGCAGGTATGTTTTTTTGGATACATAGACGATTCGTCAAAGAATTGAACAAGAAAAGAACAACGCTTGCGAATGCTATATAATAGATTGCGATTAATGTCATATTTGAACCTCCAACGTTTAGAGATTGTATATTAAACATACCAAAAGTTCAACCAATTGAACAGTGACAACTATTATGAGACAAGAGAGATAGGAGGAGAAAACCGTTGCAACTCAGGTGGAAATCAGCCTTTTTCATACTGCTTACCATCATGATTATCGTACCGATCATCGTCGTATCCTTGATTTTTGTCAGTGATCAGAATCAAGAAGAGATGAGAAGACAGGAAGCCAAACAGGGGAAAGCGATATTTGATATCGAATCTTCGAAAGATCAATTGAATTTCCTCATTAAAGAACAGTTGACCGAATTGAAATCAGATCGAAATCCTAAATTCGATTATGACGTCCGTCTGGAAGATAATGTCCAGGTAACTGGCTATTTTACATTCTTTTCTAATCAAGTGGACTTTACGATGGACTTCGAGCCACAAGTACTCGATAACGGAAATCTCATTCTAAAAGAGGAATCAATCAAGCTTGGAGCGTTGAAGCTTCCGGGAGAAAAAATATTGGAGTTCATCAAAGGTAGTACGAAATTACCGCCGTGGGTGGAAATTAATGATAATGAAGAAACGATTCTCGTGAAGCTGACCGAATACAAATTCCAGGATCAGTTGTTCTTGAAAGCAGAGTCTTTTGATCTAGAAAAGGATAATATCCGTTTCAAAGTGTATTACATTACGGAAGAATAATAAAAAAGGCTGCCGCTGCAGCCTTTTTTGTTTATTGATTTTCGACTTTTTTATTTTAAAAAGTCCGGCGTACGATGATTTGGAATCCTGTAGGACTGTCCTCTAAGAAAGAGTCACTCGGTGCATTCCACAAATGCATGACATAGATCAGATCTTTTAGACAAAAGAACATGTTCAATGTTGAAACAATTGCAAATACGTGCAAGTATTCCGGAAAGAGCAAAGGCCCTATCAATGAAACAGAGGTAATAACGACAAGCGGAAATGAGACCGCAATTAAAGCTGTTCTCTTTGGTAGCACACCCGGAATACGGCAAAAGAACGAGAAACGGTTATCTGTCAGCTCCATCCAAGCTTTCTTTCCCGTCAGCCAAATCGGTATACAATGCAAGAATGTATGCAACGGGATAATCAAAATAGCCAGTACCAAAATTGGAAACAAGCCGGTTTGAGTGTAGATTGTTTCTGGGTGAAACATTCTAAACATCATAAAATAAACGATAAAATACGTCAGACTGAACATTGTCGAAAGCAGCCCTAATCGCAATTTACCGTAGTCTCTGATTAAGTTGATTGACTTGAAGCAATTCATGCTGAATCACCTTCTTTTATTAAGATTGTTCATTGTGTGGAAAAAGGTGAAAACCTTACTTTTCAAAAACCACGTACATACATTACGATGTTTTATTCAAAAAATCAATAGGTTTTACAAAAAAATAATAAAGCACTTGGAAGTATTTTCACTCGAGGAACGTGGGGGTACAATAAAGAGTAAAAGATGGATGGTTTATTATGAAAGGCTGTTTTGCAAACTTTTATGCTCTTGCACTAAGAAAAGAGCCTTATGAATAAACACATAGGAAGTGTTTTAAAATGACAGATCAAGATCGAGAGAAAATTGAGCGTCTTTCCTTCTATCAACAGTTGTTGGTCAGAACGATGGATGAGAAAGAGTATCCATGGTATCGGATGATTGTGGAGAAAGATTTGAGTGAGAGGGAGGTTGAAGACGTTTATCGGTTGTTCAAAGAGTTAGAGCATAAAAAGGAAGATTTAAGAGAAGCCGGTATGATTGATCAGACTCCTCTTCTTCTTCATTATGTAGGCATGCTTAATTTGACTTTGGATCCTTTCATGACTGCCAATGCTCTAAACAGACAGGGGTATTTTAAAACCTTGACTGCAAAGTTGATTGAAATGATGAAAGCGAAAGAAAGTCAAATTAAGTAGTGGCTAATTTTTCAGTTTCTTCGTCTTCATGTTCATCAGGGCGTTTCGCATCGGGCTGAAGTTTATTCGGAAGCAACTGCCCGTTTACTTCATCAAATTCCTGATCGATTTTTGTAACGGTTGTATCAAGAATGGACATGAATTCGTTGCCGTACACACTTCGGATGACAGCCATCAATTCATCAAACTCAGGGAACTTTCCATATAATTCGCGGATCTTGAGTGAAGCGCCGAAAATGCCATATTCTTCAGGCTCATACGCTTCAATCGTTCTTAATAGAAGTTCGCGTCCTGACTCCGTAAGTTTCACATATGTGTTCCGCTTATCATTTTCTTTCTTTGAGAATGTCAGATAGCCTTGTTCTTCAAGCTTTTTGGAAAAGTTGAAGGCCGTTGAAACGTGCATAACACCATACTTGGAAATATCGGAGATCGAAGCCCCTTCCAAGTGGTAGGCAATCCATAGGATGTGATGCTCGTTAATATTCAACCCAAATGGTTTAATCCATCCTTGCCAGTCTTTTTCTACGCATTTCCACATCGCTTTGCTAAGCTGAGCAACTTTGTGACTGAACATCATTGCTTCTTTCATTGAAAAATCTTTCTTGTTTTCCATAATGAGCCTCCATTCTTATCTTAATTATGACAGGAATTGTTAGAATTATAAAGCTAAATATCCAATTATTCATAACTTCTTAACAGTAAGAACTGTTCATATCTATGTAAATTGTAGTGTATATTTAGTCTAATTTCGACAAAAAAAGACAAAACCTTTTTTTATCGACAAAAAAAATTTAGAATATATGGATTCCCAATTATTGTACAATAGTTTGAATTACTCATCTATTATCGGCAGCTTGTAAAAAAGGTTTAGATTGTTTCTCAATTTGCCACATAATGATCGTCTTTTGAAGATGAAAAAGGGCTAATCATCCCTACATAAAAAAAGCTGCCCTTGTGGGACAGCTTTTTAGCTTATGAATGATTATTTCACTGGTTTCTTCGATTCTTCTTGCAGTTCAGAAACCGATTCTTGGATCGTATCCACATTTTCCTTGATGCTTTCAACGTTCGGTTCAATATCTTTTCTCCAGGATTTGATATCTTCTTTCAAATCGGTAGCGACTTCCTTGAACGCATCGACACCTTCTTTAGAAACTTGTACAATCTGTTCCTTCAGGCTGATGCCTTCCTTCTTCACATCCATGATCGTGAGCTTCAATTTATTAGTCGAATCCTTAATGTCTTTACGGAGCTCCCGACCTGACTTCGGTGTCGATAATAGAGTTGCAGCCGCAGTGACGATACTTCCTATCGCAAAGCCGATTAATACTGATTTTTGAGTTTTCTTCATCTTAGATACCTCTCCTTTCGTGATCTTTTCTCATTTGTCCAGATCATGTGACATGTTCCAGGGCAAATAAGACAAGTCTCTTAATACATAATTCGTGAGACCTTTCGATAAACCTCTATAAATCGTTCGACCATTTCTACAAAACATTCCCATGAAATCGACATCATTAAACAATACTCGGGGAATAAACCAGTTGTTTCTTTCATAGGATGATATGGGGTGATGTGAAATGATCTATGGAATTATCGTACTGGCTATACTCGGTTTACTTCTTTTATTTCAAATGGCAAGGATGTTTCTCGATACGAAAAGGTACTCATTCCGAAATGTGAGTGTGTATAAGAAACAAAGTATCGGAAGGCTCTTAGGTGTGGTCGGAAGTGTCTGTCTCTTGCTTGTCGTCCTTTTTTTCGTAATTAAATATTGATGACAATGGATTCGTTTCCAATGTAGTGTATCCAAACCTCTCAAATGATACCAGGATACTTTCAAATAGCATCTTGGCAAACTTCTCTTATCGGATTAAGATGAAGAAAGATGTGGAAAATAAGATAAGAAGGAGGCGGTTGAGATGTGGAAGAAGATTAAGGTATTCATGTACTTCAGGAAAATGTTAAAAAGGGCACGTGTGCTGATAGCAGATGAGTCGGAAAGCGGGAACATGGTCCAGAATGTACGTGCAAAGCTCCAGAAGGATGATATCCAGGAGGCCTTAAGAGGTTTTTTGGACAAGATACAAGCATTGATTCGCCTTGTGGATCAATATCGTCTCGGAAACTATAGAGATATTTCCAAAAAATCCATCGTTATGGTCACAGCCGGATTATTGTATTTCTTGAGTCCTGTGGATGCTATACCGGATTTTATCGCTGGATTAGGTTTAGTGGATGATATCGCCGTAATCGGATACATCTGGAAAACGGTCAACAATGAGCTGCAACAATTTTTATCATGGGAAGAAAATGAAAAGAAGAAAACCGATACCATTGGATAGGCATCGGTTTTTTTGTGCTTTTCTATTTACGCGTTATATGCGAAGTTGGATCTTTTTGTAACCATTTGTAAAATCGGATACAGTACGGTCATGACGATCGTGTTGACGATTGTTGTCGGGATGACGACTGTTAAAAACAATGCGGTAAAAGGTGCCGGTAATCCGGTGATGATTGCTGCAGCTCCTAAGAAGATCGCACCACTGATGACTGTACCGACAGCGGTCAATAATGACACTAATACCACGTTCCCGTGGTATTTTTTAAATGTAAGATATAAACCGAATACGACGAAAGCGGTGATCGGTTTATCGATCAGGTTGGCAAGCTGCCCACCTGGGAAAGTTGTCGTCAACGCAGAAATGACTCCGGTCGCCAGTGCTGTGACAGCCACGCTTTTTTTGTTCGGGAATAGGATGATCGCTAGAAACATCATTGTCAGGAGCATATCAATTTTCATCGCTCCTAAAATCCCGGGAATGACTGCGTGTAATACAAGACCTACTGATAATAATACTCCAATTAAAGCTAATTGAATGGATTTCATTGTGAATCCTCTCCTCTTCTCAACTCGTCTCGTCTACTCCAATAGTGCGCTCATGCCTATTGCGAGTAAAACGGATGTGACTATTTTATCAAGGATGCGTGTGGATGGGAAGGAATTTGTCCTATACACTTTCTTCCATCATGTTGTATGTGTGTGGCGAAAAGACTCCATGAACTCGACAAGCTTCTCGCAAGCGTCTATTGTGATTCCGTTATATAAAGAGGCGCGACATCCGCCGATGGAACGGTGACCGGATAAGCCGATGAAGCCTGATTGACGGGCACTTTCTAAGAAACGATTGTTCAAATGTTCATCCGGAAGTTGAAAGGTGACATTCATTTGAGATCGGCTCGCTGATTCGGCATGACCGGTATAAAAACCTTCACTTCCGTCGATGAGCTGATAAAGCATCTGGGATTTTTGCTCACTTCTTTTTTGGAATTCTTCCATTCCACCTTGTTCGTTCATCCAGTCGACCATCAAACCTAATACATAGATGCTGAACGTCGGTGGTGTGTTGTAAAGAGAGCCCTTATCAGCATGGGTTTTGTAATCAAGCATGGCGGGCAAATCGGAAGCATCACGCGATAACAGATCCTTCCGAATGAAAACAGCTGTAACACCAGATGCCCCGAGGTTTTTTTGAGCGCCTGCATACGCGAGCGCAACTTTTCCCCATGGGATCGGTCTTGTACCGATATCGCTCGACATATCCACCACGAGTGGAAGAGAAGGCAGCTGCTCAAAGTCTTGCCACTGGGTTCCATAAATCGTATTGTTGCTCGTAATATGTACATAACCATCAGGATCCAATTGAGTCGAGTGCCACTCGGTTGCCTTCGGGATGTAAGAGAATTTGACGTCTTCACTGCTTGCTAACAAGTGCGTCGTACCGACCTTCTTGGATTCCGAATACGCTTTTTTACTCCAGGAGCCCGTTACGATATGATACGCACATGAAAAAGTCCGCAACAAATTCATAGGAGCCATCGTGAACTGCAGACTGGCTCCTCCTTGTAAAAGGAGAACCTCATGTGTATCCGGGATGTTCAAGAAATGACGGAGAGCATGCTTTGCATTGTCATGGATGGCTTGATATTCTGTACTACGATGACTTAATTCAAGAAGGGACAAGCCTTCATGCATTTCTTTTCCTAGGCCTGCTTTAGCTTTTGAAAGGACTTCATCGGGCAGGGCGGTTGGACCAGGATTGAAAACCAATTTCTCCATTAAACGACACTCCTTGTTCATTATTTGAGGATTGATCATCGCGTTTTTTCGTTATAGTAATAAGTCTGAAAATTCATTATACTTGAATTGCACTAGAGATGTAAGGGGATGAAAACATGTATAAAGAAAATAAACCGATTGATGTCAGCCCTTATGATCACCCGGATATTTATCCAGGACCAAGACCGGCCTCTTCGTTTATCTATTTCGAGGGGAAAGCGCATCGTATCATTGAGAAGAAAGGCGTTTCCATTGAAGATCTGAAGGTTGAAGTTTCTGATTCTTCCTCACTAGCTGGCTCTTTTCAGGAGCCATCTGACTATACGTTATCCATAGGGGATTTCCTTCATGAAAATGAATTATTGCCGTTAGAAGAGAGAGTTCCTTTGGTGGCATATGGTTCGAACATATGTCTCGCCCAGCTTAGGTATAAGTTTAATTTGAACAAAAACTTGAACGACTTTGTCCTGAATCTAAGAGCATCCATGATTGATTCCGACATTGTGTATGGCTCATTCCTGGCGCCGTATGGTTCTCTGCCGGCAATCATTGCACCTGTGAAAAATGCTGTGACAGAAATCTGGCTGACTTTCGTTGACCCAGAACAATTGGAACATATGAACCGTACAGAGGGAGGCTATGTTCTTCGAGAACATCGGGGGCAAAAGCTGATTACGGCAAATGGAGAGCGTTTTGATTCGGTATATGCGTACTACTATCCTCATGCCTTACAAATGGATGACCAGTGGTTCCGCTTCAAAGACATTAGAGGTGAATCGAACATTCCTGCGAAGTGGCAAGCGGATATGCTAGATTTGATGAAAAATCGCTTTCAGTTCCACGGAACGCGCGAGGAATTCATCCATCAGCTGAGATGGAATACCGCTTTTTTTAAAGAGGTTCAACACTGGCTTCACCAATTTGATGCCTATTTTGATCATCCCGACTGGAGTGAACCTGATTACATCCGGAAGGTCGGTGAAATGAAGCGTTCACTTTTGAAAAAGGATGCAGAAGAACTGCAAAAGCTATTGTCCATCTATAAATAAGAGGGAAAAAAGAAATGAAAAAGGCGACTTGTTGAAAAGTCGCTTTTTTTTGCTCATATTACAAGAGTGGTTCTGAAATTTTGTTTGCGATTTCTTGCAATTGCTCAGAGGAATATTCGCTTTCGTTCGTTTTCCAAACCGCTCCGAATCCATCTCCTTGTCCGTATCGCGGGATGATATGTACGTGGTAGTGGAAGACAGACTGTCCAGCTGGCTCCTCATTATTGTTTAGGAGGTTCAGCCCAATTGGTTCGTATGCATCCTTAATGGAATTTGCGATCTTCGGTACGGCGGAGAAGACTTTTTCAGCTGCTTCTGCCGGTAGTTCGTATAGGTTTTTGTGATGCTCTTTCGGGATAACGAGTGTGTGCCCTTTCGTTACTTGACTGATGTCAAGAAATGCAAAAACGTGCTCATCTTCATATACTTTCGCTGCAGGGATGTCACCATTTACAATCTTACAAAAGATACAATCTTGCATGAAGCTCACACCTTTCTGAGAATGATGGTTTATTGTTGTCATTGTATCATAGAGGGAAGAAGTCGTCCCAATACAAGAGGGTGGATAAAATATAAGGCTATTTTCGCAAACTTTGTTGCTCTTGCACTTGAAGTAAGCATAAAATACTTTCTTCAGTATAAGGGCAACTAAGGCTCGACCTACAAAAGACTTGGTCTCGCCAAGTTTTCTTTAAAAGTCGTTGATCTTCGCTCCAGGGTGCTCGCTTTCCGGCGGGCGTGCGGTGAGCCCACTCACTTGCACAGGATGTGCTGGCTTCGACGTTCACCACAGGACGTGGTGGGTCTTAGTCGAAGATCCTGTTAAAAAGTGAAGAGTCTCCTCTTATGCTCCACAGAAAAAGTGAAGAGCCCTATCCAATGATAGAGCTCTCCGGAGAGGTCAGAGAAGAAAAGAGAAACAAGAGATCATGAACAATGGCTTGGGAAAGTGGTCATTGTCAGAAGAGTTACGATAGCATCTCGCCATCAGCTTCTCTCCAAGAAGTTGGATTACACAACAGCAATCTCTTTCTCTTTTCTTTTGAAGAAGAGGGGATACCTTCTTCACCTATCATCCTTTCCAAAAAATGAGCGTTACATACCCAATCGCTAGAGTTTGAGCGTTCCCACGATGAATTTGGTATGATAGTAAAAACAGATGAAAGCCGGAAAGGGGTTCTGTATGGAACGTGTATTAGAGGTAGAAGATCTGACAGGTGGCTATAGCCAACAGCAGCCTGTTTTACATAACGTGAATTTCCATGTGAATCAAAAAGAAATCATAGGACTCATCGGGCTGAATGGAGCCGGGAAAAGTACATCCATCAAACATATTTTAGGATTGATGGAGCCGATTTCAGGTGCGATTCGAGTGAACGGAAAACGAATTGCTGAAGGTCCCGATCATTATCGATCCCAAATCGCCTATATTCCAGAAACACCAGTTTTGTATGATGAATTGACGCTGTGGGAGCACCTTGAACTGACCGCGATGGCATATGAAATCAGCACTGAAGATTTGAAAAAGCGAGTCGAGCCATTACTGAAAGAGTTCCGGATGGAAAATAAGCTGAAATGGTATCCGAGTCAATTTTCCAAAGGGATGAAACAGAAAGTCATGATCATGTGTGCGTTCTTGGTCCGACCTTCTTTATTCGTCGTCGATGAACCTTTCGTCGGGCTGGATCCACTCGGAATCCAATCGTTCCTCGATCTAATCATCCAGGTGAAGGAGCGGGGTACCGGGGTACTTTTATCCACGCACATCCTATCCACAGCAGAACGCTACTGTGATCGGTTCGTCATTTTACATGAAGGACAGGTGATGGAAAGTGGAACCCTCACCGAAATCCAACAGAAAATGAATATGCCGAATGCGACATTGGATGAGATTTATGTCCAAATCACTAAAGGAGCATAACCTATGGGTGTAAAGACACTATGGAAAGAACGTGCGAATGAATTTTGGAGCATGGCCATTAAATATTTGCGGTACATCGGAAACAGCGGATTCTTGTTTTCAATTTATGTGGCGATCCTTGTCGGCAGTTTTTATTATGGTCAACTGTTGAAGGTCCTGCCTGAGAACTTCCCTGCGGTGGAATTGATGACGATCATTTTGTTCTTCATGGTTGGGAGAGGGAAGATCCGTACCTTTCTGAAGTACCCGGATGCCAACTTCCTCCTGCCTTTAGAGCAAAGGTTCCGCCCATACATACAGCGATCCTTGTTATACAGCTACACGATGCAAGCCTTTAATGTACTGGTCATCCTGCTTGTCCTTGGACCGTTGTATTTCGCCCAGGTGACTTCTGAACGGGCTTCTTATTTCGCGAGTATCCTGTTGATTTTACTTTTGACAGGCTGGAATCTTTTCGCAAGATGGGAAGAATTACGAGTGCCTGATGGAAGGAAGCGCAAGACGCTACCACTCATCCGCCAAGCTTTCATACTTTTGACGCTTTACTCGATCCTTCAAGGTTTTTGGATCGTCACAGGAGTCCTGGTCGTCGGATTGTCCGTTCTCTATATGGTCGTTTATCGTCCGTTGGCCGCCCAACATACGTTAAAATGGGAGCGGCTGATCGGACTCGAAACTGATGCATTGATGCTTTTCTATCGGATTGCGAATATGTTCGTCGAGGTTCCTCAGCTGAACCGAAAAGTGAAGAACAGGACATGGGCAACTCCATTCCTCAATTTGTTGACTGGTCCTTCGGGGAATATATATCGTTACATGTATTCGAGGGCGTTCATTCGTTCAAACGATTACTTTGGCATTTTCTTACGATTGACGATCATCGGGATCGTTTTGATGCTCATTTTGCCATACGGTATGTTGTTATGGACCGCCAATGTGCTCATCCTGTACATGACAGCGATTCAACTGACGACGATGTGGCCACATTACGATCTCAAAGTCTGGGTAGACTTGTATCCGGTCTCAAGGGAAATCCGGTTCGAAACATTCCAGAATATGCTAATGAAAATCATGCTGATCCAGGTGGGTTTATTTACATTAGCGAGCTATTTGAAGCATATGTCCTTTTTCCAATCGGGCATCGTACTCATTACAGGAATTTTCCTTGTTCTTGCGTTCGTTCGGATCGTATTGTTTAAGCAGTTAAGTAAACGATTTGAGATCATAGCAGGTCGATCGTAAAAACAAAGGAGTTGGACTTAGTTGGAAAGTCAAATTCAGAATGAGCTCCAAGAATGGGAGAGAAGAATTCTCAAGCGCTCTCCCTTATATAAAAGAGCAGCAAAACGGATCCAGCAACAGATCAATGATCGGATTCCAGAGAAGGTGCATAACGTTGTCACCAACAGTATCCGGAACATGGTGAAAGCGACATTAACCGGAACCGAGTTTACGACGAAAAAACCTCCGGTACTCGGTGTTTCATTAGAAGAACGTGATGCGTTACTGAATGAACGAAAAGCGGCTTATAAAAAGACAGCCATGGCAGAAGGGGCTGGAACTGGTGCAGGTGGTATCCTTTGGGGGCTGGCCGATTTTCCGTTGTTGCTCGGAATCAAGATGAGGTTTTTATTTGAAGCTGCACGAATTTATGGCTACGATACGAAAGATGTCCAGGAAAGGGTTTTTCTTCTCCATGTGTTCTTGCTCGCTTTTTCCAGTGATGACGTTCGCAGAGAAACGTACGATGCGATCAAAAACTGGGAGGAGACGAGACAGAAATGGCATTCAAAATCCTCTATCCAAGAGGATTATGATTGGAAGAAGTTCCAAATCACTTATCGGGATCACATTGATTTGGCAAAAATGCTTCAAATGATCCCTGGATTTGGCGCGATCGTAGGGGCGTATGCGAATTACAATTTCCTCGATCAACTTGGTGAAACCGCCATGAACTGTTATCGATTAAGAACGTTACAAGAAAGAAGAGGCTGATCTGCCTGGAGCGGATCAGCCTCTTTTATATAGGTAAGTCTATTTCGTTTCTACTTTCTTTTCCGCCTTGTAGTTCAAATGAGATAACGTCGCCTCTCCGAGCAATTTAGCAGCAATTGGGAGGGAGCGTTCATCAATCATGAACTTAGGATGATGGTGAGGAGCAACATCATCGGCATTTGGATCCTTGGCTCCTACGAACGCGAAGCTTCCAGGGACGTGCTGGAGGTAGTATCCGAAATCTTCTCCGCCCATTTGCGCAGCTTTTTCACTGACGGATAGGACACCCGGCAGGTGAGAAGCGATATCCTTCAAATGCTCTGTTTCTTCTTTGTGATTGACGAGTGGCGGGTAGCCTCTCGTATACGTAAACTCATAATCCGTTCCACAAGCTTCACAAATCCCTCTGATGACTTCTTCAATACGGGACTCGACTTTTCCACGCACAGCCTCCTTGAACGTACGAACGGTACCTTTCAGCTCAGCCGTGTCTGCAATGACATTGAAAGCATTATTCGCAACAAACGACCCTACCGATACCACTGCAGATTCCAAAGGATCGACGTTACGGCTTACAATCTGTTGCAAGGCGACGACGAGCTGGGAAGCTGTCATGATGGAGTCTTTCGTCAAATGAGGTTGTGCACCATGTCCGCCTCGCCCAACGATTTTGATATTGAATTGGTCGGCCGCTGCCATGAAAGGGCCTTCTCTATAGTAGACATGACCGACATCATCGGTTGCCCACAAATGAACGCCATAAATATAATCGACTCCGTCCAGGCAACCATCTTCAATCATGGAAACCGCTCCACCTGGCACGAGTTCTTCAGCATGCTGATGGATTAGAACCACGTTTCCTTCCAGCTCATCCTTCAACTGATTCAGAACGTTTCCGAGGACGAGTAGAGTAGCGGTATGACCATCATGACCACATGCGTGCATCACGCCATCATTTTTGGATCGGAAAGGGACATCCGCTTGTTCATGGATCGGTAAGGCATCAAAATCGGCTCTAAGAGCGATCGTTTTCCCCGGCTTTTTCCCTTTAATGGTAGCAACGACACCATTCCCACCTACATTAGAACGGTAAGGTATACCTAACTTTTCGTAATACTCGGCTATGTATGCGGATGTTTTCACTTCTTCAAACGACAATTCAGGATATTGGTGGAGATAACGGCGGATTTCTACCATTTCGTCATAATGCTGGTCTATGAGCTCATAAAAGTCTTTCATATTGCTCCTCCTCACGCGGATTAAAAGTTTGAAAAGTCAGTCTTTTTGACAGTATAGCATGTTCACCCTTGTTATGCATGAAAGAAACGCTTCGAATTCCAAATCTCTTACAACATGAAAAAAGGACATCGCCCGAGGCAATGTCCTTCAGTTTTTTATCAAGTTTATGAAAGGCGTGGGTCCTTCAATAATCGGCTCATTTCTTCCATGTGGTGTGTCTCATCTGCGATGAAGTCTTCCAGTTTGACGACAAGTTCAGTCATATTCAGAGCAGCCGCTTGTTTTTTACGCTTTTCATAGCGTTCGATTGTATCTTCTTCCGCTTTCTTCGCTTCTTCTAGCATTGCACGGACATCTGTCAACTGTTTGACTTCTGCAGGAGTTGTCGTAGGAGTACCTCCGAGTGTACTGATTTTTTCAGATAAGTACATCGCGTGACCTGATTCATCCGTAATTTCACCTTCAAAGAAAGGCTTCAAGACCGAGCGATACATCCCCGAAACGACTGCAGCATTGTACGTGTACATGATGACTGCAGCATATTCGTTAGCAAGGTCTTCGTTTAGTCCATCAATTAGTTCTTGGAGATCTTGATCCATTAGTCAATCATCCTTTCCAATGAAATTTCATCCTTCATTCACGTGTTTAATGTACCCTTTGGCATCCATAATTAAACTTCTTGTTGATGAATTTCACGTGATCCCCTGACGTGAAGGTTGAACCATGATCAGGTTTAAACAAGGTCATATCGGGAATAGAAAAAGCAGTCTAGTTAAAGAATTTATAGAAAGGTTGTGAATGCTAAGTAATGAAAATTGCAGTATTAATGACCGACATGATTGAGGATGTAGAGTACACTGATCCAGCAAAAGCATTCAAAGAGGATGGGCACGGGAGCAAACGTATTTGATGAGCCTGTCGTTGTCTGTGGAGACAACCTTGTCACAAGCCGACAACCGGATGATATCCCGGTATTTATCAAAGAATCCAAAAAAATATTGAAACAGGGAGTGACCTCAAATGTCTGAACGGAATCATATGGTAGATAAGAACGACAGACTGCATGAAGAAGAAGTGAAATCCACTGTCGATCGAATTCCAGAGGAAGAACGGGATCAGATTTTACAAAACTTTGATGTGTTCAAAGAGTATCTCGGAAAACGTGTTCGCCTAGGTGAGAAGATGGGAATGTCCGAAGAGCAGTTGGCTAAAGCTGCTGAAAAAGTAGCAGACTACTTGGCAGAGAACGAAGAGCCACGAAATCGTGAAGAAAAGCTTCTGAAAGAATTGTGGAGTGCAGGAAACCAAGAACAACAACATATGCTGGCACACATGCTTGTCCGTATGGTGGACTAACCTAGAAGAAGACAGCCGCAGGGGCTGTCTTTTTTTGTGGGACTGTCTTGGTGACAGTCCCTTCCGAGTTGGTCTCTTTTTGTAGTAAGTAAGTATGGAATCGCTAGACATGGGGCGTGAATTCGGGAGACAAAACTCCATTTTCGAGAGACGTCGGGTCATTTTGGCTAGACCATTCATTTTCAAAGACTGAAACCCTTATTTAGTCCCCTTTTCTGGGGTAGACTCCGACATAGGAAGCAACTGGTGCTCTTTTTTAGTGAATAACGTCCTCTTCAAGCGTCAAAGCTGATGGTTTTTGAGCGAATAAAGCAAAAAAGCCTTTTAAGGATGAGGTGGGTAATTTCCGACAGGCATTTGAATGTGGCCTGGTAGAACACGGATTGTCGAAGGTGTTTCGTAATCTCGTTCTCCATCACAATCAATCGTTTGATTCGGTAGCGTTTCGATCTTGATATGATTGGACTGGAAGTACAGGATATCTTCACTATTCGGTACAGCATTCATCATCTTTGAACGGAGCATATCCCAAAAGGTTTGAAACCGATTTGACTCAATGATCAGGACTTCAAGCTTTCCATCCTCGATGTCGGATTGAGGAAAGAATGCCCGGACGCCTCCGGTGAAAGGTCCATTTCCGATGAGCACCATCGCTGCATCCCCTTCGTAAGCGCATTCATCCGACTCCAATTTAAGCTGAAAGGAACGATCCTCACTGATCGATTGGATTGCACTTAAATAGTAGGATAAGCGTCCGAAGCTTTCCTTCATCTTTGGGTTGATATTCGTTGAGGCTTGTGTAATCAGCCCGATGCCCCAAAAATTCAGGAAATATTGGTGGTCACATTGACCGACATCAATCGCTCTAAAATCTTTTTCGCAAATCTGTTTGGCGGCTTCTAACGGATTTTGGGAGATGCCTAGCGCTCGTGAGAAGTCATTGCAGGTTCCACCAGGGATGATGCCGAATGCTGGCCGTTCTGGAAGTGGTGCAAGGGAATTGATGAGTTCGTAGATCGTCCCGTCGCCTCCAGCGCCAATCACGAAATCCGTTTTTCCTTTCAACTCAGAAATATAGTCTGATGCATCCCCTGGCTTATGTGTTTCGTATACATTTACTGCTGGGAAGTACGCTTCAAGTTGTGCAACGATGTTGTCCAGTTGCTCATGAAGCCGCCCGTTCCCGGCTTTCGGGTTGATGATGAGATCCACGCGATTGATGTTCAAGGTCTATTCTCCTTTCATACTGGCATCTGTAACCACACGAAAAAACCTGGCATTGGAAAGCCAAGTTCCTTCCGATTATTTTTCAACTATTTGTTGGACATGGAAGGACTTAATATATGGTTTTCCAGTAAAAATGGTTTGAGGAAGTCCTTCTCTTGTCCCTCTGTCTTTGTGGGCTTTTTCATACGAAGAAGATTCCTTCCAAGCTTCAAAGTCTTTTTCCTCGTGCCACATGCTCGAGACAATGTACGTTTCGGTGTCCTTCGGTCTCATGATGATGATTCCAGCACAACCTGGTTCATTTTCAACAAGCCCTGCGCGTTGCTTGAAACGATCTTCAAAAACGGGACGTCCTTCGGATGAGACAGGTATGTTGTTGAAAACGACAAAGTTCGCACCGTCAAAACCACCAGATTCTTCAATCGCTTCATATGAATGACCGGATTCGAATAAACTTTCACCTGTTGTCCTATGTATCAAGATGGAATCCTCTGGTCCTTCAAGCAAATAGAAGTTGCCCTCTTCATTTTTATATTTTTCCAATAACGATTCTAGAAAATCTTCCGTTCCATAGGCGATATGATAGTTCATCTGTCATCGTCCTTTCTCTAATTTAATTTTCATAAGAATGCTGAAAAAACAAAATTCACGACACTCCAGTGGGAGAAGCGAGCCAAGCGAGACCCCGCAGTGAACAACGTCAAAATAGGTAGTAAATTGAACTACTTTTCACTAATATGAACAAAAAGAGATTTATTCATGATTTACCCTTCCAAGTGTCATACTAAACGAAACGAAAAGGTGGTAATGGACGTAAATATTGGGTAAAGTGGAAAAAGCATTTGTACTTCTAGAAGGAGTTGATGCGTTGTGTGGAAAAAAGCAACGCGCATATCGCTTTGGGCAGTTGGGGTCATACTCTGTTCATTGCTCGTATTCATAGCGATTGTGTTCGCAGGAAATTATGTCATTGATGAAAAAGATCTCGTCATGAGCTCGGCCTCAACGCTCGTTGACGAAGATGGAAATACAATAACGAAGCTCTATGCTCAAAACCGGGAACTGGTCGACATTAAGGATATTCCTGAACATGTCCAACAAGCCTTCGTTGCCGTGGAAGACCGTCGCTTTTACAGTCACCCTGGAATCGATCTACAGGCGATCATGCGTGCCTTATATAAGGATATACGCTCAGGGAGTAAAGTGGAAGGCGGGAGCACCATCACTCAGCAGCTCGCTAAGAACATCTTCTTGACGAATGAAAAAACACTGATGAGAAAGACAAAGGAAGCGACCATCGCCATCAATTTGGAGCGGAAATATACGAAGAAGGAAATCCTCGAAATGTATTTGAATCAAATCTACTTCGGGCACGGGGCTTACGGCATACAGGCTGCGTCCAAACTCTATTTTAATAAGGATGTTAGTGAGTTGACCGTTGAAGAAGGGGCGTTACTCGCTGGGTTGCCGAAAGCTCCCGGACGTTATTCTCCAATTCAGAACATCGAAGAAAGCAAGAAACGACGAAATACAGTCCTTTCATTGATGGAGCGGCTCGATTACATTACACCGGAAGAAGCGGTTCGTGCTCAAGGAAAGACGGTTGCGCTGGATATCAAGCGATTGGAAAAGGATCCGTCCTACTTGACCTACATCGACATGGTGTTGGACGAGATGAAGGAGAAATATGCGTTGTCGACGATGGAAGTGCTCCAAGGAGGATACAAGATCGTTGTGCCGATGAGCCCTGAAGCCCAAGAAGCATCCTATCAAGCGATACAGAATGATAAGTATTTCAGAGGATCGAATCCTGAAACGTCTCCGCAAGGCGCGTTTGTATTGATGGATTCGGATACTGGCGGGGTCATGGCCGTTCAAGGGGGTCGTGATTATGTACGTCAAGGTTTTAACCGGGTGAACGCCAAGCGTCAGCCAGGATCGACCTTCAAGCCGATTGCAGTCTATGGTCCAGCCATGGAGGTCGGAAAATGGGAACCTTACTCGATTCTCAAAGACGAGCGGTTGAAGTATAACGGATACACACCTGAAAACTATGATGGTCAGTACAAAGGGACCGTCTCCATGTATGAAGCGATTGAGGATTCTCTCAATGCACCTGCTGTCTGGCTATTGAACGAAATCGGATTGTCCAAGTCGTTGTCATACGTTCAAGAGCTCGGTATGGATGTTGAAGAGAGGAAGCTCGGTATTGCATTGGGCGGATTGGATAACGGCGTCTCCCCATTAGAGATTACGCGTGCCTTTTCGGCTTTTGCCAACGAGGGTGAGATGGTCACGCCTTACTTTGTACAAGAAGTATATGACCGTGATGGTAAGTTAGTCGGTAAAGCGAAGATAGAGGAGAAGAAAGTGTTCTCTAAGCAAAATGCGTGGTTCATGACACGGATGCTTGAGTCCGTCGTGAATGAAGGAACTGGGCGCAGAGGTTCTGTTAATACAGCACTTGCTGGTAAGACGGGCACGACCACGATGGATGATGTAGAAGGGAATAAAGACTTGTGGTTCGCCGGCTATACGCCTAAGGCAGTCGGTGCCGTTTGGATCGGTTATGATCGAACGACGAAAGGGCAGTATATGGCAGGAACCAGTTCGGATGCGACTCTCATGTTCAAAGATATTATCAATCAAATACCAGGGCAGGATAATTTGGCGTTTGATAAACCCAAAGGGGTCAAAGATCTTGAGCCACCAATTGATCTGATTGATATTGATGATTTGAGTGCCCAATATGCGTTCAATCGCTTTGGAGTTCCGGGGATCCGGCTTTCCTGGACACCTTCTGATGATGATCGCCTCATGTACAAGATTTATATTCGTACTGATAATGGAGATGAGAAGATCGATACCGTTGTCGGGAAAGGAAGCTACACGGTTGTTTCACCAAAGTTGTTCACATTCCCGGATTTCTATGTCGTTCCTTACAATCCACTGACAAAACAAGATGGAGAACCATCCAATGTCATCTCTTCCTCCTTGTTTTAAGAAAGATCCGAAGTGATTCGGGTCTTTTTTTGTAGAATATTTTATGTGTACTAGGTACCTGGTACCGCCGAACATTCTGAAATTTTCAATAAATAGGATTTTCGACCTAAGGTTGCAATATAAACATTTTCATCGGGACGTCGATATGAGAATGGACAGAGGGTTTTTTATTCACACAGGGGGTTAGGGATATGTTTAAAAAGCTACAAACCAAGCTGATGCTTGTCATGGGACTCATTCTGTTCGTTTCCCTTTTCTCGGTTGCGTTCCTTACATATGACCGTGTTAAAGATACGATGGAATCGAATGTGAAAGCTCAGACAGAGGCGAAAGTCGACCAGATGTCGAGCCAGATCAGCCTGTACCTTCAAGGTATTGAACAAACTATGATGCGTTACAGTCAGGATGAAAGGGTCATCGAATCCTTGAAATCATCCCAAAGCGGTGCCAATTCAGAAGACGGAGACTGGAAAATCGTCGATCGGGATTTCGCACAATATTTAGATCTAAACCAAAACGTTGCGTACCTTTATTTAGCTAGTCCGAACAAAAAAATGAAGATTACGCCATTCCTGGAGTTACCGGCAGATTACGATCCTACATCCAGACCGTGGTATCAGTCAGCAACGGAAGATCCAACGGCTGTGATCTGGACAGATCCTTATGAAGATGCAGCGACAGGAGAATATGTATTGACGACCGCCAAGACTGTCGTCGATCCTGGATCTGACAAAGTGCTCGGGGTTGTGGCAATGGATATGAGTCTGCAAAACCTTGCAAATGTCGTTACCAATACGGAAGTCAAATATGACGGCTATCCGTTTTTATTCGATCAATCAGGATTAGCGATGGTCCACCCGACCTTAAAAGGGGAAAAAGCGATTGAAAAAAATGCATATGTGAAAGAAATGTATAAATCCAATGTAAATACAGTAGAGGATCAAAAGGATAATCGATTCGTCAATTTCGAAACGATTGAATTGACAGGCTGGAAAGTGGGTACATCAACACCGAATGATGCTTTGACGCAAGAAGCTGGAAACATTCGAGATGTCATCCTCATCATTGCACTGATCATCGTATCGGTTTCAATCGGAATCAGTTATTTCTTCGCACGAAGCATCACAAGACCTGTCCAAGAGCTTCGTGATCAATTGAACCAGGTGGCGTCAGGCGATCTTACTGTAAATGCTGTAACAAACAGTAAAGATGAAATCGGAGACTTGACGATCCACTTCAATTCCATGGTCGATAAGATGCGTACCTTACTGCATAGTGTTAAAAACTCATCGTACCAGGTAACGGAATCAGCTGAAAACCTAAGTGCGGTTGCGGAGGAGACGATTGCTTCAAGTGAAGAAGTTTCTCGAGCGGTGACGGATATCGCAAAAGGTTCATCACAGCAAGCATCCGATGTCGAAACGACACATGTGCGTGCAATCAATTTGTCAGCGGACATTGAACGGATCAGTGAACAGACGAGATCCATGTTGGCACTTTCTAATGGTGCGGACGAAGCGAACCAGCGAGGAATGGATCAAATTACAACACTGCGTACGAAAAACCAGGAATCCAACCAGGTGCTCGAATCCGTAGAATTTGTGATCCAGGGCTTGAATGACAAGATCAAGGAAGTTGAGGAAGTCATCACTACAATTACCGAGATTTCAGAGAAGACGAATCTGCTAGCCTTGAATGCAGGAATTGAGGCTGCACGTGCAGGTGAAAGCGGGAAAGGGTTCGCTGTCGTTGCGACTGAGGTACGTAAATTGGCAGAACAATCTGCAGTTGCGACTGAACGTGTCAAAACCATCCTGAAAGGGATTGAAGACGAATCGAAGCGTGTCGGTATTGAAATGAATCACACGAAAGTCATTTCAGCTGAACAAAGTGAAGTCGTCCAAGGGACAGAGGAAGCGTTCAAGTTGTTAGCTGAATCCTTGAACACGATGATTACGTCGATTTCGTCTATTGGAGACGATGTCACAAACCTGAATTCGCATAAAGAAGCGGTTATGGAGTCGATCCAGAACATTTCAGCGGTCGCTCAGCAGGCAGCAGCTTCTTCAGAAGAAGTGAGTGCTTCGACAGATGAGCAGCAAAGGGCACTGGAAACGGTCGGCGACTCAGCAGAAGCCTTGAATACAGCAAGTAATGCATTAATTGAGTTGGTCCAACAATTCAAAGTTGAAAAAGAAACAGAAGAAGAGAAAAAGGAATTGAACAAGGAAGCTTAATCATATAAGAGGGTGCCCATTTTGAAGGCACCCTCTTTTCTAATCTTCATATGCAGTTTCATCTTCTTATCGGTCGTTATCTTCTGTGATGGATTCTTCCATTGGAGCCGATGCAGCATTATTTTGATTACGATAGATCCGGTACCGTTCGACGAGCAGGAGTCCGAACATCAGCATCACCAAACCGTTCCCCATGAATTGGAAGACCAATTGATAGGTCGTTTGGAATTTGAAGCCGATGAGCACCCCCAAGTAAAAAATGAGGAACGGCAAGAGAATCAATTGCTTCGTCCTGATCTTTTCGACCAGGAAGAAACTCGCAATCCGGTCGACGAATAAGAAAACCACTGCCCAATAATAGACGGAATACGATAAGTTCAATGAACCGCCAGTCCGCTGGATGAAGAGGGTCGTAAAGATCATATATACACCCAATAATATCAATATAATCAAGAAATAAAGGCAGATATAAAGGATCATCCGTAACATGAAAAGGTTCGGCAGCTGGTCGAACAGGATTCTCTTCTTATGTCGTAACTGTAATTTCGTATAGACGAACATGAAAATGATTGTACCGGCAATAATACTGAATATGAAAGAAGCTTCCAGATCATATAGATAAAGTCTCGAAATATCTTCAATGGTCAATGAAGAAAAGAAGAGTTTTTTGATGAAGATCAACAGATACATGATTCCGTATCCGATGAAGAAGATCGAGGCGAATTTATACCATTTCGGTCCGCCTTTCTCTTTCATATGCATATTTCTTCTCTCCTTGCGTAATGAACTCATTGTCGGATCCCCACCTTCAACCTTTCGAACATAGGAAAGGATTTTTGTATGATGTAGTTGTTGATGTAGTTCTGTAATAGTATAAACGAAAAATCGGGAACTACGAATTTACTTCTATGTAGATGTCAAAATTCCCTATAGATGGTAATTGTTTTAACAAAATACCCTACATAGGTCCTGTTGAAACCGTAGGCCTTATTTACGACTAATTTATGACAGATTCCTTGTGGCTGTATACATATTTCAGCATAACAAGTATAGTTATAATGGTTATAAAATGACAATGTTTTTATTTTCTTTTACAATGATGATAATTCGACTATGCAACGGACGAACAAACATCAAGGTTTTAACATGAAAGGTGATTAGTCATGACGAAACAATTCAATGATCAATTTCTTAGAGCGTGTAGAGGAGAAGAAGTCTCACATGTCCCGACATGGTACATGAGACAAGCAGGTCGCTCCCAACCGGAATATCGAAAAATCAAAGAAAAATATTCTTTGTTTGAAATTACGCATCAACCAGAGCTTTGTGCATATGTCACTCGACTTCCTGTCGAACAATACGATGTAGATGCAGCTATCCTTTATAAAGATATCATGACCCCACTACCGGCCATCGGAGTAGATGTGGAAATCAAATCAGGAATCGGACCTGTCATTGACAATCCAATTCGATCAAGAGCAGATGTTGATCGACTTGGTGAAATCAATCCGGAACAAGATGTTCCTTATGTACTTGATACGATTAAACTATTGCGTGAGCAACTTTCCGTTCCACTGATCAGCTTCAGTGGTGCTCCTTTTACACTCGCGAGCTACATGATCGAAGGTGGACCATCCAAAAATTATTATAAAACGAAGGCGTTCATGTATTCTGAGCCTGAAGCGTGGTTCCAATTGATGGACAAGTTAGCGGATACGGTCATCCGTTATGCGAAATCTCAAATTAATGCAGGGGCACAGGCGTTCCAGATTTTCGACTCCTGGGTTGGCGCATTGAATGTAGCGGATTATCGAAAATATATCAAACCGGTCATGGAGAGAATTTTTACAGAATTGAGAGAAGAGAATGTTCCACTGATCATGCATGGTGTCGGTGCAAGCCATCTTGCAAATGACTGGAACGACCTACCGCTCGATGTTGTAGGACTTGACTGGCGTCTGCCAATCCGTGAGGCGAGAGCTCGTGGCATCCACAAAACGGTCCAAGGGAATCTTGAGCCTGCATTGCTGCTCGCACCATGGGATGTTATAGAGGAACGTACGAAGGAAATCCTAGACCAGGGGACAGAGTCATCGAAATTCATTTTCAACCTCGGTCATGGTGTATTCCCTGAAGTGGAGCCAGATACGTTGAAGCGTTTAACGGCTTTTGTACATGAATATACGGCTAAGTAACATTTTTTTATCAATAGAGACGGGGTGAATGAATTGAAGAAGAAGAAAATCGGGGTACTCGTCATGGCGTACGGAACGCCAAGACACCCAGACGAAATCGAATCATATTACACTCATATCCGCAGAGGGAAAAAACCACCCCAAGAAGATTTAAGGGATCTAGTTGAACGGTATGAAGCAATCGGAGGTGTTTCTCCGCTTGCAAAAATCACCAACGATCAAAAAGACAAACTTGAAGAAAAGCTTAACGAGATGTATGACGATATCGAATTTAAAGCGTATCTAGGACTGAAGCATATTGACCCGTTCGTCGAAGATGCGGTCCAAGAAATGCATAAAGACGGTATTGAAGAGGCAATCAGCATCGTATTAGCTCCTCATTATTCCACTTTTTCTGTCAAGTCTTATAACGGTCGTGCGTTGGAAGAAGCTGAAAAGCTCGGTGGTCCGAAAATCACACCAGTGGATTCCTGGTACGATGAGCCTGGCTATATTTCCTACTGGGCAGATAGAATCAAACAAATCTATACCGAAATACCAGAAAAAGACCATAAGTGCACAATCGTGATTTTCTCTGCACATAGTCTTCCTCAACGAATAATATCCATGGGAGATCCATATCCGGATCAACTGGAAGAGACAGCGAAATTGATAGCAGAAGAAGCAGGAGCTTCCAACTACACGACTGGTTGGCAAAGTGCTGGGAACACCCCAGAACCATGGATCGGACCAGATGTACAGGACTTGACGCAGGACTTGTTTGAGCAAGAAGGCTTCAAGCATTTCATCTATTGTCCTGTAGGCTTTGTTGCAGAACATCTGGAAGTTTTGTACGACAATGACTATGAGTGTAAAGTGGTAACCGATCAGCTTGGCGCAAGCTATTATCGACCAGAAATGCCGAATGCCAAGCCGGAATTCATCGAGACGCTTGCTCGTGCCGTTTCGAAAAAGCTGGAAAGCCGGGATTAATCATGAAAAAGATAGTCGTCATAGGCGGAGGGATCACAGGTCTTTCTGCCGCTTTTTCTTTGCAAAATGAAATCGAGAAACAGAATTTGCCTGCTAAAGTTACACTTTTAGAGGCAACGGACCGTTTAGGCGGGAAAATCGAGACCATTCATCGTGATGGTTTCGTTATCGAACGTGGACCCGACTCCTACTTGGAGAGGAAACAAGCGATGACGGATCTGATCAAGCGAGTAGGACTTGATCATGACCTCGTCAACAACCATACTGGACAAGCCTATATCCTGTATGGAAAAAAACTGCATCCTATGCCTGAAGGGGCTGTGATGGGGATTCCGACGAAAATGAGTCCATTTGTGACAAGCGGTCTCTTCTCTCTAAAGGGGAAGGCAAGAGCGAGTTTAGATCTTGTTTTACCAAAAAGCAATGTGCAGGGCGATCAATCGGTCGGTGCATTCTTTAAGAGAAGACTCGGCACTGAAGTCGTCGAGAACATGATCGAGCCTCTGTTATCGGGAATCTATGCAGGCAATATCGACCGAATCAGCTTGCAATCGACGTTTCCTCAGTTTGAGACCATTGAATCCAAACACCGCAGTTTAATCCTGGGGATGAAGAAGACACGGAAACCGCAAAAGAATCCTGCCTCATCCAAGGGTGTTTTCCTTACATTGAAGCAGGGACTGTCTTCTCTTGTGTCTGCACTTGAAAAGCAGCTCGAAGAACGAATCGAGATTCGGAAAAATAGTTCCGTCACTTCTATCCAAAAGGAAGGGGATGGCTATTCGATCCAACTGGAGGACAATTCTTCAGTGGATGCGGATCATATCATCGTAACGACACCAGGTCGAAGAGCATCTCAATACTTCCATGAGGAAATCCGCGAGCTGATTGGCGAGGTTCCTGCAACTTCTGTCGCAACGATCGCGATGGCGTTTCCGAAATCCGCCATTACGAATGAATTAAATGGGACTGGATTTGTCGTCTCGAAAAAGGCACCTTATACCATCACAGCATGTACGTGGACCAATCAAAAGTGGCCGCATACGACCCCGGAAGGATATGTGGTACTACGCTGTTATGTGGGTAGGGAGCATGACCAACGCATCGTGGATGAATCGGATGAAACGATTTTATCAAAAGTGTTGGATGACTTATCCGAAATCATGGATGTACAAGCCAAACCTGAATTCTACTATGTGACCAGATGGAAGAAGGCGATGCCTCAATATCTTGTCGGTCACCAAGAGAATAAGGAAAAGGTTCAAGCTTTGCTTAATCGTGATTATCCAGGAGTCCAATTGGCGGGTGCCTCATTTGACGGTATCGGTTTGCCAGATTGTATCGTATCTGGAGAAAAAGCAGCAGAGAACGTCATAAAGTCGTTCAAAGAGGCTCTTTTCTAAAAGATTGTTGCTTTTAAGTCATTTTTAAAATCACCTTGTGCAAGTTGATTGGAGAGCAAGGTGTGAGACTCCTGCGGGATCAGCGGGACAGGTGAGACCAATCACTTTTTAAAAGGATCTTCGACTAAGACCCACCACGTCCTGTGGTGAACGTCGAAGCCAGCACATCCTGTGCAAGTGAGTGGGCTCACCGCACGCCCCGCGGAAAGCGAGCATCCTGGAGCGGAAATTAACGACTTTTAAGAGCAACAAAGTTTGCGAAAACAGCCTTCAAATAAGAGCCGAGCTGGCACATGAAACACCCTTCTCGTTAAAGATTTCAATCATCTTTTGGGAGCGGGTTTTCACTTTTGTGTCAGCTTTTCTTTGGAAATAAGGTGTAATGTGCATCATTATTGAACTACTAGGTTTAAACATGTTCTGCTATAATGACAAATGGCACATGTTACATTCACATTGGAAGTCAGAGATTCAGAGGGATACAGATGGCAGAACTCATCAAACCAATTTTCGTTAACATATCAATTATCGTTTCAATTACTTTTATCGCAAATATGTTTTTTCCTTTTACATATAAAGGATCCATCAATTTAAAGGAAAAGATATATTTTGGTGTTTTGAGTTCAATTGCTGCCTTATTATGTATGGCTTATCCCATTGAGGTGTTAAGATCAACGGTTTTTGACTTGAGGACCGTACCCTTGCTGATTGTTACTTTATACGCAGGCATCATTCCAGGTGGGATCTGTGCCTTGTTCATCATTATGGCAAGATGGAGCATAGGTGGGGAATATGCTTGGGTAGGTGTATTGATTACGGTTGTCGCTTTATTGACGAGCCTGAGTTATTCGAAAATGTTTAAGGATTCACATAAGAAATGGAAACCAGGATTACTGGCGATCTTTCTGTATTTTCTTTTTTACATTCTGATTCTAAACATCTATATTGACTTTCTGAATATGCAATTTTACGTGGCTTATTTCGTTCCACTCGTCATCACTTTCTTCTTGATGCTGATATTGATTGATCGTCTGATCCGCATCAATATGCAATTGGAAGAGACCATTTATTTAGGGAAGTTGTCTATCCTAGGAGAAATGGCTGCATCAATTGCTCATGAAATTAGGAATCCACTGACTACTGTCAGAGGGATGATCCAGTTTCTTTCCACAGATACGGAAGACAAGCAATTGAAGCAGTATGCGCCACTTTTGGTAGACGAACTGGATCGAAGCAACAAGATCATTTCGGATTACTTGGCACTGGTGAAACCGAATGAATTAACTCTGACTGAAATCAATCTGAAACGAGTTGTGGAAGATACGATCTCATTGCTAGCTCCTTTAGGGGTTTATCATAATGTTGTCATCAAGTCCAAGTTGAAGGTACAACATCAGGTCATAGCTGATGAACAACATTTGAAGCAATGTCTCATCAACTTGATAAAAAATGCAATCGAAGCGATTGAAGACGAGGGTCAAATCGTCATCAAAGAGAAGATGACGACACCTGGTCATATCGATCTCCTAATCGAAGATAATGGTAAGGGTATGACAAGTGAAGAGCTCAAAAAAATCGGTCTTCCTTTCTATACGACAAAGACGAAAGGGACTGGACTTGGTACGATGATCACCTATAAGTTGATCAAGAATATGAAGGGATCCATCTTCTATAAGAGTTTGCCGAACAAAGGGACGACTGTTACAGTGAGAATCCCCCTGACATAGAAAAAATATAAAGCGCCTCATTGAGGCGCTTTATATTGTCTGAGTGATGAAGTGATTGTCTTTTTCTGGTTGGTTTTTTTGTAGTAAGAAAGTACTTAATGGCTAGACATCAACTTAATTTTGGGAGACAAAGTTGTGTTTTCGAGAGATGAACCCGCATTTTCGAGAAATAAAGCATCTTTTTCGAGAAACATCAACCCAATTTGGCTAGACAACTCATTTCGATCATCCTAAAACCCTCATTTTATCTCCTCTATGATCATCTAATTTATGAGTTATCATTCTTTTTGTTGTCAGAGTCCGAATTGGATGTACTTCCAGATCCAGAGCTGGTCCCTGAAGTCTCACCGCTTGAATCGCCGCTGCCAGAGCCGTCACCAGAGCCATCACCGCCGGAATCGCCGCTGCCAGAGCCGTCACCCGAGCCATCGCCACCAGAGTCACCGCTACCGGAGCCATCACCCGAGCCATCACCCGAGCCATCGCCACCAGAGTCACCACTGCCGGAGCCATCACCCGAGCCGTCACCACCAGAGTCACCACTGCCGGAGCCATCACCCGAGCCGTCGCCGCCAGAGTCACCATCACCGGAGCCGTCATCAGATCCGTCTCCACCGGAATTCTCATCATCTTTCTTCTTTTTCTCTTCTTCTTCACGTTTTTTCTTTTCTTCCTGTTCTTTCTTACGCTTTTCATCGGACGTGTCATTCTTTTTCGGTTTTTTCTTGATGACAGGTTTATAAGCATCCGGGATATCTGTCCCTTTTACAAATAGTTCTGTGATGATGCTGGACGATGGGGTATAGCTGGATGCCTTTTGTCCGTTCCGTTTATCGATTTTCACTTCTTTTACAGTTGAAGGTTGTTCGAAAGCTGGTGTTTCAATTTCCTTTGATACATGACCGACGATTTCTTTGAAAAGAAGCTTCGAAATCTTGGCGTCTTCATCGGTTACATATTGTTCAGTACTTGTTTGTTCATAGCCTGTCCAGACGGCAGCTGTATATTGGGTTGTATAGCCGACAAACCACGCATCTGTCGACCCATCTTCAATGCCTTCAGGTGGGTTGGTCGTACCTGTTTTCCCTGCCACATCTAAACCATCGATTTGTGCAAGTGTACCCGTTCCACGCTTGACCACATCTCTCAACATATCCGTGACCATGTAGGCAGTATATTGGTTCATGACTTTTTTCGGTTTTGTCTCAAACGACTTCGTTTCTCCACTTGGATATTCAATTTTCGTTAATGCATAAGGCTTCGTATAGTTTCCCTGGTTTCCGAATGCTGCGTATGCGCCAGCCATTTGAAGCGGGGATACACCGTCTCCGAAACCACCGATAGCATATGCTGGAAAAGCATGCTTTAATGGGATACCGAGCTGATTTGCAAACTTGACGGAACGTTCCCCGCCGATTTCCATGAATGTCTTGATTGCAGGAATGTTATAGGAATGGATGATGGCTTCTCTCATGGAAACCATTCCGTGGTACTCTTCGTCCCAGTTCTTAAACTCTTTTCCGTCTATTTCAAGTTCTTCATCTTCAATCTGATGGTAGGTTGACCATTTTTCGAATTCAATTGCCGGTCCATAATCTAAAATCGGCTTAATCGTCGAACCGGGTTGTCTTTTGATATCCGTAGCAAAGTTGAAACCACGCTTGATTTGTTCCTCTGCACTGTTTCGATTACCACCAATTGCCCGTATAGCACCTGTTTTCGTATCCAAGAGGACTACGCCTGCTTTGAATTGATCATTTGGATACGGGATGACATCATTTTTCCGAAGCATGTTTTCCGTATGCGTTTGGGCTTTAGGGTCTAATGTTGTGTGAATTTTCAAACCACCTGTATAGAGTTCGCTTTCCTTGATCCCTTTTTCTTTCAATTCGTCCAACACATAGTCGATGTATGACTGATAGATGGATTCATCTGATTTCTTATGCAGGATGTTTTCCAACTTGGTTGCAGTAGCTTCTTTATTCTCTGCTTTCGTTATAAAATCGTGCTTTTCCATAAGGGAGAGGACAAGGTTTCTTCTCTCGAGTGCTCGTTCTGGATGCTTAGTAGGATCATAACCACTTGGTCTTTGTGGAAGACCAGCCAGCAAAGCGGCTTCAGCAACCGTCAGCTCATCAACATGCTTGTCAAAGTATACATCAGCAGCTGCACCGATGCCATAGGCGCCATGTCCAAAGTAGATTTTGTTCAAGTACATTTCCAGGATTTCGTCTTTCGAATACTTGCGTTCCATTTTAATAGATAGATAAGCTTCCTGGATTTTCCGCTTGATCGTTTTTTCTGGGGATAAATATGTATTCTTCACGACTTGTTGTGTGATGGTGCTTCCACCTTCAGCTCCCCAGCCTTCCTGGATGTTCGATAAGGCAGCACCGGCAATCCGTTTGACGTCGATCCCGAAATGTTCCTTGAATCGAACATCTTCAACAGCTAGAAAAGCTTGTTTGACGTGTTCAGGCACGTTTTCAATATCTACTAGAATGCGATGTTCGCTTCCTGCCAGGTCTGCAACTTTATTTCCGTTCATGTCATAAATCGCTGAAGACTGCGCATGCTTCAATTGTTCTTCTGTCAAGTTCGGAGCACTCTGGATGAACGCGAAACCAGTAATCCCACCTGTAAGGAGTATGAAGAAAAAGACGAGGAAAGTCGCAAGCAGGATTTTGATGTATCCCTTCTGATTGTTGTGCTTTCTTAGTGATTTCTTCAATTTAAACCTTGATAACATACGACTCAACCTTTCTTTTCGACAATTTTATCTCTAAACCAAATTACCCTGTCACTTCCATATATAAACATGTGGTAAGCAGGATGCTTGAATTTCAGGGGAGGGTGTTTATTAAATAGTACAGAGGGTATTCTATAATGATGGTAAAAAAGAATTAGATAAAGGGGGTTAGAAGAATGATTGAATTCAAGGAAGTGAGCAAAACCTTTCCTGATGGATTCCAAGCGTTGAAGAACATTAACCTTCACATACATAAAGGAGAATTGGTCACGTTAATAGGTCCGAGTGGTTGCGGAAAGACAACGACTATGAAGATGATCAATCGACTATTGGAACCAAGCAGTGGAGATATTTTAGTAGATGGAAAGGATATCAAGAATCAAAATCCGGTAGAACTGAGAAGAAACATCGGTTATGTCATCCAACAGATCGGTCTATTTCCGCATATGACCATCGAAGAGAATGTTGCCCTCGTGCCGAAATTGAAAGGATGGTCGAAAGACAAATACGTACGTAGGGTGGACGAGCTATTGGAGCTGGTGGGTCTGGAGCCGGATGTGTTCAAGAAACGATATCCATCTGAATTGAGTGGAGGACAACAACAACGAATCGGGGTCATACGGGCCTTAGCAGCAGAGCCGCCAGTCGTCCTGATGGATGAACCGTTCAGTGCATTGGACCCGATCAGCCGAGAGCAGTTACAGGATGAACTCGTGGCATTGCAGAACAGTATCCAGAAAACAATCGTATTCGTCACGCACGATATGGATGAAGCGTTAAAAATCGCCGACCGGATTGCCATCATGCATGAAGGTCAGATCATCCAGTTGGATACACCCGATCAAATCTTGCGACACCCAGCTAATCAGTTCGTTGAAGAGTTCATCGGAGAAGAGCGCATTAACAAGGAGATGGGCGGAAAGACAGCCCGTTCATTAATGCTTTCAAAGGTTGCGACTGTCAAAGCGAATCGTGGATTAGCTGAAGCTTTGAACATCATGAAAAGCTACACGGTCGACAGCTTGATGGTAACGAATGAAAAAGCCGAACTGGAAGGTGTACTGGAGCTTGATGTATTGGAAGATCATTATGGCGATGAGTCCAAAAAAGTACAGGACATCATGGTCCCAGTAAAGCAGTATGCTACGGTGGAAACATCCTATACAGATATCGCAGAAATGTTCGCAAAACATGAGGTAAAGACGATTCCAGTTGTAGAAGACGAGCGTCTGGTCGGCTTGATTACCCGATCAAGTATGATGCGAGGTTTGGCTGGAATGAAACAACTCGTTTAGGAAGGGGGGACTCCGTTGGAGTGGACAACATTCATTGACACGTTTATTTCAAGATGGCCAACAATTTTGACGGCCATGCAAGAACATCTCTATTTATCGTTTGTCTCGATTCTGATTGGTATCCTGATTTCGGTCCCACTCGGAATCTTCATTTCAAGATTGAAGAAAATAGCTGAATTC
This sequence comes from Rossellomorea aquimaris, assembly GCA_020524245.1. Taxonomy (GTDB): domain Bacteria; phylum Bacillota; class Bacilli; order Bacillales; family Fictibacillaceae; genus Pseudalkalibacillus. Next base: position 33,876 of record JAIVLN010000003.1, on the reverse strand, counting down.
GTCATTGGAATAACAGCTGTTTTTCAAACGATTCCGAGCTTAGCGTTATTCGGTTTCTTGCTGCCCGTCTTTGGGATTGGGAGCACTCCAGCAATTATCGCGTTGATGGTTTATGCGTTGTTGCCGATTCTGCGTAATACATATACAGGAATTGTCGGTGTAGATGATGCACTGATTCAAGCAGGGAAAGGTATGGGGATGACATCCTCGCAAATACTATGGAAAATTGAATTGCCCCTCGCGCTGCCAGTCATCATGGCAGGAATCCGGACTGCAACTGTCTTGACAATCGGTGTCGCCACACTAGCGACCTTCATCGGTGCAGGTGGACTAGGAGATGTCATCTATCGTGGCTTGAGTACATTGAATAACGAACTGGTTTTAGCAGGGGCAGTGCCTGCAGCTGCTTTAGCCATATTCTTTGATACGATTTTGAAAGGTATCGAAAAAATCGTCACACCAAAAGGACTTAAAAAATCTGACTAGGAGGATTTCATGTTGAAGAAAACGTTAATCCCGTTTTTTATGTTGATTTTAATCATCGCAGGATGCGGTGGAAATGGAGGAGCTGGCGATGACACGCTTGTTATCTCGGGTAAAAAGTGGACTGAGCAATACATTCTGCCACATATCCTTGCTGAATATATTAAAGGAAATACCGATTATGATGTCCAGGTGAAAGAAGCGCTTGGAGAGGTCGATGTCTTGACAAAAGCGATGGAAGGCGGAGACATCGATATGTACGTCGAGTATTCTGGAACTGGATACCTAGCTGTATTGAAGAAAGAATACAATCCGGATCAATCACCGGAAGAGGTTTATGAGGCAACGAAAAAAGGTTATAAAGAGGAAAAGGATATTGTATGGTTACCGCCACTCGGATTCGAAAACAACTATGCAATTGCAATGACAGAAGAAACATACAATAAAATTGGGGTCAAAACGATTTCTGAAATGGCACCGAAGTCGAATCAACTCATTTTCGGTGCGCCTCCAGAATTTTACGAACGTGCAGATGGTTATGATCCGTTCGCTAAAGTTTATGACTTTAATTTCAAAAGCAAGGAAAGTCTGGATCCGAACCTGATGTACAAGGCTGTAAAAGACGGAGAAGTGGATATTATCACAGCCTTTTCAACAGATGGACGTATCCCTAGATTCAATTTAAAGACATTGGAAGATGACAAAAACTTCTTCCCTCCATATTTTGCAGCACCATTAATTCGCCAGGAGGCATTGGATAAGTTCCCGGATGTCGAAAAGGTGATGAAAGAGTTAGAAGGTAAGATCTCATCTGAAGAAATGGCACAGATGAATGCGAAGGTCGACATTGATAATGAAGATCCAAAACAAGTCGCAATCGACTTTCTTAAGGAAAAAGGGTTGATCGATTAATGGAGAGTTCCCCTCTGGATGGAGGGGGATTTTTTTGTTTGGGGCTGATATCTTTTTGAACAGCTTCAGGCGGACGCTTTCCGCGGGCAACGCTTCAGCCTCCTCGACCTCGTTCCTCGTTCTGTGGGGTCTTCAGCTGTTGCTTTTCCCGCTGGAGTCGCCGCCTTGCGCTTCTGTTACTTTAAATACCAATTATAAAATCAACAACAAACTTTAAAAGAGTTCTACGAACAAAAAAACTTAGAATACCTAAAATCTGTAGGTTTTTTACAGTATCCTATACATCCTCGGTACTATCATTCTGCGATTTGGACCTACTTAAAATTTATGTCGAATGCTCGATTGTGGAGATCTTCCTTTTCCAAGAAAATGATAGGTGTAAGATAATTTAGACATTTTGGGGAGGAAGAAAATGAAGAAACTCAGTTCAATCATCCTAAGTTTGGCAATGATTGTCGGGTTGTTTTTTGCAGCTCAATCCAACAATCAAGCAAAGGCTTCATCCATCGAAGTGGGTGAAACGTTATCCAATGTACTGAATTCTGCAGGAAGCATGTTTACGGTTGAGGCGGTTGTCACGTATCCGACTATGCCGACAAGCTCTCAAGTACAGAATTTGAAAGACTTAGGGTTAGTGACGAAGACTTACAAAAATCTTCCGATGGTAGCTGTTCAAGGGACAGCAGTGGAAGTTGAATCGATAATAACGAATGGAATCAACGCTACTTCACTTTATTACAATAAACAATTGGAATATAAACTCCGTGACTCGCGACAATTGATTGGTGTTGAAAAAGTATGGAACGATCTCGGATACACTGGAAAAGGTACAACAGTTGCGGTAATCGATAGCGGTATCGACGCGACTCATCAAGATCTTCCTTTTGGTGATAAGGTCGTACAAAATGTAAAGTTTATTGCAGGTAGCATCTTCTCTGGTGGATCTGCACTTTATCAAGAAAACGTCTTGAACACAGACACTTCTTCTGGTCATGGTACCCATGTGGCTGGTACGATTGCGGGTCTAGGTACAGCGAGTGACGGTCTCTATAAAGGGGTTGCACCTGATGCAAAGCTAGTTGGACTCGGTACGGGTGAAGCGATCAGCGTACTTTGGGCTTTGGAAGCTTTCGATTATGTACTGGAACATCAAGAAGAATACGGAATCAATATCATCAGCAACAGCTGGGGTACGACGGGTGATTATTCACCGAATGACCCAATTAACGTAGCAAGTAAAAAAGCACATGATGCAGGCATGTTCGTTTCGTTTGCAGCGGGTAACGAAGGTCCGGACAACGATACACTAAATCCTTACTCTGCTGCTCCTTGGGTTATTTCAGTAGCGGCAGGTACAAAGGATAAGAAACTCGCAGACTTCTCTTCAAGAGGAATTCCTGGTGATGACGTCGTACACCCTGATATCACGGCACCAGGTGTCGATATCGTCGCAACGAAGTCTTCGACGGGTCTTGTTATGAACACACTTGGCACGATGACAGACATCAATTATATTGCGCCGGAACACCTGCCATACTATACGACATCAAGTGGTACAAGCATGGCGACGCCACACATTTCCGGTGTAGCGGCATTGATGCTTGAAGCGAATCCTTCATTGACACCAGATGACATTTTGAACACGATGGTGAACACAGCTGATGCAATGCCAGGTTATGAGCTCCATGAAGTAGGAGCAGGATACGTAAATGCCTATAATGCCGTCAATGCTGTAAAATAAATACACTAGTGCCAGGCACCTCTGGGAAATGTTGATTTACAAAGCTTTCTAAAAAGGTACCTGGTACTTTTTTTTGAACGGACACAATTTGTCTAAAAATGTAGAACATTATAGAAGATGCGAAAGGGGGTGAAGTATGTGCGTATAAGAACCCTGATTGTTAAAGGGGTTATCACGGCTGCATGTCTTTTCGTTCCGTCGGAAGTTTTCGCGAACGATCATGCTGGTCAGGGAAAGCCTGAAGATCCACCTGCTGAAGAACAGGCTTCAAGTGAAAAAGGGGAAGAAGTATCTACTGAGGCAAAAGCCAATGATGTTACTCGTTCCAAAAAATCTGATATAAATCAACCGAATGAAAATGCTAATCCTGTTGCAGGTGATAAGCGACCTGATCAAGCCCGACAAAGTCAGCCAACTGAACAAAAGGACAGCACTTCTAATAAGCCGAAAACTGGACCTTCGAATAAATCTGATACACCTCATGATGCTCCTAAGGCAAACAAAGGTGGAGATCAGAGAAAAGTTAAAGTTGGAACTGATTCAAAAGGATCGAAAATACATAAAGCACGTGATAACAATCTAGCGAAAAGTAAACCTTCAACACCTGTACCAGTTCAGGAAACGAACGAAGGTACAGCCAAGGTAAAACCGCAGCCGGTAATAAAACAAGTAGAAGAAAAAGCTACTGAAAAAGACCAACCAATTAAAAAAGATCATTCACAGCCTCTACCAACGAATCAACCAGGGAAAGATGCTCCTGTTGTGATACCGTCAAATCCAACGACACATTTATCCAAAACAACAGGAAATGGAGATGGCCATTCTACAAATTCCGGAAATAGCTTTACCTTGTATGGTTTACTTTTACAAAGGGACGGTCCGTTGGTCACACTTGAGGGTGACTTCTTAATGGAATATCGAAGAGCACACAATCAGTGGACCAATGCACCTCCTTCACCACCACCAAAATCAAACCTTCTTTCTCAAAATGTGTAAAAAACAAGCGATTATAAATGAGATGAAGGAGAGATTTAGATGGTACGAGTAAACGGAAAAATGGTAGTGAAATCTTTTGTATTTGCAGGTGCGCTTTCAGTAGGAGCTTTCTTTGGAGTTAACGATGTAGAAGCAGCTGGTAAAGGAAAAGCAGAAGTTAAAGTCCAAGCTCAAGATGAAGTTCAAGCAAAAGATGACGTAAAAGTTGAAGCAGAGAAAAAGGAAAAAATGAATCCTTCTGCTGAAAACAAGGCAAATTCACAAGGTCATGTAAATGCTAGTGAAACTGCTAAGGAACATGCAGCAGAAAACTCAGCAGTCCATGCAGGAACTGAATCGGATGTAGAATCTTCTGAAGAGGAAACGACAGAAACAGATGCTACAACGGAAGCAAAAACAGAAGAGAACACAGAAGAGAACACAGAAACGAATGAAGATGCTGTAGAAGAAGATGTAGAAACAGATATAGAAACAGATATAGAAACAGATGAAGATGCTACTGAAGAGAAAGTAAATCCTTCTGAAGAAAACAAGAAAAACTCTGCAGCTTATCATGCAAGTGAAAATGCTAAGGAACATGCAGCAGCAAACTCTGCCGTACAATTGTCTGTAGCTCCAGAAACGAACACAGAGGAAAGCTCAGAATCAGAAGAACCAACTGTTGAAACAGACGTTGAAGCAAAAACAGAAGATGACGATGTAGAATCTGAAGAAGATGCTGAAACTGACGAAGATGCTGATTCTGATGAAGAAGTAGACACTGAAGACCAAGAAACAACAGAAGAAGATGCAGTAGAAGAAGATGAAGCAACAACAGAAGAAGACGCAGTAGAAGAAGATGAAGCAACAACTGAAGAAGACGCAGTAGAAGAAGACGAAGCAACAACTGAAGAAGACGCTGTAGAAGAAGACGAAGCAACTGAAGAAGATGCTCAAGTAAACCTTTCTGACGTAAATAAAGCTGAAGCAATGGCACATGTAAATGCAAACGAAACTGCTAAAGCTCATGCTTCTGAAAACTCTGCTGTAATGGTAAACGTTGAAACTCCTGAGACAGATGTTGAAACAACTGAAGAAACAGAAGTTGAAGAAGAAGAAACAACAGACGTTGAAGCAGATGTTGAAACTGAAACTAGTGAAGAGACAACTACTGAAACAAAAACAGTTACACTACCATAATTTAATTTTAAAGGCTGGCCAACATGGCCAGCCTTCTCTAATTTTTGTCCATATCTAATAGCTTCTTAACAAATGGCAATGTGTATGAATCGAATTTTTCCACATCATCCAATGAGACCCATTGAAGATCGATAATATCATCATTGTCAGGATTGGTTTGATCCAAATTCAATTTGCCACCTGTCACCTCTGCTAAATATGTGTATTTTCCTTTGAACTTTGAGAATAGAGAGGTGATTCGAATATCATATCCGGTTTCTTCTTTAACCTCTCGGATACATGCTTCTTCTGGTGTTTCATTTTGGTCGACACCACCACCTGGAAAATTCCAGACAATTGATCCTCTTTGAACATGTTGTTTGACCATAAGGATTTTATTATCCCTGACGATGATCGCTCTAGAAATCAATCTAAATACCCCCTCTTAATTTTCTACTAATAATTACAATGTACTACAAAAATCCATCGTTTGTTCTACTTTATTTTTTTAACCATCCTAACATTCTGAATTTTCTTTAATTATAATTGACAGTGTTTTCAGTATTCCGTACTATTGATGTTAATTAGTGAATGGGAGGGGTAGGCGAAATGAATAGTTTAGTGTTGGCTTTAGTTGGAATTTCCATTTTTTTGTTGGGTTATCGGTTCTATTCAAAGTATATTGCGGATCGAATCTTCAAATTGGATCCGAATTATGTGACACCTGCGCACAAATACAAAGACGGTGTCGATTTTGTTCCTACGAACCGTTTTGTCCTATGGGGACATCACTATAGTTCCGTAGCAGGTGCTGCACCCATTATCGGTCCGGCAATTGCGGTCTATTGGGGCTGGCTTCCTGCAGTTCTGTGGGTCATCCTTGGAACGGTTTTTGCAGCGGGTGTCCATGACTTCGGCACGCTCGTTTTATCTGTTCGAAACAAAGGACAATCTGTTGGGACGATTGCAAGCAAACTCATTGGAAAACGTGCGAAAGTATTGTTCTTATTCATCATTCTTATTCTTGTATTAATGGTAAATGCAGTATTTGCCTGGGCAATTGCGAACCTCTTCGTTAAATTCCCGGCTTCTGTATTATCGATTTTCATCCAAATCCCGTTAGCGATCTGGATTGGATATTCTGTATACAAAAAGAAAGGCAGCATGCTGTTGCCTTCGATCATCGCACTAGCATTCATGTATGGAGCTGCAGTTCTGGCTTCAAAAGTGCCTGCCCTTCAAGTAGACCTTGTGAAATGGTTCGGTGGAGCGGAAACGACGGTCATGTTCGGTTTGAACGGCGTGTCGATGGCCTTTTTCGTCTGGATCATCGTGTTGATGGTCTACGTGTATATCGCTTCGACTTTACCAGTATGGAAGTTGCTCCAACCGCGTGATTATATTAACTCACACCAATTGGTCATCGGACTATTGATGTTATACTCTGGTGTATTGATTGCGCATCCGACAATAACAGCGCCAGCGACAAATCCAAATGCTGAAATGTCGATCTTTCCGCTGTTGTTCATCACAATCGCCTGTGGAGCAATTTCAGGCTTCCACGGTCTCGTATCCTCGGGTACGTCCTCAAAGCAATTGGACAAGGAAACCGACGCTCGCTTTGTCGGTTATGCGGGTGCAGTTGGTGAAGGGATGCTTGCACTACTCGCAATCATCGCGGTAACGACGCTGTTTGCAACTGGGGCAGATTTCACCGCGGCCTATAGCAGTTTTGCTGCAGCAAGCAGTGGTGGATTAGGGAACTTCATCAATGGTGCCGGTTTACTGGCAGCAGGAATCGGTATTCCGGTAGAGATTGGTGCGACGATCGTAGCGGTCATCGTCATCAGTTTTGCAGCGACTTCACTTGATACATCCGTCCGATTGATGCGTTACATCATTTCCGAGCTCGGTACGGAATATAATGTACCTGCCCTTACGAAGGCACATGTTGCAACGACGATTGCTGTTGGTACGAGTGCGGCATTGGTTCTTTTACCGGAAGGACCGAACGGATTCGGTTCTGGTGGATACTTGCTCTGGCCATTATTTGGTACATCTAACCAACTTTTAGCTGGAATCAGCTTATTGCTCATTTCAATCTGGTTGAAGCAACAAGGACGGAACTTCATGCCGACGTTCATTCCGATGGTCTTCCTCATTTTCATGACGGTGTGGGCCATGACGAAGCAAGTCGTATTTGAATGGTCGGGTCTGGGCGATGCGGATGCCAACATGTTGTTGTTCGTTTTCGGAGCAGCCATCCTTGGCTTTGCGATCTGGATCATTCTTGAGGCTATGACGATTCTTACAAAGAAACAGTCACCTTCTGACATTGATAAGTCCGCATAACAATTAAAGAAGGTCGGGGATTCCGGCCTTCTTTTTTTACCAAAAAGGAGGGACGATTCATGAAGGACGAGCTATTGATTATCCGTGTCTGGCCGGAAGTCGGTGGAGGCTGATGTGGCGGCGTTTCTGGTGACGGGTTCATCAGTATGAGCGATCAGTTCGAAGAAGACATTCGTGAAATGAGAGAAACCGGCAAATTGTATCAGCGAATAGCTGAACAGTTCGGTGACCGGATCGATGTCACTTATGTCGATCCACGTAATACGATTTCCATCATGGATTATATGTTCCGACAGTTGAGAAGCCGGAAGATCGGTTTTACCACAATGATCAAGAATACATTCTGGGGTTCAAGAAGAGGTGCTGTATTTCTGAACGGACATTGGATGAACCGGACCTCTCATTCAAGTGAGACTCTTGTGGAGAATATACAACAAGAATTGGGTGTTGGAAGATGACTGAAAAAAAGTGGTCAATCAAGAAGTTGATTGAAATGTACGATGAGATCTTAAGCCATCCACATAAAACCGAAATTAAAAGAGAGCTGAGGGACGAGGATGATCTATTCCTGCTGTTATGCGTATCAGAGCTGTTAGGAATACCGAATCCTGTTTCCTATTATACGCTTGAAATCTATCCGGTCATCATTGAAAGATTTCATGAGTGGCACTTGCGGATGGGTATGGAAAAATCACCGTTAGAAGGCATACGTTGTTGCTGAACAGAAGGGTAGTGTTGTCCATTGAAAAAGATATTGAATAAAAAGATCGTGTTTTTCGGAGGAAAAGGCGGTGTCGGAAAATCGACCTCCGCTTCAGCATTCGCTTTGACTCTGGCGAAACAGGGAAACCGGACATTGCTCGTCTCGACGGACCCGGCGCATAATGTCGGGGATATTTTTCAAAAGCCGTTGTCAGGAAAGCCACAAACATTGACGGACAATCTTTGGGCGATTGAAATTGATCCGGATGAAGAAACGAAGCGCTATTTAGACGGGGTAAAGAAAAATCTGAAAGGGCTCGTCAAATCGAAAATGGTGGAAGAGGCCCATAGACAGATCGACCTCGCGGCTGGCTCGCCTGGTGCGGATGAAGCGGCGTTATTTGATCGTCTCGTCTCCATCATACTTGATGAAAAAGCGGCGTTCGATACGATCGTGTTTGATACAGCGCCAACGGGTCATACAATACGTTTACTGACGTTACCGGAATTGATGGGAGCGTGGATCGACGGTATGCTGAAGCGAAGGCAAAGCATGAACGAAAATTACTCCGCCTGGATGGAGGACGGCGAACCTGTCGAGGATCCCATTTACGACATCCTTCATAAAAGAAAGGAGCGGTTTTCTGCAGTCCGTGAAGTTTTGCTGGATGAGCGGCAGACGGAATATGTCTTTGTGCTGAATCCGGAGCGCCTTCCGATCGTCGAGACTGAAAAAGCTGTCCAGACTTTGAAAAAGCATGATATCGATGTCCGGACGCTTGTCGTCAATAAGCTTTTACCAAAAGAGGAGACGAGCTCGTTTTTCCAAAAGCGGATGGAGCAGGAGAAAGAGTACCTTGAGTGGATCAATCGTACGTTTGCTCAAGACAAAATTTATATTCCATTGCTGGACGGAGATGTTTCATCGCTCGAAGCACTACACCAAGTGAGCGAGAGAATGGAAGCAGAGCTCTACGTCCGACCGTAAACAAAGGGCACGCACGTGTCCTTTGTTTTTTTATCGAGGGGGAAGGATGATTATAGACCAGTTTCGGAAATTATAGCCCAGAATCCGAAATTATAGCTCAGATGACAAATTGTGATTGTTCTTGTCTCGGATATTTGGTAAAATCTGTACTCTGTCTCTTTTTTACAGGACAAATTCAGCAGAGGAGGTAACTGATCTTGAGTAAGAAGATTCAAAGTGCCTTTGAAGTGGAGAAGCAGCAACTCGAACAAATCGCTGCAGAGATTGAAGATCAATTGACACGGTTGGAAAAAACCCCACGCTATTACGGTGAGGACATTACGGAGCAGGCGATCGATGACAGTCGTGAGCAAACAAGGCAAAACCTAAGAATTGCAAAGGAAGAGCCGTATTTTGGGAGACTCGATTTTCACGAAGAGGGAAAAGAAAATCCCGATGAACTGTGTATCGGAAAAGTAGGTGTCTCTAAAGGTGAGACGAACGACTTGCTTGTCATTGATTGGCGGGCACCGGTTGCAAGTCTTTTCTACTCGTTCAGCGGGGGAGAGGAAGACATCTATTACATTTCTCCTGAGGGAACAGTTGAAGGAGATATCCATCTGAAACGGAACGTCGTCATCCGGAACCGTAAGTTGCAGCGTGTAGTCGATACATATGTGAAAGGTAGCCACGAATCGGGTGGTACGGATGAATTCCTTGTTTACCGATTAGGGGACCGGAAAGATAATCGGCTTCGGGATATCGTATCGACAATTCAGGCTGAGCAGAATCACATTATACGAGCGGAAAAAAATCAGCCTTTAATCATCCAGGGAGTGGCCGGTTCTGGAAAAACGACGGTTGCGCTCCATCGCTTAGCGTATCTTTTATACCATTACAGGGATACACTTACCGCAGGTGAAATGATTATTTTTGCACCTAACCGGATGTTTTTGGATTATATTTCAAACGTATTGCCTGAGCTTGGGGTAGGAGGTATCCAACAAACGACATTCGCTGAATGGGCGAAAGAGATTCTCGGTGGAACGTTCAAGGTCATCGACGATAGCAGTCTTATGGAATCGTATTTTGAAAAAGGGATCATTGTAGAGCATGGGATGGAGCCTGGAAAGTTGAAAGGTTCTCTTAAATATCATCAGGCCATGGAAGAAGCTTTTTTGAAGTATGAGAAGAACCTCGTGCCAGATGGCGATCTCGTGTTATGGGATGGGTGTAAGCTGACAGGCGCGATCATTAAAAAATGGTATGAGGAACAGCAGCTGTTTGCGGTAAGTGTGCGACGTAACCGTATCATGAAACGATTGAAATCTTGGATCCAACAACAGGTGGAAAACCAACTGCCCCATGAGCGGAAAGAACGGAAGAAAATAGCTAATCAAAAACTGAGAACCTATATGAAGGCGTGGCCGGACTATGATGCATTCTCTTTTTACAAGGAATTGTTTAAGAAAACGAACGCGCCTGAGTATGCAGAACCGGTTCAAAAATACCTGCCAAATCAAGTGGTGGCAGAGACGAGAAAGCGGTTAGGAAAGAAAGAAGTCGCTGCTGAAGACCTCCCTGCAATACTGTGGATTCATCAGAAGCTTTTCGGTAAAGAGAAGCAGTTTACGTATCAGCACGTGGTGATTGATGAAGCACAAGACGTTTCACCTTTTCATATAGAAGTGTTGAAGTCGATAGCAATGGAAGATTCATTTACGATTTTAGGAGATATCTCGCAAGGTATTCACGCGTATAAAGGCATCGACCGATGGGAGGAATTCATGGATGTGTTTGATGAAAGACCAAGTAAATACGTCCAGTTGGAAAGAAGCTATCGTTCCACCTATGAAATCATAGAGTACGCGAACCGAATCTTAGAAAATATGAAACATACAGCCGGACTGGCAAAACCGGTTTTCCGAAGCGGAGAACCAGTGAAAGAAGTACGAATCAAGAGTGGAGAACGGACGTCAGAAGTGATTCGTCTATTAAAGCAGATTGAAAAAGCCGATTTCCAAAGCATTGCAATAGTAGGAAGGACGGCAAAATCTTGTGCAGATTTGCATGAAAGTTTGATAAACGAAGGCGTAGAAGCAACGCTCATTACAGCAGATCAATCCGAGTACCGAGGCGGAATATCGATCATGCCCGTGTATATGACGAAGGGACTCGAATTTGATGCAGTCGTGATGATCGATGCAGATGCCAAGCATTATCCGTTGAATGATTTTGATGCGAAGCTCATGTATGTTGGATGTACCCGTGCATTGCACCAGCTCTGGATTCTCCATGAAGGGGAGATCACCCCACTCGTCAGGATGAAAGAAGAATAATAGATCAAGTGTCAGGCATGGTGCCTGGCACTTTTTTTGTAACCAGATCTATCAACGGTTTGAGAACGGTGCCAGGTACAGATCATAAACCCATGTGTATCAAGGGTTGCCAATCGGTACCTGGCACCACTCTGCAGATTATTCAGAAAACTTCTAAAAAAATTTGTAGAGATGGGTTGTCAACGCTTTCAAGATTCACTATAATCGGACTATGAAAACGATTTCATAGATTACATGAAATCGATTCCATTCGAAGGGAGGCGCATCCTATACGTAGGATATCCAAATGGCAACGATATCAGATGTAGCGAAGCGCGCTGGGCTTTCACGTACGACTGTATCGAGAGTCATCAACCAACATCCCTATGTGAGCGAGGATAAAAAGAAACTCGTCGAGCAGGCGATGCTTGAATTGAAGTACGTACCGAACTCCAACGCTCAGAAATTGAGGAAACAGAGTACGGAAACGATCGCAGTGTATGTGCCACGACTGACCAATCCATTTTTCAGCCAACTGGTTGAAACGATGGAAGAGGTTGCAGTGGAAGAAGGCTTTCAACTTTTGCTTTGTCAAACCAGATATAACAAACAACAAGAATTGAATTACATGCAAATTTTAAAGGGGAAGCAGATTGATGGTTTGATTCTTACTTCGATGGAAAACCCATGGTCTGAAATCGAGCCTTACTTATTGTATGGTCCCATTGTCCTTTGCAATGATTACGATTATTCCGCTCGAGTTCCCATTGCCCATCTTGACCAAGTCATGGGCGGGTATATCGGAACGAAGCACTTGATTGATCGTGGACATGAAGTGATTGTCTACTGTAGTTCGGAGCCTGGAATCAGCAGGGTTTCCAAAGACCGCCAAGAAGGATACATAAAGGCGATGCAGCAAGCTAATCTCAAAATTAGACCGGAATGGATGTTTTCAGATCAGTTCACTGTTGAAGGCGGTAAAAGGCTCTTTTATCGCATCCATCACCAAAAGGACCGGCCAACCGCAATCTTCACCGGAAGTGATGAAGTCGCAGCAGGACTCATTCATGAGGCGAGGAAGAACGGTTACCGGGTTCCGGAAGACTTGGCTGTCATCGGATTTGATGATCAACCAATTGCGGAATTAATGGGACTGACGACGGTGAAACAACCGATTGACAGGCTCGGAAAGACCGCGATGGAACTCATGATCCAACAAATCAAATCCAAAAAGATGGGGGATGCACGACGGGTGGAATTACCGTTTGAACTCATCATTCGCGAAACGACTTGATAGAAAACCAGTTGAATAGTTTAACAGATCCTTGGTATAACCAAGTTTCTTTTTACACGATTGTGGAATCGATTCCAATAACAAGAATTAGGGGAGGATTTATTTATGCGTAATGTAAAATGGACAAGCCTATTTTCACTGATGCTCGTTTTCGTCCTTGTACTAGCAGCTTGTAGTTCTGATAGCGAAAGTGGCGAAGGTGGAAATGAAGACGAAAAGAATGATTCTGAGGAACAAGTGACGATTGTCTATGCAAGAGGAATGGATGCGACTAAAGCGACAGACAAGATCATTGAAGCTTTTGAAGAAAAACACCCGAACATCAATGTTGAATTCCGTGAAATGCCGTCAGATTCCGGTGCACAACACGATGCGTACGTAACATCTTTAAACGGAAAATCAAGTGAAATCGACGTGATGGACCTTGATGTCGTTTGGCCAGCAGAATTCGCACAAGCTGGTTATGTGATGGCTCTAGACCGTTTCATCCAAAAAGATGGAATTGAATTAAGTGAATACAACGAAGGTGCTGTAAGCGCTGCAAACTTTAATGGTAAGCAATGGGCTATGCCGAAGTTCATCGATGCAGGAATGTTGTTTTACCGTACAGATATTGTGGAAGAAGGAAATGTACCGAAAACGTGGGATGAGTTGCTGACGAAAGCAGGAGAACTTCAAGGTGAGAAAAACACGAAGTTCGGTTACTTGATGCAAGCGAAGCAATATGAAGGTCTTGTGACGAACGCTGTTGAGTATATCGCTTCTTACGGTGGACAAATTGTTGATGAAAATGGAGAAGTCGTCGTCAATAGTCCGGAAGCAATCAAAGGGATCAAGAAAATGGTTGAGGTAGCGAATGCTGGCTTTGTTCCAGAAAACATTACAACATTCACTGAGCCTGAATCTCATACTTCATTCATTGAAGGAGAATCTCCTTTCATCCGTAACTGGCCATATCAATATGCGTTGGCAAATGACAAAGAGCAATCTGAAATCGTTGGTAACGTAGGAGTAGCGCCACTACCAGAAGGTGATGCAGGTTCAGCGGCAGCATTAGGCGGTTGGATGAGTGCAATCAACGCTTACTCGGAGCATCCTAAAGAAGCTTGGGAGTTCTTGAAGTTCATGACTGGACCTGAAGGGCAAAAGATTTCGGCGATCCATGGTGGACTTGCACCAACAATTCCATCCCTATTTGATGATGAGGAAGTGTTAGAAGCGAACCCGTTCTTTAAAGAAGAAGGTTTCGTCAATGCGCTCGACAATGCTGTTTCAAGACCAGTTGTACCGAACTATCCTGAAATCTCTGAGATCATCCAGATTGAAATTTCTAAAGCGATTACAGGAAAAGTGACAGCTGAAGAAGCAGCACAGAACATGCAGACAAAAATCGAAGAAGCAATGCAATAACGAAAATTATATGAGGCTGACTGAATGCTTTTCAGGTCAGCCTCTATCTTTGAAAGGTGTGAAGAACGGTTGAGCGAAAACACTTCAAAGCCTAAGAAAAAAAGAAAACTATCCGAAAAATCCATCGCCTATTTACTCATTGCACCTTCTTTACTTTTGATCCTCGTCATTGCAATTTGGCCGGTCATCCAATCTTTTTACTTTTCGATGTTCGACCTCAGGCTCAACAATCCGACGAAATCAGAGGTACATACCGATTATCAGCTGGATTTGAAGCGGTATTTGGATAACTATCCGTTCTTGCAAGGTGCAATCGATAAGGAATTGAGAAAAGCCGAAGGACAAAATGAAGAAACATTGACTTCGGTAAAAGAAAATCTTAACCAACTGAACAGTACCCTTTTAGAAGATGAAAAAATCGCTGAACGTTATGAAGCCATTGATGAAAAGCTCATGAACTTCGAAAAAGTCGGCTCTAAAGAACGGATGATCGAAGTTGACAAAGATCGAGCTCAGGAAATCCAGAAAAAATTAAGTTCTGTTGAAAAGGAACTCAAGGCACTGGAAAACTTGGAAGACCCAAACGGTGTAAAAGGACTGAGTTCCGCACTTGCTGAGTCCGTCATCAAGCCGAACTTCATTGGCTTTGACCACTACGCGAAAAATCTGACCGATAAACGTATGTGGATGTCGATCTGGAACACCGTTGTCTTTACAGTCGTTTCGGTCGCTTT
The DNA here is from genome assembly GCA_020524245.1 of Rossellomorea aquimaris. Taxonomy (GTDB): domain Bacteria; phylum Bacillota; class Bacilli; order Bacillales; family Fictibacillaceae; genus Pseudalkalibacillus. The sequence goes on along the minus strand of JAIVLN010000003.1, from coordinate 18,809 downwards.
TGAATTGGTTCTCGGTCTTTTGATTGCATTACTCATCAACAAAGCCTTCTTCGGAAGAGGATTGGTTCGTGCGTCAATTCTGATTCCATGGGCGATTCCTACGGTTGTAGCGGCATTGATGTGGAAGTTTCTATATGATGGTCAGAACGGAATCGTAGCAAAAGTATTTGAAGAAATTGGTCTTGTCAATCGAATGGCGACCCTTCTCACAAATGATACCGGAGCGATGTTCTCGGTTATATTCGCAGACGTATGGAAGACGACACCGTATATGGCGTTGTTGCTGTTGGCAGGTCTTCAGACGATCCCGCGTAGCTTGTATGAAGCTGCAGCCATCGATGGTGCGGGCAAGTTGAAGCAATTTTTCACCATCACACTGCCATTGTTGAAAACGAGCATACTCGTTGCGTTATTATTCCGTACTTTGGATGCGTTCCGTGTTTTCGACCTGATTTTCGTATTGACGGGTGGAGGACCAGCCAATTCAACGGAAACCATTTCCCTCCTCGCCTACAAGGTCATGATTGCGCAATCGAACTTCGGTGAAGGTTCCGCATTATCCGTTGTCGTGTTCATTTGTGTGGCGATCATCTCGATCATCTACATTTCATTACTTGGCAGAGATCTGTTGGATGATAAGAAATAAAGGAAGGGAAAGGGTGAGTTGAATGCAGAAGAAAGCTGGACCATTATTCTATATAGGTTTATTCGTATTTATTTTTCTCGTGATGTTTCCATTCTTATGGATTCTGATCAGTTCGTTCAAGCCGGTATCTGAATTATTCGGTGAGAAAGCATTCATTCCCTATACTTCAGATCCGACGTTCAAAAACTATGAATCGGTCTTTGTGAACCATCCGTTTTTAGTGTATTTGAAAAATAGTCTGATTGTCTCGGGTGTGACGACGATCTATACGGTGTTCATCGCATCATTTGCAGCTTACGCGATTGCACGCATGCAATTCAAAGGGAAGACGATCATCCTCGGGCTTGTTTTGTCCGTGTCGATGTTCCCGCAAGTAGCGACGATTTCACCGATCTATATCATTTTGAAAAATCTCGGTCTAACCAATAGTTATATTGGGCTGATCATTCCTTATACAACGATCACTTTACCGTTATCGATTTGGATATTGGTGACGTTCTTCCGGAAGATTCCCTTCGACCTGGAAGAAGCAGCGAAGATCGACGGTGCGAGCATCATGCAAACGTATTGGAGGGTCATCCTTCCATTGGCGGTGCCCGGTATTTTTACAACAGCCATCCTCGTATTCATTGCAGCATGGAACGAGTTCCTATTCGCACTCGTGTTGAATACGGAGGAAGCGTATAAGACGGTACCTGTCGGAATCGCGATGTTCCAGGGACAGTTCACAATTCCTTGGGGTGAAATTTCAGCCGCAACCGTCGTCGTAACCGTACCACTCGTCATCATGGTACTCTTGTTCCAGCGACGAATCGTTTCCGGACTAACATCTGGAGCGGTGAAAGAGTAGTTACAGAAAAATAACAGTCTAGCTCAAGTGCCCAGTCGCTTGAGCCCCTTACAACTAAGGAGGCAATTATGGCGAAACAATGGTGGAAAGAAAGTGTCGTTTATCAAATCTATCCTCGTAGCTTCAACGACAGCAACAATGACGGTATCGGAGACTTGAATGGCATCATTGAAAAATTGGATTACCTGAAGGACTTAGGTGTCGACGTCGTCTGGTTATCTCCAGTCTATGAATCTCCAAATGACGATAATGGCTATGATATTTCTAATTACCGTGCAATTATGGACGAATTCGGAACGATGGAAGATTGGGATCGCCTGTTAGAAGAAATGCACAATCGCGGCTTAAAGCTCGTGATGGATCTCGTCGTGAACCATTCGTCTGATGAGCACGCCTGGTTCGCAGAATCTCGAAAATCGAAGGACAATCCTTACCGTGATTACTACATTTGGCGTCCAGGTAAGGATGGCAAAGAACCGAACAACTGGGTATCGTTCTTTAGCGGTTCCGCCTGGCAGTATGATGAGGCGACAGAAGAATATTACCTGCACTTATTTACGAAAAAGCAGCCGGATCTCAACTGGGAGAACCCGAAGCTTCGTGAAGAAGTGTATGATTTGATGAAGTTCTGGCTCGATAAAGGCATTGACGGATTCCGTATGGACGTCATCAATGTCATTTCGAAAACGCCAGGTCTCCCGGATGCGGAAGTGACAACAGACAGCAAGTACCAGTGGGGCGGAGAGCACTTTGTGAACGGTCCTCGATTCATGGAATTCATGAGAGAAATGAATGAGAAAGTGCTCGATCACTATGATGTGATGACGGTCGGTGAAACACCGATGGTCACACCAGAGGATGGCGTTCGTTTTACGAATGAAGAAGATGGGATCTGCAGTATGTTGTTTCAATTCGAACACATGGATGTCGACAGTACGCCTGGAAGCCATCTTGGCAAGTGGAAGATCAATCCGGATTGGAAACTGACGGATTTGAAAAAGATCATGACGAAGTGGCAGCTCGCGATGCAGGAAGGGAACGGCTGGAATAGCCTTTACCTGGAAAATCACGATCAACCACGGTCGGTTTCCCGTTTTGCGGATGATGGGAAGTTTCATGAAGAGTCTGCGAAGATGCTCGCGACATGGCTTCATATGATGCAAGGAACGCCTTACGTTTATCAAGGGCAAGAGCTTGGCATGACGAACGTCGCATTCGAGCGTTTGGAAGATTATAAGGATGTTGAAATCCATAACTTCTACCGCGACGTTGTCGAGAACGGAAATGAAGATCCAGAGATGATTATGGAAGCGATTCGTGCAAAAGGCCGTGACAATGCACGTACACCGATGCAGTGGAACAGTGGGACGAACGCTGGTTTCAGTAATGCTGAACCGTGGATCAAAGTGAATCCGAATTACAAAGACATCAATGCGGAGCAGCAAGTAAATGATCCAAACTCCGTTTACTCGTACTACAAACGTTTGATCCAGTTGAGGAAGCAGCATGAAATCGTCGTTTACGGCGATTACGAATTGATACTGGAAGACGATGAGCAAATCTACGCGTATACAAGAACGTTGGGTGATGAGAAGTTGCTCGTCATTACGAACTTCAGTGGCGAGAAGCCTGTTTTCAAGCTCCCAGCCGGTATTGATGTGAGCAACCCTGAGCTGTTGATTTCCAACTACGAAGTTCGAGATCATGCACTCGAAGAGTTGACGTTGAAACCATACGAAGCACGCGTCTACAAGTTGGCATAAATGAGGAGGAGTCCCACCGATTGAGTGGGACTCTTTTTTGTAGTAAAAAAGTGCTGTTTTCCCCAAGTCAGAGCAAAAGTTCCACAAGAGGAGGTGAAAGTTCCACAAGTCAGAGCAGAAGTTCCCCAAGAGAAGCTAAAAGTTCCACAAGCGGAGACGAATCTTCCACAAGACAGCATTCAAGGTCCCAAATTTCGGAGTTATTCCTTTGGTTTCCCAAGTTTTAAAACATTCCAAAACGGAAATGAGGGGTTAAAAGGAGGTATTATTCATGCCAACTGATAAAAAGAAGGAGAAAGAACCAGATCATACACTTCATGAAGACGAGACAGTCGATCCAATACCAACTGAGGATCATAGGGAAGAAATAAAAGAGGAAAAGAAAAAGGAGAAATCGAAAGACGACTCCTCAAGTGAACGTAAATATAGGGAAAATGAATGAAAGAAGCGGCCCGAAATGGGCCGCTTTCATTATTATATAGCTTTCAACGCATCTGGAATGCTTTTTTCGCCGGAAAGGATTTCGAACGTTTTACCGTATGTGTTCTTAAGATTCAACGATTCAACCATCACTTGTGCAACGTCTTCACGAGGAATCTCTCCTTCATAATTGTCCAGTTTCTCTGCTGCACGGATCTGACCGTTACCAGCACCATAAGAAAGTCTTCCTGGTCTTACGATCGTATATTCGAGAGAACTGTTTCGGAGTGCATCATCTGCTTTTCCTTTTGCCTCGAAATAATGCTTCATTTCGTCCGAACCATATTCAGGATTGTCGGCACCGACTGTACTGAGCATGACGAAGCGTTTCACACCTAATCTTTCAGCACTTTCAATCAATTTGATGGCACCTTCTTGATCGACCGTGATCGTTTTTTCGGGTCCGGTCTTGGATCCTGAACCTGCAGCGAAAATGATTGCATCGCAGCCTTCAACAGCATGGTCCACCTCGTCTTCCAGATTGGCGAGCGCTGTTTCTTTCGCTCCTAACTGTTCGAGTTCAGCAGATTGTGTAATGTCACGGATCATAGCCACCGGCTCATGTCCATTTTCAGCTAATCGTTGAATGATGCTTCGACCTGTACCTCCGTTTGCTCCTGCAACGAGTACTTTCATTGTCTATTCCAGCTCCCTTCTGAAAACATAGTTATTATGTTCCACATTAACAAAGAATATAAACGATTTCGAATGAGAAGCAGCGGCATACTAGAACATAAGTCTGAGTTTCTATACAATAGAGGAAAAGTGAGAGGTGATCTAAGTGAAAGTCACAATAGTCGGTTGCTGGGGCGGCTTTCCGAGAAAGCTCGAAGCGACATCAGGATACTTATTACAGGAAGATGGCTTCAACTTGCTCGTGGATTGCGGGAGTGGGGTGCTTTCCCAACTGCAAGCTTACATAGATGTTGAGGATTTGGATGCTGTCATTTTGTCTCATTATCATCATGACCACATCGCAGATATCGGTCCACTACAATTTGCGCGGCTCGTCAAATCACACACTGGCTCCAAGTTGCCTGAGCTTCCGATTTACGGGCATCGTTTCAATGAAGGAGAATTCCAGAGACTTTCCTATAAAGGATTCACGGTCGGTGAAGAGTATAACCCGGCCGTTCCGATTACAATTGGTCCGTTTAAAATTTCGTTTTTACAAACGAAGCATCCTGTCCCATGTTATGCGATGCGGATCGAAGGTCAGGATCACACAATCGTCTATTCCGCAGATACAAGTTATCAGGAGGAGTTTTTCGACTTTTTCCGTGGGGCGGATCTCTTGTTGATGGAATCCAATCTGTATAAAGGGATGGACGGAGCGAGCATCGGCCATACGACGAGTGAAGAAGCGGGAATTCTCGCGAAGGAATCGAATGTTCGTCAACTCGTCTTGACCCATCTGCCTCATTTTGGTGATCTCGACCAGCTCGTGACAGAAGCGGAAGAAACGTTCGACGGTCCTGTGACCCTTGCAAAAAGTGGTTATGTGTGGGACGGAGAAAAAATATAGAGGAGGAAACGAATATGCTCTTATTTATTGATAACAACAACATTACAGATCCAAGAATCAATTTGGCGATAGAAGAATACGCCTTGAAACACCTTGATATCAATGATACTTACTTACTGTTCTACATTAATGAACCGTCCATCATCATTGGAAAAAACCAGAATACGGTTGAAGAAATCAACTCCGATTATGTGAGGGAACATGGCATACATGTCGTCCGTCGACTATCAGGCGGAGGAGCGGTTTATCATGACCTCGGAAACTTGAACTTTAGTTTCATAACGAAGGATGATGGCAACAGCTTTCACGATTTCAAGAAGTTCACTGACCCAGTTGTCAAAGCGCTGCATCGTTTAGGTGTGCCTGCTGAGCTCAGCGGACGGAACGACATTTTAGTAGATGGGAAAAAGATCTCCGGAAATGCTCAGTTCTCGACGAAAGGGCGCATGTTCAGTCATGGGACGCTCATGTTTGACTCTGAAATTGAGAACGTCGTTTCTGCATTGAATGTGAACATGGACAAGATCAAGTCGAAGGGAATCAAGTCCATTCGGAGTCGAGTGACGAACATTCGTGAGCACCTGGATGAAGATATGACCGCAGAACAATTCAGAGAAACCCTATTGAAATATCTGTTCGAGGAGCAAGAGGATATTCCGTATTATACGCTGACGGAGGAAGATTGGAAGAATATCCATAAGATTTCCGAGGAGCGCTATCAGAACTGGGATTGGAATTATGGAAAATCGCCTAAGTTCAACGTGAAGCATTCTCACCGGTTTGAAGGGGCAGGACAGCTTGATATCCGATTGGATGTTGAGAAGAATACGATCCAACATTGTAAAATCTATGGCGACTTCTTCGGCGTCGGTGATGTAGAAGAGATCGAGTCCCGCTTAATCGGTGTGAAATATGATCGAGAGGAAATTGAGAAAGCGATCCGTGATTTGGATATCGGTCACTACCTTGGAAAGATCACAAGGGAACAGTTCTTGGATTTAGTTCATTAAAAGCTAACTAAAATGGAGGCGGCCTATCGTGGGCCGTCTTTTTGTATGAATTAGGCACATCCCTCCTATAGGTGAATATCATGGTTATGTGAGAAAGGAGTGATGATGATGTCTGAACAAAAACGACCGACAAATTCGACGAGCCAAAGGAATCAACCGAAAGAAGAAGATCGAGCGAAACACAAACACATGTATGAAAAATGTAAGGAATATATGAAGTATCATGTCCTCGTCGAAACGAAAGACGGTAAACAATTTGATGCAATCATCATGGACGTGAAGAAAGATAAGGTGGAACTGCTCGTACCGGAAATGATGGAGCCGGAATCCTATGGACAAATGAGAGATCAAGGGTATCGACAGCCGAGATTCCGCCGATTCGGGGGATTGGTTTTACCACTTGCGGGTCTAGCAGCGCTGTCACTCGTTCCATACTACCAACCATATCCGTATTACCCTTATCCGTACTACTAAATCTCCCTCATTGAAGGGAGTTTTTTTATGCTTCTCGCAGTGTCAGCTCGTGTGGGAGTGCCAGGTACGGATTAGAAACCGTTGTCGTCCAACGGTTCTGAATTGGTACCTGGCACCGTTTGCGATCCCTTTGTTGGCAAGGATTCTTCGAGCGTACCAGGTACTGATGAGCACTTCGTTGACAAGAAAGCGCTTTCCTTATAAGCTTTTTATATATCATATTTATAGGAGTTCGATTTATTTCCGTTATATTTCAGAGGAGGGGAAGCAGTGATTTACAATGTCGAGAAGGAAACGATCGGTGTCGAGGAAAAGGAGCAGTTGCAACTCGAACGCTTGAAGAAAACGGCACAGACTGTGTATGAGAAGGTCCCTTTTTATAAAAAGAAGTTTGAAGATTCAAACATCACACCAGAAGAAATCAATAGTTTAGAAGATTTGAAAAAGCTTCCGTTTACGAAGAAACAGGACTTGCGTGATCACTATCCATTTGGTCTTTTTGCGGTAGATCAGAAGGAGATCGTACGTCTCCATGCTTCATCAGGTACGAGTGGAAAACCGACTGTTGTCGGGTATACGAAAAGTGATATCGAGTTGTTCAGCGAAGTCGTTGCACGATCGATTGCCGCTGCGGGTGGGGAACCGGGCAATGTTCTTCATAACGCATACGGGTACGGTCTCTTCACGGGTGGACTTGGGCTTCATTACGGTTCTGAGCAGCTTGGTATGGCGACTGTTCCGGTTTCAGGCGGAAATACACACCGACAAATCCTACTGATTGAAGATTTTAAACCACAGGTCATCTGTGGGACACCATCCTACATTCTCAACATTGCCGAAACGATGGAAAAGATGGGGAAAGACCCGAGAAATACGAGTTTGAAATACGGGATCTTCGGTGCTGAACCTTGGTCAGAGGAGATGCGACAGACGCTTGAAGAGAAGCTCAATATCAAGGCGGTCGACATTTATGGATTGAGTGAAATCATTGGACCCGGGGTTTCCATTGAATGCCATGAAGCACAGGACGGACTACATATCGCAGACGATCATTTTTATGCAGAAGTCATCGATCCAGAAACGCTTCAACCGCTTCCAGATGGAGAATATGGCGAACTCGTTTTCACTAGCTTAACGAAAGAAGCTTTGCCAATCATCCGTTATCGTACTGGTGATATCGCTGCAATCAATCGTGAGGCGTGTAAATGTGGACGCACATCAATTCGTATGTCCCGCGTGAAAGGACGAATCGATGACATGCTCATCATCCGCGGTGTGAATGTCTTCCCGTCTGAAATTGAAAACTGCCTTTTACAGCTGGAAGAAATCGTTCCACATTATCAAATTCAATTGAAGAAGAAGGGTACGATGGATCAGGTCGTTTTACAAGTTGAAGTCAGTGAAAGGGTGTTCGACGAATGCTCTCAAGACATATCTCACCTTATGTTGGATGGTTTGAAGAGCAAGATTCAGCACACGATCAAAACGAACTGCCTCGTTTCCATCGATGTGGATATCCAGAAGCCGAATACGGTTCCCCGTTCAGAAGGAAAAGCCGTACGAGTGGTGGATTTAAGGAAAGAAGAAGCCCTACAGAAGTAGTACTTTTCAGAATATGGGGTAAAAATCATTGAATTAATTATAACGATATTCTATAATGACGTTAAATAAACGTAATACTCGGAAGGTGATAATAGATGACTATCGAAACATCGTTCGACCAGTTAACAGAAGAAGAAAAATACGAGCATTTCCTTGCGCGTATCGACGCTGGTGAGAAGATCGAACCGAACGACTGGATGCCAGATGATTACCGTCAATCGTTGATTCGTCTAATCTCAATGCATGGAATCAGCGAAATTATGGGAGCGCTTCCAGAAAAGGAATGGGTTCCGAAGGCACCGACATTGCACCGTAAACTTGCCATCATGGCAAAGGTTCAAGATGAGATGGGCCACGGGCAGTTACTACTCCGCGTAGCGGAAGACCTGATGGAACCACTAGACATGAACCGCGAAGACATCATGCAGAACTTGTTCTCAGGAAAACTGAAGTTCCACAATGTGTTTCATATGAAAGCGCCTACATGGGGCGACGCTGGTATCATCGCATGGCTCGTTGACGGTGCAGCAATCATTTCCCAAAGCATGATGCTGAATTCTTCATACGGTCCATATGCGAGAGCATTGAAGCGAATCTGTGCAGAAGAAGTCTTCCACGCGCAGCATGGTGAGAGTATCATCATGGCTTTAGCAGAAGGTACACCTGAGCAACGCGAACTTTTACAAGATGCACTGAATCGTTGGTGGACAGCACTTCTCATGTTCTTCGGACCGAAAAGCAAAGAGAACGCATCGACTTCTCATGTAGACAAGAATATGCGCTATAAAATCCGTGAAAAGACGAACGAAGAACTTCGCCAAGAATTCTTTACGAAATATGTACCACGAATCTGGTCTCTTGGCTTGACGATTCCAGACGAGACGATTCACTTCGACGAAGAACAAGGTCTATGGGTCTACCAGGATCCAGACTGGAACGAATTCAAGGAAATCGTTACGGGGAACGGACCTCAATCGAAAGAACGACTAGAGCTTCGTAAAACTTCTTACGAAAACAACCGTTGGGTGCGCGAAGCATTGAACCCTGCAGCGAAAGCAATATAACCGGAGGAGGAGGAAAACCATTGAGTGAAAAAGAGAAAGACGGCTTCTATAGCGTCTATGAAGTATTCAGTAAAAAAACAGATAAAAGTCCACTGCAACATCAATTCAGTCTATTAGCACCGAATGAAGAAATGGCACTCATCATGGCTCGTGAAAACTTCTTCCGCCGTGAACCGGTTGCCGACATCTGGGTTGTGAAGCGTGATAACGTCCGTGTCATGACACAGGAAGAGAAAGAAATGCTGAAGCGACTGGACGATAAGGATTACCGTGAAACGAAAGGGTACGGCTACCTGAAGAAAAAGTGGCGCAAATACCAACAAGAGCAATTCACTGAAAAGAACCTGCTCAGTAGCAGCAAAAGCAAGGGAGGATCCAAGTAATGGCACAAGACAAAGCATTGGTTGAGCTTCTCTACACACTTGCTGATGATGATTTCATTCTGGCATACCGCGGGTCTGAGTGGCTCGGTCTTGCACCACACATCGAAGAGGATGTTGCATACTCTTCTATCAACCAGGACATGATGGGGCACGCAGCAAAGTATTATCACCTTTTAGAAGAGTTGGGAGAAGGGGACGCAGACGAACTTTCGCACTTGAGATCACCTGAGAAGTTCCGTAACGCAGTCCTTTTAGAGGAGAAGAACGGGGAAGGGACGTACCTTGAGCAGCCTCAATACGATTGGGCGTTCGCGGTTGTCCGTAACTACTTCTATTCTATCCATAAAAAGTTCCGCATGGATTCTCTGAGACAATCAAGCTATGAACCTCTCAGTGATACTGCGAAAAAAGTGAGCATCGAGCTTCAATATCACCTGATGCACTGGGAGACTTGGTTCAAGCAATTGATGACGAGTACAGATGAAGCGAAGCGCCGTATGACAGCTGCGGTAGAGCGTTGTTGGAACGAGATGGGCGGAGTCCTGTCACTCGGACCGATGGCAGAAGAGATGGCTGAGAAAGGGTACATTGCGAGCGAAGAAACAATGCGCACAAAATGGCTCGACCATATGAAAAAGACATTCGAACAAATCGGAGCTGATTTCCCAGGCGAGCTAGGTATGACAAAAGGAAACGGCCGTCAGGGAGAACATACAGAAGATCTTACGCAAGCATTGGAAACACTTTCGGAAGTGTATGAAACGAATCCTAAGGTAGCTTGGTAGTTTTACTTTAAAGATTGTATTATTTTGAAGCAAAATTCACGACACTCCTGCGGGAAAAGCGAGCCAGGCGAGACCCCACAGCGACCATAAATTCATGGATTTGGCTAGTGAGCGAGGAGGCTCGCGGTTCGCCCGCGGAAAGGGAGTGAATTTTGCAAAAAATATTAGATTTTAAGATTGAGAGGAGGATTACGATGACCGGAATCGAATCGAAACAAGTGGTAGAGACGGTTTATCAAGTGCTTCAAAGTGTCACAGACCCTGAAATTGATTCTGTCAGCATCCGTGATCTTGGAATGGTGGAAAAGGTCGACGTGGACGGATCCAAAGCAATAGTATCGGTTTTACCGACATTTACGGGATGCCCGGCCCTCGACATCATCCAACGCGACATTGTCAATGCCGTCATCGAAGTAGACGGCATCGAGGAAGTGGAAGTCATTTTCCCATCCAAACCGATCTGGACGACAGACCGAATCACTGATCAAGGGAAAGAGCAATTGAAGCAATTCGGAATATCGCCTCCTCCTGCCAATCATACACCAGGAGAACCGTGGGAGATCCCGTGCCCGTATTGCGGGTCAGTCTATACCACGATGGAGAATCTGTTCGGCCCGACCGCGTGCCGCTGCATTCTCTATTGCAGAAGCTGTAAAAATCCATTTGAAGCTATGAAACCCGTCGCCAACATTGGTGACGAATAAGAAAGGGTGTTTATTTAATGGTAAAATTAATCGCACTTTACAGAAATCCTGAAAACAAAGAAGAATTCGACGAGCACTATTTCAACACACATTCACCAATTACAGCTAAGATACCCGGACTTCGCAAAATGGAAGTGACGAAAATCGTAGGTTCACCAATGGGAGGAAGCGACTATCACCTTCTATGTGAAATGTATTACGACGATCACGATGCTTTGAAAGCAGCAATGAAAACAGATGAAGCAAAAGCTTCTGGGAAGGACCTCATGGGATTTGCAGGTGACTTGGTAACACTGATGATCGGTGAGGAAGTCGATGGTGAGTAAAGAAACCATTAAAACATGGACTGAAGCTGGTGTCGGTGTCATCCAACTGGATCGTCCGAAGGTTTTGAACGCACTCAACCGTAAAATGGTTACAGAAATCCTTGAAACGATGGAAGCGTGGGATCGTGACGATGATGTGGCGGTTATGATCGTGACAGGCGGACCGAAAGTGTTCGCTGCAGGTGCTGATATTGATGAAATGGCTGAAGACGATTCTATTTCCCTCGAGCTGTTGAACCAGTTTGCTGAGTGGGATCGTCTCGCCTGGGTGAAGAAGCCAATCATCGCCGCTGTTAACGGTTATTGCCTCGGTGGAGCATTCGAGTTGGCGCTCAGCTGTGATTTGATCGTTGCAGCGGAAAATGCCCAGTTCGGATTCCCTGAAATTAACCTAGGCGTCATGCCGGGGGCTGGCGGAACGGTCCGATTGACGAAACTGATGGGCCGTGCAAAAGCACTAGAATGGCTCTGGACGGGTGACTATATGACGGCGGAATTTGCGAAAGCAAATGGCGTCGTGAACCGAACAGTCGCACCTGAGCTCGTATTTGAAGAAGCGATGAAACTCGCTCGTAAAATTGCGAAGCAAGCACCGTTGTCTGTCCGTATGATAAAGGAAGCGGTCAACAAATCTGTCGATCATTCCGTTTATGAAGCGATGCAGTTCGAGCGTAAAAACTTCTCCATGCTGTTCTCATCAGAGGACCAGAAAGAAGGCATGCGCGCGTTCGTTGAAAAACGGAAACCACAATTCAAAGGGAAATAAGGAGCGGTTGAAGGATGTTTGAAACGATTGAATACCGTACGGAAAACAATGTTGCTTGGCTTCGTCTGAACCGACCAGACAAATTTAATGCCTTCACCGAACAGATGAACTTCGAGATCACCAAGGCTTTAAAAGAGGCAGAGAGAGACCAAGAAGTCCGATGCCTGGTCATCACCGGTAACGGAAAAGCGTTTTGTTCAGGAGAAGATTTGGCGGGGGTCAAAGAGGATACGGATCATGCGGAAATTTTAAGAAATAGATATAACCCGATGGTAGAAAAGCTCGCAAGCTTTGAAAAACCAGTCGTTGCAGCGGTCAATGGAGTTGCAGCCGGAGCAGGCATGAGTCTGGCGCTCGCTTGTGACTTCCGATTGATGTCAGAGAAAGCGAGTTTCATAGAGGCGTTCATCAACGTCGGACTCGTACCGGACTCTGGCAACTTGTTCTACCTTCCTAGACTTGTTGGGCATGCGAAGGCACTTGAACTCGCAGTCATGGGGGACAAGGTTTCAGCTGAAGAGGCGAAAGACCTTGGACTGGCGAACAAGGTGATCCCATTGGACAGCTGGGAGGAAGAAGTAACCGCATATGCAGAGAACTTGGCGAAGAAACCGACAAAAGCGATCGGTTTGATCAAGCGCTACCTACGTAAGAGCTGGGATGCGGACTTGAGCGAAATGCTCGAGAATGAAGCATACGCTCAACGCACAGCGGGTATGACAGAAGACCACGCTGAAGGGGTTAAAGCTTTTATGGAAAAAAGAAAGCCTGAATTCAAAGGGCGTTAGATTAGAAGAAGCAGAAGACGCATCAATGTTAGAACTAAATTAATTAGAAGGAGTGACTGATCAATGAGTACAACGAAAGAACAACAACAAACTGCAGTAGAGATGAAACGTGACGCATACAAGATGATCATCAACGGAGAGCAAGTCGACAGCGTATCTGGTGAGACGTTCACAACGTACAACCCAGCGACTGGTGAAACTCTTGCTCAAGTTGCAAAAGCAGGCACGGAAGACGTCGACAAAGCGGTCGAAGCTGCACGCAATGCTTTTGAAAAAGGAAAATGGCCGAAGTATCCGGTTGGAAAGCGTGCACGCGTATTGAACAAAATCGCTTCCATCATGCGCAGCCGTTTCAACGAATTGGTTGAACTTGAAGTCTTGAACAGTGGTAAGTCATTGTCAGCTGCTCAAGGACAAGTGATGCAAGCTGTTGAAAACTTCGAATTCTATGCTGGTGCAATCGTTGGTCACCGCGGACATGTGAACAACATGCCTGGACCTTTTACAAATACTGAAACGAAAGAGCCGTTAGGTGTTTGTGCACAAATCATCCCTTGGAACTACCCGATGATGATGGCATCTTGGAAAGTGGCTCCGGCAATCGCAGCAGGTAACTCGATCGTATTGAAGCCAGCGAGCTTGACGCCGCTTACGGCGATCATCTTGACGGAAATCTGCCACGAAGCAGGCGTTCCGGAAGGTGTCGTGAACATCGTAACTGGACCTGGTTCACTAGTAGGTAACCACTTGGTTGAACACCCTGGCGTTGATAAGGTAGCGTTCACAGGTGAAACAGGAACAGGTAAAGACATCATGGCAAAAGCTTCTGAAACATTGAAGCGCGTAACGCTTGAGCTTGGAGGTAAGTCTCCGAACATCGTATTTGAAGATGCGAACATGGATGCAGCAGTTGACGGTTCCCTATTCGGAATCTTCTACAACACAGGTCAATCTTGTGAAGCACGATCTCGTCTGTTCGTACACGAAAACGTATATGATGAGTTCATGGAAAAGTTCGTTGAGAAGACGAAGAAGTTAGTCCTTGGTAACCCGATGGATCAAGGCACTCACGTCGGTTCCATCATCAGCGAAAGCCAGGTGGAAGTAATCGATGGTTATGTAAAAGAAGCTGAAAAACAAGGCGCGAAAGTGCTTGTCGGTGGTGGTCGTGCAAAAGTAGACGGCTATGAAAACGGACACTGGTACCTGCCTACAGTTATCACTGATGTAACGAACGACATGAAGATCGCTCAAGAAGAGATCTTCGGACCAGTCGTTGTGGTTATGAAGTACAGCGACGAGAGAGAAGTTCTGAAGCTTGCAAACGATACTGTATTCGGACTTGCAGCTGCAATCTGGACAACGGATCACGCACGAGCAAATCGTGTTGCTGCTAAGCTGAAAGCTGGTACAGTGATGGTCAACTCACCGTTCTCCGCATTCCCTGGAACGCCGTTCGGTGGTTACAAGCAATCTGGATTCGGAAGAGAGCTTTGTATTGAAACACTCGACCTATATACAGAAACAAAAAGTGTCATCTCCTATGTTGGAGGCAAGCCGCTGAATCCGTTCGGAGTGTAACCATAATCAACCAATAGGCGAGCACCTTTTCAGGTAGCTCGCCTTCCATTTTAGAAAAAAAGAATTGCTTTAACGTTTAAATATTATCGGACAAAAGTCCAATAAGGGAGTGGAAGAGCATGATCAAGCACATTACAGTCATCGGTTCTGGTGTCATGGGTCGTGGAATCGCCTACGTTTCAGCGGTCGGTGGTTATCATACGACACTCGTGGACATTTCTGAACAAGCGCTCGCTAGTGCAAAAACGGAAATCAACGCCATCTTCGATAAAGGGGTTCAACGCAACAAGATCACTGAGGAAGCAGCGAATGAAAGCATGGAGCGCATGAGCTATTCTTCAAGCTTAGAAGAAACGGTCGCCAAAACGGACATGGTGATTGAAGCGGTACCGGAAAACCTCAACATAAAGAAGAACGTCTTTGAAACGATCGACAAGTATGCACCGGAGCATTGCTATTTTGCAACAAATACATCTACAATGAGCCCGACGGAAATTGCTTCATTCACGAACCGTCCTGGGAAAGTAATCGCAATGCACTTTTTCAATCCGGTACATAAGATGCCGTTAATCGAAATCATCAAAGGACTTGATACTGCTGAAGATACGGTAAAAGTCGCGAATGAAGTCGCCGCTAAGATGGGGAAAGAGACCGTCACGGTGAATGAATTCCCTGGATTTGTGACGAGCCGAATCAGTGCATTGGTCGGAAACGAAGCGTTCTACATGCTGCAAGAAGGTGTAGGCGCACCCGAGGAAATCGACAAAGCGATCAAGCTCGGTCTTAATTATCCGATGGGACCGTTTGAGCTTGGGGATCTCGTCGGACTCGATACACGATTGAACAACTTGAAATACTTACATGAAACACTTGGTGAAAAATACCGACCTTGCCCGCTGCTCGTGAAATATGTAAAAGCGGGACGCCTTGGCCGCAAGTCAGGCATGGGTGTTTATGACTACAGTGATAAAGGAGGCGAATAACATGCGTGAAGTTGTTATCGTTGATGCGGTCCGCACACCGATCGGTCGCTATAAAGGCGCACTCAAGAATATCCGCCCGGATGACCTCGGAAGCATCGTTATTAAAGCCTTGCTAGACAGGAACCCGGACCTTCCTAAGGAACAAATCGAGGAAGTCGTTTTCGGAAACGCGAATGGTGCAGGGGAAGAAAACCGTAACGTCGCGAGAATGTCCGCACTCCTAGCAGATCTCCCGGTCGAAGTCGGTGGTACGACAATCAACCGTCTTTGCGGTTCTGGGCTCGATGCGGTCACATATGCGGCGCGTGCCATCATGGCGGATGAAGGAGATATTTTCATTGCGGGTGGAACGGAGAGCATGACACGTGCACCATTCGTTATGGCGAAGCCGGACAAAGAATTCCCGCGCGGCAATATGGAAATGTTCGATACGACGATTGGCTGGCGCTTCGTGAATCCAGCGCTTGAAGAAAAGTTCGGTACAGACAGCATGCCGGAAACGGCGGAAAATGTTGCGCAGGATTTCGGAATTTCCCGCGAAGAGCAGGATCAATTCGCTTATGAGAGCCAGATGAAGGCGAAACGCGCAATGGAAGAAGGTCGCCTGAAAGACGAAATCGTACCAGTGGTCTATAAGGATCGTAAAGGGAATGAAATTGTCGTTGATACGGATGAGCATCCGCGTCCGACAAGCTCACTTGAAAAGCTTTCCACATTAAAACCGCTTTTCAAAGACGGGACGATTACAGCAGGAAATGCATCGGGGATCAACGATGGTGCATCAGCACTTCTGATCATGAGCAAGGAAAAAGCGGAAGCGCTCGGATTGAAGCCGATGGCAAAATACGTAACGTCCGCAACAGCAGGTCTCGAGCCACGCGTCATGGGACTCGGACCGATCCATGCTTCACGTAAGGCGTTGAAACGTGCTGGTCTTTCTTCGAGTGACCTTGGCTTAATCGAGTTGAATGAAGCATTCGCTTCCCAATCGCTTGAGTGTATCCGTCAATTGGAGCTCGATCCTTCTCGTGTCAACATGAACGGAGGAGCGATCGCTTACGGCCATCCGCTAGGAGCAAGCGGCGCGCGTATTCTCACAACGCTTTTACATGAGATGCGGAAGCAGAAGACCCAGTACGGCCTCGCAACAATGTGCATCGGCGTCGGCCAAGGAATTGCAGCAATCGTAGAAGGATACAACGACTAATTTTTACTAGGAGGAATCAGCATGTCATCCATTTTATATGAAGTAAAGAATCATATTGCATACGTCACACTGAATCGTCCGGACGTACTCAACTGCTTCAATTACGATACGTTGAAAAAGTTGGGCGAAGTCGTCGAAGAGATCCATCATAACCCTGAAGCGAGAGTCGTCATCTTCACAGGTGCAGGGGAGAAAGCGTTCAGTGCAGGTGCAGATTTGAAAGAGCGGAAGACGTTGACAGAAAACGAAGTTCGCCGTAACGTCACAAAAATCAGAGACGTCTTTACAGCAGTCGATAAACTGCCTCAGCCGACGATTGCCGTCATGAACGGCTATGCGTTCGGTGGAGGATTCGAGTTGGCATTGGCATGTGATTTCCGGATTGCAGTCGAAGATACGAAGATGGGCTTGACCGAGCTTGGATGGGCGATCATCCCGGGTGCTGGCGGTACTCAGCGCTTGCCACGCTTAATCGGTCAGGCGAAAGCGATGGAACTGATTTTGACTGCGAAAAAAGTATCATCCGAAGAAGCGCTCCAATATGGTATCGTCAATGAAGTCGTTTCTTTCGACAGATTGATTGAAACAGCAGAACAATGGGCAGAAAGAATGCTAAGCAACGGTCCGATTGCCTTGAAGCAAGCGAAATATGCAATCAAGCAAGGAATGAATGTTGACCTCGAAACAGGATTGAATCTCGAAGCGAAAGCCTACGAAGTGACAATCCCGACGAAGGACCGTGTCGAAGCGTTAGTCGCATTCGGTGAAAAGCGTCCGCCTGAATTCAAGGGAGAATAATAGGAACGAAGTGGCCATCCTTTTCGCCGTTATATAGTGAAACATTGAGAGGGTACACGATATTTAGTATCATAAAGAAATCATTGAGAATTGAACCGGAAAAGGATGAGCACCATGCAGAACAGTTTGAACACACGTTCGATGATTTTTACGTTATATGGAGATTATATTCGCCATTACGGCAATGATATATGGATTGGCAGTCTGATCCGGCTGTTGAAAGAATTCGGACATAACGAGCAGTCCGTACGCGCAGCGATTTCAAGAATGAACAAACAAGGCTGGGTGACTGCGGAACGGAAAGGGAACAAAAGCTATTACCGTTTGACGGACCCTGGTGTGCAAAGAATTGAAGAAGCGGCGAAACGGATCTTCAAGCTGCAGCCGGAAAACTGGGACGGGCAGTGGAGAATGTTTACGTACACGATTCCGGAAGAGAAACGTCATATTCGGGACGAGTTAAGGAAAGAGCTTGTGTGGAGCGGGTTTGGGCTCTTGTCCAACAGCTTTTGGATATCTCCGAACAAGCAGGAAAAACAAGTGAAACAGATGATCGACAAGTATGGCATTGAAGATTATGTCCATTTCTTCGTTTCGGAATATAAAGGTCCTCATAAAAGCGAGAAGCTGGTTGAAGAGTGCTGGGACTTGAACGACATCAACGAGAAGTATGATGAGTTCATCAAGACGTATAGTCAGAAATACGTCATGGACAAGAACAAGATCGAAAAAGGCGAAATGACGGATGGAGAATGTTTCGTCGAGCGTACGAAGCTCGTCCATGAATACCGGAAGTTCTTGTTCGTCGACCCAGGTTTGCCGGAAGAGCTTTTACCGAAAAAATGGCTGGGGGATTATGCGGCGAGCTTGTTCAGTGATTATTACAAAGCGTTAGCCCAACCTGCGAGCCGATTCTTTGAGGACGTATTCAGTGAAGGCAACGAAGTGAAGAACAAGGATAAGAAGTATGACGCTTTGAACCACCCGTTGATCATAGAGAATAACAAATAAGGGACTGACGGATGTCAGCCCCTTTCCTATGAAACTATAAGGTTCAATCTACGCTTACAGCTT